>NZ_CP030099.1:1570000-1815000 GCF_003288315.1 Roseovarius sp. AK1035 | reverse complement strand
GCGTTGATATACAGACGTTGATCCATCGAAATGAACCAAACCGCCCACATATCTCTTCAGTTACTAAATTTTCAAAGAGCGTCGAGACAAAATCAACCGAGAGCGCCAAACTACCTAGCGCAACCCGCCAATCCTACCTCAGAATTTCTAGCCGCTTCCCTTCCCAAGGCATCCGCCCCAGTCCGTTCCGCGTCCCAGCAACCGCCTCAGCAGCGCCGGTGAAGGGGTATTTACGGTTAGAGGCTCAGACCCGCAACCCCTTTTTTTGGCTTTTGTCATCTTTTTTTCAAAAACCCGTATTTTTACGGAATATTAAAGGGTTAGGGGAAATTATGCCAAGATTTACCGCCCCGCGCGCAACAATATTGCCCGCCCCTAATACGCCCCTCTCCTACATCTTGGGTTATCCACAGAGTTACCCCCAAGAGAGGGTAAAACCAGCGCGTCCGGCCCGACTCAAACCCGGCGACTCTGTCCAATGGGGCGCCATCTCAGCGCCAACAGCCCCAGAATCACGGCCAGATACACCAAGGGTTCGATTTGAAAGCCCTTGCTAAGCCAGAGGAAATGCACCGCCCCCAGCACCGCCACCCCATAGGTCAGCCGATGCAGGGCCCGCCATTTCGGCCCCAACCGCCGCACCGACCAGTCATTCGACGTCAGCGCGAGCGGGATCATCAGCAGGAACGCGGCAAATCCAATTGTCACATAGGGCCGTTTGACAATATCCGCCCAGATCTGCGCCAGGATCTGCACATCAAGCACCAGCCAGACCAGAAGATGCCACGCGACATAAGAAAAGGTCAGCAATCCCACCGCGCGACGAAACCGGATCAGGTTCACTCCGACATGTCTACGCAACGGCGTGATACACAGCCCCAAGATCAAGAGCTGCAACGCGACCTCGCCCAGCTCGCGCTCCAACGCCTTGATCGGCTCCGCCCCCAGCCCGCCGGTGAGCCCCAGATAAAACGTCCATACCCCCGGCATCAGGCCGATCAGCCACACCGCCCAGACCGGCACCCGCCGGGCCACACCGTTGATCTGGTCCCGTAGCATCAAAAGTTCTTTTTCAGATCCATCCCGGCATAGAGCCCCGCCACCTCATCGGCATAGCCGTTGAACATGAGCGTGGGCACGCGCGGCGAAAACAGCCCGCCGCCGATCTGCCGTTCCGTGGCCTGCGACCAGCGCGGGTGATCCACCTCGGGGTTCACATTACTATAGAACCCGTATTCGCGCGCATTGGCCTTGTTCCAGCTTGTCGGCGGCTCTTTGTCGGTCAGGGTAATGCGCACCACCGATTTGATCGACTTGAACCCATATTTCCATGGCACCACAAGGCGCAGCGGCGCGCCGTTCTGATTGGGAATGTCGCGGCCATAGATCCCCGTCGCCATGATCGTCAGCGGATGCAGCGCCTCGTCCAGCCGCAGCCCCTCGACATAGGGCCAATCCAGCACCGGATAGCGGACACCCGGCATTTCATCGGGGCGCAACACCGTCTCGAAGGCGACGTATTTGGCCTCGCTCTGCACCCCAGCCAGATCCAAGAGATCCGCCAGTTCAAACCCATTCCAGGGAACCACCATCGACCAGGCCTCGACACAGCGGAACCGGTAAAGCCGCTCTTCAATGGTCATCTTGGCCATGATCTCGTCAAAGGCATAATCACCCGGGCGGTCCACCAGCCCGTCAATGGTCACGCTCCAAGGGCTGACGGTCAGCGTCCGGGCATTGCGTGCCGGATCGCCCTTGTCGGTGCCGAACTCATAATAGTTGTTATAGGTGGTGATGTCGTCCCAGCTATTGGGCGTCAAAGCCTCGGCTTCTGTCTCGGCCTGCGCGCTCCGGGCCGTCAGGCTCAGACCCACCCCTGCCGCCACCCCGGCGATCATCTGGCGGCGATTGAGAAACGCCGCCTCGGGCGTCACATCCGTGTCACTCAGCGTGTTTGTCCAGCGATGGGCCATGTCAGTTCTCCTATGGGTTCCCCAAGTATATAGAGACAGACACGGTTCCCGCCACCGAAGGGTTTCAACATCCGGTCACAATACCGCGTCCGGATTGTAACTTGGCCGGATCTTGTTGAACGCGATCGACGTGCCATCCGCCTGCACCAGCCGTACATGCCGCCGCCGCATCAGGCGCGGTTCGGCCACACCGACCGAATGGGCGATGGTCTCAACCTCCTTGATCACCGATTTGGCATAATTGGCGACCTTCAGGTATTTGTCCTCGACCACCAGACCGCGCTGCAAATGGGGGTCATGGGTGGTAATGCCGGTCGGACAGGTATTGCGATTGCACTTGAGCGCCTGAATGCAGCCAAGGCTGAACATAAAGCCACGCGCCGAGGCGACAAAATCCGCGCCTGCGCAAATCGCCCAAGCCACATCGCCGGGATTGATCAGCTTGCCCGCCGCAATCATCCGGATACGATCCTTGAGACCATAGCGATCCCGCAGATCGACCATCCGCGGCAAGGCATCGCGAATGGGCATGCCCACCAGATCCATCAAGGGCATGGGCGCGGCCCCGGTGCCGCCCTCTCCACCGTCAATGGCAATGAAATCCGGCGCGCAATCCGGCCCACGCGCGATGATCATTTCAAACAGCGGCTCCCAGGCCTCGGACGAGCCGATCACTGTCTTGAAACCGACAGGGCGCCCCGTGACCTGCCGGATATGGCCGATCACATCCAGCAACTCGCCATAGTCATTGATATCAGCGTGACGGTTGGGCGAAATGCTGTCCTTGCCCAGTTCGATGCCGCGAATGGCGGCAATCTCTTTGTTGACCTTTTCGCCGGGCAGGATGCCGCCCTTGCCGGGCTTGGCCCCCTGCGCCAGCTTCAACTCAAACATCTTGATGCAAGGATTGTCCGACACCTCGCGCAGCCGCGCATCGCTCAGATTGCCCAAGGCGTCGCGCACGCCATATTTCGCCGTGCCAATCTGATAGACCAGATCGCAATTGCCCACCAAATGAAACGGGCTGAGCCCGCCCTCGCCGGTGTTCAGCCAGATACCCGCCTTGGCCGCCCCCCGGCTCAGCGCCTCAACCGCCGGGCGCGAAATCGCGCCATAGCTCATGCCCGAAATGTTGAAAATTGACTTGGCCATGTAAGGTATCGCCGCCGTCGGCCCGATCTGCATCGGCGCGGTGATGGCGAATTGATCGTCCAGCGGCGGAAACACCGCAGGCACAAAGATAGGCGTGCCCGGCACCCCCAAATTCCGGGTCGAGCCAAAGGCAATCGTGTTGCCCGCCCCCTTGGTCGCATGGCTCACCCAATCGCGCTGCGCACGGTTGAACGGCATCTCTTCGCGGTCCATGGCAAAGAAATACTGCCGGAAAAACTCGCCCAGTTTGGTGAACAATCCTCGGAACCGGCCAATGACTGGATAGTTGCGCCGGATCGCGTCGCCGGGCTGCGTGCGATCCAGCACGTAGAAGACCCCTATCGCCAACACGACCGCCCCAATGGCAAAAACAAACAGCAACGCCAGAAACTCTAGGAACTGCGTCAGAATACCCATCTCAAAACTCCAATACCCCGCCCGCGCCCAGCCGACGCGCCTCGCGCGCAACCTGCGCCATTCCAGCGTGTCAAACAAGCTGACAAAGGGCGGGTTTGCCCAATGTTTCATCCTGTCAGGGCCAGTATCAGGCCATTTGCCTGCCCCCCGCCATTGCCACGGGAAACCCGGCTGAAACACCCACGCCAGGCGGGATAATTGCCGCCAATTCACAAAAACGTGACTGGAAATTTCAGCACGCTCCGGCTTAGCGGACGCGCCAAAAAGGTCAAACCGCGTCGGCGGAAAACCCCTATGAACCAAAACGCGCAGCGCCCCGTAAGCCTCGCATGATCCCGACAACGGGGTCATGGAAACCGACACTTAAACGGAGACGCACACCATGTTTCGCAGAACCTATCTCGCTCTGACCGCCGCCGTGCTGATGGCCGGTCCTGCCTTTGCCGAGACCAAAGGCAAAGACATCGTCGACATCGCCGCCGGCAACGAGAGCTTCTCGACCCTTGTCGCCGCCGTTCAGGCCGCAGGCCTTGTTGATACGCTCAAAGGTGAAGGCCCCTTCACCGTCTTTGCCCCAACCAATGACGCTTTTGCCGCCCTGCCTGCAGGCACGGTCGAAGACCTGCTCAAGCCCGAGAACAAGGATCAACTGACCGCGATCCTCACCTATCACGTGGTGCCGGGCAAAGTGATGTCTGGCGATCTCTCGGACGGGATGACCGCCACCACCGTGCAAGGCACGGATGTCACCATCGGCACCACGGACGGTGTCACCGTCGCCGGGGCCAAGGTCGTGCAGGCCGATATCGAGGCCAGCAACGGCGTGATCCACGTGATCGACACCGTGATCCTGCCGGAATAATCCACCCCTAACGGATGGCAAAAGCGGGGCGGCTAAATGGCCGCCCCGTACCCGTTAGACGTGCTGCGCGCCGTTGATCTCGATCTCGGTGCCGGAAATATAGGACGACCCGTCGGAACACAGGAAAAAGATCGTGTTGGCCACCTCGTCAGGCTCACCCAGCCGCCGCATCGGGATGCTTTCGACCAGCTTATCCGTTCCGGGCGACAGAATAGCGGTGCGTATCTCGCCCGGCGCAATCGAATTCACGCGCACCCCAAGCGGTCCGAAATCATGCGCCATCTCGCGCGTCAGCGCCACCAGCGCCGCCTTGGATGTGGCATAGGCCGCGCCCGCAAAGGGATGCACCCGGCTTCCAGCAATCGAGGTGACATTGACCACCGCGCCGCGCGCCGCCGCCAATTCATCCCGCAAACTGCGCGCCAGCACGACCGATGCAAAGAAATTGACGTGAAACACCTGCCCCCAGGTCCGCAGATCCGTGCTGAACGTATCCAAGCGTTCACCCTCCGGCCCTTTCGGCGAAATCCCCGCATTATTGACCAAGGCATCCAGCCGTCCACCCAGCCGCTCGCGCAGCACCTCGACCTTGGCAATCACATCATTCGGGTCCGACAAATCCATCTGAATATGGTTATCCGCACCCCCGCCCCAAGGGCATTCCGCCGGAAACGGCTGGCGCGAACAGGTGATCACCCGCCAGCCCGCCGCATTGAACCGCCGCACCGTGGCATGCCCAATTCCCCGGCTCGCCCCCGTCAACAAAAGCGTCTTGGTCTCGGACATGCTACACCTCTTTCGGTCGCGGATTTCCTTGGGCCCAACCCTAGCGCTTTGCGGCTCACCCGCAACGGCCCTTGGCACCACCCCGCGCAGATTGTAATGAGAGACGCAACCCCGCGTCGGAGACCAGCATGAAGGCCAGAGACATGAATCGCGACTGGATCGCCACCGCCCGCACCCTCTCCGAGGCCCTGCCCTATCTGCAACGCTACACCGGCGCCATCGTGGTGATCAAACTTGGTGGCCACGCCATGGGCAGCGATGAGGCGATGGACACGTTCGCCCGCGACGTGGTGCTGATGCGACAGGTCGGCGTCAATCCGGTCATCGTCCATGGCGGCGGCCCGATGATCAATCAGATGCTGGAAAAGCTGGCGATCAAATCCGACTTCGTAAATGGCAAGCGCGTGACCGATGCCGCCACCATGGACGTGGTGGAAATGGTGCTCTCCGGTCAGGTCAACAAACGCATCGTGGCCGCGATCAACGGTCAAGGCGGGCGCGCCGTCGGCCTCTCGGGCAAGGATGCAAGGCTCATCACCTGCACGCCCTCGCATCCCGATCTGGGCCTTGTGGGCGACCCCTCCGAGATTGATCCCACCATCCTGCACACGCTTTTTGCCGCCGGCATGATCCCCGTTATCGCCCCCTTGGGCGCAGGCGAGGCGGGCGAGACCTATAATATCAACGGTGATACCGCCGCCGGCGCCGTGGCCGCCGCCCTCAAGGCCGACCGCCTGCTCCTGCTGACAGATATCGACGGCGTGCGTGATGCCTCAGGACAGGTCGTGACCGAACTCAGCGCCGAGCAGATCCGACAGATGACGCGCGACGGCATCATCGCGGGCGGCATGATACCCAAGACCGAAACCGCCCTTGCCGCCATCGACGGCGGCGTGCGCGCGGTGGTCATCCTCGACGGTCGCGCGCCGAACGCGACGCTGCTCGAGCTTTTCACCGAACATGGCGCGGGGTCGCTGATCCGTGGCACAAATACACCCCGCGTGCCACGCTCAAGCTATCCGGGCCAGTCCTGAGCGCGGCGCGTGTCCCCCCTGCCCCCGGCGCTCTATGACCTCGCCGCTGCGCATCACCTAACCCTGTCCGGCGCGCTGCATCTGGCATCCGGCGACGTGCCCGGCCATCAAACCCTGGTGCTCCTCAGCCCGGCAGAGCCGGGCTTCTGGCCGCATTTCACCGCTACTCCGGAATATCTCGACGGCGCGCGCGACCCGATGAACCGCTGGTCTATCCGCGTCATCACCGCCATGGCCGATGCCCTTGGGGCCACCCCGCTTTTTCCGTTCTCCGGCCCGCCGTGGCTGCCCTTCACCGATTGGGCGCGCCGCAGTGGCCGTGCTTGGCCCTCGCCCGTCGGCCTCTTGGTGCATGACGCGGCGGGGCTCATGATCTCTTATCGCGGCGCATTGGCCTTTGCGGATCGCTTCGCGCTTCCGCCCACCGGCCCGCGCCCCTGCGACCGCTGCGCCGATCAACCCTGTCGCAGCGCCTGCCCGGTTGAGGCATTGATCCCCGAGGCCTATAACGTCCCCGCTTGCAAAGCCGATCTCGACCGCCCCGGCAACGACTGCCGCGCGCGCGGCTGTGCCGTGCGGCGCGCCTGCCCGCTCAGCCAATTCTATGGTCGACGCGAAGAACAATCCGCCTTTCATATGGGATATTTCGGATGAAGACGCTTATCCTCATGCGCCACGCCAAATCCGATTGGGGTGATCCACGTCTGCCCGATAGTGCCCGCCCCCTTAACGCGCGCGGGTGCCGCGCAGCAACCGCCCTCGGCCATTGGCTTCGCAGCCAAGACCTCGCCCCCGATCAAATCCTCTGCTCCTCTGCTGTGCGCACCCAGGAAACCTGCACCCGGCTCAAGCTTGATACCGCACCGGACCTGCACGACGCGCTCTATTTGGCCGAGGCCGATGAGATGCTGACAGTCCTGCGTCGCGCCACCGGCAGCCTTGTCCTCATGCTGGGCCATAACCCCGGCATCGCAGAATTCGCGGCCCTGTTGGTCGCCGCCCCCCCGGATCACGAGCGGTTCGACGATTATCCCACTGGGGCCACACTCATCGCCCGGTTCGATATCGCCGACTGGGCCGCGCTCCAGCCTGGCAGCGGCACCGTGTTGCAGTTTCTCACGCCGCGCGACCTGCCATAACCGGCCTATGCAAACGCCCCTCTTTATCGGATCAGAGATCTATCGCGGCTCCTCCTACGGGGCACGCCACCCCCTTTCCATACCGCGCGTGCCCACCGTGATCGACCTCTGCCGTGCTCTGGGCTGGCTGCCACCCTCGCAATACCGCATCAGCCCGCGCGCCAAACCACAGGCGCTGACGGCGTGGCACAGCCCGGCCTATATCGCCGCCCTGCAAGCGGCTGAAACATTGGGCCAAGTCTCGCCCGAAATCCGCGCCCGCCACCAGATCGGCACGCTGTCCAATCCAGTTTTCCCAGAGATGTTCCGCCGCCCCGCCACCGCCGCCGGTGGCTCGCTTCTGGCCACCGAACTGCTCGCACATGGCGGCGTGGCCTATAATCCCGGCGGCGGCACCCATCATGGCATGGCCGATCACGCAGGCGGGTTTTGCTACCTCAACGACCCGGTGCTGGCGATCAAGGCGTTTCTCGCCCAAGGTCTCAGCCGCATCGCCTATGTCGATATCGACGCGCATCACTGCGACGGGGTGGCCGCCGCCTTCCACGGCGACCCCCGCGTGCTGATGATCTCCACCCACGAGGCCGGGCGCTGGCCCTTCACCGGCACAGTTGATGACCGCGCCGGGGGCCATGCGCTTAACCTGCCGCTGCCCCGCGCCACGAATGACAGCGGCTTTGCCATGGCCCTGCACGAGGTCATTCTTCCAGCGGTGCAAGCCTTCACCCCGCACGCGCTGGTCCTGCAATGCGGCGCCGATGCCGTGACCGAAGACCCTCTCTCGCGCCTTGCGCTCTCCAACAACGCCCATTGGGAGGCGGTGGCGCTCTTGCGCCCCCTCGCCCCGCGCCTGCTGGTGTTGGGCGGCGGTGGCTATAACCCTTGGACCGTGGGCCGCCTCTGGTCCGGGGTCTGGGCCACCCTCAACAATACTGAAATCCCCGACCGCCTGCCCGAACCCGCCCGCGCCATTCTGGCGGCCCTCTCATGGTCCCGCCGCCCCGCGTTCCCCGACGAGCCCCTCATCGACACGCTGCGCGACGCCCCGCGCCCCGGCCCCATCGCAGATGACCTGCGCGCCTCGATCCAACACCTGCGCGCGCGCCGCGCCGCTTGGGTCTAAACGCAAAAGGGGCCGCAAAACTGCCGCCCCTTTCATCTGGCCCAAAATACCTCGGGGGAGTCCCGGACTTGCTCCGGGACGGGGGCAGCGCCCCCACCCTTGCTTTAATGCCCCAGAATCTGGCTCAGGAACAGTTTGGTCCGGTCCGACTGCGGATTGTTAAAGAACTCTTCCGGTTCGTTCTGCTCCACGATCTGTCCCTGATCCATAAAGATGACCCGGTTCGCCACCTTCCGCGCGAATCCCATCTCATGGGTCACGCAGAGCATGGTCATCCCCTCTTCGGCCAGTTGGATCATCGTATCCAGAACTTCCGAAATCATCTCGGGATCAAGCGCCGAAGTCGGCTCGTCAAACAGCATGATGCGGGGCCGCATGCACAAACTGCGCGCAATCGCCACACGCTGCTGCTGCCCCCCCGACAGCTGGCCGGGATATTTATTGGCCTGCTCGGGGATTTTGACCTTTTCCAGGAAATGCATCGCCACTTCCTCGGCCTCGCGCTTGGGCGTCTTGCGCACCCAAATCGGGGCCAGCGTGCAATTCTCCAGAATTGTCAGATGCGGGAACAGGTTGAAATGTTGGAACACCATGCCAACCTCGGACCGGATCTTGTCGATATTCTTGAGGTCATTCGACAAGAGCGTGCCATCAACCGTGATCTTGCCCTTCTGGTGCTCTTCCAGCGCGTTGATACAGCGGATGAGCGTGGACTTGCCCGATCCCGACGGCCCCGCGATGACGATCCGCTCGCCCTGATAGACGGTCAGATCAATGTCGCGCAGCACATGAAATGCGCCATACCACTTGTTCATCTTGGTTATCTCGACGGCAACCTGATCCGAGACATTCATTTGTGTTTCAGCGGCCATGATGATGACCCTCCTTACCGATGATCCGTGCGAAGCTGACGCTCCAGCCACTGGGAATATTGCGAGATACCGTAGCAGGTGATGAAGAACAGGACGCAGGCAAAGCCAAACAGCTCCCAATAGACCCCGTTCCATTCCGCAGAGGCCAGAATCGGACCCCGGATCATGCCCACGATGTCAAACATCGAAATGACCGAAACCAGCGTCGTATCCTTGAAGAGGCCCACCGCCACGTTGACGATACCGGGGATCGAGATCTTGAGCGCTTGGGGCAGGATGATAAGTTGCATCGCCTGCGCATAGTCCAGACCCAGACTGTCCGCCGCCTCGTATTGCCCGCGCGGCAACGCCGCGAGGCCCCCCCGGATCACTTCGGCAATATAGGCCGAAGAGAACATCGTGATCATGATGATCACCCGCAGGATCAGGTCGAAATTCGTCCCCGGCGGCAGGAAATACGCCAGCACCACATTGGCCACGAACAAGAGCGTGATCAGCGGCACACCGCGAATGAACTCGATAAAGACAACGCAAATCCACTTGATGATCGGCATGCTCGATTGCCGCCCGAGCGCCAGCAGAATGCCCAACGGCAAAGAGAGCGACACACAGACCACGCCCAGCATCAGGTTGATCATGAACCCGCCCATATCGCGCGAGGCCACGGCCTCGATGGCCAGCACATTCTCCATCGGTCCGGTTACATAACCTGACAGTATCCAGAATATGAGCGCCGCCACAAACGCCGCTATGACCGCAACACCAGCGTTGACAGTCACGACACGGCTATAGACAACCGCGCCCACCAGCACGCCAATCAAGGCAAAGACTGGCACCATCAAGGACCCGCCCCAAATCAGCCAATAGGCGATGAATGGGTAAAGCCCTGTAAAGATCAGCATCTTGCGCGGGAAGACCTTGCCAAACAGCACGGGTGCGGCGGCTATGAACAGCAGCACAAAGGCCAGGCCCGGACGCCAGTATAGCTCGGATGGGTATTTGAACCCGAACAAGAGCTGGTTCCAACGCTCACTCAGCACCGCGAAACAGGCCCCGGTCTTGCCATCCAGAATCTCACGACAAGCTGACAGGCTCGGGCTGTCCCAGACACCGTTGAGAAACCACGGTGTCGCCGAGATCACAATCTGAAACACCACATAGGCCGACACAACCGTCAGAAGTGCATTGCCCGGCGAGGAAAACAGGTTCTCACGCAGCCATTTGATGGCCCCCGTTTGCGTCGCAGGGGGCGGCGCTTCGGGCAGCATGTGCTTGCGCACAAAGGCGAATTGATCACGGCCCATGCTCAACGCTCCTTCAACTTGATCGAGTTGTTGTAGACGTTCATGATCGCCGAAATCGCGAGGCTGATCGTGAGATAGAACAACATCAGCATCAGCACGCATTCAATCGCGCGCCCCGTCTGATTAAGCGTGATCCCCCCCAAGGTGCCCGTCACATCCATATACCCCACGGCAATGGCGAGCGACGAGTTCTTGGTCAGGTTCAGATATTGCGAAATCAGTGGCGGAATGATCACCCGCAAGGCTTGCGGCAGGATCACAAGGTTCATGATCCGGTTGGGCCGCAGGCCCAAGGACGCCGCCGCTTCGGTCTGGCCCTTGCTTACCGCCTGAATACCCGCGCGCACGTTTTCGGCGATGAAAGCGCCGGTATAGATCGCCAGCGCGAACCACAGCGCAATCAGAGAGCCGCGAATATGTAGCCCGCCGTCAAAGTTGAAGCCCTTGAGCGCAGGATAATTCAGGCTGATCGGCTGACCCAGAACAAAGTAGATCAGGATCGTCGGCACAAAAAGGATAACCAAAGACGGCCAGCCCATCGGCAACAGCCGCCCGGTGTCATACAGCAATTTGGTTGCATAGCGACGATAGGCAAAGACGCCAAAGATCGACGCAAGGAACGTCAGAACCACCACCAACGATCCCGGTCCCCAGACCGGCGCCGGCGTGTAGATCCCCCGGTTGGTAAAGGCAAAGGCGTCGAACAGCATAGATGCATCTGCGTTGTCGCCCCTAAACTGGTTGGGCGAAGGCAAAACCGCCGTCATCACGGTAAAGATGATGAGGATCCAGATCAGCACCGGGATGTTGCGAAAGATCTCGACGTAAAAGGCCATCAACTTGCGCACCAGCCAGTTGGGCGAGAGCCGCAGCACACCGGCCGTGACCCCGAAAATCGTCGCCGTCGCACAGCCAAGGAAAGCCACGATCAAAGTGTTGATCACGCCCACCAGAGAGGCGCGCAAATGGCTAGACTGACTGTCGTATTCGATGGGCCGCTGATTGATGTCGTAATTCGCTGGATTACTCAGAAACCCAAACGAGATATTCTGCCCCTGCGCCGCAAGGTTGTTGACAAGATTGGCCCCGAGATAGCCAAGCAACAACATCAACAGAACCAGAGCGATGAATTGGAAAGTGTAAGAGCGATACCGTGTATCGTAAATCAGCATAGAAAGCTGAAACGACGCCTTGGGAGGGTCGGTCATCGTTGTCATCTTGGGTTTCCCTGTGTTTCGACCCGGATTTTTATCGGCATCGCTGCCGTGGGCCGATTTTTAAGTAGTCTACTGGTGAAAAGGGCGCGGGAATTTCCCGCGCCCTTCGTCAGGATCGCTTACCGGAACGGCGGGGCGTACATGATGCCGCCCTGCGTCCACTGCGCATTCAGACCACGGGCCAGACCGATCGGGGTCTTTTCGCCGATGTTCTTCTCGAAGATTTCGCCATAGTTACCACCGACGGAAATCGCGCGCTTGGCCCAGTCATTGTCGAGACCGATCATCGCGCCCAGCTCACCTTCGGTGCCGAGGATACGGTTGATCTCCGGGTTTGCACCGGCTGCGGCAGACAGCTCGCCGATATTCGCCGAAGTGATGCCCATTTCTTCGGCAGCCACGAGCGCGTAGAACGTCCAGCGCACGATATCACCCCAGTCGTTGTCGCCATGGCGCACGAGCGGGCCGAGCGGCTCTTTCGAGATGATTTCCGGAAGGATCACGTGATCGCCGGGATTCTCGAACGCAGCGCGCGTGGATGCCAGACCCGACGCGTCGGTCGTGTAGGTATCGCAGGCACCAGCCAGATACTGCTGCTGACCTTCGGCATTGGTCTCAATCGGCACCGGCTCGTAGCTGATGTTGTTGGCGCGGAAGAAATCCGCAAGGTTCAGCTCGGTGGTGGTGCCAGTCTGGATGCAGACCGTTGCGCCGTCCAGCTCTTTGGCAGAGCTGACGCCCAGCGACTTGGGCACAAGGAAACCCTGACCGTCATAGTAGTTCACGCCGACGAAATCGAACTTGAGGTCGGTATCGCGCGAGAAGGTCCAAGTGGTGTTGCGCGCCAGCAAGTCGATCTCACCCGAGGCAAGCGCTGTAAAGCGGGTCTTGCCGGTGGTCGGCACGAATTCAACGGCATTTCCATCGCCCAGCACAGCGGCGGCAACAGCGCGGCAGATCGCCACGTCAAAACCTTCCCAAACACCGTTTGCATCGGGGGCGGCAAAGCCCACGAGGCCGGTGGTCACACCACAGTTCAGCTTACCGCGGGCCTTCACGTCATCCAACGTGGCAGCCGCAGAAGCGCCAGCCGCAAGGCCGGCCACCGTCAGCGCGCCCAAAAATACGGTTTTTTTCATGTTTACCTCTTCCTGATTATCCGCCCTTCAAGAGCGGTTTGTCGGGCCAATCGGCCCATTGTGACACTGTTGGCAGGGCTTTCACCCCTCTCAGTGACGCCAAGTTTGTGTGGATTCATCATGAAACGTCAAGTCTTTGTTCACGAAACCATATGGCAAAACCCGGCGAAACCGGCCCCTGCCGTTGCGTCAGTCGCTTGGCGGTCAGACTGACTGATCCTTACGCGAAAGATCATAAAACCGCTTGGCATGGATAAAGTCAGATTGTTTCCTTGCGGCCATCTCTTCCGCCTCTTCATCGCTACCCCATTGCTCTGCCTGCCAGGTTTCATCGACCCGAGACAGGTCCCAGAGCGTTTTAACGGGGTAAAACCCATCCAATGCCGCAAATCCTATCACAAGCGACCCACTCAGGCTCACAAGGTCGTGAAAGGCCGTCAAAGCCCAAATGTCCAGCGCATCCACATGTGCCCGCAGCCGTGCCATTGCCTGCACATCCTGCGGCACATGCACCACGCCCTCAACCGCAAGCAGCTTGGCGGACAGGACCGATTCGGTCCAATCGAGCAGCGGATTCCATGCCGCTGCCTGTTTTTCGACCAATTCGCTGGGGCTCACTGCCCGATAACAGATCAGATCACTGTCGCCATAGGCGGCCAGCATCTCGGCCACTTCGGATTTCTGATGTGCCACCTTGTCGATGGCCGCATTGGCCGACCTGGTAAAAGGCATGGTGCCGGGGTCGATCTTGCCCTCTTGCGCATCCCACTCCGCGGCGATCGCCTCGGCCAAGGCCCGCGTCGGCACGCTCAGCACCGCCTTGGCCGGGGTGCGCACCGAGCGCCCGTCTAGCCGCACGCCGAACCCGTCGCCCTCTTCGACAACGCCCGCCTCCGTCCAGAACCGCTTGGCTTTCCATTCGCTCATCGTCTACCCCCAAATCCGCGCCAAAGCCTCGGGGAGCGCGCGGAAATCCTGCACGATTTCGCGGGCGGCCCCCAACGCTTCGGGCCGGTGATACCCCCAAGAAACACCGATGCCCGCAATCCCCGCCGCCTGCGCCATGTCCATGTCGAAACTCGTATCGCCCACCATAACCGCATTCTCTGGCGCAACCCCGGTCTCTGCCAGCGCCGCCCGCAGCATCGAGGGATGCGGCTTGGATGGATGATGATCCGCCACCTGCCGCGTCACGAAGTAAGACCGGAGATCATGGCCCTCCAAGAGTTTGTCCAGACCCCGCGCCGATTTGCCCGTGGCGACCCCCAACAGGGTTTCCGGCACAGCATGCAGCGCCTTCAACGTCTCAAGCGCGTGGGGATAAAGCGGCGAAGAGGCTTGCACGCCCGTCTCTGCCCGCAACCCCATATAGGCCTCTTTATACCACGCCACGATCCGCGCGTGGACATCGCCGGGCAATTGCGGCGCCAGTCGCGCCACCGCCACATCCAGCGACAGACCGACAATGCCCAAAATCACCTCGCGCACAGGTGCCGGTTCCCCGGCCCGATCAAACGCCGACCGCATCGCCGCCAGAATGTCACCTTGGCTGTCCACCAGCGTGCCATCGACATCAAAGATCACCAGACGCAAGGGACGGCTCATGCCATATCCTCTAGCGGGTCCTCCGGCGCTTCGGAGGGCACCCACTGAAACAGGTCCCAAGTCCGCGCCATATGCTCGGGCAATGGGGCTGTGATGTGCAGAATGGCCCGTGACACCGGATGCTCGATCTTGAGCGACCGCGCGTGCAGATGCAACTTGCGGCTTACATCGCCACCCAGCTGCGCGCCCCAGCCATCGCCCAGATTCTCTTGCCCTGATCCGCCATATTTGCCATCGCCCACGATGGGATGCCCGATCTCGGCCATATGTGCGCGCAGCTGATGCGTCCGCCCCGTCACCGGAATCAGCGCCATCCAAGCCGTGCGCGCGCCCGCCGCTTCGATCACCGCATAGTCGGTGGTCGCAGGCTTTGCCCCCGGCGTCGCGTCAATGTCGCGCGGATGCAAGCACAGCATCTTCTCGCCCTCGCCCTTGGCCCCATGCCCCGGCGCCTTGACCAGACCAAAGCGAATGGTGCCCATACGCGGCGTGGGCACGCCCGCCACGGCCGCCCAGTAAATCTTGCGCGTGTTGCGATGCCGGAACGCCGCCGTCAGCCCCTTGGCCGCCTCCCGCGTGCGCGCCAGCAACAAGACGCCCGATGTGTCCTTGTCCAAGCGATGCACCAGACGCGGCTTGTCCTCGGCCCCAAAGCGCAGCGCCTCCGCCAACCCGTCCACATGGCGCAATTGCTTGCTGCCGCCCTGCACCGGCAGGCCCGGCGGTTTGTTCAGGGCGATGATATGGTCATCGCGGTAAATCACGCAGGATTGGATCATCTTGGCATCCGCCGGGCTGATCCGCGCCAAAGCTCCTGTCGGGCGCTCATCGGTATCAGGCAACGGCGGAATACGCACACTCTGCCCGACCTCAAGCCGCGTCGCGGGTTTTACCCGCCCGCCATCGACCCGCAGTTCGCCTTTGCGGCACATCTTTTCGATCTGCACTTGCCCCACATGCGGAAACAGCCGCCGAACCCAGCGATCCAACCGCTGATCGCCGTCATCCGGTCCTACAATCCGTGTCTGCACTCCGCTCATGCGAAAAACCCCCGCGCCAGCCAGACGCCCAAAATCAAGGCCCCGATGGACAATCCCACCGACAGGCCGACATATCCCAAAGCCGCCATCGCCTGCCCCCGCTCCCAGAGCATGAAGGCCTCAAGCGAGAACGCCGAAAACGTCGTGAAGCCACCCAAAAGGCCCGTCATGACCAAGGGGCTAATCTGCCCGGCACCCCGCTGTGCGAGGATCACCACGGCCAGCCCCATCAGGAAGGATCCGATAACGTTAACACCAAGCACGCCAACCGGGAAACCCGGCGCAGCCAAGCGCTGTGCCAAGAGCACCACGCCATAGCGCAGGCACGACCCAATCGCGCCCCCCACGGCCACCTGAAGGAATGCGGACATCATGCCCGCGTCTGTCGCGCGCGCCCGGTCAATTGTCAAGCGCGGCACCCGGGTCTGCCGCTCAGCGCGCCAGACCTGCACAAATTCGCAGGATTTTGTAAGGTTCGTACACTGCGCGCTCAGCCGCCTGCGCGCCGCGCCCAGCGCAACTGCGCCTCCGTTTCCACCGCACAGGGCCGGATATGGCGCAACCTCTCCAATGCTGCATCAGGGTCTTCGCCCTGCGCGATCATCAACCGCAGGGCCACCATCCCCGATCTGCCACAGCCCCCCCGGCAATGCACCAGAACCCGCCCGCCCCCGGCCAGCGCGCGCGCGATATCTTGGCTGGCCTTAGTCCAGGCTTCGATCTGGCTTGTGTCCGGCACGCCGTAATCCGGGATCGGAAACGCCACCCAACGGCTCCCCGCCTCTTGCACATCATTGCCAAATGTTTCGGCCCCCGCGCTCAACATCTCGGCTGGCATGGTCAAGGACACCACAAGCGCTGGTTTCCAGTCGCGGATATGCGCAAGGTCGGCGGCATAGTTGCCCCCCGCCCCCGGTAGCGGCGCAAGCGCTAGAGTGCCCCCGCCAACCCGGAGCGCGTAGATGATGAAATCATCCATAAAGTAAACACCTTGATGACAAGCGTTCCGTCGCGTCTGTCCAGCTTTGCCAGATTACCCACAAAAAGCAAGGTGGACGCCTCCGCCCCCTCGCCTTACGTTACGAAGGCATCCGAATCCTGAAAAGGTACCCCATGTCCGACACCCCGACCCCCGGCTATCAGGTTCTCGCCCGCAAATACCGGCCCGAGACCTTTGCCGATCTGGTCGGTCAAGATGCGATGGTGCGCACACTCAAGAATGCCTTTCAGGCCGACCGCATCGCGCAAGCCTTTATAATGACAGGGATTCGCGGCACCGGAAAAACCACAACGGCGCGCATCATCGCCAAGGGCATGAACTGTATCGGTCCCGATGGGCAGGGTGGCCCCACGACCGAACCTTGCGGCCAATGCGAACATTGCCGCGCCATCATGGAAGGGCGCCATGTCGATGTGATGGAGATGGACGCCGCCAGCCGGACCGGCGTGGGCGACATCCGGGAAATCATCGAGAGCGTGAATTATCGCGCCGCCTCAGCACGTTACAAGATCTACATCATCGACGAAGTGCATATGCTCTCGGTCAATGCGTTCAACGCCCTGCTCAAGACGTTGGAAGAGCCGCCCGCGCATGTGAAATTCATCTTCGCCACCACCGAAATCCGCAAGGTTCCGGTGACGGTGCTGTCGCGCTGCCAACGCTTTGACCTGCGCCGCATTGAACCCGAGGTGATGATCGCGCTCCTGCGCCGCATTGCCGACCGGGAAGGCGCGCAGATCACCGATGACGCGCTGGCCCTCATCACCCGCGCGGCAGAGGGCTCTGCCCGCGACGCCACCTCTTTGCTGGATCAGGCGATTTCCCATGGTGCAGGGGAAACCACGGCGGATCAGGTGCGCGCCATGTTGGGGCTGGCGGATCGTGGCCGGGTGCTTGATCTCTTTGACATGATCCTGCGCGGCGATGCGGCCGGGGCGCTCTCGGAACTCAGCGCGCAATATGCCGAAGGGGCCGATCCACTGGCCGTGCTGCGCGATCTTGCCGAGATAACCCATTGGATCTCTGTTGTTAAAATAACGCCCGACGCCGCCAACGACCCCACAATCGGCCCCGATGAACGCGCCCGAGGTCTGGACATGGCCACCGCCTTGCCGATGCGCGTGCTCACCCGGATGTGGCAAATGCTGCTCAAAGCGCTAGAGGAAGTGGCGCAATCACCCAACGCGATGATGGCCGCCGAAATGGCGGTGATCCGCCTCACCCATGTGGCCGACCTGCCCACGCCCGAAGACCTCGTGCGCCGCCTCCAAGACGCGCCGCCCAATGGCCCGGGCGGCGGCGGCGGCCCCCGCATGCAGGCCAACCCACCCCAGAGCACCCATGCTCAGGCTCACACCCATGCGCCCACCCATTCCGGTCCCTCGGGGCCAGTCTCGCAAGGTGCTGTGTCGCCTATGCTGGCCACAGACCCGGAAGAGGTGCTGTCCCGCTACCCCAGCTTTGAGCATGTGCTGGAGCTGATCCGCGCCAATCGCGATGTCAAGCTCCTGCTCGAGGTCGAAGGGCATATCCGCCTTGCCAACTATCGCCCCGGCCGGATTGAATTCACCCCCACGCCCGATGCTCCCGGCGATCTGGCACAGCGTCTGGGCAGCGCGCTACAACGCTGGACCGGCAATCGTTGGGCCGTCACCTTGGTGAATTCGGCCACCGCCCCTACCATTGTCGAGGCGCGCAATGCCGCCAAAGATGCGGCAGAGTCTGACGCCCGGCAGCATCCGCTGGTGCAAGCAGTCTTTGCCGCTTTTCCCCGGGCAAAGATTGCGCGGGTGAAAACCGAGAAAGATATCACATCCCATGCCGAGACCGAGGCCCTGCCCGAGGTGGACGAGGAATGGGACCCTTTCGAAGAGGATTGAACACCGCACCGCTTGCCTGTCGCCTTAAGACCGCAGATATGCTTAAAGGCGGCAACGTCATTCAATGGCCCGCCCTGCGGGCCAAAACCACAGGAGATTACAGCATGTTCAAAGGTTTGGGCCAAATGGGCGACATGGCCAAGATGATGAAGGCCGCGCAGGAAATGCAAAAGAAAATGGCCGCGCTGCAAGAGGAAATGCACACGATCATGGTGACGGGCGAATCCGGCGCAGGTCTGGTCAAGGCGACCTGCTCTGCCAAGGGGGAGCTCAAGGCGCTCGATATCGACCCGTCGATCTTCAACTCCGATGACAAAGAGGTCGTCGAGGATCTGATTCTTGCCGCGATCAAGGATGCCCAAGCCAAGGCCTCGGCCCGTGCCCAAGAAGAAATGGGCAAGATCACCGAGGGCATGGGCCTGCCCAAAGACATGAAACTGCCCTTCTGAGACGCGGTTTCTTTTTGGCATAAATACTCAAAACCCCAACGCTTGCCCCCTGAGCGGAGCCTTAGATTGAGCAGCACCCGCGATATCGACGCCCTCATTGATATGATGGCCCGCCTGCCGGGGCTTGGCCCCCGGTCGGCCCGGCGCGCGGTGCTGCACCTGATCCGCAAGCGCGCTTTGCTGCTATCGCCCTTGGCAAAGCTGATGCAGACCGTGGCCGACACGGCGCGGGAATGTGCCACCTGCGGCAATATCGGCACCACCGAGATTTGCGATATCTGCACGAATGCCAAGCGTGCCAATGGCCAGATTTGCGTGGTCGAGGATGTGGCCGATCTCTGGGCGATGGAGCGTGGGCAGGCCTTTAAAGGGCGCTATCACGTGCTGGGCGGCACGCTGTCGGCACTGGATCAGGTCGGCCCCGAGGTTCTACGCATTCCAGCACTCTTGGCGCGGGTCGATTCCGAGGCGATAACCGAGGTCATTCTGGCCCTCAACGCCACGGTCGAGGGGCAAACCACCGCGCATTACATCGCAGATCAGCTCGACGGCAGAGTCACGCTTACTTCGCTCGCTCAGGGTGTTCCCATTGGCGGCGAGTTGGACTATCTCGACGATGGTACGATCAGTGCGGCCCTCTCGGCCCGCAAGCGTCTGTGACACGCCCCTAGCGACATCCGCCCCAAATGATACTGGACCCCTTTTTTAGCCATGTCCCCACTTGCCTTGACCCTGCTGTATCTTTTAGCCCTGAACGCGCTCACATTGGGTTTGTTCTGGTGGGACAAGCGCTGTGCCATCGAACGCCGCTGGCGCGTGCCAGAGAGTACGCTTCTGACGCTTTGTCTGATCGGGGGATCGCTCGGGGCCAAGACCGGACAGGGGATATTCCGCCACAAAACCCGCAAAGAGCCGTTTCGCACGTCGCTCAATGCCATTGCAGTTCTGCATATCGGATTTCTCGGGGCGCTCGTGCTGCCAGAGTTCCGCGCCGCCGTTATGGTGTTTCTCACCCATGCCACCAGCTATGTTCTGGGGCTCGCCGCAACCTGGATCCCTGCGGCCTGAGGCCTAGGCAAAATGAAAATGGCCCGAGAAACCCCGGGCCATTGCGGTCTTGGTGATCTAAGCCGCTTTAGCGGCGACGACGTCCAGCATCCTGATCATCATCCTCATCATCCTCGTCATCCGAGGCGGGCAGATTAAAGAAACTGTCGGCGTCGTATTTCTTTTCACGCACTTCGGGGTGGTAATCCTGCCCTAGGGTGAAATTCTCCAGCCCTTCCATCGCCGTCGGCACACGTGGCTCAAGGTCCGCCTCAAGGCTTTGCTCGGTGCTCAAGAGCTTGCGACGTTCGTCATCGGTCAGCGCGGCGCCATCTTTGGCCTTCTTCGCAGCGGCCTTTTGCACGGCGGCATCAAGCTCGGATTGTTTGCACAGGCCAAGCGCAACAGGGTCGATCGGTTGGATGCTGCCGATGTTCCAATGGGTGCGTTCACGAATCGCCTGAATGGTCGGCTTCGTTGTGCCCACAAGGCGCGCAATCTGGCTGTCGGCCAGTTCGGGATGGAACTTGACCAGCCACAGGATCGACGCGGGGCGATCCTGCCGCTTGGACAGCGGCGTATAGCGCGGGCCGCGCCGGGTCTCTTCGCCTTGGGCGGCAGCATTGAATTTGAGCTTGAGCTTGTGCAGCGGGCTTGCCTGCGCCCGTTCGATCTCGTCCTGCGTCAACTGATTGTTGGCAATCGGATCAAAACCTTTAACGCCTGCCGCCACATCGCCATCGGCGATCCCCTGCACTTCCAATTCATGCATGCCGCAGAAATCGGCAATCTGCTTGAAACTGATCGTCGTATTGTCCACCAGCCAGACAGCTGTGGCCTTGGCCATGATCGGCTTTGACATCTCTCAGGTCTCCTTTACCCAAAACTTCCCCGGCGCCTGAAAGGCGGTTCCGGCGGGCCGGAACGGGTTTCCATTGTAGGGGAACTCGGGCAGCTTATACTGACCTTGCCGATAAAATGAAAGACCAAAGAATGCGTGCCCAAGTTGCCTTGTTGCTCTGTCTTTTGCTTCTGCCTCTACCTGCCACCGCGCAATCACACCGTGCGGGCGAGTTTGACTATTACGTGCTCAGCCTCAGTTGGTCGCCCACTTGGTGCGCGCTCGAGGGGGACGCGCGCAGTGCCGAGCAATGCGACGATGCCGCCAACACCGGCTGGATTCTGCACGGTCTTTGGCCGCAATATCATCGCGGCTGGCCCGAGCATTGCCAGAGCGTGCATGCGCCCCCCACCCGCGCCATGACCCGCGCAATGGCAGATGTGATGGGAAGCACAGGCCTTGCCTGGTATCAATGGAAGAAACACGGCTCTTGTTCAGGGCTGAGTGCCGCCGACTATTATGCGCTGTCGCGCGCGGCCTTTGATCAATTCACGCGGCCAGAGGTCTTTCGCAAGCTCACCAAGCCCGTGAAACTGCCCGCCAAAGTGGTCGAAGAGGCGTTTCTCAAGGCAAATCCGGGGCTTGAACCCGACATGCTGACCATCACCTGCCGCGCCGGACGCATTCAGGAGGCACGGCTTTGCCTGTCGCGCGATTTGGCACCGGTGCCCTGCGGCGTCGATGTGGAGCGCGACTGCGCCCTGCGCGATGCGCTCTTTGATCCGATCCGCTGATCCATCCTCTTGGCCCCTTGAACCCCGCCAGTATTTCCTCAATGGTCGCGCCAAGCACGCGCATCAGACGGGACGGGCAAGACATGGATATCCGGGCAATCCTGATGGGGCTGGGCTTTGCGCTCATGTGGTCCTCGGCCTTTACCTCGGCACGGATCATCGTCTCTGCAGCCCCGCCCCTGACAGCGCTTGGCCTGCGCTTCCTGATTTCCGGGCTACTTGGCATTACCATCGCCCTGATTTTGGGCCAAAGCTGGCGACTGACCCGCGCACAATGGCGCGCCACGATCATTTTCGGCATCTGCCAGAATGCGCTCTATCTCGGGCTGAACTTCGTGGCGATGCAAACAATTGAGGCCTCGCTTGCCGCGATCATCGCCTCGGCCATGCCGCTCATCGTGGGGTTGTTCAGTTGGATCTTTTTAAAGGAGCGGCTTGGCAAGGTTGGAATCATGGGCCTCTTTGCCGGGCTAGGCGGCGTGGTGATCATCATGGGCGCGCGGCTTCAGGGGGGAATGGATCTTTACGGCGTGAGTCTCTGCCTGATCGCGGTTTTTGCGCTGGCCTTTGCCACGCTGGCGGTGCGCGGTGCGGCATCGGGGGGCAATTTTCTGATGGTCGTAGGCCTGCAGATGATGGTGGGCGCGGTCCTGACCGGCTCCATCGGCCTTGCCACCGAACCCCTCGTGATCGACTGGAGCACGCGGCTTGTCTTGGCGTTTCTCTATACCACGCTCGTTCCCGGCCTCGCCGCCACGCTGGTGTGGTTTCTTCTGGTTGAGCGGATCGGCGCAACGCGCGCCGCTACCTTTCATTTCCTCAACCCGTTCTTTGGCGTAGCGATCGCCTCTGTGCTCTTGAACGAAGCCCTCCGATTGGGCGACCTGATCGGGGTCTTGGTGATCATGGGCGGGATTCTGGCGGTGCAACTCTCGCGGCAAGGGCGGGTCTGAGGCGCCGGGCTTGACAGGCCATGACGAAGTTGTGAACCTTGGTAAGGTTGTGTTGATTTGGGTTGATTCTATGCGGTGTGTGAAAACCGGATTACTGATGTGTTGTGCCATTCTTGCGGGCTGCGGAGAGCCCATGACACAGGCACAAGTCATCGAAAAGTATAGTGGCAACACGGTGGCCAAACTGACCAGCGAAAAACGCATGGATCATTTGGGACCAAACAACCCCTCATTGGGGACACGTTACATCTATCATCAGACGGATGGGCACGCCTTATACAGCAAACGCACGGACAAAGGGTATAGTAGGCAAGAAGCAGGTCGCTGGTGGGCCGGGAATGACAAGATATGTTATTCGATGCGCGTCACACAGGCCGAAGACCCGGAAGGCGATGCCTGTGCCCCGGCGGGTACCGACGTCGTCTGGAGTAGCTTTGAACGCGGCGATACAAAGGGCCTCCGAAGATCGGTAGCAGTTGCCCAAGGTGGCCAATCTGACATCGGTTTTGGGTGGGACAAAGTCATCGCCGCTGCGGGTGTGGCCATGGCCGGAGCAGTCGCCGTTGGGGCTGCTTCAGAAAAATTATGTGGCCCGGGCGGATGCACCGGCGGTGATTATTCGTCGGCTTCGGCTCAGCCCCAATCCTCCTCATCAGGAGGGTCGCAGACATCAAGCTCCGCGTCGCGTGAGACAAAATCCGGCTACACGATCACAGAGCGGATCAATTACGAGCGGAACGCGCAGACGGTTGTTGCACGCGGTCGGTGCGCAGACGGGAAGACCTTTGATGTCAGGTATCACCCAGACAACAATCCACAGTTTTTCATCTACGGCTCGGGTGGCTCCAGCGTCGATGACGTCGCAAGCCGTTTTTGCTCCTGAGAGCGAGGCTTGGCCGGTGGCATAGCCGACGCGTTCGGGAACAACCGACATAGGTCCGCTCAGATGACTTCTGGCGCGCTGGTCATCATGGCCGGGATGCTGGCGGTGCAACTCTCGCGGCAAGGGCGGGTGTGAGGCGCCGGGACTTTGAAAAGTTCCGGATCATTCTCTTTTCAAGAAAATGGCTTTAGCCGATGTGCCCCCGCGGCCCATCGCCCACCTGCCCACGATGCAACAGCAAGTGGTCAAGGATCACGCACGCCATCATCGCCTCGCCCACGGGAACGGCACGAATGCCGACGCAGGGGTCATGTCGCCCTTTGGTCACCACCTCGATGGGGTTTCCGTCCACGGTGATCGACTGGCGCGGGGTCAGGATCGACGACGTTGGCTTGACCGCAAACCGCACAACGATCTCTTGGCCTGTCGAAATCCCGCCAAGGATACCGCCCGCATGGTTCGAGGCGAATTCCGGGCCGTTCTCACCCATGAAAATCTCATCGGCATTGGCGCTGCCGGTGAGGCGCGCGGCGGCCATGCCTTCGCCAATCTCAACGCCTTTGACGGCGTTGATCGACATCATCGCGGCGGCCAGATCCGTATCGAGCTTGCCATAAATCGGCGCGCCAAGGCCTGCGGGCACACCGCGTGCCACCACTTCGATCACCGCGCCGACCGAATCATGTTTCTTGCGCAGCGCTTGCAGATAGTCTTCCCACGCAGGGGCCGCCGCCGCGTCAGGCAGCCAGAAATCATTGCCGTCAATCGCGTCCCAATCGAACTGTGCGCGGTCCAACTCCATCTCGCCCATGGCGACCATATAGCCCTTGATCTCGATCCCCGGCACAAGTGCTTCCAAGGCCGCGCGTGCCACGCCCCCCGCCGCAACTCGCGCCGCCGTTTCCCGCGCCGAAGACCGCCCGCCACCACGTGGATCGCGCAGGCCATATTTCAGATAATAGGTGATATCGGCATGACCGGGGCGGAATGTCTTGGCAATCTCGCCATAATCGCGCGAGCGTTGATCGGTGTTCTCGATCATCAGCTGAATCGGTGTTCCCGTGCTCTGCCCCTCATAGACGCCCGACAGGATACGCACCGCATCCGGCTCGTTGCGTTGGGTCATATTCTTGTTCTGCCCCGGACGGCGCTTGTCCAGCCAGTGCTGCAGCATCGTCTCATCCAGCGCCACCCCCGGAGGGCAACCATCCACCGTGGCCCCAAGTGCGGGCCCATGGCTCTCGCCCCAGGTGGTGAAACGAAACAGATGTCCAAAGGTGTTGAGGCTCATGCGCGGGGCTCCTTTGGCGCTGATCTAGCCCCGGCTCGCCCCGGCCTCAAGCTAATTTGGCGGGCTTTTGTCGCAAACAGGCGATCTATGGGATCGAATCGCAGTAGTCTTTGCCCCGTGACGGACTGGCGGAGTTGCCCGAACCAAATGAGACCGGGACGTTCAAAAATGACTGGTGCAGCGCGCAAGCCCTGCTAACACTAGCGGCAAGACTGTCCAAAAAACGACAGCACCCAACATGATAATCAACAGGGAGAAGACAATGACCAAAGACACCTCGCACGACAGCGTGCGCCCGGTCGTCGCGAAAATGGCCGAGGACACCCGCGCCGGCAAGATGAGCCGCCGCGAATTCGTGGCGCTCGCCTCGACCTTTGGTGCCTCTGCCACTGCAGCTTACGGGTTGCTCGGACTTGCAGTGCCCACAGCCGCATATGCTGAAGACGCCAAGAAAGGCGGCGTGCTGCGTGTGGCAAGCCGCGTGATGGATATCACTGATCCGCGCAAATATTCCTGGACCGAGCCGGGCAATGTCGCCCGCCAGTTCTGCGAACCGCTGGTACGCTGGGCCTCTGACTTCAGCTTTCAGCCGATGTTGTTGGAAGGCTGGGAGGTCAGCGATGACGCCATGACCTACACGCTCAAGGTCCGTCAGAACGCGGTCTGGAACAATGGCGACGCGTTCAATGCCGATGACGTGATCCACAATCTCAACCGCTGGTGCGACAAAGCCGCCGAAGGCAATTCCATGGCCTCGCGGATGGCCACGTTGATCGACCCAGACACAGGCCGCGCGCTCGATGGGGCCATTGAGCGAGTGGATGATTTCACTATTCGCCTCAATCTGCCCCGCCCCGATATCACCATTATCGCGGGCATGTCCGACTATCCTGCGCTCTGCGTCCACCCCAGCTTTGGGGACGATGGCGATCTGGCCAAGGCCCCCATCGGGACCGGCCCGTTCGAGCTTGTCTCGATGGACATCGGCGTCGCCGCCGAGGTCAAGCGCCGGGAAGACGGCAAGTGGTGGGGTGGCGATGTCTATCTCGACGGCATCCGCTTTGTGGACTTTGGCGAAGATAACGCCTCGATCGTAGCCGCATTTGATGGCGATGAGATCGACATCAACGACGAATCCACCGCCGATTTCATCGAGTCCTACGATGCCCTTGGTCTGATCAAACAGTCCAAGACAACCGCCAACACCATCGTCGCCCGGATGCGCGCCGATACCGCGCCCTATGACAGCAAAGAATTGCGCAACGCCATCCAATTGGCCTGCGACAATGCCGTTTTGCTGGCCATTTCGATCAATGGCGAGGGTATTCCGGCAGAAAACCACCACGTGGCTCCGTTCCACCCGGAATATGCCGAACTGCCTGCGATTGCGGCTGATCCGGCCAAGGCCATCGAAATGGCACGCGCCGCAGGGCATGGCGACACAGAGATCGAGATCATCTCGATTGATGGCGACTGGCGGACCACCACCACCGATGCCATCGGCGACCAACTGCGTCAGGCGGGTTTCAACGTCAAGCGGACGGTGATTCCGGGGGCAAGCTTCTGGAACGACTGGACCAAATATCCCTTCTCGACCACCAACTGGGGTCCGCGTCCTTTGGGCGTTCAGGTGCTGGCACTGGCCTATAAATCGGGCGAGGCATGGAATGAATCTGGCCATGCAAACCCGGAATTCGATGCGCTGCTGGATGAAGCCTTGGGTGTTTTCGACGCGGACAAGCGCCGCGAATATTCGGCCAAGCTGCAAACGATGCTGCAAGACAGCGGTGCCGTGATTCAGCCCTTCTGGCGCAATCAGGCGCTGCACCACACGGACAAGGTCAAGGGCGTGCAGGCGCATCAATTCCGCGAAATGCACTATGAGCAAGTCTGGCTCGACGCGTAAAACCGTCCTGCACAACAGATCGGGCCGCCCCTCAGGGGCGGCCCTTTGCGTTCAGACGACCTCGGCGCGCAGCGCAGCCATCCGCTCCGCCAACAGTTTTCGCGATGTCTCATCCTTGAGCTTGCCTGCATCGTCAAAGGCGTTCATCGCCCCCGCGATCAAAACCGCCGTGCCCGGCACGAGCCGCGCCTGTAACTGCGTAAGGCAAGACAGCGTCATGAATTGGGCCGTCTCGCCCCCGGTGCGCCCGGCAGAGGCCGAGACCACCACAACGGGCTTGTTCTTGAACGCCGCCCCCGGCACCCGGCTGATCCAATCCAGCCCGTTCTTGAGAACGCCGGTTATCCCTTTGTTGTATTCGGGTGCTCCAATGATCACGGCATCGGCGTCCTTGATCTGCTGCGCGAGGTGTTTCACCGCGTCTGGCACACCCTCTGCCTCTTCCAGATCACCATCGTAGAGCGGCAGATCAAGACTGCCGTCGCTGATCTCTGCGGGGCCGAATGCCTCTGCGGCCTCGGCCAGCAGCATGCGGTTATACGATCCCTTGCGCAGCGATCCGGAAATCAACAGAAGTTTTGGGTTAGCCATGTGTCATCCTCTCACGGGTTTATCAGTTTCACTGATCAAACTGGGGCGATGGAGGGAATTTGACAATATGAAGTGACTGCACAGGGCTTGTGCGCCACACCGGCACCGAATGAAAAACCCCGGCGCGGCGAGCAGACCGCGGCCGGGGCAGGCACCCGCCATGCGTGGCGAGGAGGACGACGTTACCAGTCCACCGGGCCTTTATCGGCGAATTGATGGACCAGAAAATCTATAAAGGCGCGCACCTTGGGCTGGGTGAAGCGGCCCGGCGGGTAGACCGCGTAAATGCCCTGCAATTCCAGCGGCAACTCGGGCATCGCATCTTCGACCAGCCCATCCGCCATTGCACGGGAATAAAGGAAGGACGGAAGATAGGCGATACCCAAGCCAGAAATCGCGGCATTCAGCAGGGATTGCCCGTCATTCACACTTAGACCACCCGCCGTGCGCACCTGACGCTTTTCCCCCGAAGGCGCGGTCAGCTTCCATACCGCCCCGCCCGCTTGGCTAGAGTAATGCAAGAGCTTGTGTTCGTTCAGATCGTCGATCTTTTGCGGCCGCCCATGTTTTTGGAAATAGCCGGGGCTGGCGATCATGCGCTTGGTGGTCTCGGTCAGTTTCCGCGCCCGCAGGGTGCTGTCCTCCAGCTCTCCGATGCGCACGGCCATGTCAAAGCCTTCTGAAATCAGCTCAACATAGCGGTTATTCAGCACCATGTTGACGGTGATATCGGGGAATTCATCAAGGAACTGGCCCAGAACCGGGCTGAGATGATTGACCCCGAAATCTGTCGCCACAGAGATGCGCAACAGGCCAGAGGGATCGGATTGCATCGAACTCACCAGCGCGTCCGCTTCGCCCGCGTCGTTGAGCACGCGCAAGGCCCGGTCGTAATAGGCTAGGCCGATTTCAGTCGGGCTGACACGCCGCGTGGTGCGGTTCAGCAATCTTGCCCCCAAACGCGCCTCAAGCGACGACACGTGCTTGGACACGGCGGATTTTGATATGCCCATCTTACGGGCCGCGTCGGTAAATCCGCCCTGATCCACCACGGTGGCGAAGGCTTCCATTTCGGTCAGGCGATCCATCCTAATACCTCTGAATTGCGTCTTGAGGGCCTTTGTGACGGGAAAATCAGGCACAACTGGGGCGCTTGCCGGACAATATCTGGATTTCGTCGGCATCGTTCGCCAGCTGGAAACACGGAAACATCAAGCAGCGATTGTTGACGGGTTAGGCCAACGCACCACCTATGTTACCATATCCTAGGGAGGAGCCACTATGACACGCATCATTGCAATCACTGCCGCCACCTTTCTGAGTCTCTCATTCCCCCTCTTCGCCGGGGATACCCCCGCACCTGAAGGGGCCGAGGTCTATTTCGTCAATCTCGAGGATGGGGCCACCGTTACAGCACCCGTCAAAGTTATCTTTGGTCTCAAAGGCATGGGCGTGGCCCCTGCCGGCACTGAAAAAGAGGCGACAGGCCACCATCACATTCTGGTCAATCGCCCGCCCTTGGGCGAAGGGCCGGACGGGGAGCAAGAGCTGACCGTCGGCTTGCCCGCGGATGAGAATCACCGCCATTTCGGCGGCGGTCAGACAGAGGCCACGCTTGATCTGGCACCGGGCACGCATACGCTGCAACTGGTGATGGGCGACCTCAACCATGTGCCGCACGCCCCACCCGTGGTGTCCGAAGTGATCACGATCACCGTCGAATAAACCGCGTCAGAGCGTGGCAGCCAGCCGCGTGCCCTGATCTATCGCGCGTTTCGCATCAAGTTCGGCGGCCAAATCCGCGCCGCCGATCACATGCGCCTCTATTCCGCGCGCCGCCAACGTATCGGCCAGACTGCGCTCGCTCAACTGCCCCGAGCAAAGCACGACGGTATCCGCCGCAATCAATGTCGGGCGTTCGCGGGCCTCGCCAAAACTCACGTGCAGCCCTTCTGCGTCAATCTTTTCGTAATTGACACCACCGATCATCTCGACGCCCTTCATCTTGAGGGCGGCGCGATGAATCCAGCCTGTTGTTTTGCCCAACCGCTTGCCCGGTGCCTCTGCCTTGCGTTGCAAGAGCGTGACCTTGCGCGCGGCCGGCTCTGGCTGCGGTCCCTGCGGCGCAAGGCCCCCGCGCACCTCTGCCGGATCGCCCACGCCCCATTCGGTACGCCACAATGTGATGTCTTCGGTCGGGCTGATCCCCTCATGCACGAGGTATTCGGACACGTCGAAACCGATGCCGCCCGCGCCCACCACGGCCACGCGGTGGCCCACCTCTGCACCGCCCCGCAATACGTCAACATACGTCACCACATTCGGCCCATCCTGCCCCGGAATACCCGGATCGCGTGGAATCACGCCGGTGGCGATAATCACGGCATCAAAGCCGTCCAGATGATCGGCGGTCACCTCTTGCCCAAGACGCAGATCGATGCCCGACTCGGCCACCATGGTGCCAAACCAGTCCACCAGCCCGCGAAACTCTTCCTTACCGGGGATGACCTTGGCCATGTTCAACTGACCGCCCAGTTCCGCCGCACGATCAAAGAGCGTCACTTGGTGCCCACGCCCCGCCGCAGTGATCGCCGCCGAAAGGCCCGCAGGCCCCGCACCGACCACCGCAATCCGCTTGGGCATTTCTGCGGGCGCAATCACCAGTTCCGTTTCGTGGCAGGCGCGCGGATTGACCAGACAGGATGTCAGCTTGCCCGAGAATGTGTGATCAAGGCACGCCTGATTGCAGGCGATGCAGGGTGCAATCGTAGCGCTGCGCCCTGCCGCCGCTTTGTTGACAAACTCTGCATCCGCCAGAAACGGCCGCGCCATGCTGACCATATCAGCGGCCCCGCTTGCCAAAACCGCCTCGCCCACCTCAGGCGTGTTGATCCGGTTCGAGGTAATGACAGGAATACTCACCTTGCCCATCAGTTTTTTCGTAACCCAGGCAAAACCTGCACGCGGCACGCTGGTTGCAATCGTGGGAATCCGCGCCTCATGCCAGCCGATACCGGTGTTGAGGATCGAAGCGCCCGCACGCTCAATTTCTTGCGCCAATTGCACGACTTCGTCATGGGTGCTGCCACCCGGCACCAGATCAATCATGCTAAGCCGGTAAATGATGATGAAATCATCCCCCACCGCCGCCCGCGCACGCCGCACCACCTCAATCGGCAGGCGCATCCGGTTCTCATACGCCCCCCCCCAGCGATCCTCGCGCTTGTTGGTGTGGGTCACAAGAAACTGGTTGAGGAAATACCCCTCGGACCCCATGATCTCGACCCCGTCATAGCCTGCCTCGCGCGCACGCTGCGCGGCGGTGACGATATCGGCGATCTGCTTTTCGATCCCCTCCTCGTCCAATGCCTTGGGCGTAAAGGGCGAAATCGGCGACTTGATGGCTGAGGCGCTGACGCATTCCTTGCCATAGGCGTAGCGGCCAGCGTGCAGGATTTGCATCGCGATCAGCCCCCCCGCCTCATGCACCCGGTCCGTGACGATGCGGTGATTAGTGATATCCTCGGGCGTGAATAGCCCTGCCGCACCGGGAAATACGCCGCCCTCGCGATTGGGGGCCATGCCACCCGTGACCATAAGGGCCACACCGCCGCGCGCCCGTGCCGCATAAAACTCTGCCACCCGGTTCCAATCACGGGTTTCCTCCAACCCGGTGTGCATGGACCCCATAAGCACGCGATTTTTCAAGGTCACGTGCCCCAGATCAAGCGGGCTCAGAAGATGCGGATATTCGGACATGGCGGACCTCCCTTGGCTGGAATGCACCATGGCGCGGCACCGCGATATTGTCACCCCGGAACGCTGCGTTATGGCGTCTGCGGCCAGATTCGGCCCTCTGAAACGAAAAGGGCCGCCCATCGGCGGCCCTGCTCGAAATCTCGATATGACGTTCAGAGCGCCAGATTGGGGATGATCTGCTTTTTGCGGCTCATGATGCCCGGCAGCACCACGGCATCGCCCGACACGGTCGCGCCAAAGCTTTTTTCTGCAACTGTCTTGACCAGATCGTTGGGCACCAGAAGCGTGGCTTCTTCATTCAGAATATCCACCACAAAGAGCAGCACCTGATCCACGCCATCCTCAGCGGCGACGGTGGTCATGCTCTGCATCAGGCTTGCCTTGCGGTCGAGCACGATGGCGGGCGATGTGGTTTCAAGCACGCTCACGCGGAACGACTTGCCACCAACCTCATATTCCTTGGAATCCATGCGCAGCAGTTCAGCATCGGAAAAGGCCGAGACATCGGATTTGGCGGCAAACATTTCGGCGGCATAGTCGGGGATCGAAATGCCCAGATCGGCAGCCAGTTTTTCGGCCACAGCGCGGTCATGCGGGGTGGTCGTGGGCGAACGGAATTCGAGCGTGTCCGACAGGATGCAGGTCAGCGCCGTGCCCTTGGCCCAGCTTGGCATTTTCGCGGCATCGTCACCCATCAGGTCAAGCATGATGGTCGCGGTGCAGGCCAGCGGGCGCACGGTGATGTCAATCGGGCCTTTGGTTTCCAAACCGCCCACCAGCTTGTGATGGTCGATGATTGCCTGAATGTCGGCGTTGTTGATGTTGGCGGGCAATTCTGCCGGGTTGTTGGTGTCCACGATCACGCAAGGCTGACCGGCGTCGACATCGGCAATGATACGCGGCTTGGGCAGGTCCCATTTGCGCAGGAGAAAGGCAGCCTCGGTATTGGGCTCGCCCAAAAGGACAGCTTCGGCCTGCGCACCTTTCACCTCATTAAGATACCAAGCCCAGAGAATAGGCGAGCCGGTGGAATCGGTGTCGGGGGATTTATGGCCGAAAACAAGCGTGGTCATAGGGGTCATCCTGTCATTGATGCGGGTTTGCGCGCCTTATAGGTGGGTGGGCACGGCTTGTCACCTGCCCGATGCTGCACTGCGGCATAAAATCCCAAAGCGGGGTTGGTCGAAAAGGAAATTTTTGCGGATCAAAACGGTTGACTCACCCCAGCGCACTCCCTAGCTATGCGCCGTTAGCACTCGAACCCCATGAGTGCTAATGATCTCCAAGCGGGGATCATTAGGGAGTAACTTTGAGCCAAGGAGCCTCAGAGATGGCATTTAAACCGCTGCATGACCGCGTGCTTGTCCGCCGCGTTGAAAGCGAAGCTAAAACCGCGGGCGGGTTGATCATTCCCGACAGCGCCAAAGAAAAACCGAGCCAGGGCCAAGTTGTGTCCTGCGGCGATGGCGCCCGCAAGGACAATGGCGAACTGATCGCAATGGCCGTCAAGGCTGGCGACACCATTCTGTTCGGCAAATGGTCCGGCACCGAAGTCACGGTCGACGGCGAAGAGCTGCTGATCATGAAGGAAAGCGACATTCTGGGCGTGATTTCGTAAGGGCATTCCCCCTTACGCTGATCCAACCGGAAATCAAACACGGGAGCACCTCAAATGGCTGCAAAAGACGTACGCTTTAATACCGACGCCCGCAATCGCATGCTCAAGGGCGTGAACATTCTGGCCGATGCGGTCAAAGTAACCCTCGGCCCCAAAGGCCGGAACGTGGTTCTGGACAAATCCTTTGGCGCACCGCGCATCACCAAGGACGGTGTATCGGTTGCCAAGGAAATCGAACTGGAAGACAAGTTCGAGAACATGGGCGCGCAGATGGTGAAAGAAGTCGCCAGCCGCACCAATGACGAGGCCGGCGACGGCACCACCACCGCGACGGTTCTGGCTCAGGCCATCGTCAAAGAAGGCATGAAGGCGGTTGCCGCCGGCATGAACCCGATGGACCTCAAGCGTGGTATCGATCTGGCCACCAGCAAGGTTGTCGAGGCCATCAAAGCCGCATCGCGCCCCGTCAACGACAGCGCCGAAGTGGCGCAGGTTGGCACCATTTCTGCCAATGGCGAGGCCGAAATTGGCCGTCAGATCGCAGAAGCGATGCAGAAAGTCGGCAACGAGGGTGTCATCACTGTCGAAGAGAACAAAGGCCTCGAGACCGAGACCGATGTCGTCGAAGGCATGCAGTTCGACCGTGGCTATCTCAGCCCCTATTTCGTCACCAATGCTGACAAAATGGTTGCGGACCTTGAGGACTGCCTCATCCTGCTGCACGAGAAGAAACTCTCGAGCCTTCAGCCGATGGTGCCGCTGCTCGAGCAAGTGATCCAGTCGCAAAAACCGCTCCTGATCATTGCCGAAGATGTCGAAGGCGAAGCCCTCGCAACGCTGGTCGTGAACAAGCTGCGTGGCGGTCTCAAGATCGCTGCCGTCAAGGCCCCCGGCTTTGGCGACCGTCGCAAGGCGATGCTGCAGGATATCGCCATTCTGACCGGTGGTCAGGTGATTTCCGAAGACCTCGGCATGAAGCTTGAGAATGTCGGCATGGACATGCTGGGCCGCGCCAAGAAAGTTTCGATCACCAAAGACGCCACCACCATCGTCGATGGTGCGGGCGAAAAGGCCGAGATCGAAGCACGCGTCAGCCAAATCCGCCAGCAGATCGAGGACACCACCTCGGATTACGACCGCGAGAAGCTGCAAGAGCGCGTGGCCAAACTGGCCGGTGGCGTTGCTGTCATCCGCGTTGGCGGCATGACCGAGATCGAAGTGAAAGAGCGCAAGGACCGCGTCGATGACGCGCTCAATGCAACCCGCGCAGCCGTGCAAGAAGGCATCGTTGTCGGCGGTGGTGTGGCTCTGGTTCAGGCGGCCAAGAAACTGGCCGGTCTTGAAGGTGTCAACAGTGACCAGAACGCCGGTATCGCCATCGTGCGCCGCGCGCTCGAAGCGCCGCTGCGCCAGATCGCAGAGAATGCCGGTGTTGACGGCTCCGTCGTCGCAGGCAAAATCCGCGAGAGCTCTGACGCCAAGTTCGGCTATAACGCACAGACTGATGAATATGGCGACATGTTCAAGTTTGGCGTCATCGACCCGGCCAAGGTTGTCCGCACCGCTCTCGAAGATGCCTCTTCGATCGCAGGCCTGTTGATCACCACCGAAGCGATGGTGGCCGACAAGCCGCAAAAAGAAAACGCCGGTGGCGGCGGTATGCCCGACATGGGCGGCATGGGCGGCATGATGTAAATCACGCTTGCCTTGTGCAATCGGATCGGGGCTGCCTTCGGGCGGCCCCTTTTTTTTGGACGGTGACCGGGCATCAAATACGTAACCCAAACACCGAAAATTCCCCATTCCAGAGATTGAAACCCGCGATAATCTAGCGCTGTTCAACAAGTTCAGCAGGTGGTTTCCAATGCAAAAGCAACTGGCCGAGTTTATCGGCACTTTCACTCTTGTTCTCTTTGGCTGTGGGGCGGCGGTGCTTGCCGGGGGCGATATCGGCCTTGCAGGCATCAGCTTTGCCTTTGGCTTTGCCCTGATTGGCATGGCCTATGGCATCGGTCCGGTTTCGGGCTGCCATATCAACCCTGCGGTATCGTTGGGGGCGGTTGCGGCGGGCCGCATGTCCCTGACCACGGCGGCGGGCTATATCGTGGCGCAAATCCTGGGCGCTGTGGCAGGGGCCTTCGTGTTGATGACGATCGCAAGCGGCAAGGCGGATTACAGCCTTGCCCAAAACGGGCTGGGCCAGAATGGCTGGGGTCCGGGCTATCTGGGCGAATACACCATGACGGCGGCTTTCCTCTTCGAGGTCGTGGCGAGTTTTCTGTTCATGGTCGTGATCCTTGGGGCCACCGGCAAAGGCGCACCCGCGCATCTGGCGGGGCTGGCCATCGGCATTGCCCTTGTGGTGATCCACCTCGTCGGCATCAACGTGACAGGCGTTTCGGTCAATCCGGCGCGCTCGATCGGGCCTGCGGTATTCGTCGGCGGCACCGCATTGGCGCAACTGTGGCTCTTTATCGTCGCCCCGGTGATCGGCACCGTCGCGGCGGGCCTGCTCTTTCGCAGCGGCCAGTTGGATGCGCAAAGCTGAGCAATCGGCATCTGGGGTCGCCCAAGGGCGGCCCTTTCCCGGCGCGGGCAAGATCCGGCGGAAAGGTCGGGATTTGAGCATCTGTAGACCGATGAAAGCGGGCAGCTTCACGATCATCTGACTATACCCTGCGCGTCAGAGCGGGTAGCAACAGGCATGCGCCTTTTTCTTTTGACCGCCCTGACCATGATCGCCTTTGCCGCCAATTCGGTGCTGACCCGTATGGCTATTGCCGGGGGCGATATAGATGCCGTGAGCTTTGGGGTGATCCGCCTGATCTCTGGCGCGGTGATGCTGGGGCTTTTGTGCCTTGTGCTGCGCGGTGGCCTGCGCCTGTTGGGGCCGGGGCGCGCGATTGGGGTCATGGCCCTTTTGATCTATTTCTACGGATTTTCGATAGCCTACCGGGGGCTTGATGCTGGTCTGGGCGCGCTGATCCTGTTTGGCGTGGTGCAGATCACCATGTTCGCGGGGGGACTCTTCGCGCGCGAGGCAATGCCAGTGCGGCGCTGGACCGGGGCCGGGCTGGCCTTTGCCGGGCTGGCGTGGCTGCTCTGGCCCGGAGGCGGACCACAGGTGAGCGTCATCCATGGCCTGCTGATGGCAGGGGCAGGCATCGGCTGGGGCGTCTATTCGTTGACGGGGCGCAAATCAGGCGATGCGCTGATGGCCACGGCCGCCAATTTCATCTGGGCCGCGCCCGTGGGCCTCTTGGTCGGCTGGCTGGTGCCCAAGGGGGCCGAGGGAATCGTGATCGGGCCGCAGGGCGTCTTGCTTGCGGTGCTGTCGGGGGCGGTGACATCCGGTTTGGGATACGCGCTTTGGTATAGCCTTCTGCCTCGGTTGGCGGCCTCGGTTGCGGCGGTGGCACAACTGACCGTTCCGGTCATTGCCATGGCAGGCGGCATGCTGTTCTTGGGCGAGGCGCTGAGCGCCGAATTCGTGCTGGCAAGCGCGCTGGTTCTCGGCGGCGTTGCGGTCTCGGTCATCCCGATGCGCCCTCAGGGACCAACGATTTCCTCCAAAGGATCGTAACCCATGCCGCGCTGAAAGGCGACGCGCGCGAGACTGTCGGGCTTGAACCGGAGTTCCCCCATCTCCGCCTCTGTCACCCAACGCCTACGGGTTACAATCTGCTCGGGATCGCGCCAATCCTCCGAAAGCGCTCCTGCAGTCACCGTGCAACGAAAGAACACCTCGACCTGATGAAAGCCTGTGGCGGGCGCATGAAACTCGTTGATCAGGCAGGGTGTGCCCACGCGGATCGTCAATCCGGTCTCCTCATGGACCTCTCGCATCAGGTTCTCGGGCAGCGATGTGCCCAGCTCGACCCCGCCGCCCGGCGCGCACCACAGCGTGCTGGCGGCATCGGCATAGGCATTGACCAGCAACAACCTCCCCTGATCCACAATCACGGCGCGGGCAGCAAGGCGGGGCGAAGGCATGAGAACACCTGAGGCAAAGATCGACTGGGCCAACCCTAGGCGGCAGGTCGACCGGTGAAAAGGGGTTGTCTTTGCCCCCCGCCTTGGGCCAGCTTGCGCGCGACCAACACAAAGGAGCAGGACATGGGAACCAACACGCGCAACGGCGGGCAATTGCTGGTGGATTGCCTGCTGGCATTGGGGGCGCGGCACAGTTTCGGCGTGCCGGGCGAGAGCTATCTTGCGGTATTGGATGCCTTGCACGACACAGCCGGGCGGCTTGATTTCACCCTATGCCGCCAAGAGGGCGGAGCCGCCTTTATGGCCGCCGCCTATGGCAAGCTGACGGGCCGTCCTGGCATCTGTTGGGTCACGCGCGGGCCGGGGGCGACCAATGCCGCAATCGGGGTGCATACCGCGATGCAGGATAGTGCGCCGATGATCCTTTTTGTGGGTCAGGTAGGCACCGATATGAAAGGGCGCGAGGCATTCCAAGAGCTGGACTACCGCGCCGTGTTTGGCACTATGGTGAAATGGGCGGTCGAGATTGATCAGGTGGGCCGCATCCCCGAAATCGTGGCGCGGGCGTGGAAAACCGCCGTGACGGGCCGCCCCGGCCCGGTGGTGGTGGCCCTGCCCGAGGATATGCTGACCGATATGACAGAGGTGCCGCCGCTCTCCGGCCCGGGAACCTATCCAGAGCCGGAACCGGGGGCTCAGGCCGTAACCAAAGCGCGCGCAATGCTGGCAGGGGCCAAGCGGCCTCTCCTTCTCTATGGCGGCTGCAACTGGACAGACGCAGGGCGCGCAGCCCTGCAAGAATTTGCAGCGGCGTCCGACATCCCGGTCGTCTCGGTCTTTCGCTATCAGGATCAGTTCGACAATCACGCGCCGGTCTTTTGTGGCGAGGCGGGCGTGGGCATGGTGCCCAATGTGCGCCGCCTCTTGGCTGAGGCGGATGTCATTCTGGCCGTCAACAACCGCTTTGGCGAGAACTCGACCGATGGATATACGGTGTTTGACCTGCCAGAGCCGCAGCAACGTCTGATCCATGTGCATGGCTCTGATCTGGAATTGGGCAAGGTTTATCAGCCGGAACTGGGCATTCAAGCCGGGCCGAATGCCTTTGCGCACGCCTTGAACGCAGGTGGGCCGGTGCAGGGGGATTGGGCCGCTTGGCGGGCCGAGGCGCGCGCCGGGTATGAGGCGGGGTTTGACCTGCCTGACCTGCCCTCGCCCGTCGATATGGGCAAGGTGACAGCCTATCTGCGCAAGGTTCTGCCCGAGGATGCGATCATCACCAACGGCGCGGGCAATTTTGCGATCTGGTCAGGGCGGTTCCTGAAATACGGGGCTGCGATGCGCCTCTTGGCTCCGCAATCGGGGGCCATGGGCTATGGCATCCCGGCGGCGATTGCCGCCAAAGTCGTGCATCCAGAGCGGCGCGTGCTCTGCTTTGCCGGGGATGGTGATTTTCAGATGACCTGTCAGGAACTGGCCACCGCCGCACAGGCGGGGGCGCAGCCGGTCATCCTCATCCTTAACAATGGCATCTACGGCACCATCCGCGCGCATCAGGAACGCAACTATCCCGAACGCGTCTCGGGCACGGATATGGTCAATCCCGATTTTTCGGCCCTCGCGCGCGCCTATGGCTTTCACGCCGAGCGGGTAGAGCGCACCGAGGATTTCGCAGATGCGTTCACCCGCGCCTGCGCCTCGCCGACCGGTGCCGTGCTCGATCTTGTGATCTCGACCGAGGCGCTGACCCCGCGCATGACGCTCAGCCAGATGCGTGCAGCAGGCTTGGCCAAACGCGACGGCGCGTGACCCCTGTTCAGCACGCGCATTTGCGCCTATGGGGACGACATGAGCAGAATGACCATCCTTGCAGGCCTGATTTTGGCCCTCTGGACCACGGCGGCGCGGGCCGATTGCGTGGTGCTCTTGCATGGGTTGGCGCGCTCGGATGCATCTTTTGTCATCCTGCAAGAGGTGCTTGAGGCCCGCGGATATGACGTCTTCAGCCCCGATTACCCCTCGACCGAAGAGGAAATCGAGCGGCTCGCACGCGAAACGCTGCCCTTTGCGGTCCGGGTTTGCGGCGCGACGCGGGTGCATTTCGTCACACATTCCATGGGCGGCATCCTCTTGCGGCTCTGGCTCAAGGACAACCGCCCTGACCAGATGGGCCGGGTCGTGATGCTGGCCCCGCCCAACCATGGCAGCGAATTGGTGGATGAACTGGGCGGGCTCGAACTTTTCCGCTGGCTCAACGGGCCTGCGGGTCTTCAGCTGGAAACCGGGCCGGGCGGCGTGCCGGAAAACCTTCCGCCTGTGGATTTCGAGTTGGGGGTGATCGCCGGCACCCGCTCGCTCAACCCTTATTTTTCCAGCCTGATCGACGGGCCGGACGATGGCAAAGTCTCGGTCGCATCAACCCGTGTCGAAGGCATGGCGGATCATATCACTCTGCCGGTCACGCATACCTTTCTGATGAATAACCCGCTCGTGATCGCGCAGGTCGAGGAATTTCTGGCGCAGGGCCAATTCAACCATGGCCTGACGCTTGGCGATGTGCTCCTCGGGTGGAGATGACAATGACAACGCTTGAGATCACATTGCGCGGGGCACAGGTGCTGACAGCCGAGGGGCTGACCGCCTGCGACCTCTCGCTCAGCAACGGGCGGATTGCCGATACGCCATCGGGCCGCGCGGTTGATCTGGACGGCTATATGATCCTGCCCGGCATCGTCGATATTCATGGTGATGGGTTCGAGCGGCATCTGGCCCCCCGGCGCGGCGCGATGAAGGATCTCGCCCAAGGCATGATCGCAACCGAGGCGGAACTGGCCGCCAATGGCATCACCACCGCTGTTCTGGCGCAGTTCTATAGCTGGGAAGGCGGCATGCGCGGGCCGGAATTCGCCGATCAGGTCTTTGCGGCCCTGACTGCGGTGCGCGAGCATGTCGAAACCGATCTGCACGCACAATTGCGCTTTGAAATGTCGCTGCTCGATGACTACGCCGCTGTCGAAGACATGGTCGCACGCCACGGCATCGGCTATGTCGTGTTCAACGACCACCTGCCGCACAAGGCACTTGCGGCGGGCAAAAAACCGCAAGGTCTGACCGGGCAAGCGCTGCGCATCGGGCGCAATCCCGAAAAGCATCTCGAATATATCCAAGGCCTGCACGCGCGACTACCCGAGGTCGGCCCCGCACTGGACCGCCTTTCCACAGGTTTGGCCGCGCGCGGCGTGCGGCTGGGCAGTCATGACGATGCCACCGCCGAAGGCCGCAGGCAGGCGCGCGCGCGCGGTATGACCATCGCCGAATTCCCCGAAACGCTCGAAGCCGCAGAAGAGGCGCGCGCGGGCGGTGATGCCGTCATCATGGGCGCGCCCAATCTGGTGCGCGGGGGATCACACAAGGGCAATGTCAGCGCGGTTGATCTGGTGGCGATGGGTCTCGTGGATGCGCTGGCTTCTGATTACCATTACCCCTCGCTCATGCGCGCGGCCTTTCTTTTGGCGGATGGCGGGGTCTGTGATCTGGCGACCGCTTGGGGGCTGATATCCTCTGGTCCGGCACGGCTTTTGGGGCTGTCGGACCGCGGCACGCTCCGCCCCGGCCAACGCGCCGATCTTGTTATCCTCGCGGCCGATACACGCCGCGTGGTGGCAACCATGGCTGAGGGGCGGATCAGCTATATGGCAGGCGCGGTGGCCCGCCGCTTTATCGGCTAAGTCACCACGCGTCTTATCCCACTGCCGCCTTCAGAAAAGCCTCAAGCTCTGCGGGATCAATCGGTTTTGGCAATACCTCCAGCCCCGCCGCGCGGCAATGCGCGTGCATTTCCGCCACAAGATGCCCGGTGATGATCCGCGCCGGAATAACCCCGTGGCGCGCCATGATCCGCGCGATCACCTCGGGCCCGCGCACGCCCTCGTCCAATTCATAATCCACCAACATCGCGTCAGGGCTCAGCCCTAAATCCGCCAGTTGCGTCAATGCTTCCAAGAGATTACCCGCCTCCACCACATCTGCCCCCCAACCGCGCAAAAGCAGGGTCAGGGCGTGGCGCAAATCGGGATCATTCTCGATCAAAAGTACGATCCGCCCCTCGAGCGAGGCTCTTGCCCGGGCGCCGCCCACGCCCCGGATTTCAGGCCCGCTCCGCGCCACAGAGACAAGCGGCACCGTCACGCTGAAACAGGCCCCACACCCCAGATCAGAGCGCAATTCCAACGGGTGCCCCAAAAGTGCGCAGGCCCGGTCCACGATAGCCAGCCCAAGGCCCATCCCCTCGGCAGCGCTGACATGTGCATCCAGCCGGTGAAATTCCTGAAAAATGCGGTCCTGATCGGCGGGGGCGATACCCGGCCCCGTGTCGCGCACTTCCAGACGCAGATTGCGCCCCTGCCGCCGCGCCCCCACCAGCACCTTGCCCGAAGGTGTGTAGCGGATGGCATTGGCGATCAGGTTCTGCAACACCCGCCGCAGATAACTTGCATCGCTCTCGACCATGGCACCGCAGGGAACATAGCGCAGGTCCAAACCCTTGATCGCGGCAATCGGTGCGAATTCGTCGATCAGTTGATCCGTGATCCGGCGGAGCGGCACGTGGGTCACATCGACTTCGACATGCCCGGATTCCAGCCGTGATATATCCAGCAGCGCGTCAATGATGTCTTCAACACTTGTCAGCGCCCGCTGCGCCTTGTCCATCAACACCCGGTGATCGGCGCTGGCCAATTCCTCTTGCAGCGACGCAAGATAGAGCCGCGCCGCCGAAAGCGGCTGGCGCAAATCATGGCTCGCCGCCGCGACGAACCGCGATTTAGAGGCATTGGCGCGCTCGGCCTTGGCCAAGGCATCCTCCAACTCCAGCGTGCGGTCGCGCACCCGCTGCTCTAGCCGTTCATTCGCATGCGCCAGGGCGCGCGCGGCCGCCCGCTCGGCGGTTACATCCGAAAAACTGATGACAAAGCCCCGGTCGGGCATCTGCCGGGCAAAAACATCCAGCGTCTTATGCGTGCCCGAGCGCATATAGAACCTCAACGGCGCGCGCCGGTCCTGTGCGCCGACCCAGACCGCGATATCATGTGCGCTCAGCCCACCTTCAATCTCGAAATCGCTGCCGATGCGCCGCAGGATCACATCGAATTCAATCCCCACCCGAAACCGCGAAATGGGAATCGACAACATGCTGCCCGCATTCTGATTCCAGCCGCGCAATTGCCCGCTGCGATCAAAGATGCACACGCCTTGATCAATGTGTTCCAACGTAGCCCGGATCAACTGCGCCTGATCATCCAGCAGTTTGCCACGCTCGCGCCGCTCGAGCCGGATGATATCGGTGATATCGGTTTGCAGGATCACCGTTTGCCCGTCGCGGGTGCGATGCTCACTCACCTGAACCCAGCAATCGCCGGTCAGGTTAAGGTTGAACATCACATGCTTTTCCTGATGCAACTGCATCCGCCGCGCCGCCCAATCGCCACGGCTCTGCATATCAGGCAGTTCCAGAAACCGGCTTTGGCTGGCGTGGCGCACGTAATCGGCAAACTCCAGTCCGGGGCGCAATTCGGCCACAAGATCGGGCATATACATGCCAAAACGGCTGTTGTGCAGCACCAGCCGCCCGTCGCTGTCGAAAAGAGCAAAACCCTCCTGAATCGTCTCGATGGCATTGGCAAGGTCCGAGCGTGCCCGCTCGGCCTCGCGAATGGCCTGCGCCAATTGCGCGTTGGAGTCGTTGAGCAGATCGAGCGCGTGTTCCAGATCACGGGTGCGTTCGCTGATCTGATCCTCAAGAATGACCGCCCGCTCGAAATGTGCATAGGCCGCACCGCCGTCATCCGTCACCTGCTCGACCCGGCGCATCAGCACCTCAATGATCTTGAGCAACTTGCCATTCTGCCGGTCCAGCGGGTCAGAATTGTCGATCAACGCCGCCGACATGGGTCAGCGCCCGATGGGGGGATAAATCGCCACCCCGGTCATGGTTTGGTTGACATGCAGCCCGTTGATCTGCTCGCCATAGGTGGAAAACCCCACCACCCGATGCGCGGCCAGAATCCGTGAAATCTCAGGCCCGATCTGGCGCTGCTGCACTTCGGTTCGGCGCAGGATGCAATCGCAGGCCAGCACCGCCAACGGCGGCGTCTCGGCACCCAGCCCTGCCAGCTCATGCTCCAGATGCGCCGCCATATCCTGTGATTGCGCGAGGGTCAGAACCAGCCCTTCGTCAATCGCGGAAAAGAATTGCAAATCGCCATTGGCCTCAGCGCGCTGAATGGCGCGCACATGATGCTGCCCGCCGATCCGCACCACCACCGGATTTTCCGCAAAGGTCGAGGGCGTTAGCTCGTCGATCCGGCAGCCAAGGATGCGGGCATATTCCTGCGCCGCCACCTCGGCGTTGATCTGATGCACGATGCGGCGCGCGGGATCGGCATCCGTCACCACCATACGCCGATCCGTGGGCTGAAAATGATCAAGGCGAAACACCCGCACCGGGCAATCGGTGCGCATGAGGCAGACCACGGCCGCATTGCGCAACGTCACCCCGTCACAGGAAATCAGCGTTTGCGCAAACCGCTCACCATCCGCTGCCGACCCGCCAAAGAGCGGCATCGGCCCCAGCCCAGCCGCAATCGCGGCAACAAGCTCATCCTCCTTGAGCGACAAGCCATCGACAGCAAGAAAGGCAAACTCATTGGGCAGGCTTTGCCCCGCCTGCGTGGCCAGCCACGCCCGAGCGCGCACCGTCTGGGAAACGCAGGCCGTGCTATCCAGTTCCGACAGGGGCGTCACAACCTGCAACACAGCGTGAAAATGATCCGCAGCAAAGCCAACAGCCACAATGCTACCCTCGGCATAGCCGCTCATCCCGATCTCACCCGCAGTGGTGCAGCCAACACAGCGACTATCGACAAAGACGCGCGCGGCCTCGACCATCAGCGCCTCAAAATCCGCCTTGGGGGTGACAAAGAACAGAACCAGTGCCAGCCGCACATCGCCCATTGCCCGACGCAGCGTGCCGATGGGGTCGCAGGCATCATGAGGCACTTCAGCGCGCGCAACTATAGCTTGATCGCACAGCATCAGCTCTGACAGGCTGCTGTCCATGGCTCCTCCCATGGGGTCCTCCACCCCAGTCAGAGCGTAATCCGCTTACTCTGCCTCGCGCAAGACGTTAGAGAAGCTGGCCATCTGCGCGATCAACACCGCTTGGGTGCGGGTCTGAACCCCCAGCTTGCGCATGATGGCGGTGACATGCGTCTTGACCGTGGTTTCGGCAATCGACAACTCATAGGCGATCTGCTTGTTCAGCCGCCCCTCGCAGATCAACTGAAGGATGCGCGCCTGCTGCCGCGTCAGATGCGCCAGACGCTCCACCGCCTCGTCGCGATCATTGACCGGCTGCTCTTGCGTCTTGGTCAAAACGACCCCTTCAGGCAGGAAAATCTCGCCCGCCGCAATCGCCTCGAACGCGGCACGGAACACCGGTCTTTGACTGTGTTTGGGCACAAAGCCCGCCGCCCCTGCGTGGATCACGGAACACACCATGCGGCTCTCGGACATCGAAGAGACGACCACGATTGGCGTCTCGCCCGCCACCGCGCGCAGCCGCGCCAAACCGTCCAGCCCGCTGACATCCGGCAGATTGAGATCGAGCACGATAATGTCCGGCGGTCCGTTCTCGGCCACCATGGCCAGTGCCTGATCCAAACTTTCGGCGGTATCAATCCGGCCAATCCCCGCCACCGATTTGAGCGTCATGGACAGCGCATCGCAAAACAGCGGATGATCATCGACGATAAGGGCCGTGGTAAAACGCCCCGGTCCCGCAGGGGCGGGACGGGTTCCGGGGATATGCGCCGTTTTCGGTGTCATTCGATCATCCTAGCAAAGGCCGCTTGATCGGCCTACTCACACCAAGGTCTGAGGCCCTCAGCCCCGCCGCTGCATCAGCCCACGCCCCGGATCATAGCCCCAGAGCGCCAGAGCAAGAAACACCAGACTTGCCAGCGCCGTCCACAAAAGCGCCATACCGTTGAACTGCCCATAGAGCGCAAAGCGGATCAACTCGACCGCGTGACTGAACGGATTGACCGCACAGATATCGCGCAAGAGCATCGAACTCTCTGCCATCCGCCACAGCGGATAGAGCGCGGTAGACATGAAAAACGTCGGAAAGATCACGAAATTCATCACGCCTGCAAAATTTTCCATCTGGCTGATAAAGGACGAGAGCGCGACGCCAAGCGCGCCGAGCATCACCCCCCCAAGGATCAGCGCAGGCAGAACGTAGAAATAGCCCATCACCGGCATCTTGATCCCCATCGCCGCCGCAATGCCCAGGAACGCATAGCATTGCAGCACCGACACAGCAGTCCCTGCAAGGATCTTGGCGAACAAAAGCCACCAGCGCGGCAAAGGGCTGGTCAGCAAAAGCCGCATCGACCCCATCTCGCGGTCATAGACCAGACTGAGCGAGGATTGCATGCCGTTGAACAAAAGGATCATGCCGCACAGCCCCGGCACGATGTAGGTCTCATAGGTGATATAGGTCTGATAGGGCGGAATGATCGACAGGCCCAGCGCCGCGCGAAACCCGGCGGCAAAGACCACCAGCCACACCAATGGCCGCACCAAGGCCGACACAAACCGCGAGCGTTGCCGCGCAAAGCGCAGCGCCTCGCGCGTGACAATCGCCGCCAGCGCGATCAAAAGCGGCCTCATGCGGGTGCCCCTGTCAGGCTCAGAAAGCGCTCGGTCAGCCCGTCCTGTCCGGCAATCTCGCGGGTGATGCCATCGGCCAGCACGCAGCCCCGGTGCAGGATCACCAGCCGATCCTCGGGCCAAACCTCATCGGTCAGATGTGTGGCCCAAAGGGCGGTCAGCCCATCACCGGCACAGAGGTCGTGCACATGGGCGGTAATCGCCCGCCGTGCTTCGGCATCCAGCCCCACGGTCGGCTCATCAAGGAGCAAAACGGCGGGTTGATGCACCAGCGCGCGGGCAATTTCGGTGCGCCTGCGGTGCCCGCCATTGAGATCGCGCGCCAACTCATCCGCGCGCTCACGCATTGCCATCCGCTCAAGCGCCGCCTCGATCCGCATTTCTGCCGCGCGCCCCGCCAGCCCATGCAGTGCCGCGAAATAACGCAGGTTGCGCCGCACGCTCAGATCCAGATCCAGCGTCTGTTGTTGAAACACCACCCCGATCCGCGCCAGCGCTTGCCGGGGGTTGCTGGCAATATCATGCCCCGCAACGCTGATCCGCCCCTCGCGCGTCGTGAAAAGCCGTGTGAGCAGCGCAAAAAGCGTTGATTTCCCGGCGCCATTCGGGCCAAGCAGGGCACAAAACGCGCCCTGCTCTACCTCAAAGCTCACGTTTTCCAAGGCCCGCTTGGCCCCGTAGGAAAATCCCAGCCCGTCAATCCTTAGCCCGGTCATGCCGCGTTCCTGCCTTGTCCTCCCGAAAGCATAGACCGGGGCGCGACCTTATTGAATGATGAACTCAAGCCGCTGGCTGTCGCCGCTCGTGCCGGGGATAAGCATGTGATACCGACCCGGCTTGATCGCGATAAAGGAAAACTCCGCCGTGCCTGCATCGTCAAACTCGAAACTGTCGATCGCCATTGGCCTGATTTCGATCTCGTTGATGACGATCTCATCCATCCAGATCGCCCGAAAGAATTCCGGCCCGGTCAGCGCCAATTCCGCGCTGCCATCGGCGGTGATCTCCATCTCGTAATAGGCCCCCGATTGCAGGGTGATCGGCCCCTCGCCTAGAGGCTGCCCCGAGGCCAGCGTGACCTTGATTTCGTCCCCCCGGTTGCATTTCGCCAAGAGCCCGGCAAAGCCCAGATCATCGCACAGCGGCGCGGCATTGGCGGGCATCGCCAGAAGGGCCAGCGCAGCGGCAGTCAGCATATGTTTCATCAGTGTTCCCTCTCTCCTCTTGGATCAATCAGATACGACCACGACGCCCCAGGGCTGTTGCCCCACCTGCACCGATTTCACGACCTCTTCTGCCGCGACATCAATAATCGAGATATCGTTGGAATTGCCGTTGGTGGTGTAGAGGTATTTCTCCTCGGCATCGAAGGCCAACTGCCAGACGCGCTGGCCCACCAGAAGGTATTTCTCGACCTCGAAGGTCTCGCCATTGACCAGCGCCACCCGGTTTGACGGCCCCAGCGCCACAAAGATTTTCTTGCCGTCCGAAGTGACGCGCACCCCCACCGGCTGCAAAAGTTCCGGGGCGATGCCCGGCACTTCAAAGGTGATCTTGTGCTCAATCCCGCCCCCTTCCGGATTGATCACACTCACCGTGCCGCCAATCTCGGCGCTCACGAACAGGTATTCGCCATCCGCCGTGTATTGCGCGAAACGCGGGCGCTGATCGACCAGCGTGTTCTGCACGATCTCAAACGTCGTCGTGTCGATGAAATGCGCCATATTCGTGGTCTCGGAGGTATTGACCACGTATTTGCCATCGGGCGAAATCCCCATGCCCTCCGGCTCTACCCCCACCGGCACTTCGGCGAGGATCGTATGGGTGTTCACATCCGTCACCGTGACCAGATTGTCATCCTCATTGGCGATATAAAGCGGGTTGCCCGACGGGTGCAGCACGAACAATTCCGGGTCAGGCCCCGAGGGCAGCGTGTGTAATTCCTGATAGGTTTCGGTATCGAACACCCGCACCACATTGTCATCCGATGCACAGACATAAAGATGCTTGCCATCGGGGCTGGCCGTGATGCCGCGCGGTCGGTTGCCGGCGGCGAATTCGGTAATCACCTCCCATGTCTCGCTGTCCACAACGGTGATCGTGTTGCCGCGTTCATTGCTGACAAACACCTTGCCCGCCAAGGCGGGGCTGGTCATCAGGGCAGCAAACGCGGTCGCAAGGGCCAAATGGTGCATGGACATCTCTCCTATTGGGCAAAGGCAGTGCAGGCGCTCTCGGGCTGATCCAGCCCCAGCGTATCCAAAAGCGAGCGTTGATGCAGGAACCCGTCCTGCGGCGACACGCTCAGCGTGATCCGCCCATCGGCCAGCAATATCGGCTGGCGCAATTGGCCATTCCACGCCCGAAAGGTCAGCTTTTGCCCCTTGAACGCCGCCAGTTCAAAATTCTCGCTCAGCGCATAGGCCCGGATCGCGGCCGGATCGGCACTCTGGGTACGCGTCACCGCCTCGCCCAGCACCCGCAGCGCAAGCCAAGCTGTGTAATCCTCTGGGCGCATATAGCGGCCCGTCAATTCTTCGAATCGGTGCTGGAATTGCGTGCCTCCCCAAGCCTCCAACGCCGGATGCCACGCCAAAGGGCGCAGCCCCGCAGAGCCGACGATGGGCGAGGGCCGCCAAGTGTGAAACGGCAGATAGGTGGCGAAAACATCGGTTTCATCGGCAGCAATGATGACGTCGTGTTCTTTCAGGTCTTGGGTAAAGACGGGCAATTGCCGCTGCACCTGCACATGCCCGGTATCGGTGCGCCGCGCGCCGCCGGTATCGGTAAACTCCCGCTCATCCACAATCTTGGTCCCAAACTTGGCGGCAGAGGCGCGATAGGCCTCGGCCAGCGCAATATCCTCGGGGTGCGAGCCATGAATGAGCGCCCAGCGCGGCCACTTTTTCCAGATCAGGAACTGCGCCACCGCATCGCTCTGCATTTGCCGCGACGGCGCGACATGCAGGATATTGCCCCGGCATTCGGCGCTGCGCAGCGCAGTATCTGGTGCCAGCGTGTTGAAAATCAGCGTATCCGGTGCTGCGGCCTCAGACATCGCCAGCAATTCCCCGGCCCGCGCCTGCACCGCAAAGAACCGCAGCCCCTCGCCTTGCAAGCGCTCGAACTCGGCTAAGGCAGTCTCGGGCGTGGCGGCCACCACATCGGTCACATAGGTCTGGCCCATAAACCGGCCTGTGGTCTGATTGTCCTCGGTCGCCAACTGCCCGCCGGCAAACCCCAGATCCTCGGGCCGCAGATCAAGCCGCGACACCGGCAAAAGCGCAGGATAATCCACCCGCAGCACAACGGCCCGCACCTCCTGTGCCTGGACGGGCGGTGAAAGAGCCATCAGGCCCGCAAAAACAAGCAAGGCAAGGCGGAACATGCGCGATCTCCGTCAACGGCTTGGCGGTGGCGGGATCGCCACATACGGGTATCCTAGCAAAAGCGGCAGGTTTGTAAGGTGTTTTCGCCGCATTCCGCCCAAACCCGCGGAAACATGCAAGTAAATCAAGTTATTTGATATATATTTCAGATGTTTATAGAAATTCATACTTTGGTCGCACAGGCCAAAGAATGGCAACAAAAAGGCCCGGTGCACTCGGCATCCGGGCCATCTTTCGTAAAATCCGCATATATCACGCTGATGCAAAAAGCCCCGCATACTCTGCCCTAAGTATGTTTTTCTGCACCTTGCCCATGGTGTTGCGCGGCAACTCCTCCAGCACGATCAGCTTGCGAGGGTGCTTGAAGCGCGCAAGGCTCTTGGCCGCCGCCCCGGCAATCGCGTCAATATCCACCACAGCCCCTTTTTGCGGCACCAAAAAGCCCACCACCGTTTCGCCGAAATCCGGATGCGGAACCCCCACCACGGCGCTTTCCAGCACGCCGGGTTGGTCATCCAGCAACAACTCGATCTCTTTGGGGTAGATGTTGTAGCCGCCTGAAATGATCAGGTCCTTGTTGCGCCCGACGATCTGCACATATCCCTGATCGTCGATCATCCCCAGATCGCCCGTAATAAAGAAACCATCGGTGCGCAGTTCCTCGGCGGTCTTCTCTGGCATGTTCCAATAGCCTGCAAAGACATTCGGCCCGCGCACCTCGATGATGCCAATCTCGCCTTGCGGCACCTCTGCCCCCGTCTGTGGATCGGTGATCTTCAACTCAACGCCGGGCAGCGGAAAGCCCACCGTGCCCGCCCGCCGCGCCCCTTCATAGGGGTTCGAGGTGTTCATATTGGTCTCGGTCATGCCATAGCGTTCGAGGATGCGATGCCCCGTGCGCTCTTCAAAGGCCACATGAGTTTCCGCCAAAAGAGGCGCAGAGCCAGAGGTAAAGAGCCGCATATGCGCGACCAGCGCGCTTGTGAAACGCGGATCATCCAGAAGGCGCGTGTAGAATGTGGGCACGCCCATCATCGAGGTCGCGCGCGGCAGTTGCGCAATCACCTGATCCTGATCGAATTTCGGCAAGAATATCATCGACCCTCCCGCCAAGAGGATAATGTTGGTCGCCACAAACAGGCCATGGGTGTGAAAAATCGGCAGCGCGTGCAAGAGCACGTCGTCAGAACTGAACCGCCAATAGTCCACCAGCACCTCGGCATTGGACAGCAGATTGCGCTGTGTCAGCATCGCACCCTTGGAGCGGCCGGTGGTGCCCGAGGTATAAAGAAACGCCGCCAGATCATCCGGCTCGCGCGGGGCGGTCTCGAAACTCTCGTTCAGGCCCTCAGCCGCCTCCGGCAATGTGCCCGTGCCATCGGCATTGAGCGTCATCAGAGTGGCCCCGGCACGATCCGCAACCCCCTGCAACGCCCCGGCCTTGGCCCCGTCGCACAACAAGACCTTGGCCCCGCTATCACCCACGAAATAGCCCAGTTCATCGCCGGTATAGCCTGTGTTGAGCGGCAAGAACACGATGCCCGCCTGCACGCAGGCAGCATAGACCGCAAGCGCCTCCGGCGATTTCTCGACCTGCGCCGCCAACCGGTCGCCGGGCACCAATCCGGCACCGCGCAACGCATGGGCATAGCGCGCCGTCATCCGCAGGAATGCATCATAACTGACCACCGCGCCATTCGCCAAATGCAGGAACGGCGCAGTTTGCCCGGCATGACGCCCGAACAGATTATCATAGAGGGGATTGGCCATGGCTCTTGTCCTTCACTCGGTCTTCTTTGCGGCGATAGCGGCCAGCGCCGTCACCTCGGCAGAGGCGGCAATCACACCCGCCCCGGCAAATCGTTCATGGTTCTGCGAAATCTGTGCCCGGTCGTAAAGGTAATTCACCATCACGCCGCCCGACTGCTTTTGCCCATTGGGCGACAGGTCCGCCCCAGCATGAACGGCATGCACCGAGGCCCCGTTGCCCAGATGAAACCGCGCGACCGGATCATAGGGGCCGCCGTCGGGGCGCTTGGCCTTGAGCAGATAGTGGGCCGTCACTGCGCGGCGCGTCTCGGCCTCTTCGGGCAGCACGGCGCGGGTCTCGCTTAGCCAGCGGGTCAACCCCGGTATCGGCGACAAGGTGACAAAGGTCTTAAGCCCCGGCAATTCCTGCGACAGGTCTGCCACCACCTGCTTGATCAGCGAATTGCCAAAGGAGATTCCCGCCAACCCCGACTGACAGTTGGAAATCGAATAGAACACCGCCGTATCCGCCTCATGCGCGCCAATCACGGCCCGCTCTTCGGACAGAACGTCATGGATCGCTCCCGGAATTCCCCGGCTCAGCGCCACTTCGACGAAAATCAGCGGTTCGTCGGGCATGGCGGGGTGGAAAAACCCGAAACAGCGGCGATCTTTGGGGGCCAGCCGCCGACGCAGATCGTCCCAACTGTCAATGGCATGCACCGCCTCATAGGCGATGATCTTTTCCAGCACATCGGCGGGCGAGGACCAATTGATCGGGCGCAGCACCAGAAAGCCACGATTGAACCAAGAAGAGAACAGATGCTTGAGGTCCAGATCAACCACGGCCAGCGCCGGGTTATCTCGCGCCAACCGCAAGAGATCGGCCCGCATCGCCACAAGCTGCGCCGTGGCCCCCGGCACCTGATTGAGGCGGCGCGCCAGCTCTTGCCGCGGTGGCTCTGCCGCATCCATGAAACCGCGGTAACTGTCCCGGTCCGGCCCCGCCTCGAACGCATCCAGCGCATTGCGCACACTCTCGGGATCAACGCCCATGCCTTCGGTCAGGAACCGAAAGAACTCCAGCTTTTCAGCATCGGCCATCCCGGCGTAGCGATCAAGGATCAGCCGCGCCAGCGCCATGCCCGACACTTCGCCGGAACTGCCCAGCAGATCCCGGCAAAGATCCTCGATGCTGCGGTTCTTGTGATCCGGTTCGGATGCGCCGCGATAACGCCGCTCAAACACCGTCGCCAGCAGATCGGCCAGAACGCTCATCGCATCGTCCCCATGACCAGATCAGGCAACCACGTGGCCAACCCCGGAAAGAGGCACAAGAGAACAATCGCCAGCACCATACATCCGACATAGGGCAAAGAGCCGACGAGGATCGTCTTGAGCTTGATGTCAGGTGCGATGGAATTGATCACATAGAGGTTCAGGCCAACAGGTGGCGAAATCAGACCGATTTCCATGTTGATTGTCAGAATAACCGCAAACCAGATCGGATCGAACCCCGCTGTCGTGATGATGGGCAACAGGATCGGTGCCGCCATCAAGATCACCGCCACCGGCGGAAGGAAGAAGCCCGCGACCAACAAGAACACATTGACCGCGCCCATCAGCACCCAACGGTTCACATCCAGCGTGCCGATCCATTCGGCGATGGATTGCGTGATGAAAAGCGACGACAGCATATAAGAAAACACGCCAGCCGCCCCGATGATGAAGAGGATCATCACGCTCTCTCGCGTGCTGTCACGCAGCACCACCCAAAGAGCCACAGGTGACCACAGTTTATAGATCACCATAGCGATCACGAGGCACAAGAGCGCGCCCACCGCCGCCGTCTCGGACGGCGTGGCAATGCCCCCATACATGGCATAGAGCACGCCAAGGATGATAAAGAGAAACGGCAGCACACGCGGCAAGATCTCAATCCGCTCGCGCCAGCTATAGCTGCGCCCGGTCAGCAGGTTCATATCCCCCGACCGCCAAGTCGAATAAAGCGACCACGCCATGAAAAGACCCACCAGCAGCAGGCCCGGAATGACGCCAGCCAGAAACAGCCGTCCAATCGAGGTTTCGGTGGCAATGCCATAGACGATCATCGTGACCGATGGCGGGATCAGAATGCCCAGCGTGCCGCCCGCCGCAATAGAGCCCGCAGCGACCGCATCGGGATAGCCCCGCTTGCGCATCTCGGGGATCCCCATCTTGCCTATGGCGGCGCAGGTCGCGGGGCTTGATCCCGACATCGCCGAGAACAGTGCGCAAGCCCCAAGGTTCGAGATCACGAGACCGCCGGGCACCCGCGTAAGCCACCGCTCCAGCGCCTCATAGAGGTCAGCCCCGGCTCGGGTCGATGCAATCGAGGCCCCCATGATGATGAACATCGGGATCGACAGAAGGGCAAAGTTGTTGAGCTTGCCAAAGAAGATTTCCGGCAGCAACTCAAGCGAACGCATCCCGTCGAACACGATCAGGAAGCCGCCCGAGACAATCAGCAATCCAAGCGCCACCGACACGCCGGAGAACAGAACCACGATGGTTGCAATCGCAACGATCAGGCCAAGCAAAAGCGGATCCATCAGACGTCCTCCAGCCCAAAGGGCGCATCAATATTCAAGAGCAGCGCCACAAGATCGGCGACCAGTTGCAACAAAAAGAGGCCAAGCCCCACTGGAATGGCGAGATAGGGAATCCACAGGTCAATCCCCCAGACGGTATCTGATGTCCAACCACGCGCCCACGCGACGTGCCAGAATTCATAGCCATACCAAAGCATGACCGCGACAATCACGATGGAAAGGCTGAGCGTCACGACCGCCAGCCCCTTGCGCGCCCGGCGCGGCACCGCAAGCGGGATCAGGTCCACGTTCACATGCCCACGCAGGCGCTGCACATAAGACAGGCCCAAAAGCGTGGCGGCGATCATCAGATAGATCACGGCCTCGGTCTGCCAGACCGTCGTGCCGTTCAACACAAAGCGCACCCAGATCATCTGACAGGTGATGAACACCGACGCGACGATCATCGCCGCCGAGATCCACCCCGCCAGGGTCGAGAGCGCGGCAACCGCGCGCAGAAAAGGATTTTGTCCGGTGCGCGCAATCGCACCCGATGCATGGCCAGCCATGGTCTACCTCATGTCAGGGGGGAGTAGGAAGTTGGCTGCCGCGCAGATAAGGCGCGGCAGCCTGAGCGGATCACTCGACCGCGAACGCCATATCAAGCAGCGCCTGCCCATCGGCCACGCTGGCAACGAATTCCTTATAGGACGTTTCAGCCGCCAGAGCCCGCCACGCGGCGAAATCCTCTTCGGTCATCGACGCAATCTCGACACCGGCATCCTTGAACACCTGCACCGACGCGGCATCTTCTTTCTTGGCCTCTTCAAGATAGAAGGCTTCGGCCTTTTCCGCCGCCGCCATCAGCGCCGCCTGCTGCTCGGCACTCAGACCGTCAAAGGTGGATTTGTTCATCAAGAGCGGCTGATACATGAACCACAGCGCCACATCCCCCGCTGGCGTGTAGCATTTCACCTGCTCATAGATGCGGAATGACACAAAAGACGAGGACGAGGTGTTGACCGCATCCAGAACGCCGGTTTGCATCGCGTTATAGATCTCGGAAGAGGCCATCGACGCGATCGACGCGCCCGCACCCGCCAGCATCTGCTCGAATGCCTTGCCAGCCGCGCGGGTCTGCATGCCCGCAACATCCTCGGGCTTGGTGATGCACTTGCCCGTGCTGGCAAAGCCGCCAGCCAGATAGCCATGCACCAGAACCATCACGTCATCTTCGGCCATCTTGGCCTCTACGGCCTCCATGAAGGGGCTGTCGGACAGACGCGCGGCGTGATCGTGGTTCTTGACCAGACCCGGCATCAGCGTGAGGTTGTAAGCGGGCTGTTGTCCCCCCGCATAGCTGAGCGGCAGCACGGTCATATCAAGCTGACCCCGGCTCAGCGGCGTATACTGCTCGCGCGCCTTAAAGAGCGACTCCGAGCCAAAGATCTTGATGTCGAGATCGACACCGGCAGCCGCCACTTCATCGGCCACAATCTGTGCAACCTTGTGGCGCACGTCATTGTTCGACCACTGATGCGACAGGCGCAGTTCGGTGGCAAAAGCTGCGCTGCTCAGCAGCATCATCCCGGCAGCCGCCGCCGCCGTGAAAGTCATCTTGTTCATATCTTCCTCCCATTCTGCCCGAACGTGTGGCCCGGACCGTGTCGGAGAGTGTTTGGTGTTTTGAATTCAGAGTCAAGATTTTTGTATACAAGAGTTTCCCACTTGCGCACAAACCCTGCCCTCGCTAGGATTTTTTTATGGAGATACGCCGCGCAGACATGATCGCTGACACGTTGGAAGAACTGGTCTTTACCGGTGATTTCAGCGATGGGGATCGGCTGGATGAAATCCGCCTTGCACGTCAATTCAATGTCTCGCGCACCCCGATTCGTGAGGCATTGCAACGGCTTGTCGCCTCAGGCCTTGCCGTGCAAATCCCGCGCAGGGGGGTTTTCATCCGCCAGCCCGGCCTTGTCGAACTGATGGAAATGTTTGAAACCATGGCCGAGATCGAGGGCGTCTGTGGCCGCCTTGCCGCGCATCGCATCTCGGAATCAGCGCTCGCCGATCTTGATACCGCCAATGCCCGCTGCACCGAAGCGATCGCCGCCGACGACGCAGATAGCTATTACCGCGAGAATGAGCGGTTTCATCACATGATCTATCGCCACGCAGGCAACGGGTTTCTGGAGCAAGAGGCGCTGCGCCTGCACCGCCGCCTGAAACCGTTTCGCCGGATGCAATTGCGCCTGCGTGGGCGCATGGCGCAATCCATGGCCGAACACGAGGCCGTGGTCACCGCACTCCGCGCCGGAGAGGCTGAGCGCGCCGCCACGGTGCTGCGCGGCCATGTCGCCATTCAGGGCGAGAAATTCCATCTTCTCATGGCCAGCCTGCGCCGCGCGGCGGAATGATTTCGCCCCCGCTGGACAGTGCCCGCGCGCGCCATTAGGTAAGCGGAATGGCCAAGGCAAAGGAAAATCCGAACTACAAGGTGATCGCCGAGAACCGGCGTGCGCGCTACGACTATGCCATCGAGGACGATCTCGAATGCGGCATAATCCTTGGCGGCTCCGAGGTGAAATCCCTGCGCGTCAACAGCGCCAATATCGCCGAGAGCTACGCCATGGTGGAAAACGGCGAGCTTTGGCTGGTCAACTCCTATATCGCCCCCTACGAGCAGGCCAAGACCTTTGGCCATGACGAAAAGCGGCGGCGCAAATTGCTTGTGTCCAAAAAGGAACTGTCCCGGCTCTGGAGCGAGACCCAACGCAAGGGCATGACCCTTGTGCCGCTCGTGCTCTATTTCAACCATCGCGGCATGGCCAAGCTCAAGATCGGTATCGCGAAGGGCAAAAAGAACCACGACAAGCGCGAAACCGAGGCCAAGCGCGACTGGGCCCGGCAAAAACAGCGCCTGCTCAAGGATCACGGCTAGGCCGAGGGGGCGCTGGATGGAATTGCTGATCGCGCTTCTGGCTGGGGCAACGGCGGCAATGATCGCCGCAGGCCTTGGGCTCTCGCCGCGTCTGGGCTGGCTTTTGCAGGCGGGCATGGGCGCGATTGGCGGGGCGGCTGGCGCATATATCCTGAGCCATGCCCCGGCCACAGGCAGTGACACGGCCTATCTGATCCGGCTTGTTGCCGTCACCGCCACCGGCGGCATCGTCACCCTATGGGCACTTCGCGCTATCGCCCGCCTCTTGCGCCGATAACCACACCGGCGCTGCACAGTCTTGCCCTTTTTCCCTTCAGACTGTAGGCAGAAAGCGTTTGAACCGGGGGGCAAATCGCCATGGACGATCCGAAAACGCTTGTTTCCACCGATTGGCTGGCGGCCCATCTCAAGGACCCCGACCTGCGCATTCTTGACGGCACCATGTTCATGGCCGCCGAAGGGCGCAGTGGACGCGCGGAATATGAGGCGGCGCATATTCCCGGCGCGCGGTTCTTTGACATCGACGACATCAGCGATGCGCGCTCGGAACTCCCGCATATGGCCCCGCCGGTTGAAAAATTCATGTCCAAACTGCGCGCCATGGGCGTGGGTGACGGGCATCAGGTGGTGGTCTATGACGCCAAGGGGCTATTTTCTGCGGCCCGCGTCTGGTGGCTTTTCCGGCTGATGGGACAGGACAATATCGCCGTTCTGGATGGCGGCTTCCCGAAGTGGCAGGCCGAGGGCCGCGCCATCGAGGACATGCCCCCCATCATCCGCGATCGCCACATGACCGTGCGACGCCAGAACCAGATGGTCAAGGACGTGACCCAAGTCGCGGCAGCCGCCAAACTCGGGGATTACGAAATCCTCGATGCCCGCTCTGCCGCCCGCTTTCGTGGCGAAGCGCCAGAGCCCCGCGCCGGTCTGCGCGCAGGCCATATCCCCGGCTCCAAGAATGTTCCCTATACGGACCTCTTGAACGCCGACATGACCATGAAAGACGCAGATGCCCTGCGCGCCGTCTTTGCCGCCACCGGGATGGATATGACCAAGCCGGTCATCACCTCCTGCGGCTCTGGCGTAACCGCCGCGATTATCAATCTGGCGCTGGAACGGATCGGCAAGACCGACCATGCGCTTTATGACGGGTCCTGGACCGAATGGGGCGCCTTCCCCACCCTGCCCGTCGCCACTGGAGAAGTTTGATGTTTGACGCCTTGAAAGAAAAACCCGCTGACAAGATTCTGGCCCTTGGTCAGGCGTTCCGCGAGGACCCGCGCGAGACCAAGATCGACCTTGGCGTCGGTGTCTACAAAACCCCCGAGGGCGTGACCCCGGTCATGCGCGCGGTCAAGGCTGCGGAAAAACAGCTCTGGGAGGCAGAGACCACCAAGGCCTATACCGCCCTTGCCGGTGATCCAGCCTTTGCCGATGCGATGATCGCGCTCGTTCTGGGCGATGCGGTTGCGCGCGATCAGGTGTCGGCAATTGCGACGCCGGGCGGCACCGGTGCCGTGCGGCAGGCGTTTGATCTGGTCAAGATGGCCAACCCCGGGGGGCGCGTCTTTGTCTCTGATCCGACATGGCCCAACCATCTGAGCATCCTTGCCCATATGGGAATCGAGGTGGTGATGTATCGCTATTTCGACCCCGAAACCGTCGGCGTCGATTTCACCGGCATGATGGCGGATCTGGACGGGTTGCGCGCAGGGGATGTGGTGCTTTTGCACGGCTGCTGCCACAATCCCACGGGTGCCAATCTCAACATGACCGAATGGCGGGCGGTGGTGGATCTGCTCAACGCGCGCGGGGCGCTGCCGATGATCGACATCGCCTATCAGGGCTTTGGCGACGGGCTCGAGGCGGACGCCGCCGCTGTGCGATTCGTGGCGGAAAACTGCCCCGAGATGCTGATCGCCGCCAGCTGCTCAAAGAATTTTGGCATCTACCGCGAGCGCACGGGCATTCTGATGGCCGTCGCACAGGACAAGAGCCTGCAAAAAGTCACCCAAGGCAACCTCGCCTATCTCAATCGTCAAAACTATTCCTTCCCGCCCGATCACGGCGCACGGCTGGTGACGATGGTGCTGACCGATCCCGCCCTGCGCGCCGATTGGCAGTCAGAGCTTGAAGACGTGCGCCTTGGTATGCTCAAGCTGCGCGAAACGCTGGCGGCAGAGTTGCAGCGCCTCTCTGGCTCGGACCGGTTTGGCTTTGTCGCGCAGCATCGCGGTATGTTCTCGCGCCTTGGTGCGACCCCCGAACAGGTCGAACGCCTGCGCGCAGAGCACGCGATCTACATGATTGGCGACAGCCGCATCAACATCGCCGGGCTTAACGCCCGCACCGTGCCCATTTTGGCCAAGGCGATGATCGAGGTGGGCGTCTAAAGCGCCCCTCCCATTGGCGTTATCCCCGGGCCTGACCCGGGGATCTCCCGTCTTCTGACCTCCGCCCAAAGTCGCATAGCGCACCGCCCGGACCCGGCATAACATGCCCGCATGACACGGGCGCTTTTCCTCTGGCTTTTGGCCGGATTTCTGTCGGCTTCCACCGCGACGGCGCAGGGGCTCGTTCCGTTGCGCGATGGTGCCTCTGTGGCCTTTCTCGGGATCACCTTCATCGACACCTCGACCGAGGGCGCATACAACCCGGTGCGCGCCGATGAAACCGCGCGCCTCGCGCTGGTTCAGGACTATGTCAAGACCCGTTTTGCCGAAACCGGCTTTGCAATGCTAGATTTGGACCCGATCACCACCGATCTTGCCACCGTCACCAACCCCGCCGATTGCTACGGCTGCGAAACCCGCCTCGCGGCGCGGCTGGATGCCGATTACGTGCTGGTGGGCGAGGTGCAGAAGGTTTCGAACCTGATCCTGTCGATGAACCTTGTGCTGCGCGCTGTGCCCAGCGGCGAGGTGGTGCGCGCCCGCGCGGTCGACATCCGCTCCAATACTGACGATTCCTGGCTGCGCGGCATGCGCTATATCTTCAAGACCCATATGTTTGTGGAGGGATGACATGACACGTTTGGCCTTGGCCCTTGCGGCTGCGATGCTCTCTGGCCCGGCTCTGGCGCAGTCCGCTTGGCCTGACATTCAATCCGCCCTCTATGGCGATGCGCCCCTCGTGGTGCAGAGCGCGCATGTCTCGCTCGACGCGCCGTATCGCGCCACAGACGATGCGCGCACTGTGTTGGGTGGGCACATCGTCGCGCCGCCGGGACAGAAGATCACAACTGTGACGCTGGTGATCGACGAGAACCCCGCCCCCGTGGCCGCCGAATTCCATCTTGCCGCGCCACAGGCCGAATTCGCCTTCAGCCTCACCACCCGCCTCAACGGTCAAACCCCATTGCACCTTGTGGCGCTCACCGATGCGGGCGAGCGGCACATGGCCGAGGCATTCCTTAAAACCTCTGGTCAAGGTGCCTGTGCTGCACCGCCGGGCACCGATCCGGTCGCAGCTTTGGCCAACTTGGGAGAGATGGAATTGGCGTTCTTGCCTGACCTCACAGCCCCCAGCAAGAGCGTGAACACCCGCCTTGCCGCGCTCTCAGGCAAGGTCCACGCGCTTGATGTCGATATCAGCCACCCCAGCCATTCGGGTCTGGCGATGGATCAAATCTCCCTGCTTTTCACGCCCCTGCGCGTGGTGGATGAGCTGGAAATCAACCTCGACAACGCCCCCTATCTGACAATGACCGGTAGCATTTCCCTTTCGGAAAATCCGCGCCTGCGTGTTTCGATTCCGACAGGCACCACGACAGCAAATGTCACCCTGCGGGATACCGACGGCACGACGACCAGCGCCCGCACCAGCCTTGCGGCGTATTGAGGGGGAAAGGTGTAGGCAGAGCTAGGGGCTGAGCCGCGCGGGGCAACAGCCATCAACGTGGGCTTCGCCCTACGTCCCCGGCTCCCCCGGTCTCGCGTCGATCTTTTCCAGCGGATAGTCTTCAAACGCCCAGCCATCCGTGCCCTCTGGAAACCAGTAAACCTTGGTATATCCCATCTCCAGCGCCCGCTTGGCCACGTTCCAGGACATCCAGCAGTCCTCGAGGCAAAAAAACAGCACAGGATGGCCGCTATCCCCGGCCGTCACCTCTGCCAGACCGTCCCGCAAATACGCCTCTGTCTCGGGGGCAATCCGCTCATAGCCGGTGTTGGGCAACCACACCGACCCCGGGATCGACAGCCGAGGCTTGTCGCGCCAGATCGTGCCGGCAGGCAGGTTTACAGGCTTGGGCGCGCGCGGCAGCACATCCACAAACGCCACCTCGCCCCTCTGCCACAGCACATGCGCAGCCGTGGCATCGACCACCACCGCGCCCGCCAAGGTCTCGGGCACCGGCGCGCGATAGGGCTCTCCGCGGTACTCCTCCGGCTCGGCCACCCCCTGCGCCGCGAGCGGTCCGGCCAGCAGCATCAGCACGGCCAGACCTGCCCGGATCATTGTGAGAGCACCTTGGCCTCTGTGCCCATGTCATTGAGCAGCGGCACGCCTGCGTCATTCAAAATCGCATCAATTTCCGCCTGATTGCGCCGGATCAGCGAATTCAATTCCCGCTTCCACTGATCCTCGCCCAGCCGTACACCCATTGTGATCCGGTAGAACATCTTGGGCGCACCCACCTCGTGCAACAGCGGCACGACCTGCAAATCGGGATGCTCGCGCTTGACCAACGGCCCGCCGATGGGGCCCCAGAGCACGGCTGCGGCAATCTCTCCGGCCTCTAGATCGCGCAACATATCACTCGCAGGCGACTGCACCCGCCGATCCACAAACAGCGGATAGGCCCGCGCCTTGGCCATCAGCCCGTTGCGCGCCATATGCGTGCCCGGCGGGCTGCCCGCAACGATGCCCAGCACCTTACCCTTGAGGCGTGGATCGGCCAGCGTCACCACATCCGACAACTCCCCCGTTTTAGGCAGGATGAGCGTATAGACCGAGGTCATGTAGTGATTGGTGTTCTGCACCAACTCATGCCCCTGCGCGAACCCGATGATCACATCACAGCGTTTTTCGCCCAAGGTCCGGCGCACGAAACCCGTCGCCATCGGAAACCAGCTATATTCAACTGGCCGTTCCAATTCCGCAGCAAGCAGATCGGCAATGCGGTTCTCAAACCCGGTCCCGGCTTCGGTCGACATCGGATCATTGGCCGGATCGGCACAGACCCGAAATGCCGATTGCGAAACCAGCTCTGCCATCTGCGCCCCAGCCACTCCGGGCAAAAGCGCGACAGCCAAACCAAGCGCCTTAGCCCATGCACGCATCTTCTGCCGCCTGTATACCCTCTGATTTCGCCTCTTTCTTGGCCGGACGACCACGCTCGACCACCCCCAGACCGCGGGCCTTGAGGTAGACGTAAATGTCATCCAGATAGCACATCACATTGGGGTTGGTGCCAAAGGACGGCATCACCGAATTCTCCGAGGCGTTCACCTTTTGGCGCCCCTCAGCCACAACGCCGTAAAAGTCGTAGTAATCCATCGCCACCGCCGACTCCTTTAGCGCGGGGGCATAGGTCGAGCCCTCACCATCCGGCCCGTGGCAGACATGGCATTCCGCATGATAGCGACGAAACCCTGAAAACGTCTGCCAGTCCACCGTGCCATCCTCGGCCACGTTAAAGGTGGGAATATCATCAGCGGTGAAATACAGCCCGTCCTGTTCGTAAGAGGCGGCAAATTTGGGATCATCGGGCGACGGGGCCTCTTCGCCAAGGACCGGCAGCGCGACAAGCGCCAGACATGCGGTCAGACCAGCGGACAAGAGGCGGCGGGGCGTCAACATTCGTAACTCCTTCTGGGTTCTCAGGTGCGGCGGCGCGACACATTCAGATGCCGCGCCGCCTGTCATTGGGTCAGATCCGCGATCAATCCGGCAGTTTGAACACGGTCAACTGACCACCAAGCGCCGTATAGTCGCTAAGCGCCGCATAGCCGCCCACAGCACCCAGACCGGCATTCGGATCGGTCAGACCCGCCGCAAGGCCAATTCCGGCCCAGCCGCCGATACCCGACAGGATGCCGACATATTGCTTGCCGCCATGCTCATAGGTCATCACGTTGCCGATAATCCCCGACGGCGTCTTGAAGCTGTAAAGCTCATCGCCGCTCGAGGCATCAATCGCCTTGAGATAGCCCTCAAGCGTGCCGTAGAACACCACATCGCCAGCGGTCGCCAAAGCCCCCGACCAGACCGAGAACTGCTCGGGGATCGACCACTTGATCTTGCCCTCGATATTGTCCCAAGCGATGAAATTGCCCATGCCGCCATGGCTGCCCGGTGCGGGATACATCGCCAGCGTCGCGCCCACATAGGGCTGACCGGCGGTATAGCTCACACGGAACGGTTCGTAATCCATGCAGACGTGGTTGGTGGGGATATAGAAAAGACCGGTCTTGGGGCTATAGGCAGACGGCTGCTGATCCTTGGTGCCCAAGGCCGCCGGACAGATGCCGGTCGAGTTCACATCCTCGCCATTCTGCTCGGTGGAGTATTCCGCCACCACAGCCGGACGGCCATAGGTTGGCGAGGCCGGGTCCATATCCACACCCGTGGTCCAATTGACGACCGGGTCAAACTTTTCGGCCACCAGCAATTCGCCGGTCTCGCGATCCAGCGTATAGGCCAGACCGTTGCGATCCGGATGGGTCAAGAGCTTGCGCATTTGCCCGTCAACCTCTTGATCTGTCAGGATCATCTCGTTGACACCGTCATAGTCCCACTCGTCATGCGGGGTCATCTGATAGAGCCACTTGGCCTTGCCATCATCGGGGTCACGCGCCATGATCGTCATCGACCAGCGGTTGTCGCCGGGCCGCTGCGCCGGGTTCCAGGTCGAGGGGTTGCCGGTGCCGTAATAGAACAGGTCCAACTCCGCATCATAGGAATACCAGCCCCAGGTCGAGCCGCCGCCGATCTTCCACTGATCGCCTTCCCAGGTGTTCGTGCCCGAATCCGGTCCCACCGGCTTGCCCAGATGGGTGGTGTTTTCCGGATCAATCAACGTATCGCTGTCTGGCCCCATGGAATAGGCGCGCCACACCAGTTCGCCAGTGTTCATGTCATAGGCGGTGGTATGACCGCGCACGCCGAATTCCCCGCCGGAAATGCCCACGATCACCTTGTCCTTGACCGGCAGCACGGTCGCGGTGTTGGTCTCGCCAATGGACGGATCGCCATTCACCGCCGTCCACTTGACCTCGCCGCTCTTGGCGTCCAGCGCCACAACCGTGGTATCAGCCTGGTGCAGGAAAATCTTGCCATCCGCATAGGCCACGCCCCGGTTGACCGTGTCACAGCACATCACCGGGATCACGTTGGGATCTTGCTTGGGCTCGTATTTCCAGATGATCTTGCCGTTGTTGCTCAGATCCAGCGCATAAACGATGTTGGGAAAGGGCGTGTGTACATACATGATGTCCCCGATCACCAGCGGCGAGCCCTCATGCCCACGCAGCACGCCCGTGGAAAATGTCCAGGCGACCTGCAATTTGCCAACGTTGTCCTTGTTGATCTGTTCCAACTCGGAATAGCGGGTGTTGGCGTAGTCGCCGGTCTGGATCGCCCATTGCGTTGGATCGTCAATCAGCGCTTGAAGATCGCTGTTGGCCGTGGCCATGCCGGATGCGCCGACAAAGAACGCCGCCGACATCAAGAGTGATTTCTTCATTTTGTCCTCCCTGGATAAAACTTCAGTCGTTTCTGTCATCCCGGCCCGCACCGCCCTCCTCTGCGATGGAACCGGGTCACATTCTTTTGGTCGCGGCCCCTCTTTGGGATAGCACTTAGTAAATCACCACGCTGCGGATGCTTTCGCCGGCGTGCATGAGCTCAAACCCTTTGTTGATATCCTCGAGCGGCATGGTGTGGGTGATCATCGGGTCGATCTCGATCTTGCCCTGCATGTACCAATCGACAATCTTGGGCACATCCGTGCGCCCGCGCGCGCCGCCAAAGGCTGTGCCGCGCCAGCTGCGCCCCGTGACCAGTTGGAACGGCCGCGTGCTGATTTCCGCGCCCGCAGGTGCCACACCGATGATGATGCTCTCGCCCCAGCCCTTATGCGCCGCCTCGAGCGCCGTGCGCATCACGCCCACATTGCCGGTGGCATCGAATGTGTAATCCGCCCCCCCGCCGGTCAGCGCCACAAGATGCGCCACAAGATCGCCCGAAACCTCCTTGGGGTTGACGAAATCGGTCATGCCAAAGCGCGTCGCCATCTCGATCCGGCCCGGATTGATATCGACGCCGACGATCTGATCCGCCCCCGCCAGCCGCAGCCCCTGCAGCACGTTGAGGCCGATGCCGCCCAGACCGAACACAATCGCCCGGCTGCCGATCTCGACCTTGGCGGTGTTGATCACCGCCCCCACGCCCGTGGTGACACCGCAGCCGATGTAGCAAATCTTGTCAAAGGGCGCATCCTTGCGCACCTTCGCGAGCGCAATCTCGGGCAGGACCGTGTGATTGGCAAAGGTCGAGCAGCCCATGTAATGCAGGATCGGCGTGCCATCCAGCATCGAAAACCGGCTGGTGCCATCGGGCATCACGCCCTGGCCTTGGGTCGAGCGGATTTTCTGGCACAGGTTGGTTTTCGGGTTGAGGCAGTATTCGCATTCACGGCATTCGGGCGTGTAAAGCGGAATGACGTGATCGCCCGGTTGCAGGCTGGTGACACCGGGGCCCACCTCGAGCACAACGCCCGCGCCCTCATGCCCCAGAATGGCCGGAAACGCCCCCTCGGGATCGGCCCCCGACAGGGTGAAATCATCGGTGTGGCACAGGCCCGTCGCCTTGATCTCCACCAGAACCTCGCCCGCCTTCGGACCCTCAAGGTTCACCTCCATGATCTCCATCGGGCGGCCTGCCTCAACCGCAACCGCAGCACGTGTGCGCATTCAGTCTGTCCTCCCTTGCATCCCGGAGGATACAACCTTTAGGCGATTTGACGTCAAAAATACTTTTCAAACCAGCCTGTTTCATCCTGTGACAATATGTGCCAAGATTACGCCATAACTCAGTAAGACCTTAGTCGTAGAGGACGGGATGAGACCAGTTATTGCCGCCTTAGCCATTGTTATTACTGGATTATCTCCAGTTTTCGCCGCAGGATTAAATGACCCCGAGTGGCCCTGCATTCAGCGGCGCGTGGATACACTTTCTGCGGCGGTGATGTGGCCCCATCCGCCTGAGAATCAGGCCGCCACGCCGGTTCTCTCGCCCGAAGCCGCGCGGCTGGCAGAACGGCTCGCGCTGCGCCGACTCACCCTGGAAGAGGCCGAATCAGCGGTCGACGCCGCGCCGAATCTGACCAAGGACGACTACACCGCAATCTTCTCTGACGTGTTTGACCGCCTCAATCAGCGCCGGGGCGAGATCATGGGCGGTATCACCCGCTACGCCCGCAATCAGGCGCGCATGGCCGAGGAAATCGAAGCGCTGCGCGGTGAAATCGCCACGCTCACCAAGGCCGAGAGCCCCGACTTCGACCGCATCGACCAATTGGAAGAGGATCTTGATTGGCGCGCGCGCGTGTTTGATGATCGCCGCCGGTCGCTGACCTATGCCTGTGAAACGCCGGTCCTGTTGGAAAAGCGGCTTTATGCACTGGCGCAGATTCTGGCGGCGCACGTCCCCGACTAAGGCGCGTCACTCCCATTCCAGCTCGGTAAAGGCCGCCGTCACATTGCGCGGGTGGAAAAGATCAAAGAGCGCCCAACGCGCCGCCTCGCTTTGTCCAACCGTCTCAATCGCCTCGCCAAGGCGCAGACCTTGCGACACCGCCGCCCGCGTCTCATCGCGCAAGACCTCCAGATAACGCCGCAAATCCACGACCCCCTCAGGCCACTCCAGCACCGGCCCGCCATGCCCCGGCACGATGCGCGCAGGCGCGGGCGCGCCCATCGCCTCAAGCACCCGCAACCATCCTAGAACCGAGCCATCAAGCGCGGGGCTGTGCGCGTCGAACACCAAATCGCCGGTAAAGAGCGTCGCCGTTTGCCGATCGAACACGGTCACATCGCTCTCGCTATGTGCGGTCTCCCAAGCCACCAGATCCAGCATACGGCCCCCCAGATCAATTTCGGCCCGGTCTGCGATCCCCTCGCCCACCGTTGGAACCCGGCTTCCGATGAACCCTGCCCCCATCAGCCGGGCAAAGCTGGTCTCATAGGTTTCGGCCCGCGCCGCCAGCGCTTGCCCCAGCTTGCGATGCCCGACAACCTGCGCCCCCGCCTCGATCAGCACCTCAGCCCCCATCACATGATCGGGGTGCATATGGGTCAGGATCAGATGCGAAATCGGCTTCTCGGTGATCTGCCGCACTGCCAGATAAACCGCCTCGCCCACCGCACGGCTACCGCCCGCATCAATCACCGCAACGCTGTCTTCCCCGATGATGAATCCGATATTGGCCACATCGCCCAGATTGTCCGGCGTCACGTCCGCCACCTGCCCGCGATGCACAAAGACGCCCGGCGCTATCTGCGCGAACGCCATCCCGCTATTGGGCCGCGCAACGCAATCAAACGGCCCCGCGATCACCGCATCACCCCAATCCGGTGCGATCTCTTCGGCCCGCTCTACGGCCTGCGCACAATCCTGCGCCCCCACCGGCAAAAGCCGGGTCTCGCAAGTCTCGGGATTGGCCAACAGACAGAGGCTCAGAACGATCTCGAACATCTCGGACTCCGCGCAAAACTGCTACCAAAGGTTGATACAACCCGCATCCGATCCGTGATACTGTCCAATAGTGCGAGTATGCCCGATCCGGAGGCCCAGATGACCCGATTTCCCATGACCGCCCTTTGCCTGAGCCTGACGCTCGGCACCGCAGCCCTTGCCGAAGAGCCGCGCAACCCGCTGCAAGATGGCGAGACTTGGGACTATCTGCGCGCCGACATTCTCGACGCAAATAAGGCACTCAGCCCCGGTGCGGTCTTTGCCGTCGATGCGCCCTACCGCGCCCATGACGCGGCCACCGTGCCCGTGGTCGTCACCCAAACCGATCAGAGCGTGGGGCCGATCACCACGCTCAAGATCGTGGTCGATGAAAACCCGGCCCCGCTTGCTGCTGAAATCAAATTTGGCCCTGCCATGGCCCCGCTCAGCTTTGAGGCACGGGTGCGCGTCAACGCCTATTCCAATCTGCGCGTCATTGCCGAAACCGCCAGCGCCAGCTATCTCGACGGGCGGTTCGTCAAGGCCGCCGGTGGCTGTGCCGCCCCCGCCACCCGCGATCCCGAGGTGGCGCTTGCCCATATGGGCGAAATGCGTCTGCGCCATTTCGATAGCGCGCCGGTGCAGATCGGCAGCCGTCGCGATGCGCAATTGATGATCCGCCACCCCAATTACTCGGGCCTGCAACGCGACCAGATCACCCAGCTTTTCGTGCCGGCGCATTTCATTCAGGATCTGACCGTCTGGCAGGGTGACGAGATGCTCTTTTCCCTGACAGGTGGCATTTCCATCTCCGAGGACCCGGTGTTCCGCTTTAGCTATACAGACAACGGCACGCCCGATCTTCGCATCCGCGCCGAAGATACAGAGGGCAATGTGTTTGAAGAGGTGCTGCCCAAGGCCAGCGCCTCCTGATGCCGCTTACTTGAAGCAAATGATCTCGGCTTCCGCCTGCGCACGGCGTAGGTCTGCAACAATCCCCTCGCTCACCGGCCCTGCCTTGAACATCGACATGCGCTCGCCGTTGCCCTGACGCAGCGCCAGAACTGTCTCAGCCGAGACATAATCCTTGTAGGGCAAGATCGCGGCAATCTCGTCGATGGAACAAGAGCAGCGCCGCAGCATTTCGCGCGTGTTTCCATTTGCTGCCATGCAGCCAAAGACGTAATCCGCGCGCGCCTCGGTTGGATAGTCGTTAAGCTGGTCCGCCACGCTCTGCGCCAGCCCCATCGTGGGAAACAGACAAAGCAAGATCGCCAGACACCTCATTCTTCGGTCTCCGACAGCGCCAGCGTTGAGCTAAAATAGCGTCCGCCACTGTCGCGCTCAGGCGTCTCGGCGCGCATCGAGTGATACCAGCCGGGCACCGTCTCTGACACCTCGAACACCACCTGCAATTCGGCAAAAGGGCCCAATCGCGCGGCATTGGCATCCCCGACAAACGGCGCCAGCAGCACCTCTTGCCCGGCGTGGTCCTTTCCTTGCCAAGTCACTTGCACCGGCGAAATCCCCACCGGCGCCAAAAGCGATTCCTTGATCCGGTTGCGGATATAGAAAGTGCTGCCGCCCGTGGCCTGCGCCAGATCGCGCACCAGCCGTTCGAGAAAGAACATCGCCATCGGATTGCCCACCGTGGCATCGAACCCGGCAACAGGCTGCTGTCCGGTGTCCAAAACCCGCATCAACCGCGCTGTGCCGCCCTCTTCGATCCGCAGATCGTAGCCCTGCGCGCCTTGCGCCTCGGGCGGTGCGGCTGCGTTCTCGGTCTCGCTTTGGTAATGCAGTGCATCCCCCGGCGCGAAGTCTTCAAGCGTGCCGGTGCGAAAAATCAGATCATAGCCCTCATGGGCCGTCCCCGCCAAAACCGGACCAACCGCCAACATCAGGCCTAGAAAAATCCCGGATACTTTGCGTCTCACGCCCGCGTCCTCGCCCCGCCTAGGGGCTGACACGACCAGCGCGCAATGCGCCAGCGCGGATGCGTCGCCGCCCATTTGCTCAATTCTGGTATCGCCTCGGCCATACATCCCCGCGCTGTCCGGTCGGTATATTGAAACGCCCGCTCTTCACAAATCTCTGGCTGACGCGCCAGACAGGCCACAAACAACAGCTCAATCATGATCCTACTCCTGCACTTTGTCGGCCTCGCCGCCACATGCCCAGATATGGGCTAAGTGTCACTCAGGTCCAGCCTGCGACACAAGCCCCTCATCCCCTGATTGCACTAAAGTCGTAGGTCTCTAAGACTACGGCAAAGTTGACATGTCTGGGATCGGAATATCTATTAAACCTATCGACCACATTTAAGAGGAGGATAGACGATGGCATGGAGCAAGCCGGTTCTTCGTGAACTGAACTGTGGAATGGAGATCAACATGTACGGCCCCGCCCAAGAAGGCGACGGCGTCCTGTTCTGAAATATCCCGACTGGTCGCAGCGAGGTAACAGGTGTTTAAGGCTCTGATACTAGGCGCTGCGGCCGGCGGTGGCTTGCCACAGTGGAATTGTGGCTGCGAGAATTGCAATCTTGCCCGAGACGGTAAGATCCCTGCCTCAACCCAGTCATCCCTTGCCGTGACAACGGATGGGGTACGTTGGGTTGTTTTAAACGCTTCCCCAGACATTCGCGCGCAACTCGCGGCCAATCCGGCACTTCATCCGCGCAGCCTGCGCGATACGCCGATCGCGGGCGTGCTGCTTACGAACGGCGATATAGATCACGTGGCGGGGCTCCTCAGCTTGCGGGAACAGCAGCCCTTCACCCTCTATGCCACCGGCGAAATTCATGGCGTTCTGGCCGACAACCCATTGATGCAGGCGGTTGATCCCGCTCGGGTGCCGCGCGTGCCCATTGCCCTTAATCAACCAGTGCCCCTGCTGCCCGGCCTCACCGCGACACTCTTTGCCGTGCCCGGCAAGGTGCCGCTCTATCTTGAGGGCGAGACCGTGCAAACCGATCTGGAGGGCGAACAGACCACCGGCGTGCATCTTGAGGCCGAGGGCCGCAACATCTTTTATATTCCCGGCTGCGCTGCTGTCACCGACCGGCTTGCCGAACGCCTGCGGGGTGCTGACATGGTATTTTTTGACGGCACGCTCTGGCGCGACGACGAGATGATCACCATGGGCCTCAGCCAGAAAACCGGGCGTCGCATGGGCCATATCTCGATGAGCGGCCCCGACGGCTCGATTGCCGCCTTGCGCGATCTGGGGATCGGGCGCAAAATCTACGTCCATATGAACAACTCGAACCCTGTCCTGCGCCCCGACGCATCCGAGCGTGCCGAGGCCGAATCGGCCGGCTGGACGATTGGACAGGACGGCATGGAGATCACCGCATGACCCCAACCCGCGACGCTTTTGAGGCCCGCTTGCGCCAGATCGGGGCAGAGCGCTATCACGACCGCCACCCGTTTCATCACATGCTTCACGGCGGCCACTGCACCCCCGATCAGGTGCGCGCGTGGGTCATCAACCGCTACTATTATCAATCCCGCATCCCGATGAAGGATGCCGCCTTTCTCAGCCGGGTCGACGACCCTGACCTGCGCCGCATCTGGCGCTCGCGGATCGAGGATCATGATGGCACCGCCGAGAATGAGGGCGGGATTCGCCGCTGGCTGCGCCTTGCCCAAGCGGTCGGGCTTGATCCCGATTACGTGGCCTCTGCCCAAGGCGTGCTGCCCGCGACCCGCTTTGCGGTTGATGCCTATGTCGCCTTTGTCCGCGAAAAACCGCTGCTCGAGGCGGTTGCCGCCTCTCTGACAGAGCTTTTTGCGCCCAAGATCCATGCCCAGCGCATCGAGGGGCTTTTGGCCAACTACGCCTTTGCCGATGACAGCAGCCTCGCCTATTTCCGCAACCGCCTGAAAGAGGCGCCCAAGGATGTGGCCTTTGGCCTCAAATGGGTGCTCGACCGCGCCGATACCACCGAAAAACAGGATGCCGCCGCTGCCGCACTGACCTTCAAGACCGATGTGCTCTGGTCGCAGCTTGACGCGCTCTCTTCTGCCTATGTCGACCCCGCACGTATCCCGCCGGGCGCATGGCACCCCGGTGAGGGACTGCTCGCCAAAGGCGCGGCATGACCCCCGACAGCATCCCCCATCTGCCGCGCGGCGTGCGCCTGCATTATGACCGGGTGCGCGAGGATTGGGTGCTTTTGGCCCCCGAACGCGCCGTGCGGCTCGATCCCATCGGTCACGCCATTCTTAGCCGGGTGGACGGGGTGCAAAGCTTTGGTGCGCTCACCGCCGATCTCGCCGCCACGTACAATGCGCCGCTTGACGATGTCACCCGAGACAGTGCAGAATTCCTGCAAGGTTTGGCCGAGCGGCGCTTTCTGGAGATGCGCTAAAATGGCCAATCCCCCGATCGCCATGTTGGCGGAACTCACGCACCGTTGCCCGCTCTCGTGCCCCTATTGCTCCAACCCGGTGGAACTGACCGCACGGGAAACGGAACTCAGCACCGCCGACTGGGTATCGGTCTTTCAACAGGCCGCTGACTTGGGTGTGCTGCAACTTCACCTTTCGGGTGGCGAACCCGCCTCGCGCCGCGATCTAGAAGAGCTGATCAAGGCTGCGCGTGACGCGGGCCTTTATACCAATCTCATCACCTCCGGCATTGGCCTGACCGAGAAACGTCTGGCTGCGCTCGATGACGCGGGCCTCGACCATATCCAACTGTCGCTGCAAGGAACCGATGCCGAAATGGCCGACCGCATCGGCGGCTATATGGGCGGCTTTGACCGCAAGATGCAGGTGGCCAAATGGATCGCCGCCATCGGCTTTCCGCTCACGCTCAATTTCGTCATGCATCGCGGCAACATGCACCAACTGCCCCGCGCGATTGAAATGGCGCAAGACATGGGTGCGCGCCGGATCGAGGTGGCGACCGTGCAATTCCACGGCTGGGCCATGCTGAACCGTGGCGCGCTCATGCCTGACCGCGCGCAGGCCCGCGAGGCCAGTCGCATCGTCGCTGAGGCGCGCGCCGCCCTCAAGGGGCGTCTGGTGATCGATTATGTGCCCGCCGATTATCACGCCGATTACCCCAAGACCTGCATGGGTGGCTGGGCCACAACTGGCCTCAACGTGGCCCCTGATGGGCTGGTCTTGCCCTGCCACGCGGCGCAGACGATCAAGACGCTCACCTTCGACAATGTGCGCGACCGGCCCTTGGCCGATATCTGGCACAACGGCGCAGCCTTCAACGCCTTTCGCGGCACAGACTGGATGCAGGAACCCTGCCGCTCCTGCGAGCGCAAGACGATTGATTTCGGTGGCTGCCGCTGTCAGGCCATGGCGATTGCGGGCGATCCGGCGGCAACCGATCCGGTCTGCATCAAATCCCCCCACCACGCGCAAATGCGCTCTCTGGCCGAGGATTTCTCGGGCCAGTCTGACGCAGACCTCACATGGCGGGTGATGGAGAAAACGCCGCTTTAGACACCGTGTCTACCGCGACTGCTCGTGCTCATAGCGCTGCTTGGCAATCGCCTCGTTGCGATCCGCCTTTTGCTGGTCGGCCAGTGCCTTTTCCACATAGTTGAGATGATCGTTGACCGCCGCGCGCGCCGCCTCGGGATCGCGCGCCTGAATGGCGGCGTTGATCGCGCGGTGCTGATCCAAGAGCGCGCCGCGCGTCGTGCGCTGTTTGAACATCACCTGACGGTTGTAAAACACCCCCTCACGCAGCAATTGGAACATCGAACGCATCATGTGCAGCATGATGACATTATGGCTGGCCTCGATGATCGCCATGTGAAACTCGGCATCGAGCCGCGCCTCATCCGCCGGATTGGTCTTTCTATGGGCCGCCTCCATCTTGTCCATCAGCGTCTGGATCACCTGCAAATCGGTATCCGACGCAAGGCGCGCCGCGCGACAGGCGGCCAGACCCTCTAGGTCGCGGCGAAACCCGATATAGTCAAATACCGCCTCGTCATGCTCGGCAAAAAGCCGGATCAGCGCATCAGAAAAGGCGCTGCCCAACACATCAGCCACATAGATGCCCGCGCCTGCCCGCGCGCTCAGCAATCCCTTGTCCTGCAACTCCGCCACCGCCTCGCGCAGGGACGGGCGCGACACCCCCAACTTCTCTGCCAGATCGCGCTCTGCAGGCAGCCGTTCACCAGGACGCAAAATGCCTTGCAACACGAGCTTTTCGATTTGCCGCGTTACGGCAGTCGAGAGTTTTTCGGGGGTAACTTTCTGAAATGGCATGCGCGCGCCCTTGCTGAATTGGTCAGATCATATGACCACATCGAAAGGGCGGCAAGCCTGTGCTTTGGTCTCAGGGTCTAAGGAAAAAGGGCGAGGGTGCCATCACGCCCCCAACACCCATTTCCCCACCTGCGACGGAAAGAACGCCTCAACCGCCGCCGTCGCAATCACCAGCGTCTCACCACTGCCCGGATCGGTCACGTTCTGCCCGCCAAACACCACCTGCACGGTCGCGCGCCCACGCGGCAAACCAGCCTTCAGCACCTCGGGATCAACGCGCTCCGGCTCTTGCACCCCCACCGTGACCTTGACCGCCATATCCTGATGATCAAGCGGCGTATTCAGAAACATCGGGATCGTCGAATGCCGGATCGCATCCTCGATCGCCCGCACGGCGGCCTTTTGGTAATCCATCCCATGCAGGTCGTTGCCCATGCCCATCTCGATAATGAACCGCTGCGCGCTCATGCCTTGGCCTCCATGTCGAATGAAACCGAGATGCAGGCATTGGCGATCACCGTGGGCTTGCCCACCGCGCGCGGAATGTCCAATCCGCCCCGCGCCACCTGCACGCGCACCTGCCCATAGGGAAATATCGCGCGCAACACCTCGACATCCACCTCTTCGGGCGCCTGCACGGCAATATCGAGATCAATCAGCATGTCGGCCTTCTCGAACCCAAACAACTCGGCCAGATTGATCGAATTGTGCCACAGCGCATCGCGCACTGCCCGCGCCGCCGCCTCGGTGTAATCCTGCCGCCGCAGCGACGTGCCCATGCCGAATTCGGTCAATAATCTTGTCCGCGCCATGGCTCAGAACTCCACCCCGATCTGCGCCTTGATGCCGGAGCGGAACGGATGCTTGATCAGCTCCATTTCCGTCACAAGATCGGCAATCTCGATCAACTCGTCCTTGGCGTTGCGCCCGGTCAACACGACATGGGTCATATGCGGCTTTTCTTCGGCGAGAAACTGCACCACCTCGTTGATGTCCAGATAATCGTAGCGCAGCGCGATGTTGATCTCATCGAGCAGGACCATCTTGTTGGTCTCATCGCGGATCAACTCCTTGGCCTTGGCCCATGCGGCCTGCGCCATTTCGGTGTCGCGGGTGCGGTCCTGTGTCTCCCAGGTAAACCCCTCGCCCATGGTATGAAAGGCGCAGGCGTCCGAGAATTTCGACAGGATCAAATCGCGCTCGCCGGTGCTCATGCCGCCTTTGATGAACTGCACCACGGCGCAGGGCATGCCATGGGCAATGCAGCGAAAAATCATACCAAACGCCGCCGAGGATTTACCCTTGCCCTTGCCGGTATGAACGATGATCAGCCCCTTTTGATCGGTCTTGGTCGCCATGATCTTATCGCGCGCGGCCTTTTTCTTGGCCATTTTCATCGCGTGGCGGTCGGGATCGTCGGTCATGTCAGGCTCCTTGGCGGGGTCTCGGGACCGGCAGAGTGTCGCAGACCGGCCCAGACGTGCAAGGCCTTTCTGCGCCGCCTTCAGATCCGGTTCAACACCAGCGACACCCAAAGCGCAAAGGTGCTGATCCGGCTCTGCCGATACAGCCCCAGACGCCACAACCGCGCCAGCCGCGCGGGCATCGGCCCCCGCCGCATGGCGGCAAATTCCGCCAGAATCGCCCGGTTTTCCGGCGTGAGATACCCGTCCAGCCGCGACAAGGCCGCGATGTTCACCTCGTTCCAAGCCCGGAAATGCCCCTGCAACAATTGCCGGATACGCCGCAACCGCGCCAGCCGCGTGTCGTTGGACCCGATCTGGTTCACATCATGCTGCCGGTAATAAAGCGTGGGGGTATCGTCATGCACCACGCGCCCGCCCGCCCCGGTGATAAGCTGATACACCCACCAGTCATGCACCACGACACGCTCGATTTTCTGCGCCGCCTCCTCGACCAGCCGTGCCGCCGCTGGATTAAGCAGGATGGTATTGCCAGAGGCCACATTCTGCACCAACGCATTGCGAAAGGACGGCGGGCGCGGGCGCGCCGCCGACAGCCGCCGCTCACCAAGCGCGGTATCCGTGATCCAGGTGCGGCTGCAATAAAGCGCCGGACGCGGATCATCGGAGGTGCTCAGCGCTGTAATCCCGCGCGAGAGCTTGTCTGGCAGCCAGACATCGTCTTGATCACAAAACGCCATCCAATGCCCGGCGGGCGCATGACCCGGTGTCTGGCGGATAAGTGACAGGAAATTCGTCGCGGCCCCGGCACCCGGCCCGCTCAGGCATGTGACGGGATGCGTCGCCGCAAACCCCTCAAGAATCTTCCGGCTGCTGTCCTTGGACCCGTCATCGCTGGCAAGAACCTGCCAGTCGTCATGCGTCTGCCGGGCGATGCTTTGCAACTGATCGGACAGGAAATCGCCACCGTTATAAACGGCGAGCAGGATCACGACATGCGGTGCCTGCGGCCCATCCATACCTCAGCCCTTGACCCGGCCACCCTGCAGCAGCCGCCCCAGATAGGCACCGTAATCAGTTTTCTTGAACAGCGCGACACGCGCCTCTAGCGCCGCCGCATCGATCCAACCCTTGTCATAAGCGATCTCTTCCGGGCAGCCAACTTGCTGGCCCTGCCGCTGTTCCAGCGTGCGCACGAAGTTTCCTGCATCAAGCAGGCTGGCATGCGTCCCTGTATCCAGCCAGGCATAGCCTCGCCCCATCATCTCGACCGAAAGCAAACCATCGCGCAAATACATCTCCAGCAGCGCGGTAATTTCCAACTCGCCCCGCTCCGAGGGTTGCACAGCCTTGGCGCGCTCTGACGCCTCACCATCTAGAAAATAAAGCCCCGTTACGGCAAAATCGGATTTCGGCTCTTGCGGCTTTTCCACGATCGAGACCGCGCGCCCGGCACCGTCAAACTCGACCACGCCATAGCGCTCGGGGTCCGCCACGCGGTAGCCAAAAACGGTGCCGCCCTTTTCCTGCTGCGCGGCGCGCTCCAATTGCTGCGGCAATCCGTGACCGTAGAAAATATTGTCGCCCAGCACGAGCGCCGAGGCCTGCCCGCCCAAAAACCCCTCTGCCAAAAGATAGGCCTGCGCCAGCCCATCCGGCGATGGCTGCTCGATATACTCGAATGTCAGCCCCCATTGGCTGCCATCGCCCAGCAGGCGTTGGAACTGCGCCTGATCCTGCGGGGTAGTGATGATCGCAATCTCGCGGATACCCGCCAGCATCAGCGCCGTCAGCGGATAGTAGATCATCGGCTTGTCATAGACCGGCAACAGCTGCTTGCTCAGCCCCATGGTGATCGGATAGAGCCGCGTGCCCGATCCGCCCGCCAAAACGATGCCCTTGCGTGCCGTGGTCATGCTTGCTCCAGTTCTTTCAGGACGCGGGCCAGACCCGCACGCCAGTCGGGCCGCCCGATGCCAAACTCTGCCGCCAGCGATCCACAATCAAGCCGGGAATTCTGCGGGCGTGCGGCGGGGGTCGGATAGTCGCGGGTGGGAATACCTGTCACAACCGTCACCCGCCCGGCTTGGGCAAAAATCTCACGCGCGAAATCGGCCCAGCTCGCATCGGGCGCACCGCTGAAATGGTATAACCCGCCCGCATGGCCCGCGACCATCGCCCGCCCCATGCTCAAGAGCGCCGCCGCGATATCCGCCGCCGGGGTCGGGCCGCCGATCTGATCATCGACGACGCTCAGCGCATCACGCGTCTCTGACAGGCGCAGCATGGTTTTCACGAAGTTGCCGCCATGCGCCGAAAATACCCAAGAGGTGCGCAAGATCGCGGCTTGGCCGCCGGCGGCGCGCACCGCCTCTTCGCCTGCCAGCTTGGAGCGGCCATAGGCATTGCAGGGGGCCACCGGATCGGACGGCGCGCGCGGGGCCGCGCCACTGCCGTCAAACACGTAATCGGTCGAGACATGACAAAACGGGATGCCCAGATTGGCACAGGCCCGCGCCATCGCACCCGGAGCCACCCCGTTGATGACCGTCGCCAAATCCTCTTCGCTCTCGGCGCGATCCACAGCGGTGTAAGCGGCGGCATTGATCACAAGATCGGGCGCGTGGTCGCGGATCGCCTCAGCGCAGGCCATGGGGTCGGACAGGTCCGCCACCTCTCGGCCCAGCGCCGTGACCTCTGCCTGCCTCTGCATCTCGGTGGCCACCTGCCCGGTGCGACCGAAAACCAGTATTCTCATTCCGCGTCCCTTGCTTCTGTCTGCTCAGCCTGCGCCCAACCGCTTGCCAACACCGTCGCGCGCCAAGAGCGCGCGCCACCACGCCTCATTCTCCAGATACCACCGCACTGTGCGCCGCACCCCTTCGTCCACCGTCACCGAGGGCCGCCAGCCCAATTCGCCACGGATGCGCGTGGGATCAATCGCATAGCGCGCATCATGCCCCGGACGGTCTGTGACAAAGCTGATCTGCGCGGCATAAGACAGACCATCGTCGCGCGGGGCCAATTCATCCAGCACCGCGCAAAGCTTACGCACCAAGTCCAGATTGCTCAGCTCATTCTCGCCGCCGATGTTATAGGACCGCCCCGGCACGCCGCGCTCCAGCACCGTCAAGAGCGCCTCGGCGTGATCCTCGACATAGAGCCAGTCGCGCACGTTCGACCCATCGCCATAAATCGGCAACGGCTTGCCCGCCAAAGCGTTGAGAATGATCACCGGAATAAGCTTTTCCGGGAAATGGAACGGGCCGTAATTGTTCGAGCAATTGGTGATCAATATGGGCAAGCCATAGGTCTCGTGCCACGCGCGCACCAGATGATCCGACGCCGCCTTGGACGCTGAATAGGGGCTGCGCGGATCATAGGGGGTGTCTTCGGTAAACTTGATCCTCGGGTCGCTTGGCAAAGAGCCGTACACCTCATCGGTCGAAATATGCTGAAACCGAAACCCCTCGGGTTTGTTTCGCGCCTGCCAATACCCGCGCGCCGCCTCCAAGAGGTTGTAGGTGCCGGTAATATTGGTCTCGACAAAGGTGCCGGGACCATCAATCGAACGGTCCACATGGCTCTCGGCGGCCAGATGCAGCACCGCGTCGGGCGCATGGGTGGCAAACACCCGGTCAAGGGCCGCGCGGTCGCGGATATCGGCATGCACAAAGCTATAGAGCGGGCTCTGCGCCACGCTCGCCACATTCTCGAGGCAGGCGGCATAGGTCAGCGCATCGAGGTTGATGACCACATGCCCCCGCGCCACCGCCAGCCGCACCACCGCCGACCCGATGAACCCGGCCCCGCCCGTGATCAAAAGCCTCATACCGTGGCCTCATAAACAAAAGGGCTCACAAACTCGCGTAGCAAGGGCGCTTTGGCATCCTTACCGCTCAGCACCGCCGCCGCGGGATCAATTCCCCAATCTATGCCGATCTCAGGATCATCGAACCGCACCGCACCATCGCACTCCGGCGCGTAGTAATCCGAACATTTATAGATGATCTCGGTCATCGGCGCGCGCGTCACGAAACCGTGCAAGAACCCCTCAGGGATCAGCAATTGACGCCCGTTCTCAAAACTCAGGTCCACGCCCACCCATTGCCCATAGGTCGGGCTGCCGCGCCGAATATCCACCGCAACATCATAAAGCGCCCCACGCCCACAGCGCACCAGCTTGGCCTGTGCATGCGGCGGCGATTGAAAATGCAGCCCCCGCACCGTGCCCACCTGCTCAGACAGCGAATGGTTGTCCTGCACGAAATCAATCGTGATCCCAGCCTCTTGCATGCGCCGCCGGTTCCAACTCTCGCTGAAAAAGCCACGCGTATCGCCATGACGGGCGGGCGTGAGGATCACCACGCCGGGTAGGTTAGTCTGTTCAATCTGCATGCCGTGCTCGTAGTCCCTCATGTGGCGCAAGGCAATTGCCCCACTGCGCCTCTATTCCTTACCTTCTGGCAAATCGACGCGTTTTTGGCCAGACACAAAGTCTGGGCGGCCGGTTTCTAGCTATTCTCCACGATTGAACCCGGCGTCAGAAGCCGCCGAAACAGCGCCTCCAGATGCGCCGCAGCCCCGGTATGAACATCCACTTCGCCCATCAGCACCCCCACCTGCGCCTCGAAATCGGCATAATGCTGCGTTGTGGCCCAGATCGAAAACAGCAGATGGCGCGGATCGACCGGCGCCAATTTGCCCTGCACGCACCAGCCCTCGATCACCGCTGCGGTCTGATCGACCAGCGGCTTCAGCACACTGTCGAGATGTGGCACCATGCGCGGCGCACCTTGCAGGATCTCATTCGCAAACAGCCGGCTTTCGCGCGGCAGATCGCGCGACATCTCCAGCTTGCGGTGCACATAGCCCATCAACTCGTCCAGCGGTTCCCCCTGCGGATCAATCGCGCGCAACGGGGCCAACCAGGCATCCAGCAACTGATTGAGCAAGGTGACGTGAATCTCTTCCTTGCCCTCGAAATAATAGAGGATGTTTGGCTTGCTCAGCCCCGCCTCTGCCGCGATCTGATCCAGCGTCGCGCCGCGATAGCCATGGGTGGAAAACACCTCAAGCGCCGCCTCCAGAATCCGCTTGCGGTTGCGCACTTGAATCCGGCTGGATTTACGACCGGCCTGCGCAGCGGGGGATTGCAGCATCCTCTTCCTTTCCTTGCAAGGCACATTTTTCAGCGCCCCGTTGCCCAGCTTAGCCAGATCAGGGGCTGGCCCCAAGACGAATCTTGACACTGCCCATGCCCCACGCAATCGTAAGTTTACCAAATGGTAAAAAAGCGAGCAATCCCATGTCAGCACCCGGCGAAAACCTCAAGATCAACAGCACCCGGCTCTGGGACAGCCTGATGGAGATGGCCAAGATCGGCCCCGGCATCGCGGGCGGCAACAACCGCCAGACCCTGACGGATGAAGATGCCGAGGGGCGCGCTCTCTTTCAAACCTGGTGCACTGCGGCGGGCCTGACCATGGGCGTGGATGAAATGGGCAATATGTTCGCCCGCCGAGAGGGGACCGACCCGCAGGCTTTGCCGGTCTATGTCGGCTCCCATCTCGACACGCAGCCCACAGGCGGCAAATATGATGGCGTCTTGGGCGTGCTGGCCGGGCTCGAACTCATCCGCACCCTGAATGATCTGGATATCAAAACCAAGCACCCGATCGTCCTTACCAACTGGACCAACGAAGAAGGCACCCGCTTTGCCCCCGCGATGCTGGCCTCGGGCGTCTTTGCAGGCGTTATGGATCGCGATTGGGCCTATGACCGGGTGGATGCAAAGGGCAAACGCTTTGGCGATGAATTGGAGCGTATCGGCTGGAAAGGCCCGGAAAAAGTTGGCGCGCGCCAGATGCACGCGTTTTTCGAGCTGCACATCGAACAAGGCCCGATCCTAGAGGCCGAAGGCAAACAGATCGGCGTCGTCACCCACGGGCAGGGCCTGCGCTGGATCGAATGCACGGTCACGGGCAAAGGCCAGCACACCGGATCGACGCCCATGTATATGCGCCGCAACGCCGGGCGCGGGTTGGCGCGGGTCACCGAACTGGTGCATGAAATTGCCCTGCAATATCAACCTAATGCCGTGGGCGCGATTGGCCATATCGACGTCTACCCCAACAGCCGCAACGTGATCCCAGAAAAGGTGGTGTTCACCGTCGATTTCCGCTCTCACGTTCTGGAAACACTCGAGGCCATGGCAGAGGAACTCATGTCCACCGCCCCCGGCATCTGCGCAGACGTGGGCGTGAAATTCAGCGCCGAAGTCGTCGGGGCCTTCGACCCACCCGCCTTTGACGAAACCCTCACCGCCCGCGTGCGCGACGCCGCCGACCGGCTGGGCTATAGCCATATGGACATCGTCTCGGGTGCGGGCCACGATGCCTGCTGGATCAACAAAGTGTATCCTACAACCATGGTCATGTGCCCCTGCAAGGACGGGCTGAGTCATAACGAGGCCGAGGAAATCACACCGGACTGGGCGCGCGCCGGCACAGATGTGCTCCTGCATGCCGTGCTGGAAACGGCGGAGGTGGTGGAGTGATTGGGGGCCAGCCCCCAAACCCCCGAGGTATTTAGAGCCAGATGAACGCCCACGCGGCACAAAGACAGGGAGACCCCCAATGACCACCAAAGTCATCAAGAACGGCACCGTCGTCACCGCCGACCGCACATGGAAGGCCGATGTGCTGATTGAAGGCGAAACCATCAAACAGATCGGAACAGACCTGAAGGGTGACAGCACGATCGACGCCACAGATGCCTATGTCATCCCCGGCGGCATTGACCCGCATACTCACCTTGAAATGCCCTTCATGGGCACCACCGCCGCAGAAACCTTTGAAACCGGCACATGGGCGGCGGCCTGTGGCGGCACGACAATGATCGTTGATTTCTGCCTGCCCGGCGCGGACGGCAGCATCAAGAACGCCATCAACGACTGGCACCGCAAGAGCGCGCCGCAGATCTGCTCTGACATCGGCTATCACATGGCCATCACCGACTGGAATGAAAACGTGTTTACCGAAATGAAGGACGCCGTCGATATGGGCGTCAATTCCTTCAAGCATTTCATGGCCTACAAAGGGGCCTTGATGATCGAGGATGATGAGATGTTCGCCTCGTTCAAACGCTGTGCCGAACTGGGCGCGCTGCCGATGGTTCATGCCGAAAACGGTGATCTGGTGGCCGAGATGCAGCAGAAATACTTTGATCAGGGGATCACCGGGCCAGAGGGCCACGCCTATTCCCGCCCCCCCGAATTCGAAGGCGAGGCCGCCAATCGTGCCATCTGCATCGCCGACGCGGCGGGCGTGCCGCTTTATATCGTGCATGTGTCTTGCGAACAGGCGCATGAGGCGATCCGGCGCGCGCGGCAAAAGGGCATGCGCGTTTACGGCGAGCCGCTGGTTCAATTCCTGACACTGGACGAATCCGAGTATTTCAACAAGGATTGGGACCATGCCGCGCGCCGCGTCATGTCGCCCCCGTTCCGCTCCAAGGATCATCAGGATAGCCTCTGGGCCGGGTTGCAGGCGGGGTCACTACAAGTGGTCGCCACCGATCACGCCGCCTTTTCCACCGCGCAGAAACGCGCCGGGCGCAGCGATTTCCGCATCATCCCCAATGGCTCCAACGGGCTCGAGGAACGGCTTGCCGTGCTCTGGACGCATGGTGTGGAAACCGGGCGACTGACGCTCAACGAATTCGTCGCCGTCACCTCGTCCAACGTGGCCAAGATCCTGAACATTTACCCCAAGAAGGGCGCGATTGTCGAAGGGGCCGATGCCGATCTCGTGGTCTGGGACCCCAAGATCACCAAGACGATCAGCGCCTCCAACCACCATTCCATCCTTGATTACAATGTCTTTGAGGGGTTCGAGGTCAAGGCGCAGCCGCGCTATACAATCAGCCGTGGCGAGGTGATCTGGGCCTGGGGACAAAACTCGCAGCCGCAACCGGGGCGCGGCCGCTTTGTGCCTCGCCCGGCCTTTCCTTCGGCGCATCAGGCGCTGTCAAAATGGAAGGCGCTGACCGCCCCCAAGATGATCCAGCGCGACCCGCTGAATATCCCGGCGGGGATCTGAGAATATGGCGCGCGCGGCCCTCATGGCGGGGCGCGCCTCTTGACAAGCATCAGCCAGCCGGGCGCAGTAGCGCCCGGGCCAGCAGGGGATAGGGTTTGAGCAGCAATACAGTCATCAGCGCGCGCGATCTGTCGCTGACATTTCAGACCGGCGATGGCCCGGTCCACGCGCTCAAGGACGTGAGCCTTGAGGTCGAGAAGGGCGATTTCGTCAGCTTCATCGGCCCGTCTGGCTGTGGCAAGACCACCTTTCTACGCTGCATGGCCGATCTGGAGCATCCCACCGGCGGCAGCCTGACCGTGAATGGGGCCAGCGCCGAAGAGGCACGCAAATCGCGCGCCTATGGCTATGTGTTTCAGGCGGCGGGGCTTTATCCGTGGCGCACCATCGGCGGCAATATCCGCCTGCCGCTCGAGATTATGGGCTATGCGCGCGACGATCAGGAGGCCCGCGTCAAGCGCGTGCTGGAACTGGTCGATCTCGCGGGGTTCGAGCGGAAATACCCTTGGCAGCTTTCAGGGGGCATGCAGCAGCGCGCCAGCATCGCCCGCGCGCTTGCCTTTGATGCCGATCTGCTTTTGATGGATGAACCCTTTGGCGCGCTTGATGAGATCGTGCGCGATCATCTCAACGAACAACTCTTGCATCTCTGGGATCGCACCAACAAGACGATCTGTTTCGTCACCCATTCCATCCCCGAAGCGGTGTATCTGAGCACCAAGATCGTGGTGATGTCGCCCCGCCCCGGTCGTATCACCGATGTGATCGAGAGCACGCTGCCGCGCGTTCGCCCGCTCGACATCCGCGAAACGCCAGAATTCCTCGACATCGCCCATCGCGTCCGCGAGGGGCTGCGTGCAGGGCATAGCGATGACCTCTGACGCCCGCTTTTCGCAGGGCGCCCCCTCCCCTCTGACAGCAGCGGGGCTATGATGCGCAATCTCCTGCCTGTTCTTACCATCGTCGCCACGCTTCTGGCGCTCTGGTATGCCGCCGCTGTGGCGCTCAACGCGCAATGGGCGCGGGATCAGGCGGCGCGGGCGGAGGTGACGCTCACGCTCCCCGACCTCATCGCCGACACATGGTCTCAGGACAAGCCCAAGCTGCCCGCCCCGCATCAGGTCGCGGTCGAAATCTGGAACACCACCGGCGCCATGGTGCTGGAGGGGCGCGGATTTTCCAAACGCTCGCTCTTTTATCACAGTTGGATCACCTTCAGCGCCACAGCGCTCGGCTTTGTTCTTGGCACCGCGCTTGGCGTCGCGCTGGCCATAGGCATCGTCTACAACCGCACTATGGACATGAGCGTGATGCCTTGGGTCATCGCGAGCCAGACCATTCCCATTCTGGCGATTGCCCCGATGATCATCGTGGTGCTGAATGCCGTGGGCATTTCCGGGTTGCTGCCCAAGGCGATGATCTCGATGTATCTGTCGTTCTTTCCGGTCGTCGTCGGCATGGTCAAGGGGCTGCGCAGCCCTACACCCATGCAGCTTGACCAGATGCGCACCTGGAACGCGAGCGCCAGCCAAACATTCTGGCGGCTGCGCCTGCCCTCGTCGATGCCCTATCTCTTTACCTCGCTCAAGGTCGGCATGGCGGCAAGCCTTGTGGGGGCCATCGTTGGCGAATTGCCCACAGGTGCTGTCGCGGGCCTTGGCGCGCGCCTGCTGGCTGGCAGTTACTATGGCCAGACCATCCAAATCTGGTCGGCGCTCATCATGGCCGCAACGCTGGCGGCGGTTCTGGTGGGGCTGATCGGTCTGATCCAGCGGATCACGCTCAAGCGGATGGGGATGACGTGATGGGGTGGCTCGCGCTTGGAGTGCTGACATGGGCGCTTGGCTGGGCGGTCAATTCCCGCCTGTCGCACGGGCCTAAAACACGGGCCACGCGGCTATTGGTGCCTGTGATCTTTGGCCTTACCATCGTGGTGATCTGGGAATGTCTGGTGCGGGGCCTTTCCATCTCACCGGTCCTTTTGCCCGCGCCCACCGCCATTGCCGCGACATTCGCCAAATCCACCCATATCCTTTGGGCCGATTTCGTGCAGACGGCGCTCAAGGGCGCGCTGACCGGCTATGTCATGGGCTGTGGCGCGGCCTTCCTGACCGCCATCGCCATCGACCGGTTTCCCTTCCTGCAACGCGGTCTGCTACCCGTGGGCAATTTCGTGGCCGCTCTGCCGATCATTGGCATGGCCCCCATTCTGGTGATGTGGTTCGGCTTTGACTGGCAGTCCAAGGCGGCGGTCGTCGTGGTCATGGTGTTCTTTCCCATGCTGGTGAACACCGTGCAGGGCCTGACGGATACCGACGCCATGCAGCGCGACCTGATGCGCACCTATGCCGCTGGCTATTGGCAAACCCTGTTCAAGCTGCGCCTGCCCGCTGCGATGCCCTTTATCTTCAACGGGCTCAAGATCGCGACAACTCTGGCGCTGATCGGGGCGATTGTGGCAGAGTTCTTTGGCTCGCCCATCAAGGGCATGGGATTCCGCATCTCGACCTCGGTCGGGCAACTGGCGCTCGATCTGGTCTGGGCCGAAATCGTGGTCGCGGCCATCGCGGGCTCTGGATTTTACGGCGCTGTGGCGCTTGTGGAAAAGGCAGTGACATTCTGGCATCCGTCCCAACGGAGCCGGGCATAAGATCAAGAAACCACCAACACGGGAGAGAACCATGAAGAAACTGACAGGACTATTCAGCCTCGCCGCACTGGCAAGCGTCGCAGGCATGGCGCAGGCGGCGGATGATCTGACGCTGCAACTCAAATGGGTGACGCAAGCGCAATTCGCGGGCTATTACGTGGCCCTCGACAAGGGCTTTTACGAGGAAGAAGACCTCGACGTCACGATCAAGCCGGGCGGGCCGGATATCGCCCCCACGCAGGTGATCGCAGGGGGTGGCGCGGATGTCACCGTGGAATGGATGCCCGCCGCCCTTTCGGCACGGGAAAAGGGGCTGCCGCTGGTGAATATCGCACAGCCCTTCAAATCCTCGGGCATGATGCTGACCTGCCTTAAGGAAACCGGTGTCACGGGGCCTGCGGATTTTCCGGGGCGCACGCTCGGGGTCTGGTTCTTTGGCAATGAGTTTCCGTTCCTGTCCTGGATGAGCCAGCTGGGCATTCCAACCGAAGGCGGGGCCGACGGCGTGACCGTGCTCAAACAGGGCTTCAACGTCGATCCCCTGTTGCAGAAACAGGCCGATTGCATTTCGACCATGACCTATAACGAATACTGGCAGGTGATCGACGCAGGCATCACCGAGGATCAGCTCATCACCTTCAAATACGAGGATCAAGGCGTCGCCACGCTGGAAGACGGGCTTTACGTTCTAGAAGAAAAGCTGAGCGATCCAGCAGAGGTGGACAAACTGACGCGCTTTGTGCGCGCCTCGATGAAGGGCTGGAAATGGGCCGAGGAAAACCCCGAAGAGGCCGCGATGATCGTGCTCGACAATGACGCAACCGGCGCGCAGACCGAAGAGCACCAGATCCGCATGATGACCGAGGTGGCCAAGCTGACCGCAGGCTCCAACGGCGCGCTCGACCCCGAGGATTACGAGCGCACGGTGCAATCGCTGCTCTCGGGCGGCTCTGACCCGGTGATCAGCGCGCATCCCGGTGATGGCGCGTGGACCCATGTGATCAGCGATGCGGCGCTGAACTGATCCCTGATCCAAAGACACACAATGGCCCGGCGTTTGTCCGGGCCATTTTTTTGATCCGTCATTGATCTAGGGGTTTGAACTACACCCCCCACCACATCTTGTCAGCGCATCTCAAAAATCTATTCAAATGAACACTTTAAACGAAAACATGGTTGTGATACGCTAAAGCTATAAATCAATGCCAGCCGGAAAACCGGCGGCGCGAGGCAGTAAAAGAGCGGTTCTATGAAAACACGGGGCAGACAGCCGGTCCGTTGGGGCTTGGTGGCGTTCGCAACTTTCTGGATGCTGGTGATTGTGCCGCTGAGCGCGGTCGCCGCACCCTATGCTGCATTGGTGATGGACGCCCGCAATGGCGAGGTGCTTTATTCCAACAACGCAGACACGCGGCTTCACCCGGCCTCATTAACCAAGATGATGACGCTCTACGTGGTGTTCGAGGCGATCGAGAATGGCGAAATCGGCCTTGACGACAAAGTCGTGATTTCCAAGCATGCCGCGTCTGAACCGCCCAGCAAACTTGGGGTGCGCGCGGGCAGCTCGATTGCGCTGCGCTATCTCATCCGCGCCGCAGCAGTCAAATCCGCCAATGACGCCGCCACCGCCCTTGGCGAGGCGATCGAGGGGTCCGAGGCGCAATTCGCCCGCCGTATGAATCGCACCGCCGAGGCGCTTGGCATGACGCGCACCACTTTCAAGAATGCCCATGGGCTGACCGAGAATGGCCATCTGTCCACCGCCCGCGATATGACTATTCTGGGGCGGCACCTGTTTTATGATTTTCCGCAATATTACAACCTCTTCTCGCGCATCACCACCGATGCTGGCGTGACGTCGGTCAGCCACACCAATCGCCGCCTGCTCGAGGCTTACCGCGGTGCTGACGGGATCAAGACGGGCTATACACGCGCCGCAGGGTTCAACCTGACCGCCAGCGCCGAGCGCAATGGCGAACGGATCATTGCCACCGTCTTTGGCGGCCAATCCACCGCCTCGCGCAATGCCAAGGTGGCCGAGCTTTTGGACTTGGGCTTTAACAAGGCACCGACGCAGGTTGCCGTGCATCGCCCGGCGCGCCCGCCTTATCTGGGCAAACTTGGCACCGCCCCGGTGATGATCGCCGCAGGCGAGGATCGCCCAAGCGTCGCCGCCAAGACCGTGCGCCTCACCACCGCTGCCGCTGTGGTCAAGAGCCTGCGCCCGCAATCGCGCCCCTTGCCCGCCGCCCCGATACCAGCCATCGCCGCGCGGGATGACATTGAACGCGCGCTACTGGCCGCCCAACAGGTCGCAACAGCCACAACAGAACCCGCCCCCCTGCCCCAAGGCAGCGCCGCCGTCACCCCCGAAATCCGCCCGGAACAGCGCCCGACCGAGATTGTGCTGGCCAGCGCCCCCGCACCGGAACCAGAACCCGAGGTCGTGACCCGCGTCTCTACCTCTGGCGGACGGCATTGGGGGATCAACGTGGGCCGCTATTCCAGCGAATACAAGGCGCGCCAGATGCTTTTGCAAACGGCGTTGAACGAGATGGCGACGCTGGATGGCAGCCTGCGCAAAGTGGTGCAACGCCCCGCCGGATTCGACGCCAATTTCATGGGCATGACCCGCGAAAGCGCCGATCTTGCCTGTCGCCGCCTTCAAGCCAAGAAAGTCACCTGCTTCATGATCGGCCCAAGCTGAGCACACGGCGGATTGGGGGCCAGCCCCCAAACCCCCGAGGTATTTCCGGCCAGATGAAATCGGTGTCAGGGTTTGGGGCGATCATCCCAATCGTCGGACAGAATGCGCCGCGAGTCGCCCTCAGGATCGTCATATTGGTTTGAGCGCACCGTATACACAAACGCCACAAGCCCGACGCCCCCAAGGATCAGGGAAATCGGGATCAGATAGGTGAGGATATTCATCGCTTATCTCAATCTCAGCGCGTTGAGGGATACGGTGATCGAACTCAGCGACATGGCCAAGGCCGCAATGAGCGGTGAACACAGCCCCACCACGGCCAATGGCACGGCAATGACGTTATAGACCGTAGCGATCTGAAAGTTTTCGCGAATGCGGCGCGTGGCGGATTTCGCCGTCACGCAAGCTGCGGAAATTGGCGCAAGGTCATTGCCCAAAAGCACGATATCCGACGCCACCCGCGCGGCATCAAGCGCCGTAGCCGGCGATATTGACACATGCGCCCCGGCCAAGGCGGCCGTATCGTTGAGCCCGTCGCCCACCATCAGCACATGCGCCCCCTCGGCGGTCAATGCCGCCACGCGCGCCGCCTTGTCGGCGGGCAGCGCCTCGGCCATCCACTGCGGAATGCCAAGGCGCGTGGCAAGCGCCTCGACCGCAGGAGTGGTATCGCCGGAAATCAGGATCACCCGCTTGCCCTGATCCATCAACCCCTGCACTGCCTCGGCGGCACCGGGCCGCAGCGCATCAGCAAAGGTAAAGGCGAGCGGTGCCTGATCAGCAACCTTGAGAAAGGTCGCCGTCTCGGCGCGGCCCTGCGCCCCGGTCCAGCTGGCGCGCCCCAAGCGGATCTCTTGGCCCATATAGCTGGCCTTGGTTCCATATCCGGGCACTTCTGTGAGGTCTGTAAGGTCAGCAGCCACAATCCCCGCCGCGCGCGCAGCGCGGGTAATCGACTGCGCCAGCGGATGCGAAGACCCCTGCGCCAACCCCAACGCCAATTCCAGCGCCTCACGCGGCAGGTCATCCAGATTGGTGACTTGCGGCGCGCCGGTGGTCAACGTGCCGGTCTTGTCAAACACGACCGTATCCACCTGTGCCAAGCGCTCCAGCGCCGTTTCATGCTTAATCAACATCCCCCGCCGGAACAGCCGCCCCGAGGCCGCCGTCGTGACCGCAGGCACCGCCAACCCCAGCGCGCAAGGGCAGGTGATGATCAAAACCGCAGCGGCGATATTGAGCGCGGTGCGCACATCCCATGTGTAGAGATACCAGCCCAGAAAGCTGAGCCCCGCAAGGATATGCACCCCCGGCGCATAGAGCTTGGCGGCGCTATCGGCGAGCGAGGTATAGCGCGAGCGCCCCGACTCCGCGATGGCCACTAGATCCGCCATGCGGTGCAGCGAGGTTTCACGCCCCACCGCCGTTGCGCGAATCGTGAGTGGCCCGGTCAGGTTCACTTCACCTGCACTCACCACCTGCCCCAATCCCGCAAAAACCGGCAGGGTCTCGCCCGTCAAAAGCGAGCGGTCGATCTCGGACGTGCCGCTGACAATCTCGCCATCCACCGGCATCCGCCCACCGGGCCGTACGAGGATCAGATCACCAACGGCCAGCTGTGCGACGTTGACAACGTCTTCTACGCCATCGAGCAGCCGCGTCGCGCGCGGCACTTCGAGCGCGGTCAGCTCCTCTGCCGCAGAGCGCGCTATCGCCCGCGTCCGGTGATCCAGATACCGCCCCGCAAGCAGAAAGAACGTGAGCGCCATCGCTGCATCGAAATAGGCATGATGGCCCGACAGCATGGTTTCCCAAAGCGAGGTGATGATCGCCAGCACAATCGCCAGCACAATTGGCACATCCATATTTAGCCGCCCGTTGCGCAGCGCGGCCCAGGCATTGCGAAAGAACGGCACACCGGAAAAGGCAATCGCCGGCAGGGTGATCGCGGCGGAAATCCAATGGAACATATCGCGCGTTGCGTCCTCGGCCCCGGACCACACCGAGACCGACAACAGCATGACATTCATGCTGGCGAATCCGGCAACAGCCAGCCGCATCAAGAGGTCGCGCCCGGCGCGGTCATTCGCCGTGGCATTCAGCGTGCCTTGATCCAGTTCATAGGCCTCGTATCCCAGCCCCTCGACCAGCGTACGCATCTCTTCGGCGGTCACGCCGGGGGCCGCGTCAATGCTGGCCCTTTTTAGGGTCAGGTTGACACGCGCCGAATTCACCCGGCTATCCGCAGCAAGCGCCCGCTCGATCTTGGAAATGCAGGCCGAACAGTGAATTGTGGGCAAAGACAACGCAATTTGCGCCCGTGGCAAGGCGCTTGCCGCCAAAGCCTCGGCCGCCGGGGCGGCAGCGCAGGCCGGACAAGCCGAAGACGAGGGGCGCATCGTGGCGGTCATGGTCTATTCCTTATGCAGAACGACACGCTGTTGAAAAAGAGTGCCATCACGATCCCAAGCCTTCATGCGGATGTTCCAGTTGCCATCGCCCAGATCCATCGGGGCAACATAGGCCTGCCCATCATAGCTGAAGTCGGGCGTCTGGTCGTCCTGCACATGGGTGGCCCGCCCCACGGTCGCCTCAAGCTGCGCCACCTCGACGGGATTGCCAGCCACATCGGTGATATGCAGCATCAAGAGCCCACCCGCGTGATCCGCCACCACGGTCCAGCCCAGCCCCTCTTGCGCGGCTTTGCGTTCGTTGAATTCCTGACTGGCCACATAGGAATTCTTGACCTCAAGCCCCGGAAAGGTTCGCACCGCTGAATACGCCAGCACCAGATTGACGCCGATGATCACGGAAAAAGCCCCGACAAAGCCGATCAACACATGCCTGCCGGTGATTTGACGCTCGGCCATCATTCTCCCTTTCCGTTAAAGACGGTGTCCTTATAGGCGCGCTCGCCATTGGTCAGATCCTCGATCCAGATCCGAACATCGCTGCGCTCGGCCGTGGCGGGCTCAGAGCCCGGCGGTGCCACCAGATAAACCCGCTGCAGGTACATTTCATCGGCGGCAACGCTGATCCGGCCCGCTTCCGCCCCCTCCAGTTCGACAGCAATGGCCGGGCTGCCCTTGACCGTAACCTCGAATTCGCGCGTCTCGTGCTGCATGTTGCGGATGCGCACCTCATAGGTATTGCGGATCGAGCCATCGGATAGGGTGACATAGGTCGGATTACGCACCGGTGCGACAGTCAGGTCGATATCCGACCGGATGAACAGCGCAAAGACAAGCCCGATCCCCACCAGCGACCAGAGCGCGGTATAAAGGATCGTGCGTGGGCGCAGGATATGTTTGAAGATCGGTTTGGGCTTGCCGCCCGCCCGCTCTGCCTCTTCATCGGTAAAGGCCATATAGTCGATCAGACCACGCGGCTTGCCGATCTTGGCCATGATGTCATCGCAGGCGTCGATACAAAGCGCACAGGTGATGCACTCCAACTGCTGCCCGTCGCGAATGTCGATCCCCACCGGGCAAACATTGACGCAAGCCATACAGTCGATGCAATCACCTTGCGGCGCGCCCTCTTTGACCGCCTCTGAATTCTTGCGCGGCTCGCCCCGCCATTCGCGATAGCCGACGGTCAGCGTGTCCTCGTCCATCATCGCTGCCTGAATGCGCGGCCAGGGGCAGGCATAGATGCAAATCTGCTCGCGCGCGAACCCGCCGAAGAAGAACGTCGTGCCGGTCAGCACCACAATCGTGGTATAGGCGATAGGATGGGCGTCGAGGGTAAAGAGATCGACCAACAACGTCGGCGCATCGGTGAAGTAAAACACCCAAGCGCCCCCCGTGGCCACCGCAATCAATAGCCACGTGATCCACTTGGTCAGCCGAAGACGTGCCTTGCGAACATCCCATTTCTTCTGCCGGTGCAGGCGCAGCCGCGCATTGCGATCCCCCTCGATCCAACGCTCGACCAGAATAAAAAGGTCGGTCCAGACCGTTTGAGGGCAGGCATAGCCACACCACACCCGGCCCAGCGCCGAGGTAAACAAGAATAGCCCCAAGCCCGCCATCACCAAAAGACCGGCCACGAAATAGAACTCGTGTGGCCAAATCTCGATCCAGAAAAAGAAAAACCGCCGATTGGCGAGATCCAGCAAAACCGCCTGATCCGGCAGCGCAGCCCCCCGATCCCAGCGAATCCATGGCGTCACATAATAGATGCCCAAGGTGACGATCATAATGACCCACTTCAGGTTGCGGAACTTGCCATACACCTTCTTGGGAAACACCGGTTCGCGCGCAGCATAGAGGGATTGCGGTTCGGTTGGATGGGAATCGGCCACGGACATACTCCGGTATGATCATTCTCTTGATCGTGTTCTGTCAGGATGCGGGCGCAACAGCTTTGACCTGCATCAAATTCTGAATCCTGAATCGATCTATTGCGCCACGCTATGTTGTCGAGCCATGCGCCGCAGCCAGACCACAAAGGTCCGCGCCGCAGGGCGCAGCACGCCAGGACGCGCCACCACATGATAACCGCTGTCTTCATGGTCTTGAAACAAGAGCCGTAGGCGACCCGCCGCGATATCCTGACGCACCCAGTCCAGAACCGTCACGGCAACCCCCTGCCCGTCGCGCAATCCGTCCAGCAACAGGTTGCCCGGCACCTGCATCAGCCCGGCTGCCCGCTCGCGTGTGACACCCCGACGGCGCAGCCAGTCGCTTGCCTCATTGGTGCCGAATTCCTGAAGCCAAGGCAAATCAGCCAGATCTGATGGCTCTTCGATCCGCCGCCCCTCAATAAGGCGGGGGGCAGCCACCGCGACAATGGGCGAAGAGAACAGCAACTCTGCCTCCAGCCCCGGCCATTTACCGGGCCCATAGCGGATTGCGATGTCTATACCGCCCGGCTCTAGCGCAACCAACCGCGGGGTCGGGTCGATCATAAGGTCAATGTCAGGATGGCGATGGCGAAAATCACCCAAGCAAGGCATCAGCCAATGCGCCGCAAAACTCGGTGTGGTCGAGATCTGCAAAGGACGCTCGGAATTGCGCTGCGAAAGCGATTCGACCGCGCGCGCAATCGCGCCAAAGCCAAGCGACAGGGCATCCGCCAGATATTGGCCTTCTGCGGTCAGGCGCAATTGCCGCCCGCTACGGTCCACAAGCGCCAGGCCTATATGCGCCTCAAGCTGCTTGATCTGTTGGCTTACCGCCGCATGGCTAACATTGAGCCGGTCACCCGCAGCCACCGTGCCGCCGGTTTCGGCCAAGGCCGCAAAGGCCCGCAATGCGGTCAAAGGAGGAAGAGACAGCCAATCCATCATGTAACCATATCTTACAAATCGAAATTTTTCCAGATTCGTTATTTACGTCCGTTTTCTGCATGATGAACACAGAAATGCCAGATCGAAAGGACGAAACAATGCTCGGAATTCTTGCCAATACTTTCATGAACGCCACCCGTATGGATCAAGCCCCGCCGCGTCAGACCCCTCTTCACTGGCCCCCGGCAGACCGCTTTGGCACGCGGACAGGGGCCGAGATCGAAGCGCATCTTATCGGACGCCGCCGCTACTGAGGCGCAAAACAAAAAAGGCCCACAAGGGGGCCAACCAGTTGACAGTCGCACTGAACCTATGGGTAATCAGCACCGGCCCTTCCAGGAAACGCGCGAACAGAACGGAAGGACCGGTGCCTAACCCCGAGCTTTGCGGCTCGGGGTATTCTTTTAGGGCTGGCGCTTACTCGCCGCCGCCAAGCTGGTGGACATAGATCGCCACGGCGCGAATTTCGGCTTCGCTCAGGTCGGCCCCGCCCATCGCCGGCATCACGCCAAAGCGCGAATAGATCACCGTTTCCTTGATTGTGTCGAATGATCCACCATAGAGCCAGATCGCATCGGCAAGGTTCGGCGCGCCCTGATAGATATCGCCCTCTGCGGCCTCGCCATGGCATGCCGCGCAATTGTCCATGAACACGGCCTGACCATCGGAAACCAACGTGGCATCCTGCGGCTCACCGGACAGCGACATCACATAGTTGACCACCTGATCAATCTGCGCCGATTCGAGAATGTCACCAAAGGCAGGCATCTGCGAATAGCGCGCATCCGGATCTTCCTCGTTGCGGATACCATGGGCGATCGTGGCATGAATGTCCTCGATCGTGCCGCCCCAGAGCCAGTCGTTATCCAGAAGGTTGGGATAGCCACCCGCCTGCACACCTGCCGCCCCCGAGCCATGGCACTGCGCGCACCATGTTTTGAACACGGCATTCCCCGCCGATGTGGCATAGCCCTGCAATTCAGGATCACCAGCAATCTCGGTCAGCTCGACCGAGGCCAGCCTGGCGTTGATCTCGGCATTGGCGGCTTCGGCCTCGGCCAATTCGACCGCCACATTGGCGCGCGTCGACCAGCCTTTGTAGCCAGCCGTGGCCCCCTGAACCAGCGGCCATGCCGGATAGGCCACCACATACCACAGCGCCCAGACGATACAGGCGTAAAACGTCCACAGCCACCAGCGCGGCAGGGGATTGTTATACTCTTCAATCCCGTCCCATTGATGGCCGGTGGTTTCGACCTCTTGGTTCTTCTTATTGGGTTGTTTGGCCATGTCTCATGCCTCCTCGTGCCGGGCGCCGTTGGTCGGGGCCGGTTTGTCTTCGTGCCGGAACGGGATGGTTGACGGGTTCTCATAGCTCTTGGTGGCGCCGGGGCGGAACACCCAGAACACGACGCCAACAAAGAACGTAAAGAGTGCCAGCAACATCCAGCTATCGGCAAATTCACGCAACAGCGAATAGGTTTCCATCGGTTCGCTCCCTTACCGGCTCGCGTCCGGGGTGAAGGTCGAGAAATCAACCAGCGTCCCCAGCATTTGCAAATAGGCGATCAGCGCATCCGCCTCGGAAATCCCGGGCTGCCCGTCGAAATTGCGCACTTGTGCCTTGGGATAGCGCGCCAAGAGACCCTCGGTATCGCCATCGGGATCAATCTGCACCATAAAGTCAGCCTTGGCGTTCTCGATCATCTCGTCACTATAGGGCACGCCCACCAAACGATGTGTCTTGAGCAGATCCTCGATATGCGCAGGCTCGATCATCCGGTTTTCGAGAAAGCCATATTTCGGCATCACCGACTCTGGCACAACCGACTGCGGGTCGCGCAGGTGATCGACATGCCAGTCATCCGAATAGCGCCCGCCGACACGGGCCAGATCCGGACCCGTCCGCTTGGACCCCCACTGGAACGGGTGGTCATATTTAGATTCCGCCGCCAGCGAATAGTGCCCATAGCGCTCGACCTCATCGCGCATCGGGCGGATCATCTGACTATGGCAGACGTAACAGCCCTCGCGGATGTAGATATCGCGGCCCGTCAACTCCAGCGGAGAGTAGGGGCGCATGCCCTCTACATCCTCGATGGTGTTTTCAAGCCAGAACAGCGGAGCGATCTGCACGATCCCCCCAACCGTGACAACAAGGAAGGCAAAGATCGCCAAAAGCGTGACGTTCTTTTCCAGGATTGCGTGTTTGTCCAGAATTGCCATCTCTCCGGCCCTCCTTATTCAGCCGGGACTGCACTATTCACAGGCGCGACGGCCGGCGAACGTGTTACAGTCATCCAGAGGTTGTAGCACATGATCAACGCACCAGAGAGGAACAACACCCCACCCAGACCGCGCACCACATACATCGGGAACTTTGCGGCCACGGTATCGGCGAACGAGTTCACGAGGAAACCGTTGGCATCAACTTCGCGCCACATCAGGCCCTCCATGATCCCCGTCACCCACATGGCAGCGGCGTAGAGAATGATGCCGATGGTGGCCAACCAGAAATGCCAGCTCACAAGGCTCAGCGAATAGAGCCGCTCGCGGTTCCACAACTTCGGCACAAGGAAGTAGAGCGCCCCAAAGGTGATCATACCGTTCCAGCCAAGCGCCCCAGAATGCACGTGCCCAATGGTCCAGTCCGTGTAATGCGACAGCGAGTTGACCGCGCGGATCGACATCATCGGCCCTTCAAAGGTGGACATGCCGTAGAACCCGATGGAAATCACCATCATCCGGATCACCGGATCGGTGCGCAGCTTGTCCCATGCCCCCGAAAGCGTCATCAGACCGTTGATCATCCCACCCCAGGACGGCATCCACAGCACGATCGAGAACACCATGCCCAACGTCGAGGCCCAGTCCGGCAGCGCCGTGTAATGCAGGTGGTGCGGACCAGCCCAGATGTAGATAAAGATCAGCGCCCAAAAGTGGATGATCGACAGCTTATAGCTGTAAACCGGGCGTTCGGCCTGCTTGGGCACAAAGTAATACATCATGCCCAAGAAACCTGCCGTCAGGAAAAAGCCCACGGCGTTATGGCCATACCACCACTGTGTCATCGCGTCCTGCACGCCGGAAAAGACCTGCACCGACTTGGAGCCAAAGATCGAGACCGGAATGCTCAGGTTGTTGACCACATGCAGCATTGCCACCGTGATGATGAACGACAGGTAAAACCAGTTGGCGACATAGATATGCGGCTCTTTGCGCTTGACGATCGTGCCCAGGAACACAGCCAGATAGGCCAGCCAGACCACCGTCAGCCACAGATCGACATACCATTCAGGCTCTGCATATTCCTTGGATTGCGTGGCACCCAGCAAATAGCCGGTCGCAGCCAGAACAATCACGAGTTGGTAGCCCCAAAACACGAACCACGCGAGATTGCCGCCCCAGAGACGCGCCGCAGAGGTGCGTTGCACAACGTAAAACGACGTGGCGATCAGCGCATTGCCCCCAAAGGCGAAAATCACCGCCGAGGTGTGCAGCGGACGCAACCGACCAAAATTCGCATAACCCTGTGCCCAATCGAAATTGAGCCCAGGAAAGGCAAGCTGAAAGGCAATGAACGTGCCCGCAAGGAAACCGACAACGCCCCAGATGGCCGTTGCAATCACCCCGGCGCGCACCACGCCATCCATGTATTCCCCCGACAGATCCACTTGGGATTTCGGTTCGTCTGTGTGGCGCAGGGTCCACAGAAAAAGCCCACCAGCCACCAACGCCACCGTCAGCGCGTTGACCAGATAGGCCAGATCGCGCGCATAATTGGCCGCGATCAACGCCAGAAGCGTGACCAGACCAAGCACGATCAGCTTGATATAATTCGTCATGTTGCGTCCCTTCGTCTCTTTCTGCCCGAGTCGCCGTGACCCGCGCAGGCGCGTTAGACTGTGACCGTAATGCTAGGGTCAGACTCAACTATCCTTGATCTGTGTCAAAACACTGACTTTGATCAATTGATCCGCGTCAAGGCAGCCCCGGCAATACACTCCTAAGGTGACATAACGTGTGACACAGTCAAAGGAATGCGACATGACCTACAACAGCCTGTTTTCCGTTTTGACCGATGAGTCCCTTGTTGAGGAAACCTTGGCCCATGCCACCAGCATGGCTGCCCGCTATGATGCCCATCTTGATGTGCTCTGCTTGGGCGTGGATCGAAGCCAATCGGGCTATTATTATTCGGGCGCCAGCGCCATCGTGCTGCAAGAAACGATTGCCCGCGCCCAACAAGAGGCCACCGCCATCGAGACCAAAGCCCGCGCCCTGCTCAAGAATTCATCCCTGCGTTGGGCGGTTGAGGCGGGCGTCAGCCAATTGGCCGATCTGGGGCGGCATGTTGCGGCCCGGGCGCGATTCTCGGATCTGGTCATTCTGGCGCAGCCCTATGGCAAGGGCCGCGGAGCCGAACTGGAACCTGCGACCGAATCGGCCCTGTTCGAGGCGCGAACCCCGGTCATCATCGCCCCCGCCGGTGGCGAGCCGGTGCCCAATCCGGGCCGGATCATGATCGGCTGGAACGAAAGCAACGAGGCGCTTGGTGCCGTGCGCGCCGCCCTGCCCCTGCTGAAAGAGGCGGATGTGGTGCATGTGGTGGTGATCGACCCGCCGACGCATGGGCCCAACCGTTCGGATCCCGGTGGGCTTTTGTCGCAATACCTTGCGCGTTACGGCGTCAAGGTCGAGATTGACGTGCTCTCCAAAACCCTACCCCGTGTCTCGGACGTGCTCTTGCGCCATGCCCGCGATATGGATGCCGATATGGTGGTGATGGGGGCCTATGGCCACTCGCGCTTTCGCGAGGCAATCTTTGGCGGTGCCACCCGCTATATGCTGGAACAGGCGACCATGCCGGTTTTCATGGCGCATTAGGGAAATAGCGCAGCTTGGGCGGATTGGGGGCCAGCCCCCAAACCCCCGAGGTATTTAGAGCCAGATGAAGCCCTGCAAAAGGCGCAAGGCCTCAGATCAGCATGCCGCCGTCGCTGTCATCACCCGCCTCTTCCAGCAGGCGGTTGAAATCCGGCACGGTGACGCGGCGCTTGCCCTCAAGCTCGATCACCCCGTCCTTCTTCAGAGCGGACACCTGACGGCTTACCGTTTCGAGCGTCAGGCCGAGGTAATCCGCCATCGCTTCGCGCGTCAGCGGCAGATCAAACACCAGCGGCCCGCGCGTGCCGTTCATGTTCAGCGTGGCATCGCGCCGCGCAATGATCGCCATTAATGAGGCAATTTTTTCACGCGCCGTTTTGCGGCCCAAAACCAACATCCACTCCCGCGCCGCATCCAGCTCGTCCAGCGTCATTTCGAGCAGGCGCTGCGCGATATGCGGCGTGCGCACCATCATCTCTTCAAACGGTTTCTTGCGGAAACAGCACATCACCATATCCGTTACCGCCACAACGTCATAGGCAGCGCTGCTGCGCCCCGGCCGGCCCACGAAATCGCTGGGCAAGAGCAAGCCCACCATCTGCGTGCGCCCGTCCTCCATCGTCTGGGTCAGCGTCGCAATCCCCGATACGACCGAACCCACGAAATCCATCGGATCGCCAGACCATATCAAGGTCTGCCCCGATTCGTAGCTTCGGTAGTATTTGATCTGATCCAGCAGCGCCAATTCATCGGATTCGCATCGCGCACAAACGGCCCGATGCCGGATCGGACAATCCCCGCATTCATGGGGGATGATCGAGGCTTTCTCTTTCAGCATGGAGTTTCCACTATTCGGGGTGCTGTCAGGGTCGGTTGATTTAAATCAATGCGGGATGGCAAGTTCCTGTTAACTCTAGGGGTATGGACACAAAAACTCAACTAGGCAAACTGGGTCTCTTTGATGCCAAAGTGCCGCGCTACACCAGCTACCCGACCGCGCCCCACTTCAACCGCGATGTGGGACAGGATCAATTTACAAGCTGGATCAACGCGATACCAGAAGGCGCAGAGATTTCTCTCTATGTACATGTGCCGTTCTGTCGGCGGCTTTGCTGGTTCTGCGCCTGCAGAACCCAAGGCACCCAGACAGATGCCCCCGTCGCGGCCTATCTTGAAACGCTCAAGACCGAGATCGCGATGCTGGGTCGGCAGCTTCCACGCGGTGTGCGCCTGTCGCGCCTGCATTGGGGTGGCGGCACGCCCACGCTTCTCTCGCCCGGCATGATGAGCGAATTGGCGGGGGCCATCCGTGATATCGCCCCCTTTACCGACACCACCGAATTCTCGGTCGAGATTGACCCGAATGAAATAGACGCCGCGCGTCTCGACGCGCTCGCGGGGGCCGGTATGAACCGCGCCTCAATCGGGGTGCAGGACTTTGACGAGCAAATCCAAAAGAGCATCGGCCGGATTCAGGGCTATGACATCACCCGCCACGCGGTTGACGAAATCCGCGCCCGCGGCGTCAAAAGCCTGAATGCCGATATCCTTTATGGTCTGCCACATCAGAACCGCGCCCGCATCACCGAGAGCGTGCAGAAACTCTTGTCGCTCAATCCCGACCGCGTTGCGCTCTATGGCTATGCGCATGTGCCGTGGATGGCCAAGCGCCAACAGATGATCCCCTCGGATGCCCTGCCCACACCGCAAGAACGTCTGGCCCTGTTTGAAACCGCGCGCCGTCTGTTTCTGTGGGACAATTACGACGAAATCGGTATCGACCATTTCGCCACCGCCTCTGACGGGCTGAGCGTGGCGCAAAAATCCGGGCTGCTGCGTCGCAATTTCCAAGGCTACACCGACGACACCGCCGAGGTGTTGATCGGCTTGGGGGCCTCTTCCATCTCGCGCTTTCCGCAAGGCTATGCGCAGAATGCCCCCGCGACAGGGGCCCATACCGGTGCCATCCGCGACGGACGCTTTTCAACCACGCGCGGCCATATCTTTTCCCCCGAGGACAAGCTGCGCTCGCGTATGATCGAAATGCTGATGTGCGATTTCCGCATTGATAGCACCGAGATTTTCCGCGAATTTGCCATCCCCGCCGCAGAGTTGCAGGCGATGCTCTCTGCCGTGGAACGCCGCTTTGACGGGCATCTGAAACTCGACGCCACCGGCCTTTCCATCCCGCTCGAGGCGCGCCCGCTGACCCGCATGATCGCGCGCCAATTCGACACCTATGAGATGAACGCCGACGGCCATTCTTCGGCGATCTGAGGGGATCACACCTCTGTGCGCCCCTCAAGCGCCGCTGCCAGCAGCTTGCGCGCATAGTCGGTTTGCGGCGCGGTAAACAATGTTTCGGCATCGCCCGCCTCGACCACATCGCCATCTTTCATCACCATCACCCGGTGACTCATGGCGCGCACCACATGCAGATCGTGGCTGATAAAGAGATAGGCCAGCGCATATTTCCGCTGCAATTCCCGCAAGAGATCGACGATCTGCACCTGCACGGTCATGTCCAGCGCGCTGGTCGGCTCGTCCAATACCACCAGCTTGGGCCGCAGGATCATGGCGCGGGCAATCGCGATGCGCTGCCGCTGCCCCCCTGAAAATTCATGGGGATAGCGATCCATCATGGCAGGGTTCAGCCCCACCTCGTCCATCACCTCTGCCACCAAGTCCCGCTCGGGCCGCCCATCGGGGTTGCCATGCACGCCCAGTCCCTCGGCAATGATCTGCGCGGCGGTCATGCGCGGGCTCAGGCTTCCGAATGGGTCTTGAAAGACGATCTGCATTTCGGCCCGCCGACGCCGCAACTCGCGCGTGGACCAGCCATTCACATCTTCACCCGCAAAGCGGATGCCGCCCTCAGACGCAATCAGCCGCATGATCGCCAAGGCCAGCGTGGTCTTGCCCGACCCGCTCTCGCCCACGATGCCTAGGGTTTCGCCCGCCCGCACGCTGAGCGTGGCGGCATTCACCGCCTTCACATGCCCCACAGTGCGTTTCAAAAACCCCTTCTGGATCGGGAACCACACCCGCAAGTCATGGGTTTCGGCCACCACCGGCGCTCCCTCTGTCACCGGCGACGGCAGCCCAACAGCCCGCGCGCTCAGCAGTTTGCGGGTATACGCATGCTGAGGGGCTGCAAAGACATCCGCCACTGGCCCAGCCTCGACAATCTCGCCGTCTTTCATCACGCAGACCCGGTCAGCAATGCGCTGCACGATCCCCAGATCATGCGTGATAAAGAGCAGGCCCATCCCCTCTTCGCGCTTTAACTCCGCCAGCAATTCCAGAATCTGCGCCTGAATGGTCACATCCAGCGCGGTGGTCGGTTCGTCGGCAATCAGGATGTCGGGCTTGTTGGCCAAGGCCATCGCGATCATCACCCGCTGCCTTTGCCCGCCAGATAGCTGATGCGGATAGGCCCCCAGACGGCTTGCCGCGTCACGAATACCCACCCGCTCGAGCAGTTCCACAATCCGCCCGCGCGCCGCATCGCCGGTCAGCCCCTGATGCAACTCTAGGCTTTCTCGCAACTGCTTTTCCAATGTGTGCAGCGGGTTGAGCGATGTCATCGGCTCTTGAAAGATGAAACTGATGTCATTGCCGCGCACCTGCCGCAGGCGCCGTTCATCCGCGCCGACCATCTCTTGCCCGGCATAGGTGACAGAGCCTGTGACCTGCGCCGACGACCCCAAAAGCGACACGGTCGACAGCGCTGTCACCGATTTGCCCGAGCCAGACTCGCCCACCAGCGCCACGGTTTCCCCTCGGTCCACGCTGAACGACACGCCCTTGACCGCCGGGATTACCTGCCCGTCCTGCCGAAAACTGATCCGCAGGTCTTTGACCTCCAGCATACTCATTCAAAGGTCTTTCTGGGGTCAAAGGCATCGCGCACGCCCTCAAAAATGAAGACCAAGAGCGACAGCATGATGGCAAAGGCAAAGAAGGCGGTAAAGGCGAGCCAGGGCGCTTGCAGGTTCTGCTTGGCCTGTAGCGTCAACTCCCCCAGCGACGGGGCCGAGGACGGCAGGCCAAAGCCCAGAAAATCCAATCCCGCCAAAAGCGAAATCGTCCCGGTGATGACAAACGGCAGCATCGTCAGCGTCGCCACCATGGCATTTGGCAGCATGTGACGAAACATGATCGTAAGGTTGGATACGCCCAACGCCTTGGCCGCACGCACATATTCCAGATTGCGCGCCCGCAGGAATTCGGCTCGCACCACACCTACCAAAGCCATCCAGCCAAACAGCACCGTAATCACGACAAGCAGCCAGAAACTGCGCGGTAGGATCGCGAAAAGGATGATGATCACATAAAGCTGCGGGGTCGAGGCCCAGATTTCGATGATCCGCTGGAAAATAAGATCAGTGCGCCCGCCAAAATAGCCCTGTACCGCCCCCGCCGCGATGCCGATCACCGACGAGAGCGCCGTCACGATCAGCGTGAACAGCACCGACAACCGGAATCCATAGATCACCCGCGCCAGCACATCGCGCTTGGTGTCATCCGTACCCAGCAGATTTTGCCCATTGGGCGGCAGCGGGGCCGCACCGGGCCGGTCCACAGTGGTATTGTAGCTATAGGGAATGGGCGGCCAGATCGCCCAACCCTTGGCAATCTCTTCGCCTTCGACCACCCCATCTTCGGCATCCGCAATCACGCCCTCGGGATCGTCAAAACAGATATCCAATCCACCCGACGCAATCAGACAACGCACCTCGGGGTCACGGTAAATCGCCTCGGTCTCGAAATCGCCACCAAACTCTGTTTCCGGATAAAACCTGAAAATCGGCATGTAGAGTTCGCCGCGATATTGCACGAGGATCGGTTTGTCATTGGCCACAAACTCGGCAAAGAGCGTGATGGTGAAAATCACCGAAAACAGGATCAGCGACCAATAGGCCCGATTGTTGCGCCGAAAGTTGCGCCACCGGCGTTGGTTGAGCGGCGAGAGACGGATCACCCGATCAGCCCTCCCGTTTTTCAAAGTCGATCCGTGGATCAACCAGCACATACATCAGGTCAGACAGGATCCCCACAACAAGACCGATGAGGCCAAAGAGAAAGAGCGTTCCGAACATCACCGGATAATCGCGCCCCACGGCGGCCTCGAACCCCAGCCGCCCCAGACCATCAAGGCTGAAAATCGTCTCGATCAGGACAGAACCGCCAAAAAACACCCCGATGAACACCGCCGGAAAGCCCGCAATCACGATCAGCATCGCATTGCGGAACACATGCCCATAAAGCACCTTGCGTTCGCTCAGCCCCTTGGCGCGCGCGGTCATCACATAGTGTTTCTTGATCTCGTCGAGAAAACTGTTCTTGGTCAACAGCGTCAGCGTCGCAAAGGCCGAAATGGTCGAGGCAAGAACCGGCAAGGCGATATGCCAGAGGTAATCGCCGATCTTTCCCAAAAGGCTCAGTTGCTCGAAATTATCCGATGTCAGGCCACGCAAAGGGAAGATCTGGAAATAGCTGCCCCCGGCGAACAGCACCAACAGCATGATCGCAAACAGAAACGCCGGAATAGCATAGGCCACGATGATGACACCGCTGGTCCATGTGTCAAACTTGGTGCCGTCACGCACCGCCTTGGCCACACCAAGAGGGATCGACACGATATAGGCAATAAGCGTCGACCACAGGCCCAGCGTAATGGAAACCGGCATCTTTTCCAGAACCAGATCCAGCACTTCGATCTTGCGGAAATAACTCTCGCCAAAGTCAAAGCGCATGTAATTCCACATCATGTTGAAAAACCGCTCCAAGGGCGGCTTATCAAGCCCGAATTGCTCTTCCAGCTCCTTGATCAGTTCCGGCGGCAGGCCCCGCGCCCCAAGGTATTGGTCATTGCCGCCGGCAGCCCCCACCATCTCTTGCCCGGTGTCAGAGCCAGAGCCAGAAAAGCTCTCGAACACATTGCCCTGCCCCTGCATATTGGCAATCATCTGCTCGACCGGGCCACCCGGCACGAATTGCACCAGAGCAAAGTTGATCACCATGATGCCAAAGAGCGTGGGCACGATCAGCAACAGCCGCCGCAGGATATAGGCCCCCATCTCAGTGGCTCCTCAGGATCACAGCGCGCCCGCGTCTTTCAACGCCTGCGCCTTGTCGGCGTCATACCACCAGAAATCGAGCACGCCCGTCGCATAGGGCGGCAGCGGGTCTGGGTAGGCATACATATCCCAATAGGCCACCCAGCTTTTGTCCAGATACCATGTCGGGATCATGAAAAACTCATAGCGCAAGGCACGGTCAAGTGCGGTCAAGGCCACGTCCTGTTCTTCCTTGCTGGCTGACTCGAGCGCGCGGTCAATGATCGCGTCGATCATCGGGCTTGCCAGCCCTGCCGGGTTGAACAGGCTGAACGCCGCTTCCTTGCTGCCATAACGCTGATGCAGGCCGGTGCCCGCCTCCAGAAACGCCACATAGCTGTCAAAGATCAGGTCATAATCGCGATCCCGCTCGCGGGCGGTGTATTGCGCGGCGTCGATCTTGTCAAACTTGGCCTCAATCCCCATCAGTTGCAGATTGCTCACAAAACTCTCGACCACCGCCGACATGGTGGCAGAGCCAGAGGCCGAAATCGGGATTTCGATCTTGAGCACCTCGCCCGCCGCATTGCGCCGCTTGCCATCACCGCCCACGGCCCAACCGGCCTCGTCCAAAAGCTTCATGGCCGCGCGCAGATTGCGCCGGTCATTCAGGCGCTCACCATCAGAGGTATGCGCCATCACCGCAGTCGCGGTCAGCATCTCTTCGGGCACGATATCGCCCAAGGATTGCAACAGCGCCAATTCCGCCCCCTCGGGCGCGCCCTTGGCCTCGAGCGGGGTGTCCTGCACAAAGGAGTGTCGCTGCTTGAAGAGGTCATATTGCAACGACGAATTGGTCCATTCGAAATTGAACCCCAGCGCAATCGCTTGCCGCACCCGCTTGTCCTGCAACTTTTCGCGGCCCAGATTGAAGACGAACCCCGAGGGTGTCGGCGGCAATCCATCGGGCAATTCCGCCTTGACCACATAGCCCGCATTGGCCGCCGGAAAATCATATCCGGTGGCCCATGTCTTGGAATTTCCCTCAGGCCGGAATGTGTAGATCCCCGCCTTGAACGCCTCGAATGCGGCATTGTCATCGGCAAAATACTCGATCCGGATGCGGTCGAAATTATGCCGCCCCTTGTTGATCGGCAGGTGCCAGCCCCAATACTCCGGGTTGCGCTCATAGACGATGTTGCGGTTCACATCATAGCTTTTGACCTGATAGGGGCCTGATCCCGGTGCCGCCTCCAGCCGTGGCTCATCCAGCCGCGCGCCGGTGTCCTCATACCATTTGCGTGGAAACACTGGCGTGCCGCCCACCTGATCAATCAGCGACCGGCGTGAAATCCCCTCCGCAAAGGTGAACTTGACGGTGTGATCATCCAGCGCCTCGGCGCTCAGCACCCGCCGCTTGACCGCATCGGCATAGGATTTCAGCCCCTGCTCCAGAAACAGGTTGTGTGAAAACACCACATCATGCGCTGTCACCGGCGTGCCGTCGGCAAACTTTGCCTCGGGGCGCATGTGGAAGATTACCCATGTTTTGCCAGCGTCATATTCCAGGCGTTCCGCCAAGAGACCGTAGCCCTCGTTATAGCTGTCTCCCGGCAGTGGCTCGCCGCTCGCCTCGGACGCGCCCAGCAGGCTCTCGTAAACCATCCAAGACAGCCGCCCGGCCCGCCCCTGCCGCGCGTAGGGGTTCATCGAATCGAATGTACCAGGCGCAAAAAGCGAAATTTCCCCGCCCTTGGGCGCTTCGGGGTTCACATAGTCGAAATGCGCGTAATCGGCGGGGTATTTCAGATCGCCGTAAAACGAATAGCCATGAGACGAGATCACCTCATCTTGCGCCAAGACCGCCTGCGCCATCAGCGTCGCAATCGAGAACCCGATCATCGTCACCCGAAGCCGCCATGGCACCAGACTCGCAAAGGTTCGGGTTTTGGTCAGGGTGTTCCGTACGGTCATGCCATCCTCCTCCTGCCGCACCCATTATCTGGTGCTTCATCGCGTGCTGGCAAGCTAAGGAGGGGGCGCGTCTTGTTCAAGCGCCGATCCTGTCCTCTGCCTACGAAAAAGGCCGCCACCCAAACCGGGCAGCGGCCTTTTTTTCAATGTGGCGCGGCTCAGTTCGCGGCGCTTTGCAGGTAGCCGATCAAATTTGCGCGATCCGCCTCATCCTTGAGGCCCGGAAAGCCCATGCGATTGCCGGGCGCGAAAGCACGCGGGTTTTCGATCCAGTCGCTCAACTTTTCAGGCGTCCATGTGCCTTCAAGGCCCTTGAGCGCGTCGGAATAGGCAAAGCCCTCGACGTTGGCGATGTCACGGCCCACGATCCCAAAGAGGTGCGGACCAGCCCCGTTTTTACCATCTTCCAGCTTGTGGCAGGCACCACAGCGACGATAGAGCTTTTCACCCTCAGCAATATCCGCCGCAGCCACGAGTGCCGCAAAATCGGATGCGCCGGCGTCCGCCGCAGGTTCAGCCGCAGCTTCTTCTGCCGCAGGTTCAGCCGCCGCTTCTTCTGCCGCAGGTTCAACCGCCGCTTCTTCCGCTGCAGGCTCTGCTGCTGCTTCTTCTGCCGCAGGCTCTGCTGCTGCTTCTTCTGCCGCAGGCTCTGCTGCTTCTTCCGCCGCAGGCTCTGCCGCCGCTTCTTCTGCCGCAGGCTCTGCTGCGGATTCTTCTGCCGCAGGCTCCGCTGCCGCTTCTTCTGCCGCGGGCTCTGCCGCCGCGTCTTCTGCTGCAGGCTCTGCTGCGGATTCTTCCACCGGCATTTCAAAAGTCGTGCCATCGGTCTGGTCGAGATAGGCGATCAGATCGGCACGATCCTCAGCCTTGCGCATCCCGGCATAGCCCATCGAGGTTCCGGGCGCGTAACCCTTGGGGTTCTCCAGAAACGCATCCAGCTCAACCGGGGTCCAGACCTGCGCGACGGCAGTCAGAGCGCCGGAATACGAACCGTAATCGGCGACGCCGCCAACCTCACGTCCCACAACACCATAAAGATGCGGGCCCACTTTGTTCTCGCCATCAACCACCGCGTGACAGGCGGCACAGTTGCGGAACAGGCCTTCGCCATTGGCCGGATCAGCAGACGCCATCAACTCGGCGATGCTCGGGCCCTCGTCCACAACTTCTTCCGCTTCATCTGCGCCTGTGTCGATCACATAGCCCTGCGCATGATCCTCGCCATGGCCCCCGCCCACCGAATAGATAGACTCAGCGGCCCAATTGCCCAAAAGGAACACCAAGAGCGCGCCGCACAGCGCACCCGCGGTCTTTGTCATCGTCATTGTGTCAAACATAGGCCCGTTTCCATTTGATCCGTCGTTGGCCGCGTATCTATCCGCTTCCCCTACTGGCGCGCAAGGTGTAGTTTCCGCGACCAAACGCCCGACCGGCCCAAAAATACGGAAAATCACCTATGACCGACCGCATCGCCTTTCAGGGAGAGCTTGGCGCCTACTCGCATCAAGCCTGTCGCGAGACCTATCCCGAGATGGAGGCGCTTCCTTGTCGCACCTTTGAGGATGCAATTTCTGCCGTGCGCGAGGGACAAGCGGAGCTTGCCATGCTGCCGGTCGAGAACTCCACCTTTGGCCGGGTCGCCGACATCCATCACCTCTTGCCCGAATCGGGTCTGCACATTGTCGGCGAGGCGTTCGTGCGGGTGCATATCAACCTCTTGGCCCTGCCCGGCATACGCCTCGACGAAATCGAAAGCGCGATGAGCCACACCATGCTTTTGGGCCAATGCCGCGCCTTTCTTGAACGCCACGGCATCCACCGCGTGACCGGCGCCGATACCGCTGGCTCCGCCCGCCACGTCGCCGAGGCAGGACAGCCGGAAATGGCGGCCCTTGCCAGCGAACTTGCGGGCGAAATCTATGGTCTCGACGTGATTGCCCGGCATATCGAGGATCAGGGCAACAACACCACCCGCTTTCTCGTCATGGCGCGCGAACCGGATTTCGCGGCACGCGGCGAGAATGGCATGATGACGACCTTTGTCTTTCAGGTCCGCAACATCCCGGCAGCCCTGTACAAGGCGATGGGCGGCTTTGCCACAAACGGCGTCAATATGACCAAGCTCGAAAGCTATATGGTCGGCGGTTCCTTCACCGCGACGCAGTTCTATGCCGATATCGAGGGGCATCCCGATGATCCGGCGGTCGCCCGCGCGCTTGACGAGCTCGATTACTTCACCTCGAACGTCACAATCTTGGGCGTTTACCCTGCTGATCCGCGCCGACACGATACCGACTGAATACCGACGCTGTTTTTAGAGGGATCGCGTATACCGGTCCTCAACCTCTGCCGCGTATTCCGCCAGACGCACCTTGAACCGTTTGGTCAGGTTATTGCGTGCCAGCCGCAGCGATTGCATCATCAACCGCGCCGCCAAGGTGCGCGGCTGCAACACCAGCGTGACCGTCATCCGCGTCCGCCCCCGCGACAGCGCCACCAGTTCCACAACCATCTGCCCCTCAATCGCGGGCGAGATCACACCCAGCTTGATTCCATTGGGCGGATCATATTCAGCAACGGTCACATCAACCTTGCGCTGCTTGCCACGCAGTTTGAACACGGCATGCCAACTCATGCCGACCCCTGGCACCTTTAGCTTGTCAGTGCGCCGCACATCCGCGCCACGCCGCAAAGCCGAGCGCTCAAACCCTTGAAAGTCCGTTATTTCCTCAAAAACCCGCTCAATGGGGGCTTCAATGTCTTCCTTGCCGGTGAACTGCATCCCCAGACCGCCCTTTTCGGTTTGTTATCGCTTTTGCCCACGCGCATTGTTGCCTCAATCCAGACAGTCGGCAAGCCAGTTCTCAAGCAGGAATTGCGCAATCGCTCCCTTGCGCGCAGGCATCAGGAACGGATGCTCGCCAGCAAAAGCCGAGAGGATCTCTTCACGGCTCATCCACAGCGCATCTTCAATCTCTTGCGGATCAATCGTGATATCCTCGCTCAGCGCTTCGCCACGACAGCCAAACATGAGCGATGCGGGAAATGGCCAAGGCTGGCTTGCCAGATAACTCACCCGTCCCACCTTGATCCCTGCCTCTTCCCAGACCTCGCGACGCACCGCCGCCTCGATGGTCTCGCCCGGTTCTATGAACCCCGCCAAAAGAGAATACATCCCCTCGGGCCACCCCGGAGATCGCCCCATCAGAACCGAATTTCCACGCGTTATCAACATGATCACCACAGGGTCGGTGCGCGGAAAATGCTGACCGCCACAGTGATCGCAAGCCCGTTGCCATCCCGCGCGGATCATCCGGCTTTCTTTGCCGCAGCGCGCGCAGAACCGGTGCGTGAGGTGCCAGCCAAACACCGCCTTGGCCGTCGCTGCCAGCTCTGCATCGCGTGGGCTGAGCCGGGTCATCACCCGACGCAACTCGGCAAAGGCGCTTTCTTCTGGCAGGTCCGGATGCACCTGCTCGGAGGCATCGAGAAAGCTATCAAGCTGATCCGGTTCCAGCCCCGGTGGCACCCAAGCGGAAATGTCATGCGCCAAGATCAGGTCGCCACTGTCATCTCGCCCCAATAGGATCGGCGGCACCTTGTACCGTGTCAAAACAGGATGATCCGGCGCCAAAATGACCAACTCATCCAGCGTTTCTGCGCGCAAGAGCGGCTTACCCCGCCAGAGTACGATCGACCGCGCACGTCCCTCTGTCATCGCCGCCTGAAGCAAGCCTTCGTCAGAGCGTAGCTCATCCGCCCGGTCCAGCCCTGATCCCCCGAATGTAACCTGTTCCGACGTTCGCATCACGCGTCTCCTTTGCCTGCCCCTCTACACAACGCCCATGAACGCAAGACAAGCCCCAAGGGGCACAAAGCATGGGCACATGACAGTTTGCAACTTATAGTGTATTGCCCAGGACACGCAGACGTGCAAACCTGCCTAAGCCTCTGGCAATTATTATGATTGCAGCCAGCAAAGGCGGTTTGAATTCCACGGCACCTCCGGGCGTGAACCCGGCCTCAGAGCGTAGACGATTTGACCGAATCCACCATTACTCAGACGCCCCCTTTGTCCGCCTGTGGCGCCACCCTGTGCCTGCGGATATTGCAGACCACCGATGTCCACGGAAACCTTCTGCCTTTTGATTATTACACCAACCAGCCCGACCGCCCGTGGGGTCTGGCCCGGCTTGCAACACAGATAAAGCGCGCACGATCCGAAGTCGGAGCCGAAAATTGCCTGGTTCTGGACAACGGCGATTTTCTGCAGGGCACGCCGCTCACCGATCTTACTGCACAACCCGATAACGGTTGGACCGGACCACATCCAATCCTCGCGGCGATGAACGATATCGGCTATGATGCGGGTACACTTGGCAATCACGAGTTCAATTTTGGCCTTGACTGGCTGATGGACACGCTGGCTCAGGCACGCTTTCCCTTGACCTGCTGTAATGTGCTGACGCGCCGTGGCGGGACGCCGGTCGACGATACAACCCTTTTGCCACCCTATCTGCTGCTCAACAAACAGATGCAGGATCGCGATGGTGGATCGCATAGTTTGCGGATTGGTCTGTTAGGCCTTGTGCCTCCACAAATCCTGACATGGGATCACGCGCGTCTATCGGGCCGGATTGACGTGCGCGATATGGTCGAGAGCGCGCGGGCTTGGGTGCCCACCCTGCGCGCTTTGGGGGCGGATCTGGTTCTGCTCTTGGCCCATACCGGCATCGACCCCGGCCCCGACCGCCCCTTTATGGAAAACGCCGCCCGCGCGCTTGCCCGCCTGCCCGGCATCGACGCGCTTCTGGCAGGCCACAGCCACAAAAGCTTTCCCAGCACCGATCACAATGGCATAGCCGGAGCGAACGCGAGCAACGGCACCCTCCACGATACACCCTGCCTGATGGCGGGATTTCGCGGCAACCACCTCGGTCAGCTTGACCTGACCCTGACCCACGATGGCAACGCATGGCAGGTGACTGGGCATGACTCCCGTCTTTTGGCTGTGTCCAGCGCGCAACCTTGCCCAGCAATCTGCATCGCTGCCGACGCCGCGCATCGTCACACCCTCGCCCTCACAGCGCGTGAGATCGGCCAAACCGCGGCTCCACTCCACAGTTATCTCACCCTCTTGCGCGACGATCCGATCCTGCATCTCGTCAATGACGCGCAGCGCCGCGCCTTGACTTTGGCCTTGGCCAATAGCCCGCACGCCGGGCTGCCGCTGCTCTCTGCCTCCGCCCCCTTCAAAACCGGTGGGCGTGGGGGCCCTGCGCATTTCACAGATATTCCCAAAGGCCCGCTTCTTCTGCGGCACATAGCCGATCTCTATAGCTTTCCCAACACGCTCTGCGGTCTATTGGTTACGGGGGCAGACCTGCGCGACTGGCTGGAGCGCGCCGCCATCTGCTTTAACCAAATCAACCCCGGCCTGCCCGATCAGCCACTGCTTGATCCAAGCGTGCCGGGGTATGATTTCGATGTGATCGACGGGCTTAGTTATACCATCGACCTAAGTCAGCCAGCCCGTTACGATCTTTCTGGTGCGCTTATTCATCCCAAGGCGGCGCGCATCCAAGATTTATGCTTTGCGCGCAAGCCTGTCCGCCCAGACACGCCTTTCATCATAGCCACCAATAGCTATCGCGCGCACGGCGGCGGGCCGTTTGCGCCTCTGGCGGAACGAGGGTTGATCTACTCCGGCACCCGCACGGTGCGTGATCTGCTGGCCGATCATGTTGCGGCGGTGGGCCAGGTCGTACCGGCACCGCGCCCCACATGGCGCTTTGCGCCCCAGCCCGGAACCCGCGTCACGATAGAGACTGGCCCCGGCCTGCGCGCCCATCCCGCCGACATCGCCGCCTTGGACGCCGTAGACCTCGGCCTTACGGACGCGGGGTTCTTACGTCTCGGCATGCCCTTGCCGTTTGCCCAGCCTACCCTTGCGCATCCCGCAGCAGCGGCCTATATCACCCGTTGAGAGGTTGGCGCGGGCAGGCACCTCGCCAACCCGGTCAGGTCCGGAAGGAAGCAGCCGTAACGAGCCCCGCTTGGGTCGTTGTCCAGCCTCTCACCCTATCCCCCTTAGGTCACCAAAGAAAAACCCCGTTGAAAAACGGGGCTGTAGTTTCTCTTTCGTCACTATCTTTAGCAAAGAAATATGCTCAGAGTGGTGGACAAATTGAGCAAGATGCCGCACGCAAATGCGACCTTTACCCCCAAGATGCGGGGCAAGCAATCTCACGCTCGCTCATTTGGTTCTTGGCCGACGCGAGTCATGCCTTCTCAGACAGGCATTTAAAAGCGCGGCGTTCCACAGTCAGCAGCGTTATAGAGCCGCCAATATCAAGGCGGGCAGGCCCAGCATACCTGTGCAAATGATACCGATTGAAATTCCTAGGCCCTTGAACATTTGGTGTCTCCCACTTTGATGATTTCATTATTTGAAATTAGAGCAAAGCGCCGCAGTCCAATGCGGCAGGCTGCCGCAGCTTCCAAAAGCGCATCAAAAGCGACCTGACACATGGCTTTGAACGGGCGGGGAAAACTGAGCCTTCACATGCCAAAAGAGTATCATCACGCGGCCAAGAACGCGGCTCTGCGGGCTCAGTCTTTTGCAGGCTGAAACACTAGCCACCTTCGACCTAGGGGAATGATGTCGGTTGGAGAGAAAGGGAGAACGACAGCTCTAGGTGTCGCCCATGTTACTCAGGATGCTCTCTGCATTGATGATGGACTGTGCAATCTCGGTGGTCGTTGTACGCTTTGCCATCGCTTGTTTGCGGATGAGATCATAGGCTTCGCGCTCGGTGATACCCCGGTGCCGCATGAGGATAAACTTGGCATCATTCACCTTCTGAACATTCTCAAGTTTTTCGCGCAGCTTCGACAGATCTTTTTCATAGCGCACTTGTTCCGATTGAAATCGCCGAGCCATCAACATGCTGCTCAGCACGCCTGCTGCGCGCACGGGTTTCATCAATACCGAATGGGCGCCAATCTCTAGAATGACATCCAACGTGGATGGGTTTTCATAGCCGACAATGGCAATCGTCGTGATCGGGCGTTCGCGCCGGTCAAGAAATGCTTTCAATTCCTGCGGTGATTGGTCCGTGACGTCTACGAAAACCATATCGAACTTGTCCGGTAGGGTCCGGGGTAGCGGCCACATATGTTCGAAACTACAGCCGATCCTGTTTACCTGCTGCAAAAGCTCATCTGCGCTACGGTCACGCGGATGCACCAAGAGAACGTTTTGATCCCGTAAGTCCTGGATCAGGTCATGCATGACGCCCGCCGCTTGTCGTTACCTTATGCGTGCGAAAGCTCCAATCATGGATCGCCGGGTAAACGAGATAGGGGTCCGGCTTGATCGCGCGACGCACCTTGAGGTCGATTTCAAACTCTCCCTCAGAGTTGACCACAGCTATCCGGGATTGCAGATAGGTGTGGTTATTGTCCGGATCGACCTTGATCTGGCCTTGGGGCGCATCGAAGGCTTCGCCCAACAAGGCCTCTCGCAGGCAATCAGTATCCATTTCCCCGGTCTCCTCTAACGCTGCCGCGAACAGATGCACCTGACTATAAGCCGCTTCGCAGCAACTGGTGACATCAATAGTGGAACCGAATTTCTGTTCATAGGCCTTCAGAAAGCGACGGTTTGCCAAGGAACTGATCGACCGGAAATAGGGGGCGGCTGTGATGTGGCCAACGGCGGCCTCAGCGCCGATAGCGCTGATTTCCCCTTCGTTCGTGGTAAGACTGGCAATCGGACAAACCCGTCCATCGCCACCCACAGCATGATAGGCACGGTAGAACTCGATGCAGGACTGACCCACGATTGTTGAAAAGATCGCATCTGGCTGCGCATCCCGGATTTCATCGAGCACAGCGCGGAACCCCTCGGCGCGCGTCTCAAGATCAAAATACCGCTCGCCAACGACTTCGCCGCCACCTTGCCTTAGGACATTGCGCATCACACGATTGGATTCGTAGGGGTAGATGTAGTTGGAGCCGACAAAGAAAATCCGCTTACCGTAAGCGCTCATCAGGTAGTTCGCTAGCGGCACACTGTTCTGGTTCGGGCAGGCCCCGCCATAGATGACATTTGGCGAATATTCAAAACCCTCATAAAGCGTGGGATAAAAGAACAGGGCATTCCGGCGCTCGACGACTGGCAAAACCTCTTTGCGCGACGACGACATGTAGCAGCCGAAAATGACGCTTACCTTGTCGTCCACGATCAGGCGTTCGGCCAACTCTCCGTATTGGGTCACAATCGAGCCGGGGTCATAGCTGACCGCCTCAAGTGGGCGTCCGCGCACACCGCCGCGCGCGTTGATCTGATCCAAGGCGAGCAACGCGCCATTCAGCTGCGACTGTTCAATGATCGAGGTGACGCCCGTCGTTGAAAAGAGCAATCCGATCTTCCAGCTTTCCTTTTGTGTCACGTATTGATGCCTTCATTCAGGAGTATTGGAACTGGACCTGGCCATCTTTATGATCTGCGAACACCAAGGTCATAGCCTGACCAGAGGCGGGTGCATCCGGGGCGGGCCCGTCAAGCAGAAAACCTGCCAATGGAAATTCTAGCTTGCGCCGGATGGCCCGGCGTAGCCCTCGCGCGCCGAACCGCTTATCATATCCCTCTACCGAAAGAAAATCCCTCAGGGTTGTGCTGATACTCAACGACAGGTCATGTTTCCTGAGCCTACGGTTCAACCTGGCCATCTCGACATCAACCAGAGCTGGCATCTTGTCGCGTGATATCCAGTTGAATGTATCAACATGATCTATCCGGTTGACAAGTTCTGGTGGGAACCGATCCAAGAGGCTGTTCATCACGATATCGTGGGCACGTTCACGCCGCGACTTGCCAGAGTTCCTGATACGCTGCCAAAGATTACCGCTGTTCTCATCCAAGGCCATCAGTTCCCGAGCCCCGAGGTTCGAGGACATGAACACAAGCGCATTCCGGAACGAGTAGGTGCGTTCGCCAGAGGCCACAGTCAAAAGCCCGTTATCAAAGACATTCATGAGGGCGAGCACGACCTCATTGCTTGCCTTTTCAAGTTCGTCAAATAGAACAAGCCCCGGCAAGTTGCGTGTGCCCTCGATTTTTTCCTGATCGAGAATGGTCGTTCCTTCTTTAGACCCCACATAACCCGGCGGAGCACCGGTGAGGGCAGCGGCGTAATGCTCTTGCGAAAGCGTATTCATGTCGATCCTGCAAAACGCATCGGCATCCCCGTAGAGCGCACGCGCCAAGGTGCGAACGGTCTCGGTTTTACCAACGCCAGTTGGCCCGCAGAACAGAATTGTCGCCAAGGGTTTGCGGGGGTCTCCGATATCGGCGCGGACCACCTTGAGAATTTCCAGAAGCTGTTCGAGACTTTCGTCCTGCCCGATTATGGCCGCCCGCAACTCGGCTTCGACCTGGTCGAGGTCAAAAGTAAACCGAGTTTGCAAGCCTGCGTTTGGTGTCGTGCCCTTGGTAGACGATGCGCCAGTCATACGGGCATTCTCGTCGGCCAGTGCTGACGCAAGTTTTTGCTGGCGGGCGGTGTCGTGCAAGCGGTCCGTCAAAAAAGGCATGGCATTTCCAGAAGCTTAGAGAGGAAATGGAACGGCGCACTGAGGCGCCGTTCCCAATGAGGGCAAGAGGCCGGTCAATTCGCCTCTTTTTCCTTGGCCCCCGTTGGCAAACCGCCGACAGGACAGCATGCCACACCCACAGTTGTGCGGGTAAAGGATTCCACCTGCTCTCGGGTTTTCTCTGCGTCGTTGACCCAGTTTCGGTAGAACTCAAACGGGCATTCGGCCACGCCCTTGTCGCCATCGCCCGAGGCATGGATGCCTGTGTAGCCACGATGCAAAAGCTTGAAGAGATGGTTTTGCGACTGGTCATTGGCGCGGGCATCACGGATCTCAGGAATAGAGAGCTGTGCATATTGGATGCCCATTTCCTCTTCGCCACATTCGCCCAAAGTGCGCCCATCAAAGCCGATGATCGCCGAATGGCCAAAGTAGCAATAGACCCCGTCAAACCCCGCCGCATTAGCGACAGCGACATAGGTGTTGTTGGCCCAAGCCATGGCCTTGGCCATGATCACCTGCTGGTCCTTGGCCGGATACATATAGCCTTGGCACCGCACGATGAGTTCCGCACCTTTCATGGCGCAGTCCCGCCAGATTTCGGGATAATTGCCATCGTCGCAGATGATGAGGCTGACCTTGAGTCCCTTGGGACCATCGCAGACATAGGTCTTGTCACCGGGATACCAGCCCTCGATCGGGTTCCAAGGCAGCACCTTGCGGTACTTCTGCACGATTTCACCCTTGTTATTCATCAAGATCAGCGTGTTGTACGGGGTTTTCTTGGGGTGATCCTCATGGCGTTCGCCAGTGATCGAGAACACGCCCCAAGTGTTCGCCTTGCGGCAAGCAGCCGCAAAGATCTCGGTCTCCTCGCCGGGGATGGTGGCTGCGGTCTCCATCATCTCGTCGGGGTCATACATAATGCCTTGGGTGCTGTATTCCGGGAAAATCACGAGATCCATACCGGGAAGCCCCCGCTTCATGCCGACGATCATGTCCGCAATCTTGTGGGCATTTTCAAGAACCTCGGCCTTGGTATGGAGCCGGGGCATCTTGTAATTCACGACCGCCACGCCAACCGTGGTATCGCTGCTGGAGATGTCACCATGTCTCATGTCTTTTCCTTTCCTTGATGCGCTTCATTGCTGATTGCCTGACCTTCAGAAGGTCAGGTGCTTCTCCACGACAGAGTCGGTGAGATCCTTGCTGAGCCCGCTTAGAACAACGCGGCCCTTGTCGAGCACCATGAACCGGTCAGATGCTCGGCGGGCAAAGGGGACGTTCTGTTCGACCAGAATGATCCCAAGTCCGCGTTCTCTATTCAGGCGGATAATGGCGTCCTCGATCTGTTTGACGATGTTGGGCTGGATGCCTTCGGTCGGCTCGTCGAGGATGAGGATTTTGGGATCCATCGCCAAGGCCCGCGCAATGGCCAGTTGCTGCTGTTGTCCGCCCGACAGATCGCCGCCCTTGCGCCCGATAAACTCGTCGAGAATTGGGAACATCTCAAAGAGGTAGTCGGGAATTTCCCGCTTGCCGTCAGGACGGGCAAAAGTGCCCATCACGATGTTTTCCCGAACCGTAAAGTTCGGAATGATCTCGCGACCTTGGGGGATATACGCGATGCCCAGCTTTGCCCTTTGCGATGTGCTTCGGCTCAAAAGGTCCTGCTCGCCAAAAATGAGCCCGCCATCGCAACGGTCTGTTAGCCCCATGATCGACTTGAGAAGTGTCGTCTTGCCAACGCCGTTCCGCCCGAGGATTGCCAAGAACTCGCCGGGCTCCAAGTCAAACGAGACGCCCTGTATCACCGGGCTCTTGCCGTAGAAGGAATAGAGGTCCTTTGCCTGCATGGTTTCCATGATCAATGCCCCAGATATGCGGTTTTGACGTCTTCGTTGGTCTCGATCTCTTGGATCGTACCCTGCGCCAGCATGGCCCCACGGTTCATGACCACAATCCTGTCAGCGACGGTGCGCACAAAGGACATGTCATGCTCGACGACGATCAGTGTGTGACTGTCCGAGAGCACACGAAAGATTTCGGCTGTGCGCTCGGTTTCCTGAATGGTCATCCCTGCGGTGGGTTCATCCATCAGGATCAACCGACTGTCCTGCGCAATCAGCATGGCAATTTCGAGCCATTGGGTCTCGCCGTGAGACAGGTTTCCCGCAAGATCGTTTGCCTTTGCCTCCAGCCCGACACGTTCGAGGATAGGGGCCGCTGCATGCCCGTCTGACAATGCAAAACGCGTGAGAGCGTGCCAGATTCCCGGTCGACGCGACCGCGCGACTGACAGATTTTCGGCGACGGTCAGTTCCTTGTAGACGGACGGCACCTGAAACTTGCGCCCGATCCCCAGACGCGCACGCCGGAATTCCAGCATCTGTGAGATTTCCGTACCTTCAAAGCGGATCGAGCCGCCTGTGGGTTGGGTCTTGCCGCAAATCAGGTCAAGCGTTGTCGATTTGCCAGCGCCGTTTGGACCAAGAAGGCAAAGGATCTCGCCTTGGGCCACATCAAAGCTCAGCCCATCAACGGCGCGCAATCCGCCAAAATCCACTTGAAGGTTCGTTACTTGCAGTTGGCTCATCGCTATCGCTCCTGTCCAGATTTGACCGGCTGCGCGCCGCGATTTGGGGTGGAAGAGGGCGTGCGATCTTTGCGCATGCCCTGGCACAGCCCTTGCCAAAGGTCGCTGATCACCCCGTGAAGCCCACGCGGCATAAACATGACGACCAGAACAAAGATCACGCCAAGCATCAGGTTCCAGCCTTCGACGAACACGTCGGAAAGGCGCCCTTCGAGCAGGTTGACGATAATCGCGCCAATCGCCGCTGCGATGACCGAGTCCCGCCCGCCCACTGCGCACCAGATAACGATGGCCAAGCTGAACGAGACGCTCATGTAAGTGGGCGAGGCGAATTCCAGCACCAGCGTGTAGAGCATGCCAGACCAACCAGCGAGCGCGGCCGAAATACAGAAGATCACCGTCTGGTAATTGGCCACGTTATAGCCAAAGAACCGCGTACGATCGGCATCCTCACGGATGGCGCGCAGGATCAAGCCGAACTTGCTGTGCGTGAGATAGAGGCCAAACGTAACCGCCGCCATCAAGCAACCGGCAACAAGGTAGTAAAACCCCACTCCGTAGGTATCGACCGTCCATCCCATCAGGCTGAGGGGGGCCAATCCCGTCAGGCCGTTTTGCCCGCCCGTGATCCCTTGCTGCTCGATCACGACCAGTTGAAACGCCACCAAAAAGGCCAAGGTAATGATCGCGACAAAGACGCCGGCAATTCGCGCGCGGAACATGAAGATCGCAATCAGCCCCCCCACGAATGCCGGCACCAGGAGCCCGGCCAACAGGGTAAAGCCGAGAGAGTGGAACGGAGCCCAAAGCAACGGCAGTTCCGGAACATTGTTCCAGCCCATGAAATCCGGCAATGCCTCGCCGCTGGCCTTCAGCTTGAGATGCATGGCCATGGCATAAGATCCCATGCCAAAGGTTGCAGCCTGACCAAGGTTGAGCAACCCCGCGCTTCCCCAAGACAGGGCAAGGGCCAGTGAAACAATCGCCAATGCGAGATAACGGGCAAAGGTATTCAGCTCAAACCCGTCAAAGCCCATCAGCGCGGGAACACCAAGCACGATCACAAGGGCAAAGAGGACCAGTGCCGCGAGGTCATAGTATAATCTGGTTGTCATAGTGCGCTCCTCAACGGCGGGTATTGGATGGGAAGAGGCCACGCGGGCGGAACCGGATCAGGACGATAATCCCCGCAAGGACCGCGATGCGCCCCAACGTGTCATTGAACAGCATTGAGAACAGCGCCGTTGCCTCACCGATAAGAACGGATGCGGTGGCCGCCCCCAAAAGACTGCCAAGGCCCCCGACGATGACGACAAGAAAGGCATCCACCACCAGGCCAGTGCCCATGGTGGGGATTGTGCTGAAAAGCGGGGTGATGAGTGCGCCGGCGATGCCCGCAAGCCCCGCACCATAGGCAAAGGTGAATGAGTATATATTCTTTGCCTCTATCCCGTAGCATTCAGAAATCTTGCGGTTCTGAATGACGGCGCGCAGCTTCATGCCAAACTCTGTCTTGGTCATGAGTGCCCAAGACGCGGCGAGAACGGAAAGCGAGAAAACGATCACAAACAAGCGGTAGTTTGACATGATCAGGCCGCCAATCTGAGTGTTTCCACTCAGGATCTCGGGGCCTTTGACAAAGCGCGACTCGGCGCCGACCGACAGACGCACCAGTTGCTGCAGGATAATGCCGATCCCCCAGGTCGCTAGGATCGTGTCCAGAGGGCGGTGGTAAAGGCGTTGCACGATCACCTTTTCGATGATCCAACCCACAGCGGCGACGGCGATAAAAACAAAGGGCAGCGCCACGATGATGCTAAAGCCGGCATAGCTCTGCAGGGCCCATGCCGCATAAGCACCCAGCATCACGAACTCGCCATGCGCAAGATTGATGACACCCATCGCACCATAGATGATCGCCAACCCCAGAGCGATCATGAGCAGGATCGAAGCCATGCTCAGCCCTGCGAATAACTGATTTAGTATCACGTCCATCGAGACACGCCTCTCGCTGGCCCGGCCCAAATAGAGGGGCCGGGCGATCCGTATTCTTGTTGTTGACGACGTTTGGCCTTGCGGCTCAGCCTTCTACGAGGCCCTGACCCGTGCAGCGCTGCCCCTCATAGGCGGCATAAGGCAGGGGTGCGACGCGGCTCTGGGACTGAACCACAACCTCGGCCTGACCGTTGGCTTGCCACTGACCGATCTTGGGCCAGAGATGGGTGTGCAGGTTCTCATCAATCAGCACCTCACCTTGGGGGGCGGTCAGTGCCAGACCAACCGCGGCGTCACGGATCGCCTCTGGGGTGATGTTTGACGGGTCGAGCTTCTCTAGAGCGGCCTTGAATTGGTACACTTGAAAGTAGGCCGCTTCGCTGACGAAATGCGTCACCTGATCCCCGCCATATCGGGATTTGTATGCCTCGACAAAGCGCTCGTTTTCCGGCGTCTGAGTGCCCATGAAATAGGGCGCGGACGAGAAGTGACCGGCAGCCGCCTCTCCGCCAATGGCCTTAACCTCGACCTCAGAGCGTGTAAGGCTGATGACCGGCATCTTGGCCGGGTCCAGTTCTGCGGCATGATATTGCCGGGCAAAGGCCACATCGGAATCACCGACCACGGTGGCAAAAATCACGTCTGGTTCCTCGGCGCGGATGCGATTGATGACCGAGCTGAAATCGGAATGACCCAACGGCACATATTCTTCGTGCACCACCTCGCCGCCATGCTTTGCCAACAGGGTCTTGCAGTAATTGTTCTCTTCCTTGGGATAGACGTAATTGTTGCCGATCATGTAGAAACGCGGCCCGAAATTCTCGATCGCCCAGGGGATCAGATCGTCCTGCTGCTGGTTCGGTACAGCGCCGCCATACATGACGTTGCGCGAGCACTCGCGCCCCTCGTAGAGCGTCGGATACCAGTAAAGGTTATTGCGTTGCTCAGTCACCGGCAGAACCGCCTGCCGACTGGCCGAAGTGTAGGAGCCGAACACGCTGACGCATTTGTCGCGGATCATCAGACGACGCGCCCGGTCGGCATAGGTTGCGGGATCAGAGGCGGGATCTTCGATGATCGGACGCAGTTGCATGCCATGCACACCACCGGCGGCATTGATTTCCTCAATCGCCATCAAGGCCGCATCATGCAGCGTGCTTTCGACAACAGCCACCGCTCCGGTGAGGGAAAAAAGCAGACCCACGGGAATATCGCTGCCCTGCGCTGCGGCGCGGCTCAGCGTCGAAAGAAGTGCCGGGGCGGAAAGCGCACTGCCCATCCCAACCGCACTGACCCCTCCTAGAAAATCACGACGTTTCATTCAGACTTCTCCTCTGTTGGAACCGAGCAGCCGTTTGATTCGGCAACGAAAAAAGGCCCTTCAACGCGGTGTGAACCGCAGTTGAAGAGCCTCTTTGCTCATATTGGCTTTTTAGACTCGCAATTGAGCCTGTAATAATCGTTAAGCAGAACGCTTATTTTTGCAAGATTATTTATTTGTTTAATATCATTCGCTTACACACAGAGTTTTCGCAAAGGTCACTTGAGTTTCTAAAAACTGCACCCGCCCGAAATCTTGATTTCAGAGGTGCAGATTGATCAGAAACACGGCAAGTTTCAGAATACTTGTCCGTTCAGATTTGAGGCGAAACATCGACAGTTAGGTCGTCACCGCAGGATAGGGTGGGATATCGCATCCGGCTCGTTTTGGGTAATCTTGCCAGAGATCCCCGGGCGTTCTGGAGGTCGCGCCCGGGGATGCGGGGGCACTCACAAACCCCTGCCGACGTAGGAAGGCTTGGTCGCTCTGGGCCCGGTTGAGGCCCTTCCATAAAGACAGAATTTGAGTAGAATTTAAAGAGATTTCACGCAAATAATGAGACAGAAAGTCTCGATTAGCTTGAAAAAATCTCAGGCGAAAGGACTGAGAACACACAAGAGCGAGCGGCTCTCATTAAGCTCAACAAGCAATCTTATCCGCGTCAAATCGGTGGCGCGGCGCGTTCGGTCATCAATTGGCGGGCCGTGACCCGTTCGCGGTGGATCATGTAAAGGCCCGAACCGATGATGATAGCGATCCCCGTAAGGGTAAGCGCATTGGGGAAATCGCGAAACACCAGATAGCCCAGCAATGTCGCCACCGGCAGCTCTAGATATTGAAGAGGTGCCAGCGTGGCCGAAGGAGCAAGGGACAGCGCATACGTCATCATCATATGGCTCAGCGTGGCGAAAAAACCGACCCCCAGCAACCACAGCCATGCAATGCCCTCTGGCCAGACTGGATCGAGCATCTCAATCCCCGTGCCCTCGGCCAGTATCACCACCGGGAGGCAGAGCAGGCTGGCGATCAGGCCGGTGTGGAACTGCAACGTGACGGGATGCATCCGCCGTGACAGCCCGCGTGTCACCAGAATGTAGAACGCAAACCCAACCGCCGTGCCCAGCGGAAACAGCGCCACCGCGCCAAAGGCAGCGAAGCTGGGCTGGATCACCAAGAGGACGCCCACAAAGCCCACCATCGCGGCGCCCACGCGGCGCGGGCCAACATCTTCGCCCAAGTAGAACTTGCCCACCAAAAGCACGATGAACGGGGCAACGAACACAATCGCCAGCGCATCGGCCAGTGGCATCACGCGGATCGCAGCGATGAAGCAGAAAGTGGAGACAAAGAGCAGCACCGCACGAAACAGCAGTGCCAGCCAGTGCGCGCGCGGCACCCGCAGGGACAGCCCCATTATCAAAACAAACGGCGTCATCAGCGCGCATTGCACGATAAATCGCGCGGCGGTGATCTGTCCTACTGGTACGCTGGTCGATGCCAGCTTGGCCGCCACATCGAGGAGGGGTGCTGTCACGCAAAACCCAAGCATCAGGGCGACACCCGCTAGAATGCGGTCGGTCGACGGGGAGGCGGAGGAGGTATTGGTCATGGCCATCGCATAGGGTGCTGCCCCGCGCGCGTCTATCCTTTTTGCGACGCATGGCTTAGCCTTGATGTACAGCTAGCCGGCGTGTCGCAGTGTGATTGATTGAACCTGTAACAATCTGGTGAAACTCTGCGCACATCTTTTAGGGGAGTCGCGCAGTTGCATATTCTGAGATCACTCGGCCCAGCCGTTGCCCGGGTTTCCGGCGCGGAGGCTGTGCGCGCAGGCGTTGGAGCGCTCATTAGCCTTGGACTGACCGGGCTTTTCCTTCTGTCGCCACAGATTGATCTCGATCTGGGTCTGTTTCTCGTGGCCCCCTTTGGTGCATCGGCTGTCCTTTTGTTCGCCGTGCCAAATAGCCCCCTTGCACAGCCTTGGTCCGCCATAGTCGGCAACACTGTTGGTGCCCTTGTCGGGGTGGCCGTATGCCTTGTCGTGGGGGACATCGCCCTCAGAATCGCATTGGCTGTTGGTCTTGCGATCACGGCGACAATCTTATGCCGCGCGCTGCATCCTCCGGCAGGTGCCGTGGCGATGACTGCCGCCATGTCGCCAGAGGCAATTGAACATCTGGGTTTCTGGTTTGCCCTGGCCCCTATCGCAATCGGAACAACCGCGCTTGTCGTGCTCGCGACTGGATACGCGAGACTTACCGGGCGGCATTATCCGTTCCGGCAATTCGATGATCCAAGCAACCATCGCACAGAAGATCGCAATCCTACAGAGCGGCTTGGCCTTTCAGAAGGCGAGTTGACCAGCATCCTTGAACGCTTCAGTCAATCATTCAACCTCGGTGTCGAGGATCTGGCTCGGCTCATCGGTGCGGCGGAACTTCAGGCCGCTGCGCATTCCGCAGGCCCCTTGACGGCACAGGACATCATGTCGCGCAATCTTGTCACGGCGAATCCAGACACCACGCTTGGTGAGATCGCGGATATCTTCAGAAAGCATCGATTCACGTCGCTTCCCGTCGTGGGACCAGACACAAAATTCCTGGGCGTCATCTTTCAGATGCATCTCATCAGTCAAGCCAGAGAAGATGCGCTGCGCCTGCATCGTGGCTTTTTGCCATCCTTTAAGCGCCTTTTGGACCGTGATCGAGCAGGACCGATGACGGCAAGTGACATCATGAGCGTCGCAGTCCCGCGCGTGACGACCAATACCCCGATCGGAGCACTCCTCCCTATTATGGCGGATGGTGATACTGATGCTGTTCCCGTAATAGAATATGGAAAAATCGTTGGCATTGTCACAAGAACAGACCTTATCGCCGCACTTGCCCGACGCGCTGCGCGGTCCTGACACATCATGCCTGGGCCTGATGCTGATCTGACGAGTCGCAAGTATGTGGTAAGACAAGAGCAGCGCGGCCTCGGCTTTGCGCAAGACCTTGATAATACGTAAATATTCCACATCGAATACGGTGGGGGTGGCTTTAAAAATCCAAACTTCGCTTAATGATCGTGTTAAGTGACGATCGCTGCCCAGCCTCTAACCTTTTCGTTGGAAGCTTTCGCGATGTAGGCACTAGCCGCAGTAGCGGGATCGCACGTCGCGGCGTTGCGGCACTTCGTAGTCAGGGCCAACTGCACGCCTGTCCTCGCGCGGACGGATTATTGGCCGCGGGAAATCCGGCCGGAAGGATTGGCAGATACGCTGCTCCGTTATCTGCGCTTCTGTACCACGGCCCCGCAGGTCAACGATATGCCCTGCTTTGGTGCCCAGCCCGCGCGTCTCGAACCGCAACACCCGGCGCAGTTCAAAGACCTCAGTGTCAGGCCCCTCACCAAAAAACAACGCCTCTCCCTGCCAGTGCTTGCCACTTGCAAATCGCAGCCGGTATACGCCCGGCGGCACCAAAACTCTAAAAAACGCGCCACCGCGGATATAGGCGGCCAAGGCCTCTTCTCCGGTCTCTGCGTCGATTAAAGTGACGACATGATCACGCCCTGGCAAGGTTTTGACCTGAAGGGGGAAAACGGCTGGCAAGCCGGTCTTGTTCCACAACAGCCCAGCGGGCGGCGGTGCCACATCAGCCGCGCGGGCCCCCGACACCGCAAACCCGAGGCACAGCAGCAACGCCAAGACGATGGGCAAAGCGCTTCTCATAGCTTGCGCAGATAGGCCCAAGACACATGCCCCCGCAGCCCACGCGCCCGTTCCAGTGATACTTCACACCAGCGAGTGCCGCCCGTCTGTTGACAGCTATGCACCCGCAGCACCGTGCCATTCGGTAGGCCTACGATCACGTCATAGCCAATACCGGGCCCTGCCCGCATCTTGAGCATGTCGTCGCCCTCGACGCCATGCACCTCAAACCGGCCAAGCGAGGCGGCAGTCGCCGGGGCCGCTCCGAGGAGTGACCCAGACAGAAGGCTGACCAGAACGATGATAAGAGCCCTGCGCATCGCACTCTCCCGTTAATTGATGCGTTCAGTTCTACCCTCTGACACCCGGAAACGAAATAGCCAGTGCAACCGCGCCGGTTCTTCGACCTAGAGCATCTCTCCGCCGTCGATCACAAGCGCCAGACCGGTCACAAAGCTGGAGCGGTCGGAGGCCAGATAAACAATCCCATGCGCGATTTCTTCGACACTGGCCCATCGCCCCATCGGGATAGACCCGGCAACGTAGGATTCGAGCGCCTTGCGCCCGCCCATCTGCGTCTCGAACCCGGCATTGAACGGTGTATCAACAAAGCCGGGGCATAGCGCGTTGAAGCGAATGTTCTCGGCCGCATAATCCACTGCCATCTGTTTGACCATCGCCACTGCGGCGTGTTTTGTCGTGGCATAAGACACCATACCCCGGTCATACTGGCAGCCCGAATTCGAGGCCGTGACAATCACCGATCCGCCACCCTGCGCGCGCATCGGGGCAATGACCGCGCGCGACAGAACGAAATGCGCCCGCACATTGAGCGCCCAAGCAGCATCCATCTGCGCAGGTGTCACATCCTCGGCCCGCCCCGGTATCTGAATACCCGCGTGGCTGTGCAAGACGTCGATCCGTCCCCAATCCGCGACCACCTGCGCGACCATCGCAGCGCATGCCGCATCCTCTGTCACATCAAGCGCAAAGGCTGCCCCCCGTCCGCCCGCCGCTTCGATCTGCGCCAAGGTCTCTTGCGCCAGTCCGCCATCAAGATCGGTGACAATGACCACCGCCCCCTCGCGGGCCATCGCAACAGCCCCCGCCCGGCCAATCCCTGATCCCGCCGCCGTGACCAGTGCGATACGATCCTTGAGCATCCTTGCCTCCTGCATTCAGTCAGCGCCCTGCGCGCGGCGCACCGGGCCGCAACAGCACTTGCGCGATGATCAACAGCGTCAACGAGGCCACCATCACCATCGTGCCAATCGCATTGATTTCAGGCGTCACGCCCCGGCGGATCGACGAGAAGATATAGATCGGCAGGGTCGTTTCGGACCCTGCGACAAAGAAGGCCATGATGAAATCGTCAAAGCTGAAGGTGAAGGCCAACAGAAACCCCGCCAGAATAGCCGGGGCGATCTGCGGCAGCGTCACTTGCACAAAGGTCGCCACCGGACCGGCCCCCAGATCGCCAGAGGCCTCGATCTGCGCGCGATCAAAACTCTCAAGCCGCCCGCGCACCAGCAGGATCACCAAGGACATGGTGAACATGCCATGCAGCCCGATAAGCGACCCCATGCCCAAAGACAGCCTGCGGCCACTCATCGCCTCAAGCCACGGATTGATCAGATCGAACACCGTCACCAATGCGATCAGCGTGGCAATGCCGATCACGATGCCGGGGATCATCACCGCAACCTGAACCAGCGTGTCGAAAAACACCCGCAACCGCCCCCGCATACCGGTAAGCGCCAGCGCCGCCATGGTGCCCATGACCGTCGCCAACACCGCTGACAGAAACGCCACCTTAATCGAGGTCCAAAGCGCCTCCATCACAAAGGGATTGCTCAGCGCGCGGCCATACCATTCGGTTGAGAACCCCTGCATCGAACTCGCCGACAGCCCGGCAGAAAAAGAGAACAGCGCAATGATCCCGATGGGCAGGTAGAGAAATGCAAAGACGGCAATGGCATAGGCTCTCATAACATCCTCACATCAGCCCGATATCGTCGCGGCCCGCGCCAAACCGCCGGACCGCCCGACTGTAGAGAGCGACCACGATCAGCATGATCACAATCAGCGCCACCGCCACTGCCGATCCGAAGGCCCAGTTGCGCGACTGCAAAAAGAGATCGACCAGCGCATTGCCAACAAAGAACACCTTTCCGCCACCCAGAATGGCCGGGATCAGAAATTCGCCGGTCAGCAGGATGAACACCAGCATAGAGCCTGTCAAAACGCCCGGCATCGACAGCGGCAAAGTGATCTGTAGAAAACTGCGCCACGGTGGCGTGCCCAGATCCGCCGCCGCCTCCAATAGGCTGCGATCCAGCTTTTCCAGGGCCACGTAGATGGGAAAGACCATCAGCGGCAGGTAGCCATAAACAATCCCGACCAGCACCGCAAAGGGTGTGTTGATCAGCCGGATATCGCCCAGCCCCACCGCCTCCAGCAGCGCCGGGATACCATTGCCCCCAAGCAGATAAATCCACGCATAAGACCGGATCAGGATCGAGGTCCAGAACGGCACGATCACCAGAATAAGCAGCGTCGTCTTCCATCGCGCCGACACTTTCAATGCCAGATAATAGGCTAGCGGATAGGCAATGAATAACGCCGCCAGCGTGCCCAGCGGCGCCAATGTCAACGTGTTGCGAAACGCGGCAAACCGGGCGGGCAGGTTGGCATATTGCTCCAACGTAAAGCCCGGCGCATAGCCGCCAATCGGATTGCGCTCGCCAAAGGAAAAGACGAGGACGACGGCCAGAGGGAACAAGAGCAGCACACCATACCAGATGCCCGCAGGCATCAGCAGCAGCGCGCGCGCCCGTGTCCGTGTCATGGCCATCGCCCTTGGTCCTCTGATCAGGCTGATTTGAACCGGGCCATCAATTCGGCGCGGTTGGGATCGGTCAACGTGACCGCCGCGCCGAACTCCAGCGCATTAAGCGCCTCTGCCGCCGGGTATAGGATGGGATCATTCAGCAACTCTTCGGGCAAAAGCGCATTGGTGCGCGCATCCGCCACCGGATAGCCATGCGCCAAGGCCTCACGCGCATTGACCTCGGGCGCGAGCAGATAATCGATCAGCGCATAGGCCGCCTCGCGGTGCGGCGCGCCAACCGGAATGGCATAGTAATCCGACCAGATTTCGCCCCCCTCCTTGCCCAAGGCAAAGGCGATTTCGGGAAGGTCAGTATTGAGCTGCTTGCCATCCCCCGTCCAACACATCGTAAGCCAAGCATCGCCGTTGCGCATTGCAGGCTGATAATCCGAGGAGATCGCAAAGAGATGCGGCTTGACCTCGATCAGCAACTTTTCAGCCTCGGCCAGTTCCGCCGGATCAACCGAATTAAAGCTATAGCCGAAATAGGCCAACGCATTGCCGATGGTGGTCAGTTGATAGTCATGCACCATGACGCGCCCGTCGAACTGATCTTTGGCCCCGTCAAAAAAGGTCTTCCAGCTATCGACCACGCCGCCGGTCTTGGCGGTGTTTGACGCAATTCCGGTGGTGCCCCAGTTTTTCGGCACGGCATAGACCTTGCCATCAATCGTGCCCGCATCGGCAAAGCGCGCATCAAACGCGGCGGGGTCGTAATTGGGCAATTTCGACAGATCCAAAGGCTCGATCAAACCGGCCTCGACATAGGTGGAAATCGCATAGTTGGTTGGAACGAACACGTCCCAGCCCGAACCACCCGCCTGAATCTTGGCCAGCATTTCCTCATTCGAGCCAAACACATTGACCTGAGAGAAAACGCCGGTCTCGGTGGCGAAGAGGTCAAAGTTTGCCGCGTCGTGATAATTGGGCCAGGTTGCCAGAACCACGCGGTCGCCCAGATCCTGCGCCATGGCGCGCCCCGGCAGCAGGCCCGGCAACGCGCCCCCCAGAACCGCCATCGCAGTGCCAAGGCCCGTTGTGCCCAGAAACTGCCGTCGGCTGATCGAACCCTTTTCGTAGCGGCGCAGTTCTTCAATGAATTTCTTGCGCGAAATTGGTGTGTTATCCTGTGTCATCGTCTCGTTTCCCTTGTTGAACGTGGTGCAGTTGTTATCCGTCACTCGTCAGCGGCCAGAACCAATCCGGTGCCCGCCGTCCAGAGGATATGGACCGGATCGCCCACCCCCTGCCCGCCCAAGGCTCTTTCGGCCTGTCGCGGAACATTGACCTGAAGCGGGCCGATGTCGTCGGCCTGCATCAGATATTCGGTATGATCCCCCAAAAAGGTGCGGTGAGTGATCCGTGCCCGCAGCATTGCATCCTCGCCCGGGGCCTCGCCCGGCACGGCAAGGCGCAATGCCTCGGGACGCACCGCAATTTCGACATGGCGACGCGTATCGCCCGCGGTATTGGGCACGAGCACCTGCGCACCACCGGCAAGGGCGATGCGCGCCAGACCTGCCTCCCGCGAGAGAACCTCGCCCTTCAGGATATTCGCCTTGCCCACGAAATCCGCCACATAGCGATTGCGCGGCCGATCATAGAGATCCTGCGGCGTGCCCACCTGCGCAATCCGCCCCGCGCCCATGATGCAAATCCGGTCCGACATCGACAGCGCCTCTTCCTGATCATGGGTGACCAGCACAAAGGTGATGCCAAGGCTGCGTTGCAGATCAAGCAATTCGCGCTGCATCTCGCCGCGCAGCTTGGCATCGAGCGCCGCCATCGGCTCATCCAGCAACAAGAGCTTGGGTTCGTTGATGATCGCCCGCGCCAGCGCCACGCGCTGCTGTTGCCCACCCGACAATTCCCACGTGCGCCGCGCGCCAAACGCATCCAGCCGTACCTTGGCCAAGGCGGCATCGACCCTCGCGGCAATCTCGGATTTCGCCAGCTTGGGCCGCACCTGCCGCAATCCGTAGCCAATATTTTGCGCCACGGTCATATGCGGAAAGAGCGCGTAGTGCTGAAACACCATGTTCACCGGGCGCGCATAGGCGGGCACACGGCTGACATCCTGACCGTCGATCCGCACCGTGCCGTCACTCGGGCTCTCGAACCCAGCCAGCATGCGCAACGCCGTCGTCTTGCCACAGCCCGAGGGGCCAAGGAACGACAGGAACTCGCCACGCCGGATACGCAGGTTGATCCGGTCCGCTGCCAGCACGGCGCCAAACCGCTTGGTGGCCCCGACGAATTCTGCGACGCAATCCTCGTCCGAGGGATGGCCCTGTGTGCTGTGCGTTCCCTGTTCCCGGCTCGCGCCCATCCTGATCCCCGCTTCGGCATTCGCATCCAGCATGCCGGTCCTCTCGTGTTGCCGCGCCCCTGCGCCTATGCCATACAATCACAAAACGGTAAGAAAATCGCAGACGGTTGTATATATCATAAAGAGCATAGATGACGACAAGAACGCAAATGTCAGATTGGTTCGAAACCAGCGCGCGCGCGGTCTCGGCGCTTGGAACGCCCGGGTTTGCCTCGGCTCTCACCACAGCGCTGCGCAGTATCGTGCCCTATGAGTTCACCGTAATCTTTGCCTATTACCGTGATCACAAACCTCTTGATCTTTATGATGATTTTCCCGCTGCCAAGCGCAAGGTCATGGTAGATGACTATCAAGAGGGGCCCTATCTGCTAGATCCCTTCTATCTCAATGCCGCCGCCCCGACGTTGCCCCGTCTCGCACGGTTGCGCGATCTGGCACCGGATCGGTTCTATCAAGCAGAATATTTTCGCAATTATTACATCCAGACCGGACTTGCCGAAGAAATAGGCTTTATCCTCAATATTGGGGATGAGGTCGGCGTAGTGATTTCCGCCATGCGCGAACACAAGGTCTTCTCTGCCCGCGAGTTTCGCGATCTTGAGGCCGCCTTTCCCTTTGTCGCGGCCATCGCCCAGAAACAGTGGGGTGGCCTGATCACCCAATTCTCGGCACGACCCGAGACAGACGGCCCTCGCCTGCCGCAACTGATCGAAGACGCGTTTCAGAGCCTTGGGCGCAACCTTTTGACCCCGCGCGAGGCAGAGGTGGTGGAATATGTGCTCAAGGGTCATTCCGCCGATGCCACCGGTCGCGCCTTGGGCATTTCACCGGGCACCGTGCGCATCCATCGCCGCAACATCTACGCGAAGCTGCGGGTAAGCTCGCAAGGAGAGTTGTTTTCCAGCTTTATCGCCGCATTGTCCGAGCTGGCCTGAACGCGGGGCACATCGCAGATTGAAATGGACTGGCATTTGATCCCAGAGTGGCGCTTGTTCCAAACCGCTTTATCGGCAACGTGAACCCCAAGACCATCGGGAGAGTGACATGCGGATTGCGCGGTTAGAGACGTTTTGCAACGAATTCGTGGGTTTTGTGCGCGTGACCACGGACAGCGGCGCACAGGGCTGGGGGCAGGTGTCGACCTATAATGCCGATATTACCTGCACCATCTTTCACCGCCAGATCGCGCCGCATGCGCTTGGGACCGATGCACTCGACTTTGCCGACACCCTTGATCTGATTTATGAGCGCGAGTTGAAATATCCCGGCAGTTACCTGCGCCGCGCCATGACCGGGCTTGATACCGCGCTGTGGGACATGCGCGGCAAGTTAGAGGGCAAGCCGGTTGCAACCCTGCTTGGTGGCTCTCCGGGGCCGGTGCGCGCCTATGCCAGTTCCATGCGCCGCGACATCACCCCCGAGGATGAGGCCGAGCGTTTTTGCCGTCTGCGGGATGACAAGGGGTTTACCGCCTTCAAATGGCGCGTTGGTGCAGAGGCCGGGCGCGACCACGACGAATGGCCGGGCAGAACCGAAGCCGTGGTGCCGACCGTGTCGCGGGCTTTGGGGGACGGCATCGAAAAGCTGGTCGATGGCAATTCCTGCTATTCTCCCGCCCGCGCCATCGAGGTGGGCAAACTGCTGCAGGACAACGGCATCGGGCATTTTGAAGAGCCCTGCCCCTATTGGGAATATGACCAGACTGCCGCGGTGCGGGCTGCGCTTTTGCTTGATGTCGCGGGCGGCGAGCAAGATTGCGAGTATTCCAGTTGGCAGTTGATGCTGGATCGGGGCGCGGTCGATATCGTGCAACCCGATGTGATGTATATGGGTGGCATGCACCGCACCTTGCAGGTCTGCCAGATGGCTGCGCGCGCTGGCCTGCCCGTCACTCCGCATGCCGCAAATCTGTCACTGGTGACGATGTGCACCATGCATCTGTTGCGCGCCATTCCCAACGCGGGAAAATACCTCGAATTCTCGATTGAGGGGCCCGAGTATTACCCTTGGCAAGAGGGGCTGTTTCTGGGTGATCCCTACCGAATTGAGGGGGGCCAAGCCATTGTCACAGACGCCCCCGGCTGGGGTGTCGAGATTTCCCCGACATGGCTCGACTCTGCGACCTATCAAGTCTCCGAGAGGTAGGGACGCCCCGAGAGCGCCAATTGGCTTGCTCGCCCTCACGATTCATGTACGCTCTGCAGACCAATTGCGTCGGAGTTGCGCATGAAACAAGCCGCAGGGGCGCTTTTGTCCGCGATTCATCTCGACCGCTCGTCGCGCAAGGGCATGAGCGTGCAACTTTACATGGCGTTGCGCGATATCATCTTGTCGGGCGGTTTGCGAGCGGGCGACCGCCTGCCTGCGACGCGCACGCTGGCGCGCGAAACCGGCGTATCGCGCACCACGGTAATAGACGCCGTTGACCGGCTGGTTGCCGAGGGCATGCTGGTGTCGCAAGTGGGCTCTGGCACTTTTGTCAGCGACACACTGGAACATCAGCCCTCAGTGCCCGTGCTGACCACCGCCTCGGATACCACGGCCCAACAGCCCCGCGTGTCCTATGCCATCAACCATGCCGAAAAGAGCTATGCCCAACGCACTTGGTTGCCCCATGAGGCCCGCGCCTTTGTCACGGCGCTGCCGGCACTCGACGCTTTTCCGCTGGCGCATTGGTCGCGGCTTTCGGCGCGGCACCTGCGGGGCGCACGCGGGGCAGTAATGGGCTATGGTCAGCCAAAGGGGTATGAGCCTTTGCGCCGGGCGATCACCACCCATCTGAGCGTGCTCAAGGGGATTCAGTGTCACCACGAGCAGATTTTCATCACGTCTGGCGCACAGCATGCCTTTGCCTTGATCGGGCGGCTGTTGCTCAATCCCGGTGATCGGGTCTGGATGGAAAACCCCGGTGCCTCGGGCGCGCGCAATGCGCTCCTGTCGGAAGGGGCCGAACTGGTGCCGGTCGACGTGGATCAGGACGGATTGATCGTGGCCGACGGCTTGGCCAAGGCTCCGCATTTCCGCATGGCGTTTGTCACACCATCGCACCAACAGCCTTTGGGCCATGTCATGTCTTTGGCACGCCGGTTCGAGCTGTTGCAGGCGGCGGACGCAGCGCAGGCGGTGATCGTAGAGGATGACTATGACGGGGAATTCTACTATGGCAACGCACCCCAACCGGCGCTGCGCAGTACGGATACCTCTGGCCGCGTGATCTATGTCGGCACCTTTTCAAAGTCGCTCTTTCCATCGCTTCGGCTGGGCTTTGTTCTTGTGCCAGAGCGGATGACCGAAGCCTTTGATCGCATGTTCCGGTTCTGGGCCAGCGGTCCACCCACGGCAACACAGGCAACCGTTGCTGATTTCATGGACGAGGGCCATTTTGCCACCCATATCCGGCTGATGCGGCGGCTCTACAAGGCGCGCTATGAGGCGCTGATGGAGGAAAGCCGCATCCTGCCCGACTGTATCACACTTCAGGAAACCGCCAGCGGATTCCACACGCCAGCCTATCTTGCGCCAGGAATTGACGCGCAAGCGGTCGTGGCACAGGCGGCGGAACGCGGCGTTGTTCTGGCCCCGCTTTCGAAATACTGCCTCAGCCCGATTGACCGATCCGGCCTAGTCTTCGGATTTGGCAGCGCAGCCCCCGAGGACATTCGGCGCGGGATGGAAACCCTAAGGACCCTACCTGTCCTGAGGTGAAATTGGTCTGATTTTTTTGTCAAATTGGATATGAAAGAACGTCCAATTCTGCCCTAGCGTTAGACCTTGCATCTGTAGGGTGCCACATTGGCTTGCCCTGCGAACGGAGTAACGCGATGGACCGCACTTCACCCGGATCGACTCGGCACCATCCCTATTGGCATGATCAGGTTGGCCCGATGCCTGTGTTACCTGTGGATCCGCCGCGTGATGCGGATGTGCTGATCGTGGGGTCGGGCTATACCGGGCTGAGCGCGGCTATCGCTACGGCGCGTGGCGGTCGCAAAACGGTGGTGATCGACGCCGAGGCCGCAGGCTTTGGATGCAGCACCCGTAATGGCGGACAGATCAGCACCAGCGTAAAGCCATCACTGGAAAAGCTGACCGCCAAATTTGGGGCACAAAAGGCCCGCGCGCTGCGTGGCGAGGGAGAGCGGGCGCTGAAATGGATCGGTGAGTTCATCGACCAAGAGGGGATAGCCTGTGACTTCAAGCGCGTTGGCCGGTTTCACGCCGCGCACACCCCCGCGCATTACGAAATGTTGGTGCGCGACGCGGAGCAAATGCACAAAGGCGAAGGCATCGAGAGCTTTGCCGTGCCCCGCGCCGAACAGCATCGCGAGATGGGCACAGATTTCTATCACGGCGGGGTGGTGTTTACGAAACACTGCGCGCTGCATCCCGCCAAATATCATCGTGGCCTGTTGATGGCGGCACTCAACGCTGGCGTCGAGGTGGTTGCGCATTGCCCCGTTGGCAAGATTGAGAATACGGGATCCGGTTTCCGTGTGCAGACCGCCAAGGGCGAGGTGCGCGCGCGGGATGTGATCGTTGCCACCAATGGCTATACCGGCGCGTTGACCCCGTGGATGCAACGGCGGGTGATCCCAATCGGCAGCTACATCATCGCCACAGAAGAATTACCAGAGAGCCTGATCGACGAGTTGTTCCCGACCGACCGGATCGCCAGCGATACCTGCAAAGTGCTCTATTATTACCGCGCTTCACCGGATCGGCGGCGTGTCCTGTTCGGCGGCCGCGTCTCTGCGGCGGAAACCGATACGTCGGTCAGCGCGCCGCTCTTGTTTGAAAGCATGACCCGCATTTTTCCGCAATTGAAGGACTGCGCAATTTCGCATTCCTGGCATGGCACGGTGGCCTATAGTTTCGATGAATTGGCGCATACCGGCGTTCACGACGGGGTGCATTACGCCATGGGCTATTGCGGGTCTGGTGTGTCGATGGCGGGGTATCTGGGCATGCGCACCGGCCAAAAGGTGCTGGGCCTCGCCGAGGGCAAGACCGCCTTTGACGACGTGCCACACCCGACCCGACCGCTTTATACAGGCAAGCCGTGGTTTCTTCCTGCAACGGTCGCTTGGTATCGCTGGATGGACAAGAGACAGACCCGGCGGGCGATGGTCGCGGATCCATCCTGACTTTGAACTTTCGCTGAAACATGCCGAGCCAGCGAAACATGATAAAAATCGGCACGTACTGCCATTTCGCGGCATTCCAACAGGAGAAAAACAAGATGAGAAAGACATTTTCACTTACCGTCGCTGCCACGCTGCTTGCGAGCGGTGCTGTCGCTCAGGGCACGGAAATCACCATCGCTTCTTGGGGCGGGTCCTATCAGGACGCACAGAGCAAAGCCTTGTTCGAACCGGCCTCTGCGGCAACTGGGGTTACGGTCAAGCAGGAAACATATGGCGGGATGGCCGATGTCCGCCTGCAAGTTTCAACCGGGCAGGTGACGTTTGACATCGTGGCCAGTGGGTCCGGTTCTGCGGCGCGGGCCGGGGCAGAAGGGCTTTTGGAACCGCTGGATTACAACGTGATCGACGTGTCTAACTTTTATCCCAACCTCTATTCCGAGTATTGCGTCGGGGGCGATGTGTTCTCGACGGTCTATGCCTGGAACACCGACACCTATGGCGATAACGGCCCGCAAAGCTGGGCCGATTTCTTTGACGCCGAGAAATTCCCCGGCTCGCGCGCCTATCGCGGTTCAGTTGCGGGCGCACTTGAACCGGCGCTGATGGCTGATGGCGTGCCGATGGATCAGGTTTATGAGGTGTTGAGTTCGGAAGAGGGGATCGAGCGCGCGCTCAACAAGATCCGCGAGCTGCGGCCCAATATCTCGGTTTTCTGGTCCTCTGGTGCGCAGCACGCCCAGTTGATGAAGGATGGCGAGGTCGACATGACCACCGGCTGGAATGGCCGCTTTGATACCGCTGCGGCGGACGGGGCCAAGGTAGATTACAGCTTCAATCAGGCGCTGCTGGATTACGACTGTTTCGCAATCCCCAAAGGTGCGCCGAACAAGGATGCAGCGATGCAGTTCCTCGCTGAAATCTCGAAACCCGAGTATCAGGACGATCTGCCGAAATACATCACCTACGGCCCGACCAACAAATCTGCCTATGACACAGGTGAGATCAGCGCAGAGGTTGCGGCCGGCCTGCCCTCCTCGCCCGAGAATGCGGCCATGCAATTGCCAATCTCTCTGGAATGGTATGCAAAATGGGAAACCGTTGCCGCCGAGATGTATCAGGAAATGCTGACTGAGTAACCAAAGCCCCAACACAAGACCTGACGGGCGCTACGGCGCCCGTCTGCGCCAATAGACCACTCGGAGGGCAGCAATTGACCAACACCGCCACAGAAGCGCTGCCGATATCGGTGCAGAACGTCACCAAGACCTACGGGGCGGTGCATGCCCTCAACGATGTGTCGCTCGAGGTCAAAAGCGGTGAGTTTCTGACACTTCTGGGGCCGTCTGGGTCTGGCAAGACCACGCTTTTGATGGTGCTTGCGGGATTTACCCGGCCCGATTGCGGCAGTCTCAAGTTTGGCGACCGCGAAGTTATCCGCACCCCGCCACATCTGCGCGAGGTCGGCATGACCTTTCAGAGCTATGCGCTTTTCCCGCATATGACCGTGGCGGGCAATGTGGGCTATCCCTTGCGCCTGCGCAAACGCCCCAAGGCAGAGATCGCGGAACGGGTCGAGCGGGCGCTGGAAACGGTGCAGCTTGGCGGCTATGGCAATCGTCGCGTCGACCAGCTCTCTGGTGGGCAAAAGCAACGAGTCGCGGTGGCGCGCGCCATTGTGTTTGAACCCCGCATCCTGTTGATGGATGAACCGCTATCCGCGCTCGACAAGAAACTGCGCGACCAGATGCAGATCGAGTTGCGGCATCTGCATGAAAAACTGGGCATGACCACTGTCTATGTCACCCATGACCAGCGCGAGGCGCTGACCATGTCCGATCGGATCGCCGTGGTGAACCATGGGCGCATCATGCAGCTCTCGACCCCCCGCGATCTCTATGAACACCCCGCAAATCGGTTTGTGGCAGATTTCATCGGCGATTCCACGTTTCTGACGGTGAACCGTTTGGGCGCTGACGTGACCTTTGGCGGGGTGCCGCTGATCCATGCAGGCCCCTTGCCCGACACGCCCGAACTTCAACTGATGATCCGCCCCGAACGTATCGTGCTCTCTTCGGGTGGACCGCGTGAGGGGGCCAATAATTTTGCCGCCACCGCGACCGATGTGGTCTATCAAGGCGACAGCTATTTACTGCACGCGCGGTTGGACACGGGCGAAATGGTGGCTTTGCGCGGAGCGGTGCGCGGCAGCAATGCAACGTCCCTGCCCCAGCTTGGTGACCGCGTGACCCTGACCTTGGCACCCGAAGACACAGTGTTGATCGACGGAAGCCAAACATGAGCATGCAGACAGCGCCCCTCAATGCCGCCGGGCTGCGCCGTGACGAGCGGTTAGAGCGGCTGACGCTTTTTGGTCTGAGTTCACCGGCAATCCTGCTTATTCTCGTGGTGCTGGTCATTCCCGTGGGCTGGTTGTTCTATGTCTCGTTCATCGGGGCAAACGGGCAATTCTCGCTTGAGAATTACGAGCGCATGATCAGCCGCCGCTCTTATCTGCGCATTTTTATCACCACCTTTCAGGTCAGCCTGTTGACCACCGGGCTGTGCATCCTGATCGGCTATCCCTTTGCCTATTTCATGTCGCAGCTGCCAAGCCGTCTTGCAAATCTGTGCCTGATTACCGTGCTCTTGCCGTTCTGGACCTCACTTTTGGTGCGGACCTATGCGTGGCTGGTGCTGTTGCAGAAACAGGGATTGATCAATAATTGGGCCATCTCGCTTGGCCTCTGGGATGAACCGCTCAAGATCGTTCACAACATGACCGGCACGTTGATCGGCATGGTGCATATCATGCTGCCATTTCTCATCCTGCCAGTTTACGGCGCGATGAAGGCGATTGACCGCGATTACCTCAAGGCGGCGGCTAACCTTGGGGCAAGCCCACGGGTGGCGTTTTGGACAGTCTTTTTTCCACTCACCGCGCCGGGGCTTTTTGCCGGGGCGCTGATGGTGTTCATCCTCTGCCTTGGCTTCTTTGTCACCCCGGCGGTGCTGGGCGGGGGCAAGGTGATTATGGTGTCGATGCAGATCGTCTCGAACATCGAGTTATTCGTGAACTGGGGCGCGGCCAGTGCCTTGGGCGTGGTGCTGCTGATCCTGACTGTGGCGATCCTCTGGGTCGCATCCCGGTTTCTGAACCTCGACCGGATGACCGGAGGCGGGCACTGATGCGCAACTGGCTCAATTCCCCGGCGACCGACACGCAAGTCACCCATGGCCAACGCCTGTGGCTCTATGTCTTTGCGGTGATCGTGATGATACTGCTGGTCACGCCCACATTGATCGTGATCCCGATGTCCTTTTCGGACAGTCAATATCTGGAGTTTCCACCCGAGGTCTGGTCAACCCGCTGGTATGATAATTTCTTTGGCTCAAGCGAATGGATGCAGGCGGCGCGGACCTCTTTTCAGACGGCCTTTCTGACCATGATCGTGGCGACGCCGATTGGGGTTCTGGCGGCCTATGGGCTGCATAGTTCACGGTTTGCCTTTGTCCGGGTTGCCTTTGTCCTGATGATCACACCGATGATGGTGCCGCTGGTGCTGGTGGCGATTGGGGCGTTCTACGCCTATGTGAAGCTCAATCTTCTTTACACCATAACCGGATTGGTTCTGGCCCATACCGTGCTGGCGCTGCCGCTGGTGGTGATCGTCACCGGCTCTGCCCTCAAAGGTTACGACATGAGCCAAGAACAGGCCGCCCGCAGCCTAGGTGCCCCGCGCTGGAAGGCATTTCTAACCGTGACCCTGCCGCAGATTCGGTTTGCGGTGGTCACGAGCGCGCTTTTGGCCTTCCTCACCTCGTTTGACGAGGTTGTGGTGGCAATGTTCATTTCTGGCGGCGACAACCCAACCTTGACACGCAACATGTTCAACGCGCTGCGCGATCAGATTGACCCGACCATTGCGGCCATTTCGACGATCATGATCCTTGTGACCACCGTGATGATGGTGCTGGTGCAAGTATTCGGCCAAGACAAGAAACACTGACACGCGCAGCGTCACATAGCGATACCGACAAGAACCTTTGGAGACCCAAATGATCGACCTCAAGACATATCAAAGCCTCGCCACTCAGCCGATTGGCGCCTTTGCCCCGAAACCGACCAGCCTCACACCGGGACAAGAGGAAGCCTCGGTGCAACTCTGGGCCTCTGCCGATGGGCATACGAAGATTGGCGTTTGGGAATGCACGCCGGGGCATTTCACCGCCGACCGCACCGCGATGGGCGAATATTGCCATATCATCTCTGGCCGCGCCTCGGTCACGAATGCCGATGGGCAGGGAACGCGCGATATCGGTCCGGGTGATCTTCTTGTCTTGCCGCAGGGATGGACCGGCGAATGGGTGATCCACGAGCATATGCGCAAGCTCTATATCCTCAGCACATCCCCCACGATCTGAAGCGTAGAGGCGTTGCTTGTCTGCACGTCTGGCCCGGCTTCAATCGCCGGGCCAGATAAAAGGATGACCCGTATTACCAGGAATTATACCCCAGAAACTTGCCCGACATCTCAACCTTGACGCGGTCCCCCTTGGGGTTTGCGACACGGGTGATCTTCATGTCGAAATCAATCGCCGACATGATACCGTCGCCAAACTCTTCTTGGATCAACGCCTTCATCGTGGGGCCGTAAACGCCCACAATCTCGTAGAGGCGGTAGATACACGGGTCTGTTGGCACCGCTTGTTCCCAGATCTTGGTCGGATACTCCTCCAGCACCGAAACCGCCTCCTCCGGCAGATCCAGCAGCGCGACGAGCGCCTCAGCCTTGGCCTTGGGCATGGTGTTCATGCCCATGCAGGCCGAATGGGTCCAGACGGGCGACATGCCGATGCCCTCAGCAATCTCTTCCCATTTCATCCCGGTCTTTTTCTTCGCGATCAGGATCAGGGTGGTTACATCCTCCTTGGTCATCAGCGCGGGCATAGTCACAGTGTCTTTCATGGTGTCCTCCATTCGTTTGATCTCAGGTGAAAATTGGTGTCACAGGTTCACGGCGCGTAGCCGCAGGGCCTCGCCGGTCTCGTCTTCGGGTGGTGCGTGGTCAATCCGCACAGTCTCGGGCGTCTGTGCCGCGCCGTCGGATACCTGCCCCGCCAATTCCTTGGACCGCTTGCCAAGGAACTGCACCAGATGGTTGCGGATCGGGTAGTAGTTGGGATGTTCCACGATCTCGGTCCGGTTGCGTGGGCGCGGGATCGTGATCTCGACCGATTCCGCCACACGGGCAAAGGGACCGTTGGTCATGAGCAGGATACGATCTGCCAGAAGGATCGCCTCGTCGATGTCATGGGTGATCATAAACACGGTCTGCCCGGTGCCGCCCCATATCTTGAGCAACTCATCCTGAATGGTGCCCCGCGTCAGCGCATCGAGCGCGCCAAACGGTTCATCCAGCAACAAGAGCTTGGGATGATTGGCAAAGGCGCGGGCAATCGACACCCGCTGCCGCATGCCCCCCGACAATTGGCTGGGCTTGCGGTGGATCACGTCGCCCTCAAGCCCGACCATCGCCAGATACTCGCGGGAATGGTCGAGCACCTTGGCCTTGGACCAATCCGGATGCCGCGCGGCAACCCCAAAGCTCACGTTTTTGAGTGTGCTTAGCCAAGGCAGCAGGGAATAGTTCTGAAACACCACGCCCCGATCAAGGCTGGGGCCCGACACCTCGAACCCATCCATCTTGACCACACCGCTTGTCGGCTCTGCGAGGCCCGCAAGAATGTTCATGATGGTGGACTTGCCACAGCCCGAATGCCCAAGGATACAAACGAATTCACCCTTCTCAACCCCGAAGGTCGCGTTTTCAAAAACGGTCGTCGTGCCGCCTTGGCCATCCGGATAACACTGGGTCAGGTTCTCAATCGACAGAAACGGTTTGTTCATCTCACGGCTCCTTATTCCGCATAGGCCACGGCGCGCTGGAGCGTGGCAAAGGCCGCATCCAGCATCATGCCGACAATGCCGATCATCAGGATCGAAAAGATGACCGAGGTCAGATCAAGATTGTTCCACTCGTTCCAGACGTAATACCCAATACCCGTCCCCCCCACGAGCATCTCGGCGGCGACGATGACAAGCCACGCGATGCCGATAGAGATACGCATGCCGGTCACGATGGTCGGTGCGGCCGCAGGCAGGATCACCGTAAAGGCGGTCTTGAAATGCCCCAGTTCATGCGTCCGCGCCACATTCACCCAATCCTGTCGCACACCTGCCACGCCAAAGGCGGTGTTGATCAACATGGGCCAGATCGAGCAGATGAAGATCACGAAGATCGCGCTCGCCTCGCTGTCTTGGATGACGAACAAAGCCAGCGGCATCCACGCGAGCGGCGATATCGGGCGCAGCACCTGAATGAACGGGTTGAGCGCTTTGTAGGCGACCGGCGACATGCCGATCAGGAACCCCAGCGGTATCGCCACCACCGCCGCCATCAGATAGCCCGACAGCACCCGGTAGATCGAATATCCGATCTGAATCCCGATCCCCTTGTCATTGGGTCCAGCATCGTAGAACGGATTGCTCAGTTCTTCCCATGCCTTGGCCATAACCTGTGACGGGGGCGGCACACCTGCCTTTTGCGCCCCCCCGCCGGTCAACCGCTCGTATTCCGTCAACTCGCCCACGGCTTTTTGCGCCGGAATGGACATCTCCCAGAGGAACAGCCCGACAAAGAGCATCACCACCGACAAAAGCAGGGCGCGTTGATTTAGCGACATTGTCGACATCGCTTAACCCTTCCCGATGGCGAAACTTTTGACATAGGCCTCCGGCTCTGCCGGATCGAATGTCTTGCCCATGATGGTGTGCGATTTGTAGGTGATGTCGGGCGCGTCATAGCCCAGATCGTTCATCACCTTCTTGGCATCGGCAGCCAAATAGACCTGTTCGGCCACAGCCTTGTAGTCAATATCGTTCTCGATATAGCCCCACCGCTTCATCTGGGTCAGAATCCAAACGCCCATCGAATGCCAAGGGAAAGGATCAAAGTCGATCCGATCTGGCACTTGCTGCACCGCACCCAAGCCATCGGCAAAGGTGCCGGTCAAAACCTGCTGGATCACCTCGACGGGCTGGTTGAGATAATTCGTCGGCGCGATGGCCTCGGAAATTTCAATGCGGTTCTCTGGGTTGGACGCATATTGGGTGGCGTCAAAGATCGACTTGAGCAACGCCCCATAGGTGTTGGGCAACTCCGTGGCGAAACTCAGCGGCGCGGCAAAGGCGCAGCAGGGGTGCCCCTCCCAGATCTCTTTGGTCAGCAGATGGATAAAGCCAATCCCTTCCCAAACCGCGCGCTGATTGAACGGATCTGGCGAAAGATAGCCATCAAGGTTCCCGGCGCGCAGGTTGGCGACCATTTCGGGCGGCGGCACCACGCGGATCTGAATATCCACATCGGGATCAAGCCCGTGTTCAGCCACGTAATAGCGCAAAAGGAAATTGTGCATCGAGTATTCGAACGGCACCCCAAAGGTGAATCCCTTCCATTGCTTGGGGTCGCGTTTGTCCAGATGCTCGTTCGACAGCACGATGGCCTGCCCGTTGATGTTTTCAACGGCGGGCATGATGTATGGCACAGCGGTCGAGCCTGCGCCAAGCGTCATCGCCAGAGGCATCGGCGTCAGCATATGGCTTGCGTCATATTCCCCCGAAAGCGACTTGTCGCGCGCCACAGCCCAACCGGCGGTTTTGATGACACTCGCGTTCAATCCGTAGCGCTCGTAAAAGCCCAAGGGCTGCGCCATGATGATCGGCGTGGCGCAGGTAATCGGCACGAACCCGATATTGAGGTCTGTCTTTTCCGGCGCGCCAAGATTGTCGAGGATTGCTGCCTTGGCTGCATCAAGCGGAAACACCGATGCAAGCGCCGCCGCAACCGTACCGCCGCCCATCATCCCCATGAACGACCGCCGCCCGATATCGCTGTGACCGAACACCGACCGCACCACGGCGCTTTCGACCGCGCGCTCTAGCATCGCTTCAGAGGACATCGCCCGCGCGGTCACGTCATGCTGCGCGCCATTGCAGGTGTCGCACCCGCAGGACGCGCCGTGGCGCAGGTCATTCTTTTCTGAAAATGGGTCGCCAAGGCTCTTCATGGTCATTTCACGTCCTTTCGCTCAAATGCCGTTTGACCCATGATCCAATGAAGCCGCTACGCGCGAAAGGGGTGTGCCTATTTTTTAAGCTTAGTATTTTATTGTTTATTTACATAATACTAGCACATTATCTCTCACGTATATCCTTATGAAATTTCGTAATTTACGAGATTTCGTATTGCCGCGCTGCGCTGCGGCGGTGTTTGGTGAAGTCATGTACGAGATACCCACAACCCCCGATTCCCTGCTTGACGCCCTAGCCGAGGCGGCGCTGGTGATCGACCTTGTTGCCGACCGGATCGTCGCGGCCAATCCCCGCGCCCGGGCGCTCCTCGATCTTGAGGATTCCACCGGCGCACCCTTTTCACCGCTGGTCGGCGCGAGCTTGCCGGGTTTTATCGTGTTGGTGGATGAAATCGCACACCGGGGCGAGGCGTGGAGCCGCGACATTACCCTTGCCAGCATCACAGGAAGGCCGTTGCGCGTTGAGCTACGCGGCAGGCTGGTTGCCAATGCCCCTTCGCTCCTTGCGCTGACCCTGCTCGATCTTGCAGAAATGGAACGCCACGACCGCATCGCGCAAGCGGCTGAGTTGCATCGTTCAGGTCTGCTTGAATGGCGGCGCGCGCAGGAGTTTTTTTCCGAGCTAGAGCGTCAGAACCAATTGATCCTGAATGCCGCGGGCGAAGGCATCTACGGCGTCAATGCGGATGGCAAGACCACCTTTCTTAACCGCGCCGCGCAGGAAATGCTGGGCTGGACCGCCGAGGATCTCTTGGGTCACGACATTCATTCCGTGATCCATCACCACCATCTGAACGGTGACATCTATCACGCGCATGATTGCCCGATCTACCAATCCTTCCGCTTTGAAGAGGTCAATCGGATCGAAGACGAGGTGTTCTGGCGCAAGGATGGCAAACCGATCCGCGTCGAATATGTCTCGACCCCGATTTACGATCAGAATGTTCTGGCGGGGGCTGTGGTGATCTTTCGCGACATCACCGAGCGCAAGGAAAGCGAACGTAAATTGCGCGAGGCGATGGCAGAGGTGGCCGCGCTCCGCGACCGGCTGGAACAGGAAAACGCCTATCTCCAAGAGGCGATCACCACCGAGCGCGCGCATCACAATATCATCGGCGCGTCCTCTGCGGTGCGGCAGACCGTGCAACGGATTGACCTTGTGGCGCGCACCGATGCCACCGTGTTCATCAGTGGCGAGACCGGCACCGGCAAATCCCTTGTGGCGACCGCCATTCACAAGGCAAGCCCGCGCGCACGCCGCCCCCTCATCCATTTCAAATGCGGCTCCGTCGCCCCCGAAGAGGTCGAGGCCGAGTTATGGGGGCAGGTTCGCGGTGCCCCCAACGGGGCCACCCGCGACAAACCCGGCAAGCTGGAACTGGCACATAGCGGCACGCTGTTTCTCGACGATGTCGAGGAGTTGCCCTTTGAGATACAGGGCAAACTTTTGGCTGCCCTGCAAAACAGTGCTGTGACCCGTCTGGGCGACACCCGAGAAAAGCCGCTCGATATCCGTGTGATCGCCTCGACCACCCTGTCGGACAAACAGGCCCGCCGCTCTCACCGCATCCGCGAAGACCTGTATCTGTTTCTCAATGTCTTTCCCATCACCTGCCAGCCGCTCCGCGACCGACAGGAAGATATCCCGCTTCTCGCCGCCCATCTGCTCAAGATCGCCTGCCGCAGGCTGAACCGGCCCGAGCCCGTGTTGACCGAAGGCGTGGTGCAACAGCTACAATCCTATGACTGGCCCGGCAATGTGCGCGAACTTCATAACGTGATGGAACGGGCCGCGATTGTGTCTCAGGATCGCAAGCTGGTTGTCGAACTGGGGGGCGTAGGGCCGCTGGCAGAGACAGGCCGATCCTTTCGAACCGAAGCGCAGATGCAGGACCTTGTTCGGGTTAACCTGATTGCCGCCCTACGCGAAACACGCGGCCGTATAGCCGGCCCCTCTGGTGCGGCCGCATTGCTTGGCGTCAAACCCACAACGCTCTATTCCCGCATCGGTAGCTTGAATATCGTCGAGGCGGATTGGACATGACCGTGCACCGCTTCTAGGCCTGTCCAACGCCACTTGATTAGAACGCGAAAGTCAGTCCGCATTCGGGTTTCAGCCCAAGCATCCAGAATATGTCGTAGGCGCAGGGCGCATAGATTGACCGCGCGCATCGACCGAACACGAAAAGATCAGGCGATTGCGAAATGAAACGGATTGTAGCGCCGACATCAAAGGGCCTGCGCCCCGCAGGGTGTTTTCCCGCATCGGTGCCCTTCAACCACCCAAAATGCAGCACAATATGAGGGTGGCCGACTTGCTGAAGATGCGCTGCGGGGCAATCCAACCTACAAGGGGATAATATGGTTATCCCAAGCACAATCATGCCGGGCCAGAGCGATCAAGCCGCTAGGTGCCACCGCCACAAGGCCACCCAACCCATCGCTGGCAAGATACCCCCCTGCCCGCGGTGCCAGTCCGCAGACATCCGCACGCCCGACGGCGCCAAGGAATACGCCGTCAATTCCGAAGCGATGCACGCGCCCTCCGCGCGGCGAGGTTATCGCCACCTCTGACCCGTCGCCGCAGAAGGCGATGCTGCCGGCATAGCCCTGCATGGCGATTTCGTCGGCCAGCGGGGCCTCGGCCAGCATCGGGGCCTGTCCCCGGCGGTGCAGCGCCACAAGCGGCGGGGCCATGCCCGGTTGACCTTCCCATTGCATGGCAAAGGCGACCAGACCGTCGCCGCGCACCGCAAGATGGCGGATCGAGTTCTGCTGCAGATCGGGGCTTGGCTCGACCCTATCGACAAGCGTCCCGGACAGGGTCAGATACCCAAGGTTCGGGCGCATTGTGGAGATGTTTAGCTTGGTCCGATCACTCGGATCGGTGGCAATGCCCCCGTTGGCCACCACCAGCGTTTGCCCGTCTGGCATCAGGCGCAGATCATGTGGACCAATCCCACCGCTGGGGAACTCTCCGATCCGGGCATAGCCAGCGGCCGCGTCCCAAATGCCAATAATGCCTTCGCTTGTGTCGCGGGCCTGTTCGCTGGTGAACAACAGGTCACCCCCGGCAGCGAAAACACCATGGCCGTTGAACTGACGGCGTTCGGGCGGGGTCAGGCTGTGCAGGACCGCGCCAGTTGCGCAGTCGATGACAAGGGCGAACTGCCCCGGTCTGCGGGCAAAGGCCACGGCCTCGGCCCGGATTGGATGGGCTGCGCCGGCATGGCCGCGCGCGGGAAGGGGCACACGGAACTTGGCGATGCCGTCCGTTGAAAGGCCATAAAGCGTAAAGGTGCCATCCGCTTCGCGCGCTGCGGCCAGATAGGCAGGGCTCCCAACGGCGGCCCAACCAATGCGCGGCGCGGCACCTGCGGCGGCCAACCCAATCAGGAATCCTCGTCGTGTGGCCATTGTCCTAATCCCCGTCCTGCGCGTTGAACCCTGGCGCAATGCCAAGCTGGGCGCCGATCTCTTCCTCTATCGCCGCCCGCAAGCCGCGCACCGCCTGTTGCAGCACCTCGGCGCGCAAGCGTGCCTGAGGGTCTGTCACATCCTGAAAGGCAGGGTCGGTGATCCGAGCGGCGGCAACATGCAACCGGGCCAGCGCGGCTTGGGTTTCGGGCAAGGGCCAGTCGGCCAGTGCACTTGCCAGCCCATGTGCGGCCTCGGCTGCCAGAACCACGTTTCGCAAGGACCGCCCTGACCGGCGCGCCTCGGCACGAAGAGGTCGGGGCTGGTCAAAAGTGCCCATCGGCAGGCCCAGCCGGGTATCGGCCGTGAATTCGAGCGATGTCAGGATCTGCGTATAGATGGCCCGCAACGCCTCGTCTGGCGTCAGAAAGGCCGCGTTGCCATCGGCCCCGGCACTCTGCAACGTGTCAGCAAAGGGCCCGGACCACGCAGCCTCGAGCGCATGAGCCTGAAGGGCGAGATCGGCGGCGATGGTGGCGGCCAGCGTACAGCCATAGCTTTGCGGTGCGTAGTCAGAGAACTCCGGGTCGAACATCAGCATGTCGAGCGCGAAGAGCCCGCGCGCGGCAATCGACACCTCGGCATAGGCTTTGGGATCAAAGGCAACGGGGTCTTCCTCTGCGATCAACTGCGCCAGCGCTCGCGGCGTAGAACCGCGCCCATCGGGCCAGAAGGCAACCGAAAGTGCGCCGGTTTCTGACGGTCCAATCCGCAAGTCCGAGACCGCGATCCAAGCATCGAAGGCAGTGTGATAGGCCTCGGCCATCGCCTCAGGGCGGCAATCGGCACTTGCAGTTTCAGCGAGCGCGTCGGCGGATTCGGCGAAACGGGCAAAGGCCGGGAGGATATGCGCGTCGAGCGCGCTTTTGACATCGGCCAGCGACGGCGCGGCAAGGCAGAGCACAAGGCTAAGGCTCAAAACGGGGGTGGTGATCAGTCTCATAGGCTCTCCAGATATTTTATGAGGGCGGCACGCTCTTCGGGGGGCATGTCGACGACAGTGTCACGGGCGTGTTGCGCCTCGCCGCCATGCCAGAGAACAGCCTCTAACAAAGAACGCGCGCGGCCATCATGCAGGAAATACGTGTGGCCCGAGACCAGTTTGGTCATCCCTATTCCCCAGAGTGGGGCGGTACGCCACTCCTGTCCGTTGGCACAACCTTCTGGGCGGTTATCAGCAAGATCGGGCCCCATGTCGTGCAGCAAAAGGTCGGTATAGGGCCAGATCAACTGGAAACTTGCGGGGTTGTCGCCTTCAAGTCGATGGGTGACATAATTCGGCCGATGGCAAGAGGCGCAGCCGGTGGTGTAGAACACCTCGCGCCCGCGCAGCACCTCGGGGTCGCTGAGATTGCGGCGGGCTGGCACCGCCAAAGTCTGACTGTAGAAGGTTACAATATCGAGACCAACTTGGTCGATCTCGAACCCAGATTGTTCGGCGTCGCCGCCATGCATCGCCGCACGGCAATCGGTCTGCGCGTCGGTGCAATCGCCCGACCCCGCCGGATGGATCGGGTTGGAAATGCCGATATCGCCGGCAAAGGCGCTTGCCGTCTGCTCTAACAGCGTGGGGTTGCCCGCCTTGTGCCCGAAACGGCCGAGCATCGGCTGATCGTATACGTCCGACCACACGATCTGCGGCCGCCCTGATATGCCGTCACCATCAACGTCCTCGGGATCGGCGAGCGCCAGAATATCCTCTGACGGGATCGCCTCTAGTAGCCCCATGCCGATCATCTGCGGCGCGACGCGGGGGCTGAGCATAGCATTCGCGTGCAACGGGCCATAGCCGAGGTCGGCGGCGCGATAGGTGGGCGCGCGTAGATGCGCCACCTCGCCACCCGCGAGTGGCAGCTCGATCTCTTCGTAGCTCACATCGAGACGGTATTCGGGCTTGTGTCCGGGCAGGCTGAAATCCTGCAACTGCGTGCCATAGGTGGGATCAGGCGCGGTCGGATGGATGCCGTCAATGTAAGCGGCGATCTCGGATGCCTCGGGCGCCGGGATCGAGATGCGCAGGAACATCGAGACGGCGCTGTCACCGGGGCCTTCGGGCGGATGCCCACGCCCATCCTTAAGGTGGCAGCGTTGGCATGAGCGCGCATTGTAGAGCGGGCCAAGACCATCCGAGGCCAGCGTCGAGGCCGGGGGCGACACCCAGACGCGGCGGAACATGCCGTTGCCGATACGAAATTCCAGCTCCTGCTCGAAGGTCAGGTTTGCGGCGGGCTGCGAAAAGGCATCTGCGGTATCGCGCGACCGCACGGTCTGCGCGCCCCCACCGTTTTGCTCGAAGGGCCATGCCTTTGAGAAATCCGTGGGCAGGGCTGTCGCGGCGTCGACCCGCGCACGCTCGGTTTCGGTGCGCGGCACCACATTCAGATGGATATCTTCAAGAGATTGGGCAGCGGTCATGCCCGCGCAGATATTCGCTATAACGATTACAGGCAGGAATGTGCGGTATGTTTTTGGCGTAGACACGGGCATGACGCTTTCAAGTGGTTCTCAGAATTCGTAGGCGAGCAGCGCGCCGATGGTATGGGTCTCGTCGCCACCCTCATCGCCATAGCGATAGGCCAGTGCGCCACTTAGCCCCTCTAGGATCTCAATTTCGCCAGAGAGCGTGGCAAGGTGATCCTTTGGCAGTGTCTCGACATCACGCATCGCATAGACCGCCGAAAGCGTGACGGGGCCAACAAGCGCCTCAGCCCCAAATGTGGCGAAGGTCGCGCTGTCGGCGGTGCCGTCGAAGTGATCAAAATAGGCCAGTTCGGCAAGCAGTTTCACAGGGAAAGAGCCGGTTGCGAATTCATGGCTGAGACCGCCCACGATCCCGGTCTGATCTTCTGCGTCGCCGACGCCGCGCGCCTGAGATTGCAGGCCGAGGTTGTACCCGGTCGCGCCAAAGGCACCCGTGAGCGAGATCGCAACAGACTCCGGTGCGCTGGTATTCGACACGCCACCGTCGCTCCGGTTTGTCCGCCCGCGATTTTCGCCCAGCGACTCGCTGAGGATGCTCCGATCCGCGTTAAAGAACGACAGGCTCAGCGCATGTTCGCCCTGCCCTGCCGCAAAAGGGATCACAAGGCCTGCACCGAGCTTCTCGGTGAGTTGGTAGTCTTCTGCGAAATCAACGCCATAGATACCCGGCGCTGCATCCCACGCCAGGCCAAAAGCGGGGTTGAACTTGCCTAGCACCACCTGCGCCGCGCCAAAATCATGCGCGAAGTAAAGCTCTTCGGCATAAAGGCCATGGTCTTCGAGGAAGCTGTCCGAGGTCGGGGCGGTGATTTGTTCGAGAACCAGCGTGCTGTTGATCGAGGTCCGCGACGTGAAGGCGAACGAAAGCGCGCCCTCAATGGTGGCGAAAGTATTGTTTATCTCGCCGCCGGGCGCAGAGGAATCGACGGTAAAATCGGTTTGCAACTCGACCGAGAATTCGGCGGAGAACGGCGAGTTCGCATCCTGAGACTGGGCTGCGGTCGCACCAAGCGCAGCACAGGCGGCAAGCGTTACAGATAGGGTTTTCATCACTGTTCCTTGGTTTTTGTGAATGACGTCAACACACGTCATTGCGTTTGATATGTGATAACATACCAGTCTACAAGCTGGGGTTTGTGTCCACCGCCTGAAGCGGTGAACAAGATGTGTTACTGAAACACGGCCGAGGGATCGTCGAGGCTGTCAGAGCCCTCTATTTCAATCCCACCAAGGTCAAGCGCGGCGATCACCCGCTCGATCGAACGGGTTTGGGCGATCAACCCCTCGACCCCGCCCATGATCAAGGCCTCGCCGCCCGCATTCCCGCGTTCAAGCATCTCGTCATATGCAAATCCCGCTTCAGCCGATGTCTTGATCCGTCCCAGTGCAAGAACCGCATCAGCGAGCCGCGCGCGCATCTCGACATCAAGCGTTGGGGCAATCTCAGCAACGAGACCGGAGAGGGAGGGGCCGGACACACTCGTGCCATCAGTGCGGGTATAGCTCCCGAGATAGACGTTCCGGATCCCCACCCCGTTATAGAAATGATCGTTGTGGGTATTGTCGGCGAAGCAGGAATGTTCTTCTTCGGGATCGTTCAGCATCAGACCAAGCCGCATGCGTTCGCCCGCCGTCTCACCGTAAGAGAGGCTTCCCATCCCGGTCAGGATTGCGGCAAGGCCAGCCCGCTCATCCGCCATCAGGGCCGCGCGCGCCGCGCCACCGTCGGCCCATTGCGTTGTCATCCAATCCAGATCGCCGACCAAAAGCTTGGTCGCCGCCGCCAGATACTCGGCTCGACGGTCGCAATTGCCGCCGGTGCAGTCCGCACCTTGCGCATAATCAGTCCAGGGCCGATCCCCCGCGCCGTCGCCATGCCCGTTCAGGTCCTGCCCCCAAAGCAGGAATTCGATCGCGTGATAGCCAGTGGCGACATTCGCCTCGACACCGTCGGCCTCGTGAAGGGTCTCCTGCAGGAGAGCCGGGGTGATCTCGGTCGCGTCGATCTCTTGACCCGAAAGCGTGAAGACCGGATTGGCGATCACGTTGAGCGCGGCCAACTGGTTTTGGTCTGTCGCGCCGCCATAGGCCCCGTCGACATAGTCGATCAGCCCCTCATCCAGCGGCCAAGCGTTCACGCGACCCTCCCAGTCGTCCACAATCGCATTCCCAAAGCGGAACACCTCTGACTGCTGGTAGGGCACGCGCGCTGCAAGCCAAGCTGCGCGGGCGGCCTGAAGGGTCGCGGCTGATGGGGATTGGATCAGCGCGGCTACCGCCGTCTGCAGCGCCTGCGCGGCAGTCAGGCTGTCGGTGTAGTTGGCTGCTGCAATATCAGCGTAGGTGTCAAGCACGTCACCGGGTGTCTGTGCCAGAGCTGTGCCGCCCAGCGCGGCAATCACAGCCGTCGTAGTAAGGAGGTTTCGGATCATCGTTCATTGTCCCTTCTTTTCGTTTGTATTCACCGGACGCGGAGGGCGAGAATGTTGCGCCCCTTTCGCATCCAGCGAGCCTTTCACGTCGAAACCCCGACCGATGACCCCGTCAGGCCGTCAGGCGTGTTCAGGTAAAGCGCAATCCCTCATGCGGCCGTCAGAGGGACACGTTGAGCCTTGGTCGCTATCCTGACTGATTTTATCAGAAACTGCAATATCAGAGTTTTTCAGTCATCTACTTACCTTTGTGCGCCCGGCATCGGAAAATCTCTATGATGGCATCGGTCAACACGGCTGCATTGGGCTGGGGCCAAATCGGCCTTTCGTGCAGCAGGTGAAGTAAATCCAGCGTTGCGAAGCGGCGCGTACCGCTGGCGACCCTGTCCAAACCGCAGTGCGATATCTGCGGATACGCGCATTTTTCCTGCGCTTCTTGTCCCCTTCTTTAAGCCACGTGAACTTCAAGGCTATGAAACGACGATTTTCAGCGCCATTCTGTGCGATAAGCGTGACGCTATGCGGGCGTTGCCCGGAACATCACCGCGTAATGTGCAATGATCGAACGGAACTATGCATGGAACTTTGCCAGACTAAGACATGTATCCAGCGCGCAGCGGCATCAGACGCCGCCTTGCGGTTTATTGGCCGTATTCCCACACTGCGGTTCGCGCGTAAAAATGGCCCTCGGTATCGGCGGCACAACCTTGAACCCGAGTGGCACGTGGCCCGCGAGGGGCGAGAGGCCTATGCCAACATCGAGACCCTGTATGGGTTGGACCAATCGGCTGGCGCTGACCATCGCTTGATCACGCTGAATGATGCGCCGAGGGGGGCACGGAGACCGGCAGAAGACCTTTTGTCGCCCCAAGGGCTGGCGATGCTTGCCGACAGCGGGTTCGCCACGGCGAACGGAGGCTGACATGCGGTATCTGCTCGTTATCCTCGCGGTGCTGGCGCTGCCCGCCCATGCCCGCAGCGTCACCGACAGCGCGGGCCGCGTGGTCGAGGTGCCGGACACGGTAACCTCTGTCTTCGCGTCCGGGCCACCAGCCTCGGTGCTGGTCTATGTGCTCAAGCCCGAGGCGCTGACCGGCTGGCCCCGTGCGCTGCGCCCCGAGGAACGCGCCTATATCGCAGCGCCCTACCGCGACATTCCCGAAACCGGTCGTCTCACCGGGCGCGGCGGCGAAGCAAACTTAGAGCGCGTCTTGCAGATCCAGCCCGACCTGATCGTCGATTTCGGCTCGGTGCGCGACACCTATATCGACCTTGCCGATAGGGTGCAGGAGCAGACCGGCATTCCCTACCTTCTTATCGACGGGCGGTTTGATAACACCCCAGAGGCGCTGCGCATCTTGGGCCACGCTCTTGGAGTGCCTGAGCGTGGGGAGATGCTGGCACTGGATGTCGAGGCGACATTTGCCCGAATTGACGCAATGTTGGCCAACGTGCCGGAAGAAGACCGCCCGCGCGTCTATCTTGCCCGCGGCCCCGAGGGGCTGGAGACCGGGATGAAAGGCTCGATCAATACCGAGATCATCGAGCGCGCCGGGGGGCGCAACGTAGCAGATGACGGTGGGGCGACGCGGGGTCTGGTGAATGCATCCATGGAACAGCTCATCGTCGCCAATCCCGACACAATCGTGACATGGGACCCGAATTTCTACGCATCGGTGTTTGACGATCCGCTGTGGCAGGGAATCGACGCAGTTCAAAGGGGGCGGGTCTACCTGTCGCCCACGGCACCTTTTGGCTGGATCGACCGGCCTCCGTCGCTCAACCGGATGATGGGGCTGCTTTGGATGGCGGGGCTGCTATATCCTGATCTCTGGCAAGGGGACCTGCGCGAGGATACCCGAGCCTTCTACGCGCTTTATTACAATGTCGATCTTAGCGACGAGGACTTGGAAAGGCTGCTCGAATGGGCCGAAGGACGACCGCCGATGTAAGCCCGCCAAACGCCGGTTTGCTCAAAGGCCTGAGCTTGACCGGCGGGCTGGCTATGGTGCTGGTTCTGCTGGCATTTGGCGCGGTGATGATCGGCCCCTATGGCCTGACGACAGGCCAAGTCCTGTCAGCGCTTCTCGGACAGGGGGACCAGCAGGCACAGATCGTGGTGTGGAACATCCGCCTGCCGCGCGTGGGGGCGGCGCTGCTGGTCGGCGCAGCCCTTGCCGCCGCCGGGGCGAGCTATCAGGCTTTGTTTCGTAATCCCTTGGTGTCGCCGGATATTCTCGGGGTCTCGGCAGGGGCGGGGCTGGGTGCGGTGGCTGGCATCTTCCTGTCACTCCCGGTGGTGATGATCCAGGCCTCTGCTTTTGTTGGCGGTATGGTGGCGGTGGGCTTGGTCACTCTGGTCGGTTCGTTGGTGCGTGGCACTGACCGGACCTTGACGCTGGTGTTGCTGGGCGTGGTGGTCGGCGCATTGGCGGGGGCCGCCACCTCTTTGCTCAAGGTGATGGCCGATCCCTATGATCAGTTGCCCGCGATCACCTTTTGGTTGCTGGGATCGCTGGCGTCCATCACGACGCGGGATATTGTTCCGGCCCTGCCCGTGGTGCTGATCGGACTGGTTCCACTGGCCTTGTTGCGGTGGCGGATCAACGTTCTGAGCCTTGGCGACGAAGAGGCCCGCGCATTGGGAATCGAGGCCGGGCGCACACGGTTGGTTGTGATCGCGTCGGCGACGCTGATCACGGCAAGCGTCACGGCCTTGGCCGGGGTTGTGGGCTGGGTCGGCCTTGTCATCCCGCATATCGCGAGGATGCTGGTTGGTCCGGGTTTTGGCCGCTTGTTGCCCGCTTCGGCGATGATCGGCGCGGGCTATCTGCTGGTGGTTGACACGCTGGCGCGGACCATAGCGGCGGTCGAAGTTCCGTTGGGCGTGCTGACAGCCGTCATCGGTGCGCCGTTTTTCGTGTGGCTGCTGGCGCGCGGCCGAAGGGGCTGGTTATAATGCTTGAGGCGCAGGACCTGTCCATCGGCTATGGCAAAAGTCCGATCGGCACCGGGCTGAACTTGCAGGTGCGGGAGGGTGAGATTCTGTGCCTGCTGGGTCCGAACGGCTGCGGCAAGACAACACTGTTCCGCACGCTTTTGGGGTTGCTGCCCGCGCTTTCCGGCTCCGTCTTGCTGGGGGGCCGCCCGATCACGGCACAGACGCGAGCCGAAATCGCACGGGCCATCGCCTACGTCCCGCAGGCCCATGCGCCGCCCTTTCCGTTCGAGGCGCTGGAAGTGGTGCTGATGGGGCGCACGGCGCGGCTCGGGGCCTTTGCTCAGCCGGGCAAAACCGACCGTGCCGTCGCCGAGGATGCGATGCGACACCTCGGCATCCATGACCTTGCGCATCGAGACTATTCCCAGTTGTCCGGCGGGCAGAGGCAACTGGTTCTGATCGCCCGCGCATTGGCCCAAGAGGCCACGCTGATCGTGATGGATGAGCCGACCGCCAGCCTCGATTTCGGCAACCAAGCGCAGGTGCTTGCGCGGATCGGCGCATTGGCGCAGATCAAAGGCACTGCAAGCCATGGCGTCATCCTGTCGACCCATGATCCCGATCAGGCCTTTGCGCTGAACGCACGCGTTCTGCTGATGCATCGCGGCGGAGTGCTGGCAGAGGGCCCCGCCGCAGAGGTTCTGACTGAGGCCAACCTTACCACCGTCTACGGGCTTCCAATAACGGTCGAGAGCACACTCTCAGGCCGCAAGGTCTGCTTGCCAAGGCTCGCCGCTCGCACGTCCGCCACCATGATGCCAGATGCCATGACGAGCCCCTAGGTGGTATTGGCGGCCTAATGGCCCGGCTCGTCGGCCAAGGCATCTTTGATCATGGCAGCCAAGAAGAGCGCACGGTCCTTTTCGACGTTCCGAAACCCACGGTTTGTGAACAGCATACTCAGGTCATTGTCGCGACCGCTAGGCCGGTAGGCTGTTCAGCGCCAGAAACACCAATGCCGATACAAGCGACGCAGCAGGAACCGTGATCACCCAAGCCGCAATAATGGTCATGAAATGCGACCGGCGCACCAGTTTGCGCCGACGGCGTTCCTCGGGGGCGATCCGCAATTCTTGGGGCTTTGCCACTTTGTTGTTCCGCAGACGGCGTTCCGCATCCCACTCGCGAAAGAAACCAACGCCAAACACCCCGCCCACGGCGATATGCGTTGAAGAGACGGGCAAGCCCAACCAACTTGCCACGATAACCGTGAACGCCGCCGACAGCGCCACGCAATAGGCGCGCATCGGGTTCAGTTTGGTGATCTGAGAGCCGACCATGCGAATAAGTTTGGGGCCAAACAGGAACAGGCCAAAGGAAATGCCGAACGCGCCGACGATCATGACCCAGAGTGGGATTGACACCTGTTCCGTGACACTGCCGAACTCTGCCGCATGGACGATGGCCGCCAACGGGCCTACTGCATTGGCTACGTCATTCGCCCCATGGGCAAAGCTCAACAGCGCCGCCGAAATCACGAGAGGTGCGCCAAACAGCACCTTGAGAGACTTGTTGCGATTTTCCAGCCCTTGTGACTGCCGCTTGATCAGTGGGATCGTCACAAGCCATGATATCACTCCCATCATCAGACCGATGGTGACGGCGGTACCGAGGTCAATTTTGACAACGCGCTTTAGCCCTTTCATCGCTAGATAGGTAGCAAACGCCCCAACCATGATCCCGATAAGGATCGGCACCCAGCGACGCGCGGCGGCAATCTTGTCCTCGCGGTAAATGATCCGCGATTTGATCAGCGCGAGGAAGAGCGCTGCAATCACCCCGCCCAGCACCGGAGAGATGACCCAAGACGCGGCAATTGCGCTCATCGTGCTCCAATTGACTGCGGCCAACCCGGCGGCGGCAATCCCGGCCCCCATCACCCCACCGACCACGGAATGCGTGGTCGACACAGGGGCCCCGATCCATGTCGCAAGATTGATCCAGAGCGCCGCTGAAATCAGCGCCGCCATCATCGCCCAGATGAAAACCTGCGTATCCGCGACGGTCACGGGGTCTATGATGCCACTGGAAATGGTCGAAACCACATCTCCGCCCGCAAGCAACGCCCCTAGCGTTTCGAAAATCGCCGCAATCGTGATGGCACCACCAAGGGTCAGCGCATTGGCACCAACCGCTGGTCCCATGTTATTGGCCACATCATTGGCCCCGATGTTGAGTGCCATATAGGCCCCAAACACCGTCGCCGCGATCACCACAAAGTTGATCGGGAATTCACCAAAAAAGACCGCCGCGGCAAGCGCTGTCACGACGATAAAGGCCAGAGCGATGCCAGGCGCCACCATTGGGCGCGCAACATATTGCGTTGCTGTCTCTAGATGGGAAAACCGCTGAAGATCCCTGTCGAGGGTCTCAAGGTGTTTGGCGTCGTTTTGCGTGTCGCTCACAGCTTGCCCCCCGGTAACTGGCTGGATGGGGCATATTCAAGCGCGCGATTGGCATCAACCGGCTTTGTCACAAAATCGAAATAAATTTGTTACATTTTTCGCAGGATGTCTTGCAACTCTGGCTCTTGAACCATGCTCGCGGCAGCACCGGGGCTGACCCATGTGAGGCGGCGTTCCGCAGCTTCGGGATAGTCTTCATCCATCTGATCCACCTCAATCGTAAAGACCAGAGTTTCCACCGAGACGGGCAATCCTGTGGACAGCTCTTTTTCGTAGCAATAAAGACCAACCGCCTCTTTGCTCACACATCCAGACCGCACGCCGGCCTCTTCCCAAGCTTCCTGCAATGCCGCGCCGGGGGCATCCTTACCGTCAATTGGCCAGCCTTTCGGGATGACCCAGCGCCCCGTGCCGCGCGAGGTGATGAGCAATACTTCCTTGCGGCCATGCGTTTCTCTGTAGCAGACCGCCGCCACCTGAAGCCGACGGGGACGTTTGAAAAACGCACACACCAAGTCGATCCATGTACCGTAGATCGCTCTTGCCATGATCCTCGCGTCCCCCAAAAAAATCCTTTATTCACATATTTATACGAAAAACACCCTGTCAGTGCAAATGCAGGCCTTGGTGGGGTTAGCCGTCGACACTGCCGCATTGGTGGTCTCATTCAAGTCCACCGGGTTTGGCGCGCCCTAGCCCAGTTCCAGCGTGGCAACGGCATGCAGCGCATCACCATTTTCAGGTGCAGTGCCACGATACATTCGGGCGGTCCCGAACCCTTCGACAAAGCCGTTTCGTCGCAACACCGCGCCAAAGGCGGCACTTCCATCGGGCACGTCAATGATGGTCAGCGGCTCCGCCAATGCCGCCGCCGCCTGCCCCGCGAGATGCAGCGCCGCCATGGCGTCGGGCGCCACTATGGGGCCGATCTTGACCCCCTCGCGGCAGCGCCGCGCCGTGGCAAAGCCCGTTATTTCTGCCGCTTCGCGCAGCAGCACGGTTTTGCGTGTGGCGATATTGTCCACCCATACCCGTAGAAACCGTTGCCGACAAACGCCCGTCGCAGCCCAATCGAGACGGGCAAGTGCCGGGAAATCCTCTGGCCTCGACAGTGGCAATGTCAGAGCCTGCAGTGGCAAAGTTCCCGTCAGGCGGCGGGTCCGGTCGACCAGCGCAAAGCCAGATTTGGCGTAATTCGCCTCTTGCGCGGGCACACCGTCAAGGCCCAGGGGGCGCGTGCCGGCATGGGCGATGGCATGTTGCCAGAGGGCAAAGCCTATCCCTTGATGGCGAAACGCAGGACGGCAGAGGTAGAGCCCGAGAAAGGCGTGAGCATCAGAATGGTTGACGACGGAAATAGCCGCGACCGGCTGCCCGTCCACTTTGGCCACGAAAAACCCCTCAGGATCAGCGGCATAAAAGGCCGCCGCGTCGTCAATCCCCGGATTCCACCCCTCCTCCGCTGCCCAGTCGAGCAATTGCACGACCTCTGGCAGGGTTGCGATGCGGCACGACAGGTCACTCATCGCTGAAGCGCCTCGCGCAGGGAGGTGGGCGGCTGGGTGACATTGCGCAGATCAAGCGACGCCACAAGATCCAGCAGGTGGCTTTTCATCAGTTGTTCGGCAAGAGCGGCATCGCGGTTGGCAAAGGCATCCAGCAGTGCATGATGCGCCTGCGTTTCGCATAGTGCGGCACGACGACGCCAATAGAGGGCGATGATCAGCGACGACCGCGAGATCAGTTCGGAAATGAAGGTCTCTATCGTGCTCTGATCTGCAATGCGGGCGATTTCGATGTGAAACTGGCCCGACAGGAACAGCGCGCGACCGTTCTCTCCGGCGTCGAGAGCGGCGTGTTCGTTGCAGATATTGGTCCGCAAAAGGGCAAGGTCCATTTCCGTCATGCGGGTCGCTGCGGAATGCGCAGTGCGGGGTTCCAGAAGGGCACGGGCCTCGAACACCTCACGTGCTTCGCGGATCGACGGTTGCGCGACGAAAGCGCCACGATTGCGCTTCAACTCAACCAGATGGCGGTGCGAAAGGGCCAAAAGCGCCGCGCGCACTATGGTGCGGCTGATGCCATAGGCATCGCCCAATTCATCTTCGCCAAGTTTGGTGCCGGGGGGCAGGCGATGTTCGTGGATTGCACGTTCAAGGTCTAGGATGACCGCGTCGCTGGTCCAAGTTGTGATCTCGATCTTGGTCATGGGTCCTGCGCCGATTGTTTGCCCCTGAGTATGTCTTTTCCCGATTCGCATGGAAAGGGACAAGTAGAACAGTGGGCTTTGTGATTTGAGACAATATTGTATACAAAAATGTTCTGATTTTTAAGCGCTACCCGCTGCCAGAGGCCCATAAAACGGGCGGTGCCGGTTTTTGCGCCCTCCCGCCCGCGAAAACTCTGCCGCACGCGCAATTCAAAGCGCAGGGTCATTTCAAATGACGGTATGGGGGCCTTGATGCGAACGGGGTATGATCTTGAATTGGTGCACCTGACCAAGCGCTATGGCGATACGGTTGCAGTGCGTGATTTGAATCATGTCTTTGTAAAAGGCAGCTATGTCTGCCTTTTGGGTCCGTCCGGCTGTGGGAAATCATCGACACTGCGCATGATCGCTGGGCATGAGGACGTCAGCGAAGGGGCCATTCTGCTGGATGGGCACGACGTATCGCCGCTTCCTCCCGCGCAGCGCGGTACGGCCATGATGTTTCAGAACTATGCGCTCTTTCCGCATCTGTCGGTGCGCGAGAACGTGGCATTTTCGCTGCGCATGAAAGGGGTGAACAAGGCGACGCGCCACGCCCGCGCCAATGAGCTTCTGGAACTTGTAGACATGCTAAATCTGGCTGACCGTCTACCTGCACAGCTTTCTGGGGGCCAACAACAGCGCGTTGCTTTGGCACGCGCGCTGATCACAGACCCCAAGGTGCTCTTGCTGGATGAGCCGCTGTCAGCGCTTGATCCGTTCCTGCGCGTTCGGATGCGCAGCGAGTTGAAGAAACTGCAGCGCGCGTTGGGCATCACCTTTCTTCACGTCACCCACGGCCAGGATGAGGCGCTCGCGTTAGCCGACGAGATCGTCGTGATGAATGACGCGGTGATCGAACAGGCTGGGCCTGCGCGCGAGGTCTGGGCACGCCCGCGCACCGAGTTCGTGGCGCGGTTTATTGGCGGGCATAACGTGCTCGCACGACCCGGCGGCAAGGTTACCGTGCGCGCCGATGCGGTATCGCTGGGAAAAGACGGCCTGCCCGCAACGGTGATCGCGGTCGAATATCAGGGGGCTTCTGTCAGTGTCACGGCCGCAACCGAAAGCGGCGAAGAGATGCTTGCCCTGCTGCCCGAAGCGCAATTTTTTCAATCTCCGAAATCTCCCGGTGAAGCCGTCAGGCTGAGCTGGGACGAAGGGCGACTCCACCGGCTTGAGGCCTGAGAGCCCACCCCAATTCCCACCAATCCACAGGACAGAGAGGAACAGAACAATGGCAAAACCCAAGGTCGGCTATAGTCGTCGCGCCCTACTCAAGGCCGGGGGCGCAGCATTTGCCGCCTCCGCACTGCCCGCCCCCATGCTCTGGGCGCAGGATACCAAGGACATCGTGCTGCGCCAGTTTGGCACCGGTGTGTCGAACCTCAACGACGTGGCCAACAAGGTTAAAGAGGACCTCGGCTTTACCTTGGAAATGACGGCGCTCGACAGCGATAGCGTCACCCAGCGCGCAGCCACCCAGCCCGATAGCTTTGACATTGCCGATATCGAATACTGGATCTGCAAAAAGGTTTGGCCGACCGGCAACCTTCAGGCCATGGATACCGCGCGTATCGCCAATTACGACAAGATCGTCGGCATCTTTCGCTCGGGCAAGCTGACGCCCACGTCGACCATTGCCCAAGGCACCGCGCCGCATTCGGTGGGATTTGTCGACGGCCCCGGCAGCACCAGCTTTGCGAGTGAAGAAACCGGCTGGATGACCCTTATTCCGACGATTTACAATGCCGATACGCTAGGGATCCGCCCAGACTTGATCGGCCGGCCCATCGAAAGCTGGACCGAGCTTTTGAACCCCGAATTCAAGGGCAAAGCGTCGATCCTTGATATTTCGTCCATCGGCATCATGGATATGGCCATGGTCTGCGAGGCTATGGGCGCGGTCGAATATGGCGACAAGGGCAACATGACCCGCGACGAGATAGACAAGACCATGGCGATCTTTACTGAGGCCAAGAAAAACGGACAGTTCCGCGCCTTTTGGAAAAGTTTTGATGAGAGCGTGAACCTGATGGCGAGTGGAGAGGTGGTGATCCAGTCGATGTGGTCACCCGCCATCACCGCAGTCAAATCACGCGGCATCCCTTGCGTGTATCAGCCGCTAAAAGAAGGCTATCGCAGTTGGGGGGGCGGTATCGGCCTGTCCGCATCCCTATCCGGAATGGAGCTGGATGCGGCCTATGACTATATCAACTGGTATCTCTCGGGCTGGGTTGGCGGCTATTTGATGCGGCAGGGCTATTACTCTGCGGTGCCCGAGACCTCCAAAAACTTCATGTCCGAGAACGAATGGGGCTACTGGTTCGAGGGCAAGCCCGCAACGGATGTTATCACCTCGCCCACCGGCGATACCCTTGCGCAGGCCGGAGAGGTGCGTGATGGCGGGTCGTTCAACGAGCGTATGGGCGCTGTGGCCTGCTGGAACGCGGTTATGGACGAAAACCAGTATATGGTGCGCAAGTGGAACGAGTTCATCGCTGCATGACCCGATAGCACGCACACTGAACGCCATTTAGGGCTGGGGGGCAGGCGCCCCCCAGACCAAGGATCCTGACCAAAGCTCCCAAGCATGAAGAGCGGGTAACATGACGACCAACCGTCATATTCTGGGCTGGTTACAAGCGGCACCTCTGGCTGTGGTGCTGCTCGCGTTTCTGATCGCACCCATTGTGATGATCGTTGTCGTCAGCTTTTGGGGCGCGACCGAGTTTTCGATTTATCCCGCATTCCAGTTCGACAATTACGAGTTTCTGTTTGGCTCGCCCGTGACCTATCAGGTGTTTGGCGCAACACTGAAATATGCGCTGATCACGTGGGCGCTGACGCTCACCATAGGGTTCACAGTTGCCTATTTTCTGGCCTTTCACATTCGCAGCCTGACGATGCAGGTGGCACTCTTTCTGGTCTGCACGATCCCGTTCTGGACATCTAACATCATCCGGATGATTTCCTGGATTCCGTTTTTGGGCCGCAATGGTCTTGCCAATCAGACGTTGATGTCTTGGGGTGTGATCGACGAACCGCTGGAATGGCTGCTCTATTCCGATTTCGCGGTGATCCTTGCCTTTGTGCATCTCTACACGCTTTTCATGGTGGTTCCGATTTTCAACACCATGATGCGGATCGACAAATCCCTGCTTGAGGCGGCGCGCGACAATGGCGCGAACGGCTTGCAGACTTTGCTACACGTCATCCTGCCGCTCACCAAACCCGGCATAATGATCGGAACCATTTTTGTCGTGACATTGGTGATGGGCGATTTTGTCACCGTTCGGTTCATGTCCGGAAGTCAGAGCGCCAATGTGGGGCGTTTGATTTCCAACGATATTGCCCTGTTGCAATACCCATCTGCAGCCGCGACCGCCGTTGTGCTGCTCTGCACCGTCCTGATCGTGATTGCGATCCTGCTGCGGTTTGTGAACATTCGCAAGGAACTCTGAGATGGAACGCAGGCCGCGCTCGTTTTACGTCTTGGCCGCCTTTTTTGGCCTATTCGTGCTGTTTCTCTATGGTCCGATCCTGACCATCAGCATCCTGAGTTTTCAGGGGCCGCAAGGGGGTCTGACCTTTCCCATGAACGGCGCATCACTGCACTGGTTCCGCGACCTGTTCGAGCAGCAGGCGGTGGGCGACATCTGGGGCGCGTTCCGCCGCAGCTTGGTGCTTGGGCTGGTCGTGATGGTCACGACAGTGGTGGTTTCGGTCATGGCTGGACTGGCCTTTCGCAAGCGGTTTGTCGGATCTGGCCTTTTGTTTTACGCCACAGTCACCGCGCTTGTGATCCCGTCGATCCTGATTTCCCTAGGGGTGGGCCTCATCTTTACCCAGTTGGGCCTAAAGATACATTGGGCAACCTCGGGCTTTGGCGCGCAACTGACGTGGACGCTTCCCTTTGGGTTACTGATCATGTTCGCCGTTTTTAACCGCTTTGACAAAAGCTATGAAGAAGCCGCCCGCGATCAAGGGGCCACCGCGTGGCAGACCCTGCGCTATGTGGTTCTGCCGATCATTGGGCCTTCGCTGATCGGGGTGGCACTCTTTGGCTTTACCCTGAGCTATGATGAGTTCGCCCGCACCCTGCTGACGGCTGGCAGCTACAACACCCTGCCTCTGGAGATCTTTGGGATGACGACGAATGTCACCACGCCGGTGATCTACGCGCTTGGCACGCTGACCACGGTTTTTTCCTTTGCAATCATCGCAGCCTTTTTGATGGGCGCGTGGATCATGGGCAAGCGGCGCGCACGTCTTGGTTCGGATGCGGGGCTCGGATTGTGAAGCTTGCCTATATCAACCCCAATGCAACGGTCGGCATGACAACAGGGGTCGTCACCGCCGCGCGCAAGGCCTTGCCAGAGACGGACATCTTTGGCCTGACCAATACAAGCGGTCCTGTGGCCATTCAGGGCAAGGCGGATGGGGACGCGGCGGTGCCCGGTCTTTTGTCCCTTTTACCCGTCGCACGGGCGCAAGGTGCGCAGGCTATCGTAATCGCCTGTTTCGACGATACAGGCCTCAATGAGGCACGCGCGCGCGCCGGTTGCCCGGTTTTGGGTATCGGACAGGCCAGCTATGTGATGGCGCAGTTGCTAGGTCTGCGGTTCTCGGTCATCACGTCTATGGCCATTTCTGTCCCCGTGATCGAAGAGAATATCCGCGAGCAGGGCTTTGCCGGGATTTGCGCCTCTGTGCGGGCAAGCGGCCTGCCGGTGCTGACCATCGACGAGGGCGCGCCAGAGACCATCGACCGCATCGCCGCCGAAATCGAAACCGCCCGCCTTGAAGATGCTGCCACCTGCGCCGTGCTGGGTTGCGCCGGAATGGCCCCGCTGCAAGGGGCGTTGGCGGCACGGACAAGTTTACGCCTGATCGACGGCGTTTCAGCATCTGCCCTGTTGGCCAAGGCGGTCGTGTCCGGCTTTGGCCCATAGGCGACCGGAGCGCCCCAACCGCGGATCTGTTCGTCTGGGCAAGTGGCCCATAACCAGCCTTCTGGCCGGGAACGTGACGCCGCAAGACCGTTTCGGTATCGACAACCTCACCCTACCATCACGGACAATAGGTTTTGCCCGCTCGCCCGCGCGCTATTCCACGCGCAGCCGTCCGGACACGCTACCTTTGGTGACAAGATAACCTGCCTCGATCAGGGCGCGGACGAACACTGCGTCTTCGTTAAGGCTTATATGCTCGACCATAAGGTCACCTGCATCATCGAAATAGCCGCGCAAAGCGGTGCGGTCTGACCCTGCCCAAGGATCATCCGTGCCCACGTCGATCAGGCAGGCCTCAGGTTCATCGGTGCGCAGCATCGACAGGGCAAAGCTCTGGCCGAAATCATTGGCATCAAGGTCGGGGATCAGTTGCGTTGCCCAAGGCGTCACGCAGTCGCGTATTTCGCCGATCTCGTTGGCCACCGGCAGTGACAGCCAGATCGCCCCGGTGCCGCCCCTGACTGCTTGGCGAAAGGCACGGATACGGTTGAGGGCGCGCAGCGCCTCAACCTCGCTCACGACGATGGCGTCGCGGGTCATCGACCAGCCCTCAGGTGCCCCGAGGCCCGCCATCGCACCGCGCAGCCAATCCGGAGCGCCGTCGATTTCCGACAGGAATTCCGCAGGGATGTCCAATGGTTCGGCAAGCGGGGTCGCCATGGCCATTTCTCCTGTGCTAGGTCCAAGCGCCGCCGCGCCGATCAGCGCCGCCGCAGCCCAATTTCGGCCTTTGGTTGAGGTTCTCGACATTGTCTAACTCCTTTCCCGGGAGCGGCACAGCCGCCGCTCCTCTCATTGGGCGCTTTGCCTGCTAGTAGTGGTTGCGCGGGTTGATCCCAAGCATCTCGCGCAGGTCGTTTTCGGTGATGTCGTCAGGGCTGTTCACGCCACCTACACCTGTGGTGCGGATCTCCTCGTGCCATGCACTTTGCGGCGACCCGTCCAGACCAGTGTAGTTCACGATTGCCGATCCGACATCGCCGCGCATCCCGTGAGTGGCGTGGATCAGCTCATGGCCCAAAACCACGCCCGGATCGGGCGTCTCGTAGGACAATGTGCCGGTTGACGCGTCATATTCTGGCAACGCCGGCAGGTAGGATGGGTCATAGACAAGGTTGATATCACCCGGCGTGCTCGACGTGAAGGGCTGACCATCCGCCCGCGCCCCCCCAGCCGCATTGGCCTGAAAGCTGATTGTGGTGGTCTGCGGGTCCTCCACGATCCGGCTGACAAGCTCTCGCCCGGTGTCAAAATTGGTCTCACCGGTAAAGAAGCTTTTGATATCGAGCCAAAGCCCGTGCAGCCAGCTTTGGCTGATTTCGCCAGTCTCCATATCCACCCGCGCAGTGGGATCAACGCGTTGCAGACTTTCCTCGACCTGCCGCCTATAGGCCTCATCGCCCTGCACGATGCCTTCTAGCCCTGTGGGATCAATGAACGACATCGGGTTGTTGTTGGCATAGGCAAAGAGAGTGCAGGCGATGGTGTTGCCTACACAGCGCTCTGGGTCGCTCAGATAGAGCGGGTCAGGCGAGATGAAGCGCCCCAGCGCCGGATCGTAGTAGCGCGCCCCGTAGTAATAGAGCCCCGTCGCATCATCGAGATATTTGCCGGTAAAGCGGTGATGCGTCTTTTCACGCGGCTTCTCGTCGGCGACAGCCTCCTCATGGCTGGCCCAATCGGATGACAGAATTTGGGGCTGATGCTCTGTGCCATAGGCGCGGTAGAGCATCTGTTCGACCGGCACACCAGCACTTGTCATCACGTAATCCGAGGAATCCAGATGGTCCTTGAGGTAGTAGAACCAGCGCCCCGTCCCGTGTTCCATCCGCACCAAGCGGGTAGAGCCGATATTGACAAAGCTCTCGCCCCCTTTCGGCCCGCGATGGAAAGTTTCGGTGGGAAAGAGGTAAAGCTCTGCGGCACCCGCATCGTCGAGCGGCACCACATCCTTGTACGTTCTCCGCCCGGTTTGGTCGTAGCCAAAGAACACGTCATGCTCCAAGGTCTGCGCCCGGATCAGCCGCCCATAGGCATCGAAGACCGTTGCCGTTACCTTGGGGCTCGCGGCCAGCTGACCAAAGCCGTCAAAGCTGTAGGGCGCAGCAGAGGCACCAACCGGGATCAGGTCCGTATCGGCATCCGAGGGCGGCACCAATGTTTCCCCCGCAGCCATTTCGTCATTCCGCGAAAAGGCACCGGCATCGGTGTATTCAAACGCCGCGTCCTCGCCGTAGCGCAGGTACCGCACCAGTTGGTTGCGAAAGTCGTAGTGGAAAGTGCCCGACCGGTCGACATGGCCATGTGCGGGCGCAGGCCCAGCCGCCAGACGGTCCACGATCTCGGTGATCGAACCATTCCCGTTGAAGGTCATCGAGATGTCCTGCAACGCCGTGCCGTCACCTGTCCGCGTCACGATTTCTTCGAGAAAGAGCGTTTCGCGGTTATAGGTCAGCTCGGTCACGGCCCCAGCGCGGTAGGCAATCTGGTCAATCCGGCTTTCGGGGTTGTAGGTGATGTCCTCGATCACCGTTTCCGGCCCGCTGAAATCGGGATGGGTGATCGCAACCCGCCGCAGGTTCCGGTCTGGCCCGAGGGCAAAGTCATAGCCGAGACCACCCGGCCCCGTCGCCCGATTGATCCGCCCGTCGAGCGTCTGGTGAAAGCTTTCAGCAAACACCTCGCCCGCGATCTCGATCTCGTTCTGGACCATGCGGCCATTGGCATCCCAGCCAAAGCGCTGGATGCTGTCATGCCGCCCGTTAGGGTCGATGACCTCAATCCGGGTGTGTTTGCCCAGAGGCAGCGGGATCGGCGTTTCGAAGGCCGCCGCAACCTGCAACGTCTCGGTCACATCATAGGCGTATCGGATGCGGTCCTCGCCATTCACCGTCTCGAGCAGCTTGCGGTTCAGAAGGTCGTACTCAAAGGCGATCACATCGGTGGTGCCATCTTCGGCTATCCGCGCCTTGGACCATTGTCTGCCGCGCTCATCGTAGAAGTAGTAATGCGTACCCAGCCCCGGGATTTGCTGGAATTCCATATCCCCGACAGAGTTGAAACGAAACTGCCGCGGCACTTCTTCGCCCGCGAGCCGGATTGCAGTCAGATAGCCAAAGCCGTCGCGGTCGAACCGGGTTACAAGCGAGGTGCCACTTGCATCGCCGATCATCACTGCGTGAACGCCAACATCATTGACCAGCCGATGCTCTTCAACCGACATGGAGCCGCCGTGCTGGTATTCGTAGGTGGTGATTGTGGTCATGCCCCAAGGCGCATAGCTCTGGGTGGAAAATTTGCCTGACGGATGCGTTTCCTCGATCATCCGGCCCAGCCCGTCATAGCGATAGGCATTGCCGTGGCGGCGTTCGGGTTCTGGCACCTGACCCGAGGCAAAGGCTGCCTCAACATCCGGCACGGTTTCTGTCATGTAAGGTGTCCAGCGGAAGGTCAGCAGCTCATTGCGGTTGAACTCCGAGTATTTGAACATCCGAACACCGCCCTCAGCCACATCCTCCATCTCGGCCAGCTGATTGCCCCGTGCGTTGAACGCAGCCAACGAGCGCACGAATTCGCTTTCGCCCTCCGGCGTGTCGGCGGCGGAGGGGTAACGGCGCAGCGAGGTCAGGATCATGGATGGCGCGCCGTTCAGGCCAAAGCGGTAGGCATAGCGCTTTTCCGACCCATCCGCGCTTAGTTCGCGCAGCTTGCGGCCCAGCGCGTCGTAGTCGTAGTTGATTTCCATGCCCAGTGGCGTGGTTTGCCCAGACAACCGCCCGGCAATCCCATCATCATAGGCCATGGTGGTAACCTGATTGCGGCTGTCGTCTGAGCCGTGAAACTTGGTATGCGCCGTTGGCAAGGTGCCAGTTTCGTCAAAGGTCACGCTTTCGATTTTCGACAGATTGTCGGACATTTCCACGACGTTGCCGAACCTGTCATAGGCCATGTTCTTGAGCAGCGTATGGGTGGCGCTGTGCCAGTCGGCAATCTCTGGCGGAACATCCGCCAGACTGGAGAATACGTCGATCGCCCGCATTCCCAGCCGCCCCCCATTTTCCGGCAGGTAGGCAAAGCGTTCCCGCGACAGAAGGCGCGTGCCTGCCACGGTTCGCCGCGCCGATGCGGCGTTGACAATGCCAAGCGGTGCCAAAGTGGCGCGCGCCTCTGAGTAATCGGTTTCCGTCACCCGCGCATAACCGGGCATGACCTGGCCCTCTGGGCCGGTCAGTTCGACCACGGTTTCGGTTTCGCGGCCCGCATAGTTGAATTCGTCGAATTCCGCGAAGATGCGCGTCTTGACCGGGTTCACGCATTCTGTGTCGCTTGGCTCTTGCACGTGCTGTGGCCCCGCCGCAGCGGTCAGCCTTTCCTCGGTCTTGCGCAGCCAGCTGACATTGGCAATCCCAGTAGGCGCTGTCTGCCATGTATTGCTTTCACAGGACAGCATCGCGCCGGGCGTCGGCAATTTCTGGGCCCGTGTCGCGGTAGACAGCGAATGCAGCCCCGCCGCATTCGGATCGAGCGACGCGGACCCGGCAGCTGCAGCAAGCAGCACCGGATCGGCATCGACCGCGTAGGTCTGCCGGATACGCAGCTTGCCAGCAAGATGAAGGTCGGCTGTCACATCGGCAAAGGCGTAATATTGCTCGAACGCGATCGAAGATTTCTGGGTATCTGCCCCGCCCACGAATTCGTCGCCATAGATGACGCGCTCGACCTCGGAAAAGCCGATGAAGCGGCGGTTGATCACGTCATAAAAGGGCTTGTGGTAGAAGTATTCCTCGACCTGCACATCACGCCGCGCCGCGTTTGCCACGCCTTCAGAGGTGACCATCTGTTTTGCCACCACCACCGGAAAGTGCAGCGTCGCGGTTTCGCGCCCCGCCGCGCGGTCGCGCAGCATCTCGTCGGTGGAGGTTGCATAGCGGATGTCGTGCCGCCGCCCGCTCTCGAAACTCACCACTGTCAGCAGGTTGGCCTTGACCAGTTGAATCTCTGTGGTGCGATTGAAATCAATCACCACGACCGGCGCAATCTCTGGTCCACTGGCCTGTTGGAACACGATGATTTCCGCCTGCCCGTCGGCATCCAGATCAGCCACGCGCGAGCGGAAGGAATTGGGCGCATTGCCCACCTGCACCCGAGCATTCAACGACAGCCGCAGGCTTTCATCCGCAAAAGAGCCATCGCCAAAGCCCAGCCAAATCTGAATCTCGTCGGTGCGGCTGCCCATCGAGGCAAAGTCGCGCACCCCATCGCCATTGGCATCCACGTACCACATCGACTGCACGTTGTCGGACGGGCTCATACCCCTTATCGCGGTGAACCGCCCTGCCCCGCATTTTGGGTCATTCAAGCGCATATCCCCCCAGAGCAGCGCACCCGCTTCGCGGCTGAAAATGTTGCCCTGGTTCTCGTAGATGCAAAACCCCTGATCAGCGACGTTGATCGTCACCAGATCGGGCAATCGATCACCATTCACATCCGTCAGCCGGGTCGACTGGCGGCTCAAGAGGCCCCCATCTTGGCTGTCCATCGGCAGCACCTTGGACACCCGAGCGAAATTGATCGCATGGCCCCCGTCTGGCTGGCGTCGGGTAAGGTTGAGGTAAATCAGCGCCTCGGTCCGGCCATTGGCATCAAGCCGCGTCGCGACAATGTCGCTAAGACCATCAAGGTTCACATCCACAAAGCGGCCATTTCCGTCCGAGAACAGCGACGGTGAAATCCCGTCCAGCGGAATCGCCCGCCCGATATAGGGGAAATCCCCGACCGCGTTGCCGTTAAAGACATGCAGCAGACCGTCCTCGACCTCTAGAATATCGGCATAGGTGTCACCGGTGATGTCAGCGAAATGGAACCGGTTCTCAACCAGCCTCGGCGTGATCTCGCGCGTCAGGCCAGAGGCTGTCGTGCGCGTCAGCTTCAGTGGGATAGACGTCTCAAAGGCCGATTCCAGAGCCCCTTCACCCAAGTGCACCCGGGTCACTTCGGTGTCGCTGGTCTGCACCACGTCAAGCAGCGCATCCATGTTCAGATCGGCAAGTTCCAAGTTTTGCGGCGAAATATCCCCCGCAAAAGCCAGGTTTGGCGCGGGAAAGACAAGCTCCCGCTCGGCCAACTCTGCCGCCGTCCAGCTTGAATAGTCAAACCGCAGATCAGGGTAGCGCAGCGTATCATCGCCAAGCGCAGAGCCGCCGGTGTTGCCAAAGCGATAGACCGCGCGCAGCTGGTCTAGAACATTGACCGAATTGGGGTCGATCTCGCCCGCAAGGTCGGATTCGGCCATGGCCTGACAATCGGGATGGGTGCGCACGGTGAATTCGGTATTGTCATTCAGCGACCGGCCGATAAAGGCCATGCACCACTGGTCATAGACATCACCTGCGAAACTCGCCGTCACTTTGCCGTAGAGCTTGGGGTTCTGCTGACGCACTCCGGCGATATGGCTGACAAGGCTGGCGCGCGTGTCGATCAGATCGAAATCATAACGGCTTTGCCCCCCGGCAAAGGCCACCCCGGTCAGGTAGGACCGTTCTCCGTGCTTTTCATATTCATAGCGTACTGCGTCACGGTTGGTGTTGACGCTCATCACCAGCGGCCAGCGGGTGATCGTGGGTTCGGCCGTCGCGAAATTGCCCTCGGCCACACCCTCGGCGCCAGAGAAATACATCCGGCTGCCATCCGCCATGCGCAGCTCAAACCCGGCTGGGATCGTCATTACCTCTTGCTCACCGGTACGGTCCAGCACGACCACCTCGAACGGCATATCGTGGCGCACGAACACCATCTGTTCTTCGGCCACTTCCGGGCGATAGCTCGGCAAACCGTCTATCTCGCCCAGATAGACCAGCCGCGCGCCCTGAAAGCTCAGCCGGTGAAAGAAGTCGCCATCCGGCTTCCTGCCCGGTATGGCGGTGCCGAAATCCTGGTTCACGATCACCGAAGACGCGGTAAAGGACCATCCCACGCCCAGCCCCGACCCGCTGTCCCCCGCGAACTGGTTGTAGCTCAGAAAGAGGCCCGGACCGAACTTGCCTCGCTGCGGCAGCTCTGGCAGCGGCAGCGAAAAGTTGGCCGACCCGGTGTTGGCGTTGAGCTGGAACGCCCCCTCCTCTTGGCTGACCGTGCCGCCCGCAGATGGCAGCTGGATCACCGAAGAGGCGGATTTGTCATCAGCGGCGAACCCGCCCACAGGTAGGACCGCGAGCATGGCGGCGACAGGAAACGCTGTGTAAAATCGTGTCATGACAAGGTCCTTTCGGTTGGGACGTAGGATCGACAATCAGGGGTTTGACGGTGTGATGATGATCGGCACCGGCTGTAAGAAGTCGCGTCGGATCACCACGTTGGGATCGACCAGATTCGAATTGAGAATGAATTGTGGCTCTCGCTGGCAGATCACCAAGATCGGAACAGTGTTCTGCAACCCGCAAACCGGGTTACCCTTGATGTAGGGGTTCTTGCTGAGCAACGGGGTGATCTGATTGAGTTGCGCGATCTTGTTGTCCCGCAGATCGAGAAAGGACAGCTGCGGCAGCCCGGAAATTCCGCTGGTCACGGTCAGGCGGTTCTTGCGCAGGTTGAGGCTTTTGAGTTTGGAATACCGGCTGACCGCGCTTGGGTTCGCGATCTGGTTTTCCGTCACATAGAGGTGTTCGAGATCCTGTGAAAAGACGATTGGAATGGTGCCAAGCTGGTTCTTGCTCAGGTTCAGGGTTTTGAGCTTGCGCAACTGCCGCATCGGCTGCACATCCCTGATGTTGTTGTCATAAAGAAGCAGACTGGTCAGTTCCGGCATCCCGGCGATAGGAGCCACGTTGCTGATCTGCTTGGCATTGAGGTTCAACGATGTGACGCTGCGCGCCCATTCGTTGACGCCCCGGCAATTCTGGCTGCTCTGGCCCGCGCCCTCGGCCACCGCCATGATCGCGTCCACCGTACGCCTTGCATCGCCCAGCATCCCGATCTGAAACCTGTGCACGAGGCAATAGGTCAGCATCGAATTCATCACGACCGGCGCGTTCCACATCGTCGCGGTTTGCAGGCTTGGCAATTCGTCCAGAACGCGGATGTCGCGGATCTGGGTGTCGCGGAAATTGACGGATTGCAACTCTGGCATGTTGCGCAGAGCCCAAAGTTCGGCAATCGGGTTCGAAGAAATGTCGAGGTTCCGCAGCGCGCGCAGGTTGATCAGGCTGTCGTCATCCTCGAGCCCGGTATTCGAAGCATCGACAAATTGCAGCCGTTGCAGGAACCGCAGGTTGCTCACTTCGCCAACGGGGTTGTTGTCCAGCAGAACGTTCGTCGCGCTTTCAGCCACCCGTATGTAATCCAGCGTGGTCAGCCCGCGGTCGCGCAGGTTGATTGTCGACATGGTCTTTAGCCGGCTTTCCGATGACCTGCAGGTTTGCGTCTGTGATATGCTCAAAAGAGCGCCAACCTCGGTGCGATGCGCCTCACTCAGCGTTTCCGGTTCGTTGCGCAGGATGCAGGCCGACAGGTAGTCGCCGAAGGTTACAGGATTGCCCGCCATGCGCAGAGTGGTCAGCCGCTCCAGCGCGGCCAGGGGCCGCACATCGATGATCGCGTTATTCGATAAATCAAGCGTGATGATCTGCGTCAGCGCGGCCAGTGCCGAGACATCGGTGATCGTGTTGTCGGCAAGGTTCAACGATGTCAGATGGCTGAGGGTCGCGAGTGGTCCAAGCTCTGACAGGGTCTTGCCGGTGATCGTCAGCGCATTCGAGGAATTAAGTACGGTTGCCGCCCCCGAACAGGTGCTTTGCCCGGTGACTTCGATCATCGCGCGGATCGTGGCGCCGGTCTGGGTGGGCTCATCGCGCAACTGCACGCAAAAGGTGATGAAATCCGTGGGGCCACCGGTGGAGGCTGGATTGCCCGCGAGCTTGAATTCCACCTCGCTTCCAAAATTGGCCAGCTCGCTGAAATCGTCGATTTCGTTGTTGGAAAGGTCGAGTAACGTGAGCTGCGACAGACCAACCAGCACGCCGATGTCATCCGAGGTCAGCTCGTTCCGCGCCAAATCCAGCTCGGTCAGCTGGGTCAGAAATTGCAGAGGGGCGATGGTGTCCGGCACATTGCCGGGCAAGGACAGTTGTTGCAGCAGCGGCAGCGACGAAATCGGCCGCAAGTCGCTGATAGTGTTTCCACCCAGATCAAGCGAGGTTAGGTTCACCAAGGTGGCCAGTGCGGCCACATTGGCAATCCGGTTGTCGCTGAGATCCAGAAACTGCAACGCGGTCAGCCCTGCCAGTGGCGAGACATCCGAAATCTGGTTGCCCGCAAGCGACAGCGAGTTCAGATGCGACAGTGTCGCCAGCGGTGCCAGCGACTGCGCTCCGCTATTGTCGAGGTTCCGGCTTGTCACCGCGGTGAGGAAGTCCTGTGCCTGCCTGCAGGCCACTGTATTGCCCAGCGCGCCCGGCCCGCCCGGGGTGCCATTGAGGATCGCGCGCATTGTCGCTTCTTCTTCCGGCGTCAGGTCTCCTTTGGTGCACCAAGCGGCAAAGGTCTGGGGCGCCGTTTCGATGGGGGCGGCCCCCGGGCGGCACGCAATCTCGTGGATCCGGCCTGCGAAAAACAGGGTGGGGTCGCCCGGAGTGGCATTGGCAAGGTCAAGATTCAGTGCCTCTACCAAGGCCGCACAGCCGGGGATATAGATCCGGTCATGGGCCGCCTCACTGCCGATATCAGCCTTGAATTGCAGGTAATGGATCAGCCCCTGCGACGTGTTCGCGGCAAAGACCGTGATCGGGTAATTCTCTGAGCTTGGGCAAAGTAGCGGGTTCTCCGCCGGGGCCGCATCAACGATGCTCTGATCGGTCGGATCGATAATCTGACTGGACGGGATCAGGAACCCCAACGCGGCAATCATCGTCTCTTCGTCGGACTGGCTTTCGCAGCGCACCCGATATCCCCGGCCTTCAGAAATCACCACCGGGTAATGCAGCCGGTCGCCCAAAATGTCGGTGACCAGCACCACGCTGACCTCTTGCGCCTTTGCGGGAAGGGCCAGCGCCAACACGAGGAATAGAGGGGCAAGAAAGCGAAGCGTCATGGGTCTAATCCCTTCATTTTATTCAAGTATCTGGACGGTTCCCGCTCCGCAGGAGGGCCGGGTGTTATCCGCGGTCAGATTGTTACCGGGCAGGGTGAAGATGGCGGCGCTGCCTGCAGTCCAAAATGTGCCCACACAGGCAAATCCCTGCGCTGTCGATTGCATCAGCTGCGCCTCTGAAGCGCCGCGAAACTGCAGCGCTGTAGATGACCCGCTTTGCGCATCCGTGCTGACCAGCCGCAGGTTCGTGGCGTCGAGGGTCGCGTTGAAAAGAGACGCGCCCACCCGGCCAGTCAGCGTTACATTGCTGAGGATCATTTCCGCCCCGGCAGAGGCTGAAATCGCATACCGCGCCGATCCGAGCGTTGTGGGTGCCCCCGGTGCCCCACTGATCGCCAGCCGACTGTTGGACCCTTGCACCGCGATGGTGCCTGCCTGAACCCGCGTCGCCCGCGCATAATATGCGCCAGAACAGAGTGAAATGCCCCGTTCCGGCGGCAGCCCGGCATCGCCATCGGCCACCATAATCACCCCATCGGTGACCAGAGTGCCGCCATCGGAATGCAGCCCGATCGCCTCTTGCGGCACCTCTTCCAGACGCCGCCGGAGAGTTACGTCGCGCAGCATCAGCCTGAGATCGCCTCGGCTATGGATCATCACGCGGGGCGAGGACAAAAGACAGGGCGACGCCGCGCCCGAGGCACCTGCGGGAACCGTCAAGATGGCCCGTTCAAGCCCGGGCATCGGGGCGATCTCGACCTCAGCAAAGCCCCGCTCTGCGTCGATCATGAGCGGCGCTGTTGCTGTCACGGCCTCAGGCAGATGCACGATGAGGCGCGCCTTGCCAGCGCAGGAACCGCTGGCATGGAAGACTTCCGGCACCAGCGGCAGGCCCGGCCCGATCACCCTTATGCAGGTCGCCGCACGCGCCGCGTTACAACGCATCGCCGCCGCTTGACCGGCCCCCAAGTGCGCCGCCCGAGCCATGGATTTCCAATCGCCCTCGCCCGGCACGATGCCCAAGGCACTGGCCACCGCCGCACAGCCCTGTAGCCAGAGCGCCCGCCCGTCAGCAAAACGCAGACCCGACAGGTCCCGCCCCAGAATATCGAGCGCGGCCGGCGTCTGTTCCACGCCCTCAAAGCTTAGCGCAACGTCGATCCCCGGCAGGGCAAAGAAACCATGGCTGTGGTCATATCCATCACAATTCCGCGTGCAGATGTCAGCAAAGAGCGCCGACTGCACCGCCTCCAGTTCCTCGAAACCCAAGGGCGACACCACGTCCTCCTCGGGTACGGCAAAGAGCATACGCAATGCGGCCTTTGCGGCCTCCAGTCTTGCGCCACCTTCAAGGAACAGGGGCGCAATCTCGACCCCGTCGAGCCGCCGGATCGGCAGATATCCCCGCCCCTCGCCCATCGGAGCGCTGGCAACCAAGAGCGTATCGGGCAGCCCCGCCTCGCTCATGAAAAGCTCTGCACTATGCAAGGTCCAGCCCTCTGCACCGCTGTCGGCATCGGGGACCACCGGGCCCTGCGCCTCCGCCCCGGGCCCGCAATTGATTGTCAAACGAAGCTCCAGCGGATCAGGCTGGCCAAAGCCCTGAAATCCCGCACCTTGCGCGCGTTCGCGAATGCTCAAGGCGGTCTTGATCGCCTCGCATTTCGCATCCACCGCGTAGAACCCCGCCCCGTTCGGCGCGGCCAGCAGATACCGCCCGTTTGCCGTCAGATCGGCCCAAATCGGCACGCTACCGGGCCATGCGGCCTCGGCCAAAGGTGGCGGGTTGCAGGGAATAGAGGGATGTGCGCCAAGTGCCGCGCTGTCCGTCAGATCGACCTGCGTTCGGTCTGAAATGGGCCGGTCATTCGGCATCTCGATCAGCGCCCTCACTGCGCCCTCGCTTGCGCAACCTGCAAGTTCCACCGCCTGACCGCCAAAAAGCGCCACGTAAACATCCACATTGTCGTCGGTCACATACCGCGCCAGCGCGGGTTCCTCTGCCCGCGCGGCACCTGCCGCAAGGCAGATCAGCGAGAGGAGCACCCCCCTCCTCATGGCATCTGGCCCATACAGGTCAGCGCCGTCGCGGGCGAGAGGCCCACCGTCAGGAACACATCATCAATCCCCGCAGCGCGGCAGAAATCGGCAACTCCGATTCTCTGCTCGCCGTCAAAGTTCACCTGCAAATCGCCACCCTTCATCTGCCCCTGCGCATTCAGGCAGATCGGGTTATTGGTCAGCGCGGGCTGGCGGCAGACATGCTGCGTCGCGATCATCCGACGGCGGCTGGCAAGTTCGCAGAAATACACCCGGCAAAGCTGGCCGATCAGCGCCCGGTGCTCTGCCTCGGACTGCACCACCGCGCGCACATCATCCACCAGTTTGCCCGCCCGGGCCGCATAGTCATCGGTCTCGACGCGGGCCAGCTCCTCTGTCAGTTCCACGCCCCGTTCCACGATCTTTGGCAACAGGTTGACGTTGTCGCTGGTCATGAAGAGCCCTTCTTTCCAGCGGTTGAACTCGTCGAGGATGGCCGTCGCCCGCAGGATGCTTTCGCGGTAATTCTCGTAAATCGGCGTCATCTTGGCATCGCGCTCTGTCTCGTAGGCGCTGTGGTAGGCGGTGTATTCCGCGTTCACCGCGGCTGCGCCGTCCTTGAGACCCTGGATCGACGCGCCTGCCATAGCGAGCACGCCCTCTGCACGCTCGCGCTTGCGTTGGAACATGGCCGTGATGGGGCTTTCAACGCCGGTGAAATAGGTCTGGACGACAGCGTCGGTGGCTTCGTCGACAAAAACGTTCAGCTCGGTTGCGGTGATATTGGTGATCAGCCCACATTCCGCGTCGAACCCGGGGGCAAGGACACCGGAATAACACGAAGCCATTTCGCCCAACCGCGTGTCGAGCGTATTCGGCACGCCCAGATCCTCGGCATAGTCAAAGAGGGCAAAGTCCCACCGGATGGCGTTCAGCTCTGCCTGGCTCTGCATCCTCGCGGCGCAGAAATTGTCCCGCGCGGTCAGGTCAGCATTGCCAGAGCCGCGAAAAGTCTCGAGGTGGCGTTCTGCAGTCGCGCAGTGCCCCAGCCCGGTCAGGAACCCCGCCAGTTGCTGATGTACCACCGGAAGCCCCTGCACCTGCGCCCGGTTGAGGAGTTTCAAGACACGGTCCAGCTGTTCGGCCGAGCGGGCGGGCTGATGGAACTGGCAGACGCCTTTTTCAAACGCCTCGATCCGCACATCGTCAAACGCAGGGCCCTCGCAATTCGGCGCCCGGATGACGGCGCGTTCGATCACGTAACCTTCGATAGAATTGCGCGCCGTATCGCGTGCCTCTGCACCTGGGGCCGCGATCAAAACGGCCAGCGCCGTCAGAGAGACAAATCGGCTCATGGCGTGCTCGCAAATAGGAAGAGAAGGGTGAAAACCGCGCCTTCAAACGGGCAATCGGATGGGTTCACGGCCAGCTTGTAGGTTCCGTAAACCGGCGCGCCGAGGAATGGCAGAATCGCGTCCTGATCGTTGGGCGGCCCGGGCATGCGGGGGAATTTCCGCGCCGCAAAGCGGTTGAACTGCCAATAGCTCAGTACCCGGTTCAGATCGGCCTCGTTTGCGGCCATATTGTAGAAGGTGTGCTGCCCACCCCTGCTCGGCCCGATGATCCGTTCCGGCACCGTCACTGGCGATCCTTCGGCCAGCGGCCGGAACACCGTGCCGGACCCAAGATGGCTCAGCGTGTAGGTATTCCACTGGGCCCCAGTGCAGGTGTACTGCGCCCCGATCAGCACATCGATCAGCGTCATCGTTTTGCGCTCGCGAAACTTTTCGTCCCAGATGACAAAGAACCCGGCCTCGCGCATCGCGTCGTCACTGCCCGCGAAGGGCGAGATTTCAAAGGTCACTTCCTCGTCGAGCGCCAGTTTCTTGATGAAGCCCGATTGCGACGGCACCACCACGCGCGCCACCTCGATTGGAATTTCGGTTTCGTCAAAAAACCTCTGCCCCTCGATTTCCGAGACCAGCGCCGTCAATTGCGCCGCATCCTTGACGTAGGTCAGCGGATAATCCTCGCGCCGGCCGGTGATGCCCAACACCAGGGAATACCGTTGCCGCATCAGGTGCAGCAGCCGGTTCGCCGTGGTCAGGCTGGTGCGCTTGGCCGAAATATAATCCGGGATCCCGCGCAAAAGCTCGCTTAGTGTTTCTTGGCTCGCGATGAAAAGCTGCCGCCGCTCGTCCGGGTCGTCGATCTCACTGGCAAGGTTGACCATCTCCTCGCGCTGCGCGGCCACCTGCACCAGCATATCCGCCTGCACCTGCTCGATCTGCGTCTTGAGCTCTGCCCGCTGGCCCACCAGCTCGATGGAACCTTCAAGTGCGTTCACCAATTGCTCGGTATTGCCCTCTTCGCCACGAATGCGCGCCTCGACAAAGGCCAGTTCCGAGTTGGAAATCGCCAACTGCTGATCGGCCTGTCTTTGCCGCAGCTCGTCAATCACGGTGGTCACTTGCTGGCTTTCCTCGGCCAACCCTTCGACCGTTGCGCGGGTCATCTCGATCCGCTCGATCCGTCCCTGAGCAGCGCCCACCAGCGCGCCAAGCTGCGCGTTATCCTCGGTCAGCTGCGCCTCGTTCAGCGCCAGCTTTTCAAGCTCAAGCTGCAGGATGGCGATCTCGTTGAAATACCGCTCGATGAGCCCTTCTTGCTGCAACCGATCAAAATCCAGAAGCGCGTTTTCCTCTGCCTGCAACTCCATCGTCGCCAACATCCGGGTGTGCTGCGCCTTGAGCCTTGCGACCTGTTCATCAATGCCAAGCTGCGCGTTGTCGCAATCCACCGCAGCCATCGATCCCTGCAGCTCAAGCTCTTTAATCGCCTGCAGCCCCTCGGCCCGTTTCCCGGCCAACTGGAAATGCGCCCGATGAAGCGCCAGCGCCTTGACCGCTTTCTCGAAATCAATCCGCTCATTGGCCTCGCGGATATTGGCCAGCTGCGTGGCAAAGGCACGGACCTGACTTTCGGTCTGGATGTTGATCTTGCCGAATGCCAGCGCGGTATTGAGCGCCACGCGCGCGGCTTCCATCACCGCATAGGCGGGCTTGTCCACCTTGATCGTGGTGTAGACGCCGCTCGCCATACCGGCAGCGGCAACCGTGGTTTCCGGCACCCCGGCCAGTGCCGCATAGGCGCCTTGCACGACGGCCAAACCAGTCTGCAGACCCAAAATTGTGTTCTGAAAATCACTCGCCCAGCCCGTCACGAAATCAAGCTGCTCATTCACCTTGTCGCGCTGCTGTTCCAGCCCGACCCGCTGCTTCTCCAACAGCGCCTTTTCCGCGTCATAGATGCCCTTGGCAAAATCCACCTCGGTTTGCGAAAAGCCGTTGCAAGAGACGGCGCCCAGTTCATCCTCAAGGCTCAGCCCGCTGTCGATCAGGGTCGAGGCTTCGGCCATCGGCTCAAGCTCGGCCAGTTCCACAGGGTCGCCGATCACACATTTCAGTATGAAGGCTCGGCCAAAGATTCTTGCATCGTTCAGCTTGGCGCGCAGTCCCGGCTCGCTGTCAGTGCCGCACATCGTGTCTTGGTATTCCACACGAGTGAAAGACGGGCTGACCACGTCGCAGGGTTCCTCGCCCGGCAGAGCGGGGGCAAAAGGCGTGTCCAGCGTCTCGCCGATAAGGGCAAGCTGGTTTTCAACGCCGCAAATGTCCTCTCGGATCACATTCCGCCGCAGCGCGTGCACGTCCACCTGTGTTACGTCGATCCGGTCGATCCGCTGCTTTGCGCCCTCGATGGAACTCTGAGCATCGACAATCCGCGTTTCCAGAATCGCCCGCTGCCGCACCAGCGTTTCCAACTGCGTCCGATTGCGCGCCAGTTGCCGGTCATATTCCCCTATCTGGCTTTCCAGCGACGATACCTGCAGATCAAGGTTCATCCGCGTCATCTCGAAACTCAGCAGCCAACGCAGTTCCGCTCGCCGCTCGATCTCTGCTTCCTTGGTAATCGCAATAAGGTCGAGCGCCTGGCGTTCCTGCAATTGCTGGCGGCGGTTCTCGAATTCCGCGATCTTGGTGGACAGCGCGATCTCGAGGTTTCTGATCTGTTGCCGTCGGCTGAAGGTGTCTAGCTCTGCGTCCAGCGCGCTTATCTCTTGCTGCACTTCGCCGGTCAGGATCTGCGCCTCTGTTTCCAGTTTGCCGATCTGATGCGCGAGAAGATTGATCTTTTGCCCCCGCACCACGCGGCGCTCATCAATGGCGCGTGTCGCCTGCCCCTCGGACGCCGCCGACCATTCGCGCACAATGGCCTCCATCCGCGCCTCGACCGCCTCCAGATCGCGTTTTGTCCGGTCGAGTGCCTGTTGCAGCTCCTCAAAAGGGATCGTGGTGAACGCCACCGGATCGATATTGAGAAAGATCATCCCCCGTCTCAGGCTCTCCATTCTTGCCTGCAACTCGCCTTCGAGGATCGTGAGATCGGCGCGCAGATCATCATAGGTCTGTTCTGCCGGGATGTCGGTCTTGGTCTCGATCAGGGTCCAGAGCGCGAACTCATATTGCGTGTGCGCTTTGTGCAGGTTTGGCTGATCTTCCAGCGCGGCACCCGGGATCACCTCTAACGCCTCGCTGACGGCAAAACCCAACGATTTGACGCGCGCCTCACTCATTGTCTGATACCAGGTGTCGCCCACAGTCATGCGCAGCCTGATCTTGACGCTGCTCAGCCCCACAAGCTGCCGCGTATAGGTGCGAAACGCGTTATCTGCCTCGGCGCTTCCTTGTTGCCGGGCAAGCAGTTTCAGCCCCCGTTCGGCCACCGCAATCCCGTCTTCTGCATGTTGTTGCGCGCTCTGCGGCGACAGCAGCGTGCTGTCGCGGCTCAGAACACCTGCGGTGGAGAGAAATGGCAGGTCAGAGGCCAGAAAGAGCCGGTAGCGCGCCAGTTGCAGATGGCAGTCAAAGCCACAGACCTGCGCCAGCCGCCCGCCTGGATCGGACCCGCAGCTATCAAGATAGGATTCCAACTCTGGCGCTACGTCCGACATGTATTTCAGGTCGCCCCGGAACGTGGCGATCTGGAGCAACGTGACCAGCTCGGCGGCGTGCAACTGCGCCTCCTCCGCCGACACGTCGAGGCATTGCTGCGCCTCTGCCACCCGCCCCGGCAGGGCGGCGGCAAGAGCCAGCACAAGGATCAAGGAAAAGTGCCGGATCATTGCAATTCCTCCAGCAAATTGGCGCTGATCTGGCCGACATGACGGGCCAGTTCGGCCATCAATTCTGTCTCAAGACTTGGGGAGGTGCCCGCCTCTACCAGCGCCCATGCGCGCGCGAGGCAGGCGACGTAGGGTCCTTCGATTTCGCTCGACAGGACAAAGGAGTCGCGGTTCATATCCAGCCCGTCATAGACCGACCCAAGCCCCCGGCATTCCGCCAGCCCGTCATCTGGCAGCAGTTCGGCCAGCGCCGCCAGCTCTGTCAGCACCCCGTCCATGAGTGCCACCATCGCAACCATCTGACCCTGTGCCGCTTGGTATTCCGACATCTCACCCGGCTGGTTCAACGCGGAAAGATCCACTGCTTCCAGCTCTGCAATGGTCTTTTCAGCCTTCAGCTGGTCGTTCTGCACCAAACGGATATTCGCTGCCGCATTGCCGAAAACGCGCTCCAATTCGAGGATCTCCGCTGTCAGGATCTCTACGTCCATCGCGGTGACGAGGCTTTGGAATTCTTCCGCTGCCGCGTTGAGCAGTGTCAGGCTGTCCTCTACCTTTGCCCGCGCCTCCAGCGCGATCCGCTCTCTTACCCGGACCTCGATCAGCCGCACGGTTTCGGCCCGCCCCCGCACCGGCTCGAACGCGCAGACCAGATCGGAGAGTGCCGATCCCCCCAGCCGCTCCGCGGCCGCTGCTTTCAACGGTTGCAGCGCGGCCCAGCCCTCAGCCGGTGTAATCTCCACGCTCGTCTCAAGCGCGCTGTCCTCAAGCGCCGCCATGCGCGTAAGCCTTGTGCATTTCTCCGTCAGGTCCGGCGCTGCAAAGTAAAGCCGCGCGGTGATCAGATAGGCCTCGAGCGCCGCAGCCTTTTGCCTCGCGGCCAGCGCCGCGACCATCTCTGACGGGTCTTCCTGATCCTCGGCGTAGTAACCCACACGCGTCAGGTAAAGCTCTGCCCAGGCCAGCCGCCGCATCAGCGGCCCGGCCTCTTCTTCTGTTAGGGGGATGACCGGAAAGGCCAGTCTGGCCCCTTGGCCATCCGTGCCGGGGGCGGTCTCTCCCACCACTTCGCCGATGATTGGCACGCCGAAATCAACTGCCGGCTCGCGCACCGGCTCAGGTACAGCTGCCACACTTTCGAACATCTCGAACGCTGCAAGGTCAGGCGCTTCGCTACCCAACGTTGCCCGCCAGAATCCGTCGAGCTTGCTGATGCCATAGGCACGGTCCAGCACCGCGTTCTGCGCCTCTGCTGGCCCCGACAGGCATATCACGAGCGTAATCCACAAGAGCTGTCTCATCGGCAGTACCACACGCGTTCCGCGGCATTAGGCAGCGCGCAATTGCCATTCGCATCCCCCAGCGACCGCCAATCCAGCCGAATATCCGACAGCGCCTCGCGCGCCGCATTGGCCGGGCTGTCCGCGCCCAAAACGCCCTCAAGCTGCAGGAATGGCCGTGCCGGATCGGTCGGCATCAGCACGCCGATCATGTTGATATGAAACGCCGATTCCTTTAGGAATCCCTGCGCCTTGCGGACCGTCTCGGTCCTGACCTCGGCGTAATCTGCAGGCCCGAAACCCCCAAGCGCCACCCGAAAGGCATCCTCACGATTTTCCACGCGGCGCAGCCTTGCGCGGCCATCGGCCAGGAGCTGATCCAGTACCACGCTATCGACGCGCAGCGCCGCACCTTCGCCCGACACACCGCCGAACACCTCATCGAAAAGGCCGCGCACACTGCCCAGCACCCGGCCCGCCGCCTCGATCTCGATCCGGCGCAGCGCGATCCCTGTCTCAAGATCCGAGGCTTGAGAGACGAAGGTCCGCAGCGCGATGTTGAGCGTTCCCATCACATCGGCCACCGCATCGGGCGGCGTCAGGAAAATAGCTCTCGCAAACTGCGTCGCCTCTGCCGCTGCGATGGCCTGCACCCTTGCCCGGGTCAGCGCGCTTTCCGGACAGCCGCCCACCTGGTCTAGCTCGCCAAGCATCTGCGTTGCCTGATAGATCTGGCGCATCTGCGCCAAGGTCCCGAAACTTGCGCTTTGCCGGAACTCTGTGTCCACCGTACCGAGGTAATCGCGCAGCCATTCACGCCCTTTCACGACGGCCCGACATTGGAGCCCCGTCGCCCTTGCCCGCACGTGATTGCCAAAATACGCGGCACCAAGCGCGAATTTCTGGTCCAGCGTCGGGGCCACATCCTCGGCAAAGAGCGTTGCGATGATAGTGTCGTATTCTCCGCAGGCCAGCACCCGTTCGAGGCAGAGTTGATCCTGCTGGAGATCACATGCGGTGATCGTCGGCCCGCAAAAAGACTGCGCCGCCACCCGCTCTGGCCCCATTGTGGTCAGCATCATCGCGGGAAGCACCAACATCGCGCAAACGGCCCTTCTGGCCGTCAGTCTCTGCATCATTTTTTGTGACATCGACCCCGTGCCCGCATCCGGCATGGGACTGCAAAATTCACACTGTCAAAGTAAGAGGTTCATTGTGAAAGCGCAGTTTCCCAAAAAAACCGGAAGTCATCAAAAAAATCGTATCAACCTAGGATAGTATTTGACCTCGATTCGCACAAGCTAAAGAAGTGTTCTATGTGGGCGCGCTCTACTCTGAGATGATTCGCACCAAACGCGAGCTGTACCCGTGGACCGAGCGCGTGACGCCAAAACGAGATAATCACGGTTATCTTTCAGACGCTTAAATCCGTCGCGTTGCCCCTAATCTGTTCCGCGTCAGTTTGTGTGTCGCGACTATTCTGAAACTGGAAAGTTCAGGAGGGATCGTCGTGAACCGAAAGAGGCCCTGTTCACCCGGAAACGATGTTTCGCTTAAGCGCGTGAAGCGACGGCATACCGAGGTGGATTGTATCCGGCACTCTGGCACCCAGAGGCATCTAGCCAGACTGTCGTGTTGAGACCCAGCGTAGAATGCCCCACTGAAAAGGTGCAGTGCCTGATCATGCTGACGCTGTTGGATGTGGGGCAGCGCAGGTTGTCTGAAGCTACCCTTCACTTTGCACAACCGAAGACAGGATGCACATGTATCCGAGGTTCTATACCTTTGCTTGTGGGCCGAAAACCCCGAGTTGGTTGACCGTATCGGCGATATCCCGTTCTGAGGGCGGGCACCCTCAGGTCCGGCAGGAAACCCGCTGGGGCGTAGCGGAACGACGAAAACTGCGAACGGACCTGTTGTGATCATCAGCCACCACGGGATCTGAGCAAGGCAACAAGCGACACAATTACAAGCGTCATGCCCAGCAACTGGCTCAGCACAAGGCGTTCACCCAGGAAGACAATGCCGCCAAAGACGCCGAAGATGGGTGTTGTCGTCAGGAACATGCCCGCCAGCCCCGGTGCAATCCCTTTCAGTCCTACAATGTAAAGCCAGAAGGCGAGGGCGTACTGGATCAGGCCCGACAGGATGGCGAGGCCCAACGCGGGCAAAGTCACCGACGCTGGAAGCGACTGCCAACCCGCAAACAAGGCAAATGCGCTTAGGATTACGACCAACCCAAGGCCAGCGGTTTGCTGCAACGCAGTCAGAAGGACCGCAGGCATCGTCACGGCAAGCTTGCTGGACGCCAGAACATAGGCAGCCGCAAGCGCTGTGCCGAAGAGGACCAAGCCATCGCCCAAAACCGACCCGCCCCCAAGACCTGCAGGATCGGTCAGGGATACAAGTGTCACGCCGATGACTGCGGTGACGATCGCCACGATCGCCCTGAGGGTTGGCCGGGTCCGGAACAAAAGCCATGCGCCGAGAAAAATGAACACGGGCTCGAGGGCTGCGATGACCGAGGCATTGCCCGCCGTGGTCAGGGCAAGGCCCGGAACACCGACGGCATAGGCTAATCCGGGTTCAAGAACGCCCGTGGAGCCGGCCCGCACCATCGGTCGAAAGGCCAAAAGAGACGTGGAAGAAAGAAGAACAGCAGTCCAAAGCGCGGCAACACTGGCCACCAATTGTATGACCAGCAAGATGAAGGGATCGAAAGCATCAAGCGCCCCTTTGGTCATGACGGTCGCGCCCCCCCAGCACGCCGCTGAGCAGAGCATCGCCGCCACGGCAACCGAGCGTGACGGGACAGGATGGCTTATGGCGTCGGTCATGCGCGTGACAGCGCAACGGCCTGAATTTCGACAGGGCAATCATCCTGCCCGCAGACCCCTTCGTCACAGAAGCGGCAAATGTGATCCGCACTTTGGCGGCTTTTCGTCAAGGCGGCGAGGATACGGGAAAGTGCGACCTCCAGCGTTGCCCGTTCCATGGGCGTAAGTCCCTCGGTCAACGGAATCAGTATCTCGCTCTGCGCCTTTCGCAGATCCGCATAAAGCCTAAGACCTTCAATGGTCAGCGAAACCGCAACTTCGCGCCGGTCCTGCCCATCGCCGCGCCGTCCCAGTCCCTTGTCCGCCAAGCCATCAATCAGCCTTACTGTCGCCGAATGGCTAAGCCCGATAATCCGCGCAAGTTCCGACAGAGTAAGTGCGGAATGCTGGCCCAAGGTCAGAATCGCACCTGTGGTTGATGGTTTTAGATCCGCATGCCGTGCCATCGACATCGCCTGAGCATCCGAGATGGCCGTGGCTGCTGCGTTGAGCAGGTTTGCTAGTCTGTCCATGGTGAGTCTCTGCTTTATATGTATGCATCATGCATATATAATCAAACAGAGGTGTGTCAAGCGACCTGCATGGCTTACGGGTGCCATCGGTCTTGCCTGCCCCCTTGCACCCTTCGCGACATCACTTGGGCGATGAGGTAAAATCGACAGCGCCATTTTATGCTTGCCTTAAATACATTTATGTCCATACATAAAAGCAAGAGTCAGATCCTTCATGAAAGACTTAGCTGTAAATTCCAGCAGCCTGGGCGTGGGCGCATACTCTTGATCCAAAGGTAACCTTCGAAGGGGCCAAAGAGCTTGCCTTCGATCCGAACAGGGAAATCTCCAATGAAAAATCTTGTGACAACTCTGGCAACATCCGCGGCGCTGTTCATTGGGCAAGGGGCGCAAGCAGATAATTTTGTCGTTGGCACCAAGAACTTCACCGAACAATTCATTCTTGGTGAAATCTATGCCGCTGCGCTGGAAAGCATTGATATTCCAGTTGAGCGCAAGATCAATCTTGGGGGTACGCTGATTGCCCATGCGGCGCTCACGGGTGGGGATATCGACATGTATCCCGAGTACACCGGCACGGCCCTGTCTGCGGTTGTCAAAGGCGAGATGTCTTCTGACGCACAGGTCGTGTATGATACGGTGAAAAGCTACTATGATACAGAATTGGATCTAAAGTGGCTGGAGCCTGCCCATATCAACAACGGCTATGCCATGTTGGTGCGCCGGGAAACCGCTGAGAAATACAACCTCAAAACACTGTCCGACCTAGGCGTTGCAGCGCCAGAGCTGTCCATTGGCGGAGGGCCGGAATTTCCTGACCGTGCTGACGGGCTCGTCGGTCTGCGCAACGTCTATGGGGCCGAGTTTCGTGAATTCCGCATGTTTGCAAAACTTGGGCTGCGGTACGATGCCTTGGCTGCGGGTCAGATTGACGTGAACAACGGGTTTGCGACTGATTGGCAGATTGCGGCTGAAGACTATGTCGTAATGGAAGACGACAAAGGGCTTTTCCCCCCGTATTTCGTGGCACCCGTCGTTCGCAAAGACGCGCTTGAAGAGTTTCCGGGGGCCGAGGAGATGCTGAATCGCGTCTCTGATCAGCTGGACAATGACATCATGCGGACCCTGAACAAGCGGGTAGAGGTCGGGCGTGAAGAAGCGCGCGATGTGGCACAGGATTTCCTGAAATCCGTTGGCATTATTGACTAAGGAACGTGCAAGGCAGGTATGATCCTGCCTTGCGTTTCTAACTGATCGGACCCTTTTCATGATAATCAATATCGACTCTCGGGGAGTGTCGGCGCGCACGATTTTCAAGATCGCTCATGACTTCACACCGGTAAGTATTTCCCCCGATACCGCCAAAACAATCGCAGCAAGCTATTCATGCTTGCAAGAGCATGCGGCCAGTGGCCAAGCGATTTACGGCGTAAGTACAGGTCTTGGCGCGGCCGTGGATACGGTCATGAAGGTGCGCACGGGCGATGACCAACATTTGATTCCAAGGGCGCGGGCCGTTGGGGTGGGTCGTATCGCCACCGAGGTCGAAACCCGCGCCATGATCGCCACGCGGTTGTCGCGTGTCTGCGTTGGTCATTCTGGAATGTCCTACGCTGTGGCCGCTGCATTGGCAGGGATGCTCAATCACCGCATTGTGCCCCGCGTTCCGATGCTTGGATCTGTCGGAGAGGCAGATTTGGCCCCGATGGCCCATATCGCAGAAGTTCTGACCGGTAGAGGCACTGTTATCCGCGCTGATGGTAGCCTGACAGACGGGCGTACCGCTTTTCTTGAGGCCGGACTAGAGCTGCCAAAATTTGGTGTCAAAGACGGGCTTGCGCTGGTGTCATCGAATTCAGCCGCCCTTGGGCTTGCCGCGCTTGCCATCGCGGATGTTCAGCGCGTCTTTGCCGCGCAAGTGGCCGCGGTGGCATTAAGCTACGAAGGGTTTCGCGCCAGTATCGCGCCACTCGCACCCGCCGCGACGGCGCTGCGACCAGCCCCGTATCAGGGCACAATTGCCGAAAGCTTGCTGTCTTTACTCGAAGGCGGCAATCTGATGCAGCCCAAAGCACAGCGGCGGCTGCAAGACCCTTTATCGTTGCGTTGTGTCAGTTCGGTTTTCGGTGCGGTGCAATCCACAATTTGCCACGCCCGCGACGCCGTTGCCTTGGAACTGGCGACCAGCGACGACAATCCTGCGGTCAATACGGCGCTTGATCTCGTGTTGCCCAACGGGAATTTTGATCCGACCCATGTGGCCCTTTCCTTTGATACAATGGCACTGGCCCTAGCGCGTCTTGCCGCGATGACGGGCGAGCGGATCATGAAGATGATGTCCGCCGAAATGTCTGATTTACCGCGGTTTATGGCACCTGACGTGGGCGGTTCCAACGGTTTCGCAACAGTGCAGAAAACCGTTTCCGCGCTGGTCGCAACGATTGGGCAACAGGCGATGCCGATGCCATTTGCCGCGATCCCCGTTGCGGATCGGGTTGAGGATTACGCATCTTTGTTGATGCCCGGCGTTGAGAAATTCTCGGCCATCGTGGAGAACCTGCGCTATCTTGTCGGAATCGAATTGATGGTTGCGGCGCAAGCGGTTGATTTGCGAACAGGCATAACTTTGGGGCAAGGCACGGCAGCGATCCAGCAAGCAGTAAGGGCGCTTGTTGCGCCATTGACCCAAGACCGTGCAGCCAGTCCTGATATTGTCGCTCTGGCCGAGGCGATCCAGCAACAAAGGTTAGGCCCGATCCTCACTGAACTAGAGGAACAGCTTTCGTGAATTGGTGGCCCTACAACCTCGACCGGATCGGAACCGCTTTATTAGAGCATTTGTACCTTTTGATTGTGCCAATCACGATCGCCTTTGTGATTTCCTTGGCCGTTGGTATCTACAGCGCCAAAAAACCTAGGCTTTACAGCTTCATCATGATCGTGACGGGGATTCTCTTTGCGATCCCCAGTCTGGCCCTATTTGCGCTTTTCATTCCCATTTTCGGCATTGGCACAATTCCTGCGATCATTGGGCTGGCGGCCTATTCGCTGATGATCATGATCCGAAACATCGCGACAGGCTTCCAGAATTTGCCGCCCGAAGTTATCGATGCCGCACATGGCATGGGCTACGGGCGTTGGCGGCGGATTTATGAGATCGAGTTGCCTCTTGCACTACCATTCATCATCGCCGGGCTTCGGATTGCGTCAGTCACCGTGATCGGGATTGCCACCATCGCGGCATATATTAATGCCGGTGGGCTAGGCACGATTATCTTCGAAGGCCTCGATCAACGCTATCCCGAGAAGATTCTTGTCGGTGGGGCGCTCACCTCGGCATTGGCCTTGTCAGTAGATTTCTCCCTTTCGACCATTGAACGGAAGCTGCGCAAAACAACCGGAGGGGCCATGTAATGAACCTGCTTGACGCATTCACATGGTTCCTTGCTCATAAATCCACCTTTATGATCGCGCTGAACCAGCATTTATGGATGTCTGCTGTAGCCATGTCTATCGGGGCGGCGATAGCCATTCCGTTGGGGTTCTTGGTGGCACATTCACGGCGCGCATCTTTCGTTGCGATCAATATCGTGGGCGCCATTCGGTCGATCCCTAGTCTTGCGATCCTGTCAGCAGCGTTGCCGCTTTTGGGGATTGGCTTTCTTCCTTCGGTCGTTGCACTCATCGTGCTTGCGGTGCCTCCGATGTTGTTGAACACGGTTGTGGGCGTGGCCGAGGTTGACCTAACAGTCACCGATGCCGCAACCGGCATGGGCATGAGCCGTTTGCAGATTGCGCTGCATATCGAGTTGCCATTGGCCTTGGGGCCGATCATCTCGGGCGTCAAAATCGCCTCTATTCAGGTTATTGGCGGTGCAGCATTGGCCTCATTTGTCGGAGGCGGTGGTCTGGGCGATTTCATCAGCACCGGTATCGCGATCATGGATATGCCACGGTTGCTGGTCGGCGCTGTTCCTATCGCTCTCCTGGCGATTGCCGCTGAGGTTGGGTTTAGCTTTTTAGAACGCCGCGTGTCGTACCGAAACGTCAACCTTTCAGGAGAGCCGTGATGATCGAGCTTAGGAACGTCACCAAGACCTATAACAGTGGCGGCCGTCCCGCTGTTGACGACGTCAGTCTGCAAATCGAAACCGGCACCACGGTGGCACTGATCGGGCCGTCGGGCTGCGGCAAGACCACGACCATGCGGATGATCAACTGTCTTCAAGTGCCAACATCAGGGCAAATTCTGGTCAATGGGCAGGACGTGACCAAGGTTGATCCGCAAGTCTTGCGGCGCTCTATTGGTTACGTGATCCAACAGGTCGGTCTGTTCCCGCATATGACGATCTCAGAGAACGTGGCGACGGTGCCACGCCTATTGAAACATGATCCAGCCAAGATCCGGAAGCGGGTGAATGAGATGTTGGAACTTGTCGGGCTGGACCCTGACGAAATGGGACCGCGGTTGCCAAACGCGCTGTCAGGTGGTCAACGTCAGCGGGTCGGGTTTGCCCGTGCGCTGGCTGCGGACCCCGAGGTGATGCTTATGGATGAACCTTTTGGCGCTATTGATCCGATCACCCGCAGCAAGGTTCAGACAGAATTCAAGGAAATTCTGAAAAAGACAAACAAGACAGTGGTGATGGTCACCCATGATCTGGACGAGGCGCTTAAGATGGGCGACCGCGTTGCGATTATGCGGGATGGCAAATTGCTGCAATATGATGCGCCGATTGATATTCTGGCGCGTCCCAACAGTCTTTTTGTGGCGGATTTCCTTGGTACGGATCGTGCGCTGAAACAGCTGAACCTGATTTCAGTGCGTGACAGGATGACCCCTGCGACAAGCACCGATTTTCCAACCATCGCCCCAAGTGCCAGCTTGCATTTTGCGCTGTCAGAAATCCTCGCCCAAAAGGTCGAGGGCCTGATTGTCCGTGAAGATGGGGGCCCTGTTCTTGGCTTTATCAACCGTGCTGCGGTGCTGGGCCCAGTGGCTCTTGCCTCTTAGTGCCGTTACAACTTCTCTCTTTCCGAAAGGCTTCAACATGACCGAGATCTGGGTCGACTATCTTAACGCACTGGACATTGCAGAACTTGCCCTGACCGACGATGAAATCCTGGCGGCGGTTGAATCCGCGCTGATTGCACAAGGCAACAAACAGACTGTCATCGAACCGCGTGTGCATCTGGTTCCTGAAAGTTCGGACAAAGGGCATTTCAATGTCCTGCGCGGCTATGTGAAATCGCTCGGGGTGGCGGGCGTCAAAGTGGTCGGCGACTTTGTTGACAATTACAAAGTGGGTTTGCCGTCGGAACTGGCGATTTTGAATCTGTTCAGTCCCGAAACCGGTGTGCCCCTTGCTATTATTGACGCCACGGCGATCACCGACATGCGGACCGGGGCTGTGACAGCGCTTGGGGCCAAACATCTGGCGCGCAAGGACAGCAAGATTCTGGGCCATGTGGGATCGCGTGGCACATCCTATTGGAACGTGCGTTTGTTGAACCATCTGTATGATTTCGATGAAATCCGCATCCACTCCCGTCGGCCAGAAAGCCGCAATGCGTTTGGCGAAAGACTGGAAAAGGATCTGGGTAAAAAGATCATCGTCACCGACAACTGGCAGGATTGTCTTGAAGGCGCGGATATCCTGATCGAGGCGACACGGCTACCAGAGCCTACACCCATGTTCAAAACCGAATGGATCAAAAAAGGTGCCTTGGTGATCCCATACGGCACTATGAGTGCGGTTGAATTTGATCTGACCGATATCATGGACAAGATGTTGGTGGATGACTGGGGTCAATGTGGTCCGGGGCGTCCCTACGGTTCATTGCGCGCCCATGTGGATGCTGGAAAACTGTCCGAGGAAACCCTGCACGCAGAATTGGGCGAGGTCGCCGCAGGACTGAAACCGGGCCGTGAAAACGACGACGAAACGATCTTGTTCTGGCATCGTGGTCTTAGCAGCACTGACGTGGCACTTGGGGCGGCTTTGGTGGCCAAGGCTAAGGCCAATAACATCGGTCAGAAAATTCGGTTCCGCTAAACTTTGGCAGAGCGTCTTGGCGTAAAGAAAGGGCACCATTGGTGCCCTTTTTCTGTCTGGATCAGCAGGGCTCGTGATAGCCTGCGGCCATTGCCTCGGCGTGCCACTGGTCGGTAACGGCATAGTCTTTGCGGCTTGGGATCGCAAACCCGCTCAGGCACAGGTCTTTCAGGTAGGGGGCCAGTTGCGGTGAATCGGCGGCTTGGGCAAAGGCCTCGCCTAGCTTGGCAACGATTTCAGGGGCAATTTCTGGGGCGGCCACCAGCAGCGGTATGGGCGAGGCTGGCGTCTGGGCAATGACCCGAATACGGCGCGCGGTGTCCGGTTCATGGCGGGCCAGCAGGCTGTGAAAATAACTGTCGAGCGGGGCAACATCAGCGCGGCCCTCTAGAATGCTATTCAACGAAGCGCGGGGGGTGACAACCGGACCGATGCTTTCAGAATAAAGGCGTTCCTGCCCGTTCAGGTGATCCAGCAACAGTTTGCGCGGGGCGTTGAAACCCGAGTGCGAGCCACGATCTGTCCAGGCAATCCGCCCGCCAAACGTGTCTTGCAGGCGGTTATAAGGGGCTGCATCCGACACCACCAGATTGGTGCAATACTGCGGCCCTGTCAGCGGGTGCAGCGTTGCATGGTATTCAGGAATTGGGGCCGCGACGACCTGAAATGCGCGGGTGGCACGCTGAAAGGGCCAGCCGCACATGAACACGCAGGCCAGATCCGTGCGGGCCCACAGCAGATCAAGCGGGGCGGGTGCTGCGTAGTCGATCACATCCAATGGCACCCCAGCGATAGCGGCTGTGTGTTCAAACAAACTGCGCCAGTGACTGCTCAGGGCAGGATTCAGGTTATACATTCGCGAGCAGGCAATCATCTGGGGCTCTCTTGTTCACCTTCGGGCGGTTTCTGGGGTGCTTGGGGCTTAGTGCATCAAGTATTCAGAACATTTCTACATGCGTGCCGTCAGATCAAAGCGGGATTGGAACCAGCTTTGATTTGACGGACAAAGGCCTGCACCGCACTGCTGCGATGGCGCTGTGTGGATAGCACCATCGTCAAGGCGCGGTCTGGCTGGGGGGATGGTCGAATGGCGATCTCGGAGGATTGGCCTAGAAACCCCGCCGCAAGACGCGACATTAAAGCAACGCCCAGCCCGTCAGAGACAGCGCTCGCGATCGCCTCGTTGCTGGGCAGCACCAATGCGATGCGAATGTCCGACAGGGTCAGCCTGTAATGGCTCAGGAATTCCAGCAGCATGGCGCGGGTGCCAGAGCCTTCTTCGCGGATCACCCAAGGCAGGCTCATCAGCATGGCGCGGTCGATCTGCAGGCCAATCTCGCGGGAGCCGATGAGAACCATCTGGTCAGTTCCGACGTGCGTGGCCTCTAGCCCGTCCATAGTGACGGGGGATTCGATAAAGCCCAATTCGGCTTTGCCTGAGGTGATCCAGTCCATCACCCGATCCGAATTGGTGATTTCGACCGAGAGGTCAATGTCGGGATTGCTGGAATGGAAGCTCATCAATTGGCGAGGCAGCCAGTAATTTCCCACGGTCTGACTGGCGACCAGTTGGATTGAACCTCGGCGCAGGGTGCTGAGGTCTTCGAGAACCCGTTCGGCTTGTTGGCTGCGGTTCAGGATGTCTTTGGCCTCAGTCAGAAAGACAGCTCCGGCGGGGGTCAAGGCGATGCCGCGCCCCACCCGGTCGAAAAGTTGCACATCATGGCGTCGTTCCAGCGCGGAAATCGCAGCGCTGACAGCAGATTGCGACAAGCGCAGCACTTCGGCGGCGCGGGTCATGTTCAGCTCCGTGGCCACTGCGACAAAGATGCGAAGTTGTTCAAGTGTCATGCCAGCGGTTTACGGGAAGAGGGCAAGGGCCAGCAAGAGGCCAGCGCCTGAAACAAAACAGCAGGACACAGCCGCCAACACCAATGGGCGCGGACCACGGGCCAAAAGGGCGGGGAAGCGGGTTTGAAAGCCGATCGCCGCCAGCGATGTGGCAAGGATACAGGCGGTCAGCGTGGCAAAGTGGGCCCGCAGATCAGCGGGGATATCCAGAACAGAATTGACCCCCACCATGGCCATGAAACCCAACACGAACATGGGAAAGGGCGCGCGCTTGCTGGAGGCGTCTTGGTGGCCCTTGTTAAACAGCGCACCCACCAGCAGCAAGACCGGCACCAGCATCAGCACGCGTGCCAGCTTGACCATCGTTCCGACGGTTCCGGCATCCTCGTCGTGTTGAAACGCAGCGGCAACGGCTTGGGCGACCTCGTGGATCGTACCGCCCGTCCAGAAGCCGTGGACCATCGGGCCAAAGTTCAAATAGGCGCTGGTCATCGGCAAAAGCGTCATTGCGACAGAGCCGAACAAGGTGACCATTGCAACGCCGTAGGCCACGTCTTCGTCTTTGGCGGATATGGTGGATGCGGTTGCCAGCACCGCTGAGGCCCCGCAGATTGAAGTGCCCGACGCGATCAGCACGGTTAGGGATTTTTCAACACCTAAAAGGCGGCCCACCCAGACGGTAAACCCCATTGTCCCCATGACCAGCGCCACCAACGCCGCCAAGGGCAACAAGCCCAAGGCCAACATATCGCCGAGCGTGACCTGCAAGCCGAGCAGGATAATCCCAAAGCGCAGCAGGGGGCGAGACGCGATTTGCAAACCGGGCAGGCTTGCTTTGGGGGCGGGGATCGCATTGCCGATCACCATGGCGATCAGAATGGACAAGATCGGAAGCCCGATTGTCGTGGCCAGCCCAAGATGGTGCAGCAGGGCTGCAAGCCCCGTAATCCCCACGGCAATAACCACCCCAAACGCGTTGCGCGTGATGAAATGCCCAAACCCGAGGGCCTGTTGGCGGGGGGATATTGTGGTGATCATGGGATGCTCCGTTGGATATCAGGAGCGGGGTATCATGGCAAAAACCATTATAAAAACATATTAATTTTATGATTTTAATTTATAAAGCTGGTAGATTGATGGAAACCTGAGTTGAGACGCGATGCGTCGGCAAGCTCTTGATAACCGATTAGAAAACCTGTCGTTTTGGCGTGGTTTGTCGGCCCATGCCGCTTTTTCTGCTGCAAAACGACTTGGGGATCGACCGAACTGAGCAAGGTGGCTTAGTGCAGGCTGGCCGGATTTCACCGGTCAGATGATCACAAAACCTAGGCCCAGTCACGCGCTCGGACCCTGGATCAGTTAACTTGGCAATGTCAGATGTCTGGATTAACATCACTATGAGGAGAACAGGTGTCCGGCGGTAAGCGCAGCACACCTGTGAGACCACTTAGTCTTTATTTTGCAACCGGTTTTCACAGGCTGGGTCAATCCGTACCCGGGCGAGAAATCTGCGAAGGTGCAAATGAAATAGTCGCAAGGCATGAGAAGTACTCAGTTATGAAAGTCACTTACAAAGAGGTCAAAGCCGACATTCTCGGAAAGATTATAAAGGGCGATTGGGCACCTGGAAATTTGGTGCCAAACGAAGTCGATCTTGCCGAGACTTATGGCTGTGCGCGCGCGACAGTGAACAGGGCGATGCGCGAACTCTCTGACGAGGGGATCATCGAACGACGGCGCAAAGCCGGCACGCGCGTGCGCATGTCACCAATCCGGCAGGCCCGCTTTGACATACCGCTTGTGCGCGACGAGATTGAGGATAAGGGCGCGTCCTATCGGTATTCATTGTCCAGCCGCGTTGTCGAAGTGGCACCAGACTGGTTACGCGCGCGGCTCAAATTGCCGGAGGAAGGCAGAGTGCTGCATCTTGTGTGCATGCATTACGCTGACTGTATCCCTTATGAGCACGAAGACAGGTGGATCAATCTGACCGCTCTGCCAGCAGCGGAATTTGTCGATTTCTCAGAATGCGGCCCAAGCGAATGGTTGGTCGCAACGATCCCGTTCTCTGAAGCCGAAATCAACCTGTCAGCCGGATCGGCAGATCAGAGTTTGGCGGATTATCTGGCATGCTCGGTAGGAGATCCGGTGTTCAATATCGAACGCTCGACATGGTGGGAAAGCGACGCGGTCACCTATGTGCGTTTCTCATACCGCCCCGGCCATCGCCTGACGTCTCGCTACTAGGCTGGTCCTGCGCTGCCGCTGTGACGCGGCAGCGCAGGTGATCGTCAAAGAATGCCGGGCAGGTTCAGCCCATTCTCGCGGGCGCAGTCGAGCGCGTCTTCGTATCCCGCATCGGCGTGGCGCATAACGCCAGTCGCCGGATCGTTCCAAAGCACGCGCGCGATGCGGCGGTCTGCATCCTCGGTGCCATCACAGCAGATCACCATGCCGGAATGTTGCGAGAACCCCATGCCTACGCCACCACCATGATGCAAGGATACCCACGTTGCTCCTGAAGCGGTGTTCAAAAGAGCGTTGAGCAAAGGCCAATCCGACACAGCGTCCGAGCCGTCTTTCATCGCCTCGGTTTCGCGGTTGGGCGATGCCACCGAGCCTGAATCCAGATGGTCACGCCCGATGACGATGGGAGCGGAAAGCTCGCCGTTGCGCACCATCTCGTTAAAGGCCAGCCCCAGCTTGTGACGCACCCCCAGACCGACCCAGCAAATGCGGGCAGGCAGGCCCTGAAAGGCGATCCGTTCGCGGGCCATGTCCAGCCAGTTGTGCAGATGTTTGTCCTCGGACAGAATTTCCTTCACCTTGGCATCTGTTTTATAGATGTCTTCGGGATCGCCAGACAGTGCCGCCCAACGAAACGGGCCGACCCCGCGGCAAAACAGCGGGCGGATATAGGCGGGAACAAAGCCGGGGAAGTCGAACGCGTTGTCCAGACCTTCTTCCTGCGCCATCTGGCGGATGTTGTTGCCGTAATCGACAGTCGGGACACCTGATATATGAAAATCGCACATGGCTTTAACCTGTACTTTCATGCTGGCGCGCGCGGCCTTTTCAACTTCTTTCGGGGCGCTTTCACGCTTCTCTTTCCACTGCGCCATGGTCCAGCCTTGGGGCAAGTATCCGTTGATCGGGTCATGGGCGGATGTCTGGTCTGTGACGATGTCGGGTCGAATGCCGCGCTTCACCAACTCGGGAAACACATCCGCTGCATTGCCCAGTAGACCAACCGATTTTGCCTCGCCCGCAGCGGTCCAGCGCTGGATCATGGCCAGCGCTTCGTCCAAGGTTTCGGCCTTTTCGTCGACATATCTAGTGCGCAGCCGGAAATCGATACTGTCGGGGTTACATTCGACCGCAAGACAGCAGGCCCCCGCCATCACAGCCGCCAAAGGCTGGGCGCCGCCCATTCCGCCAAGACCACCAGTCAAGATCCATTTGCCTTTGAGAGAGCCGTTATAGTGCTGGCGGCCAGCCTCGACAAATGTCTCGTAGGTGCCCTGAACAATGCCTTGCGACCCGATGTAAATCCACGATCCCGCGGTCATCTGGCCGTACATCGCCAAACCCTTTTTATCCAACTCGTTGAAGTGGTCCCAAGTGGCCCAATGCGGCACAAGGTTGGAGTTGGCGATCAGCACCCGCGGCGCATCCTTGTGGGTTTGAAAGACGCCGACAGGTTTACCCGATTGTACCAGCAGGGTCTGGTCTTCTTCCAGCTCGCGCAGGGAGGCGACGATCATATCGTAGTCCTTCCACGTCCGCGCAGCACGGCCGATGCCACCGTAAACCACCAATTCATGCGGGTTTTCGGCGACGTCAGGGTGCAAGTTGTTCATCAGCATCCGCAAGGGGGCTTCCGTCAGCCAGCTTTTGGCCGTCAGTTTTGTGCCAGTTGCCGGGTATATGTCACGGGTGTTCTTGCGCGGATCGGTCATGATGTGCCTTTCTGGGTCGGTTCTAGAGGTGGGGCCACGGCGGCCAGCTGTGTCAAAATGCTTGAGTGTACGCGGCTAAGGCGCCTGGATGTCATGCCCGTCGAAATCGGTCAGCGGCACAAGTCCGGTGGTGTTCTGAGCGGGAGAGAGCACGGCCCCCAAAGGATCACGGATGGTATCTAGAGCGGGCCGGTGGAAGGTCGCACGCCCCGAGCTTGCGCCAGATAGCAAACCGTCATGGCACCTGTGACGGTGCCAGTCCATATCTTCCAACCCACAGCTTCGGGCGATCGAAGCGACAGACATTTCCCACGGCACAAAGGTGCCCGTATGCGGTAGGCCTAACGTCATCGGCGTCTTGCCTTGATGGATTTCAACGGCGGTCACGCGATGAGCTCCGGCATGTCGATGCCTGCAGCGTTCACGATGTCACCCGAGGCAATCATCACGGCGGCGCGTTCCAGATCGGGCGCGAGATAGCGGTCCTCGCCCAGCGCGGCCACGTCTTGGCGCACCCGAGCAACCACCCGTTGCAACGTATCGCTTGTAGCGAGCGGTGCGCGAAAGTCGATGCCTTGCGCGGCGCAGAGCAATTCCACACCAAGAATACGTGCGAGATTTTCGTTCATTGCCCCCAAACGGCGTGCGCCATGGGCGGCCATGCTCACGTGATCTTCCTGATTGGCAGAGGTGGGTGTGCTATCGGTGACGCAGGGATTTGCCAGATGTTTGTTTTCGCTCATCAGGGCGGCCGTTGTGACCTCGGCAATCATATAACCACTGTTCAGCCCCGGATTTGGCGTAAGGAACGGTGGTAGATTGAAACTGAGCACCGGGTCCACGATCAGAGCAACGCGGCGTTGCGCAATCGCCCCAATCTCGGCAATCGCGAGCGCGATCATATCGGCGGCAAATCCGACAGGTTCGGCGTGAAAGTTGCCCCCCGATACGATCAAATCCGCCTCGATCAAAACCAGCGGATTATCAGTGGCGGCATTCGCCTCGATCCCCAGGGTTCGGGCCGCCATGCGCAGCACATCCATCGCCGCCCCCGTCACCTGTGGCTGGCAGCGGATGCAATAGGGGTCTTGAACCCGCGCATCCCCCACGATGTGGCTCTCGCGGATTTCGGATCCGGCCAGCAAGGCGCGCATGGTCTCTGCGGCCTGTATCTGGCCGGGATGGCCTCGCAGGGCGTGGATTTCCGGCTGCAATGGCGCGGTAGACCCCATGATGGCGTCAGTCGACAAGGCCGATGTGACCAGTGCCGAATGGGCCGCGCGCCATGCGCCGAAAAGGCCCGCAAGCGCAAAGGCCGTCGAGAATTGGGTGCCATTAATCAAGGCCAGCCCTTCTTTGGGGCCAAGCACAAGAGGAGCAATACCAGCTGCGGCCAAAGCTTCGGCACCGGGCAATATCTTACCCAGATACTCGGCCTGGCCATGACCCATCATGACAGCCGCCATATGCGCAAGCGGAGCCAGATCCCCCGAGGCACCAACAGAGCCTTGCGCCGGGATCACAGGCGTCACGCCCTTGGCCAGCATCTCCTCAATCTGTGCCACAACCTCTAACCGCACCCCCGAGGCACCGCGCCCCAAGCTGAGCAATTTGAGAGCCATCAACAGGCGCGTCTCGCGTCGTGAAATCGCAGGGCCAACACCGCAGCAATGGGACAAGATCAGGTTGCGCTGCAGGGTTGTGGTATCTTTGCTCGCAATCTTGACCGAGGCAAGTTTGCCAAACCCGGTATTAACACCGTATACCGCATCTGTCCCTGCAACAGCCTTGGCGATCCGCGCATGAGCGCGCTCGATCGCTGAGTGGCTGGCCGGATCAAGCCGGACCGAGGCTTCGTTCCAATAGATGTCAGCGAGATGATCCAAGGTAACAGCGCCGGGGGTGAGGGTGAGTGTGGTCACAACGTCCCTCCGAAAATGCGGGAGTGAAGGGGATTAAAGCCGATGCGATACGAGAGTTCGGCAGGGTGTTTGATGTTCCAAACTGCCATGTCGGCGCGCTTTCCGACGGCGAGGGTGCCCGCGTCGGATAGCCCCAAAGCCCGCGCAGCGTTTTGAGTGACGCCGCGCAGAGCTTCTTCGGGGGTCATCCGAAACAAGGTGCAGCCCATGTTGAGCGTCAGCAGCAACGAATTTAATGGGGAGGAACCGGGGTTGATGTCTGTTGCCAAGGCCATAGGCACCCCATGTTTGCGCAACAGGGCGATAGGCGGGGCTTGGGTCTCTCGCAATGTATAGAATGCACCGGGCAGGATGACGGCAACCGTCCCAGCTTGCGCCAATGCTTCTACGCCGGCCTCATCCAGATATTCGATATGATCGGCTGACAGCGCTCCATAGCCCGCCGCCAGTTTCGCGCCGCCAATGTTTGAAAGTTGCTCTGCATGCAGCTTGACAGGCAGGCCCAAGCTGGACGCCACATGAAAGACCCGAGCAATCTGAGCAGGCTGGAACGCGATCCCCTCACAAAAACCGTCGACAGCGTCGACCAATGCTTCGGCATAGGCGGCACGCAAGGCAGGGATGCAGACCTCATCTATATAAGCATCGTCCCGACCCGCGTAGTCCGCAGGTGTGGCATGCGCCCCGAGAAACGTAGTTTTGACCCGAACGGGCCGCTTGTGGCCGATCGCGCGGGCCACACGCAACATGCGCAATTCGGTTTCGATATCAAGACCGTAGCCGGATTTGATTTCGATGCAGGTGACACCTTCGGCGATCAAAACGTCGACACGGGCAAGTGCGGTGGTCAACAATTCTTCGTCGGAGGCCGCACGCGTGGCCTTTACCGTCGATACAATTCCGCCACCCGCACGCGCGACCTCTTCATAGCTCGCTCCGTTGAGGCGCATCTCGAACTCGACAGCGCGGTTGCCACCGTGGACGATATGGGTGTGGCAATCAATCAAACCCGGTGTCACGACGCGCCCACCAAGGTCAATCTGGGGAAACGAGTTATAAAGCGATGGTAAGGCCTCACGTGAGCCGAGCCAGTCAATCAACCCATAGACAACGACAACTGCTGCATCCTCGATCCAGCCATACTTAGGGCCTGAGTCGCAAAGGCTTGCGAGATTCAAATTCACAAAAACTTTGCCATTTTCCGTCATTTCGGGCCACCGCTGCTGAAATTTCACTTTAATGGTATGTATAGTTGTGTTTTATGTCTATACATAAAAACCGAGGGACGTGAAATGATTTTTGCACGACGAGCCATGCTTGCAACGGGGTGGGCCAGCAATGTCCGTTTGGACGTGTCGCATGGTCGGATCACCGCGCTCGAAACAGATCAAAAAACCAAGCAAGGCGATACCACGGTCGATACGCTATTGCCCGCGCTGGCAAACTTGCACAGCCACAGCTTCCAGCGTGCGATGGCGGGGATGACCGAATTCCGGATGGCGGGCAAAGACAGCTTTTGGACATGGCGTGATCTGATGTACCGTTTCACTGCGCATCTGACGCCAGAGCATGTCGAGGCGATTGCGGCGTTTGTCTTTCTGGAAATGCAGGAAGCGGGTTACGCCAGCGTCGGCGAGTTTCACTATCTACATCATCAGCCCGGCGGCATGCCCTACGAGGATCTCGGCGAACTTTCGGCCCGCATTGCAGCGGCTGCCGCAGCTACAGGGATCGGGCTGACCCACCTGCCAGTGCTCTATACATACGGGGGGGCTGGTCAGATGGCACTGACAGCGGAGCAGGCGCGTTTTGGCAACTCTGTGGATCGCTTTAACGACCTTGTCGCGCGGGCCAGAGGCGCCATTGCTGATCTGCCAAAGGATTGTCGCGTGGGTATTGCGCCACATTCCTTGCGGGCCACCTCACCTGATGATCTCAAGACGGTTCTTGCGGCCCATGAAGCGGGGCCGGTTCACATTCACATCGCGGAACAACCCCAAGAAGTGGCAGATATCCAAGCAGTGCTTGGGGCACGGCCTGTTGAGTGGTTGTTGGCGAATGCAGAGGTCAACGCGGACTGGTGCCTGATCCACGCCACCCACATGACGGATGCAGAGACCGCGAACATGGCAAGGTCTGGCGCTGTTGCAGGGCTTTGCCCGATCACAGAGGCAAATCTGGGCGATGGCCCCTTTAACGGGCCAGCCTATCTGAATGCAGGCGGGGCGTTTGGAGTGGGCTCGGATTCAAATGTGCTGATTTCGCTCACCGAAGAGTTGCGCACCTTGGAATATTCCCAACGCCTGCGCGACATCGCGCGCAATGTCTTGGTTGTGGGAGAAGGCTCGGTGGGGGAAACCCTCTACTGCGGGGCTGCGAAAGGCGGTGCGCAGGCTTTGGGGCGTGGCACCGGCGATATCTCGGTCGGAGCATGGGCGGATTTGGTGGCGGTTGATAGTGAAGCGCCTGCGTTATGCGCCTTGAAGGAACATCAACTGCTGGATGGCTTGGTCTTTGCCGCCAAAGACGAGATAGTAACAGATGTCTGGTCAGCGGGGCGTCATGCGGTCAAACAGGGCAAACACATCCACCGCGATGCGATCACCGCCGCCTATCGCTCTGCGATGCAAAGCCTGATGGCCTTGCTTTGATCCAGATAGGTCAGGCGGATTTCTAACAGCGCGGCGTCTTCTGTCAGTGTCAGCGCCACGTTTGGCGTTGTGACAAACACGGTGTCGCCTGTGGCAACCGCCACCCCATCAATCTCGGGTGCCCCACTAAGGACATGAAGCACCATGAGCCCGTGATCGGGGCGGGTGAGATCACCAATCAGCGGCCCACGCCGCGTCAAAACCTCTCCTTCACATGATTGCGGATCAAACATGAGGTTTAGATCGGTAAGCGGCCCATTGGCCAAACGGGCATAAACTTTCAGCCCCCCGTCAAAGCGGATCGGCTCCCAAGTGCGGGCCTCGATAGACGAGGTCGGTGTATCCAGTGTCATAGTCCCGCCAGAGACCACGGTCAGAATGCGCACCATACCCGCGAAATCGGAAAACGGACCGTCCTGAGAAACATCAGCGCGGCTGAGTGTCCATGCGGGCTGGTCAAGATACAGGCCCTTCGCGATGCTGCGCGTGACGCCGCCACCGTTCTTCCATGGGACATCAATCAAAGCGCCGAATTTCAAAGTTTGCATGAAAAACCTCTCTCTCTGTCACTCAACAGCACGCATAACCGCGCCCTGCCCTCTTCATAAATGATGTAACACATCTCATTAAGTCTAGACATTAAATCTCAACGGACGCCTTTTGAGGCCTGACAAAAGCGCGCGTCCGATCACATGGCGAAAGGGTCAGAAACTTTGGCCCATACGAGCGGCAATCACAAAACCACGTGGTGACCACACCGGCGCGCCAAAGGCCCGGATACATTCTCATCCTCTTCAGAGAACCACCCTAGTTTGCGGCGAGACGTGGTGAAACCAACGAAGATATGGAAGCGTCGATGATTGTTTGAAGCGTCTCGCGGTTCGGCGAGGTCTTGGCAAAGACGTTCAGACCCTGTGCAATGCACAGAAGATATTTTGCCTGGCTCTCGGGGTGTTCAAAGGAATCGCGCTTCAATGCCTCGCGAAAGGCGATTTCCAGGCGGGTCAGATGATCCAACATGAGCTGGGCAACGTCGTCGTCCACCTCTTTCAGCTCGACGAAGGCGTTTGTTCCCAAGCATCCCCAACGCCGGTTTCCGTTGACGATACCGTTCGCGATAAAGTCGAAATAGGCGCGAATTCCGTCTAGGCCGCATGGGTTGGTTTCCAGCAATTCAAGGCCCGGACGGTTCATACTGTCCAGATACCGCCGGATGACAGCTAGAAACAGCCCATGCTTGCTGCCGAATGCCGCATAAACACTTCCGGGGTTTAGCCCCATCGCATCACAGACGTCCTGAATTGACGCACCAGAATAGCCACGACGCCAGAAAACTTCGATCGCGCCATCAAGCACTTTTTTTTCATCGAACTCTCTATGACGGCCCATTCCGATACCAGATTTCCCAATGCTTTTGCTTAGATGTATACACTATCTATGGCAAAGCGAGCGGATGGTATAGAGGGCGGACCTACCAAGGTTTGATCTGAGCGGTTCGCGGGCCGGTAAAACAGGACGGGTCCCTGCAAGGCCATAGCGCATGTTCCAACCCGTCACAGCTTGGGTCTTGCCATGGTCGCCTATCCGCGAATGGCCAACTGGCAACGTCCCAGAAACCACGCGCGGCACCCTCATTGATCACTTTGCCCCTATGCCCTCAACGACGCGGGTGCCGCAGCTTTGTCCGCCCGGTCGATAAGTCCTGCCAGATCATTCAACGATTTCAGTCGGTAATCAGGCTCCATCCCAAAGCTTTCCATCTGCATGCGCAGCAGTTTGAACATCGTTGTCGGGCCAACCACCGCGGCAGAAGAAATTTCCTCTGCCAACGCCTCGGGGGTTACGCGTTCAATCCAGGCAACCCGAAAGCCGAAATTCTTGGCGGCGCAGGCATCAAAAGCGTTGGATGACACGAAAATCGTATTCTCCGGCTTAACCTTCAGGACAGCCTCCACCAACTCGTAGGCATCTTTGTGCGGCTTGAAGATACCGGCCTTGTCGATGCTGATGACGGATTGCAGTTTTGCATCGAGCCCAGAGTTTGAGACCAGAGCATCAAGTATCTCTTGGTTGCCGTTCGACAGGATAGCGAGCGGCACGCCTTCCAGCGCATCAAGGGCCGTCAGGCAATCGACATGCGGATCAAGATGCAGGTATTTGTCCATTATCCGGTCGCGCACGGCCTTTTCGGCTGTCACACCGATGGCGTTCAGCGTATAGTTTAGCGACTCTTCGGTGATCTCCCAAAAGCTGCGATAGCTGCCCATCATCGAGCGAAGCCATGTGTATTCCAACTGCTTAAGCCGCCAGACCTGGGTGATCAGCTCGCCGTGCTCGGGGAATTCCTGATTGGTGATCTGCGAGACAGATTGAACGTCAAAGAGTGTTCCGTAGGCGTCAAAGACAAAAGCGTCGATAGTCATGTTCGTTTCTCCTGATAGTGGGATTGCTGTTCTAGAGGGCCAGAAAGGCGAAGCTGGCAAGAAATACCGATGCAGCCGAGACTGCGCCCGCCGCGCGTAGGAATGACCAGTGCAAATCTGCGGACAGCCCCCGTGTCAGCGCATGCAGAAATAAAGCCATAGAGATGAGAGAGATCGTCGCAGCGATTGCGGTGTGGCCGGGGGCGCCGTTGATCCAGAAGGCGGCGGCAGGCGCCCCGACCCAGAGTGCCAGCGACGACGCAGACACAAGGGTCATCAGGCGCAACAGTGGCACCCGCCCGCCAAAGGCCCGCGTCATTGCCCATATGACAACGGTGAACCCCAACCAGAGCAACAGAGTTTGTGCCATGCCACCCAGCGCGACGTAAAAGAGCGCCTCGCTCTTTGCGACGCCCAGCGCCTCGACCTGTTCGCTATGCGCAAGAAATGTGGCAAAGCTCCACAAGAGCCCCGCCGTCGGCAGACCCAACACGGCCTGCCAACGGCTTTCTGTAAAGATCGTGGCGTTTACCACGGCACCAAGCCCCACAGCAGAATGGGCGCCCACAGTGCGGCCAGGATCAACAACCATTCGCTGCTGTCATAGCGGGTACGGGTCACCTGTGCCCAGCCATGCATTTTTTCGACTAGCTCCTGCGCCGTATACCTCTCTTGTGCGGCCACCTCGCCTTTCAACTTTTCGGCGGCCAACGACACCAAGATCGTCAGGATGAACCCGACCGGAACAGAAATCAGCGCGGTTGCGAAGCCGAGCTTGGCGACCAGACCAGTGCCAACCGAGAAATCGGGCAGGACGTAAGGCGACAGCAAGATATAGGTGGCGCCAGACACCAGGCTGCCCGTGAAAGCCCCCCAAGAGTTGATGCGCGTAGACCACACACCCAAGACCACCATTGGGGTGATTGCCGTGGCGCACATCCCGAAGGCCCAGAAAATCGAGGTAATCAAAAACGCAGGTGGATCGAGCGACACCAGAAGCGACACCACTCCAGTACCTGCAAGGGCCAAGTAACCGTAACGTAGCTGTTTTGCCTCGGTGAGGTGTGGACGCAGAACGCCGACGATGTCATGGCCGACCACCGTCGCCACGCCAATCATCAGGCCAGCAATGGTCGAAACTCCGGCGGCTAGGACACCCGCGATGACAAAGGCTGAAACCCAATCGGGATTGTACGCCAGATTCAACAGCAACGTGGTCTTGTCCGCCGCCTCAGGCGTTAGTTCCTGCCCAATCAATGCAAAGTGATACACACCTGCAAAGCCCAAGGCATAAGTGCCCAGAAACATCAATCCAACCCAGAGACAGAACCAAGGGACCACCCGACGGGCCGACTTGATGTTCTCCGAGGTCAGCACTCGCTGTGCCAACTGCGGAAGTCCAAGCGTTCCGATTGTTAGTGCAACGAACAACGCCACATAGAAACGGGCCTCGAATTTGAGGTCGAAGAACGTCGGGATGCGTTCCAGCAAGGTATCGGTGAGGCTACCGTATCCCAATGGCGGAAACCAGAAACCGGGCACGCCCATCGCCTTGAGGATCGCGGCAAGAGGTACGAGCAGGGCGATCATCATGATCACCATCTGGATTGCATCGTTATATGTCGCGCCCTTCATTCCCCCGATTGTGATGTAACCCGTGATCACCAGCGCCGACAGGATCAAAGACGGAGTATATGGCAGCCCAAGCAGAACCTCGAACACCTTGGCGATGCCTATGAACTGACCGACCATATACATCAGCATGATCAACAGCATCCAGCCAGCGGCCAGAAAGGCAGTGCTGCGCCCGTATCGCGTCTGGACAAAGTGTACTGAAGTGAACACTTCCATCCGGTACAGCGACGCGCCGTATAGCATCACAAGTAGAGGAACGCTCAGGATCAGTTGCACCCACATGTAAACGAACGGCAGATGTAACTGTTGGATCAGGGCCACCACGCCCAAGAAGGTTGCTACGCTCATCCATGTGGATGACGCAGCCAGTGAGTTGACGAAGGGGCCAATGGAACGGCCTGCCAAGTAAAGGTCTGTCGCGTTGGCTGTTTTCTTTTTGCTGAAGAGCGCGACAGCATAATACAGGCCGAACACGGCAGACGTGATCCCCAAACCAAGCCATATATTTTGAAGTTGCCAATCTGCCGGGGTCATTTTGTGCCCTCCGTCAGGGCAAGCGCGTCTGGACCTTTACCTTGCACACCAGATCCTTCGAGACCTGTTTCTCGGCTATGAAAAAATCCGGCGTTTTCGGCTTCAATCTCGTCCTCTAGCTGGTTTGCATAGCGACACCAAACCATCGACCACAGCAGCACGCCGAGCGAACCAAGTGTGATGGCGATGAAGTAATGGATTGGCAGCCCAAGTATCCGGACACTGTTATCCGTGCCCAACATGACCGCCCAAAGACCCGTATGCCCGAGCAGGACATAAACGATGCCGAACCCGACGGTAGATCGTATTTCTTTCCTGTAAGCGTTCAAAAGAAGCTCCTCCCTCTTTCCGGTTGCAGGAACCGCCCTGATCTCCTCAACAGCGCGATTTCCTTTGAAGACAGCGCATCAAGAACGCCATGACTCGGAACGTTAGATTTTCTTGAATTTAAATTCAAGAAAAATAGAGCCGTGTTTTACGGCCAGTTTTGACCCCAACGACACGCGTGATCTGATCTTTGCGCTGGCCATCAACGCGCCTGCAATTGGCGGGGGATTGGGTGCCCACTTGGGAAGACTGGGAACAAGCCTGCGGCGGCGTGTCGAAACCATGAATTCTCTCGAAAGTGCCTTGGTCCCCGGCCTGAGCCGACTGTGATAGAGGGGCGATCCGCGCAGTTCGTCGAGCGTCGCCTTGACGGGCAGTCATCCGGTTCCCTCGCCCCATGCCCGCCTATGCCGTCTGGGCGTAGCATCGGTTTGCCCTGAGCTTACGCAATGTCTGGGAATTGTTTTTGGAACAGGCCGCAATCGTGTCGCCTGAACGCATCTGGATGTGGGGCCAGCGGTTCAGAACGCAGATTGCGACCAAGGATCGTTGCGTTCGCCCATGTCCTGCAGAAAGCTGAGGTGCCGGGCGTGGGCACACCAGATCTGCGATACTCAGTCCGCCGATACCGCGGCAATGAAGTCCTCTGCCACTTCAAGGTAGCGGTCGATGTCGGCCTCTGTATGCACAAAGGACACTTGGGGGCCCGCGCTTGCGATAGCCTCCCAGATCCCTCGATTGGCCATGAAGACGCGCCGAGCGTCGCTGAAAGCCTGATCGAGCGATGGAAGAGCTTCGTCCAGATTGCGCGGAAGCTCGGGCGCTAGGCAAAAGCCCGAGCGCGGGCCGTAACGGAAGGCCCGCCATGGCAGGCCATGCGTGGTAATGATGCGTTCGATTCCGTCCGCCAACCGTGCACCGAGCACCGCCACACGTGCATAGGCGGCTTCGGTCAGGATATCCTCAAGCACCGCGCGCGCCGCAGCCAGCGTGATGGCACTGCCATAGGTCGTACCTCCAATGGCAAGGCCGCGCACTTGGGCCACGTCCACATCCCGGTGCCGTTCGACAAACCCGCCCAGTTCTGCCGTCATCCCATAGGCCCCAAGCGGCATCCCCGAGCCCAATCCCTTGCCAAGCGTCACAAAATCCGCAGATAGGCCATGCGCCCGGATAAGGCCCCCATAGGCAAATTGCCAACTGTGCGTTTCATCCAACGCAAAGAGCGCGCCCGCCGCTTTTGCCAGCCGGTAAGCCTCTTCCAGAAAACCGGGCTCTGGCAATACGAGCGAACAGTTAGTGAGTGCGGGCTCGGTCAGAATAAGCGCGACATCACCGTCCTGCAGTGCCCGCGCCAGCGCCGGAATATCGTTGAACGGCACGTTGACCGTATCTGCCGTCGCCCTTGCCGAGATGCCCATGCCATCAGGGGCGGCATCGGCATTCGCGCCCGGCGCGCCGCCTTCGGCCATCGTGGGCTCGATATGGCCGTGATACTTGCCTTCGAATAGCACGATCTTTTGCCGGCCAGTAAAGGCCCGCGCGATCCGGATAACCTCAGTATTGGCGGCCGAGGCGCTGAGCGTGTATTGCCACATCGGCAGGCCGACACGGTTGCGCAGCAACTGCGAGACGGCAATTGCATCTTCGGTCGGCAGAAGAAACTGCATGCCGCGCGCGGCTTGCCGTGCAATCCTGCGGGTGACCGCGTTTTCGCCATGTCCGATGGTGTTGCTAAGATCCGCGTGATTGAAGTCGAGATAGGTGTTGCCATCGACATCGCGAAAGCAGCTTCCAAATCCTTCGGCAACAAAGATCGGTCGATGTCGATAAAGCCCCGCCATCCAAGCCATCGGAACCCCATCCGGCATCACGCCACGAGCGGTTTCAAGTAGGGCAGCTGAGCCTGCCGTACGCGATGCGAAAGCCGCGGATTCCCGTGTGAGGATTTCGGCCAGCCTTGATTCATTCAGCCGTCCCGGCATCCGCAGCTCCTGTATGACATGCATCTCTCAGGCATCTAGCCTGTGGCCATGACAAACATCAACTGTCTGTTGAACGGGGTGGTTTACTGCTCGATGGGCGCACATCTGTCTGGTCGAAACGGGGTTGCAGCCGGGACAAACTATGCGGATTGCGCCCCCTCAAGAACTGGGCCCGCGTGCCGTGATGATCGGCGTCCACTCTCCACCCGCACGAACGGCGGGAAGGAGGCAATGTTGTGGTGTTAAACTGAGCGTTCGTTTCTGATCCCGCAGGTGTTTTTCCTGCGGAAGGGCGCGGTGCACTCACCCCGAGCGGAAGGATATCGTTTACAATTGGCAAAGCGACGCCGGCTCAGATCTGCGTCTAGGGCATGTGCTTGACGGTGACCGCCCCTTTCAGTGGCGGTTATCCGGCTTGAGCTAACCCTAGCGTTCTTGCGTCTCCAACCGGGAAACTGATCAAGCAATCTGTGCCACACATGATACCACGTGCTGCCTTGCTTCCAGCAAAGGCGTCTCGTCCCCCGTCGTCAGAGACAGGACCATGGCGCCCTGGAAAAGCGCGACAACGAGGTTCGGGGTAAGTGTGGTCTTGTTCCCGGCCAAGGCTTTGCTGAGCCAATCCCGTAGCCGGTTGTAGAATGCTCGCACCGCATCAGAGGTTCCTTCCGGCAGGTGCGTGGCAATTGAACCAAGAACAGCACAGAGGCAGGTCGAACTTTCTACGCGATACGCCTCAATGTATCCATCAGCGAGGCGCAACAAGCGGTCGCTTGCGGTCTCGGACGGATCGTCGGGTGCGCCCAGTGAGTCTATGAACCTGTTGGCGTAGCGGCTTGTGACTTCGGCGCCCAACTCCGCCTTTGTGGGGAAGTGGTAGTGAATTGAAGCGCTCTTTACCCCGATAGCCTCGGCAATGTCGCGAAAGCTGACCCCATCAAAGCCGTTCTTGCGAATTTCGCGCTCAGCATAATCAAGGATTTGCTCGGCTCTACTCTTAAACATGTCTTTGGGTCCCTTTTGTACCTATCACTAGATAGCGATCATAGAAGCTGGTGCAAGACTACAATTAAACCCATCAGTAGATAGCGGCTCACCTTGGTTTAGGGATGCGCGTCATCGTGAAGCGACAGGGTAGATATGAAAAAGGTGATGCCCAGCGAATTGCCTGAGAAGCAATTTGCCCACCATGTCTGCGGGGCTGAACCGCCGCTGATCGCAGAGATCTCGACACCGGATTGACTGGGCCAAAAGCACTGCGCTCTGAACTATTAAAGGGCTTGTGCACTGAGACCGCTCCAGCGTCGTCTCAGGGGCAATCACAGGCGGACCCCGCTTTGTAGTAATCCGCACAATTAGATCTTGTGCCAAATCAGGGCCGGAAAGATCCACCTCGTGACATGCCAAAGGGGTCGACTGAGGCCTGCTGCATCCCATTCCGACCGATTCATGACCCACATCTTCGAAAGTGGAAGAAAGGGACTGACCAAGGCCAGCCCCTGCCCCTGCCACAAGGGCAAGGGGTCGATCGGTTGGCATTACTCAGACCGCTGGCGGCTGTGCGTAAACAAGATGCCCTGTCTTCATCCAAAGCTTTGCGCCGTTCGCACCTGCAACCGCATGCAGTGACCCGCCGTCAGGAAGCCGGAGCCACGACCCTGTGTGCAGCTCGTTTCCGTTTTCGGTGATTTCCCCACCAATCACGAGCAATTCCAGCCCGCCCTCTGCATCGAGAGCAAGCGACGCGCCCGCGTCAAGATGACGATAGGTGACTGTTTCGCGCGCGTCCTCGTGCAGGATCGCGGTGGCGACCCCATCGACCGGAGCGGCAAGTTCATCCGCCATGTTTTTCCGGAACTGGTTGCGGTCATTCATGTCGAATTGCCAGAGCTTGACGAAGATTGTGCAACCCGGCTCGGACCCTGGGGTATGTTGCGTTGTAGGAGGATTGCGGACATAGGTCCCTGCGGGGAAGTCGCCGTGCTCATCCTGGAAAACACCATCGAGCACGATGAACTCTTCACCACCAGTATGGGTGTGGGCAGAGAACTTGCTGCCCGGCGCATACCGAACGATGGTCGTGGCGCGGGCCACTTCACCACCGATCCGGTCGAGCATACGCCGGTCAACGCCTTTCATGGGCGAGGCCTGCCACTCAAGCGCATTGGAGTGCACAACAACGCGTTTAGAGAAATCTGCATTCAGTTCCATCTGTGAGTTCCTTTGTGCTTGAGTTGCAGAGGGAGTTACGCCGCGATACTGGGCCGCGCGTTCATCTTCTTGCGCCACGCAGCGAGATTGGTAAGGTTAGCAGGGATCTCAATTTTGGCGAAGTCGGCAAATGCCAGCCCAGCGAAAACCGTGATGTCAGCCATCGAGAATTTGTCACCGGCAACATAGGCGTTTTTGCTCAGGACTTCGTCTAGATACGCCATGGTGTTCGTCGCGACGTCGCGCTGCTTCAGGCCCCAATCTTTATTCTGGTAGACTTCGAGTTTGGGACCAAGGCCGGGGGTAGCGTGATGAAAGTAGTTCCCCACGGCGTTCAACAGCCCGGTTTCGGCGCGGATATTCATCATCGAGATAACTGCGCGTTCCCGGTGGTTTTCGCCTGTCAGAGAGGGGCCATTTTCGAATTCGCCGTCAATGTACTCGATAATCGCGTTGCACTGTGAGATTCGCGTGCCATCATCGAGTTCGAGGCAAGGTACGGCCGCATCCGGGTTGATCTTCTTGAATGCCTCGGTGCGATGTTCACCGCCCATCACGTCGACCGGGATGAATGAGACATTTTCAAAAGCGCCTTTCTCGGCAAGTGCGATCCGAACGCGGGCGGGGTTCGGGAAACCTTCAACATCATAGATCTTCATGGGACATCCTTTCCAAGGGTTTTGTTTTCGTGATGACTATCTATCAGTAGATAGTCTAAGCAGGAAGAGGGTTTTCCGTTCATCTTGAAAGAGATCACGCGTTAGTGATCGGAACTCTTGGGATCACCGCCAATCAGGCGCTTTTGCGCGAAACCGACTATAAAGCGTGTCTAGACTGCGACCGAGAGCGCTTTTTGCGCAGCCCTCTTAGCAGCTTGACCGTCGGTGTTCTGCCTGGCCCGTGTTACAAGATGGGGTGTTCTGCAGGCCCGGAACCCACTGCCGCCAAGGGAATATCCCCAAAGTGGCGGAGCCATGCACGGCGAAATCCCGCTGTGGTTCCATAGCCCACACTCCGCGCCGCCACGGGAATCGAAGCGCCTTGGATCAGGGCGATATGGGCAAGGCCCAACCGCCACCGCGTTACATAGGCCAGCGGGCTGGTCCCAAGACAATCGCTGAAATCCGCCATGAACCGGGATCGCGACATGCCAGCCTCTGCCGATAGCATTTCGACGGTCCAAGGCCGGGCTGGGGCAGCGTGGATGGCAATCAGCGCGCGATGCAGGCGCGGGTGTGACAGGCCAGCCAGCAACCCAGGGTCCGGCGGACCTGCGTCAATGGCACGGCGCAGCACCAGAACCAGCATCGCCTCGAACAGGCGGGCCATAGCAAGTTGCGATCCGCAACGCCCGGATTGCGCTTCGGCAACCAGCACATCGGCCAAGGCCGCAAGACCGGGGCAGTTTTCTCTGGCAACTGCCAGACGGGCGGGGCTGCCATGCAGCACCTGCGCCAAAGGCAGGGCACACTCAAGGCGGGTTGCGACCAAGGCACCGGGTTCCGGCGTGTTGGGGGGGCGGGTGAACAGCACCAGTAAAGTCGAGGTCAATACCAGCGCTGCCCGTGGATCATCCGCCGCGCAAGGCGTGGCGACGGGCCGCAATGCAGACATCAGCGAAGAAAGCCGATCCTGCCGCAGAATGGGACGATCGGAAACAAAATTGGGCACATCGACAGTCATGAATCCCATAATGCATCATGCAACATCCCCCTGCAATGGAAGATACAATGCTCATTCCCCGCCAGACCGCTCCCGCACTGACCGTTCCTACGCTTGATCACGGCCCTTTCAATCTGGCAACCGCTACACCGCAGCGCGGCACGGTCATCTGCTTTTACCGGGGCCTGCACTGCCCGATCTGCGCCACCTATCTGACTGAACTGGACAAACAAACCCCGGCCTTTGCCGAGCGCGGCATCGAGACGATTGCCATCAGCGCGGACGGCGCTGATCGTGCCCGCGCGATGGCCGACAAGATCGGCGCAACCGCGCTGCGCTTTGGCCATGATCTGCCCTTGCCCGTGGCGCGGGACTGGGGCCTCTATATCTCGACCTCGCGGGGCAAGACCTCTATCGGGATCGAAGAGCCTGCGCTGTTTTCGGAACCGGGGCTGTTCATTGTCAACACAGACCAGTCCATCTATTACCTGTCGGTGCAGTCGATGCCCTTTGTGCGTCCCAGCTTTCGCGAATTACTTGGGGCGATCGATTTTGCGATCGAAAAGAACTACCCAGCGCGGGGCGAATACACAGGCAGTCTTGGGACAGCCTAAGCGACTGAACCGACCGGGCGCATCTTGTGTTCAAAGGACGCCGCGACGAGGGCAAGCCCAAGCTCGAGGACCTCAAGCTCGCTTTGTGTGATGTTCAATGGCGGCAGGAACACCGGATCGCTCATGATGTATCCGACCCCACGCTCGCCAACAATCGGAACACCGGCACCGGCCAATGTTTCGATATCGCGGTAGATCGTCCTGAGAGAGACCCCCATCCGATCCGCGATTTGCTCGCCTGTGTGGAGTTTCCCGTCTCGAAAGACCTGATTGATGTCAAACAGGCGATCGGCGCGCCTCATAGCCTCATTTCAAAACGAGAGGGATATGATAGGACAGTACCATACTGTTCGGATCGATGCTCATGATGAACGGCGTCAACGCCTCGTTCTCCATGGAACCGGCCATCGCGGTCTTTGCAGCTTCCGAGTTGGTCCACCGGACGTGATCCATCCACATCCCGTCCTCGCCTTCCGACAAGACACGGCCGATGAACCCGTCCATAGCGCACAAAGCCAGCATCGTGTTTGCCGCCGCCGCCACAAAGTGCTCGCGCTCGACACTCTCGGCCAGACGAAACTGTACAATCTCGATAACGCCGGCTGCCGTCGCTGCCGACGGGTCACAATCCTGAGCCCGCGCGCCCGTGGAAAGCGCGACCGCTGCCGCCATTGAGGTGAGGATAATCTTTTTCACTGCTTACTCCTGTGCCGCATGGCTCAAGGGGATAGCACGGGCCAACTGACACGGTCTGTCAGTTATCTGCGGCCCTCCAAGATCATCCTTCGGGTGCATGACCCTTCCACTCAGGGGCAGGTCATAGAAGCCGCGCCAGAAGCGCCGCAGCGCCCGCTTCGGCTGCCTCCTGCGCTCCGGCTAGGTAACCGGGTTCGGTGCGGCTGGTCTCAGAGCCGATCAGGGTCAGCCGGTGTTGCCATGCGCCTTCGACCCATGGGCCGGGATTGGGTGACGGGTGGTCACCTGCTGTCAGGTCGTCAGGCGTGGCCGTGAGCGGATCGGCGGCCCAGTCCTTGTAAAGCGTGGCTTTGGGCCGGGCCGCATGCGGGCCGAAAAGCTGTTCCAGCTGCTGGACAGAGGCGGCGATGACAGCCGCCGCACCCGCCTGCACACGGGCCTTGGCCGGAACACCGACGAAGCCGAACAGCGCCGCCTGCCCCGTCGCCGTCGTGGCGTCATGGATTTCAACCAAAGGCCCGCTTTGGCTGCGCGCCGCGCCCGACAGCCCCGCGTCGCGCCAGAAGGCGCGGTCATAGACCACAACCAGCTTGGCATGCGGTGCCATCCATGTCGGCGTGCCCTGCCAGAGGCGGAGGACAGACGCGGGCATTGGCGGATCGAAGGCGATTTGCGCCGCCAGCAAGCGCGGTGGCACGGCCAGCAGCACGTGCGGGGCAGACAGGCTGCCACCCTCGGTCGTCACATCGACACCGGTGGCGGTCAGCGCCAAATGCGTGGCGCAGGTGTTCAGGCGGATCGCATCTGCCGGCAGGTCGCGCGCCAATGCCGAGACCAGCGCCGCCGTACCCCCGCCCATCCGCATCGACGTCGGCTCCTGCTGCATACCCGAATACCGTTGTACAGAGCCCTGACCACGCTGGAACAGCAAATCGCCCGTATCCGACTGGGCAAAAGACGTCACGCCCGCCCCGTTCACGAAGTGCCCAAAGTCGGGTTGCATACCGGGCCAGAACCAGGACGGGCCGAGGTCAAAGGGGCCCGAGCTGTTGCCAGAGTCATCCACAGACAGGATGCGCCCGCCAAGACGGTCGCGCGCCTCGATCAATTGAACGTCGATCCCGGCCCGATGCAGCGCTCGGGCCGCTGTCACGCCCGAAAGACCACCACCGATAACAATAACCTTTGGCAAAATCATCCCTCCGAGGTCGTGGGCGGTGGCGGAACTACTGGCACATCGCGCTGCTGGCCGCCGCCTGTTATGGCCACGACCTTGCCCGCAAAGCACATTCCAATCACCCAACGATCTATCCGCAGTTACACATTTGATAGAGGGTGCCGATCCCACACGCAATATCTATCTATCAGTTGGTAGCCTCACTGAATTGATCAAGAAGGCCGCCAATGAAGCTATCCCTGACGCGGCGCAGGTCCGCATGCGAGCAGGGGGCTATAGCAACTTCAGCTTTTGCGATCTGGCCACTGATGTGGGTTTGAAAGGTGGGCTTTCGCTGGGCGTTGGCGAGTGACGGCGGCATCAGATAGGTTCACAGACCATAGGATCTCAGCATTATTGGCGTCATTCCGTAGCGTTGTTTGAACAATCGCGAGAAATGCGCCGAGCCTTCAAATCCGCAAGAAAGGGCAATTTCCGTTAGCGAAAGTGAGCTGCCCTCAATCAGGGTGCGCGCGCGATGCAGGCGCAGATCGCGGGAATAGGCCTGTGGGCTCTTGCCCAAGTGGCGCGCGAAGAGACGCTCAAGCTGCCGCGCCGACAGATTAATGCTTTGGGCGATCTCGGCGGTTGATTGTGGAAACTCAATGTTGGTTTCCATTGCCTTCAGAGCTTTGCGCAGGGGGCCGTCCGGTAAGCTGGCTAAATCGCTTAAGCCCTGCGGTTGCTCGCTTTCGGCCATTCGCAGGCGTTCCAAAAGCAAGACACGGCCCACGTCCCGCATCAAGACCAATGAGGTCATCTCAGCGATCAGCGCCAGAACCACATCAGCGGTTGCGGCCATGCCCGCGCTTGTCACCAGATTGCCTGATCTGTTGAAAAGAGTGTTGGTGCCCCTTTCAGCTATTCCTGCCTCCTCCAGCATCGGGCGCCCTTCCCAGTGCACGGCGGCGGTTTCGGCTGCACCTGCGGTAAGAAGCGCTTGTGCGGCATCTGACAGGACCACGGCCAGCCCGCCCGCGTTTCGCACGCGCTGCAGGCGCGGCAGGAACCGGCGCAGTGCACGCGCCATTTCCGACCCACCGGTCACGATCAGAAGATCCGGCAGGTTCGTCGTCGAGTCCATCGGTGTGACTGTGATTTCCATTCCACCAAGCGACGTTAGCGTGTTCGCGGCGTCGACGGACACGATCTGCAGCCGGAACAACTCGCGGCCCGCCAAACGGTTGGCAATGCGAAAGCTGTCGAAGGCAATGGCAAGCTCTGTCGCAACGAAACCCTGCGCAAGCAGGATTTCGACCAATTTTGGACCATTTTCCTTGGGGCTAGGCCCGGACACGCAGGTTTTCTGGGTCATACAGACACTCGGGCACCACTGTCGCCTGCGTAGGGACCCCTATCACCTCCACCATCAGCGCTGTGCCTTCTGCGGCAAAAGCGGGTTCCACGAAACCCATGGCGATATTCTTGCCTACCCGGTGCCCCCACCCAACGGAGGTGACCGATCCCACAACCCGACCGTCGCACAGGATCGCATCGCCCCCATGCGCGGTGGCATGCGTGGCATCGAGGACCATCGAAACAAAGGCACGGCGGTGGCCTTCGGCGATCATCTTTTCCAGCGCCGCCTTGCCGATGAAATGGGGTTTATCCATCTTTACAAAGCGCCCGAGGCTGGATTCGAACGGGGTAAACTCGGTCACGAGGTCCGCCTTCCAATGGCGATATCCCTTTTCCATGCGCATAGATTCAACAGCGTAGGACCCAAACAGCCGCAATCCGTGCGCCTCGCCCGCCTTTCGCAGCGCCAGATAGGCCGCGTAAAGCTGCGCGTTCGGGACGTGGATTTCATAGGCCAACTCGCCCGAGAAACTGACCGACATCACCACAGCAGGTGCGATGCCAACAAAGGCCCGCCGCACCGAGAGCCAAGGAAAGGCCGTGGCCGACCAATCCCCGCGCGACGCGGCCGCCAGCACATCACGTGATTTTGGACCGGCCAGCACAAGGATCGTATGATCATTCGTCAGCGACCGGATGCTGACCGACCCATCCTTGGGCATATGCGCCGTCAGCCAGTCCATGTCGTGATATTCTGACGCCGCCGCCGAACCATACCAGATCGTGCCGTCATCGATATTCGCAAGCGTCGCCTCGCCCTTGACCATACCGTGATGGTTCAAAAGATAGCCAAGCCCAACCTTGCCGACCTTCCGCGTCATCCGCCCGCAAAACATCGTGTCCAGCCAGTCCTGCGCGCCCGGCCCGGTAATTTCGAACCGGTTGAAGCCGTTGACTTCGGTCATCCCGACGCCGGTTTGCACTGCGCGCACCTCGGCTGCGACCACGTCGAACGCCTCATTGAATCGGAAGCCGTGGGTTTCGTGGAAGTCAGGCGAGGGCTTGATGTAAGCCATGCGCTCCCAGCCGTTCACGACGCCGAATTCGGCACCTTCTGCCGCCAGGATCGGTGTCAGGGGCGTGGTTTTCATCGGTCGGCCAGCCGGGCGGTGTTCGTGCGGCAGGTGAAAGCGAAATTCGTTCTGGTAATCCTCAATGGCCTTGAGGGCGCAAAGTTCCACATTCGCGTGGGTCGTAAAGCGGCGCGGGTCGATGACCCAGGTGTCATACTGCGCTTCGCCATGCACGATCTGCTGCGCCAGAAGCCAGCCATGGCCGCCTCCCTCTCCAATCCCGGCGCGCAGGCCGATGATGCAGAATGCGTTGCGTTTGCCCGGAATCGGGCCGACCAGAGGTGCTCCATCAATGGTATAGGTGATCGGACCATTGACGATGGTGTGGATCCCCACTTCCTCCAACGCGGGCATACGTTTGAAGACGTTTTCTAGCACGGGCAGCACGCGGTCAGTGTCCGATGGACAAAGCGCGTTGACGAAATGTGGATCCACCCCGTCCATGCCCCATGTCCGACAATCCTGTTCGTAAAAGCCGACCAGCAGCCCCTGTTTTTCCTGACGCGAATAGAAATCGTCGATCGGGCAGCGCAAAAGAGGTACGCGTTTGCCAAAGTCGATTATCCCCTGGATCGGTTCGGTCAGGAAATACTGATGCTCCATCGACATGACCGGGTGATGCACCCCCATCATCGCGCCAACCTCGTTCACGCGATAGCCGCAGGCGTTCACCACAATCTCGCAGGCGATATCGCCTTGGTCGGTATGGACAATCCAGCTATCGTCTTTCAATTGCGTGAGGCCTGTGACAGGCGTGTTGCGATAGACCTCTGCCCCTGCCTTGCGAGCCCGTCTTGCGAGCGCTTGACAGAGCTGCGCGGGGTCGATGTCGCCATCCTCGCCGTCCCACAAACCGCCCACCAGACGATCAGTGGTGATCAGCGGATGGCGGCGGGCGCATTCGGCGGCATCGAGGATTTCAAACTCCACCCCCATCACCTTGGCTTGGCTGGCAAAGTGGCGATAACCATCCATTGTGGTTTCGGAATTGGCGAGGCGGATACCGCCATCGCCGTGATGGTAATTGATCGGATAGTCAGGATCTGCAGCCAATTCCTTGTAGAGACTAATCGAATGGCTTTTCAGTCCCACCATCGTCTGGGTCATTCCAAAATTGGTGACCTGCGCCGCTGAATGCCAAGTGGTTCCGGATGTCAGCTCGTTGCGTTCCAGCAAGACGACATCGGTCCAGCCCTCTTGCGTCAAGTGGTACAGGGTGGAGCAGCCAGCAATGCCGCCGCCAATCACCACAACGCGAGTTGTCGATTTCATATCATTCGCTCCTGCTGCTTATTGCTATGACAAGGGCAAAGCGGCCAGGTTTCGTCAATCAAGGTCAGGTGCGTTCATAAAATGCGAAGCGTCCCGTAAGAAAGCCTGAAGTCGCAGCTTCAGCGTTGTCAGCGACGGCACCATAGGCCCTCAGTAGAACAGCAATCGGAGGGCGAGATGAACGAAGGACAAACTGGGCGACGCAGTGGTGGCCGGGCAGACCGGGTTGCCAAAAGGGCGTTGCCGCCTGCGGTCAATCCTTGTCCACCGGGTCAGCGGGGCGGGCAATACCGGCCCTTGTCCGAAGCCGATATGGTGGCCATCTACCAGACCGCACTTCGGCTTCTGTCTGATCTGGGCGTGGGCGAGGTGCCGGAAATTCTTGTAAAGCCGTTCCTGGCCGCCGGGGCCACCTTTGGCGACGGGCGGGTGTTCTTTCCGCAAGACATGGTCAAGCGGGCCATCGGCATGGCTGCGAAAACCTTCACCTTTCATGGCCGCGATCCCGCGCGGTCAATCGAGGTGGGCGGCGATGCCGTGCATTTCGGCACCGGCGGCGCGGCCGTTCTGACGTTGGATATTGACAGCGGCGGCTACCGCCCCTCAACCCTGCGCGATCTTTACGATTTCACAAGGTTGCAGGACACGTTGACCAATGTCAGCTGGTTTACCCGCTGCTGTGTCGCGACCGACCTGCCGGATATCTATGACCTTGATGTCAACACGGTCTTTGCACTGATGAAGGGCACAACGAAACCTGTCGCCACGTCGTTCACGATCCACGAGCATGTTGCGCCGATCATGCGGATGGTCGACATCGGCCTAGGCGGCGATGGCACGTCCGGCTTGTTTCACGCAACTCCATTTCTAAAGACTCATATCTCGCCGATGATCTCGCCGATGCGCTATGGCGAGGATGCGGTGATGGTGACGCTGGCCTGTATCGAGCATGGGATTCCCCTGTCCTGCATCACCGCAGCGCAGTCTGGCGCAACAGCACCCGCGACGCTGGCCGGATTTCTAGCCCAGTCGCTTGCCGAGACGCTGGCCAGCTTGATCATGGTCAACGTCATCAAGCCCGGTCATCCGATGGTTTTTTCCAACTGGCCTTTGGTGGTGGACCTGCGCACCGGTTCCTTTGTGGGTGGCGGCGGCGAGATCAGCGTCATGAACGCAGCCTCGGCGCAGATTTCCAACTGGCTTGGCCTGCCTTCGGGCGTTGCCTCCAGCATGACCGACGCCAAGGTGCCGGATGCGCAATACGGGGCCGAAAAAGGGATATCCTCGCTTGCCGCGGCCCTCGGCGGAGGGAACCTGATCTATGAGTCATCCGGCATGATGGCGTCATTGCTGGGGGCCAGCTTCGAAGCCTTCATCCTGGATGACGAGATGCACTCGCTCATCTACCGCACCCTGCGTGGGGTCGAAGTCAGCGAAGAAACGCTGGGTTATGAGGCGATCTGCGAGGCGGTGCTGGGACCGGGCCATTTCTTGGGCGGAACGCATACCATTGCGGCGATGCAACGCGATTACTTCTACCCCACCATCGCCGACCGTGACGCGCCCGTCACCTGGGAAGAAAAGGGCCGCCCCGATGCTTGGGGCCGTGCAAAGCTTGCTGCGCGCCGGGTGCTGGAGACGCATCATCCCTCCTATCTCGCGCCCGAAGCTGAGGCCCGGATGCGCGACGAGTTCCCGATCCAACTGGACCCCTGAACGGAGAGGTTTGGCAAAAGCGTTGCCTAGGTGGGGCCGCATAGCCTGACCGACCTCACGCGCGGGCAAACCGTGGCACCGGCCGATGCGGCAAAACTGGAAAGAGGGCGCGAAGACATGGCTGAATGCCAACAGTCTCGAATGTCTGGTCAGCGCCAATCAGGATTGTGCGTGGTCTCAGGCTTCGGTCTGGGGTTCATCCTCTGCCACCTCGATCGCGCCCTCAAAGCCCGGCACAATCGCCTCGAAGCGGGGAACAAGCACGTTTCGCAGGATGCGGCGGCAGTCGCGTGCCAGTGCTTCGGGCAACTGGCCCAGTTCTTCGGCGCGGGCCACAAGGTGGATATGGCGCGTTTCGCCCGCAAAGGGCAACGGCAGGACATCGAGCATCGGGATGAAACGTTCGGCATCCAGAAGGTTTAAAGGGGTCGTCAGTGTCCAACCGCCGGTTTGCACGACCATTGCAAGAACCGACCGTGTCGCCTCGAACGCATAGCGACGGGGGACGTTCAGTTTCACGCGCTTCAGGTGCTGGGCGACCTTCTGGCCGATGGGCATCGTCTCTGAATACTGCACGAAGGGCAGCCGGGCCAGCGCTTCGCGTGGGTCGGTGCCGGGCTTGATCGCCCCTTTGGCGGTCAACAAGATGAAGGCTTCGCGCAGGATCGGGACAGATTGAAACGTGGTGCTTTCAGCAGGCAGCAGGGCGGTTACGCCAATATCGGCCTCTCGTGTTTGCAGCCGGTCAATGATCTGGTCGGACCGGCCAGAGAAAGCATAGACAAAGCACTTGCGAAACCGCTTTTGCAGGGCAGACACAAGAACGGGCGTGAGCGAGGCATCAAGGTCGTCGATGATCGCGAGATTGAGTTGCGGTAAGCTGGTCAGGCTGATCTCGGCCAACTCGGCCTGCGCCTCGGAGACGACCGACAGGATACGGTGAGCATGGGCGCGGAGTACCTGACCTGCGGGGGTCAGGGTGACTGGCTTGGCGCGACGGTCAAAGAGTTTCGCACCGATGGCGGCTTCCAGCGCGGTAATATGCTGGCTGACGCCCGAGGACGATCCACCTAGCCTCTGAGCGGCCCCGGCGATGGAACCTGCTTCCTCCAGCGCTACGAAAACGCGCAATCCGCGAAAGGTCAGTTCGGCTGGCAGGCGGGTAACGTCGGACATGGCAGCTCCTTTTCCGACAAACTAGCCGTCATTCGCGCTTGCGGAAACTGCCTTGCACGATGCGGTCAATAACCATGGCGCAGAGTAGAATGGCCAACCCGGCGAGAAGCCCTTGCCCCTTCGCCGCATATTGCAGCGAGGTCAGCACCACCGACCCTAACCCCTGAGCGCCAATCAGGCTGGCAATCACCACCATCGACAGGCACATCAGGATTGTCTGGTTGATCCCTGCAAGGATAGACGCCTTGGCCAACGGCAGTTCGACACCGCGCAAGACCTGCCATTCGGTCGCGCCATAGGCGCGGGCGGCTTCCTTAACATCCTCGGCAACGCCGGTCAGGCCAAGTGTGGTCAGCCGGATCACCGGCGGCATGCCAAAGATCAGCGTGGCAATGATGCCGGGCGGCTTTCCCGTGCCGAAAAACGCGATGACAGGGATCAGATAGACGAAGGCGGGCATAGTCTGCATGAAGTCAAGGATCGGCTGGGCGATGGCAAACGCGGTCTTTGATCGGGCAAACCAAATGCCCAGCGGGATGCCGATGACGATGCACAGAATTGACGCCGCCCCCAGCAAAGCGACCGTCTGCATTGACAACTCCCAGAAGCCGTAGAACGCGAGATAGGCGAGTGCGGCAGCCGTGAACACTGCGATGCGGGGCCCGGCAAGTTGCCAGGCCAGCGTGCAGATCACAAGCATGATCACCGGCCAGGGGGTGCCAACAAGGACGATCTCCAACGCCTCGACCAGAATGCGGATGCTATTTCGGAGCCCGTCAAAGAACCCCTGCCCCGAGGCATATGCGGCTTCAAATCCTGCGTCAAACCAGGCCGCCGTGTCAGAGAATAGCGTCTTGTCAGCGGGAAATGTCGTTAGCCAATCCGGTGGCATACCGATCCTTGCGTAAAGCGTGACGCCATAGATCAAGCTGGCAAGGGCAAGGGTGACCGCCCCCCGCAAAGGCGGCGCGCCATGTGGCAGGGTCTGGTCACCCCGCCATGCGGTGTAGCGGCGTTCGTATATTGCATTGGCAAAGAACCCGGTTGCCAGCCGGATGACTAGCAGCAGGATGACGCCCTGCACCACACGGGTGCTCGCCCCGTCTGTCAGGGATGCCGTTTCTGCCATTGCTGCATCAACGGCCTTTTGAAGGTTGTCGGCCAGTTTGGTGGCGCGGGTCGCGGTATCGGTGTCGCCGGCCGCTATGGCCTCGGTCGCCTCGACGCGGCGCGTGGCGATAGTGTCTTGCAACTGGCTGATCCGGGCTGCCTCGGCACTGTTGGTGTTGCCGCCAAGGCCAGAGACGATCTGGTTCAGGGCCAATAGGTCAAGAAAACAAAGCAGCAAGAACAGGAACGACATCCCCCGCATCCCGGCCCAGATCGGGCCAAGAAGCGCGGCGGCGGGGTTGAAGCTAAGGACAAAGCCTGATCGCGACTGGATCGCAGCAAAGGCGCGGGTGTAATAGGGGGCACTCGGGCCGGTAAATCGGGGGATCAAGTTGGCCTCCATCAGCGACCCTCCCTTATGGCCGTCAGAAGCCTGTCTTTGGTGACGATCCCCACCGGCACGCCACCATCTTGGATGATAACTGGCAGAGTCGATCCCGAACACAGCCCGATCAGCGCATCAAGATTGGCGGTGGTGGGAGCATAGGAGGCGTTTGCGACATCGAAATGTGGAAAAGAGATCAAAGGCTCCATGACGGTGCGCGCGGTGATCAATCCCAGCTTCGAGATATTCTGCACGAAGGTCCTGACATAGTCATCCGCAGGCCGGGTCACGATTTCCTCGGGCGTGCCAGTCTGAACAATCCGGCCATCCTTCATGATGGCAATGCGGCTACCGACACGGATCGCCTCATCCAGATCATGGGTAATGAAAAGTGTGGTCTTGCCCAGCTTGTGCGACAATTCCATGAATTGGTCCTGCAATTGTCGCCGGATCAATGGATCTAGCGCCGAAAACGGCTCGTCCATCAGCAGGATCTCGGGGTCGGCGGCCAGAGCCCGGGCCAGACCCACCCGTTGCTGCATGCCCCCAGACAGCTGGCGCGGCAGGCGGTCGCCATAGCCTTGCAACCCCACCAGACTCAACTTTTCCGCCGAAACTTGCCAGCGCGTACCCTTGGGAGAGCCGCGCAATTCCAAGGGATAGGCCACGTTATCCTGCACCGACCGGTGAGGCATCAACGCCATGTGCTGGAACACCATTCCGATGCGTTCGGCCCGCAGCGCCCGCAAGGCGGCAGGCGACAGTGCGCGCACGTCCTGCCCCAGCACGCGGATATCGCCCGATGTCGGCTCGATAACGCGATTGACATGGCGCACCAAGGTGGACTTGCCGCTGCCCGACAGCCCCATGATGACAAAAATCTCGCCCGGCATGACAAAAATCGACGCATCGGCAATGCCCACAACGCAGTTGTGCTTGGCCAGAACTTCGGCCTTTGTCGCGCCGGCCTTGGCATCGGCAAGGGCGGCCTGTTCGGCGGTGCCGAAGATTTTCCAGACACCCGAAAGTTCGATCACAGGATCTGCCATTGCATGTCCATCTCGTGCCTCAAAGAAGGAAGGGCATGGCAGCGCGCCGCCATGCCCTGTGTTTTCCAGCCTCAAGATGTCACTTCAGCCAAGCGGCCACACGATCGGGGTTCGCGGTAATCCACTCGGCGGCCACGGCCCCGGCATCTTTGCCATCAATCACGACCGAGTAGGAAAATGCGCCAAGATCATCCGCCGTGATGTCTATATTGCGCATAAGGGCGGCCACCTGCGGCGCATTGGCTTCCATATCTTTGGCAAAGACCGGCTGAATGAAAGCTGGCGGCCAAGCCATGGTAACATTGGAATTCGCCAGATAATCCGCGTCTTCTTCCGGTGTCAGTGCATTCCACTTGGCCGCGTCATAGGCCGGTTCGGTCAAAAAGGTCATCTCGGGATGGACGGTGAACAAATGGTGCGGCTTGTAGCAGAATCCGGCCCAAGGCTTGGCCCCAGCAATCGCCGTATCAAGCTGGCTATACGCCACGCCCTCGTCCAGCTCCACAAGATCAACCACCAGATCATACCCATAACCATGGGCCTTGGCCTTTTCCACCGTGGTCGACGCCCAGCCAGTGGCACCGATGAAGACCTCACCCTTGCCATTGCCGTCACTGTCGAGAAGTGCAGCCTTGGTCGGGTCGGTCAGATCGCTGATGTCGACAATGCCCGCATCCAGCGCCGCTTGATTCACGCATATCCCTTGCACGGCCGATGTCGAATTGCTGTTGAGTTCGATCTTTGCGGCGAACTGATCAACCAGCCCTTGCTGGTTTGGCAACCAGACTTCTGGATGGATATGCATAGAGCCCTTGTCCAACGCCTCAAAGATCACCGGGTTGGTGCCGGTTTGAAGCTCGACCTTGAGGCCCATGTTGGTTTCGACGACTTGCTTGATGACGTTGGCCGTAACCGTGACCGACGGCCAGTTCGGCACGCCCACGACGACGTCTTGAGCAAAACTCGCAGTGGAAAAGGCAAGCGTGGTCGCTAATGCCGTGGCAATCTTCAGTTGCATTGGGTCAGACCTCCAAGTCGGAAAGGATGTTTTAAGACGAGCTTTTCTTGTCGCGCTCTTCTAAATCCGATCATTCGCAAATTGCCTCGGATGTCGATTCGGGACTTTGACTTTAAGGATTACGCAGCCCGCGTTCCGATCTTATGAAGCTCTTACAAGTGTCCTGTTCAGGTGCAGCGTAGAGCCACTTCAGGTCACTGAAGGATGAGGTCCGCCCTGATCCTCTGGGGGTTTCCGGTAGCCCAAGCACCACCCTGCACGTCACGCCCAACAGGCTTTGTCCGAGTCATGTCGCAGGGAAGCCCCCCGAACCCCTTGCCGCCAAGGGCGAGACCCGGACAATTTCATGGCGTCGCACCACGCTGCCGCGCAAGGCTGTAGCGTCGTCGGCGGGACGAGGTGTATCAGTTCTCGTTTGCCCCCCGTCAGTTCTGCCAAAGGCGTTCGCGCGCGACGCGGCCCTGATCGTCCAGCCGCACTTCGACGGTGTCTCCGAACGGGTTGATCGCCAGCGCGGTGACATGCCGCCCACCACGTTCGATGAAGCCGACATCGGTATAGCCAAGTGCAGCCAGCCGGTCCCGTGCCGCCGCTTCCGACAGTGACCGGCGGTCGTCAAGTTCGCGGTCGTACTCGCGCAGGGTGCCGTTGCGGGAAAACTCGATCTCGATCCGCATCCCCTCGGCAGAGAAGCCCTCGACCGAGATTTCACCGTCGTCGTCGAGGTCAATCTCGGTCAAACGCGCAATTTCGGCCAGGCGCGGCTCGGCGCGGACGGTAGCAGGCAGCATCGCATCAATGAGCGCCGGGGGCAGGCCTGCGCCATCGACCTGCACCTCCAGCAATCGCGCGCCACGCGCCTCGGCGCGCAGCCAGCCGGTGCCACTGCGGGCGTAAAAGTAGGTTTCGCCATCGTCATCGGGGCGGCTGCGAATGTCTGTCAGGCCAAGGCCGCGCAGCGCGGCGGGCAGCATCGCCTCTGCCGGATCGGCGGCAGGGCCTGCCGTCAGGGTGGCAGCGGCAAAGGTGTCTCCCGTCCGTGTGCCGGTCAGGTCCAGCCGGGTGCCGGGGGTGGGCACGGTGGCGCCCTCAGGCAGGGTCACAAGCAGGCGGCCCTCCGGGGTGGTCAGCACGATCTGGGTGCCAAAGATTTCGGCCACGGTGCCCGACAGCGGCGTCTCTTGCGCCACAAGCGGGGTTGCAAGGGCCGTTGTCAGGATCAGGGCGGCAAGGGTGCGTTTCATCAGTGTCTCCTTCGGTTCAACATGACACCATCTTGCGCGATTCGCCCCAAATGCCGCCGCAACGGCGCGGTTTGGTTTCCGTTGAGCTTTGGTGCGGTATACAAAGGCCCATGCGTTATGCCCTTGTCCCTTTGATCCTTGCCCTGTCGGCTACCCCGGCCCTTGCGGACCCTCCCGGGGACGCCGTACCCATTGATGCAGGGGCGGCTTTGGCCTGCGTCGCCGACCGCTATCGCGGCGAAGCTCTGCGGATCGAAGACGAGGAGGATGGCCTCGTGCAGGAAATCCGCTGGCTCACCCCCGCCGGAAACGTGCTGGAGATCGAGATCACCGGCCCCGGCTGCCGGTTTCTAGAGGTTGATGGCGTGGGACAGTCCGAGGCCCGCATCCTGCCGGAGGAACCCCGGTGAAGGTGCTCGTGGTCGAGGATGATCGCGACCTTGCCGCCCAGATCGCCGCCGCGCTGACGCAGGCAGGCTATACGGTCGAAAGCGCGCATGACGGCGAGACGGGCGAGTTTCTTGGCGCGACCGAGACAGTGGGTGCCGCGGTGCTAGACCTTGGCCTGCCGGGGATTGATGGGATCGAAGTGCTCAAACGCTGGCGTGGCGCGGGCCTGACCTTTCCCGTCTTGATCCTGACCGCGCGGGATGCCTGGTCTGACAAGGTGGCCGGCTTTCGCGCGGGGGCGGATGATTACGTTCTGAAGCCCTTCCGGATGGAGGAGGTGACGCTGCGCCTATCGACCCTGATCCGCCGCGCCGCAGGACATGCGACCGCCGAACTGGCGGCGGGAGCGCTGATGCTGGATACGGCCACTGGCCTTGCCACGCTTGACGGAATGCCCCTGCGCCTGACGGCGTTTGAGGGCAAGTTGTTGCGCTACCTCATGCTGCACAAAGGACGAGTCGTCAGCCGGACAGAGCTGTCAGAACATATGTATGACCGCGACGCCGACCGCGATTTCCGGTCGATGGAAGTGGTGATCGGCCGGTTGCGCCGCAAGATCGGCGAGGCGCGCGTGGAAACCCGGCGGGGCGAGGGCTATCGCCTGCTGCCCGTTGATCCAGAATGACGCCGGGATCAATCCGCGCGCGGATGCTGGCCTGGTCCGCCGGGCTGACGCTGGGCGCGCTGGTGGTGGCGTGGTTCGCAATATCGGCGGTGCTGGCGGATTTCGTGAACCGCCGCCTTAACGCGGATCTGACGGCGGCGGCGCGGGGCGTGATGGCGGCCGCGGCTTGGGATGCAGCGGGGGCCTTTGCCGTGCTGCCGCCCCCTGCGGATCCACGCTTTGACCGGCCCCTGTCGGGCTGGTACTGGCAGGTCAGCGACGGGACAGCCGCGCTGGCACGCGCGCCCTCGCTTGTCACCGGCAATCTGGGGGCGGATGGCGCGGGGCGGACCGGCCCCGATGGCGCGGCGCTGGTGGCGCATGTCGCAAGGTTCACTGCGCCGGGCGACGGGCGGCGTCTGACCGTTACCGTGACCCTGCCTGCGGCAGAGGTTGTGGCGGAACTGGCGGCCATCCGCCGCCCGCTCGCCCTGGCGCTGGCGGCTCTGGGGGCGGCGCTTCTGGCTGCGCAGGTTCTGGCCGTCCGGGCGGGGTTGGTGGACCTGACGCGCTTTGCCCGCGCGGTCGCCGCTGTCCGCGACGGGCGAGGCGAGACCTTGCCCCCTGCTCAGGCCGCCGAACTGCGCCCGCTGTCGGATGAACTCAGCCGCCTGATCGCTGCCAATGCAGCACAGGTGGCGCGCGCCCGTGCCCATGCGGGCGATCTGGCCCATGCGCTCAAGACGCCACTGGCCGTTCTGGCCAATCGGGCGGACCCCGAGGATACCGCCCTGATCGACCGGATGGACCGCATCATCCGCTGGCACCTGAAACGCGCCCGCGCAGCAGCAGCGGGGCTGGACCCCACGGCGCATGCGGCCGTAGCCCCAGTGCTAGAGGATGTGGCGTTGGTCCTGACGCCCGAAGCGCGGCGGCGCGGCGTGAAGCTAGAGATCGCGGCCAAAGGCGCGCCAGATTTTCGCGGCGATGCCGAGGATCTGGCCGAGATCGTCGGCGCCTTGACCGAGAACGCAGTGAAATGGGCGCGGTCATCGGTGCGGCTTGCGGCAGCGCCTTGTCCCGATGGCGTTCAGATCAGCATCACAGACGACGGCCCCGGCATTCCCGAGCCCGACCGCGCCCGTCTGCTGGCCCGGGGCGCGCGGCTGGATGAAACTGTGCCGGGCCACGGCCTCGGCCTTGCCATCGCGACAGACCGGGTCGCGGCCTATGGTGGGCGGCTGGACATTGGGCAGTCCGAAGGTGGCGGGCTGGCGGTGACCCTGACATTGCCCGCTCGGGGCTGATGCCGTCCTGCTTAAAAGGATCGTTCAATCCCTGTGCCAGGGTGCAATGCAGATGAATACGAAGGTCCAGTCTGGCCCGTCCTTGCCGCGCTGCTGAACTAGCCCCTTGAAAATGCCGCGCCGCATCCAAAGACGGGAACGCGCCTATGACTATCGATTTGGCTTTTTCAAACGCCAAGCGTGATACAGGGATGCCCCAAATGCCAATGCAGCCAGCAAGAGCCATGCATCTCCGGATTGCTCCAAATACACGACGCCCGAGTCCGCTTCGTAACACCGGCCTAGGTCGTTAAAACAGCCGCGCCATTTGAAATACTGGGCATAGTAGAAATATCCAAACACCAATGACAGTCCAAGAAGGGCTAAGGCAGCCACCTTTCTGATCATCGAACGCCTCTCAAATCACGGTCGCAAACTATAGCTTCGCCCATTCACGTAAACTTCGTTTGGATCTGGTGCCATTAGGCATAACAAGAACGGTTGTCGCAACCTGCTCGTCAGTGCGAATGATTCTGCCGCACGCCGCGTAGGGCCGCTTCATTCCAGATTGACGTCGCCCAAGCGCGGAGCATGGACCTGTGTTCTTATAACGAAGGCAGCGGCTGCGCCCGCAATTGCGCCAAACAGGTGAGCCTCCCAAGAGACGCCGGGTTGACCCGGCAGAACGCCCCAGAGAATGGAGCCGTATAGAACTCCGACGAGGAGTGCTGCGCCCAACGTGATCGGCGAGCGATCCACCAAACCACGCGCCACGAGGAAGCCGAACCAGCCGAAGACAAGCCCCGACGCACCGATATGGATGGCGGAGCTTCCAAATAGCCAGACGAGACCGCCGCCGAGGCCGATCACCACGGCGTTCACAGCCAGCAAGGCCCGCGTGGCAGTGGCCACCAGCAACCCGCCCATCACCAATAATGGCGGTGTATTGGCCATCAGATGCGAGAAGCTTCCGTGCAGGAGTGGCATTGCGATGATACCATCCAACCCGCTGACGTGCCGGGGGATCAGGCCAAAGGCCGGGTTAAAGCCGTAGCCTGTGATCCAGTTGACGACTTGAACCACCCAAAGCAGCAAGACAAAGGCTGCAAGCGCCTTGGCGCGCCAAAAGAATGCGCCCATGTGATCCCGTTTCCTCATGTCGGCAACAGTAGCTGTCTTCGCAGCACCTTCAACGGCTTTCGTGCGCGGCACAGGGGGACACTTCTGGACTTTTCCTGCCTGACCCGCCCTGTGTCGGCGTGGGCTCTGGCCCCGCCTATCCTTACACTGCGGTTGACCGTCTAGACCAAGACCTCTCTGACAACTGCAAGAACGGCTTCACCGGCGAGCGCGATAACTGTCGACAGAGCAGTTACGACAAGACCGCCCGCGGTCATCGAACCGGCAACAAGTGCGCCGTCGCGTTGCAGCATGCCGACGGCGATGCCAAGGATACAAAGTGCTGGCAGCATGTTGCCAAATGGGATTGGCAGCGCAATGACGACGGCAAGAACCAAACAGACCGCTCCGATCACGCGTGTCTGGCCGATCAGCCCGGGCCAACGCGGGCGCGACACGCGCTCCAGCCTATTCAGGGCCTGGCCGATCCGGGTGGATCCCATTTTCAGAAGTCGTAGCGGGACGCGGCGTTCGCTCAGCCAGACAGGCAGGCGCGGTTCGGGGCCGAACAAAAGCATCAGCACAGAGACAAGGATAAGTGGGATGGCGAGAATAGTGCTGAGACCTGCCACGGGCAGCGGAAGCGCCTCTGGCAGGGCAAAGATGAGCAAGATCAACGCATAGGTGCGGGGTCCGGCAAAGCGGGCCACGTCTCCCAATGTCGGGGCGCTTTCGTCGAAGCGGTGGCACAATTGCGCGAACAGCTCAGTAGTGGACTGGGGTGGAGTGCCAAAGTCGTATTGAGGCATGGAATGGCGTCCGGCATTGCTGACAAGAGAAAGCGGGCACATAGCCTGCCACGAGGATGAAATCATAAACAGCTGCGGGCCCTCATGGGCCCGCAGCACACCGCAGCGGCGTCAGTCGTAGCGCCGGTCGAACGTAATCACTGTTCCGTCGGCGCGGGTCAGGCTGCGCGCATAGATTTCGCGCGGGAAGACCAGATCGTCATCAACCGAGCCGTTGACGATGACCGTCTCACCGACTTCGGCGGGAACCCAGTTGGGGCCGACATAGATACGGATATCGCCGCTGGCATCGGTGAGGCGGAACTCATCCTCGTCGGTGATCCGTTCGACAATCCCCTGTACGGTGACCATCGTGCCGCGCTGTACATCGGCGATGGGTGTGATCTGACTGGCGAAGGCCGCTTGGGTCGCAAGGGTCACGCTAAGTGCAGCAATGGCAAAGAATTTCATGGATAGCTTCCTTGTTGAAGGGTCAAGAGTTCGGAGATCAGTCGAGAGCCACGATCAGCAGCACCGCGATCGCGGCCGCACCGATTGCAAGCCAGGCCTTGGGCAGACGGATTTCCACCTCGCCTGACAACCATTTGCGGCTCTCCCGCAGGTCCATCTTCTTCACGTCATTGCCGTCGTTCATTTGTTTGCTCCTCTGCATGTGGATCGCACATCGATCCAATGAGAGCTTAATGAAGCTTGATTCTGACCGCTGACTGACGGCTTGTCAGAATATTGAGGCTTCAAACGTCAAAACGATTTCCAGGCCAGCGCCTTTGGGCTTTTGCACCGCGACTGTGCCACCCTGAGCGCGCTGCAACCGGTCCACGATGGCCAGCCCTAGCCCCGTTCCGCCCGCAACCGCGCCGGGCGCGCGCCAGAAGGGTTGGAATATCCGCTCCCCTGCGTCAGCCGGAAGCCCAGGCCCGTGATCGCGCACCGAAAGGCGCGGGCCTGGGCCTAGGGTAACCTCGACCTCGCCCGGTCCGCCATGCAGTACGGCGTTCTCAACCAGATTTGTTAGCGCCAGCTGCACCGCTTCGTCATTTGCCCTCGCCAGAACCGGCGTATCCGGCAGCGAAAGAGACAGGTCCACCCCCTTGCTATAGGCGAAGGGCGCAAGGGCCGACAGCACCGCCTCTGCCGGTCTGCGCAGATCAAGCGCGCCCTCGGTCGGCGCACTCAGTGCTTCGGTTCTGGATGCCGCCAAAACCTGCTGAACGGTCCGCGCGAGGGCCGCCAGATCAGAGCGCAGCTTGTCGGTTGTTTCGCCCGGCGGCAGCGCGTCCAGCCGGGCGGTCAACACAGCCACTGGCGTGCGCAAAGCATGGGCGGCCTCAGCCGCGTGCCGGGTCTCTGCCGCAAGCGCTGATGCCAGCCGGTCGAGTGCGCGTTGCGTGCCATCAATCAGGTCTGCCACCTCTGAGGGAACAGGGCCCGACGGGGGGGGTGTCACGGCTCCGGGGCTTAGCGTTCGTGCCCAAGCGGCAGCACGGCCTACCGGTGCCAGTTCGCGCCGGATCACGAATGCGCTGGCGCCGATCAGCAACAGCGCCATGGGCAGGATCGGCCCCCAAACATGCTGGCGCAGCTCGCTTAAGAAAGCATGGCGCAACAGGTTCTCTGGGTCGGACGTCATGACGAAGACCATCCGCAAACCATCGGTCCTGTCACGGAATTCGTGCCCTGCATAGAGCAATCGGCCCGTAGGCAAATCGACCGCTGTCACCCAGTCGTCGGCATAAAGATCGAGAGCGGATGACGGAATAAGGGCGCGGTTCATGGCGTCAACGACCGTTCCGGTGCGATCCACCAGCGCGAATGCATAGGCTGTTGGATGTTTCGCGAACATTGCCCGTGCCGGGGCATCGGCGGGCAAGCCGCTATCCTCCAAACGTGCCCCTAAACGTTCCGTCACGTCCGCGACGACTTCGGCCTCTAACTCGGCACGGTCGGAGCCATAGTAGGCCCCGACCACGACCATGTTCAGGACAACGATGATGACCGTGATCAGTACCAGACGCCGTATCAGCACCTGTGCCAGCGGACGGTTCGGCCGTGTCATTCACTGCCCTCGCGCGGCAGCATCCAGCCGACACCTCGCACGTTCACAATTGGCACCGGGCAGCCCGCCGTTTCGAGCGCGCGGCGCAGGCGCGACACGGCTGCTTCCAGTGCGTTCGGTGTGACCTCGTCGTCGATCGTGTAGATTGCCTCTTCCAGAACCTTCCGCGACGCGACGCGGCCCGCATTGCGCATCAAATGTTCCAGTACACCCAGCTCGCGACGCCCAAGTATGATCGGTGCATCATTCACGCTGACGCTGCGTGCCGCAGTATCCAGCGAAAGCGCGCCTAGTCGTAGAGTGGTGTCTGACCTATCGCCCGGGCGGCGCAATACGGCACGGGCGCGCGCGACAAGCTCGGGCATCTCCACCGGCTTCACCACATAATCATCTGCGCCGCCATCCAGCCCTGCCAGCCGGTCGGCCAACTGATCGCGCGCGGTCAACACGATGACCGGCACCCGCCCCCCTTGCCGCAGGGTCGGCAGCAGGCGCAGCCCGTCACCATCAGGCAGACCCAGATCCAACAGCACCAAGCCATAATCCGAGAGACCCGACAATTCGCGCGCATCCGCAGCTGTCGCGGCATGATCCACGGCAAAACCTGACCGTCGCAGCGCATCACAAACGGCCTCGGCCAAAGGGGGGTGGTCTTCGACAAGCAGGACGCGCATCCGGGGACAGCTTTCAGAGTAGAGCCAAGGCGAACGGGGTGTGAATGGAAAATAGAGCACTTCCAACAGAGTGATAGCGAAATGTGACTGCCGTCGTTAGGCGGCGAGGCTGACGGCAGTCTGACAAACTCTCCTTCAGCGCCGACTGTCTAAACAAGATCGCGGGGCAACGCCCGACGGGATCAATCAGTGGCCTTTTCCCTTAAATGCGGCGTCTCGCATGGACGAATGCCCACCCTGCCAATTGGGCGTTTTGGTCAAACTCGATTTCCTTAGACCTTGTCCGGTGAGGATCGAACCCGTTGAGCTTTGATGGTGGGCTGATCAGATCATGGCATGCCTGCCCCCTTTCCCGGACAGCACGCGGTGCCATCTCTCCACATTCTCTGTAGCGGGACGGCCAAGTTTATGGCCACCGCGACCCTGTCGCGGCGGCGTCCTTTGGGCGCATCAACAGTGCTATTCGCAGCCGTGCAAACTGTTGCTCGGACATCCCGGCTTAGGCTTTAGCCAGACCAGAGGGCTGTACCAGGATGGAATTGTGACCAGGCAAACCAAAAGGCCTGATGACTGCCTTGATCGGCCCCGCGCGCATCGACCGCGCGAATGCCGCCCGCCGTAAGCACAAGGCGGACATTCTCGAACTCGATCTTTTCGCCCCGTTTCAGCGCGATCATGGCCGCGCTGCGCTGGAACGCCACCGGCTTTCCAGAGGCCGCGATGACCCCGATGATATCCTCATGAACCGGAAGGCGCGGGTCGACATCACCCACGGGAAAGATCGGGCCGTTTGCATCACGCCCGTTTCGGAAATCGAAATCCCGGCCCAGCGCCAGTTCCTCGACCAGCACGGTTGTTTCGGGATGCGCGGCGCGCCATGTCCCCCAGTCGGTGGTGATCACGCTGGCCTGTTGCAATTTTAGGCCGCGTTTCGCCAAGGGTCCGGTCACGGCATGGCCGAGGAAGGTGTCGAAGATCGAAAATGTCCGGACATCGTACATCACCTTGTTCGACCGGATCAGCAGCCCTGAGGTGCGCAGGATTGGCCGTTCGGTCCCGGCGGGCAGCCCATCGGTAAAATAGGCCTGTGCGGCACCGCATAAGGTGCAATAGGGAATACCGAGATTGCGACCGCCCAGCGTATCGTTGACCATCTCGCGCACTTCCATGATGCGCCGGGGATAGGCCCGGGCTTCGCCATTCACCACGATCCCGAATACGATGTCATCATCGTCGAGCCATGTCGCGGCCTTGGCGCTACTGACCTTGGGGTTATCGGCAGCGGGAATGCAGTTACACGGCTCGTCCGTCTGCCCAAAGCCCCGGTCGCCGATCAACACGCCGCCCCACGACACCATCCGCCAGTCGATATCGCCCTCGACAAAGATCCGCTCCCAGCCGGGCACGGCAGAGGTGAAGATCGTGCGCTTGATCTCCAGATAGCCCGGTGGCGCCGGGATATCCCAAGCGATCAGAGTGTTTGTGATGACTTCCCAGTGGTTCTCGGCCGGCGGATCGACCTTTAGCAAGTCGGCTGCGGCGTCTGCGAGAGTGATGTTCAAACTGCCATTGGTGACGAAGCGCATCATGTCGCTGATCAGCCACGCAAGGCGGGGGTCCTCCGATCGCACGATCTCGATCAGAGCGTCGGATTGCGCCTCTTTCCACGACGATTGTGTGAAGCTATCGACAAAGGCTATCTGCATCGCGGCCCGCAATGCCTTTGAGGGCGGGCCAAGCGGAACCTTGGGCGGGGTGCCGAATTCCTTGATCACGTAGTCCGGAAGCGCGCCAGTGGTCTGGGCTGGGGCGTCGTTGGACCATAACAACGACAGCGCCAACAAGGGGGCAAATAACCAGACAAATGATGGATTGCGCAATTTCGATATCATACTGGGCCCTTCCGGTTACCGGCTTCACACAGATCGCTGCTGCAGCAGGACGCCTCATATCTGCCGTCCGACATGCCCGATGCGCAGTTCAGAATTGTCGGGCAATATGCTGTGCGTGCCACAAGTGTGGTCGCACTGTCGCGTGGAATTGGCATCTGCACCAATCAAGATTGAATCAAATTTGGGTGATCACGTGGGACAGCGCCGATTCATGATGCGGCCGTGGCGCACCCAAGGCGGAACCACTTGGAAAACGCCCAGAGCCTGTGCAGAGCACGCGAACCGCCTCTCTTAGGCCCACGCCGCTTGATCTCCTGCTCCGCGCCGAGGGCATGCCCCTGGTCGACAGCGGCACAGGCGGGCTTCTGCTTGCAATGGCCAAGAGGGGCGACCGAGGTGTTGCACAGTTCAAGCGCCTCTCGCGTACCGGGTGAGGGTAATTCGGTGATCGCCCAACCGGCGCAGCACACGGTTATTTTGCCGCCGCTGGACGGGTATCAGGCGCTGTCGGCGCTTTTCTCGGGCGTGCTGCCCCCAGCCAAAGAATGCGTCAAAGTTGTAGACATGACAATTCACTTTACCTAGGGTTACCTGAAGGATAGATTTCCAAGGCCTCTTTTCACACCCGCCTTTTCACCAGAATTATGAGACAAGGCATAGATATGACAGATTCCAGCCCGTTTCAGGGTGTTTCCGAATTACGCTCCTGGGTTGCCTCGGGCGGTGTTGTCCGCGCCGGGCTTCCTGCCAATTTTATGTCCGAGCTGCTGGCTTCGCTGTCAATTTTCGCCGTCCTCGCCAACAATCTATCGGAAAGTCTTGTCAGGATCGACGCGAGATGGCGCGATATGGGCGGGGACAACATGCTGAAGGCCTCACTCGGCCAGCTTCTCGTGCTTCTCGGCGACACGGTCGCGGAATCGCGGCATGCCACGCAACAGGCGATGAGTGTCAAGGTCGCCGGAAACAAGGTCTTCGGAAGGATTGAGCGCGAAATCGCGACACACGGCAAGCAGATCAGAGAGATGACGGCCGCGATCCAAACCTCTGAAGAGCGGATGGAGGCTGCTGCGAAGGCCGCGAAGGAGGCGAGCGACAAACTGAACGCGGGCGATTACATCCTGCACGGTCTGGAAGCGATCTTTACCTTTGGCCAGGTCGATAAAAACCGCGACAATCTCAACAAGCTCAACACTTCGATTGCAATCCACAAGGGCGAGGCCGCGTCGCAACGCCAGCATCGAGAACTCCTTGGGGTGTACAAGGCCGAGCTTGTCGCGCTGCGCAATGGGGTTGAGCGGGTGCTGACCGTCGACCAGACAATGACACAGTTCCAGAATGACTTGGTGGCCTTGGGGCCCCTGCTTCTTCCGGCCTACCAGCAAATCGAGAAATCCGAGGCTACGTCAAACCTGAAGGTCGCGAACATCCACCTCGAGCGGGCACGTCCAAAGATGGACGCGATGTCGAGATGGATACAGACCTTCGCCATCACTTAGGTAGCCCAGCCTGAACTGAAAGGAACCAGCATGACCGATGACAGCATTGAAACAATCGACTTCACCAAGCCGTTCGAGCCCTTGATGTCGCTCATTGGGCGCGAGGGGTCAAACCGGTCAGAGCTTTGGCAGGCTTGGCACTTTCTTCAGGTCTACGCGAACTGGGGTATCCGCTTGCCGACGTCGGAGACGGACTTCAAGGCGATCATGGGTGCCGATGCTCTGAAGTTCGATTTTCTGCCCCCAATGCAAGACGGCAATTTGCTGATCTCGAAAGCCTGCGAAGCGTTCCTCAAGAACGTCTTCTCTGAGGTCATTCAGGTGGGCATGGACCTAAAGGTCTATGCCGAGACAACAGCCGGGGGCGAGGACGGGATGCTGCAAATCATCCTCGACTCGGTCGAGGACGGCGATACAGAAACAGCACTGGAGCTGCTGACAGATCTTCAAAAGGACGCCAATTCCGCCAGCACGAGGGCGGGCAATGTCAAAGTTGCGCTCGACGCGTTCCGGACAGAGCTTGGCAAGGCATTGGGAAAGCTCGACACCGCGCGCACAAGCCTCGACAGCGACAGCAGCACGAACGAGGAGACGCTCGGTATCCTCGCGGCGGATGCGAACACCGAGGGCTCAATTGCCTACAAACACAAGATGCTGGAAGAGGCGCGGCGGCTGCATACAGAGGCGACAATAGCTGCAGCGACCTCGCCCACTTACATCTGGGTGCTGCCACCCCTTGGCCTGATCGCAACAGGCGTCGTGATGGGCATCTACACGGACAAGGCGATCCAGCGGATGAAGGATATCGAAGAACTGGAGGATTCGATCCAGAAGGAGGGCGCGCATCTGAAACAGGCTCTCGCGGCGCGCAGCGTCTTTAGCCAAGGCTCAAACGGCCTGGCGAACGTCATCAGCTATAGCGAGGCGGCCTCGGCTAAATGCGGCGTGGTTCAAGAGACATGGAAGGGGATCGCGTCGCATATCTCCGAGATGGCGAAATACCTGGAGAACACCACGAGACAATCACCCGATGGCGAGAACGAGGTGAAATCGAAGCGCTTGCTGGGTGTGGCCCTGCGCAAGGTCGAGAAAAACTGGCAGACGATGCTGCCCGACCTGAGCGAGTTGATGACTGACAACTACGTCAGCATCGCACCTGGAACAGCCACCGTTGCCGAGGTGTTCAAAAAGCTCGGCGGCTGAAGCGTGGGGGCCCTCGCGGGCCCGCACACCCCTTCCAGCACACAAAGCGGAGAGAGTCTTTCGATGAAACACAATTGGGCCGAGCTTTATTCCGCCAAGACCATCCAGCGTTGGCACCTGCCTGAATACCAGCACCTCAACCCAGACTATGGAGAGTTCCGCGCGCCGCTGCTGCGTTGGAGCGAGATCGACGCAAGCATTAAAGACGCCGACAAGCTGGCGATGCTGGTGATCTGCTGCGACGTTCTGGTCCTCGATAAGGCACCGACGTTGCGCTGCCCGACTTTCATCTTCGCGCGTGTGATCGAGATCGGGGCGAAGGCCGACCTGACCTTCGACCTGAGCGACGGCACCAAGCTGTCTTTAATCATCGCGGCGCAACGCATCGTCGATGCCGCCACGGGCGTGCCCGCCACACTGACGCTTGCGACCGTCAGTCTCGACGCTGGCGGCGATCTTGTCGAGGCCGAGACGCATATTGCCGCCGACGGCAGCACAACTGCCTATGTGATGGAACGCGGTGAAGAACGCGCGACAAAGGTTGCCGCCTCGGCGGCTGCGCTCGACTTTCTTGCGCCCGGCGAGCCGCTGGCAGTAATGCTGACGACGACGTTCCAGATCGCGTGCCTGCTCTCGACCGAAGAGCCGCGCCTTGCGGCGGACCAAGTCATGTGGGTTGCAGCCCTGACGGCGCGCCACCCAACCTCGCACATGCTGTCATCGGATTGTCACGCGCTTTACAAGACGTTGATTCAGTTAATGGACATCGGTGCTGGCGCGCTTCTTGTTCCGCACCTTGACCATGAGATCTACGCCGAAAAATCGAAGGCCTGCCTTGCTCTGCTGCACCAGCGCGTGCAGCGCTACGACGCTCTGGTCGAGAAGGCGAGGACTGACGAGCACTGGCGCGACCAGGTGGCGATTACTATCGCAGATAAGCAGAACGAGGCCGAGCTCGCCGCGAACCTACGCGCGCAGACCGAGGCAACCTGCGAGCAGATGCGCAAAGCGCGCCAGATCGCGGCGGCGAACCTTCTGGAATGCCAGACCGATCTGAGCGATCTGATGGTGGACTTCCAGCGCGGCATCAAGAACTGGCAGCGCGACGAGACGATCAAGGCGTCGATCGAGATATTCACCGGTGTGGTGGATTTGGTTCAACAAGTCGGGACGATTGTCGCCTCGGGCGGAACGCTCGCGGCCATCCCCGTCATCGACAATATCAAGATGTTGGCAGGTATGTCGGTAGACCTGTCAACGCGCGCGGCGAAAAGTGACAAGTTCGAGGACGTCATCGATATCAGTTGGCTTTTCGAAGACAACGACGATGGCGATCCCCCGGAATATACGGCCGAGAACGCCAAGGAAGACGTCATTTCGTATTTCGAGACACGCAAAGCGGATCGGGAAGCGGCGCAGAAGGAGAAATCGCGCCAGGACAAGATCAAGAAAGGGGCTGCCGATCTCAAGAAGGCCGGGATTTCGGCTGGCAAGGATGTAAAGGGCATCTACGACGGCATCATGCGCATCGTCGACATTGCGGAGAAGGCGAAGAAGCTCGAGCAGCAAAGCGAGGACTTTCTCGTCAAGGCCGCAGCCCAAGTGAAGACGTCCTTCGGGGCGATAGCGCCCATCGGACTCGACGTTGTGACCGGGGGTGAAGACGGCTGGGCGCAGACCGAGCTGGGCCTTGAGGAGATGTTCGACAAGATCAGCGACATGATGGACAAGCTCGGCGGCGGACGCGCCTACCGGCTGGCGCTCAGGCGGCTGGTGCTGCATGGCCGTACGATGAGCCAGACGCGCCTCGCGCTCGCCAAGGCCAACAACGACCTCGCGGACGCGATCCTGCGCGAGCGGGCGGCGCAGGCCTCGCGGCGGATCTACGATGGCTACCTGCGCGATCTTTCGCAGTCGCAGGCACGCGATACGGCGCTGCGGCAACTTGCCTTCGGGCGTGTGCTCGACAGCAAGCGCAGCGTCTACTTGGCAATGGAAGCCTTCATGCGGGCGGCCAGCTACTTCACGCTGCGTCCGATCGACCGGTCAGTTCTGCCCCGGATCACCGACAGCGTCGACGCGTTCTCCGAAGCGGTGATGACCCATACGGGAACCTGGGTCACCAGCATTGCACTTGGCCGGTCGCCAGGGCCGATGGATGTCTGGCTAGACGTCGACTTGACTTTGGCGGCCGGTGCGGCCGACGATCCGGACATGGTCATCGCGCAAAGCGATGCCAGAGCCACGGACGAGACGCAGGCCGACGGCGATGACGGCCCCCCTGCGTTGGCGATCATGCGAAGCGCTGATGGCTCTGTCAGTGTAACGATCCCAACCGATCACCCACGGTTCAACCGTTGGTACAGGGTTCGGCTCGACGCTGTTCGAGTCTATGCAGACGGGGTGCACTCTGACGGCGATCTCTGGATCGACATCCAGACAGACGGCACCTACCTCGACAAGACGCCCTCCGGTGGCACGGCGCGATTTGTGACCCAGCCCTTTATGCGCGCCTTCGTTTACAACCCGCTGGATGTGGCGGCGATGCCCACTGGCGACAGCGCAACAACCGGGCGCTTTGGCGAGGATTTCTTCAAGCCGACACCCTTTGCGACCTGGCGTTTCACGATTTCCCGGCAGGACGGTCGAAACCTCGATCTGCGCGCGTTGACGAAGCTGCGCTTGAACCTGAGGGGAAGCGTCATGTCATGAGCCGCGCCGTTCCGCGCCCTACCCAGCCGCTGCGTCGATGAAGTGTCCTGCCGGTGCAATTGTTGCCATGTCCCCCTAAAATAAAACCACTACTTTGATGTTTGCCCGTATGCCGTTCCCCACAGTTGCCCGTCCTCGTTCCAGCTTGCGGAGAAGGTTTCTGCGTGGACGACCTTAGAGCACAGAAAATTGCTGGAAGAATTACGTGAGAGGTAGCATTTTCCTGTTTCGCTCAGAAGATTGCCTGCCTTAACGCTGGTTGTGGTACCTTAAACCTGTCTGCCTTCACGTACCGCCCGCCCCGAACTGGTATAGAGTTTCACTCTTCGCAACCCTCGCACCTCAAACCAACGTTTTGCAGCGATGGGGTTTCCGAGGCTCGAGAAAATTCGGAAAAGGCAGACCTCGATGACAGCTTCGGATCGCATCTTGCGCCAGTCGATCTGCGTCAGGTCTGGAGCGTCGTTGCGTTTCTCGGCAGGCACCAGACAATCCCGAACATGATAAAACCGCGCTGCTGCCAAACGGTCAGCATGTTTGATCGGTGGTTTGCCGTAAACCTTGTAAGGATCAGACTTCTCTGTGGCCAGATGGTCGTCCTTGATCGTGCAACTGCCCGTGGATCGACATTGCACCCTAGTGTCTTTTTCTAAAGCGCCCGCCATTGCGCCGCCTGGGATCAGGAGCAGGAATGCTGTAACGGGGAGAGCAAAGACACCAGTTTTCATCACTCATTCCCAAACAACGCTCAAAAAAAGCTGACGTCCTTCGACTATACAATCAAGGGTTGATATGTACAGCGTGTAAAGTAAGGAAATACTGCCAGAGCCGAACAGTGACGGTGATGCTGGTGAGGCGATCCGTGGCCTGATCGAGAAGAGCGTGCTGCATCCAGACCCCACCACTGGGCGGATGTCTGTCCACCTTCACGTCGCACTTGCGGGCATCCTGGCGCTGAGCCTTGGGGGTGCGGGGAAGTCCGGACAGCAAAAAACCTCCCTTGAACAGGAGGTTACGCAAAGTATAGAATTTTTGGTTGCGGGAGTAGGATTTGAACCTACGACCTTCAGGTTATGAGCCTGACGAGCTACCGGGCTGCTCCATCCCGCGACGGTGTATAGTCCTGATTGGTATTGGTTTTCGGACTATTTTAGGCGCATGTTTATGCGCTGTTTTTTGACGCCTATTTTATGGGAATAGGGTTTGATCGTTTTTGAGAGATACATGAGTTTTACGAGGCTTTTACCAGGTTTGGCAGCGACCTACTCTCCCACGTCTTGAGACGCAGTACCATTGGCGCGACAGCGCTTAACGGCCGGGTTCGGGATGGGACCGGGTGTTTCGCTTGTGCTATGGCCACCAAACCGGGAAAAAGCCTCGTTATGTTTGTCCTACCGCCCGGAGGGCTACTTGAGGACATTTTTTGTCCTATCGCCTATCGGCTAGTTGAGGACGGGTATCTCCAACCGTCTTGCTCCGGTTGGGGATTGGTTTCCAAGTCAGTACTCTGTGTTTTGTGTATGCTTTTGATTTGTTCTGTAACAGTCTTGCTATTACTGGATCAAATCAAGCCTATCGGGCCATTAGTACCGGTCAACTGAACGCATTGCTGCGCTTACATCTCCGGCCTATCGACGTGGTGGTCTACCACGGCCCTCAGGGATACCTTGTTTTGAGGGGGGCTTCCCGCTTAGATGCCTTCAGCGGTTATCCTGTCCGAACATAGCTACCCTGCACTGCGGCTGGCGCCACAACAGGTCCACCAGTGGTTCGTTCACCCCGGTCCTCTCGTACTAGGGGCAACTCCTCTCAAGTATCCTACACCCACGGCAGATAGGGACCGAACTGTCTCACGACGTTCTAAACCCAGCTCACGTACCTCTTTAAACGGCGAACAGCCGTACCCTTGGGACCTGCTCCAGCCCCAGGATGAGATGAGCCGACATCGAGGTGCCAAACACTGCCGTCGATATGGACTCTTGGGCAGTATCAGCCTGTTATCCCCGGCGTACCTTTTATCCGTTGAGCGATGGCCCTCCCACTTGGGACCACCGGATCACTATGGCCGTCTTTCGACTCTGCTCGACTTGTCAGTCTCGCAGTCAGGCTGGCTTCTGCCATTGCACTCAACGAGCGATTTCCGACCGCTCTGAGCCAACCTTCGCGCGCCTCCGTTACGCTTTAGGAGGCGACCGCCCCAGTCAAACTACCCACCACGCAGGGTCCCGGACCCGGATAACGGGCCGCGGTTAGACATCAAGAGTGCGAAGGGTGGTATCTCAAGGGAGGCTCCACAGGGACTAGCGTCCCTGCTTCAAAGCCTACCACCTATCCTGCACATCACAATCCTGATGCCAGTGCGAAGCTATAGTAAAGGTGCACGGGGTCTTTCCGTCTAACCGCGGGAAGCCTGCATCTTGACAGGCAATTCAATTTCGCTGAGTCTATGTTGGAGACAGCGGGGAAGTCGTTACGCCATTCGTGCAGGTCGGAACTTACCCGACAAGGAATTTCGCTACCTTAGGACCGTTATAGTTACGGCCGCCGTTTACCTGGGCTTCAATTCAGAGCTCTCACCCCTCCTTTTAACCTTCAGGCACCGGGCAGGCGTCAGACCCTATACGTCGTCTTGCGACTTCGCAGAGCCCTGTGTTTTTAGTAAACAGTCGCCACCCCCTGGTTTGTGCCCCCAGCCTCTAGTTGCCTAGAAACCGGGCCTCCTTCTCGCGAACTTACGGAGGTATTTTGCCGAGTTCCTTCA
>NZ_CP030099.1:0-1565000 GCF_003288315.1 Roseovarius sp. AK1035 | reverse complement strand
GATGCGCGCACCCTTGCGCGCGCCTTGACCGAGGCGGGATATCCTGCACGCCTGCGCAGTCAGGATGGCGAGGACCCCGCTCTGCGGCGTGCGGCCGAGATCACGCAAGCCCGACGCCAGATGTTGATCGCGGGTCTGCTGACCTTGCCGGTCTTCGTGCTTGAAATGGGGGGGCACATGATCCCCGCGCTGCATGATTTGATCATGGCGACGCTTGGCATGGCTCTGTCATGGTCGATTCAGTTCGGACTGACCACGCTGGTGCTGATCTGGCCGGGGCGGCAATTCTACCGTCTGGGGGTTCCTGCGCTGCTCAAAGGCGCGCCGGATATGAACAGCCTCGTCGCCCTAGGCGCAACTGCGGCTTGGGCCTATTCCACCGTGGCGCTCTTTGCCCCAGCAGTCTTGCCCGAGGGCACGCGCGCTGTCTATTTCGAAGCGGCGGCGGTGATTGTCACGTTGATCCTGACCGGCCGCTGGCTGGAGGCGCGGGCCAAGGGGCGCACGGGCGCAGCGATCCAGCGGCTGATCGGATTGCAGCCCAAGACAGCCCGTGTCGCGCGCAACGGCAAGGTCAACGATTTGCCCATCGAGGAGGTGGCGCTTGGCGATCTGATCCATCTGCGTCCCGGCGAGCGAGTGGCACTTGATGGCGAGGTGATCGAAGGCCAGTCTTACATCGACGAATCCATGATCACCGGCGAGGCGCTGCCCGTAGCCAAAGGGCCCGGTGACAGTATCGTCGGCGGCACAGTCAATGGTGCGGGCGCACTCAGCTTTCGTGCGACGGCGGTGGGGCAGGATACCGTGCTCGCGCGCATCGTGGCGATGGTCGAGACGGCGCAGGGGGCCAAGCTGCCGGTGCAGGCGCTGGCCGACCGGGTGGTGCGAATTTTTGTGCCGGTGGTGATTGCGATTGCGCTTTTGACGGTGGCGGTCTGGCTGCTGCTGGGCCCCGCCCCGGTTCTAACCCATGCGCTGGTGGCGGGGGTTTCGGTGCTGATCATCGCCTGCCCCTGCGCGATGGGGCTGGCGACGCCGACCTCGATCATGGTGGGAACCGGGCGCGCGGCAGACCTGGGCGTGCTCTTTCGCAAGGGCGAAGCGTTGCAGCGGCTGGATGAGGTGCGCGCCATCGCCTTTGACAAGACCGGCACGCTGACACGTGGCAAGCCCGAGGTGACGCGGGTTGCTGTGGTTGCGGGGCAAGAGGCGGACACCGTGCTGCGGCTGGCAGCGGCGGCTCAGGCGCGCTCTGAACATCCTATCGCCCGCGCGGTCGAGGCCGAAGCAGCGCGGCGCGGGCTGAAGGTGCCGGCGGCTGATGCTGTGCGCGCCATCGCTGGCCACGGGCTAAGCGCCGAGGTGGAAGGCGCCCGCGTGCTGATCGGCGCGGCGCGGCTGATGACGCGCGAGGGCATCGCGACCGGTGCCTTGGCCAGTGAGGCCGCCTCTTTGGCCGACGCAGGGCAGACCGCTATTCACATCGCGGTTGACGGACATCTTGTGGCGGTGCTGGGCATTGCCGATCAGGTCAAACCGACCAGTGCTGCGGTGATCGCCGCCCTGCATGCCAAGGGGATCAGAACCGCGATGATCACAGGCGACAGTGCCGCCACCGCCCATGCCATCGCCCGGGACCTCTGCATCGACCATGTCGAGGCCGAAGTCCTGCCCGAAGGCAAGGTGGCAGCGGTGCGCGCCTTGCAAGCGCGCTTTGGCACGCTCGCCTTTGTCGGGGACGGGATCAATGACGCGCCCGCGTTGGCGCAGGCCGACGTGGGAATCGCCGTGGGCACCGGCACGGATGTGGCGATCGAGGCGGCAGATGTGGTGCTGATGTCAGGCGACCTGACCGGCGTGGTCGAGGCGCACGCACTCTCGCATCGCACGCTGCGCAACATCCGGCAAAACCTCTTTTGGGCCTTTGCCTATAACGCGGCACTCATCCCCGTGGCGGCGGGTGTGCTCTATCCGGCGACCGGTCTTCTGCTGTCGCCGATGTTGGCGGCGGGGGCAATGGCGCTCTCGTCGGTTTTTGTGCTGTCCAACGCGCTGCGCCTTAAGCGTCTGCGCCCGGTGATGGGGGCTGCGGCATGAATATTTCGGATGTGGCCCGCGAAACCGGCCTGCCCCCCAAGACGATCCGGTATTATGAGGAAATCGGCCTCATCCGGCCTTTGCGCGATACCAATGGCTACCGCGTGTTTCGCCAAAGCGACAGTCACAAGCTGGCCTTTCTGGGCCGTGCCCGCACGCTTGGGTTCTCCATTGAGGATTGCCGCAAGCTGATGGCGCTCTATGAGGATCAGGATCGCGCCAGCAGCGATGTCAAGCAATTGGCGCAAGAGCATCTGGCGCAGATCGACGAAAAAATCGCACAGTTGCAATCGATGCAGGCGACGCTGCGCCACTTGGTGCGGGAATGCGCCGGGGATGCGCGGCCCGATTGCCCCATATTGCGCGATCTGGCCGAAGGCTGAACAGGCGGGGGGCGCTGCCCCCCGAACCCCCCGCGATATTTAAGGCCAGATGAAAACAAAGCTGTTTCTTTTTGGCTCAAATACTCAAAATCCGTCACTCCCCAAAGGCGAGACCCTCACGACGGGGATCGGCACCGCCTGCAAGCTCTGCGCCAATGGCGATGACATGCAGGCCCGAGGTAAGCGCCGTCTCACGTATCTCAAACCCCATCTCGGTGAGAGGCGACACCAAGGCGCGCGCGCCCGGTTCAATGTCATAGGGGCCAAAACGGTTGACCAGATGCGGCAGGCTGACCGCCTCTTGCACATCAAGGCCCCAATCGACCCAAGCGATGATGGTTTTAGCAACATAGCCAATTATGCTGCTTCCCCCCGGGCTGCCCAGCACAAGGACCGGCACGCCGTCGCGGCGCAGGATTGTGGGCGCCATTGAGGAACGCGGGCGCTTGCCGGGGGCCAAGGCATTGGCGATAGGCCGGCCTGCGTCATGAGTGGCAAAAGAGAAATCGGTCAGCTCATTGTTGAGCAGAAAGCCCCCCACCATCAGCCGCGACCCGAACCCGTTTTCAATCGTCGTCGTCATCGACAGGGCATTGCCATAGCCATCGACAATCGAGATATGCGAGGTCGAGGGCAGTTCCAGCGATTGATCATCCGCCCAGAGATAGGCGTGATCAAAGTCGGGGCGGCCCGGCGTCACCTCCGGCAAGGCATCATCGCCGCGCAATAGATCAGAGCGCTGTTTGAGGTAGTCAGGTGACAAAAGGCCCTTGAGCGGCACGGCCACGAAATCACTATCCGCAAGGTAACGCCCCCGGTCGGCAAAGGCCAATCGGCTGGCATCCCCGATCAGGCGCCAAGCCTCGGGGCTTTGAGGCCCAAGAGATGAAAGATCGAAAGGTTCCAGCAGGCCAAGTATCTGCCCCACCGTGCTTGCCCCCGAAGACGGCGGGCCCATGCCACAGACCTCATAGCCGCGATAGGGCGTGCAAAGCGCGGGTCGTTCCTTGACCCGGTAGATGGCGAGGTCCAAGGGGCTGAGAACGCCCGGATTGCCACCCGACCGCTGCACCCGTTCCGCGATGTCGAGCGCCATCTCACCCGCGTAAAAGGCCGATACGCCCTTATCGGCAAGCAGACGCAGGGTATCGGCGTAATCCGGATTGCGCAGGATGTGCCCCGGCGCGAGCGGCACGCCACCGGGCAGGAAATACTCGCGCGTGTCCTTGAATATCTTGAGGCGGTCGGCATCCTCGGCAATAAGCCCGGCAAGGCGCGGGCTAACGGGAAAGCCGGTCTCGGCCAAGGCGATGGCCTCGGAAAACAGTCCCGCCCACGCCGTGCGGCCCCAGCGGGCATGCGCCTCTGCCAAAAGCGCCGGGGTGCCGGGCGTGCCAACCGAGCGCCCGCCCACCACCGCGTCAAAGAAGGCAAGGGGTTGCCCGTTGGCATCTTGAAAGAGTGTGGGGGTTGCCGCCAAAGGCGCTGTCTCGCGCCCGTCGAGCGTGGTGATCGCTCCGCTCGCGCCATCGTGCCAGACAAGAAAGGCTCCGCCGCCTAGCCCCGAGCTTTGCGGCTCCACCAGTCCCAGCACAAGCTGCGTGGCGATCATCGCATCCGCCGCTGTGCCGCCCTCGCGCAGCACCCTTGCGCCGGCGTCAACGGCAAGCGGATGGGCGGCGGCGATCATCCAGTTTTGTGCCTCAACCGGCTGGCCTGCGTCCTTGGCCGCCTGCGCCGACAGAAGGCGCGCGGGCACCTGCAATACCCCGGCCCCTGCCCCCTCTGGTGCGACGGTATCGGCGGCCTGTTGCGCCAAAGCGGCACCGCCTGCGAAGATCGACAAGATCAGAACCAGACCGCGCATGAGCCCCCCCTAAAGCGGATCGGTGCGCCAGAGCGTCACCTTGAGCCCACCATGCGCCACCGGCGGCCCCGGTGGCAAGAAGGGCAGACCGGTGGTTTTGGCCAAGCCCCCATCGCTGGTGACAATCCCCACCCGCCAGCCGTGCATCTCGCGACGCAGCACCTCGCCCAAGCTGGCATAGAGACCGAAGAGCAACTTGCGATTGCCGATGCGCGCGCCATAAGGCGGGTTGACCATCACCAATCCCGGCGGCCCTTCGGGGCGGGTCAAGGCCGAAAGCGGTTGGCAAGCAAACTGCGTAGTGCCCGCCACGCCCGCCCGCTCCGCATTCTCAGTTGCCATCCGCACGGCACCTGCGTCACGGTCAAATCCCATGAATCGCAACTCTGTGGCGTGCGGCGCACGCGCCGACTTGAGCGCGGTCCAGACCGCAGGGTCAAAGGCCGCCATATCCTCAAACGCGAAGTGGCGCGCGCGGCCCGGCATCAGCCCCGCCGCAATCTCTGCCGCCTCAATGGGAAAAGTGCCAGAGCCACACATCGGATCAAGCACCGGCTCGCGCCCGTCATAGCCACATTGCCGCAGAAAGAGCGCTGCCAAGGTCTCGCGCAGGGGGGCCTTGCCCACCGCCTCTTTATACCCACGCCGGTGCAACGGCTCGCCCGAGGTATCCAGGCTGAAAGTGACCAGATCATCCTCAATCCGTGCCATCAGGCGCAGCGGCGCATCCTCGGTGACGGCCACGCCCAAGGTTTCGGTCAAGGCCTTGACGATCCGCTCTGTCGCGGCCCCCGCATGATAGATCTTGGACTTGCGACAGGTGACTTCGACGCGCAGCGGCACATCCGGGCGCAAATGCGCCGCCCAATCGAATTTACGCGCCCGCTTGTCCAACTGTGCAAGATGCATCGCGCGGAACGCCCCAATCCGCGCCAGCACCCGCCCTGCCCCGCGCAGAACAAGATTGGCGCGCCAGACATCAGGCCAAAGCCCCCGAAAGCTGACACCGCCGGGCAGGATCGTGACAGGGCCAAAGCCATGTTGCACCGCCTCTTCCGCGAGGGCAGTTTCATGCCCCGGAGCGGCGGCGAGAAAGATTTCAAAAGGCTCAGGCTGTGTCATCGCGCCGTCATAGGCCAAACTGGCCCCAAAGGCGAGCCGTCACAGCATCGAGGGGACGACCTGATCGGGCGGGCGGTGGCCATCGTCAAACGTCTTGATATTGATGATCACCTTTTCGCCCATCTCTATCCGCCCTTCCACGGTGGCCGACCCCATATGCGGCAAGAGCACAACGTTCTTCAACTCGCGCAGGCGCGGGTTGATGTCCGCGCCATGTTCATAAACATCGAGACCGGCGCCTGCGATCTCTCCGGCGCGCAACATGCGGGTGAGGGCATTTTCGTCAATCACCTCGCCGCGCGAGGTGTTGACGATCACCGCCTCCGGCTTCATCAGCTTGAGCCGCCGCGCGTTCATAAGATGGAAAGTCGAGGGCGTGTGCGGGCAATTGATGCTGAGCACATCCATACGCGCCACCATCTGATCCAGGCTTTCCCAATAGGTCGCCTGAAGGCTCTCTTCGATTTCGGGGCGCAGGCGGCGGCGGTTGTGGTAATGCACCTGCATGCCAAAGGCCGCCGCGCGCCGCGCCACCGCCTGACCGATCCGGCCCATGCCAAGGATACCCAGCCTGCGCCCGGCGATCCGCCCCCCCAACAGGGCCGTGGGCGACCAACCGCCCCATTGCCCCGATTGCATCACCGCCAACCCTTCGGGCAGGCGGCGCGTCACGCTGAGGATCAAGGCCATGGTCATATCGGCGGTGTCATCAGCCGATACGCCAGGCGTGTTCGACACAAGAATGCCATGCTGGCGCGCGGTGCCCACGTCGATATGGTCCACCCCGGCCCCGTAATTGGCGATCAGTTTGAGCCGATCCCCGGCCTGCGCGATCAGGCTGGCGTCGATCCGGTCCGACAAGGTCGGAACCAGCACATCTGCCTCTTTGGCGGCGCGAGCCAGTTCCTCTCGCGTCATGGGCACGTCCGTCTCGCGCAGGCGAACATCGAAAAGTTCGCGCATCCGCGTCTCGACCGGCTCGGGCAGGCGTCGCGTAACAACAACACTCAGGCGTGCAGATGGCATGAAGCCCTCCTTGAAACTTTCCTTTCAGGCGCGTTGCTGCCAGAGTGGCGCAGGAAAGAGCGGGGCACAAGAACCCCCTTGCAGATTACGGGCAGAATTCGAATGACGGTGATGAAATCCGGGCTTGTCGCCCTTGTCATAATGATGGGACTGGGCCCCGTTGCGGCCATGGGCCAAGAGCGCGGGCCGGTCACGAACCTGCCACTGCCGCGCTTTGTGTCGATGAAGGCCTCAGAAGGCAATGTACGCCGCGGCCCGAGCCTTACGCATCGTATCGACTGGATTTTCAAACGGCGCGACATGCCGCTCGAGATCACCGCAGAGCATGGCCATTGGCGCCGGGTGCGGGATCGCGACGGCGCGGGCGGATGGGTCCATTACACGCTTCTGTCCGGCGTACGCACTGCCAGCGTCGAAGTTGAAATGCTGGACTTGCTGGCCAAGCCTGATGCGAAGTCCATGGTCGTGGCCCGGCTGGAGCAAGGCGTGATCGCGCGACTCGAGGAATGCCAGCCCGACTGGTGCGCGGTTTCCGCCGGTGGCTATGATGGCTGGGCCCCGAAATCGGCGCTCTGGGGCGTTATGGACGGCGAAACATTCGAGTAACCGCTCGCTGCGTCCTTTAATTTACTAATTTATATTAGATACTTAACCATGTATTTGGATCGCACCACGTTTTTTTTGCCAAGCACCCTTGAACCGCACCATGCTCCAGAGTAATTAGCGCGTCACGTTGGGGTGTAGCCAAGTGGTAAGGCGTCGGTTTTTGGTACCGTGTACCGTAGGTTCGAATCCTACCACCCCAGCCAAGTTCTCCCGATCCTTGATCCGATGACACGCGCGGGCTGTTCTCAGCGCGAAAGTGCCCTGATTTGTGCCCCCGCTGGCGGGTGGCTCGGGTGACGCCCCGGATTGCTCGGCGAGAGCCTCTCCCACGCGGGACGTCAGAGGTAGTCTGGATCGAGCCCGTAGGCCCAATAACCCCAGTCGTCGTGCTTGTTGTCCGCCTGTGAGCCGATCTCGAGAGGCTCGTGGTAAAGCCAACGACCGCCCGCGAGGGGACGGCCTGAAAGGTACAGCGGAATACGCCTCGCACGAGTCGAGTTGGGGTGTGGCACTTTCAGCGAGAGGTGAGCAGACATTTCTCTGATGGCTGATTTACCCGACTACTCACACTCCGGCATGTAATCCAGCACCGTCTCTGGCGCCGGGCGTGCGATCTCTGGCAGGTCCTGCAGGACCTCGTCGATCACCTCCGCCGTCAACGCCGCCACTTCGCAGGCGTAGGCTTGGCGCGTGCCCTCCGGGTTTTCCTCCAGCCATTCTTGAAAGTCTTGCTCTTCGAAATAGGCGATTGCGCCGATGCCTGCGATAGGAACGGCAACGATTGCCCTCCTGAGCCGGGCCTTCGCCTTGGTCTTCGCGACGGCCTTCGCTAATTGCTGACGATGTGCAATCCCCGTTGCCACGGCCTTGGCGCTCATCGCCGCAACCGCAGACGTCATCTGCAGCGCCCAGATGCTCGCCGCAATCGCCGTGGACGCGAGCGCCGCACTGAGCCAAACTAGGAAAACCACGCTCCTGAATACACCGAAGATCCTCGACACGACTGGCCTCCACCGTTCTAAAACCCCGGCCCGCGCTTACCAACCGGGGCTTGTCTCTGGGCAGCTTACGCGCCACGACGCAATCCGCCAACCAGTGCCAGTACGGGTCACGATCCGGAGCGCGTTGCGCTTTGGCGGCGAGATCGTTCGCCACCGCACGAGACAAACCACCGCCCTACTCCGCGACGGCTGCCCGCGTGTTGATGGCCTCGATGTCCGGGATCAAACACCTGGGTGATCCCGTTCTACGACCGCGCGGCTCTGTGGGCGACGAGAGACGTCCTATGCTCCGGGGCACCCGTCCGCCACATTGGGGGATGAACCATTTCCAGGTGGAGTGGAAAGCACGGGACGGGTCTTGCGTATTGGTGTCTCCAGTGACGCTTCTGGTCTCTACCCTGACATCGCAGCGCACGGGCCCGATGCGGCGCTCAGGTTGGGTCAACCGTCACCTCTGCGCGCGTGCCGCCCAAGGCTGCGAAGGCGCGTTGTCGACAGGTGAGCACGAGAATTTGCTGGTCACGGGCCGAACGATGGAGCGCGTCAAACATGGCCTCGATGCGGTCATCATCCGAATGGACAAGAGCATCGTCCAAGATCACAGGAACGGGGCGCCCTGAGGCCGCAAAGAGCCGGGCAAAGGCCAGTCGTGTCAGGATCGCCACCTGTTCGCGGGTGCCGCCCGAAAGGATTTCGAGCGACTCGGCCTGACCTTTGCGGGTCAGGGTCGCGGGCAAAAGGCTGGTGTCGTCAATCGTTAGCAGTGCCCCCGGATAGAGAATCGCGAGCAGGGGCTGCAACTCACGCAGAACCGGGCCAAAATAGGCGTCTCGGGCGAGGGTTCGCGCCTCGTCCAACGCGCGCCGAAGGCGGATCAGGGCGCGCACCTCGGCCTCATACCGGGCCGCGCGTGCCTCGGATTCGGCGCGGGCTCCGGCGAGAGTGGAGAGGCGTTCCTCAATCCCCTCCTCGGCGAGCGCGGTGATGGTGGCGTTCAGGCTGGCAAGGTCTTCGCGGTTTTTGGCCAGATCACGCGCAGCCTGCTCGACCGCCCCCTTGGCGCGAGTTAGCCGCGCCTCGGTGGTGGCAAGGTCCGGCGCTGTGGCGCGCAAACGGTCGCAGGCCTCTTGCGCCCCGAGGCAGATGTTCGCGAGCGTGGGTTGTCGGGCCTTGAGATCGGCTATTAGCGCAACAAGAGCCTCTGGGTCTCCGGCCTCGGACAGGGCAGATTCAAGCTGCCGCGTCGCACTGCTGCGATTGGCCTCGGCTGCGGCGCGGGCTTCACCTGCGGTCACGGCCAGTTCATGCGCCGCTTTTGCGGCGGCGCGGGCGGCCGCCTCGTCGGTTTCGGCAGCGGTCAACGCCTTGGTCAGGGCTGCAACATCCTCAGCTTCTCTCGGGGCATCGGCCACCTCGGCCTGCGCCCGCGCAAGGGCCGCGCGCAACGCCTCAACACCGTCGGGGGCTACTTCCGCGCAGAGGGCCAAACCCTGTTTCACATCTGCCTCAAGCTGTTGGGCTTCAGCCCATTGCGTGCGGGCGGCGGCCAGCGTGTCAACCTGCGCCTCCGCCAAAAGGCGCGCAAGCGCCTGATCTGCACGCGCAACCTCGGCGGCGCTGTCTGTGCCGCGCGCAGAACCCGGATCAATGTGCAACCTGCCAAACCCCGGCAAGGCAAGCTCAGTCGGCACTAAGATCGGCGTCGGGCCTGTTCCAAAAGGTTGACCGTCATGCAGCGCTGGAGAGCCGTCAGGGTGAACCTCGATCGTCACGGCCTGTGCCTCGGCCCGCGCCCGCGCCAGATCAAGCGCGCTTTGGGCCTTGTCGGCGGCGTCGAGCAGTTTGGACGTGACGCGTATACGGGCGCGCGCCGCTTCGGTCTTGTTCAGCATCGCCCAAAGCTCTGTGGCGCGGTCAAGCCGGCGCTGGAAATCGTTTGCCTTGATCTGCGCCGCCTGCGCCGCTTGGGCGCGGGTGGCCTGATGCAGACGGTTGCGCAAATCACGCGCCTTGGTGCCTTGGTCCTCGGCATTCACCGCGGCGGCACTATCGCGCGCGGTCAGCTCAGTGGCACGCGCGCGGGCCTTCTTTGCCGCTTCTTCGGCCTTGGCAACTGCGCTGCGGGCCTCCTCAAGGCGGGCGGCGCGGCTTTCGGCGGCCAGCACATCGCGCTGCAAATGCTCGGCATCCAGTGTGGCAAGGCGTAGGGCGGTTTCCGCCTGTGCAACCTCGGCCTGATGGGCCTGGGCCGCCTGATGCGCGGCTTCAGCCTCGGCCAAGGTTTGTGCGCGGGCCGCCGTATCCGCAGGATCGGTCAGTCGGGCAAGGTGACGCTGCACCTCCGCCCGGCGGATCAGGTCATCCGAGAGCCGCTCGGCGCGCGGGCGCAACTCGGCCTCTTCGGTGGCAAGCGTTGCGGCCTCTTCCACCGCGCGCGCCCATTCTCCCCCGGCTTTGGGGCGTCCGGTTGCGGTCGCCAATCTCGACAGCGCCTCGGTCACGCGGTCAATCACGCCATCCATCCGCCGCCCGCCGGTCATCATGTCAATCTCGCCCGCGACAGAAGACAAAAGATCGCGCCGCGCATTCAACCCGCGCTCGCGCTCGCGCTTGTCATCTGCGCTGCTGCCGTCGGGTTCCAACCCCATCAACCCTTGCCGCACCCAGAGCAGGCCGGACGGGCCTGCCAGACCTCCGCCCATCAGCCGGTCAATCCACGCCTCCGCCTCATCTGCCTGAGCGATCAGGCGGCCGTTGGTGTCGTGCACTTGCGCCTGCGGGCGGTTGAGCCACCGCTTTGCAATGCGAAATCGCCCCTCCGCAAGCTCCACCTCGGCCGCCACCTCGGGCGCGCCCCCGGCATGCGGTTGCAGCGCCTTGATGGCCGCATTCCGGCTGTTGTGGCGTTCAAAAAACAACGCATGCAGCGCGTCAAAAAAGGTCGATTTGCCGAATTCATTCGGTTGAGAGAGCACAGTGATGCCGTCGCCAATCTGGCCAAGGCGTGCGCGCTGACCCGCGAAACGGCGCACGTTGGTCACCTCGATCACCCGAAGCTTCACGCCTGCACCTCCTGACTGAGCGCATAGAGACGCGCGAGTGCCGCAGACGCCGTATCGCGGTCGGATTGCGAAAGTGTGGTATCCCCTGCCTCGGCCAGCAACACTTCGGCAGCCTGACGCAGCGCTCCGGCGCGGTCGATCTGGTCAAGGTCTTCGGGCAGCGCCTCGACGCCCAAAGCAGAGAGGTCCGCCGCGAACCAGCCGAAATCCGGGGCACGAGCGGCCAGCGCGGCCTCGAGCGCGGCGCGGTCAGCCAAAGGCAGGCGTCCCGTCACGGTGAGCCGCACCAGATGATCGCGTGCACGGCTTTGTGGCAGGATATCAGCAAAGCGAGCGGTCAGATCCTCGCCCGGCAGCAGGTCGAGGGCCGGGCGACGCCAACGGAACTGCGCGGTTTCGACCGGCGTCACCTCAGCCGTCCCCCCGAGCGTCACAAGAAGCGCAGAACCCGGCGCATCGTGCTTGAACCCGTCTGGTTCGGGGGTGCCGGAATACCAGGCAGTGGGCGTCACCTGCATCTGCCCGTGCCAATCGCCAAGGGCGAGATAGTCAAGACCCGAGCGCGCGGCCCGGTCGGGCGGAATGATGCCAAGGGCCCCCTCTTCGCCCGAGAAATCGGTGATCGCCCCATGCCCAAGCCCGATACGGCGCGCCCCTTCGGGCGTGGGGGCCGACATCGCCTCGGTCAGATCGCGCCCCGGACGGCGTTGTGTACAAGGCGCAGGCAAGAGCCAATGGTCAGGGGCAAGGGCAACCGGCACCTCAGACGTGAGGACCATCAGATTGCCAGGTGGGTCTTGTGCAATCCGCCGCCAAAGTTCGGAGGCCGCAAGGCTGTCGTGGTTGCCGGGCAGCAGCACCCAAGTCAAATCGCGTTCCTCGCCCATCGCACTGAGGGCTTGCCGCAACGTGTCGGGGGCGGGCGTTTCGGCATCGAACGTATCGCCCGCAAGCAGCACCACCCCTGCCCCACCGTCGCGCGCAGCCTTGGCCAGCCGGGATATCGCGCCATGCCGCGCCTCGCGCAAACGATGCCGAATGCCCTCGGGATAGCCGCCATAAGCGCGCCCAAGATGCAGGTCCGAGGTATGAAGAAAGCGAAAGGGGGTCATAGAGGTCCTTGTTGCGCCCAAGCGCTCTGTTTCAGCCTTGCCGCGAATGCGTCAGAGATCAAGCACTGGCGTATGGTCATCAGGCCGAACAGACAGTTTCACGGCACCGCCAACACATCGCTCAGATGGTGCGGCCACCATCAACCTCGAGCACCACGCCGGTGATGAAATCCGCCTCGTCCGAGGCGAGATATAGCGCCGCGTTGGCGATGTCGCGTGCCTCGGACAAGCGGCCCATCGGGATGGTCGAGATAAATCGCGCGCGGTTTTCGGGCGTGTCGGGCATGCCCATGAACTGTTCCAGCAATCCGGTCGCCCCCATCACCGGTGCGATACAACAGACGCGAATCTTGTCGGGGGCCAATTCCGCTGCCAATGAGCGCGTCATCAGGTTCACGGCCCCCTTGGACGAATTATACCACGTCAGACCGGGACGCGGGCGGATACCTGCGGTAGAGCCGATGTTGATCATCACCCCGCCTCCAGCAGCACGCCAAAGCGGCACGCAGGTCTTGGTCATGTGAAAGATCGACAGCACGTTTATTTCATAGATCTTGCGAAATGTCGCCTCGTCGGTGTCCATCAACGGGCTGTTGGGATTGGTCCAGCCTGCGTTGTTGACCACGATATCAAGACCACCAAAGGCCGCAACAGTGGCGTCAACGGCGGCCTGCACCTGATCGCCTTTGGAGACATCACAGGTCACGGCGATGGCGTTCTCACCAAGGTCGCGTGCCACGGCGCGCGCACCGTCCGCGTTCATATCGACCACTGCTACCTTGGCACCTTCGCGGATATAGGTCTCGGCTATGCCCTTGCCAAAGCCCGAAGCCGCGCCGGTCACGAGGGCTCGTTTTCCATCCAGTCTCATCTTGCGTTCCTTTGGTCTGGTCTTTTCCGCCTGCGTGCGGCCTAGCCGTGATTGTTGATGATCGTCTTGATACGCGAGAATTCCAGCAGCGCCGCAAAGCCCTTTTCGCGGCCATGCCCGGATTTGCGTATGCCGCCAAACGGCAATTCCACCCCGCCGCCCGCGCCATAGCCGTTGATGAACACCTGACCGCAGCGCATTGCCTTGGCGACACGTTGCTGGCGCCCACCATCTTTGGTCCAGACCGCGGCGACAAGACCGTATTCGGTGGCGTTGGCGATGGAAATAGCCTCTGCCTCATCCTCGAACGGGATGAGGCAGAGCACAGGGCCGAAAACCTCTTCTTGCGCGATCCGCGCCTTGGGATCACAGGGGCCGAATACTGCCGGAGCGACATAATAGCCGCCTTTTGGGGCCTTGGGATCGATGCTGCCACGGGCCATCAAGGGTGCGTCGGCCTCGGCGATATAGGTCTCGACCCGCTTTTTCTGCTTGGCCGAAATAAGCGGGCCAAGCACCGCATCCTCGCCAGACTCTGAGGCGGCAATCGCGCTGAAACGCGCGGTCAATTCGGTAACGGCGCGGTCATAGATGCCGCGCTGCAACAACACGCGCGTGCCCGCAGAACAGGTTTGTCCGGCGTTCTGGATCACAGCGTTGACAAGAACGGGCATGGCCGCGTCAAGATCGGCGTCGTCGAACACGATTTGCGGCGACTTGCCCCCCAGTTCCAGCGTGCAGCCGATGAAATTCTTGGCAGCTGCGGTCTGAACGATCACGCCCACTTCGGGCGATCCGGTGAAGGAGATGAAATCTATCCCGCGATGATCCGCCAGAGCCTGACCGGCCACCGCACCGCGCCCGGTCACGATATTGATGGCACCGGGCGGAAAGCCCACGTCGAGCGCCAGTTCCGCAATCCGAAGCGCGCTGAGGCAGGCATCCTCGGCGGGTTTCAGGACCGTTGCATTGCCCATGGCCAGCGCCGGGGCGACCGAGCGGCCAAACATCTGCGCCGGATAGTTCCACGGGATGATATGGCCGGTCACGCCATAAGGCTCTCGTTGCACCTCGACATTATAGCCGTTGAGAAAGGGCACAATCTCGCCATGCACCTTGTCGGCGCCACCGCCGTAGAATTCAAAATAGCGCGCGGTGACTTTCATGTCAGTGCGCGCCTGTGCAATCGGCTTGCCGTTGTCGCGCCGCTCGAGCTGGGCCAGAGGTTCGATATTCTCAAGAATACGCTCTGACAGGCGGATCATCAGGCGACCGCGTTCTGCCGCAGTCAGCCTTGACCATTCGCCACCATCAAAGGCCGCGCGCGCCGCTGCGATGGCCGCGTCGATATCGGCGGCATCGCTGTCGGCGATCTGGGCAAAGGGCAGCCCGTCAATGGGCGAAAGCACCTCCATCACCCTGCCCGAGCGCGCGGGAACCCAAGCATTGCCAATCAGGTTCAGCGGTTGCGGGATGACCAGCTTTGCATCGGGGTCAGTGTCTTTCATGCCTTGGCTCCTTGCGGTTCAATGCCCCTTGCGATGGTATGTGGCCGGATGGTGGCGACCACAAAAGATACATGTCGTCGAAGGGTTGGATTCGCTCGTGCCCAGCGTGATCGAGCGATCCCGCGCGCGCAAGCTCTGAAAGGTCTCGGCATGATGTAAAGCCGGGGCGGCAGGCCGGGTAAACCCGCCCCTTCTACCGCCCCAAGCCCGTCTCAGAAGGTTTTGGCCAGCGTGAGTTTGAAGTTTCGCCCAACCGCCGGGCGGGTAGCAAGATTGGGCATATACTGTTCGTCAAACAGGTTTTCGATCCCAAGACGGAACTCGGTTCCTTCCCACACGCCGCGCTTGGGCGCGATGGTGCCGCGCAAGTTGTGGACCGTATAGCCGTCATCCCGCACCCCGTTGACGGTGATGGAGTCGGCGCTGACAACCTCCCAGCTCAGGTCATAGGTATCGTCAAACACCTTGCCCACGGTCGCACGCAGGCTGTTGGCCGCAAGATTGCGCCAGTCGCGCACGCCGCCCAATAGATCCACCTCTTCGCCATCGGCGACAGTCGCGTTGAAATCGACGTAAAAGCCGTTTTCCATGGCATAGGACGCCTCAAACTCTAGCCCTTGGGTCTGGATTTCATCCAGCAGGTTCTGCGCGGGCGTCGTATCGACAAAGGAATTCACGTCCCAAAGCTCACTGTCAAAGTACGTGACCTTGAGCGCGAGGTTATCATTGTCTCGCCAGAGACCGCGACGGTCATATGAAAAGCCAAGTTCATAGGTGCGTGATTTTTCGCTCCGCCCTACCCGGATCGGGAATTCCAGATCGTCGATGATCGGCAAAACCTCGGTATAGGCGGCGCTGCCGAACAGGGCAAAGCCGTTGTCAAAGGCATAGCGCAGCGACAGCCCACCCATCAGCGCATCCTCGGAAAAGCGGCCATCGTTTGGCGCTGTGTCCCCCTCGACCTTTGATGTTTCATACCGAATGGCGGGCGTTAAGGTCCAGGCGCGGCCGATGTCGATTTCGTCCACCGCAAAGATCGCCCAGCGGTTGTCTTCGCCCCCCGGTGCGGCAAAGGCATTGACGCGCTCGCGGTTGATATACTCAATCCCCGCCGTCAGATCATGGCGCAACGCGCCGGTGTCAAACAGGGACGTGTTTTTGAGTGTAAGCGTCGTGGTTTCATAGTCATGGTCAGCGTTGAGAAGCTCCGAGCAAATCGTGATCGGCGCGGGCGGGCTGCCAGGACAAGACACCGCGTTCTGCAAGATCGACTCGTCAACGTGCGAATATTGCAGCGTCAGATCAACCAGATCATTGAGCGGGTTGAAGTTGTATTTGAGAATGCTGGTCTGGCTTTCGACCTCTCGGTCGACATTCCCGAAAAAGGTGAGGTTGCCAAAGCTGTCGAATGGCACGTCGAATTGCGAGCTTTGGGTATCCTGATAGCTGGCTTCAATGGAATGGGCCTTGTCTTCGCCAAAACGATACTTGGCCTTGATCAACCAGGACGGATCGTCAATCCGCGCCCTCAGGGGGTTGATAACAGCGCCATTGCCATCCTCAGGAAAGCCAAGTCTGCGGCTGACATAGTTGAAGAGCACCCCAAAGTCCTCGGTGGGCTGCCACGCCCCGATGGTCGAGGATGTCACACCATTGCCATTGGTCTGAAACTCCAGTGTCTGACGCAGTCCAAAGCCGGTTTCGCCCCCGGTGACGTCCTCAGGGTCGATGGTTTCAAGCCGAACCACCCCACCAACCACGCCAGAGCCATATTGGAACGATCCCACCGTTCCACGGATCACCTCAACCTCCTTGAAGAGGAAAGGATCGGTGAAAAGCTGTGTGCCAATGCGGTAAAGCTCCTCGGACCCGCGCGTTGCGCCATCGACCTGAATCAGCACCTTTTGATCCGTGCCAAACGTGTCATTCGATCCAAACCCACGGATCGAGATACCCGACCCCTGCGCCGTGTCGCCATTGAGCAGGGCCACAGACGGCACTGTCACGAGCAATTCGGCCACCGAACCCGCCTGTCGGTCACGGATTTCGTCTTGGTCGATCACGGTCGTGGGGGTGGCGGTATCGGTTTGCACCGCACGCTTGCTTTCTCCCAGCGTCAGCGTTCCAAGAAACCCCTCTTGGCCGGGTGTTTCCTGTGCCAGACTGGCAGAGCCATAGCCGAGCCCCATGCAAAGGCAGGTCGTAGTCAGTAGTCTGCAGCGTGTGCGCGATGTCATCACGTGTCCCTTTCGTTTCCTTGACAATGGCTGTCACACCGTTGTGCTTGCGAAAGGCTGGCACGGTTTTTTCGTTTGATTTCAGTGGGCGAACGATCTTTCTGGGATCGGTCTTGCGCTCCTTAGTCTTTTATGAGTAAAAGAGTCAAGATTGCGATTCAACTTTGAGAAATCGTTTTCGAGAGCCACGTCCGCGCCGCAGGTGCGATGCAGCCAGCCCATCCATCCAGACATGAGGCCGGCATGACAGACTCTGCTCCCCTTACCCCCGACGCACTCCGTGCCTTTATGGCCGACAACCCCAAGATGCGCAGCCGCGATCAGGCGAACCGCCTTGGCATCAGCGAAGCGCAACTGGTCGCGGCCCACATCGGACGCGGTGTGACGGCCATTGCCGCGCACCCCGATCAGGTGATGGGGGCCGCCCAACGCCTTGGCGAAGTGATGGCGCTCACCCGCAATGAAAGTTGCGTGCATGAAAAAGTGGGGCGCTATGACAATTATCACAGCGGACAACACGCGGCGATGGTCCTGACCGAGGATATCGACCTCAGGATGTTCCCAAGCCATTGGCACCATGCCTTTATGGTCGAAACCGAGAGCGAGACAGGGCCCCGGCGCAGTCTGCAGGTGTTCGACGCCGCAGGCGACGCGGTGCACAAGATTTTCCTGCGCGATGGATCATCGCTGACCGCATGGGAGGCGCTTCGCCTCTCGCTGGCTCTGCCAGACCAGTCCGAGAGCTTGACGGTTGCGGCGCGCACGCCCCCGGAGGCTGCGAAATCAAACCCCGACAAAATCGAGGTCCTGCGCGAGGAATGGCGGCGGATGACCGATACGCATCAATTCCTGCGCCTGACGTCTAAACTGCGGATGAACCGGCTTGGGGCCTACCGTATCGCGGGGGCACCGTTTGTGCGGGCATTGGCACCAGAGGCGGTGAACACCCTTCTGACCCAACTGGCGCAGGCAGGCACCGAAGTGATGATCTTTGTCGGCAATCGGGGCTGCATTCAGATTCATTCCGGCCCTGTTGTGACCCTCAAACCGATGGGACCATGGCAGAATGTGATGGATCCAGGGTTCAACCTGCATCTGCGGTTGGATCATGTGACCGAGGTTTGGGCCGTAGACAAACCGACGCAACGCGGTGCGGCAATTTCGGTTGAAGCGTTTGACGCGCAGGGATCGCTGATTTTTCAAATCTTTGGATTGGGCAAGGAGGGGCGTGACAGCCGCGCTGCCTTTGGTCGGGTCGTAAAGGCGCTTCCGGATCTGCACAACGCTGACACGGAGGCCCTGACATGAGTGGAAGTTCCCTGACGCGCCGCGCACTCTTGGCGCAGGTGGCGATCTTGGCCTTGGCGGGGACAAGCCTTGCGCAAGACGGCGACCGTGTGCTGTCCATCGGCGGATCGGTGACAGAGATCGTGCATGCCTTGGGGCAAGAGGATCGGTTGATCGCGCGCGATACGACCTCGACCTTTCCGCCCAACGTGACCAAATTGCCTGATGTGGGCTATGCGCGCGCGCTCAGCCCCGAAGGTGTGCTCTCGGTCGCCCCGTCGCTCATCCTCGCTATCGATGGGGCTGGCCCCCCCGAAACGATCGAAGTCCTGCGGCAATCAGGCGTAGGTTTTGTCACCATTCCAGAGGCGCACAGTGCCGAGGGAATCATCACCAAGATTACCGCTGTTGGCGCAGCCTTGGGCGTGCCTGACCGCGCCGACGCCTTGGCGTCAGAGACGCGCACCGCGCTTGCAACCGCGGCCACGCGGACTGCTCAAGTGCCAGAGGCCGCGCGCAAGCGCGTCCTCTTCATCCTCAGCCTGCAAGGCGGGCGCATCCTCGCGTCCGGGCGCGACACGCAGGCTGCCGCCATCATCGAGATGGCGGGGGGCATCAACGCGGTTACAGCCTTTGAAGGCTACAAGCAGTTGACGGATGAAGCTGTGGCAGAGGCCGCCCCCGATGTGATCCTGATGATGGACCGAACTGGGGATCATGCCATCCTGGACGAACAACTCTTTGCCATGCCCGCGATCCGCATCACGCCGGCAGGTGCCGATGAGGCAATTGTGCGGATGAACGGGCTCTATCTGTTGGGCTTTGGGCCGCGCACCGCATCGGCTGCCCTCGATTTGAACTCAGCCCTTTATCCGCAGCCCCAAGAGACCGACAATGACCGTGACCCAAGCTGACGCGCTGACGCCCAGCCGTTTCACGGATCGCCGCACGCGGGCGCGGCGCGCGCATCTGTGGCTGGGTCTCGGTCTGCTTCTGACGTGCGCCCTCAGTCTTGAAACCGGCGCATCCGGGGTCTCGCTTTGGTCGATGGTCGGTGCGGGGGGGCAGGATACACCCGTCCACAGCATCATCCTTTGGGAGGTTCGCCTGCCGCGCGTTTTACTGGGCGCGCTGGTTGGGGCGGCTCTGGCGGTTTCCGGCACGGTGATGCAAGGGCTTTTTCGCAATCCGCTGGCCGATCCCGGCATCGTGGGGGTTAGCGCCGGGGCCGGTCTTGGGGCCGTGACGGCGATTGTGCTGGGCGGCCTGCTGCCCATCGCCCTGCGCGACAGTCTGGGCCCGTTCCTTGTGCCGGCGGCGGCGTTCTTGGGTGGCTGGGCCTCTGTTCTTTTGCTCTACGGGGTTGCCACGCGCGGTGGGCGCACGTCTGTGGCGACGATGCTGCTGGCGGGGATCGCGCTTGGCGCGCTGTCGGGCGCAGTGTCGGGCCTGATGGTCTATGCGGCGGATGATCAGCAGCTGAGAGACCTGACATTCTGGGGCCTCGGCTCTCTGGCTGGGGCGACATGGGCCAAGGTGGCCACCGCCATGCCGATCCTTGTTGTGGCCATGGTCGGGGCCCTCGGGCTGGGGCGTGGGTTGAATGGCCTTGCTTTTGGCGAGGCAACCGCACTGCATCTTGGCATCCCGGTGCAACGGACCAAAACGCTGGCCATTCTTGCGGTTGCGGCGGCGACTGGCGGTGCGGTGGCGGTGTCTGGCGGGATTGGGTTCATCGGCATTGTCGTGCCACATCTGCTTCGTCTGGCAACCGGGCCGGATCACGGGCCACTGCTGCTGAATGCGGCGCTTCTCGGGGCAATCTTGCTGCTTGGGGCAGACATCATCAGCCGCGTGATCATTGCCCCAGCCGAACTGCCCATCGGTATCGTCACAGCGGTTCTGGGCGCGCCGGTGTTCTTGTGGATATTGCTCCGACAGCGCCCGATGGGGGATATGTGATGCTGGCTGCAGAGCGGATCACGCTTGGCCTTGGGGGCCGGGTCATCCTGCGCGACGTCACGCTTTCTGCCCGCGCAGGTGCGGTGACGGCCATTGTCGGCCCGAATGGATCGGGCAAGACGTCGCTCTTGCGCGTGCTGACGGGCGAGAGCGCCGGTTCGGGCCGAGTTCAGCTTGGTCAATTGCAGGTAACTCCGCGTGCGGCTGCAGCACTTGCCGCACGACGCGGGGTGCTGCCACAGGCCACGCGGATCGCCTTTCCCTTTACGGTGATCGAATTGGTCCGCATAGGCCATAGCGCAGGGCAATATGCCGGGCGGGCTGATGTTCCCGAACGCGCCTTGGCTCGGGTGGGATTGGCGCATATGGCCAACCGTTTCTACCAAGACCTGTCGGGGGGTGAGCAGCAGCGCGTTCAATTGGCACGCGTTCTTGCGCAGGTCTGGGAGCCTGTCGGACCGGGCGGGGCAAACTGGCTGTTTTTGGACGAGCCCGTCTCGAGCCTTGATATTGGCCAACAGCTGAGCGTCATGCAGATTGCCCGCACCTATGCGGAGGCAGGGGGCGGCGTGGTCGCGGTGATGCATGATCTGAACCTGACCGCGATGTTCGCCGATCATATCATCATGGTGCAAAAGGGCAGGATTGCAGGCGCGGGCAAGCCGCAAGAGGTGCTGACCTCTGGCACACTCTCGGCGGTCTACGGCTGTGCGCTCAGGATAAGTACGCCGCCAACAAAGGATGTGCCCTATCTGCTGCCCCAAGCCGCGCAAGAGTTTGCAGGCTGATATCGACATTGCACCCCATGCCATACGTAAAACCTGCGTCATGAAGAGGGCCCTATTGCGGTGCCGGGCGCAGGCCAAGAACCTGTGCAGGGGCGATCCGTTCGCCATTCCTGAGGATCAAGACGGTCTCGCCCGCCTCGAACTGTGCTTCTGCGATTTGACGATAAAAGCTGGCGCTGTGGCGTGCGAGCGTTTCTTCATTCGCGAAGGAGTGCACAGAGAGCGTATATTCCCCCTCTGCAAGCGGGAAACCCGCCGAATCGAGACCGGACCAGACCACCGGACCCGAGCGCGCCGGGATCGTTTGGCGGTTCACTATGATGCCGCGGGCATCGCTTGCAACGATTTCGGCGGCATCCGCCTGCGACTCGACCGTGGCGATCAGGGAAATCGGCTGTCCAGAGAACGCGACGGGGCCGGTTGCCAGCGCCTCCATTCCGATCCATCCGGATACTTGCGACAAGCCCTGTGCGCCCAACCGCGCGCCTAGATCTGTGAGCAGATCATTGGTCAGCACCTGTTGTTCGACCGTCGAGAATGTCGCCAACTGCACAGCGAAATCAGAAGATTCAATTGGATTGAGTGGGTCCTGATTGCGCAATTGGGTCGTTAGCAGCCTGAGAAAGGTTTCAAAGTCAGAGCTGAAACCGGTTGCCGGACGCGCAGGGGCAGCAGCGTTGGTTGCGGAGGGGGCTGCTTGGCTGCGGTCCAGGGCAGTGCCCGGTGGAATCGTCGTCACGTCCATCTTGTTTCCTTCAAATCAAGACATTGATGCGCGCGCCTGCCAAAGCAGGCGAACTGAGAGCCGGGGGCACAAACACGTCTGGCACCGCGCCGCGCCCCTCATCCTCGCGGTGGGTGGCGCCTTGTGCGTTCAGGGTCTTGCCCGGGCTTCCGCCAGGGTTTTGCCCGGAAAACTCGAAACGCGCCTCTTGATAGCCAACATCCAGCAGCCCCCGCGCCAATGTCTCTATGTGCCGCCGAAGAAGATCGAGCGTTTCTGGCCGCTCTGCCAATACAGTCACGGCCACGACGCCTTCATGGCTTGTCAACCTGAGGCGCACCCGGCCCAGTTCCTCGGGCGCAAGCTGAAGGTCGATGGTGGATTTGCCAGCACCCTGCGACTGCACCGCCACCGCAATCTGCTGGGCAATGGCCTGCGGCAAGTCGGTCCGCGCCAAGGAGAGGAGCGGCTGGTATTGCCCGTTTGGCCCCGTAGACACGGCAAACCGCAAGTCGGAAACCTCGGTCACCGCTGGCATTCCCGGCTCGTCTCCAAGACCAAGCTTCGGGATATCTGCAAATGGGTTTGCCTTTGCGGCCTCCCCTCCGCTGAGGAGATTGAGCCCTGCTGACCGCATGGCCAGAGATGAAGGAGGCGCGTATCCAGCAGCCTTCTGTGCGGAATACGCGCCCCACGACCCAAATATCAATTCCCGAGGCGAACCTGTCTTCGATTCTGTGACCTGAGCATACTCTGGATCAAATTCGAATTGCCCTAAGGCATGGGGCAGGTTCGGGCCAACATTCGAACTATCTGGGCGCATGCCCGGCGGCGCGGAGAGGTCGGGTTCTGCCTTTATCCGGGGCTGAGAGACAAAAGGATCGGCGCGCCACGCCGCTGGCTGCTTTGCATCCCCGCCCGTCTGGGAACCTGTCAACGATCTTTGGCCTAGGTCCACTTGGGTGAAGTCCTCTGGCGATATCTCTGGTACCGGGCCCACCGGATGAGCGAAAGAGGCTGATGTCGTCTGATCTGCAAACCGATGCGGTGCCGATCGCTGCTCCGAGGGGTTCATCCCGTCCGCAACTGATCCCTCGAACTGCGCCGTGGCATAGCCCTGGATCGGGACTATGGGGGCATCCTCCTCTGCTTGCGACAAGGCACCATCGACCGCCATTGAGACAGGCGGCACAGGCTGGTCCTCATCCTCAGATAACCCAGGCACCGGCCCCGCATGTGGCCGAGGCCCGGCATCGGTGCTGGGCAATCCACCCTCGGACACCAATTCCTTGCGGATTTGGGTCCGCGCGACATCCACAACAGACGCGGCAAGCCCAGCGTCTGACATATCGTCTTTCTCGCGCTGCAGATCCAAGGCGGCCTCTTCCGCACTTTGGAAAATGTCGGCGAATGTTTTCGCCCTTTCAGACGACGGTCCACCGGCAGCAGCCGCGCCCAAACCGGACGGCAATGCCGATGAAAGCCCAAGGACGGGATTAAGAGGATCCTTGGCGGGGATTACTGACATAGGCGCCCTCCGTGATGCCATGGCGATAAGCCGGAGGATTGCAGAAACCAGTTACTGCTTCTTTACCGGTTTCGGTTCTTCTTGTGTCCAGTGTGATCAATTTGAGGGATTCTCATGACTGACCCTGTACAACTTTCCTCCAGAGCCGTGGACCGGCCCTCGACCAGCTTAACCCGCACCAAGCATGTGGCCGAACAGCTAGAGGCAAGCTTTCTTGCCGAAATGCTCAAGTTCGGGGGGCTGGACCCCAAGAGCGACAGCTTTGTGGCAAGCACGGGCGAATCGCAATTTGCATCCTTTCACCGCGAGGCATTGGCACAAGAGATGGTCAAAGCGGGTGGCATCGGGCTGGCAGATGTCTTTTATCGCTCGATGATGGAGCGTGCCCATGACGCTTGATCAGAGTACCCGCATCATCCAACAGCTTGACCTTATTCTGGAGGAAGAGCGCGACGCCCTTTTGCGCGGAGATCTGTCGCAGATCGTGGCGCTCATGTTGAAAAAGGAACAGTTGGTAGACGCGCTCAATGCCCTTTCGGCGACGGCAAGCGGCGATCTGATTGCGGTTCAAGGTAAGTTGAGCCGCAATCAGGCCCTGCTTGACGGGGCCTTGCAGGGGATTCGCACCGTTGCGGCGCGCCTCGCAGCACACCGCCGCATTCGACGTTCCTTGGACACCTATGACCAGAACGGTCACAAACGCTCGATTCCCGGCGATATCGCGCACCATCTTGAAAAGCGTGCCTGACGGATTGGCTAAAATTCGCGGCGTTTCAGAGATGGGACTTAGCACTCCGTTAGCATCTTGAAGGCATTTTATCTCTTGCATCCCGAAACGGATGGCGCAGCCGGGACCATCCCGCACCCTGCAACCGTCAGAAAGACAGTCCAAACCGTCTCCTCCGGGGAGACGAACCATGAAATGGCGAAATTCGCCAAACCCGAAAGGAACATGATATGTCCAGTATTCTGACCAATAACAGCGCCATGGTCGCTCTTCAGACCTTGCAATCCGTGAACTCCAACCTTGCCAAGACGCAGGATATGATCTCGACGGGCAAGGCTGTCGCAACGGCCAAGGACAATTCGGCCATCTTTGCCATTTCCAAGGTGATGGAATCCGACGTCAGCGGCTTCAAGGCCGTTTCCGACGCGCTGTCTTTGGGCGAATCGACGGTCGCCGTGGCCTCGGCCGGGGCAGAGCAGATCACCAATTTGCTCAACGAGATCAAGGAAAAGGTCGTCGCCGCGACCGGTGAAAACGTCGATCACAGCAAGATCCAGAACGATGTCGACGAGCTGGTGAATCAGGTCACGTCGATTATCGGCGCGTCACAATTCAACGGCGCGAATCTGCTTAACACGGCGGGCAACGCAGGGATAACGGTACTGTCGTCCCTCGATCGGGACGCAACCGGAACGGTCACAGCGTCGAACATCAGCGTGGCTTCTGTTGATTTCGAGGCCAACCTTGATCTGAGCGACATTGATGTGACGAACTCTGCAGCCGCTGACACCTCGCTTGCCGCAATCGAAGTCCATATCCAGACGGCGGTCGATGGGGCGGCAGCGCTTGGTGCCTCGGCCAAACGGATATCGGATCAAAACGAATTCGTCAGCAAGGTGACGGATGCGATCAAATCCGGGATCGGCGCATTGGTCGATGCCGATTTGGAAGAGACCTCTGCGCGTCTCCAGGCCTTGCAGGTGCAACAACAGTTGGCGACACAGTCTTTGTCCATCGCCAATCAGGCCCCGCAGGCCATCCTGTCGCTGTTCAGGAACTAAGCCATTCAGGGGCGTCTTTCGGGGCGCCCCTGACATCTGATCGGTGACAGACTGACCCTGAAAGGACATGACGTGAATGCGACCCGTCTGGCGCAGAGCGCCTATCGCGACCAATCCCGGTCCGTCCGGACTGACCGTGGGCTGGAATATGATGCCTTTGCCCGTATCACCCAACGCCTCGTGCACGCAGCAGGGCAGGACCCAAGAGATATAGCCAGTCTCGCGGTCGCCCTTCATGACAACCGGCGGCTCTGGACAATCTTGGCGACTGACGTCGCCGACCCACAAAATCCACTGCCGCAATCGTTGCGGGCCCAAGTCGTCTATCTCGCGCAGTTTTGTCATCATCACAGCAGCGCGGTGCTGAATACAAACGCATCGCTTCAACCCTTGATCGACATCAATACAGCCATCATGCGCGGGCTGAGCGATAGGAGAGCAGACCAATGAGCGGCCTCGTCCTAAAACTTAATCCCAAAGAGCGGGTGCTTATCAACGGGGCGGTGATCGAGAACGGCGACCGCCGCTCGCGGCTGTCCATCATGACGCCGAATGCGCATATCCTGCGGCTTCGGGATGCCATTCACCCCGAAAGTGCAACAACGCCTGTACGCAGGGCCTGCTTTGCTACGCAACTTCTGCTCTCGGGCGATGGCGATCCGCAGGACGCGCGCCGCCAGATCCTGCGCCGAATCGAAGAGCTGAGCCAGGCGTTGCGCGATCCCGACAGCCGTATCCAGTTGACCCTCGCCACGCGGGCGCTTCTGGACGGGGAATACTACAAATGCCTCAAGGCCCTGCGTGCCCTCCTGCCGCGTGAAGAGCGTCTTTTGGCGCATCGTGCGTCATGAACTTTACGCCTGTAGTGCCGCTGGGTGGATTGTCGGGCTGGGCGCTCTTGTCGCGCACGTCTGAGCGTCAGACGGATCTGTTCAACAAATCCCCGCAGATCGTGCGTGATACCGAATATTTCGAGCAGAACATTGCCAAGATCACCACGGCAGAAGGTTTGGTTTCAGATCGCCGCCTCTTGCGGGTGGCCTTGGGGGCGTTTGGCCTTCAGGAAGATATCAACAGCCGCGCCTTTATCCGCGCCATTCTGGAAGAGGGCACCATTCGGGATGATGCAATTGCCAACCGTCTTGCCGATGACCGGTACAAACAGCTGTCCGAGGCGTTTGCCTTCGCCGACCGTCCGATCCCGCGCACGCAATTATCGACCTTTGGAACCGAGATCACCGAGAAATTCCGGCGTCGGGAATTTGAGGTTGCCGTCGGGGATCAGAATCAGGCCTTGCGCCTGGCCCTGAACGTCCAACGCGAATTGGGCGACATCGCAGGCGATGCAGAGACCGAGGACACGCGCTGGTTTCGGATCTTGGGAAACCCACCCCTGCGGCGCGTGTTCGAAGTGGCGCTTGGTCTTCCAGACAGTTTCGGGCAAGCTGATCTTGATCGGCAGTTGGACGAGATCAAATCCCGCAGCGCGCAGCAATTGAAGATAGGCTCCCTGTCGGATCTGAGTGCGGAGAGCGTGCGGGAGCAATTGATCCAACGGTTCCTCTTGCGCGAGCAGGTGGCAAGTTTCAATGTTCAATCCTCGCAAGCAATCGCGCTGACGCTGTTGCAATCGGTTCCGCGCCGGGCTTGATACTGGGCGCTGCGTTTTGGTCTTGCGCCGTGGCAAGCAGGCCATTCCGAGTTTGCCGTTGCATTTGCTTGCAAGTAAAAGCCCTATGGGGCTGAGCCACAGGAGGAATTCATGCGCTGCGTCTTTATCAACATCCGCTGCAAACCGGGGCATTCCTATCGCGTGGCAGAGGCCATAGCCCTGCGCGAAATCCATTCAGAGCTTTACTCAACCTCCGGTCCCTTTGACCTGCTGCTCAAGCTCTACATCCCTGAGACTGAGGATATCGGCAAATATATCAACGACAACCTTCTGGACATTGCCGGGATCGAGCGCACCGAAACGACCCTGACCTTCAAGGCGTTCTAGCCTAGGATTTCGAACCGGTTGACATCAACCATACCCCGGTCCGTGATCTTGAGCGCCGGGATAACCGGCAGCGCGAGAAACGCAAGTTGCAGGAAGGGTTCCTGCAAGGTGACACCCAAGGACCGTGCTGCTGCCCGCAGATCGACAAGACGATGGTGCACCTCCTCAAAGGGCTCAAGGCTCATCAACCCTGCCAGAGGTAAGGGCAGTTCTGCCAAAACCTGCCCGCCCTGCACCACGACAAAGCCGCCCTCAATCTCACCCAGCCGTGTGGCGGCGAGGGCCATATCCGCATAATCCACCCCGACACAGGCGATATTGTGGTGATCATGGCAAACGGTCGAAGCGATAGCCCCGGACTTGAGCCCGAAACCACGAACAAAGCCGGTGGCGATATTGCCGTTCTTGCCATGCCGCTCGATCACCGCAATCCTTACCAGATCGCGCGTGGGATCGGGATGTTTGTCGCCTTCTACCGGCTCGATCCGTTCGCGCAGATGCGCGGTCAGGATCTTGCCTTCGATAATGCCGATCACATCCGTCTCGGCGCGGTTGCCGGCGTGGCGAAAGTCCTGTGGGCTAACCGCAGGCGCCCGCACGGAGCATCGCCCGATGGGGGGCACCGTGCCCCGCGCAGCAAAGGCCGCCGCATCCGCAAGACGACCGGCGCAAAACACGCGCCGCACGTCGCAGGTGGCGAGCGAGCCCACCGCCACGATATCCGCCCGCCGCCCCGGCGCGATCAATCCGCGATCTCTGAGGCCAAATGCCTCGGCCCCCGAGAGCGACGCCGCGCGATAGGCCGCCAGAGGCGACGCCCCTTCTGCGATCAGCACCCGGATCATATGATCGATATGGCCCTCTTCGGCGATATCGAGCGGGTTTCGATCATCGGTGCAGAGGCACATATAGGGCGCCGTGATCTCCGACAGCAGCGGGGCGAGCGCATGCAAATCCTTGCTAACCGAGCCTTCGCGGATCAGCACGCGCATGCCGCGCTGCAGTTTCTCGCGCGCCTCCTCTACGGTGGTCGCCTCATGCTCTGTGCGGATGCCTGCCGCGCAATAGGCGTTGAGATCACGCCCCGTGAGTTGCGGGCAATGGCCGTCGATATGGCCCCCCTCAAAAAGCCGCAGCTTGGCCATCATGCCCGAATCGCGGTGGATCACGCCGGGGAAATTCATCACTTCGGCCAAACCGATCCCCGAGGGATGCCCCATCACCGCGCGCAAGTCTTCGGCGTCGATCTCTGCACCCGAGGTTTCCATATGGGTCGAGGGCACGCAAGACGAGAGCTGCACCCGGATATCCATCAAAGTCTGTTCCGAGGCCGCCTGAAAATAGCGGATGCCGTCCAGCCCCAGAACATTGGCAATCTCGTGGGGATCGCAAATCGCGGTGGTTACGCCGCGCGGCGTTACGCAGCGGTCGAATTCAAAGGGTGTGACAAGAGAGCTTTCGATGTGCAGATGGGTGTCGATGAAACCGGGGACAAGGATCAGCCCCGTAAGGTCGATCACCTCGCGCCCGTCATAGGTGTCGCCAATGCCTACGATGGTATCGCCGCAAATGGCCACATCGCCGGGGATCATTTCCCCCGTCACAAGGTCAAACACCTGCGCCCCGCGCAGCACCAAATCGGCGGGTTCATCCCCCCGGCCCTGAGCAATCCGTTGTTCGAGATTTGCCATGCGCTGACCCTCCGACATCCTGCAACTGTCGCGCGTCGAAGGGTCAAGAGCAAGCCCGATGGCCGAAACCTGTCGGCCCTGGGCTTGCTATCAGGCTGTCCTCACTCGGTCTGCGCGGCAGGTTTCTGCGCTGCTGGTTTTGCGAGCTTCATCTCTGGTTTACAGTCCATGCCGTTGTAGCGGCTGACCAGGGCTTCATTGCGGCGCTGATAGGCGCGTGCCTCGTCGCCTGCGGCACCCTTCATATCCATGAAGAACCACGGCACCAGCAAAAAGGCTCCGGCAGTCCCGGCCACAATGTTCTGGGCGGTTTTGGTTTCCTGCTCTTTGACAAGGCCCTCGATGGCGCGGGTATTGGCCGTAATGTCGCTGCGCAATTGCGCGCAGGTAAGGGCGCTGTCACCGGGCTGCACTTCGGCCACGGGATCAGGGGTACGACCACCGCATGCGCTCAGGAGGGAAATGGACAAGAGGGCCGGCACGAACAACTGTTTCATCTGATTGCCTTTTTACAGAGTGTTCGCGTCAGTATCCCGCTCCTGAGATGATGAAAAGCCGCGATTTCGCACTACCCCCGCCGACGCTTGCGCCGCCCCCCGTCGCTGCCATCGCCATGGGTGTTAAAGCTGGGATTGGGAAGTGTCACGATTTTGGACAGCTCCGGAAAAGGGTCCGTCTTGTGAGGGATTGCGTTGGCGGCCACGAAATGCTCTTGGAATTTCGGCTCGATGGCGGTCTCGACCTTGGTGATCTGACCCACCACGCGCTCAATCTCGCGGCGGGCGGCCACGTTGCACAGCGCGATGCGCGCGCCCGTACCCGCCGCATTGCCCGCCGATGTCACCTTGTCTAGCGGCACATCGGGGATCATGCCCAGCACCATCGCATGCAACGGCGAGATATGCGCACCAAAGGCACCTGCCAGAACAACGCGGTCCACCTTGTCGACGCCGCGTTCGTCCATGAGCAGACGCGCGCCCGCATAGAGAGCCGATTTTGCAAGCTGGATGGCACGAATATCGCCTTGGGTCACGGTGATGACCGGCCCACCCTTGGCACTGCCATCGTGGATAACATAAGAATGGGTGCGCCCATCCTCGATCATACGCGTGGTGCCAGTGGCCTCGGACGATCCGATCAGACCGCTTTCGTCCAATAGCCCAGCCATGCGCATCTCGGCCACCGCCTCGATGATGCCAGACCCACAAATGCCGGTAATGCCCCCGTCGCCTACCGCCGCCTCGAAACCGTCCTCATCCGACCAAATGTCAGAGCCGATCACCCGGAAACGGGGTTCCTTGGTCATGGGATCAATACGAATAGCCTCGATCGCGCCGGGGGCGGCGCGTTGGCCGCTGGAAATCTGCGCCCCCTCAAAGGCGGGGCCGGTGGGCGAGGAACAGGCCAAAACCCGCGTCTTGTCGCCCAAAAGGATCTCTGCGTTTGTGCCCACATCGACGATCAGCGCCAGATCTTCGGATTTGCCCGGCTCTTCGCTCAGCGCCACGGCGGCGGCGTCGGCCCCCACATGGCCTGCGATACAGGGCAACACATAAATCTGCGCGCGCGGATTGATCGCAACCAAATCCAGTTCGCGGGCGTTCAGGGCCATGCTCCCTGAGGTGGCCAGTGCAAAGGGGGCCTGGCCCAATTCCACCGGATCAATCCCCAACAAGAGGTGGTGCATCACCGGATTGCAGACAAACACCGTCTCGACGATGAGCTTGGCGTCAATCCCCGCCTCTTTGGCAATCTCTTCGGCCAAGGTATTGATCGCGTCTCGTACCGCTGCCGTCATTTCACGGTCGCCGCCGGGGTTCATCATCGCATAGCTGACGCGGCTCATCAGATCCTCTCCAAAGCGGATCTGCGGGTTCATGATACCGGAGGATGCCTTGACTTCGCCGGTTTCCAAATCGGTCAAATGGGCCGCAACAGTGGTAGACCCAAGGTCAATGGCCAGACCAAACAGCCCCCCTTCGTGCAGACCGGGCCAAATCTCCAGCACCTGTGCCGGGGTTTCCGCATGCCCTCTGTGCAGCGCGACCGTGACCTGAAACTTGCCCTTGCGCAGCACGGGTTGCAGCTTGGCCAAAAGGCTCAGATCGGCGCGGATATTGTCGATCTCCCACTGAGCCTTGAGCGCACGTTGCAAACGCTCGAAATCGCCGGTGGGCTCATGCATATCGGCCTCTTCCACCTCAACGAAATAGAGGCGGGTGGCCGGGTCCATCTCGATCACGCGGGCAGAGGCGGCCTTGCGCACCACCTGCTTGTGAACCTGGCTTTCCGGGGGCACGTCGATCACCACATCGCCCATGATCTGAGCCTGACAGCCCAGACGGCGGCCCGGCTTCAACCCACGCTTCTGGTCATAGCGTTCCTCGACCGCATTCCATTCGGATAGCGCATCCTGATGAACGGTGACGCCATGTTTGGAAAACTCGCCATAGCCCGGCGATATCTGGCATTTCGAGCAGATCCCCCGCCCGCCGCACACCGAGTCAAGATCAACGCCGAGTTGGCGCGCCGCCGTCAGAACCGGTGTTCCCTTGGGAAAGCGCCCGCGCTTCCCGGAGGGCGTGAAAACGACGAGTGGGTCGGTCGACATATGCGAAATCCTGCTTCTGAAGCGTTGCTTGCGGGGAACATAAGCCATAGGCGCTTGTCCGACAGCCCACAAGCGTCAGAAAATCATCGGCACGCGGCATGCACCGCTCTGGCAGGGCCTGTCAGGTCAGCGACCAGCCAAATAGCCAGATCGCCAAGGGCACCGGGGCCGTCGCGACAAAGAGCGTGAGGATCGCCAGAGGCGCACGAAAGATCCCAGAGAGGCCCGAGACAAACGCGATGCCACCGCCACCGCCAATGATCGAATTGCCCGGAACATTAATCAGCGCCGCGAGATGCAGATAACGATAGCGGACAATCCAGTCGAGATAGCGTCCGCGCAGTTGCGCCGAGATATAGGTCGCACGCTCTGCTGGCGACAGGGTCTGAAACTCTTCCAGCAAGCGGCAGGCGCGCAGGAGGTGCAAATCAAGCAACACCCGGTGCAGCCAGCGATAGGGCACCTTGCCGCCCACCATATAGGCCAGCGTCAGCCCAGAGGCCGTGGCCAGCCAGACGAAGGGCGCGATATCGCCGCCGCCCGCTGCGAGTACCATCAACCCGATTTCGATCCCCGGCACAAAGGGAATAGCGATCAGCACCGCATAGACCAACAAGGCCATGACGAGGAACCCAGGCATCGCCCAACCCTGTTCATTTTCAAGGATATAGCCTTCGGCCCACACAAAGACGTGGTGCATGGCCAAGGCCAACACCGCCAATGCAGCCAAGCGAATCACCGTGCGCAGCAGGCCGGTTTTCACAGGCGGCGGAGCAGGTGGCGGGGCGTTGTGGGCGGGGTCATCCATGCGGCGAAATTAGGCCCTCTGCCCTGGTGCGCGCAATGGGACACACGCACATTTGCCTTGCCCACCGCCTGCCCCGCGCGGCGGGTTCAATCACGCCTGATATCCGCGCCAAGCTGTGCCATCAACGACTCGAAAATCGGAAAAGAGGTGGCGATGGGACTTGCGTCATCGACCTGCACCGGCGCAGTGCTGGCCATGCCCATGACGAGAAAGGACATCGCGATCCGGTGGTCAAGATGGCTGGCGCAGGTCTGGCCGCCCGGCACATGCCCATGCCCCCTGCCCTGTACGATCCACCAATCCGGCCCATCCTCGACCTCGACACCGCCAGCGCGCAATCCGGCAGCCATGGCTTCGATCCGGTCGCTTTCCTTGACACGCAATTCCTTGACGCCGCGCATCACGGTTTCGCCGGTGGCATAGGCGGCCACAACGGACAGCACCGGATATTCGTCGATCATGCTGGCCGCGCGCTCGGGCGGCACCTCGATCCCCTTGAGGTCTGGCGAAAAGCGCGCGCGCAAGTCGGCCACCGGCTCGCCGCCTTCTTCGCGCAAGTTCTCATAGCTCAGGTCTGCCCCCATCTCGCGCAGCGTCGCAAATAGGCCCGCGCGCGTTGGGTTTAGCCCGATATTGGGCACAAGCACGTCAGAACCGGGAACGATCAAAGCAGCACAGACCGGAAAGGCCGCCGAAGACGGATCACGTGGCACCACGATGGTTTGCGCCCGAAGTTCGGGTTGCCCGGTCAGGGTAATCACCCGCCCCTCATCAGTTTCTTCAGTAGTGATTTCTGCGCCAAAGCCGACCAGCATCCGCTCGGTATGGTCGCGCGTCGCTTCACGCTCGATCACCACAGTCTGCCCCGGCGCGTTGAGGCCAGCCAAGAGCACCGCGCTTTTGACCTGCGCAGAGGGTACAGGCACCACATAGCGAACCGGTACCGGCTCTGCTGCGCCCACGATGGTCATGGGCAACCGCCCGCCCGACCGGCCCACCGCTTGCGCCCCAAAAAGGGCCAGAGGGTCCGTGACCCGCGCCATAGGGCGCTTGTTAAGGCTGGCATCGCCCGTAAACGTTGCCGTGATAGGCGAGGTCGCCATCGCGCCCATGATCAGCCGCACGCCGGTGCCCGAATTGCCGCAGTCAATGACGTGGCCCGGTTCGGCAAAGCCACCGACACCCACACCATGCACATGCCACACACCCGCCGCATCGCGTGTCACCTCGGCGCCAAAGGCGCGCATCGCCTTGGCCGTATCCAGCACATCTTCACCTTCAAGCAGCCCGGTGATCACCGTTTCCCCAACGCTCAGGGCCCCAAGGATAAGGGAGCGGTGCGAGATTGATTTATCCCCCGGCACATCGGCGACACCGGACAGCGGCCCGGAGCGGTGAGAGGTCATGGGAATGGGGGTGCCGTGGCCGGACATGGTGCGCCTCTTGACTGGTCTGTATTGCCCGCCTGATAGCCCAAGCAGGCGGACCCGTCCATGACCATCGCCGCCTTGGATTAAGGGGCGGTGCCCAATTGGGTCACGATCAAGTGCCCCGGCGCGGAGCAAAGGCGCGCAAGCGTTACGCCGCGCCCATGATCCCATGTCAGCCGCTCGATGACAAAAAGGGGCGCGCCGGGTTCGGTCTCTAGCAATCGGGCTTCGTCGCCTGAGGCGGCCTGAGCCGATAGGCGTATTTCCCCATGAGTGTAGGGAACATGGGCCAAGAGCCACTCATTGGCATTGGTCGTTTCGAAATCCTGTGCAGCCGCAGCGGGTGCCGTTTGCAAATTGACCCAACGATCCTCGAGCAAGAAAGGTTTGCCAGAGGCAAGGTGCAGCGCCGCGACATGCAGACAGGGACAGGTCGTAGAAGAGCAGAGGCGGCGCGCCACGCCCTCCGGCGGAAGGCTCGTTTCATGGGTCAGACGCCGATAGCCATAGCTCTTGCCAAGCGCGCCCACCTCTTGCCGGATTACGGGAATGTCGACCGTTGCGCGGCTGACCGGGTGCAGGCCATTGCTGGCTGTACGGCCAGACAATGCGACTGGTTTCCGATCAGGAACGATTGGAACGCATCTGGTGCACGCAACGTGCCGTCACTCTCGACCACAGCATGCGCCCCGCAGTCGAGGTGGCGCATACGCTCGCGGTCAACGCAACCGCTGAATGGTACTGTAGCCCATGGTCGGCCCCGCCCAATGGCGCGATTGCACGACGGCACCATTTGCATCGACCAGATAGGAATTCACCACGCTGCGGTTGGCCTGCCAGCATTCCGCTGTCATGCGCACCCCTTGCACCGAACCAGCGACACTGGCCACGGCTTCTGTTTCCCCGCGCGTAATCTTGCAGTCGGATTTCAGATTTACGATCTGGTTTTCACCATCGAGATAGCGTTGCTGGATCGTGGCAACGCCATCCTCACGGCGCGATACCACCTCAAGCAGTGGCTCTACGCGAGATGACATCAGGTCGTTGCCAAGCCCCCGGGTCGAGACCAGAACACCGTTCAACGTCGTGGCGCTCAGCCGCTCGGAACTGCCGTAGGAGGCCCAAGTCTGGTAGGCACCATTCTCTGCAATGGGCCGCAGAACCGCGACCGCTTTGCGGTCCTCCAGAGTATAAAGCAAGACAGGGCCAGTCGTTCTTGACAATGCATCCGTGGCGACTGCCTGCACAATCTTTGGGTCCGGGGTGACGGGCTGCGCGCGGCGCTGCTCAATCAACCTCTTTGTGACGGTAAAAACATTCTCGGAACTCCGCTGGTTCGTACAGCCCGCAAGGACCATGGCGCAGACCAACAGACTCAGCCGAGGCAGGGACGCAGCGATCATCTCCAGAATTTCCCCCAGCTTGCCACGGTGTCGCGCTCGTGCGAGTTTCGCACGGTTTCATAAAGACGGCCCGTCACATTGACGCGCGCGCCCCCATCGCGGGTCAGCGGGCGGATAACGGCGGTTGGGGCCTGCTGTGTGGGCTTGCCGAACAGCCACGAAATCGGGGCGGTAATGCGAATGCCCTTGTCAAATGACCCTTCGCCGAAATCCTGCGCAGAGACATCTGTTTTGGTGGCAAAGGCCCCAACTTTCCAGCCGTTGGCGAATTCCCGGTCAAAACCGATGGTCACGCCCCAATCCCCCGCCAGATACCGGCCGGCGTCGACCTGCGCGTGGTATCCACCGCCGAAATCGTAATAGACCGAGGCATGCCCGTTGAAATCCGGAATGGTGCCACTGACCGTATTGCTGTCGCGCAGGCCAAAATCACCATCAAAGTCGCGTGGGCGGACGTAGTTCAATTCCGCGCCGATGGCGATGCGGCTGTCCACGGGCCGCCACAACACCTCGGTCGAGACACCCGCATACATCTGCTCAAGGTATCCCAAGGTGATGCGCCCGTAATAATCAGGGGCAAGCCGGTGATATTTGCTGAGTGTCAGCCAATCGACACGAGGCGCATCGGATTGGGCGAATCGCGCCGCATCCGACCGCACGCGCGGAATGCGTGAATTGCTGAAACGGTTGGATTGATCCAGATTGCCGAACAGCTTGACAGAGGTTGCCGCCCGAGCAACCCATCCCCGCCCCAATTCGGCCTGCCCCTGCAAACGCAGCGCGACGTCAAAACGCAGCGGCTCGTCGGGGTCAAACAGGCTGACCCGCGTAAAGGGAAAAATGCTCCATCCGTAGCGCGGAAACTTGCCTAGAACCGGCTCGGGAAGATTGCCGAAACGCAGACTGTCGCGAAAGGTTGCCGCCGCCAGCGCCTCATCCGAGGCCTTGTGCTCTAACCGCTCGATGTCGGTGCGTGAAAAGCTGACCGTGCTGGCAGGGATACCCTTGGCGTAGAGCGTGACGTGAAAATCCTCGACCGAGGCAGGCAGCGCGCGGGTCATTGCGCGCACGGTGCGCCCCAGGGCCTGCGATGTGCGGTCATAGGTCTCATTCTGGATGCCGACATAGGCCGCACGCCCTTCAAGTCGCAGGCGGATCAGGTCAATCTGATCCAAAGCCAGCGTTTCTTCGAGCGATTTCGCAACTTGCGCACGCGCCGCTGGCTGGTCTGCCCAACCAAGATCGCGGGCGGCATCGGGATCTCGCACCGCAACGGGCAGAGGCGCGGGTTCTAACCCGCCCGGAACAGGCATCCCGCGCGGGTTGATCGCGATGGCAAGGCTGACGCCGATTTCTTCGCCATGCAGAACATAGGCCCGGAGATTGGCATCGGGTGCGAATTCGTAATTCAGGCTCGCATTAACCGCCGTGCTCTGCTCAAAAATACCGGCGCGACGTTCGGTGTCATAGCTGTCGGACGAATATTCCAGTGCGAATGTCAGCTTGTCCGATACGTTATAGCTGAACCCCCCAAAGAGGCCGATATCCCCCTTGAACCAGTTGGATATGCTCACGTCCCCGCCGGTGCCCACACCTGCAAAGTTGAACGGTGTTCTCGTCCCGAATCCACCAATCGAGTTGTTGGATCCAAACCGCCCCCAACCCAGACCAGCGGTCACACGCAGCCGGCTGCCAACAGATTTCGTGGCAACGATATATTCCGCGCCAAGCACGCCTGTCCCCAGAAAATCCTGAAGCCCGACCGCGATGGCCGGTGAGTATTCGGTTTCCTTGAACAGCCGGAACCGCAAGTCAAAGCTGCGATCATAGAAGATATCGAATTGCGGCGTCAGATCCTTGGTGCCGGAATATCGAAAACTGCCTGTCAGCCAAGGGGCCACCTGAAAACTGAGGGTCGTTTTGCTGAACCCGTCGAAATAGGCGATGGTCGTCGACAATTGCGCATCCGGCGCCATCTCGGCGGTGGGCATGTCAATAAGACCGCCCGGGGTGCCATAGTTGTTGGTAAGTGTCGTGACCAGATCGTTCGCTGATGCGCCGGTAGCCCCTGTCATAACGGCCACTGCGCCCAAGATGTTTCGCAATCTGATTGTCATCGACTGTTCACCGGTTCCGAGCGCCTTGCAACTTCTCCCGGGCGACCATAACGATCACAGCGCGGCACGGCAATGTGAGTTTCAGCCGTTGCTGTGATTGCTCTTAATTTGTGCAAAAATCCGTCACATCCCGACCAGAAATACCGTGAGCGTAACGCCAACCGCACCGACCAAGCACCCAAGCCCGGCCCAAAGCGCGCGCTCGGGCCAGACCGCGCGTTTGACCGGCACCGGCGCTGCGGTTTGCCGGATAAGCGCAGCCTCGACCAGCCCCGGCAACCTTGGACCATAGCGCGACAGCACCATGGCCGTGCGCCCCAGATCCCGCAGGGCGGCGCGCGGTCCAATGGTCTTTTTGATGTAGTCCTCGACCACAGGTTTTGCGACCTGCCAGATATTGATCTGTGGATTGAGGCTGCGCGCCACGCCTTCGACCACAACCATCGTGCGCTGCAACAGGATCAGTTCGGTGCGCGTTTCCATGCCGAACCGCTCTGTGACCTCAAAGAGGTAGCTAAGCAGGCTGCCCATAGAAATCTTGCTGGCATCCATGCCAAAAATCGGCTCGCCGACCGCGCGCAGCGCACGGGCAAAGGCATCGACATCCCGGTCCGCAGGCACATAGCCCGCCTCAAAATGCACCTCGGCGACGCGGCGGTAATCGCGTTTGATAAATCCATAAAGGATCTCGGCATAAACCCGGCGGGTATATTCGTCGATATGCCCCATGATACCGAAATCATAGGCAATGATATCGCCATTCCCGGAAACCTTGAGATTGCCCTGATGCATATCGGCGTGGAAATAGCCATCACGCAGCGCATGGCTGAGGAAGAGCTGCAACACCCGTTCGCCCAATTCGGCGCGATCATGTCCTGCGGCATCCAGCGCGGCATTATCCCCAAGCGGCAAACCGTCAGCCCAAGACATGGTCATCACTCGGCGCGAAGAAAGCGGCCATTGCACCGTCGGCAACTGAAACCCGGCATCCTTGGCGGTATTGGCCGCAAATTCCGAGGCCGATGCCGCCTCAAGACGCAGATCAAGTTCACCCATCACCACGCCCTCGAAATGGGCGATGACATCGGTTGGGCGCAACCGGCGCGCACCGGGGGCCAAAAGCTCGACCATGCGCGCGGCAAAATAAAAGGCGTCGATGTCGCGACGAAAGGCCCGTTCGATCCCCGGACGCAGAACCTTGACGGCAACCGCCTCGCCCGTATCGCGCAGCCGCGCCTTGTGGACTTGCGCGATAGAGGCGGCGGCCACGGGCGGGCTGAAATCATCAAAGATGTCTTCGACCGGTCGGCCGAGTTCCTGCGCGATACTGCGCTTGGCCAGATCCACCGAAAAGGGCGGTAATTTATCCTGCAACACCCGCAGATGCGTTGCCAATTCCTCGCCCACCAGATCGGGACGGGTGCTGAGGATCTGGCCAAACTTGATATAGGCAGGCCCCAGAGCGGTCAGCGCACGCGGCGCGGGCGGAGTGGCAAGATCGCCCTTGTCCCCCAGCCATTGAAACGGCCAAGCCAGAAACCGCATCGTGCCGCGCACCAAGGGTGGGGCCTCGAAGGCATCCATGATGAGGCCCATCGCCCCTGTGCGCTCCAGCGTCGCCCCGGTTCGGATGAGGCGCAGGATATTGTGCGGGCCACGCATCGCTCAGATCTTCCAGCCGGAATGCAGACAGGCAATGCCCATGCTCAGATTGCGGTATTTGGCATTCTCGAACCCGGCTTGCCGGACCATGCCCAGAAACGTCTCTTGATCGGGAAATTGGCGGATGGATTCGACAAGATACTGATAACTGTCGCGATCATTGGCGATCATCTGCCCCAGACGCGGGATGATGTTGAAACTGTAGAGGTCATAAACCTTTTGCATCAGCTCATTGGGGATTTGGCTGAATTCCAGCACCATCAGCCGCCCACCGGGCTTGAGCACGCGAAACGCCTCGTTCAGCGCCTCTTGGGGGCGGGTCACGTTGCGGATGCCGAAACTGATCGTGTAGACGTCGAAACTCGCATCCGGAAAGGGCAGCGCCATCGCATCGCCCACCACCCAATCAAGGCTGTCTGCCATACTCTCGGCCTCGGCGCGCTTGCGCCCCTCGACCAGCATCGGCTCTGTCAGATCAAGCACGGTGGCATGACCATGCCCTGCCCGCTTGAGAAAGCGAAAAGAGATATCTCCCGTGCCCCCCGCCACATCAAGAAGGCGTTGGCCTGCGCGCGGGGCCAGCCAATCCATCATCGCATCTTTCCAGATGCGATGGATACCAAGGGACATGGCATCATTCATCACGTCGTATTTACTGGCCACGCTGCCAAACACGCCGCGCACACGCCCGGCCTTTTCCGACTCGGGGATATCCTGAAATCCAAAATGCGTGGTTTTCTCGTTCATGGGCCTTGCCGCTCTTGTGTCTCGCCTTTCTTATAGGGCTATGACAGGGGGTTACAATGCGCCCCTTGTGCCCATAGAGGTCCGATATGCCAGAATTGCCCGAGGTTGAGACAGTCCGCCGCGGCCTTACCCCGGTGATGGAGGGGCAGGTGATCGCCTCTGCCTCCGTGAACCGTCCAGATTTGCGTTGGCCATTTCCGCCCAATATGGCGGCACGGCTGACTGGTCAGACCGTGACAGCGCTGCGACGACGCTCGAAATACATTCTCGCCGATCTGACATCCGGCGAGAGCCTTCTCATTCATCTTGGCATGTCGGGCCGCATGCTGGTTTCAGGCGACCCTTTGGGCCGCTTTGTCCACGATCACCCGGCCCCGGAAAAGCATGACCATGTGGTTTTTGACATGGCAAACGGCGCGCGCATCACCTTCAACGATCCGCGCCGCTTTGGCGCGATGGATCTTTTGCCCACAGCCACGGCAGAGACGCATCCCCTCTTGGCCCGGATTGGGCCGGAACCCTTGGGCAATGCATTCAGCGAACCCTATTTGGTTGCCGCCCTCAAGGGGCGCAACACCCCCATCAAATCCGCCCTGCTGGATCAACGAATCGTCGCAGGTCTGGGCAATATCTATGTCTGCGAGGCGCTCTATCGCGCGCGCCTCTCGCCCTTGCAGCGGGCCGGAGCACTCTCAGGCAAACGCGCCGCCGCCCTTGTGCCGATCATCCGCGACGTATTGAGCGATGCAATTTCTGCCGGTGGCTCTTCGTTGCGGGATTTTCGTCAGGCTGACGGGGAGTTGGGCTATTTCCAGCATAGTTTTGATGTTTACGGGCGCGAGGGCGAGCCCTGCCGCAGCCCCGGATGTAACGGCCATATCGCCCGCGTCGTACAGGCCGGTCGCTCCAGCTTCTATTGCCCGCTATGTCAAAGATAGGTTGAACGCGCGGCCAACAGTGGTAATGAATCGGCCCTGATGGAAACAAATGAAAGCTGATTTCATGGCCTATGAGACGATCATCGTCGAAATAGAAGACCACGTCGCCCTCATCAAGCTCAACCGGCCTGACGCGCTCAATGCGCTCAATGCGCAGTTGATGTCGGAACTTGCAGAGGCATTGGGAGAGGCGCAACAGAACGAAAAAGTGCGCTGTATCGTGCTGACCGGCTCGGAAAAAGCCTTTGCCGCCGGGGCCGATATCAAGATGATGAGCGAGAAGAGCTTTGTCGATGTCTTCACCGAAGACCTCTTTACCGCCGATAGCGCCGCCATCGCCCGGGTACGCAAGCCGATCATCGCTGCGGTGTCGGGCTATGCGCTTGGCGGGGGCTGCGAACTGGCGATGATGTGCGATTTCATCATCTGCTCGGACACCGCCAAATTCGGCCAGCCCGAAATAAATCTCGGCGTGATCGCGGGCCTTGGCGGAACGCAGCGCCTGACACGGCTGGTGGGCAAATCCAAGGCGATGGACATGAACCTGACGGGCCGCTTCATGGATGCCGAAGAAGCAGAGCGTTCAGGCCTCGTGAGCCGGGTGGTCCCAGCCAAGAAGCTGATGGAAGAGGCGATGGCAGCGGCACAGAAAATTGCAGAGAAATCGCAAATTTCGGTGATGGCAGCAAAGGAAGCGGTCAACCGCTCCTATGAGACGACATTGCGCGAGGGGCTCTTGTTCGAGCGGCGCGTGTTCCATTCGCTCTTTGCTACCGAGGATCAGAAAGAGGGGATGGCCGCGTTTTCCGAGAAACGCGAGGCGCAGTTCCGCGACAAGTAAGCGTTTTACACCAAAAGGGGCGCTGCCCCTCTTGGCCTACGGCCAATTCACCCCGGAGTATTTGGACCATAAAGAAACCGAAATGCGCGCCCGGATTTGACACACGCAACACCCGGGCGCGGCTTCTTCATGGGCGGTCATCGGCTCTCCAGCCTGTACCGCAGCCCCAGCATCTCACGTCAGGGTTAATAAAACCTTGCGCTTCTTTTTGGCAAAAATACTCAAACTCTGCGTTCTGCCGCCAGACGCCAACCTCTCAGATCAATCCTTCGGCAGCAAAAAGCGCCTTCACGTCCGCCTCGGGGCGCGCGCCATAGTGCCCAATCACTTCGGCCGCCGCGATACAGCCCATGCGCCCGGCCACCGCCAGCGGTTGGCCCGTCGCCAGGCCGTAGAGCAGTCCAGCGGCAAACTGATCGCCCGCGCCGGTGGTATCAACCGGGGTCACGCGATGCACCGGAACAGTGACAGTTTCATCCCCCTGAACCAGCACAACATCATGCCCCGAACGGGTGCAGACAATGAGGCCGCTTTCAGATGCCGCCTGTTCCAACGCAGAGCCCAGATCCTCGGTCTCATAGAGCGCGCACCACTCGTGTTCGTTGCCGATCACATAGTCCAACTCGCGCAAGAGACCCCGGAAGTCGTCCCGGTGGCGATTGACGCAGAACGGGTCGGAGAGGGTGATCCCGGCTTTGCCGCCGCCGGCCCGCGCCGCGCGCGCTGCCGCCTGAAACGCTGCCTTGCCCTTGGGCTTGTCAAAGAGATACCCCTCTAAAAACAAAAGTTCTGCCAGCCCGGCCACGGCCTCGGGCACATCTGCATCGTCGAGTTCGGTCGAGATACCCAGATAGGTGTTCATCGACCGCTCGCCATCTGGCGAGACAAAGATCATCGACCGCGAGGTGGGCAGCGCGCCATCGCCGCGTGGTGGATTGACGAAATCAGTACCGACCTCGGCCATCGCCGCAGCGTAGTAGCGCCCAAGATCGTCATCGCTGACCCGACCGATAAAACCTGTCGAGAGGCCAAGCGCGCCCAGTCCCGCGATGGTATTGGCCACCGATCCCCCCGGCATCTGCCGACGGTCGGTCATGTTCTCATAGAGAAATTCGGCGCGTTCGGTTTCGATCAATTGCATCACGCCCTTGTCGATGGCCATGCGCGCCAGAAAGGCATCATCGCATTGGCTGATCACGTCCACCACGGCATTACCGATGCCAACGGCCTGATATTTTGTCATAGGGTCTTGTCCTCGAATAAGCAGAGATCACGAATAAGGCAGGTGCCGCAGGCGGGCTTGCGCGCCTTGCAGGTGTAGCGGCCATGCAGGATGAGCCAGTGATGCGCGTGGCGCTGAAAGTCCACCGGCACGTTGTCTTCGATAGCGCGCTCGACAGCGTCCACCGTTTTGCCGGGGCAGATGCCGCTGCGGTTGCCGACGCGGAAGATATGCGTATCCACCGCCTGCGCCGGATAATGCCACCACATATTGAGCACAACATTCGCCGTTTTGCGCCCGACACCGGGCAAGGATTGCAGCGCGGCGCGGGAGTTGGGCACCTCTCCGCCGTAGTCCTCGACAAGGATCCGGCTGAGTTTCATCACATGCTTGGCCTTGTTGCGATAGAGGCCGATGGTCTTGATGTGCTGGATCAGCCCCTCTTCGCCCAGATCGAGCATCTTTTGCGGGGTGTCAGCGATTTTGAAGAGGTCGCGCGTCGCCTTGTTGACGCCGACATCGGTGGCCTGCGCCGAAAGGGCGACGGCAACGACAAGCGTATAGGCGTTGACATGCTCCAACTCGCCCTTGGGTTCCGGCTCTGCAGCCTCGAACCGGGCGAAAATATCGCGGACCTTATGATAGTCAAGTTGGCGTGCCATGGCTGTTCTATGCCGGGATTTGGCGGGATGCGCAACATTCGGGTCGCATGCCGTGAACCGGCGTCTTATCCTGCCTGTGAAATCACAGGAACGCCAAGATGAACGCCCAACCCGAATCCGGCTATCACTACCACGTCATGCGCCGTGCTATCGACCTTATTGATGGCCATGACGCGGCGCTGACGCTCGAGGAATTGGCGCGAGAGATGGGCATGAGTGCTGCGCATTTCCAGCGGCTCTTTTCGCAATGGGTGGGGGTGTCGCCGAAACGCTATCAGCAGTACCTGACCCTCGGCCATGCCAAGGCGCTGTTGGCAGAGCGATTCACGACGCTGGAGGCTGCCGATGCGGCGGGCCTGTCGGGCACGGGGCGGCTCCACGATCTTTTTCTGCGGTGGGAGGCGATGAGCCCCGGCGATTTTGCCCGCGGGGGCGACGGGCTGACGATCCATTTCGGCTGGTTCGACAGCCCCTTTGGTGAGGCGCTTGCCATGGGCACCGATCGCGGGCTCTGTGGCCTGGCCTTTTCCGAGGAATTCGGGCGAGAGATCGCGATGGCCGATATGCGATCCCGCTGGCCCAAGGCCGCGTATACCGAGGCGCCCGACAAAATCGCGGGCTGGGTCGATGCAGCCTTTGGCGGGCGCGGCGAGGCGGCGGTCCACATGATCGGCGCACCGTTTCAGATCAAGGTCTGGGAGGCGCTCTTGCAAATACCCTCGGGCCACGTGACCACCTATTCCGAAATCGCAAGCGCCATCGGTAATCCACGTGCGGTGCGGGCTGTGGGCACTGCGGTCGGGCGCAATCCGGTCAGCTACATTATCCCCTGTCACCGGGCCTTGCGCAAATCAGGCGCGCTTGGCGGCTATCACTGGGGCTTGCCCGTCAAGCGCGCTATTCTTGCCTGGGAGGGTGCCCGCGCCGACGGATAGGCGGAAAGTTGCAGGCAATGCCAGGTTTTTCCCCGTGAATGACCCTTGGGATACGGGTTGTTATTGCATATCATCGGCGCAGACCCGATCCATCGGGCCAGTTGAACCGAAGAGGCGAATTCCATGATACGAGCGAAAAAACCCTTATTGATGCTTTCCGGCGCATCCCTGTTGCTGGCAACCGCCTGCACCGATCCGGGCTATGTGGGTGGCACAAACCCCAACCAAAAAACCCAGCAGGGGGCGATCATCGGCGGTCTCATCGGTGCCGGGACCGGAGCGATTGTCAGCGACAGCAAGGGGAAGGGCGCGCTGCTTGGTGGCGTACTTGGTGCCGTGGGTGGCGCGGCCATCGGAAACGCGCTGGACCGGCAAGAGGCCGAGTTGCGTCAGCAACTTGACGGCGATGTGCGGATCGTCAACACCGGTGACCGCCTGATCCTGACCATGCCGCAAGACATCCTTTTCCCGGTGGACGGGGCAACAGTGGCCCCCGCGCTGCGTGATGATCTCTTCAAGGTCTCGCAGAGCCTGCAAGCCTATCCCAACACCACGGTGCAGGTCGTAGGCCATACCGACAGCGACGGCGATGCAGGATATAATCAGGGCCTGTCGTTGCGTCGCGCGAATGCGGTTGCGGATGTGCTTGCCAGCGGCGGCGTGCCTTATGCTCGCCTCCGCGCCATTGGCCGGGGCGAGGATCAGCCCGTCGCCTCAAACCTCACAAGCGAAGGCAAGGCGCAGAACCGCCGGGTCGAAATCGTTATCCTGCCCAACGCCTGATCGCGTTTGACTGAAAAGAGGGGGCTGGCCGAATCCCGGTCAGCCCCCTTATTCATTTGACTTGGATGCTTTCGAGATAGGCCATCAACGCTGCAAGCGGGCGCGGTGTGGGTGTGAGAACGCCGTCACCCACATCAAGCGGCACGGTTTCCCCCTCGAGCAGCAGACCAAATTCGGGCATGTCCTGACCCGGAAGTCCGGTGCGGTCATAGCCGTCGATCACCGACAAAACATGGGCGCGGGGGAAAACCGCATCTTTCGACAGTTGCGTCAGATCCGCCGGAGCCGGCCTGAGACCAGACGCCCAAGGGCCGTCCCCCTGCCCGGATGCCCCGTGGCATTGGGCACAGTTGGCATTATAAATTCCCGCCCCCTCGCCCGCATCGGGCATGGAGACGGTCGCTGCACAGGCCGCAAGGCCTGCGGCGGTCAGGATTGCCAAGATACGCATCGCTCGCCCCTTTGTTTTCACCAAAGGTAGCAAGAGCACCAAGGCTGCGCAACGGCCCTGATCAGGACAACTCGCCCGACAACCCCTTGTCGATCAGTGCCACAGTTTCCGTCACGCCATAAAGTGCTATGAACCCGCCAAAGCGTGGCCCCTGAGACGCCCCCAAAAGCACCTCGTAGAGCGCCTTGAACCAGTCGCGCAACGGATCGAACCGGTCACGCCCCACGGCATAGACGATGGATTGCAGCGCCTCATCCTCGGCTGGGCCATCATAGGCCAACAGTTGCGCGCGAAGGTCCACCAAGGCCTCACGTTCCAGATCAGTGGGCGCACGGTAAACCTTGGCTGGGGCCACAAAATCCTTGTAGTAGCGCACCGCATAGCCTGCTGCCGCGTCGAGATCAGGATGGGTCTCGGGGCGGGCGTCGGGCGCATAGCGACGGATAAAGCCCCAGAGTGTTTCCTTGTCTTCGGCAGCCGAGACCGAGGCGAGGTTGAGCAGCATCGAGAAGGGCACAACCATCCGGCTCTCGGGCACCTTGCCGCCGTGAATATGCCAAACCGGATTGGCCAACTGCTGCTCTAGCGTCTGTTCGGGATAGGCGCGCAATTGCTGATGATACTCATCCACGGCCCGTGGGATGACATCGAAATGCATCCGCTTGGCGGTCTTGGGCTTTTGATACATGAAATACGACAGGCTTTCGGTGGCGGCATAGGTCAGCCACTCATCAATTGACACACCATTGCCCGAGGATTTCGAAATCTTCTGTCCGCTCTCGTCAAGGAAAAGCTCATAGGTGAAATGCTCTGGCGCGGGTGCGCCGAGCGCACGACAGATGCCATCGTAAATCGGCGTGTTGGTCGAGTGGTCTTTGCCATACATCTCGAAATCAACGCCAAGAGCAGCCCAACGGGCGCCAAAATCAGGCTTCCATTGCAGTTTCACATTGCCGCCCGTCACCGGCAGGGTCCATTCGCGCCCCGTCTCATCGTCAAAGGTGATGGTGCCATCCTTGGCGTTCACCTCTTTCATCGGCACATAGAGCACACGGCCCGTTTCGGGGTGAATGGGCAGAAAGATCGAATAGGTCTGCTGCCGCTCTTCACGCAGCGATTTCAGCATGATCGCCATGATCGCGTCATAGCGTTCTGCGGCGCGGCGCAGCACGTCGTCAAACTGACCTGAGCGATAGAATTCCGTGGCCGAATAGAACTCATAGTCGAACCCAAAGGTATCGAGGAACCGCCGCAGCATGGCGTTGTTATGGTGGCCAAAGCTCTCATGCGTGCCAAAAGGGTCTGGCACAGAGGTGAGAGGCTTTTGAAGATGCTCCATCAGCATTTCACGGTCAGGCACATTGCCCGGCACCTTGCGCATGCCATCAAGATCGTCGGAAAAGCAGATCAACCGTGTCGGAATGTCGCTTATCACCTCAAAGGCACGGCGGATCATCGTCGTGCGCAGCACCTCGCCAAAGGTGCCGATATGCGGCAGGCCTGAGGGGCCATAACCGGTCTCGAACAGCACGTAACCCTTTTCCGGCGGTGCCTTTTCATAGCGCTTGAGCACGCGGCGCGCCTCTTCAAAAGGCCAGGCTTTCGAATTCATGGCGGCATCGCGCAATTCGGACATCGGTCACACTCCAGGTTTCAGCCCGCCGAAATCCCGGCAAAGCATCTGCGCTTCCTATTGCCGGGGGGCGTGACAGTCAATATTCTGCACCGCAACATAGCCCCGCGCGAAAGGCCCGCACATGTCAGAACCGATGCCCCACCCGCTTACACCGCAAGATTGCCTTGTGGCGGTGATGATCGCCGTCTCGGCCTCGGATGAGGATATGCGCACCGCTGAACTCATCAAGATCGAAAGCACGGTGAATAACCTGCCGATCTTTGCCGACTATGATCTGGATCGGCTCAGGTTGATGTCGCAAACCGTGCTCGACCTGTTTACGGTCGAAGACGGTCTTGATGCGCTCTTTGGTCTTGTGCGTGCGAACCTGCCCGAACGGCTGTTCGAGACAGCCTATGCGCTTGCCTGTGATGTGGCGGCGGCAGATGGGACACTGAACGAGCGCGAGTTGCGCCTGCTCGAAGAAATCCGCTACGAGCTGACCATCGACAGGCTGCATGCCGCCGCCATCGAACGCGGCGCACGGGCACGGCACATGCTCGCGTAAGCCAGTTCAACGTGCCGCGCCGCGAAGTGGCGGCGTTCCTGCCCGCCGCAGGATAACACCCAGACGGGCAAAGCTGTTCTTAGCGGAAACCGCCTCTTTTTCGGCCAGAAACCCGTCAAGCTCGGGCCAGATCCGTATCGCCTGATCGAGTTCGGGATCGCTGCCCTCGGCATAGAGGCCTGCCTTTATCATGGTCTCAGACCGGGCATAATTGCCCAAAAGGCTGCGCGTTCGTGAAATCAGGGTGTTTTCTTCATCCGTTGCGGCGCGCGGCAGGCTCCGCGACACGGAACGCAAAAGATCGATCGCCGGATAGCGCCCGCGCTCCGCGATCTGACGATCCAGCACCACATGCCCGTCAAGCACGCCGCGCAGAATGTCGGCAATCGGTTCCTCCATATCCGAGCCAGCGACCAGAACGGTCAGAAGCGCGGTGATATCGCCGGCCCCGTCCTCGCCCGGGCCCGCCCGTTCGCAAAGCGACATGATCAAATGCGAGGTTGAGGCCGGAAAGCCGCGCAGCGCAGGCATTTCCCCCGCCGCCGTCGCCACCTCGCGATGCGCCTCGGCAAAGCGCGTGATCGAATCGGCAAGGAACAGCACTTGCTGACCCTGATCGCGGAAAAACTCGGCCACGGCCATTGCCGTCCAGGCACAACGGCGGCGAACAAGCGGCGAGCGGTCCGAGGTGGCGGCAACGATCACCGCGCGGCGCATACCCTCAGGCCCCAGCACATGCTCGACGAATTCGCGCAACTCGCGGCCGCGCTCGCCGATCAGAGCGATCACAACAACATCGGCCTGCATGTGCCGCGCCAGATGCCCCAACAGCATGGTTTTACCAACGCCTGACCCGGCAAAAAGGCCCACGCGCTGTCCGCGCACGATGGGCAGCACCGTGTTAAAGGCCGCCATTCCAGTTTCCAGCCGCGCGCCCAGCGCGCGCCGCCGCGCCGGGGCCGGGGGCTCTGCGCGCAACGCCCGTGTCTCGGCCCCACGCAAAAGAGGCCGACCATCGAGCGGTGCACCAAAGGGATCAATGATCCGACCCAACCAGCCGTGTGACGGCGCGATGGCCTCTGCCTGCCCCAGAATCACACGGTCCCCAAGGGCAACCCCCTCGGGGCTAGACTCAGGCAAGACCATCACAGAAGCCGCCTCAAGCCGGATCACCTCGCCAGAGAGCGGCGCACCAGACCGGCGGCGAATGTCCACCCTGTCTCCTAGCCGTGCCTCAGAAGACAGGCCACTGATCCGCAAGGTATTTCCCTGCACCGCGCTGACCCGGCCTATCACCCGCGACAGACGCAGCGAAGAAAGTTCCGCCCGCAACGCCGCCATGTCCTGTCTCTGCATCGCCTGCTCCAATCATGATCCCGCAAACAATTTCTAAAGGAATCAGGGTTAAGCCTTGGTTGAAGCCACTCGAGGGAGAAGCCCCGATGTTTGAAAAGATGGAAGTATTTCGCATGGCTCATGCGTTGGCGCAGCACGCGGGTGCCCGTCAGGCGCTGGTGTCGCAGAATATGGCCAATGCCGATACGCCGGGCTATGCCGCGCGCGACATCGCAGATTTTGCGGTGGTCTACGCCTCTGATGACGGGGGACAGATGCCGCGCGCGACACGGGGCGGGCATATGCTCGGCCATGAAACGCGCCTTGATTTTGCTGTTGCCAAAGACAGGGATGCCGTCGCGGACCCCAATGGCAACTCGGTCACGCTTGAGACCGAAATGCTGCGCGCAGTGGATGTGAAACGCCAACACGACCGCGCGCTCGCGATCTACAAATCCTCGCTCACCGTGCTGCGCGCGGCGATCGGGCGGCGATAGGGGCGGAAGATGAGCGATTTTTCCAACGCCCTTTCGGTTTCAGCCAGCGGGCTCAAGGCTCAGGCGCAACGTCTGCAGCATGTGTCCGAGAATATCGCCAATGCCGACACGCCCGGCTATCGCCGCAAAACCGTATCGTTCGAGGCGACCCACGCCGGGACCGGGACCGCTGGTGCCGTCACGGTGAGCCGGGTCCACCTTGATCAGAGCGCCCCACAGCGGATCTACGATCCCAGTCACCCGCTTGCGGATGAAACTGGGCATTACCAAGGGTCCACGGTCGATCTCATGATCGAAATCGCCGACGCACGCGAGGCGCAGCGCAGCTACGAGGCCAACCTAAAGATGTTTGATCAGGTGCGGCAGATGTCTGCCGGGCTGATGGACCTGTTACGCCGATAAAGGAGATCCAGAATGGATATTACCGGATTGAATACCGCCCAGAAATACTCTGCCGCCCGCATGGCGACCGAACCGGCCGCCGGTCACGGTGCGGCGGGCAGCGCCTTTCAGACCGTGGCCAAGGATTTTGTCGCCACCCTCTCAGAGGGCGAAACCCTCGCCAAAGCGAGCATGATCGGCAAGGCTGATCCACATTCTCTGGTGCAGGCGCTTGCGCAGACCGAACTCGCGGTTGAGGCCGCCGTCACGGTGCGCGACCGTGTGGTGGAGGCCTATCAGGAAATCCTCCGCATGCCGGTCTGATCCGATGCTCAACGAGGTCCTGTTCTTTGACACGTTGCGCGAATCCCTTTGGATTTCGGTGATTATCTCTTTTCCGATCCTCGCGGTGGCGCTTCTGGCGGGCCTCGTGGTGGGGCTCTTTCAGGCGCTCACCTCGATTCAGGAACTGACCCTGACCTTTGTTCCCAAACTGGGCGCGATCATTGTCGTGTTCTGGATCACCATGGGCTTCATGACGCAAACGCTGGTCACCTTTTTTCAGGACCGGCTCATCCCGATCATCACAGGAGGCTGAGATGGAAAGCGCGGGCTACACAACCCTCACCCGGCAATCCGGGCTCTTGCGCGAATTGCAGGTCGTGGCCAACAACATCGCCAACGCCGCGACCACCGGCTATCGCCAAGAGGGGCTGATCTTTTCCGAGTTCGTCAAACGCACCGAAGGCGGCCCCTCTCTTTCGATGGCGCGGGGTAATGTGCGGATGACCTCAACGCTCCAAGGGCCGCTCACCCCTACGGGCGGCATGCTTGATCTAGCGATTGAGGGAGACGGGTTTTTCCTGATCGAGACCCCGGCAGGCGAGCGGCTGACGCGCGCGGGCAGCTTCACACTCTCGGCGCAAGGCGATCTGGTCACGCCGGATGGCTTTCGCGTGCTGGATGCAGGCGGGGCGCCCGTGTTCATTCCCCCTGACGCCAGCAGTATCGGTCTCTCTCCCGACGGCACGCTCAGCGACAATGGCCGCCCGCTGGCCCAGATTGGCCTTGTGCGCCCCATCGATAGGGTTGGCATGATCCGCGAGGATGGCGTGATGTTCCATGCCGATGGCGGGTTCGAACCGGTCGAAGAAGGGGTCATCCACCAGGGATTTCTGGAGGGGGCCAATGTCGATCCCATCGGCCAGGTCGCCCGCATGATCGAAGTGCAGCGCGCCTATGAAATGGGCCAGAGCTTTCTCGATACCGAACATGAGCGCGTGACCTCCGCGCTCGATTCCCTCATCCGTTAACTCAGGAGCGCGTCATGCATATCCTCAAGATCGCCGCCACCGGAATGGCCGCCCAGCAAATGCGGGTCGAAACGATTTCGAACAATCTCGCCAACATGTCGACCACCGGCTACAATGCGCGCAGGGCAGAATTCGCGGATTTGCACTATCAGCAACTCGCGCGTGCTGGCACCATCAACGCGGCCGATGGCACGGTTTTGCCCACCGGCGTGCAACTGGGCCTTGGTGTGCGCCCATCGGCGATTTCCGTACAACTGGCCCAAGGGTCGCTGACCCAGACCAATGGCGATCTCGATCTCGCCATCGACGGGGGCGGCTATCTGGAGGTCCGATTGCCCTCTGGCCAGTCCGGCTATACCCGCGACGGGGCGCTCAAACGCTCGGCGGATGGGGTCATCGTCAATTCCGAGGGCTTTCCGATCGCCCCCGAGATTACGATCCCCGAGGATGCCCGCAGCATCACCATCAACGCCGAAGGCGAGGTTTTCGCCTTTTTCCAAGACACCGCCGAGGCGCAGCAACTGGGGCAGATCGACCTTGTCGGCTTTACCAACCCCAAGGGGCTAGAGGCGATCGGCGGCAATCTTTTCGTCGAAACCGAGGCCTCTGGCCCCGCGAATGTCACCACCGCCGGACAGGATGGTTTGGGCACGCTGCGCCAGGGCTATCTGGAAGACAGTTCCGTCGACCCGGTGCGTGAGATTACCGAGTTGATTGAGGCCCAAAGAGGGTATGAGCTGAATGCCAAGGTCATCACCGCCGCTGACCAGATGCTCAGCGCCACAACACAGGTGCGGTGATGCGGTCTCTGGCTTTTATGCTCGGCATTTTTCTCAGCGGACCGGCTTTGGCAGATGTCATCCTCGCCACCCGCACAATCCGCCCACAAGAAATCCTTGGTCCGGCCGATCTCTTGTTGCAACAGGGCGAGAGCCACAGCGATGTGGCGCTAGAGGACCTGATTGGGCAAGAGGCGCGCGTCGCCCTCTATCCGGGTCGTCCGGTGCGCCAAGGCGATGTCGGGCCCCCCACCGTAGTCGAGCGCAATCAGGTCGTCCCACTGATCTATCTGCGTGGCGGCCTAGAGATCATGACAGAAGGCCGCTCGCTCGACCGAGCCGGGATCGGTGATCATGTCCGCGTGATGAACCTTGCGTCGCGCGCCACTGTCTCGGGGCGCGTTACGGCAAACGGCCAGATACTCGTGTCGCAATAGGAGCCACCATGACTGCCTTGCGTCTCAATTTAATCTTTGTCGTGGTTCTGCTGGCCGCCTCCTGCGCGCGCCTCGACCATCTCGGCAAACCGCCAAGTTTCACCCCGACCATGAACTCCACCGAACAGCTTGCCATGCTTGATCCGGGCCTGCCGCGCAGCACCGCGCAGAACGCCCCGTTTCAACAAGCCTCGCTCTGGAGCGGTGGCAAGCAATCCCTTTTGGGCGACCGGCGCGCAGCGCAGCGTGGCGATATCATGACGGTGGTCATTGAAATTGACGAAGAGGCGCAGATCTCGAACTCCACATCGCGCTCTCGGGACGGGTCCGAGAGCCTGGCGATCCCGGATCTCTTCGGCATCCCCCAACGGATCAACCGCAACCTGCCTGAAGGGGCCAGTCTTGACCGCGCGGCGGGTCTCAATTCAACCAGCCAATCCGGCGGAGAAGGCTCGGTCAGCCGGAGTGAAGAGCTGACCCTGCGCGTGGCCGCAACCGTGATGCAGGTTCTGCCGAACGGGGTACTTGAAATCCAAGGCTCTCAAGAGGTGCGGGTCAATTTCGAGTTGCGCGAATTGCTGGTGTCCGGATTCGTGCGGCCCGAAGACATCTCGCGCCAGAACGAGATCACCTATGACAAAATCGCCGCCGCCCGGATTTCCTATGGTGGGCGCGGCCAGATCACCGATGTTCAACAACCCAGGATCGGTCAGCAGTTGCTCGATGGCCTTCTTCCCTTCTGAAAACCAAAGCCAGGACCTATCATAATGCTTGCGAAAATGCTTCCTCTGTTCTTGCTTCTGATTGGCTTGGCTGCGGGGGGCGGGGCAGGCGTTGTGCTCAAGCCTGAGCCAGAGAACGCGCAGGCGGAACACCCACCCGAACCAACCACGGATCACGCAACACCGCGACCAGAGGCCCACAAAGGCAGTGAAATCGTAAAGCTGAACAACCAGTTCGTCATCCCACTGGTTGCCAAGGACAGGATAAACGCACTTGTGGTGCTGTCACTCAGCATAGAAACCACCGCAGGTCGCACAGCCGAGGTCTATGACCGAGAACCAAAGCTGCGGGATGTTCTGTTGCAGGCACTTTTCGATCACGCCAACAGAGGCGGTTTTCAAGGGGAATTCACCAAGGCTCGAAACATGGATGTACTGCGTTCAGCGCTCGGCGACGTGGCGCAAGAGGTGTTGGGGGATGCTATCATGGGCGTTCTGATCACGGAAATCGCACGCCAAGACGTCTAGGCGGCGGCGGTCAGTCCGGAGGCATCTGTTGGAGCCGCGCAAGGCTTTCCAAGAGCGCAGCTTGCGCTTTAGCGCGCGCTTGCACGGTGCGGTGCCTTTCCTCTTGAGAGAGCTGCGCCGCCGCTTGGTACTTGCCAAAGCTGCGGCGCAGCTCTCGGCTTAGTTGTCCTTTGCTCCCCAGAACGCGCGCCAGGTCGGAATGCAGGCGGGCCTTGCTTTGCCCGATCCAACCCTGCCATAAAAGATCTGCGCCAACCGCACGGTATCCGCTCGCATCGCCTTGGGGCATATCTTGCGTAGCGCCGCGCATAGTCTCAAGCTGGCTAAGGTCTGCACGCAACCGTGCCTCCTCTGACAGTATCCGCTGCATCTTGGCCGAGGCCGCACGATAGAGCGCGTCAGTCAAGGCCACCATATCTGCATGGCTTCGAGCGGTCACCCAAAACTCCTTGCCTTGCGGCGCATGTCTTCGGAAAAACGGATGGCGACGGCCACAGCCGCATAATGCGCTGGATCGATTTCACGGCCGATCTCTGTCGTGGCATGCAGCGCGCGCGCTGTTGGCGCATCCTCAAGGATGGGCACACCACTTTCTCGGGCGAGATCGCGAATTGCGAGCGCTATATGATCCATGCCTTTGGCCACACAGGTTGGCGCAGCCCCCGGTTTGCGGCTCCATTTCAGGGCCACTGCAAAATGAGTGGGATTGACGATGACCACATCCGCCGTTGGCACATCGGCCATCATCCTGCCAGATGCCAACTCCATCGCGCGGCGTCGGCGCTGCTGTTTGACCGCGGGATCGCCGTCGTTCTGCTTCAACTCATCGCGAAGGTCCTTGTGAGACATCCTCTGACGCCGCAAATGATCGAAATACTGCCACAGATAATCAAGACCGCCGATTGCGAGCGAGATGAGTAAAACAATAATCATGAACTCGATGATCAATTTGCCCATCACCGCCCCGATGATCGGGGCCTCTGCATGCAATGTGCTCATCATTTCCGGTAGCCGATAGGTCAGAAAACCCCCAAGCAAGAGGCTGTACAGAAACAATTTCCCAAAGCTCTTGGCAAATTCGAAGAGCCCCGTTGCCCCGAACTTGTTCTTTGCGTTCTCAACCGGATTGATGCGCGATACCCTGGGTTCGATCTTGGTCGGAGCCACGACAAAAGCGCGCTGTGCGATCACGGCCGCAAGTGCCATAACCATTGGCAAAAGCAAAAAGAGGGACAGGCCGAAAACGATCTGCGCCGCTATTCCACCCAGCGCTGAGGCGCCCAGCCCGCCCTGAAATATGAGCTTGGCCAACTGGTCTGAGTGTTCGACCAAAGTCATGAGGTTGGCTCCGACTGTCTCAACAGGCGTGCCACTTGCAAGACTGAGGGCCAGCAATAGCCCAGCGTAGGTTCCAACAGTGTTGAGATCGGCAGAGCGCGCAAATTCTCCCTTTTTGCGGGCCTCGTCCAGCTTGTGCTGTGTTGCCTCTAGCGTCTTGTCAGAGTCGTCGTTTTGCTCGGCCATCGTCACCCTCCAAACGGGTTGGTGATAAAGCTTTGAAATGCTCCGAGCCAAACCACCAGCATCGTGGGCACCACCAGCATCAACAGAAAGAGGGTAAGGGCCATCGCAGCCGGGGCGCCGACGAGAACAACCATCAACTGGGGCATCGCCCGATTGATTATGCCCAACGTCAGATTATACAGCACCGAAACAAGCACAAAGGGCGCAGCAAGAGAAAAGCCGAAAGAGAACGCCTGCGCGATCCGGGCAACTCCCCATTGCGACAGGGTGCCAACGTCTGGAAACTCCGCAACTGGAAAGATCCCGTAGCTGAGCACAATCATCTCAGCCAAACGCACATGGACGCCCATTATCATCATCAGGGCCACCGCGCCAGTTGCGAGAAGGTGACCAATGGCCGGAAGCGGCGTCTGACTGGCATTTCCGAGGATTTGCGCCAATGAGGTCGACTGCGCCGCAATCGACCCCGCCATTTGTAAAGCCATCAGAAAGAGCCGCAGAGCAACGCCCAGGGCAAGGCCGACAATCGTCTCGGACAGGATCAAACCTACCGTCGGTGCCCGAGCCTGATCTGCCAGATCAGGCGATAGGACCGGTGTCACGATCAGTGTAAAGGCGATGACAAGAACCAGCTTGATCCGCATCGGGACGGAGGATTCGCCGAACCCTGGCAAGAGCCCGATGATCGGTGCGACCCGCAGAAATACGGCTGCGTGCAACCAAAGCATCTCGATCGACAGATCAAAGACCTGAGCGAGAGGCGTCATGCGCGCACCACGCCGACTAGCGATGGCTTGGCCTCGAATCCTATTTCTTCAAAGCTGAGAACGGGAACGTTGACATTCCTGGCGATCAAAAGTGTGCGCAGAAATCGGCGCCGCAAAGACGATGTGACCAGGGCGGGCGAGAGGCCCCTTTCTCCGGCCAGTTGCACCTGCTCGGCGACCCCGGCCGTGAGCGTGCTGAACTGCTCCGGCGGCAAGGCAACGTCGGAGCGGCCACGCTCGCCGCTCATCTCAAAAGCGGTGAATGTATCCTCCCACTCCGGTGCAAGCTGGATCAGGGGCAAGCTGCCGTCGGGGCGTTGCAGGCCCGCAACCAACTGAAACCCAAGCCTCTGGCGCACATGCTCACAAATGGCCTCAGGCTGCGGCCCAAACTGCCGGTTTTCAGCAATGCTCTCAAGGATCAACGGCAGATTTCGGATCGAGACTTGCTCCGCGAGCAACAGGCGCAGGACCGCATGCAAGAGATCCGGTGCAACACGATCCGGGATCATGTCCTCGAGCAGTTTGCGGTTGGCCTCAGACCTGCCTCTGTCAGAGAGATTGACCATCTCGTCGAGCAGGCGGCGCATGGCCTTCATTGTCAGCAACCGGCTCAGATTGCGGCGGATCACCTCTAGAAGATGGGTCGCAAGCACCTCTGGGGGTGCCACCAGAGTGGCCCCGGACAGCGCCGCACGATCCTGCTCTGAAGCAGGAATCCAACGTGCCGGGGCACCATACACCGGCTCTTTGACCGTCTCACCTGGGGCAAGGGCCGGATACTGGTCGGGGTCGAGGGCAAGAAGGTGATTGTCCCTCAGAAACGCCCGCGCGCGTTCCACCCCCTGAATGCGTATAACGTAGCTGCCTGGTGGCATACCCGGATCGTCGGTCAATCGGATATCCGAGAGGATAACCCCATATGTTGTCGCAACATACTGGCGCATGTTGGTGATGCGCGCCTCAAGGCCGACACCGGGATCAAGCACCATGTTGACAAGGTCCGGGGCAAATTCCACGTGAATGTCATCCAGTTCCAGAATGTCGCCCATTGACCTGATCGGCGCGCTCACGGGAAGGGTGTCTTCTTGCGATGAGGCGGGGTTCGCGCCCCGACTGCGATGGCTGGCATAAGCCAGAGCGGCCAATCCGACGCCACCGAGGAGGAACGGCACAAACGGCAGGCCCGGCACGAGCGCAAAAAGCCCCATCAAGACAGCGACTGTCGCCAGCGCCGTCGGATGACGCCCGATCTGCTCGGAAATCGCCAGATCCGCCGCGCCTTTATTGCCGCCCCGCGCCAGTAGCAGCGCCGCAGCGATCGAGATGATGACAGCCGGAATCTGGGTAACCAGCCCGTCACCGATTGTCAGGATCGTATAGGTTTCAAAGGCTTTACCGATCGGCATGTCATGGAGCGTGATGCCGATCACAAGACCGACGAGAAAGTTCAGAAGCGTGATCAAAAGGCCCGCAACCGCATCCCCTTTGACGAATTTTGAGGCCCCATCGAGCGATCCAAAGAAAGTGGTTTCCTGTTGTTCCTGCTCTCGCCGCTCTTTGGCCTCCTGATGATTGATGGCACCCGCCGACATGTCACTGTCAATGGCAAGCTGCTTGCCGGGCATTGCATCAAGGGCAAAGCGTGCACCAACCTCTGCCATGCGCGCGGCACCTTTGGTGATCACCAGAAAGTTGACGATCAAAAGCACGAGAAACACGACAAGACCCAAAAGAACATTGCCGCCGATGATGAAATCGGCAAACCCCTCGATCACCTGTCCTGCGGCATCGGTGCCGGTATGGCCTTGTCCGATGATCAGCTTGGTCGAAGAGACATTGAGCGCCAGGCGCAGCATCAGCGATGCAAGGAGGATGGTTGGAAATGCGGAAAAATCGAGCGGCCGGTCGATAAAGAGCGTGATCGTAAAAATCAGGATTGCGAGGGCAAAAGATGCCGCCAGCCCGACATCAAGCAGCCATGCCGGAACGGGCAGGATCATCATCACGATCACGGCCATAAGCGCGAGCGCCAGCAGGACCGTTGGTTGAAACACCGACTTGATGGAAAAACCGCCCATGCCTTAGAACCCCACCGCAACTGTTTGATCGAGCCGGATTACATAGCGCCGCGTTTCCCCCATCGGCACGAGAGAGCCCGAGCGCGTGACGCCATCCGCATGTTGCAACAGCGGATAGCCGTTGCTGGACAAAACAGGCTCTGAAAGTCGCTGGCGCGATGTTGCCACAGGCTCCGAAGACCGCATTTCATCCAACCCAGCATAGACATCTTCGACCCGGTCGCGATAACCTTGGGCGCGTTGCGGCTGCCTGGAATGATAGGCCCCAACCGCTTTAGCCCAGCTGCCCATTTCACGCCGCAGCTCCTGCAAGAATCTTGCGGCATAAAGCGCATTCTCCATCGGATCAAACATGGTTTCGAACGACTCGAAGGCTGCGCCATGCCATCTGAAGTTGATCTGAAAGCACCCAATATCGAAACTGCGGGCACCACGCATATAGGCGGCGCGCACAAAGGTCTGCGCTTCCTCTTCGCTCTCGAACCAATAGCCTTTGCCCTCTATGTTCACGGTCCAGGGCCAGGCCTTTACTGTGCCCGCCACCGAGCGACCTGTTTCAACCTTGGCAATGGCGCGCAGCACATTCGTGGGAACATCGGTATGTCTCGCAGCGTGTCGGGCAGCGTCATCGCAGAGATCAACCGGCGCGGCAAAGGCCTGTGTTGCCCCGAGAAGGCCAGAGGTGATCACTTGGCGCAGAAGGCAGCTCAAGCGTGCCTCACGCTTCTTCAAAGAAAGAATAAACAGAAACGTCAAGAACCATGCGGCCGGTGCCAGCCCGCCTCGGATCTGAGCGCGCCGCGCCAAACTTCCGAACGCATGTCGTATACAGAGCAACCACCGCACGGTTAGAAGGTCTCTCATAAGCACTCCCATTCACGGTGTATCAAAGGGCTCATCGCCGGATTTCTCTCACAACGGATCCCCAGGTTTTCAGAATGTCTGCGCGTCAGCTTGCGCGATCACTCTTGCGATTCGGTAACCAGAAATTCGATTGTCACGGGGGATCGGAAATAGCGGTGCTCGCCAAGAGCGCACTCAGGGCGCTTCGGGTTGCAGTGCTTTGATCAATCAACGCTTGATTGAATTGAAGAAGCCCGCCAGCTTGGTCTGGCGCGGCTTGTGTCATGGCCTGCGCCAGATTCTGTGTTGATGGATCACCAGCCAAAAGAAGGCTTTGCCAATCCTGCGCAAGCCAAGCCGCCTGCTGCTTTGCGGCCTCATCTTGCAAGCCCTCGGCATAACGCATTGCACCGGCATAATCGCCAAGACTAGTCCGGGCGCGGGCGCGAAGGGTGTCAGCATCGGGCGAGGCAAGGCCGATGATTTCTGCCTCTGCAAGATGCGGGAGATCCTGAGCTAGAGCTATTTCCGCCCTTAAGAGCCGTTGTTCAGGCTCTGTCACCGAGCGCGATGCAACACTCAGAATCTCATCAGCCACATCCGCAAAGCCCAAGGTCAAGGCTCGCTGCGCGATCTCGCGGGTTAAATCAGCGGGCATCCTTGCAAAACTTTCCTTGGGCTCACCCAAGATCTGCCGGAGAAACTCTATATCATCGGCCTGTGCGCCCAGCAGGCGCAGCATCTCTTGGCGCGTTTTTTGGGCGTTTTCGAGGGACAAGTCTGGCGAAACGCGCTCGAATTCAGCAAAGGCCTCGGCGTAAGAGCGCGAGGCGGTCAAAGCCAGCAGATAGGCGCCCCCAAGCTCTTGACCCATCGGCGTGCCACGGGTCTCTTGGTAGAGCGCGCCTGCAAGTTGTGCGGTGTCATAGTCAATGTCCTGCCCCCTTGATATCCGGGCGTTGATCAGGGCTGCCAAGGCTGGCGCAGAGTTCACATCATTCCCTGACAACGACCCTTGCAAGCTTTGGTCGGCGGCGCTGAGATCACCGTCTGCCAGCGCAAGCTCGGCTCTTGCGATCTTTGCGCCTGCGGTGTCCGAAAGATCTGCCGGCCCAAGGCCTCGCAAGATCATGTCCGATGTTTCGCGATGCTTTGCCGCAAGCAACTTGCGGGCAAGCGCCGGGCCAAGATGCCTGCGCAAATGCTCTGGCAATTCCGCGAAGCCACGCAGGATTGCCGAATGATCCAGCAATTTTTCCTCGGGAATTTCCGCATGCGCCAAAGCGGCCCAAAGAGCGCTGCGTCCATGGCACCCCAGATCCTCTGTGAGCCGAGGCGTTGCGGACGCGGCATCCGGATCATCAACCAGCGATGCCAAATCGAGCAGAACCGATATTTCCGCGGCATAGGCCGGGATTAACGACGCCACCTGCCGCGCCTCAAGCCCAAAGCCAAAGTAAATGTAGAGGCGGGCCAGCTGAAGCGCGACCTCTGGATTGACGACATCGAATTCACCGGAAAGCCTAGGGGAGAGCGTGCCGATCTGATCTGCTAGCGGCTTTTGCGTCCCCCAGGTTGCGACGTCCAGAACGGAATCAGGCAAACACGCGGTCTGGACCGCATCGGACAGCGCGGATGAAAAGGCCAGCCCCGGCGCTTGGTCGATTGTGCCTGTCACTCTGAGATTGCCAGAGGTGGCCAACGGTAAGCTTTCGGTCAATGGGGGCTCGGCACCGGTTGCCATGCCGCCAGACGGCACAATCTCGATCGCCGTTGCCAAAGGCTTTTGGGGGGCCCGCGTAATATTGCCCAAGTCGGGCGTGCGCAGCGGCTGGACCAGCCCCTGATTAGCCGACTGAGCGATTTGCGCCAGAAGGGTGCGGCGCACCGCCGGCAGCACATCCTCCGGCCCCAGCGGCGCAGCGGTTTTGCTCGTGGCTGATAACGGGGCAAGGCGTGATGCTACCAATCTGGCCGCCGAAGACTCGGCCCGCGCTTTCCAAGGCTCTCGCAGATCAGCTGTTGCGCGCTCTGCCAAGGGCGCCTGAGGCCGGCGCGCGGCAGAGGGTTCGGCAGTGCCAGGGGCGAGAATATCAAGCACCAGCATGGATTGCGAATGCCAGAACGTTCTTGTTGTACAGGCGCAGCCAAATGTCAGATTCAGCTGCCCAGACCCCTTTGGCGCGCCGATCCCGGCAAGTCGGCCTTGGGTGAGGCGATCAAACACTCGGCTCAGGTCAAATGTAGGGTGATCGCCGGGAAAGGTGATCGTGATACCATCCTCTCGGGTATGATCCTGCCAGTCGAGCCGCGCGGGAAAATCGAACACAAGTCGCGTGAACCCTTCATGCTCGCCAGAGCGCACCACCACGTTTTGCGCAAGCATCGGGGCGGCCCATAAAGACAGGATGAACGAGATGGTCACAGTCCGGATCATGCCGCGTCCTGTTTGAGAGACTTCAGCGCTTCTTCCAACTCGTTGAAACTTGGGCGTTTGTGATTAGGCGTGTTTTGTCGCCCCACTTCGATGCAGATATTGGTGGCATGGTTGTGCAGATTGGCCACAAGCACTTCGCGGATCAGTTGATAGAAATGTCCATCCTCCTCGACCACGTCCTTGACCTTAGCCGCGAAGGGCCCGACCAGCCCGTACGAGAGGAAGACGCCCAAAAAGGTCCCGACCAGCGCGCCGCCGATCATCTTGCCGAGGATTTCCGGCGGCTGGTCAATCGACGCCATCGTCTTGATGACACCCAGCACAGCGGCGACAATCCCCAAAGCAGGCAATCCATCCGCCATGGTTTGCAAAGCATGGCTTGAGTGCAACGCATGGTGAAGATTGGCCTCTATCCGCTTTTCGAGAACCTCTTCCACCTGATGAGGATCATCATAATTCATGGAGGCCGAGCGCAACGTATCACTGATCAGGGCCACGGCCTCTGCATCGGCCAGAATCTTGGGGTATTTCGAGAAGATCGCAGAGTCGTTTGGTGACTCGATATGCTCTTCGACAGCAATGGGGTTCTGCCGACCCAAACGGATCAATTCGAACAAGAGGCAGAGCAGATCCCGGTAATCCTGCGGCTTCCATTTCGGACCCTTGAAGACCTTGGCGATATCCCCGAGCGTGTGTTTGATTGCAGGCGCGTCATTACTGATGAGAAACGCCCCGACAGCCGCCCCACCAATCATCATGAACTCAAACGGCAGCGCCTTGAGAATAAGACCCAGCTTACCCCCGGCGGCCACATAGCCGCCAAACACCATGACGAAAATTACGACAATCCCGATGATTCCGACCATTCCGTTCCCCGCAGGCAGTCACTGATCCGAGACTGCCACCAACCGATTAACAAACCCTGACGATCCGCTCTCATTGCCGCGGCGCGGTGGCATTGCGCCCCGCAAGGATCACACTGATGCCATGCGCCACTCCGGGCGAAAGCCCTGCGAGGACATCCGCCGCAGCATCGGGGCGCATGCGCGCAAGAAATCCGGCGGCAAAGACCGGGTCCATCTCCTCAAATAGCGCAGCCGCCTGCTTGGGCTTCATCGACTCGTAAACCTTGGTCAGCTGCGCCACGTCATTCTCTGCGGCACTTTCCGTCAGAGCGATCATGCGGCGCAGATCCTCTTCGGCAGTTGTCAGGGCCGCAATCTTTTGTCCGGCCTCTTGCTCGACCAATTTGAGCACCTGCTCTCGATTGCGCAGGGCCGTCTCTCTTTCCTCAAGCATGCGCCCGCGCTCTTGCAGCGCGTCAAGCAAAGCCTTCATATCTTCGGGCGTCTCACAGGACTGCGTGGATGGTGTGCTGCTTTCTTCTGTCGCCTCTGGCGCGCGGGCAAAAGCCCTGCCGACACCCTCTCCGAAACGCAAAAGCGCCGATGCGACCAAAAAGGTAGAGAGAATTAGCAAGACACCGCGCGTACGCCTCGACCTTGCGGATGGTTTGTGTGTTGGGGATCGCCAGATCATGGTGTCGCCCCCGGCGTCAGATCGTGATGGCGCTTGAAAACCGGGCCAGGATCGGCAGTTGGGGGGCTGACGGGTGTTTTCCTGTGGGGCGGGGCCGACACTTCCTGATTGGGCAGATCGTGCATCGCCGCCACCAAGAGTTCGAGCCGCCGGGCCACATCTTCAGCCCGCTCGGTAACACTGATGAGAGAGCGTGTTGATCCGTCCGCCGTTTGCCGCGCGGCCTGAAGCGTTCGCGTCAGGTCATCTACCTGCGCCGAAAGCACTGCCACAGCACCGCCCATTCCGGTTTCGAGATCGTTGAAGTGGTTGAGCCGCCGGGCCAGCACAAAGCAATAGACCCCAGCCCCAATCGCACCCGCAACAAGCAGGATATCCGCAATCATTTCCATATATGCGCTCCTCAGTTCAACACGAATTCCATGATCAATAGATCGTTGATGCGGCCCTCACCTGTTACAACCTGCATCCGGCGCAAGAGCTGCGCCCGCAGGCGGATCAAGGACTGCGCGTCTTCGATATCGGCAAGTTTGAGCGCGCGCAGATAGGTATTCGTCACATCGACGATGCGCGGCATCAGGTTTTCGACGTCGGATTTATGGGCGGCCTTCACCTCCAGCTCAGCGGCGAACCGGAGATGTGATCGCGCAGCCCCTTGCCCGACTGAGACAACCACGGGCACCACCGGCACAAAGACCAGATCACCCATCGGCATGTCAGACGCCGCAGCCCCCGCAGCGGGCCCCTGGGCAATAGATCCGTGTCCCCCGCCAAGTGGAATCAAACCAGACCACATGGTGTAAAACCCCGCCGCCGCGCCCAAGAGCGCCAAGACAATTCCAATCATCAGCGGTCTCTTTGACGGCTTCGCCTCGGGTGCCGTCTCTGTGTCTCCGGTCTCTGGCATGATCACCCATCCTGTTGTCGATAAACTCTTATAAACCCAAAGAAACTAACCGATTGTTAAGCCTGATGCGGGAATGATGACTTCGGAACATTACTCGAACAAAAGTACCGGAGGACATGCAATGCAGCAGATCACAAGGCTCTGGCAGGCGCTGACCCTGCGCAATCGTATCATCGTCATCGGCGCGGCATTTGTGATGTTCTGGGCGGTTTTGGCCCTTGCGCGCATGGCGTCCACGCCCAGCATGACCTTGCTTTACGCAGGCCTAGAAAGCAGCGCGGCGGGCGAGGTTGTCGCAGCCCTCGAGCAGCAAGGCGTCACATATGAAGTGCGCAACGACGCGATTCTTGTCGACTCGACACGTCGGGATGAGCTGCGCATGATCCTCGCGGGCGAGGGGCTCCCGAGGTCGGGCACGAGCGGGTATGAGCTTCTGGATGGATTGTCTGGCTTTGGCACCACATCACAGATGTTCGACGCCGCCTATTGGCGCGCCAAAGAAGGCGAACTGGCCCGGACCATCGTCTCGCATCCTGCGATTGTGGCGGCCCGAGTTCATATCGCGTCGACCGGTGCCAATCCGTTTCAACGCAATGTGCATCGGTCCGCTTCGGTCTCGGTCAGCACCAATGGGGCCGCAGTTTCTGCCAAACATGCGCGCGCGCTACAATTCCTCGTCGCCTCTGCTGTGGCTGATCTTACGCCTGATGATGTGTCCATTATTGATGCCGAGGGGACATTGCTCAGCGGTGCCGAAGAAGCCAAGACCAACACCGCCGATGAACGGGCAGAGGGGCTGCGCCTGCGCGCGCAACGTCTGCTCGAGGCGCGTGTCGGGCATGGAAATGCGGTCGTCGAGATTGCGCTGGAAACGGTGACGCAAACCGAATCAACCCGCGAGAGACGGTTTGATCCCGAGGGGCGTGTTGCCATCAGCACCGATACCGAAGAGCGCGCGAACACCTCAAATGGCACAGACAATGGCGTCACGGTTGCCTCGAACCTACCAGATGGGGATGCGGCAGCGGCAGCGACGTCGGCCAGCGAGAACACCGAGACACGCGAACGGGTGAATTACGAGGTGTCCAGCACAGAGCGCGAAGTCATCCAGCAACCCGGTGCCATCAAGCGCATGACCGTTGCGATCCTGATCAACGGGATCACCACTCCAGACGCGAGCGGCACGCCAATCTTTGCGCCGCGCCCCGAAGAGGAGCTGACCGCGCTCGGCGATCTTGTGGGCTCTGCGGTGGGTCTTGATGAAACGCGCGGGGACGCGCTCACGATTCGCACCTTGCAATTCGAACCATCAGCGCCCACCGGCACTCTGGTCGAAGCGGGGTTACTTGAGCGCCTTGCGATCGACACAATGACCTTGGTGCAATCGCTGGTTCTAGCCATCGTGGCCCTTGTGCTTGGCCTTTTTGTGCTGCGTCCGATTCTCTCGCGCCCCGTCCCTCTGGCCACCCCACAACTGAGCGCCCCAATCCGGCGCGCCCCGGTACAAGACCCCGCACTCACCCCCCTCTCCGGCGTAATCGAGGATGGCGACATCGACGTAGCAGGCCTGTCCGACGTGTCTGAGGCACCTCAGATTTCTCTGCGCCCGCGTCTTGATGGGGGCACAGACGATCCGGTCTCACGCTTGCGCGCGCTGATCGGCCAACGCCAAGAGGAAACCGTCGAGATCTTGCGCAACTGGCTGGAAGCTGAAGAGGAGAGAGCCTGATGTCGATCACACATCTTTTGAACGAATTTGGCGCGTTCACTCAGGGTAAGCCTATCGCGATCACGGATGTCTCGCTCGAGGAAGAACGCCTAGAAGCCTTTGAGAAAGGGTATCAGGCGGGTTGGGAAGATTGTGTGAAATCACAGGTAGACGACGGGCGCAGGATCACCGCCGATCTTGTCCAAAACCTGCAAGACATCAGCTTTACCTATGAAGAGGTGCATGCCGCGATCATGGGCGCGATGCAGCAACTTTTGCAGGAAATCACCCAAACGGTTCTGCCACCGGTCAGCCACGCGATGCTGATCCCGCATGTGATCGAAATTCTGCACGACTTGCTGGAAGCCAATGGGCGTCAGCCTTTGCAGATTGCCGCCGGTCCGGCAGATCTTGCAATCCTGCGCCGCCTCAGCGCCGAAATACCCGACCTTGCCTGCACCCTGACAGAGGATCCAACCTTGGCAAGCGGTCAGGTTTGCGTGCGCCTGGGCGAGAGCGAGCGCGCTCTTGACATGCCGGATGTCCTGCTTCGGATCGAGCAGGCGATATCCGGTTTCTTTCAGCAAAATCAAAGGATAGTGGCGTGATGGATAACAAAACTGGCGGCAATGAAACCCACGTCAACGATCTGCAAAACCCGTTCTCGTCAGTCCCGATCGAGATCACGGTTTCAGTCGGCAAGGCACGCCCGCTGATCAGAGACCTTCTTAAACTTGGCAAGAACGCCGTTCTGGTTCTCGACCGGCGTGTTGACGATGCGGTCGAACTCTATGTCGGCGAGCGCCTGATAGCGCGCGGTCAACTCGAAGAGCTGGCCGGCGATCAACAGGGGCAGATTGCCGTGCGCGTGACCGAAGTTGCGAATTTGCAGGACGGGTTGTGATGAAGTCTGGTCTGATCCTCATCGGACTGAGCACCCTCTTTCTAGGAGCGCTTGCCACCGGTGCTCCGGCACAAGATCTGACCCTGTCTTTGGGCGATGACGCCTCACTCTCAGCACGAACATTGCAACTGATCGCTTTGATCACCGTGCTCAGCCTCGCGCCTGGGATTGCCATTATGGTCACGTGCTTCCCCTTTGTCGTCACGGTCCTATCGATCCTGAGGCAAGGGATCGGTCTTCAACAATCCCCGCCCAATATGCTGATCGTCAGCCTCGCACTCTTTCTTACCTTCTTCGTGATGGAGCCGGTCTTTACCCAAGCCTGGGAGACTGGGATTGAACCACTGTTACAGGAACGCTTGTCCCCTGATCTGGCCATTGAACGGACGCTGGCACCGTTCCGCGTGTTCATGTTGGGCCGTGTCGACCCCGACACTTTGGCAACCATAGCCGCCCTGCGCCCTGAGACGACCACCCTCTCCGCAGGACCGGACGCGCCGCTTTCAATTCTCATTCCAAGCTTCATGCTCTCGGAAATCGCGCGCGCCTTTCAGATCGGATTTCTGGTATTTCTACCGTTTCTGATCATTGATCTCGTGGTTGCGGCCATCCTGATGTCGATGGGCATGATGATGGTTCCGCCTGCCATCGTCTCTTTGCCCTTCAAGCTTGCGTTCTTTGTTATCGCCGATGGCTGGACGCTGATCGCCGAGAGCCTTGTACGCGGCTATCTGTAGCGCGCTTGCGCGATTTGCGCCGCGCTGCGCATGCATCATGCCACCTGCACTCGACACGAACAGAGAATTTTCAATTGTGCAGCGCCCATTGGGTGACTTTGATCTGCAGGCCCGTTTATAGTGTCCACCAGCGCGCCGACCACAAGAGGCAGACAGCAGGGGACAACATTGCATATTCTGGGAATGACCTGTCTACGCGATGACGGCCCCTATATCGTAGAGTGGCTTGCGCACCATCTCATGCTCGGCTTTGACCGCATGCTGGTTTGCAGCCATGACTGCACCGATGGCAGCGCGGAACTGCTGGAAGCACTGGCCCAGGACCCACGGATCGTGCATCTGGATTTTGCCCCGAAGGGTGGCAAATCCGTGCAATGGCAAGCGTTGCGCCAATTGCGCGATAGCGAAAGCTACAAGAATGCCGATTGGGCGCTCTTTTTTGATTGTGACGAATTTCTTTGCGGCCGTTTCAACAACCTCCGCGAGTTGCTTGCGGATTACGAAAGGCAGGCAGGCCCATTCGACGCCCTCGCCTTGCCATGGCGATTGTTCGGCTATGGCGGTCACAAACAGCGCAGTGCAGGCCTGACACCAGAGCGTTTCACCCGCGCAGCACCGTTTGATTTGCATTTCCCGCTCGCTCATCTCTTCAAGACACTGCACCGGCCTGCGGCCTTTCGGCAGCCCGGCGTCCACCGCCCGCGCGTGCGTCAGCGTCACGTCCCATCCTGGATAGGTCCAGACGGCAAGCGCCTGACCGAGGGGTTCGCGGCCAATGACAGTGCCATCTCGCTTTATGGTGCAGTTAACGGCCCACCTGTGGCTTGGCTCAACCATTATTCTTTGCGCTCGGTCGAAGAATTCATGCTCAAACGTGCCCGCGGATTGCCCAATCATATGGACCGCGAAATCGGGATCGCTTACTGGGCAGAACGCAATTGGAATACCGTCGACGCACCAGAGATTTTGCCCATGATGAGCCATACAAGGCAAGAATTCGAGAGGCTCATGGCCCTTCCGGGTGTCGCCGCGGCGCATGCGGCCTGCCTCTCGGCGCATACTAGCCGCTACCAAGCGCTGATGCTGGATATCGACGCCGTTCGGCTGGCATTCAGAGTAGGGTTTCTCACCGATAGCACCCCCCCTTCGGCCGAAGAAGGGCGTGCCTTTTTAACGGCACAGATGCTAATGGCCAGAGGTGACGCCGAAACATGAATGGGCAAGTGATCGAACGTCGTATGGCGGGCCAAACGCGTGAGGGGATTGTCCTGCTCGATGCCGTCGAAACGCGCCACGAGGGCGAGCGACGGGTCACGCTCTTTTTTGCCCCCAAGGTTGAACCAGCCCAGATACAGCCCCCAAAGGGTGCCGTGTTGCAAGCGGAAATGAGTGTGGGCGGTGCGCCCATCCTTGTCTATTCCGCTCCCGAAGGTCGTCTGGCGTTCCAGACGCCCAAAGGCGTGATAGATGTGATGCCCGCCGAGGCCGAATTCACGCTGATGGAGGGGCGAGACACCATCGCCGCCGTGCGAAACGGAGAGGATGCCGCCACAGTTCTGACCTGGCTTTCGTTCCATGCTGATCAGCAGCGCATGACTGGTGCGGTGATCCTTGACCGGGCGCGCCCCGGAACAGATCCGGAGTTTGCGCGCGCGCTTCGGGACGGTCTCCGAGAGAGCGGGCTCGACATCATAGTGATCCTGCTGACAAGCGATCAGCCGCTCGGTTATCCTGACGCGCCACCCGAGGCCCATCCCTTTTGTGTGCCAGAGGCACCGGGCAAAGACCGGATGGAAATCCCCCCACCCTCCCCTTGGGATTCGCCCCTCGCCGCGCTCAGTTACTACGAAATTGCCCGCCACCGCTTTTTGGCCGAGGCCCGTGCTGTGGCCAATATCGAAGTGCACGATCTTGTGGCAACGGGGCCCGAGACGATTTTTGACAGCGCCGTTGCCGCACGGGGGGGGCTTATCACCCTCATCGGGCGGCATTGCTATCCTTGGCGCGTGCGCAGTGGTCAGCCGACGCGCTTTGCCGATCATAGCTGCGTTCAGTTCGACTCGGGCGGTGGGCGACAACGCTGGTGCCTTGCCCCGTCGAAATTGCCCAAGGATGCGGTCTGGCGCCTGTTGCGAGTGGGCAATGCACGCCCCGATGCGGCGCGCACGCAGGGGTTCTATCGGCATATGGCACTGCGCCATCCGACGGGATCAATTTCACGGATCGTGCCGAAATCCTCGCTGATCGAGCATCCGCCCCTGCTAGAGCGCGCGCAATCCTATTTCGAGCACACTCCCGTTCGCATGCCCGAAATCGCACCTGATCCGGTGCATGGCGGGCGCGGTCGCGCCGCAATTGTCACCACTATGAAGAACGAGGGACCCTTCATTCTCGAATGGTTGGCCTATCATCGCGCTGTCGGGTTTGACGATATCCTTGTCTATACGAACGACTGCACCGACGGCACGGACACCATGCTGCACCTGTTGGAGCGCAAAGGTTACGTGCAGCACCGCGACAACCGCTTTCGCGAAATGGACATGCCCCCGCAACACGCTGCGTTGCAATCGGCCGAAAGCGAACCGCTGATCAAATCCGCCACCTGGATCACCTGCATCGACGTGGATGAATACATCAACATCAAAACAGGCGACGGCACGCTTGATGCGCTGTTTGAGGCGGTGCCAGAGGCCAATATGATCGCGATGACCTGGCGGCTTTTTGGCAATGGCGATGTGCGGGACTATGTCGACCGCCCCATTACCGAACAGTTCCTGCGCTGCGCCCCGGAATTTGCACGCAAGCCGCATCAGGCCTGGGGGTTTAAGACCCTTTTCAAGAACATCGGCCTTTTCAAGAAACTAGGTGTGCATCGACCCAAGGGACTCAACCCCCAACTCTGGGAAGAGATCAACTGGGTCAATGGGTCGGGCAAACCCCTGCCTCGCGAAATGTATCGCAACGGCTGGCGCTCGACGATCGAGACCTATGGCTATGATCTCGTGCAGCTCAATCACTACGCCGTCCGATCTGCCGAGAGTTTTCTGGTCAAGCGTGACAGAGGCCGCGTCAACCATGTGGACCGCGATCAGGGCCTCGCCTACTGGTTTCGCATGAACAACAACTTCGAAGAAGATCTTTCGATTCAACCGCGCCTTGCCAAGATGCAGGCAGAACTTGACCGGCTCATGCAGGACCCCGAGATTGCCGCCGCGCATCACCATTCGGTTGCCTGTCACAGGGCCAAGATAGACGAATTGCGCGCCACCGAGAATTACAGCAATTTTTTCGCAGAATTGACCAGCCCCCGCATGGAACATCTGTCGCGGTTGCATGGTCACTTTGGATCGAATGTCTTTCTCTCTGGTCCAGGCGTTATTCCTGACGAAATCGCCCTACGCGACCCCGCAGCAGAATGGTTCTTTACCGTGGATTTGCAGGGCGATACCGCGCACTAACCCAGGTCAGCCTCAATCGCCGAGACAAGCTCGTCCATATCCGGGTCCATCCGCAATGACGCCGCCTTGCGCCGGTGCCACTCGACCCCTTTGGCGTGCAAGTCAGCCAATTGAGGATCACGCTTGAAACGCTCCAGCCATTCAGAGGTCTGTTCGCTGTAGCGCGTAATCGACGTATCGGTTTCATCGTTCAGATTGAACTTGTCCCAATACTCTTTGCCCAGAACGTGATGCGAATGATTGGCCCGCCCGCGTGCGCGCTTGACCAAGAAACTCTCCATCGAGCGCAACGCATAGTGGTTAACCTGCGCATGCGTAAAAAGAGGCGGATTGTCGGTGCGAAGCCCGTTCACAACATAATCAATCCCGCCGGGCAGGACGCGCCGCGTGGTCGCAACATGCTCGTCACGCGACACCGGCGCATGCAGGCCCATCCGTTGAAACTTGTGCTGGTTGGTGTAGAGCGATTTGACAAACTTGCCGGTATTGGGCCGCGCCTCGGCGTCCCATTCATATTCACCCTTGGTGAATTGTTCAGTGACGGGTTTATCCGCGAACTGCTCGACACCATCGGGACCAAACACGCGCCACGGCACTGAAATCACATCCGCATCCGCGCCAGACCCCGCGACCAGCGCCCGAACCGAGCCGTCGCCAAGATGGATATTCAGGAATTCGTCCACATCGCACACAAAAACCCAAGAGGCATTCAGCACAATATCATAGCGGCGGCTGGCCTGCCGCAGGGCACTCCGATGAATGCCCGCCTTGCGCACGACCGTGTCATGTTGCGTGACATGGCCCATCTCTTGCAATCGCCGCAGGATCTCGACCGTCGTATCGGTGCAATCATTGGTGCAGACAAGAATATGATCGAAACCGAGCGTTTTGTAATGCGCCACCCATTCGAGGATATAGGGCGCCTCGTTCTTCATCGTCGAGACGACGGTATAGGTTTCTGTGCTCATGTTCGCCTCTTTGCGCGCGCCGTCTGGCGGCTTTGTTTTACCTACATCTTAATGTGAGCATCCCCATCAAGACAAGCCACATGGCATGGCTGACACGGCCCCACACTTTCGCCTACGCCCCCCATTCTGGCGATTCACAAACCCGGTCAGAGCGTCTAACCTGCTCGCAACTGCGATTTGCCAGCGCTATGGCGCGCAAAAAGGAGAGTTTCTGGTGGCACGGACACGCGAGGTTGGAACGCTCTGGATTGGCGGCGCACTCAGCTGGCTGGAACAGATTTGCCTCAAGTCCTTTGTGGACAAGGGCCAGAAAATCACCCTATTCGCCTATGAACCCATCCCGAACATGCCCGCAGGCGTCATCTTTCGCGACGGGCGCGAGATTATCGACACCGATGATTTCATCAAATACGAGCAGAAAAACAGCTACGCCCTTTTTGCCGACTGGTTCCGCCTGCACATGATCCAAAAATGCCCCGGCATGATTTGGGTGGATACCGATGTCTATTGCCATCGCCCGATGGACTATGACAGCGACTATGTGCTGGGGTATGAGCTGCCGGGCGAGCATCGTGTCAACAACGCCGTATTGGGCCTCCCCGCCGACAGCGAAATTCTGGCACAGATGCTGGAATTTACCTCGGATCGCTATGCCATCGCGCCCTTTCTGCCCCGCAAGCGGCAAGAGATGATGCGAAAACAGGCGCAAAAGGGCAAACCGGTGCATGTCTCGCAACAGCCTTGGGGCGTCTGGGGGCCGATGATGGTCACGCATTATGTGCATGCCTTGGGGCTAGAGGCGCATGTGCAATCGCTCAACGCCTTTTATCCGATCACCTTTCCAGAACGGTTCAAATTCCTGCGCCGGGCTGAATTGGCCGAGGGGCTGATCACCCCTGAGACCACCGCGCTCCACCTCTGGGCCTCGAACAAGCGGCAATTGGGTAATATCCACAATGGCCTTCCGCCCAAGGGATCCTATTTGGAGAAACTGGTCCAGGAAACCGGGATCACGCCCGCCCTCGCCCCGATCAAAGGGCGCGGCAACAGTACATTCGAAGGTGCACTTATCGACGAGCTAGACCTAGAGTCTGTCAGCGTTGCGGCGGATCTCACCGGACAGGCCCGCGGTTTCATGTTGGCGTTGCACCATAAATTCGATTGCGACATCCAGCTCATCAACTGCAACCGCCGCGGCAAATTCAAAGACGGCGAAGAGGATTGGGTGGCGGGATATACCGCCTTTCTGGTCGAGAATGACGTCAGCCCCGACCGTATCCGGGTCATCCGGTCAGAGAACGAGCTGCGCTCCGTGGATGTGCTTTGCAACCTCTCGGGGTTTGGCGACCGTCACAACGTGCCGTTTCTCGGGAAATTTCTCGAACGCTGTCTGCATGCGGATAGCCGCGTGTTTATGGATGTGCGCAAGGGTTCTGGGGCCTTTCCCTTTCTCAAGGCCTTTGGCACCTATACGCCGCTCTCGACGCGCGAAGAAGAGGGACATCCGATCACTCGCATCCGCCTCCAGCCCAAAGCGCCAGAGGCTGCACCCAGCGACGACAATTGGGACCAGATCGCGCAGCAACTTGCGGGCAAGGATGGCTGGTATCGCGCAGGCCCAGAGGGCCACAGCTTTCTCTTCATGCCACGCGATCCGGATACACTGGTTGTGACCTTCGACAATCTGGATATCGCCATGACCAAGCGCGAAGATCGGCGGCCTTGGGGGTATAGTTTCATTCAAGATCAGGGGTGGTCGATGCTGGGCGTTCTGGCTGGTGGCTGGACATGGTACCGCGAACCATGGGTCTGCGCGCAATTCGACGCCCTCCAACAAGAGGGGTTCTTCAAAGAGTTTCGCCGCGTGGTGTTCTATGGCGCCTCGATGGGGGGCTATGCCGCCTGCGCCTTTGCGCCGGCGGCACCCGGCTGCGACGTGGTTGCCATCTCGCCGCAGAGCACGGTCGACAGGTCCGTCGTGCCTTGGGAAACGCGATACAAAACCGTTTGGGATCGAGATTTTTCAGGAAAATACGGAGATGCGGCAGAGGTAAGTCACGCGGCCAATCGCGTGTCGATCCTCTATGATCCCTACGAGCCGCTCGATGCCCAACATGCCGCCCGGTTCCAACATCCGAATGTGCAGCATTTGCGCGCGCCCCTTCTTGGGCATCGCTTGGGCAGTGCGCTCAATCAGATGGGCATTCTTAGCCCGATCATTCTCGGGGCCCTGAACGGAACCCTCACGGCTGAGGACTATTACCGCCTGCTGCGCGCCCGGCGCGACTTGCCGCGCTATCAACGCGAGTTGTTCACCCGCGCCGTTGCCAAAGGGCACACCAAACTCGCCGAAAGGCTGGGGGCGCGCATACTGGCACAGAACCCGAACCGTGCTGTTCGCATCGGACTTGAGGCGCTCAAGGCGGGATGATCCTAGCGCACGACGAACTCGGCATGCAGCGCGCCTGCCGCCTTGATGCTTTTGAGAATGTCGATCATGTCACGCGGGGCCACACCCAACGCATTCAATCCGGCAATCACCTCCGAGAGTGAGGTGCCGGGTAAAACCTCGGCCAATCCAATCCCGGGCTCTTCTTCGATCCCGGCCTGTGTGCGCGGCACCACAACGGTTTCGCCTTGGGCAAAGGGATTGGGTTGCACCACAAGCGGCGTTTCCTGAATGCGTAGGGTCAGGTTACCCTGTGAAACGGCGACCCGCGATATACGGACATCCTGCCCCATCACGATGGTGCCTGACCGTTGATCGACCACAACCCGGGCCTTGCGCTCGGGCTCGACCAGAATATTCTCGATCTGGCCAAGGGCATGCGCGGGCGAGGCCGCACGCATCCGCGAGAGCGTCAATTGCACGGTGCCAGCGTCCAGCATGATGGCGGCATCCCGGCCCACACGGCCATTGATCGCCGTCTCTATCCGGCCGGCAGTGGTGAAATCCGGCTCTCGCAGGGCCAGCCGGATTGTATCAAGGCCCGCAAAGTCAAAGTCGATCTCGCGCTCGACCCGCGCACCAGAGGGAATGACACCCGCCGTCGGGACCCCTTGCACAACCCCGCCCGCATCCCCTTGCGCCGCCACGCCCCCAGCAATGATCGTACCCTGAGCCACGGCATAAATCTGACCATCCGCCGCATTGAGCGGGGTCATTACAAGGGTGCCGCCCAACAGGCTCTTGGCATCGCCGATGGCGGATATCGTCACGTCGATCTGGCTGCCCGCGCGGGCAAAGGGCGGCAACTCGGCCGTGACAAACACGGCAGCAACATTCTTGGGGCGAAATTGCTCGCCCGAGACGTTGATTCCGAGGCGTTCGAGGATATTCGACATGATCTCTTCGGTGAAGGGCGCATTGCGCAACCCGTCACCCGTGCCATTCAGCCCCACAACAAGGCCATAGCCCACAAGGTCATTGCCGCGCACCCCGTCAAACTCGACCAGATCCTTGATCCGGATCGGACTGGCCGCAGCCGTAACGCCCGCAAGCGCAAGCGCCAATGCCATGATCCCCCGGACAAGCCCCAACCAGAGGGTCATGACAGGAAATTCAAGAGGCTGAGGCGCGACGCCCGCGCCGTTACGGTATAAAGGGATTCCAGTTGGAATTGCACCTGCTCCAACTCGACCGCCGTCTCGAACGCATCGACAGAGACCAGTTCGCCGCGCGCGATCTCGAAACTGGTGATTTCAGCGGCGATACGCACGGCAGATTGCGCGATCCGGTTCTCGGCCTGCCCGAGACTTGCGCGCATTTCGGTCAGCACATCCTGATGTGCCAAGAGTGCAACACCGGCCCCAGAGGCAAGGCTGATCCGATCACCCAAAGCCAGAGCCAGACCCGCATCATCGCTTACGGCGATCAAGGCGACCTGCTTGAGCGCCGCGCGCAACCCCGCATGATCCGCCCGGATATCAAGGGCCACAGACTCGCCCGAGCCAAGCCGGTAGGGGGCAACCTCGCTATCCCCGCCCTGATAGATCGAGGCCAGAAACCCGCCGGTCGGACTATCAAAGAAGACATCCAATCGGCTTTTTACCTCTGCGGCAGTCGTCGCCCCAATAAGCGCATCGCGGACCTCGGAGAGGACGGTTTCAGTTGCGGCCAGCGGGCTTGTGTCTGTCTGCGCGCCAGAAAAGAGGGCGCGCCCTGCCACCTCGGTGTTGAGAGATCCGATCAAGGAGCCAAGGGCCTGAGTTGCGGTTGCGGCAAGGTCCGACACTTGGCGTGTCGTACCCGCTGTGCCCAGGATGATCGCCTGTGTCGCAAGATCTGTGGTGACGCCCTGCACGCGGGCCAAAGCGGCTTGCATGACCTCGGTATCGGTCGCAGCCTCACGGGCAGCCGTGCGATGCCCCGCCAAGAGCACCAGTTCGTGCTCGATGTCGGCCAGTGGCAGGAGGTTTCCCGACAGGTGCCGCCCAAGGTCTGCGGCCCGGCCACTGCTCAATTCTAGCCCAAGACGGTCCAATTGCTGGCGCAGGTCCACGCCCTGCCGGCGCAGCGCAAAGGACTGCGCAAGATCACCAATGCTCTGAAAATTCATGGTCATATCCTCAACAGGGTATCAAGCAGGTCATCAATCGTCTGGATCATACGGGCATTAGCCCCGAACGCCTGCTCGACCAGCAAAAGGCGCTGCAGCTCTGCATCGCTGTCTACGCCCGTGGCCAATTCCTGCGCTCGAAACTCGGCGGACTGACCTGTGGCAAAGCTTAGGCGCGCTTCGGTTGTGACCCGCTCTTGGGAGAGGCTTGAGATCAGGGTAGCGGCATGATTGGCAGCCGAACGCGCCGCACCCCCCAAGAGGCCAGAAGGTAAGACGCTGGTCTGCGTCAAGGCGTGGCTCAACGCCCCAAGCAGCGCCCCCGCCCCTGGCGGCCCGCCATCCGTTGCCCCAAGCCCATCCCGAAGGCGAAAGAGTGCGCCCCCCTGTGAGGGATCGACAAGGCGGGTAACCGCGATCCGTCCGGCAAGGCCAAGCGCGTTTCCAGCCTCGAAAATAGCGCCTGCATCGGTTAGAAGGCCCGGTGCACCGGGTGCGCGGGTTGCGTCGAGACCCGGGGCTTGAAACCGCTCAACCAGATCGCGCGCCAGCGCATCGAGCTTGGAATTGGCCTCAACTGCTGCGCGATCCCGGATGTCGAGTAGGGCGCCAAGGCGACCGCCTTGCAAAGGCCCCCGGTCGGCACCGATGGGCACGTCAGCCCCATCGATGGCGATGCCCGAGAGTTGCGCTTCTTTGTGTGTCATGTGCGGCGTCACCAGGGGTGTGGCAGCAAAGGTCAGCTTGACAGCTCGACCATCCAGCAGCATCCCTCCGGCAGTGGTGACAAGCGCAACAGAGGCATCCCCACGCGGCACCTGGCGCAACGGGACGATCAGCGACAGCGTGTCAATGGTGCGTTGGCGCTGGTCCTCAAGTGCTGTGATGTCAGTCCCACGCGACTGCCCCGTGGTGATCTGAACATTGAGCGCGGCCACCTCTTGAAGACCTGCATTCAGTTCCTGCACCGTTGTTGCGATGTCGCGATCTGCCGCCGTGCGCAGTCGCGCGATGTCTGCCGCCGCATCGTTGATCCCCGCAGTCAGGTCCTGTGCCGCGCTCAGGACCGCGTCAAGCCGGTTTGTATCCTCGGGTCGGGTGGCCGCCGTCTCGAGCGCCACTTCAAGCGTGGCCAGACGCCCTGTGAGGGAGTTTGGAGCGTCGGGTGTGCCAACTGAACTTTCCACCGCGCGGGCGAACGCGGCCTGCACCTCAGAGGCCGCGCGCGCGCTATCAGCCAAGCGTCTGTCTGACAAAAGACCCAGATCGACCTGACGCACGATACCCGTGACCTGCACGCCCCGACCGTCCCGCGTCGCCGCAAGCGTGACCTCGCGCGGCGCGAACCCCTCGGTCAGTGCATTGGCGAGGTTGCCCGAAATAACATCCACTGCGCGCGTATTGGCGGCAAGCCCACTCAGGGCGCTGGACAGGGCGGAACCAAGGCTCATGACATTTCCTTTCCTTCTGCCTCAAAGAAGCGATCAGCGGATGATATTGGTTGTTTCCTGCAACATTTCGTCGACGGTCTGGATGACCTTGGCATTCGAAGAATAGGCGCGCTGAGTCTGGATCATATCCGTCAATTCGCCCGCAACATCGGTGGCGGATTCCTGACGGGCAAAGGCCACAATATCGCCCGTCGGCCCAGCCCCCGCATCCCACAGGAAAAACGAGCCGCTATCGGTCGAGGGCAAGTAGGTCTGTTGATCCATCGAGACCATGCCATTCGGATTTGGCAGGTCCACGAGCGGCACCTGATACACAATCCGGCTGACCCCGGTATCAAAAGTGGCGCGTACAAATCCGTTCGCGTCCACATTGGCCGAGGTCATGTTGCCTACTGGAGAGCCATCCTTGGCGATAGAATGCGGCGCAAAGCTATCCGAGAGCTGGCTCATGCCAGCAGAGGTGCCCGGACGCCCGATATTGATCTCGATCGGGCCTCCCGCGACATCAACGATGATGGCGCCGCTGGTCGGATCATAGGTGCCACCTGTCACACTCTGAACATTCAACAACGTGCCGCCCGTCTCGCGCGCATCATCAAAGGTTAAAACATATTCGCCGATCAGCGCATTGCCTTGCGCAGAGTCGGTGAGGGTGACGGTCCATTCATTCGAGAGGCCCGTGGCTGGAATGGTGGGCGTGAACTGAATCGAGATTGTCTCGGACGTACCGAGATTGTCGAAATACTCGATCGAGAGCTGCCGGGGATCGCCCAAGCTGTCAAAGCGCGTATCTGTGGCTGGCAGGTTCACACCCAGATTGATGGCAGTGGTCGGCTCACCGGTCAGCTGGTTGACGTTGATCTGAACAGGCTCCAGCCCGGTGCTGGTATCGCGGGAAAATTCGGGGATCGTGCCATCAGGGTTGGCAGGCCACCCAAGCAGAACAAGACCCGATTCCGTTACAAGCCGCCCCTGAGGGTCGGCGCGAAAAGATCCGGTCGTGGTCAACAGCATCCGAGGGTCGCCATTGCCAACTACCAGATCGGTGACACGCGCCACCGGCAGGAACCCACGGTCGCGCACCGCGAGATCGGTCGGGTTCGAAGAGCTGACAATCGCACCGCCCTGATCAATCAGGCGCTGCGTACCCGCACGCACCCCACCCGCAGCATAGCTGCCGCCGCGACCCGCGATCACAACGGATTCGAAATCCGCCTCGACCCGACGATAGCCAAAGGTCGACGAATTCGCGATATTATCCGATATGGTGGCAAGCCGCGTGGCATTCGCGTTCAGCCCCGCAACGCTGGCATTGAGTGAGGAGGAAATTGTCATGGATACGCCCTTCTGCTGCGTCGACCAACCTTGGGACACAGGCATACGCGCGTAACTTTAACAGTCCGCTAATAGATAAAATTATCCCTAGTTCTGGCCGCTCTCGGATCGCAGCAGGATCAACTCGAGCCTGTTGTTGCGCAGGTCCATCGGATCGCTCACAGCCGGAGAACGATCCGCATGGCCCGCGATTCGACGTATCCGTTTGGCCGCAAGCCCTGCGTCCTCAAGCCTTTGGCGAAACTGATCAACACGCGCCGTTGACAGGTCCCAGACCGGGTTTCGTACCAGAGTAATGGGTCGTGCACGCGTGTGACCCGCAAGGGCTGCATCGTTGATCACCAGATTGGCAGCAGAGGCCAAGAGCATCGAGAGGTCTTGGAGCAGGCGCGTCGGGCTTGTTTGGTCCGGTTCAAAGAGCAAGGCACCGGGCAGCTCGAAAATCTCGATTACCAAACCCTCATCGGTGACACGGGTCACGATATGTCGCAGAAGGTCGTCCGACACCATGCTCTCGCCGCTCCGCCCTGTCAGCATCGCCTCGATGGTGGAAAACGCCTGTGCGTCAGCCTCTTGATCAGCCGAGAGATTGCCGCCTTCAACCAGCCCCATCTCGCCCCGCACCTGTTGGCTGGAGGTCGCCAGAGGTTGAGAGGCTCCAGAGCCACTCTGCAACAGAGTCTCCTGGGAAAAGACGCTCTCGCCCCCAAAGGCACCGTCGCCACCGCCAGAGGTTCGACTGATCGGGACCGTCGGGCTAAAATAGTCCGAGATCCCTTTGCGTTGTTGTTCGGTCGTCGCGTTCAGCAGCCACATCAGCAGGAAAAAGGCCATCATAGCCGTGACAAAGTCAGCATAGGCAACCTTCCAGGCGCCCCCATGATGCCCGCCACCGCCCACAACCTTTTTCCGTTTGATGATGACTGGCTTCGCATTGCTCTGCGCGCCCATTCTCACCACCTTTGTACTCACCCACGTTAAGGATTAGCACAACAGAGCTTACTGGGCTGTTAACACCTCAAGTTTTAGCGATTTCGCGTCGTCATACCTGCCCCGGCAACCACAAGACAATCGCCGGAAAGGCCACCAAAAGTGCGATGGTCACAGCATCTGCGACAAAGAACGGTGCCACGCCCTTGAACACATCCTGCACGCTGATATCGTCCCGCACCCCCGCCACAACAAAGCAGTTGAGCCCGATCGGTGGCGTTATCAAACAAAACTCGGCCATCTTGACCACAAGAATCCCGAACCAGATCGCGCACATCGGTCCCGACATGCCAAAGGTGCTGTCCGCCGCGCTGACCGCGACACCGCCATTCAGCGCCATGACCGCCGGATAGACCACCGGCAGGGTCAGCAGCAGCATCCCGATTGCATCCATGAACATGCCCAACACCGCATAGGCCAGCAGGATGCAGATCAGGATCAGCATTGGTGACATGGTCAGAGAGGTGATCCAATTGGCAAAGGCATGCGGTAGATCGGCAAAGCCGAGGAACCGCACATAGATCAGCACGCCCCAAATAATCGTGAAGATCATCACACTGAGCTTGGCAGTCTCGAGCAGGGCATCTTTCAACTCGCGCCACCGCATGCCGCGATAGAGCGCGACCAGAAACACCAGAAACGCCCCGATGGCCCCGCCTTCGGTGGGTGTGCCCCAAGCATCGCCGCCAAACGGATTGTAGACAAAGAACACGATTGTAACGACCACAAACACGATGGGCAGCGCGGGCGGCAAAGAGACAAGCCGCTGACGCCATGTAAATCCCGTGACCGGCGGGCCAAATCCCTTGATCGTCAGGGCCAGACCGATGATCAAAAGGACATAGACAATCGCCGAGAACATCCCCGGCACGAACCCCGCCAACAAGAGCTTGCCCACGTCCTGCTCGACGATGATGGCGTAGATCACCAAAAGGGCCGAGGGCGGAATGAGGCTGGCCAAGGTGCCACTAGCCGCCACAACACCCGCAGCAAAGCGTTTATCATAGCCGATCTTGAGCATCTCGGGGATGGCAATACGGGCAAAAACCGCCGCTGTCGCCACACTGGCCCCCGACACGGCGGCAAAGCCTGCGGTGGCAAAGACGGTCGACACCGCAAGGCCCCCCGGCACCCAGGCAATCCAGCGTTTAGCCGCCTCGAAAAGAGCCTGTGTGAGGCCCGCGTAATAGGCGAGATAGCCGATCAAGATGAAGGTGGGAATAAGGCTCAGCGCCTGCGAGCTGACCTTGGAATGCGGCACCTGCCCAGCGGTCTTGACTGCGACGGTCACAGCCCAGAGGAATTCGTCGCCCGCATAGCCCTTTTTGGACCAGAAAATCCAGATCAGGCCGATGACACCGGCCAGAGCTGCGGCAAAAGCCACCCGCATGCCCAGAACCACAACAACCAACATCAGTCCAGTGACGACAATTCCAATCTCGATGGGCTCCATCAGATGCGTTCCTTACGTGTCATGGCCGGTCAATTGCGCGGCTTCGCGCGCGGCCTGCGTGGCCACATCTTCTATCAAAGGCACCGCCACTGGCTGCTCTGACCCCGAAAGAAAGGCCCGTCCATAGGCCCAGAGTTGCAGCGTCAGACGCAGGGACAGCACGGCAAAGGCGATGGGCGCCAGTATCTTGGCAGGCCAGATCGGCAGGCCGATATCAATCGTGCTGTCGCGGCTCCACATCGGTGCAGCAAAGTCGAAGCTGCGTTGAAAATGTGCCCAGCTTCCCCAAACCAACAGCAGCATCAGGACCAAGACCGCCAGCGTGGTGATGAGTTCAACCAACCAGAGCGCCCGGCCCTTGAGCAGGCTTACAACAATATCCATGCGGATATGCCCGCCATCGCGCTGCGTGTAGGCCACGCCCATAAACGCGATCAGCGGCATCATTTGCTCGATCCAGTCGACATAACCGGGGACAGGTTGATTGAAAAAATTCCGGCCACTGACCGAGATCACCGCAAGGATCATGATGCTGAACACCGCCAGACCGCTCAGCAAGGCCAACACGCGTTCCAACCGATAAAGGCGCCGGTCAAGTTGGCTCAATAGGCTGTTATCAGACAGCACGGATGCGGAACCCGCCATGGGTTTTCCCCCTGTCGTTTTAGGATGATAAACGACCCGCCGCGCGCTCTGCACGGCGGGCCGGTTTCATCGGCTCAGGAGCCGCCCTTGATTTCGGTCAGTTTGCTTGTAACGAATTCATAGAGTTCCTGAGCGGGAAGGCCACGCGCGGAATTCTCTTCGATCCAGCTCTGCGCGGCTGGGCCAGCGGCCGCCTCTTTGAACGCATCAAGCGAGGCCTGATCAAAGCTGACCGATGTGATCCCGCGCTCTTCGAGTGCAGGCCCCCAAGCCTTCATCGTCTCGTTCTCGTAATAGTCAATGTAATGCGCCAGCGCCTCATCAACCGACCCAAGCAGGGCCTCGCGCTCTGCATCGCTCAGCGCGTTGAGGGCATCGGTATTGGCCACGACGGGGCAGTTCACCGTGCCGGGATTGAGATTGGCCGTCCACCATGTCGCGCTCTCGATGGTCCCAAAGGACATATGGGCATGTGGCGCAAAGCTGACGGCCTTGACCACGCCGCTATCCATTGATTGCCGCACTTCCGTCGCAGACATCGAGGTGGGCACAGCGCCGATCGCCTGCATGGCAGTACCGATCCCGCCAAGCGCGCGCACGCTCATACCTTTGAAATCCTCGGGGCTGTCAGGCACGTCACCTGCACCGACAAAGTTATACTGAGGCATCGGCGTGGGCATCAAAAGCGTCGCATTCCATCGCGCCAGATCAGCCTGCACCGCCGGATGAGCGTAAAGGGCCTGCGCAAGGGCGGTTTCCTGTTCCAACGTCTCCACGCCAAGGAACGGCAATTCCATCACTGTCAGCGATGGGTTCTTGTCGGCATGATATCCGGCACAGAACTGCGCCATTTCGAACGCCCCGATTGAGATGCCATCAAGGTTCTCTTTCTCGTTCGAAAGACCGCCATAGCTGATGTTCATGGTGAACTCGCCATTGGTCTTTGCGCTCACCAACTCCGCGATCTTTTCGACGTGTTCGGTAAAGGCACGGCGTTTGCCCCAGACAGACACGTTCCATTCGGTCGCCATAGCCTCGCCTGCAAAGGCAAGGCTTAGGGCGGCCACAGCGGTGTAGCTAAGGTATTTCTTCATGGTTTTTCTCCCTGTTTCGTTTGTTTGATTGGGGTTGCCATTCGGAAATGGGTCAACATTGTTCTTTGTAAACAATGAATATCGACGGCAACCCAGTGGATTGCCTTACAACACACCAGGCGGGCTGGTTTGTCCAGCCTTAGCTGACCTTGGCCCAAGCCAAAGGGTTGGCCGCATCCTGCGCCATCAATACCGGAGCGCGGGGCTGAAAGACGACTGAGCCAAGCGTGGGGCGCGCCGGTCCTCGACCTTAAGAAGCCCGCGCCTCGGAGCGGCAGCACCCCGTTGCCAAGACCATTGGATTTGACCGCTATCAAAGGCTTCACTTCATCCGTCATGCCTATGAAAACATGCGCGCGATCCCTCGCGGGGGCATCGGCCTTGGTCGCCACCGCTCCAATGAGACCGACTAGGCTGAGCCTGGGCAATGGGAAAGCATCGCTATCCGGTTGCTGTTATCGAACCCAAGGGATTTCACATACTCTTTTTGTCAACTATTCGCAAAGCCCTGTCTGGTCAGCCCAAAGATGGCGTGCTAAACGCGGTCCGATCGCACGACGAAAGTTTCCGCATGCCTGACAGTGCGCCTGCCAAACCTGCCCTCTCCCGGCCAGAGTTCATTGCCATGATGGCGATGATGGCTGCGACGGTGGCGTTTTCAATCGACGCGATGCTGCCCGGCTTGCCGCATATCGCCGAGGCGCTGACGCCAGAGGCGCCCAACCGGGCGCAACTGATCATTACAGCATTTTTGCTGGGTTTGGGTTTGGGCACCTTTGTCTCTGGCCCACTTTCGGACAGCTTCGGACGCAAGCGGGTGATCCTGATCGGTGCGGCGATTTATGCGGCGGGGGCGGGTCTTGCGATGCTTGCCCCAAGCCTTGAGACCCTGCTGGCCGCCCGCGCGGTTCAGGGCGTGGGCGCGGCGGCGTTTCGCATCGTGTCCATCGCCATTATCCGCGATCTTTATGCCGGGCGCGATATGGCGCGGCTCATGTCCTTTGTGATGATGGTGTTTGCTCTGACGCCTGCAATGGCCCCACTCTTGGGCGCGGGTGTGATTGTCTTGGCAGGGTGGCGCGGGGTGTTCGCAGCCTTTGTGCTCTTTGCCCTGATCCTGTCGGTCTGGATGGCGCTGCGACTGCCGGAACCGCTTGCGCCGCAGGCGCGCCGCCCGTTTCGCGCGGCCCCTCTCTGGGCCGCACTGCGCGAGGTGTTGGCGCATCCGGTGACGCGGGTGGCCATTGTCGTGCAAATGCTCTGCATGGCCACGCTTTTCACCTCTCTCAGCATGGTCCAGCCAGTGTTCGACGTGACGTTTCACCGCGCAGAGAGTTTCCCCTACTGGTTTTTCCTCATGGCGCTCATTGCGGGTTGTGGCAGCTTCCTCAACTCCCGCCTTGTCATGCGCCTTGGGGTGGAACGGATGGTGAGCGCGGCACTGGCGTCACAAATCGGGCTGTCCATGGTGGCGATTGCGCTCTGGCAAATCGGCCTTCCGCCTCATGCGCAATTCGCGGTCTTTCTGATCTGGCAGACCAGCGTTTTCTTTCAGGCCGGGCTGACGCTGGGCAATCTCAACGCGCTCGCAATGGCCCCGATGGGCGCGATTGCGGGCATGGCCGCGAGTGTGACAGGGGCTGTGGCCACCGTCGGCAGCGTGGCAATTGCCGTGCCCATCGGGCAGCATTTCGCAGGCACCCCGATGCCCGCGCATTTAGGGGTGTTGGGCGCAGTGCTGACCGGCTTTGTCCTGATGCAACGGTTGCGGGCACGCACAGCGGAAATGGTTTGAGTCATTTTATTTTGTATACCGTCGCATACTATCTTTATCGCGCGCAAATAATCCGCTAAGACAAGCTCAATCCAACGAGTCGCGCGCCTGCGCCGCAGGGCCGCCGCGCGCATCCCCTGATCGGAAAGGATCCCCGATGGCCACGTCCAATACCCCCGATATCATCTACACCAAGGTCGATGAGGCCCCCGAACTGGCGAGCGCCTCGCTCTTGCCGATCATCCAACGCTTTGCGGCGGCGGCCGATGTGACCGTCGGCACCAAGGATATTTCGCTGGCGGGCCGCATCCTTGCCTCTTTCCCCGAGCATCTGACCGAAGAACAGCGTATCGCCGACGATCTCGCGGAACTGGGCGAACTGGTTAAAACCCCCACCGCTAATGTCATCAAACTGCCGAATATCTCGGCCTCTGTGCCGCAACTCCTTGCAGCAATCCGCGAATTGCAAGGACAAGGCTATGCCATCCCCGATTACGTCGAGGACCCGCAGACCGAAAACGAGAAAACCGCGCGCGCGCGCTACGATGCGCTCAAGGGTTCTGCCGTGAACCCGGTTCTGCGCGAGGGCAATTCTGATCGCCGCGCCGCGAGTGCCGTCAAGAAATACGCCCAAGCCAATCCGCACCGCATGGGCGATTGGTCCGCCGACAGCAAGACGCGCGTGGCCGCTATGTCGGGGGGGGATTTCTTCTCGAACGAGAAATCCGCCACCCTGCCACAGACCGCAAAGGCCAAGATTGTTCTGGAAACCGCCACTGGCGAAACCGTGCTCAAGGATGGGCTGAGCTATCCGGCGGGCACCGTGGTCGATGCCACCTACATGAGCGCCGCTGCACTTGACGCCTTTCTTGCCGAGGAAATCGCGCGCACCAAGGCCGAAGGCGTGCTCTTTTCCATCCATCTCAAGGCCACGATGATGAAGGTCTCGGACCCGATCATTTTTGGTCACGCGGTCAAAGCCTTCCTTGCTCCGGTGTTCGAGCAGTTTGGCGATGCAATGGCCGCCCTTGGCGTGAATCCGAATTCCGGGCTGGGCGACCTATTGGCCAAGGTAAAGGATGAGGCCGAAATCATGGCCGCGATTGAGGCCTGCATGGCCGCGCGCCCGCCGCTTTACATGGTGGATTCCGGCAAGGGGATCACCAATCTGCACGTGCCGTCCGACGTGATCATCGACGCCTCCATGCCCGCGCTGATCCGCGCCGGCGGCAAGGGCTGGGGCCCGGACAATGCAGAACATGATGCCGTCTGCGTCATCCCAGACAACGCCTATGCGCCGGTCTATGACGAGACCATCAAGTTCTTCAAAGAGCATGGCAAACTGAACCCGGCAACCGCAGGCACAGTGCAGAACATTGGCCTGATGGCGCAAAAGGCCGAGGAATACGGCAGCCATCCCACAACCTTTGAAATCCCTCAGACTGGCACCGTCAAGATGATGCTCGAAGATGGCACCGTGCTGCATCAGCATAGCGTGGAAGCGGGCGACATCTGGCGCTCGGCCTCGGCACGCAAAGCCCCGATCGAGGATTGGGTCAATCTGGCCATCGAGCGGCAAAAGGCCACCGGCTATCGGTCGATCTTTTGGCTGGATGCGGCGCGCGCCCATGACGCAGAGCTGATCGCGATGGTAAAACCGATCCTCAAGGCACGCGGCGTCGAGGACAAGTTCGAGATCATGGCCCCGCGTGAGGCAACCCGCGCCTCTTTGGAAACCATCACCAAGGGCGAGAACAGCATAGCCATCACCGGCAACGTGCTGCGCGACTACCTGACAGACCTGTTTCCGATCCTTGAATTGGCGACCAGCGCCAAGATGCTGTCCATCGTCAAGCTGATGCAGGGCGGTGGCATGTTCGAAACCGGGGCCGGCGGCTCTGCGCCCAAGCATGTGCAGCAATTGCAGTCGGAAAATCACCTGCGGTGGGATTCCTTGGGCGAGTTCTGCGCGCTGGGCGAGAGCCTAAAGTTTCTGGCCGAAACCAACGGCAATGACCGCGCCCGTGTCTTGGGCGAGGCTGCCGAAACCGCCACGCAGGGCATTCTGGATCACGACCGCTCACCAAGCCGCAAGGTGGGAGAGCCTGACAACCGCGACAGCCACTACTGGTTTGCCCGCTATTGGGCCGAGGCCTTGGCGACCCAGACCGAGGATGCAGCCCTTGCTGCAGAATTCGCGCCAGTCGCACAGGCCTTGGCCGAGAATGAAGCCAAAATCGTTGGGGAATTGGCCGCAGCCCAGGGCAAACCCGCCGATATTGGCGGCTATTACCACGCTGATCCGGCCAAGCTGGCAGCGGTGATGCGCCCAAGTGCGACGTTGAACGCGATTATCGGCTAACAGGCACTGACCGCGCGGCCCTTTGGGTCGCGCGGTTCACTCTCCAACCGGGGCCACGCTATTCCCGGCCAGCTCCTCAGAGAAGGGGCGCGGCAGCGGGTCTTTGCCCAGACGGGCGCGATAAGCGGGCAGGCTTTCGGCCACGCGCATCACGTAATTCTGGGTTTCGCGGAATGGGATATGCTCGATCCAGTCAACGATCCCATGAGCATCGCGGCCCCGCGGATCGCCATACTGTTCGATCCATTGCGCCGCGCGTCCCGGACCAGCGTTATAGCCGACCGAGACCAGCACGATATTGCCACCAAACCGGGCACCCAATCCGGCAAGATAGGCCGATCCAAGCCGCGCGTTATAAACCCAGTCATTCAGCACATCTGAGGGCACATAGAGCAGGCCCAGATCACGCGCCATATCCCGCGCCGTGCCGGGCATAAGCTGCATCAGCCCCTGCGCGCCTGCGCCGCTGACCACCACGTGGTTGAATTCGCTCTCTCGCCGGGCAATCGCAAGCGCCAGTTCCATCGGCGTTGGCAGGTCCATGTCCGCCATCGGATGCAGGGCATAATAGGGGCGTTCCACGATCACTCCACGCTCTGCCGCCGTCTTGCCCAACATTACCTGAAGATGGGGCTGCTTGAGATCTTCGAGCATATGGCCCATTTGCATAAGGCCGGTGCGATCTTGGGTTTCGGCCAGATGCAGGAAAAACCGCCGCGCAAGGCCCAGATCCCCCATGCGCAGGGCCAGCGTTCCAATCTCATGCAGGTCGGTTTGCGCGAACGCAGCACCGCGCCAGTCGGGCGTGCCCTCGGTCCCGGCCAGACGTAGATCAAATGCCACCTTCCCCGCCTCAGCGGCCAATAGCCCGTAAAAACTGGTCTGATATTCGGCCCCCTCGGCATAGGCCAGTTGCGCCGCCTCTGGATCGCCCAGCGCCTCTTGGGTGCGACCAATCCAATAGCCCGCCCGCCCCAGCGAAATCGGCGTGGCGACAGCGGCACGAAAGCGCTGGAAATGATCAAGCGCAAGTTCAGGCGCGTCGAGATACGTCAGCGCGAGATACCCCGAAAGCCATTCGAGATCCGCAAAATTTGCCCCCTCGACCAGCTGATGCACGGACGCGATATCATAGGCCAATTGCGCCTCGCCCGCGCGCATACTCTGCCGCGCCAAGGTGCGCCGCCAGCTGGCCCAGCGCTCCGGCTCTCCCAGCCCCGCCTTGATCCGGCTCTGGCGCAAGAGAACAGCAATAGCATCCTCGGGCGCGTTGCTCAGGTGGCGGGTGAACAGTTCGAACGCGATGCCGGGATTGCGCGCCTCAGCCTCGGTCAGCCCCTTGCCGCCGTCGCGTTTCACAGTCTCGCGCAACTTCGCCAGACGGCGCGCTTCTTCCGGGACTAGGGGCAGCATATCCGTGACATCCGCCAAGCCCCGCCAAAGCGCCATTTCCAACCGGGCCTCGTGATGCGGGGCCAAGAGCGCGCCAAACTCGCGCAGGAAATCCTGATGTTCGGCACCCGTCAGGTCCAGCGTGCGCCACGCCAACACAAGGCCAATCTCAGCCTCGCCTTGCCGCCCCCGTGCCTGTAAGGCGCGCGCAAGATTAAGCGCGCCAGTGCCTGTCTGGGGCGTGTAGCCCTTATAAAACGCCAACACATTGTCGAAATCGGCATGGGTCATCGGCTCTTCGCTCTGCTGTCGTAGATAGTCTAGACCGGGCCAGTGGGCGTTGCGGCCAAGAAAATCGAGGATCGCATCCGGTTCGCCCAAACCCGCACGCAGACGGTGCCATTCGATCAGATCCGCAGCGGCGATGCCATCGCGCCGCGCCAGACGAGCAGCCACTTCCCAGCGTCCGGCCTGCATGGCATCAAGCGCACTTGCCAGCGGGCGTGGTGCCTGCCGTGGCAGATCAGACGCATACCCCGGCGAAACCAACAGGCTCAGCCCCAAAACCATGATCAGCGCGCGCAACATCTCTTGCATTTTCCGCTTTTGCGAAGGATAGACAACGCCAGCCTAAGCGGCCCGCGCGCCCGCGTCCATGCACGATGCCGGTGCAGATGTGCGGTCTGCCGCCGATGGCCCGGAATACTAGCGGGTCCTGCCCACAAAGTCAGCAAGAGGAGCGTGTCATGTTCAGAGGATCTTTTCCTGCCCTGGTCACGCCGTTCAAGAACGGCGCAGTGGATGTGGAAACGCTCAAGAAACTGGTGGAGTGGCACATCGGTGAGGGTAGCCATGGGCTTGTGCCCGTAGGCACGACCGGCGAAAGCCCGACATTGACCCATCAGGAACATGAGATGGTCGTCGAAGAGGTGGTGCGCGCCGCAGCGGGCCGTATTCCGGTTATTGCGGGCGCTGGCAGCAACAACACGCTTGAAGGCATCCGGTTGATGCAGCACGCCCACAAGGTCGGAGCGAATGCCGCGCTGGTCGTGACCCCCTATTACAACAAGCCAACGCAAGCCGGGTTGATTGCGCATTTCACAGCGCTGCATGATTGCTGCGATCTGCCAATCATCATCTACAATATTCCGGGTCGGTCCGTCGTGGACATGACCCCTGACACCATGGGCAAGCTGGCGCAATTGCCACGCATTGTGGGGGTCAAGGACGCAACAGGCGATCTGGCGCGGGTCTGCGCCCAGCGCATATCCTGTGGCAAGGATTTCATCCAGATTTCCGGCGAAGATGCGACCGCCCATGGGTTCAACGCGCAGGGCGGGGTTGGCGTGATTTCCGTCACCGCCAATGTCGCGCCCAAGCTAGTGGCGCAGGTCCAAGAGGCGACGCTGGCGGGCGACTATGCCAAAGCGCTGGAATTGCAGGACCGTCTGATGCCTCTGCATCGTGCGATCTTTGTCGAACCGGGGCTGGTGGGCGTCAAATACGCCATGTCGCGGCTAGGGCTTTGCAGCGAAGAGGTGCGTTCGCCGTTGGTGGGCCTTAGCGATCCGACCAAGGCGCTGGTCGAAGACGGCATGCGCCACGCCGGATTGATCAACTAACCCATACTCGGCGCGCGGCGGGGGGCAAAACACCCCCCGCCCGCCATTTTTATTGCACTTCTCCCGTGGGACGCGGGGTCAGAAGGGTCTCGGCGGGCAGGACCGGATAGGTCACTTCTGGCATCTTGCCGGTCAGCGCCCCGAGGAAGGCCACGATCTGATCAGCCTCAGCATCGTTGATTTCTTCCCCCAATTGCGACGTCCCCATGATCTGAACCGCGACCTTGAGATCCCAGACCTTGCCCGAGTGGAAATAGGGCGCGGTTTGGTCGATATTGCGCAGGGGCGCGGCACGGAACACATAGGAATCATCAGCCGTTTCGGTCACGGCAAAGCGGCCACGGTCGTCAGGCGGCAGCACGTCGGCACCGGGTTTCTCGATCAGACCAAAGGGATAATAGCCATTGCCACCAAGGTTGATGCCGTTGTGGCAAGACGAACAGCCCTTGTCGATAAACAACTGAAGCCCCGCCTTTTGGCCGTCACTCAATGCCGCGTCGTCCCCATTGAGAAAGGCATCAAAGGGCGAGGGCGTGATCAGCGTTGCTTCATAGGCTTCAATCGCCTTGGCGAAATTATCGAAACTGACAGGGTTCTCCTCCTCAGGGAAAGAGGCGGTAAACCAATCAATATACTGCGGCATCGACATCAGTGTTGCGACGACGTTTTCCGGGGTATTGGCCATCTCGACACCTGCCTGAACCGGGCCTTTGGCCTGCTCGGCAAGGTCCGCCGCGCGGCCATCCCAGAATTGCGCCTCGTTGAACACGGCATTCAGAACGGTGGGCGAATTACGCGGCCCTTTTTGCCAGGCATGCCCAATGGAGGTCTCCATATTGTCATCGCCGCCCGTGGCGAGGTTGTGGCAGGAGTTGCACGAGAAAACACCCGAGGCTGACATGCGCGGATCAAAAAAGAGCGCCTTGCCAAGGTCGATCTTGTCCTCTGTGATCACGTTGTCATTCAACGCCGGGATGGTCGACGGCAACGGCGCAAAAAGCTCTTGCGCGCGCTCGCGCAGATCAGACGCCGCAGCGCCTTGCGCCAAGGCCAAGGCAGACAGGGTGCCGAGGATAAGTTTGAGAGGAGGGGTCACGGAATTGCTCCTTTAGCTTCGATGAGTCGCGCGCTTGGAACGATTCTAATCTAGCCAATGCCAGAGCGGATTGATCTGCCTCAATATCCCATGCAATTGCCCGAGACGTTCGCCGGATTAGGCGTTAGAAATCCAGTTGTTCGCTCTCAGTGTCTTTTCGCATCATTTTAGCCTCAAATGCGCGCGCAATGCGGCTATGCCTTGATTTCAGACCTCTTACGGGTCTAAGCCGCGCCGCAATACGTTGCCTTTGCAACACCTCTTAAAACGTCATTATCCGAGGATTCCGATGCAATTGCCTAATCTCGCCCCCGTGCCCGAACTTTATGTCTCTTACGAGAGTGCGCAAAAGCTCAAAGTCGAGGCCGCGAGCCTCACCAGCTGGGATCTCAGCCCGCGCCAGATCTGCGACCTTGAACTCTTGATGAACGGCGGCTTCAACCCGCTCAAGGGATTTCTGAGCGAGGCCGATTACGACGGTGTTGTCGAACACATGCGTCTGGCCGACGGCACACTCTGGCCGATGCCGATCACGCTGGATGTGAACGAAAAATTCGCTGACGGTCTGGAAATCGGTCAGGACATCGCTCTGCGCGACCAAGAGGGTGTGATCCTGGCAACCATGACCGTCACCGACCGCTGGACCCCCAACAAGGCGCGCGAGGCCGAGCATGTGTTCGGCGCGGATGATCTGGCACATCCGGCGGTGAACTATCTGCATCACACGGCAGGCAAGATCTATCTGGGCGGTCCTGTGACCGGCATTCAACAGCCGGTGCATTATGATTTCCGGGGCCGCCGCGATACCCCCAACGAATTGCGCGCCCTCTTCCGCAAACTTGGCTGGCGCCGCGTCGTGGCCTTTCAAACCCGCAACCCGCTGCACCGCGCGCATCAGGAACTGACATTCCGCGCCGCCAAAGAAGCGCAGGCGAACCTGCTCATTCACCCTGTCGTCGGCATGACCAAACCGGGGGACGTGGATCACTTCACCCGCGTGCGCTGCTATGAGGCGGTGCTCGACAAATACCCAAGCGCGACCACCACGATGAGCCTGCTCAATCTGGCAATGCGGATGGCAGGCCCGCGCGAGGCGGTCTGGCACGGCCTGATCCGCAAAAACCACGGCTGCACGCATTTCATCGTGGGTCGCGATCACGCTGGCCCGGGCAAGAACAGTCAGGGTCAGGATTTCTATGGCCCCTATGATGCGCAAGAGTTGTTCAAGCAGCATCAGGATGAAATCGGCATCGAGATGGTCGATTTCAAACATATGGTCTATGTGCAGGAGAAGGCCCAGTATTACCCGATTTCCGAAGTGCCGGAAGGGGCAACAGTGCTTGATATTTCCGGCACCGAACTCCGCCGCCGTTTGGCCGAAGGCCTGGAAATCCCCGAGTGGTTTTCGTTCCCCGAAGTGGTGCGCGAATTGCGCCGCACACGTCCGCCACGGTCCAAGCAGGGCTTTACCGTGTTTTTCACTGGCTTCTCAGGCTCGGGCAAATCCACCATTGCCAACGCTCTGATGGTCAAGCTGATGGAGATGGGCGGGCGTCCCGTAACCCTGCTCGACGGCGATATCGTGCGCAAGAACCTGAGCTCCGAGCTGGGCTTTTCCAAGGAACACCGGGATCTCAACATTCGCCGCATCGGGTATGTGGCCTCTGAAATCACCAAGAACGGCGGCATCGCCATCTGCGCGCCTATCGCCCCCTATGCCACGACACGCCGCGCGGTGCGCGAGGATGTCGAGCAGTTCGGCGCCTTTATCGAGGTGCATGTCTCGACCAGCCTTGAGGAATGCGAACGCCGTGACCGCAAGGGCCTCTACAAGCTGGCCCGCGAAGGCAAGATCAAGGAATTTACGGGGATCTCAGATCCGTATGATGTTCCCGAGAACCCTGAATTGCGCGTCGAGACCGAGAATGTCGATGTCGACAACTGCGCGCATCAAGTGATTCTCAAGCTCGAAAGCCTTGGCCTAATCGCCGGCTAAACGCAGCTAACTTAACGAAAAAGGGCCGTCCCCCTGCGGGGCGGCCCTTTTGCCATCTGACCGGCTAAGCACGGGCCATCAATGCACCGTCACCGGCTCCATATTGTTCTGACGCGCAAGCAAAAACGCCAACTTGCGGTCTCGCACCAATGCCAGACGCTCACCCTCGGCGGTGTGCACCGCGTAAAGCGTGGTCAAATCCCCCACCTGTTCGCGCATATCGGCGGGAAGATCACCCACTTTGACCGCGCGCACATAAACGATGGGGCGATCTGTATCCTGTCCGAAATCATATCGCGTATCCATGATCGCTTACCCCTTGTTGATCTTGATTCTCTGCACCACCGGTTCGGGCTGTGCCCGTGTCAGATCGACATGCAAAAGACCGTTTTCCATGATCGCCTCACCCACCTCGACCCCGTCTGCCAGCACGAAAGAGCGTTGAAATTGACGCGCCGCGATGCCGCGATGCAGATAGAGCCGGTCTTCGGCCTCATCGCTCTGACGGCCGCGGATCACCAATTGCCGATCCTCGACAGTGATCGCCAAATTATCCTCGGCAAAGCCAGCCACAGCCAGCGTGATACGATAGGAATTCTGCGAGGTCTGTTCGATGTTGAAGGGGGGATAGCCCTCGTTTCCAGATTTCGCGCTGCGTTCCAGCATGCGCTCCAGCTGTTCAAACCCCAGCATATAGGGGTGCGACCCCAGAGTAAGCTTTGTCATCGACACGTCCTTGAGCTTAAGCGACCGTCCATCTTGCAGGCCCCGTTTCGGCGGCCATGGATAGGAATATGGGGGCTGGTCCACAGGCGTGCAAGGGCTTTGCGAACGGGTTCCGATTCGCTATCTTAAACGCTCAAGAGCCCAGAGGAATCGCATGCCATGAATGCCTTCAGCGACCTGTCGATGAAATCCGAGGATGTGTTGCGCGTCGAGTTGGAGGAATTCCGTCGCGAGCATCGCGATTTGGATGAGGCCATTCGCGCGCTGCAAGACAAGGGCACGGCGGATCAGTTGATGATCCAGCGGCTCAAGAAGAAAAAACTCTGGCTGCGCGACATGATCGCAAGGATCGAGGACCGGCTTTACCCGGACATCATTGCGTAGGCCTACGTGATCAGTATAGTGCGCGCTTCGATACGAGGGGCGTTACATGGCAGGCGTAAAGATCGGCATCATCATGGGCAGTCAATCCGACTGGCCCACCATGCGCGAAGCGGCGCAGATTCTGGATGAATTGGGCGTAGCCTATGAGGCGCGCATCGTCTCGGCACATCGCACGCCAGATCGGCTTTGGGACTATGGCAAATCGGCGGTCGCGCGCGGCTTGCAGGTGATCATCGCCGGGGCCGGTGGCGCGGCACATCTGCCGGGGATGATGGCGTCCAAGACGCGCGTGCCGGTGATCGGCGTGCCGGTGCAGACGCGGGCATTGTCAGGCGTCGACAGCCTCTACTCCATTGTGCAGATGCCAAAGGGGTTCCCGGTGGCTACGATGGCGATTGGGGCTGCGGGGGCGGCCAATGCCGGGCTGATGGCAGCGGCAATCCTTGCCATTTCTGACGCCGCGCTTGCACAGCGCCTGGACGATTGGCGCGCGGCGCTTTCGGCCTCTATCCCGGATGAGCCCAGCGATGAGTGATATGCTTCCCACGGGTGCCACGATCGGAATCCTCGGCGGCGGGCAATTGGGCCGCATGCTCTCGGTTGCCGCCTCGCGGTTGGGGTTCAAGACCGTGATCTTTGAGCCGGGTGGCGATTGCCCAGCCAGCCATGTGGCGCATCAGCATATTCAGGCCGACTACACAGACGAAGACGCGCTGCGCCGCTTTGCCGGAATTGTCGATGTGATCACCTATGAATTCGAGAACATCCCCACCGCAGCCCTCGATGTGCTAGAGCGTGCGTGCCCAGTGCGCCCAGACCGCCGCGCCCTCAAGGTCAGTCAAGACCGCCTTCTGGAAAAATCGTTTCTGAGCGATCTGGGGCTGATGACCGCCCCCTTTGCTGCCGTGGACGATCCCGAGGACATGGCCGAAGCGATGGCCGAAATCGGTATACCTGCGATCCTCAAGACCCGCCGCTTTGGGTATGACGGCAAAGGGCAGGCGCGGATCATGTCCCCTACCGATGCCGAACAAGCGCTGGCTGACATGGCCGGGCAACCCGCGATCTACGAAGGCTTTGTCGAATTCTCCCACGAAGTCTCGGTCATCGCCGCACGTAATCAGGCAGGCGATGTGGCCTGCTACGATCCCGGCGAGAATGTGCATGAGGGCGGCATCCTGCGCACCACCACCGTGCCCGCACGCCTGACAGCGGCACAGCGCACCGACGCGGTGCTTTTGGCGGCCAAAATCCTCAACAGTCTCAAATATGTAGGGGTGATGGGGGTCGAGCTTTTCGTGACGCCCAAGGGCCTCATCGTCAATGAAATCGCGCCACGTGTGCATAATTCCGGCCACTGGACGCAGGCAGGCTGCGCCATCGACCAGTTCGAGCAACATATCCGCGCGGTGGCTGGCTGGCCTTTGGGCGATGGCACCCGCTATGCCGATGTGGTGATGGAAAACCTGATCGGCGATGACATGGACCGCGTGCCGGCCTTGGCGCGGGCATCCGGCGTCTCACTACATCTCTACGGCAAGGCAGAGGTCAAGCCGGGGCGCAAGATGGGCCATGCCAACAAGATTGTATCCAAAGGCTGACCCCGGCTTCATCTGGCCCAAAATACCTCGGGGGAGTCCCGGACAACGTCCGGGACGGGGGCAGCGCCCCCTTCTTAATCCCCGGCGGCTAAAAGCGCGCGCAACCCAGATCGGTAGTCAGGATAAATCAGCTTTATCCCCAACTCCTCTTTAATCCGTCGGTTCGAAACCCGCTTTGACTCCGCATAGAATGACCGCGCCATTGGTGTCATCTCGGCCTCGTCAAAGGCCACCTCTTCGGGCAGTGGCAGGCCCAACAAGTCTGCGGCATGGCCGATCACATCCTGCGGCGGGGCCGGATCATCATCGCAGAGGTTATAGACCGCGCCCGGATTGGGCCGGTTGATCGACGCTTCCAGCACCTGCGCGATGTCCTCTACATGGATGCGGCTAAACACTTGCCCCGGCTTTACAATCCGCCGCGCCGTGCCTTGGCGCACTTTCTCGAACGGTCCGCGACCGGGGCCATAAATCCCCGCAAGGCGAAAGATGTGCAGCGGCAAACCGGGGATCGCCTGCCAGTCCGCCTCGGCGTCAACCCGCATCTGGCCGCGTCTGGTCGAGGGGGTAAGCGGCGTCGCCTCATCCACCCAACCGCCTGCATGATCGCCGTAAACTCCGGTGGTCGACAGATAGCCAACCCAGGCCAGCCGGGGCGCGGCCTCGGTAATCGCATCGCGATACCGCGCCAACACCGGATCGCCCGCCGCATCGGGTGCGGCAGAAATCAACAGATGCGTGGCCGATGCCAAAGCAGGCCGCAAATCATCCTCCGGCCAAAGCGCGGGCGTCACCCCCTCGCGGCGCAAAACCTCGGCCTTGTCAGCGCTGCGGGTGGTGCCAATGATCTGCCAGCCCTGCGGCAACAGGCGAGCGGTAAGGGCGCGGGCGGAAAAGCCGTGGCCAAAGGAAAGAAGCGTTTGTGTCATCGCCCTTACATGGCGCGGGCGGCGGGGATTGGCAAGGCGGCGGGGTTTCGCCTGCGCCATACAAGCCCTCTGGCGCGAAAAGACGGATGCAGGCATCTTGCACCCAGTGTTTTTCAGGAGCCGCCATGTCTTTGATCAGTCGCCGTCTTGTTCTGGGTTTCATCGCGGTTGCCCCGCTGGCCGCCTGTGCGCGGCCAGAGCCGGAAGTGTCCAGCCGCAACGCCCCTTTTGATCCGCCCCTCTATCCCAATGAAACGCCCGAGTTGCGTAGTCTGATCAACAAATATGCCGATCATTACGAGGTGCCGCGCAGCCTTGTGCATCGTCTGGCGATCCGAGAGAGCACGCATCGCCCCGGTGCGCGCAACGGGCCCTATTATGGCCTGCTGCAAATCCTGCCCCAGACGGCGCGCGGCATGGGGCATCGGGGGCCTGCCTCCGAGTTGCTCGATGCCGAGACCAATTTGAAATACGGGGTCAAATACCTGCGCGGGGCCTATATCGTGGCGGATGGCAATCCTGATGCGGCGATCATGTGGTATGCGCGGGGCTATTATTACGAGGCCAAGCGCAAAGGGCTTCTGGTGGAAACCGGTCTGCGCTCGGCCTGAGGGGCAGGTCACATCCGCGCCGATTGCGCGGCTGTCGACCCAGCGTTTACTTGACCGCTTTGCCTGCGATCACGGTGGCGTTCTTGCCACTGTTGGAATTCGCGGTGGCAAGAACCTTGGGCTTTTCCTTCTTGGGTTTCTTGGCCTCACGGTTGCTCTGGCTTTTTCCTTTGGACATGGGATCGTCTCCTGACGGATCCCGGTCAGGCGGGGTGCCGGGCCGGGTCGTGCTCAGGGGATCAGGGGGCCTGACAGGGTCAGGGCGATGAGCCCTCGGGCGCAGCAGGCACGGCGCGGGGCCGGTGCTGCAAAGTGCAAGATAAGCGGGCAGAGGCGCGGCGACAAGGGGGGCTGGGGGCTATCCCCCTCCCCCGTCATCCCCGCGCAGGCGGACTCCTCGCCCCCTTTTCCCGTCATCCCCGCGAAAGCGGGGATCTCATGCGGCCTGTCGCGCCTTGTCCTCGGGAGAGACAGCCGCGCGGTCGACGGGCCGCGGTCTGGCGAGGCAACGGTTGTGGCTGCCACTTTATCCCTGCCAAATCGGTGTGACCCCAAGACGGCGCGCAACACCTCAAAATCGCCAGGCCGGGGGGCGGCCCGGCGATCGCGCGGCACCTTCGGTGCTATTCGCGCGGGGAAATTGCAATACAACATGGATAAAGCCACAATTGCTTTGGAGCAGGCTCGGGACGAATAGCTTTTCACTTCATGAAAGAAGATTAGGAATGACAGCCCAAAGTGCAAAGGAAGTTGAACAAGCGCGAATAGATTCTTTAGGCCCGGATTTTGGCCCTTTGTTCCGTCATATTGAAACTGATCTCTACAGTCTTAGGACACTGTGGAGGATTTATGTTTCGTTCTTTGGAACGTCAAAAGAGCGCGTAGAGCTTTTGAATAAGACCAGCGGTTTGACCGCTTTTGTGCTCGAAAAAACCCTATTTGAAAGCGCGCTTATGGCATTGTGTCGCATGACGGACCCACCTAACGCCCGAGGTGGAAAGAATACCAACACAACGATTAGGCGCTTTTCGAGTTTTCTAACGGATCACGCTGCAAAAGAATCCCTTGAAAACCTCATCACAGACGCTGTCGAAGCGGTACGATTTGCCCGGAGTTGGCGCGACAAGAAAATTGCTCACTCAGACTACGATGTAAGAGTAAAGCAGGCTACGTTAGACCATGCTTCCCAGCGCAAAGTATCGGATGCAATTGATGCCATTGCTGCAGTTGTGCGATGGGTAGGGCATGAATGCTTGAATACTGACCTTGTAACCCACCCAATACACAGGCGCTCAAATGACGAGGTTCAGTTCATTAAGCACATTTTTCTCGGTCAACTTAAAGAGAATGAGTTGGAAGAGCAGCATAGATTTCTAACCAAGTCGGGAGAGTATGAGAAAGCAAAACAACTTTCAACGCTACCAGATTGGGTAACCTATCGACCACCTGAACGGATGGACGGGTAATCAAACATCCAACTCCTCCACGAACCGCGCATTCTCGGAAATATACTGGAACCGCAGTTCCGGCTTTTTCCCCATCAGGCGTTCCACGAGGTCGCCGGTCTGGCCCGGTTCGTCCTCGTCAATGGTCACGCGGATGAGTTTGCGCGAGCCGGGGTCCATCGTCGTCTCTTTGAGATCCTTGGCGTCCATCTCGCCCAGACCCTTGAAGCGGCTGACGTCGATCTTGCCTTTCCCGCCCAGCCCCTTTTCCAGCCACAGATCGCGCTCGGCTTCATCGAGGCAATAGACCCGTTTTGACCCTTGGGTCAGCCGGTAGAGCGGCGGGCAGGCCAGATAGAGGTGGCCCGCGTCGATCATCGGGCGCATTTGCGTGAAAAAGAACGTCATCAACAGCGCCGCGATATGCGCGCCATCGACATCAGCGTCGGTCATGATGATGATCTTGTCATAGCGCAGATCATCAAGATTGAACTTGCTGCCAAGGCTCACGCCCAAGGCCTGCGTCAGGTCGCTGATCTCTTGATTGCTGCCCAATTTGGACGAGGCCGCGCCCAGCACGTTCAGGATTTTGCCACGCAGCGGCAAAAGAGCTTGGGTCTTGCGATCCCGCGCCATCTTGGCCGAGCCCCCCGCGCTATCACCCTCGACGATGAACAGCTCCGTGCCGTCGCGGGTGCTGGAAGAGCAATCCACCAGCTTTCCGGGCAGGCGCAGCTTTTTGGTTGCGGTCTTGCGTTGGGTTTCCTTTTCCTGACGACGGCGCAGCCGTTCCTCGGCGCGCAGCACCAGAAAATCAAGAATAGCGCCTGCCGATTTGGTATCGGCCGCCAGCCAGTTGTCGAAATGGTCGCGCACAGCCCCCTCGACCATGCGCGCGGCATCGGTGGTGGCAAGACGGTCCTTGGTCTGGCCCACGAATTCCGGCTCTCGGATAAAGCAGGACACGAGCGCACAACCACCCGCGAGCAGGTCTTCGCGCGTGATCTGCGCGGCCTTGCGGTTATTGGACAACTCGCCATAGGCCTTGATCCCCTTGAGGATCGCCGCCCAGAACCCGGCCTCATGCGTGCCACCCTCGGGCGTGGGCACTGTGTTGCAATAGGATTGAATGAACCCGTCGCGCGCAGGCGTCCAGTTGATCGCCCATTCCACCTTGCCCGGAACGTTGTATTTGTCGCGGAAATCGACGGTGCCGGCAAAGGGACGCTCGGCATAGGTGGTGGCACCGCCCAAGGCCTCACCCAGATAATCGGCAAGGCCACCGGGGAATTTGAACGTGGCCTCTTGCGGGGTGTCGCCATCGCTGATCTCGGTTTTCCAGCGGATTTCGACACCGGAAAAGAGATAGGCCTTGGAGCGCGCCATCTTGAAGAGCCGCGCCGGTTTGAGCGTGAGAGAGCCGAAGATCTCTGGATCGGGATGGAACGTCACCGAAGTGCCGCGTCGGTTGGGGGCAGCACCAATCTTGGCCAGGGGCGCTTGTGGAGTGCCGCGCGAGAACTCCATCATGTAAAGCTCGCGGTTGCGCGCAACCTCGACCCGCAGATGATCCGACAGCGCATTGACCACCGACGAGCCAACGCCGTGCAGGCCACCGGACGTCTGATAGCTATCGCCTGAAAATTTACCGCCCGCGTTCAGCGTGCAAAAGATGATCTCGAGCGCCGATTTCTTGGGGTCCTTGGGGTGTGGATCAACCGGAATGCCGCGCCCGTTGTCGCGCACGCTGACATGCCCGTTGGCGTGTAATTCCACCTCGATCCATGTGGCGTGGCCTGCCACCGCCTCATCCATCGAGTTGTCGATGATCTCGGCCACCATGTGATGCAGGGCGCGATCGTCCTTGCCGCCGATATACATGCCGGGACGCAGGCGGACATGCTCCATATCCTCGAGCACCTGAATGGAGGAGGCGTCATAATCGGATTTCGGGGTGGGCGAGAGAAGATCGTTCATGCCACTGCTCTTTTATGTTTTTTGGGTTGGGCGACAGTATGGCAGAGCGGGCGCGGCGGGGGAAGTGGCTGCGGCCTATGCGCCAGCCTGCGCGCGCAACCAATCGGCCATTTCCCCGGCATCATCCAGGCGCTGCGCAAGACGGATGATCCGCTGGCCGACGTCTTCGGTGTCATGTGTCATTGTCACGCCATTCAGGCGGAGACAAACGATCATCACCCGATAAGCTGTGCGTTTGTTGGCATCGTTGAAGCAATGTCCCTGCGCAATTGCCTCTGCATAGGCAGCGGCAAGATCGAACACATCCTCTATCATACCATAAGCCAGCCGGTTACCGACGCGCGCCAAGGCCCCTGACAGCGATTTATCCAACGCCCTGCCGGGTAATTCGCCGGGATTCAAAACAAGATCATGGAGTGTCTCGACCTGCTCCACACTCAAGAGCAAGAAGCTCATTTGTCTTTGAGGTAGTCGAGCACGGGCTGTGCCTGTGCGTGCGTTGCCTCAACTGCGGCCATCACCTCGTCCATCGTCGCATAACGCGGCTCTTGTTGCAGCGTGGCCTCTTCGGGCACCAGATACCCGATGCATTTGGAGTTCTTCATGATTGCCACCGGCTTGCCACCTGCCGCGTCGAGCACCTTTTGCGGTTCGCGCAATTCGGTGATGGTGCAGATCTGATTGGTATGCAGGCGCTTCATGGGGTGATCCTTTGAATGTATATTCAAATATACACTCAAACGCCCATTATTTCAACCTCTGCCGCAAGTAGCGCGCGCAGCCAATGAGTGCGGCGGTATCCTCGGTGATCAGATGGATCGGCATGGCTTCCATAATGGGCCGATACGGGCCCTTGGCGACAAACACCTGACGAAACTCTGGCCTATTGAGCAGCGGCGCCATAGCGCGGGCCAGTCCGCCGATCAGGAACACGCCTCCTGTCGCCATATGGGTGAGTGCCAGATTGCCCATGACAGCGCCCAGAATTTCCAGAAACAAAGCGAGTGTCTCAGCGCATGCTCCCTGACCCTGTGATGCGCCGGTCAGGATGTCCGGGGCGGTAAGGGTCACGCCACTGCGCAGACGGTGCAGGCGCACAAGCCCAGAGCCAGACAAGAGCGCCTCATAGGGTTTATGCGCCACTTCTGCGCCCAAGGCCGCGATCACCGCGTTGGCCGCATCGCCCAGATGCGGCAAACCGGAATGGCCGGCCTCGGCGGGCGGCACCAAAAGGTCGGCACCAACCCGGTGCACCACCGCGATATTGCTGCCTGTGCCCAGGCCCAGCACCATGCGCGGGCCGTTAGGATCAGGATGCCCTGCAAACACAGGCATGATCCATGCGGGGTCAAGATCATCAAGCGCATAGCCCTGCGCCTGAAGGTCATTGATCAGATGCACCTCGGTTGCGCCTGTGGCATGGGCCATCTCGGCCCCGTCGATGAACCAATCGAGATTGGTCAGTTGCGCCGTGCCCGCCCGCACCGGCCCCGCCACACCGGCACAGATTGCGCGCGGGTGCGTGCCGTGCTCTGCAAGATACGTCGCCAAGATCGGCAAGAGCCCGGCAAACGCTGCGTTTTCAAAGCGCTGCACGCTGCCCGGTTTGAGCGCCGAGCCTGCTGTCAGCGCCACCCTTGTATGGCTTGCCCCGACATCGGCGACGAGGCTCTCACGCATCGCGCCAGCGCGCCACGGTCGCCCGTGCCGCCTGTGCCAGCATCACCACGTCGATGCCCACCGCCAGAAACTGCGCGCCCCAATCGGCATAGCGCTGCGCCGTGGCGTGATCGAGCGCGAGGATGCCTGCGGCCTTGGGTGAGGCGGCGATCCGGGCAAGTGCCCCGCGAATGACCTCTTGTACCTCAGGCGCGTGGCTATCGCCCACATACCCCATATCGACCGCCAGATCGGAGGGGCCGATAAAGACGCCGTCCACGCCCTCGACCGCCAGAATTTCCCCGAGCGCGTCTATACCGGCCATACTCTCGACCTGCACGATCAGACATATCTGGGCGTTGGCTGTGGGGATGTAATCCTTGATCCGAGAGAAATCTGACGCCCGCGCCAGCGCCGCGCCCGATCCGCGAATACCGTCTGGCGGATAGCGGGTGGCGCGCACAAGGTCGCGGGCCTGATCCGCGCTCTCGACCATGGGAATGATCAGGCTCTGCGCGCCTGCGTCAAGCACCTGCTTGATTGCCCATGCTTCACCCATCGGCAGTCGAACCACCGGCAGGCTTTGCCGCCCCGCCAGCATCGCCAGTTGCGCCGAGATAGAGCGTAAATCGTTGGGCGCATGTTCCCCGTCGATCACCAGCCAATCAAACCCGGCACTCGCCAGAACCTCTGTCGCGTAAGGATCGGCAAAACCAGCCCAGCATCCAATCAGACGCTCACCGCGCAACAGGGCGGATTTGAAACGGTTTTCGGGGGCGGGCATGGCGGCACTCCTCTGGCTGTCCGGCGCAGCATAGACCGCGCCCGCGCGCTTTGGCGAGAGCCAAGACGGGGTTTACTTTGCCCGACATTCCCCCCAGAGATTGCCCAATGAATACGCATCTCAAAGGTCTGATCATCACCGCGCTCGGCGTGCTGTTCGTCGTGCCGGATTCGCTCTTTGTGCGGCTGATCGACGGCGACGCCGCCAGCATCGCCTTTTGGCGTGGCATCACGGCGGGGTCCGTCATCCTGACGGGCGTGCTGCTGTTTCAAGGGTTTCGGGGCATCCGCGAGGTTGCGAAAACCGGCAAGCATGGTTTGCTCTATACCTTTCTGATTGCCATTACCGCCCCCGGCTTTGTCTTTGCCGTAAGCCTGACCAGCGTCGCCAATGTGGTCTTTATCCTTGCCTCCATGCCGGTCTTTGCTGCGATTTTCAGCCGGATTTTTCTGGGCGAGTCCATCAGCAAACGCATGGTATTGACCATGGCAGGGGTGTTTGCGGGGCTTGGCGTGATCGCTTGGGGCTCGGGCGAGACGCATGGCGCGCATTGGCATGGCGATCTGATCGCGCTTGGCGTGTCGGCCAGCTTTGCCGGGGCGATGACCACGGCGCGGCAGTTGCGCGCGGTGTCGATGATCCCGGCTATTCCGCTGGCCTTTCTCGGGGCGTCGCTCGCGATCTGGCCTGCGGCACAGCCCATGACCGTCTGGCACGCCAACTGGCCCCTTATTCTGGCACATGGGGCGTTTATCAGCGTCTCAACCTGCCTGCTCACGCTGGGCCCGCGCTATCTGGCCTCGGCAGAGGTGGCGCTGCTCATCCTGCTCGAATCCGTCTTGGCACCGCTTCTCGTCTGGGCGGTGATCGGCGAAGACCCGGGGCCTTGGGCCATCCTCGGGGGTGTTGTGGTGATTGGCGCGCTCTTTGCGTCAAACCTCTGGGCGCTGGCGCATAACCGGCGCTTGCGCAACAGGCCACAGCCCCGCACCGGCCCGCCGGTCTGATCCTCAGGTGTCGCGATAGATCACGAAACACTGCCACCCGTCATCGCGGTGGCCCCGGTCGTGATAGCCGGCCGCGCGCAGACATTTTGCCGATGCCACATTCTCGGGATGAACAAAGGCAACCAGACGATAAAGCCAGGCATGATCCGCAAATGCACGCCGTGTGGCGCGGTGCACCAGATCCCGCCCAAGACCGCGGCCCCAATAGTCACGGCCCAGCCAATAGCTGATTTCGGCGGTATCGCTGCTGCTGGCATCCGCGCCAAAGGCAAGCCGCATCTGCCCGATGGGCTGCGCATCAAGTGTGACGGCCAGAACATCGTGATGATCGCTCAGACCTGAGATGTCGATCAGGTCGCGTGCCAGCGCCTGTGTCAGGGTGCCGGGCCATGCCTCATACATGTGCTGCCAGACTTCGGGGTCGGACAAAAGCCGCATATAGGCCGGCACATCCGAGGGCTGCCAGCGCCGGAAATTCAAAAGGCCCGGCGTTTTGACCTTCCATGACAAGGGAGTGGCAGGCGTAGACCGCAAGCACGTGCTGTCTATGTCGGCGATAACCCAGCCAATTTGCAGCGGATCATAGGCAAGGGCGATGTCGCGCGCATCACACCACGCTTTTTGCTCGGGTGTCAGAACGCCGTCCCATCGGCTTTGCATCGACGGTGCAGGGGCCTGCCCCGTCAGGAATGGTTTTCTGGTCCGATCAGTCACGTCGCGCCCCCCAAGCCTGCGGCGAAAAATGGTCGTTTGGCCCGATATGGGGGTGAGCAGGCGTTGTTCAAGAGATGGGCCGAAGGATCACGGATCGGGGCGGAGATCCTCCTCCGCCCCGACGCTGGTGATGGCACAGGTCTAAGACCCGGATCAGCCGTCCGATGCGGGCAGCACACCGGCTTCGACGGCGGCGGCCACTTCCTCGGCGCTCAGTGCACCATCGGAATTGGCATCTGCCGTGGTAAAGGTCTCGGCGGTGGCGTCGGGTATCACCTGCTGAAACTCGGACATGGTCACATAGCCATCGCCATCCGCATCCATCGCGGAAAACTCGCCCGCGAATGCCATCACAGGCAGGCTCAGCGCGAGTGCAAAAGTCGCGGCACCGAATTCCTTGGTCATTTGGGTCGTCCTTTCTCTGGTTGAGGGGCGCAGAGGCGCTCCCATGGACAGAGCATGCGCAGGCTTGATCCACCTGTCGCGGGGGGCGCTGATTTCGCGCCAAAAAGCGCGGAAACCGGCCAGATGCCGGGGGTCCGATACGCGGACCTACGCCGGTGTCAGCCAGCGGGCGAGAGGCCGCGCATCGCCAGGGGTGAATTGAGCAGCCCGGCGCCGATATGGGCCGGGTTCAGGCATGAGAGGAGCGCCGCCGATACGCCCGAGTCGCGTCAGGCGAGGGCTGCCGCCGGGCGGATCATGCCCGTTTCGATGCCGCGCCAATTGACGATGGGCGCGTTGCGATATTTGCGCGCCGCAGGATGCTCTGGGTCGAGCACACCGAGACGCACGAGGATTGAGGCAATCGCGCATTCCGCACCGCGCGTACCCCCATCAACGATCTTGAGCGCGACACCCAGCTTGCGCCGGGGCAGAATCGCAATGAAAAACGCCTCCGCCCCTGTCTTGAGCGCCACAGGCTCGGAACAGGCGCGCATGAGTTCGGTGCAGGCCCGCCCCTCACCCGCCACCAGTTCAGGATGCGCAACCATGGCCTGCCAAAGCCGAACGGCGGCGCGCTCGGCCACATCGCCGCTGTCTGACGCGCCCGCAAACCACGCCATCGCGCGGGCCATGCCATGCAGCGAACTGGCGTGATTGGGGGCGGAACACCCATCAATGCCGAAATAGGGCGACGTTTCCCCCGTGGCCTCTTCGAACGCCTCGAGCACGGCCCTTTGCACCGGGTGACTGGGATCAATATAGTCGGCAGAGCCGCCCAGATGCCGGTTGAGCGTGAGAAAGCCCGCATGTTTTCCGGAACAGTTGTTATGCACCTGACAGGGCGAGGTGCCGGAACACAGCAGTGATTTATGCGCCGCCTTGTCCTGCGGGTCATGGGCACCGCAGCGCAGGTCATCATCACTCAGGCCCAGATCAGATAGCCAGCGATTGACGCGCTCGGTATGGATCGCCGCGCCATTATGAGAGGCGCAAGAGAGCGCCAGTTGCTCGGATGTCAGCCCATGCGCATCCGCCGCCCCGCTGGTGATCAGCGGCAAAGCTTGGAGCATCTTGCACGACGAACGCGGTAGGATCGTCTCGGACGGGTTGCCCCAAGCCTCGACAATCGCGCCCCCAGCGTCGCAAATCACCGCATGCCCCAGGTGCACGCTCTCAGGCGAGGGGCCGCGCCAGATTTCGGTGAAGGGGACAGCGTTGGTCATCGGTATACTCCGGCAGATCGGGGGACAGGCGGGATATGCGGAAATCCGCCAATTGCGTCTTTCACTTCTCGCGTGTTTCAGGCTAATATTGCAATGTCGAGACAGAACTGGTCGCATATAAAAATATTCCCGTAAAGGGTAGCTGGCGACCGAAGGATTTGAGGCTTAGGACAGCTTGGAGGCTGGACATATGATATCAAGATTTGCAGGCGGTATGGCCATCGCGGTGGCGATGCTGATCACACCCGCAGCACAGGCGCAAAGCACGAGCACCAATCAGGTGGCCACCAGCACGGCGTGGAGCGTGTTCGAGGACAGTGATCCGCGCGAATGCTGGGCGGTCTCTGCGCCCACGGAATCTGTCAACACCAAGGATGGGCGCGTGGTGGCAGTGCGGCGCGGCGATGTGCTGTTGATGACGTTCTTCCGCCCGGGTGCAGGCGTGCAGGGCCAGATCACCTTTACCGGTGGCTATCCGTTTGCCGGGGGGTCGACCGTAAACCTCAATATCGGCGGCACGCAATTCGAGCTGTTCACCGAAGGCGAATGGGCTTGGCCCGCAAGCACCGAGGATGACGCCCAAGTTCTCGCAGCGATGAAACGCGGCGCGGATGCGGTTCTGACCGCCCGCTCAGGGCGTGGCACAGTGACCAAGGATACGTTCTCTCTGCTGGGATATACTGCGGCAGTGGAAGAGGCCGAAAAACGCTGCAAGTAACCGCGTGCGTGTGCCTGTGGCGCTATGAATTCAATGCGGCGGGCCAGATCGGCACCGCCGCTTTTCGTGACAGCGTCGCGCTATCCCTGAGCCGTCAGGATCGCACTGACTTTGAGCGCGCGTTGCACATTGCCCTCAACCTTCAGCTTGCCTGACATATAAGCCATGACCGGGTTTTGTGCGCCGGACAGGATGTTGCGAAACACCTCGTCGCTGGCGCTTAGAACCACATCCGCCGCTTCATCCCCGGCGCGCGCGCCTGCCTCGCTGAGCATGACGCTGCCGTGGCCTGTAATCACAAGCTTGGCGAGGCCTCTGATATGGCCCTTGGCGCGGGGCGTGAGCGTGGTGATATAGTCGTCGATGATGGCACTCATGGGATGGTCTCTGTCGGGAATTGGGTTCGCGATAGATCACCCCGGAACAGGTCCGGGCGCAAGCAAAACCGCGCGTCACATGATTTACCAGCGCGTCAGCGCATCCTCGTCTGCATCTTTGGCGGCAACCCAATCGGCCCCTGCCTCGGTCACTTCCTTCTTCCAGAAGGGCGCCCGCGACTTTAGAAAATCCATCAGGAATTCCGCCGCGTGAAAGGCATCGGCGCGGTGCCGGGCGGCGGTGGCGACCATCATGATCACCGCATCCGCCTGCAGGGTGCCATAGCGGTGGATGACCAGAACATCCCCAAGACTCCAGCGTTCGCGCGCCTCTTCCGCGATCTTTTCCAGCGCCTTTTGCGTCATGCCGGGATAATGTTCGATCTGCATCGCCCGAAGGGACGCACCATCGAGATCGCGCACAATCCCGGTAAAGGTCACAACCGCGCCCATCCCGGACTGTCGCGCAACAAAGGCATTGGCCTCGGCACCAAGGTCAAACGCGGCCTCTTGTACCCGGATATCCATGGCTCAGCCCCCGGTCATCGGCGGAAAGAATGCCACCTCTCGGGCACCGGCCAGCGGCGCATCGAAATCGCTCAACTCTTGATCCACCGCCACGCGCAGCGCGCTCAGATCAGCAAACGCAGCCTCATACCGCTCTTCGCGCGCGCGCAGTTGGTTCACCAAGTCCATGACCGTGGCGGGTGTGGTATCAATCCGCTCCTTTGGAAGGCCGATCCGTTCCCGCACCCAAGCGAAATAGAGCACATCCATCATCTCTCATCCTTCAGATAGGGGATCGACTTGTTGAAATAGTCGAACCCCGTCAGCAGGGTTAACGCCGCCGCCAGCCACAAAAGCCAGATGCCCACGTGGCCGGCCCAAACCATGCCGGTGTATTTCCACGTCAACCCGTGCAAATCATCCTCGCGCCCCTCGAGGATGGACAAAACCAGATGATCATCCATGCCGAACACCGACATACCAAAATAGTGCTCGAACACACCTTGGGCAAACAGCACGGCAATCGCCACCATCTGCGCGGTGGTTTTCCACTTGGCCAATTGCGTGACCTTGAGGGTGCCTGCGGTGTCGCCCAGAAATTCGCGCAAGCCCGAGACAAACACCTCTCGAAACAGAATGACCGTGGCGGGCAGCACCAACCAGGGCGACATGCTTGAATAGCCGACGATCACCATCAGGGCGATGACCACCATCGCCTTATCGGCAATCGGGTCCAGCATCGTGCCCAGCTTGGTCACTTGCTTCCAGCTGCGCGCCAGATACCCATCGAACCAATCGGTGATCGCAGCGCTGACGAACAGAATCAGCGCGAACCAATCGGCATAAGGTCTTGTAAAATATAAGAACATGACCGCTACTGCCGGGGCTGCCAGCAGGCGGAGCGTGGTCAGGATATTGGGCAAGGTCCACGTCATGGCCTCTGTTCTATCCTGTCACAGGCGCGAGGGAAAGCGCCCTTGATTGCTAGAAATCACGCAGCCTCCGAGTGGTTTCCGGATCCATGAACCCAGCAATCGTGGCCTCGGTCTCGTGGTCCATGGCGCGGCGCAGGTCAGTCATCGCAGTGGCGTTCAGAACCCGCTTCATCGCACGCACAGCCAAGGGGGGCAGATCGGCCAACCGGCGGGCAGTTGCCTTGGCTTCGTCCATCAGTTCTGCGTCGGGCACGCATTTCCACGCCAGCCCCATCGCGTGCAGGTCCGCCGCCCCGTAACGGTCGCCAAAAAACAGCATCTCGCGCGCTTTGTTGAGCCCCACAAGCGCAGGCAACAGGCTACTGACCCCGCCGGTGACAAAGAGGTTCAGTGACACCTCTGGAAAGAACCCCCGCGCCGATGTGGCCCAAATCGGGAAGTCGCAATTGATCGCCCACTCAAAGCCGCCGCCCACCGCCCATCCATTGATTGCGCCCACCACGGGTTTGTGTCCCAGAACGATGGCATCGGTCGCACGCTGGATCGCCTTCACCAGATCACGCGCCTCTTCCTCGGAGGTGGGATGCACATGCTCGCGCCGGTCGTCGCCTGCGCAAAACGCCTTGCCCGCCCCAGTAAAAATGATCGCGCGGGTTTGTGCATCTGCATTCGCCCGCTCGAACGCCCGCGCCACATCATCGATCAGGGCGCGGTTCATGGCATTCAGACTGCCGGGCCGGTTCAGCGTGATACAGCGCACGCCCTCGTCCACGATCTCGCTCAAGACGGTTTCATAGGTCACATCGGTCATTGGTTGCCTCTCAGCACACGCTTTGTCTTGCCCTCGGTCAGGGGAAAGGTGCCATGCGGCACCACTGTCACCCGCGCCGTGGCGCCCAGCTTGGTCTTGATCGCGGTGGCAACCTCTTCGGCCAGCCCATCTGTCACAGGCTGCCCCTTGGCCCGTTCCACCGTGACCGGCAGGGCATCATAAGGCGGCGGGCTATCGAGAATGATCCGGTAGTCGCCAGAGAGCGCCGCAAACTCGTTGATGACTGCCGCAACCATCGTCGGAAAGAGATTGAGGCCGCGCACCACCACCATATCATCCGACCGCCCCACCACGCGAAAGCGGAACCCGCTGCGCCCGCAGGTGCAGGGATCGGTTGCATCCACGGTGATGATGTCGCCGCTGCGAAACCGCACGAGCGGCTGACAATCGCGCGCCAGATGGGTCAGCACCAATTCCCCGGTCTGCCCCGCCTCAAGCGGCAGCGACGCTCCCGTCTCAGGGTCTATCAGCTCGGGATAGAGCACATCGGCCGCCATGTAATGCAGGCGCGTGTCGTGTTCGCATTGCGCCGCGAAATTGCAGAACACATCCGAGACGCCGTAATTGGCATTGCGCGGCTCCATGCCCCAGACATCCCGCAGGCGTGCGCGAAACGCCGGATCATCCAGCCCCGCCTCGCCGCCAAAGAGTCCCAGACGCAGGCCCAGATCGCGCGGTTTCAATCCCGGAAACTTGTCTGCAATCACCCGTTCCAGCACTGACGGATAAGAGGGTGTGCAGGAAATCGCGGTGATCCCCACCTCCTGAATGGTGCGTACCAATAATTCTGTGGACCCAACGCCAAAGGGCACCACCATCGCGCCCGTCGCCTGCAAGGTCATGTGATCGGTCAGCCCGCCCATCCACATCTGATAGTTCAGGCAATGCACCACGGTATCGTCGGGCGTCAGGCCAGAGGCGGATTGACAGCGCCCGCCCACCGCCTCTGTCACCGCGCAATCGCGGGCTGAGAGGGCCAAATTCATCGCCTGCCCAGTGGTGCCAGAGGTGCGGTGCAACCGCACCGCCTCGCGCCGGGAGGCGGCCATATAGGTGCCGAACGGCTGATGTTCCGCCTGCGAAATCCGCAATTGCGCCTTATCCGACAGGGGCAATTCAGCCAGATCGCGCAGGTCAGCAGGGGGTGTGCGCCCCTGCCAAAGGTCACGGTAAAACTCCGACTGTGCCGCGACATAGGCGCTTTGAACCGCCCAAGCGGCGGCCTGATGCGCGCGCAGCCGGTCAGGGCTGGCAAATTCGGCTTGGTCAAGCAGGCTCATGGCTGCAATCCTCGTTCCCAGATGGTTGTGAGCGTGGCAATCACCGCCGCCCGGTCGGCAGACACATCGACCAGCCCCGCCTCGCCCGAGAGATAGAGGCTGGAAAAATACTGATCCGTCATGCCACCCAAGGCATAGGCCCGGCGGGTCAACTCGGCCTCGCTCAGTGTACCCCGCCCCTCGCGGGCGAGCCTGCGGCGGGTGGCGGCCACAACGGTGTCGATCCATTCCCGATTGAGCCGGTGAAACGCGGCACGCGCCGCTGGAAAGGCATCAAGATGATGGATGAGGCATTTCATCAGCCCGCGATTGGCCTCGAAAAGGCGGGCATAGGCCTCGGTCGCGGGGCGCATGCTGCGCTCGGGGCTGCTCTGGCTGGCGCGGATCATGCCCGCTTGCAGAAAGGCGGCAAAGCCTTGCAGCAGATCGTCGAGCAGATGCGCCTGATCGGGAAAGTAGAGGTAAAAGGTGCCATTGGCGACGCCCGCCTCTTTGCAGATGGCCCCGATGGTCAGATCCTGAAGCGCCGCACGTTCCAAAAGAGAGCATGCTGCGATACGCAGCGCCTGCGCAGTGCGGATACCCTTTGCCTCGCCCTCAACCTGCACAGCGAGAAACGCGGGATAGCTGGTGTGATCGGCGGGCACGGGCATGGGCGACTCAGAAATGAAACTGAATTCATGTTCAGTTTTTGAGCATGCTTTGTCAAGCTGACTGATGCACAGCGTTCAGCCGCGTTCGTGGAAAAAATCATAGAGCTTCTGAGCCATCGCGTCTGAGACCCCTTCGACCGCACGCAGATCGGCCAGATTGGCACGGCTCACGGCCTTGGCGCTGCCGAAATGGGCCAAAAGGGCGCGTTTGCGCGCAGCCCCGATGCCCGGCACCTCATCCAGTGGCGTGGCCCCCACCGCCTTGGCGCGTTTGGCGCGATGCGTGCCGATGGCAAAACGATGCGCCTCGTCGCGCAGACGCTGCACGAAATAGAGCACCGGATCGTTATGGCGCAGCGCCATGGGATGTTTGCCCACGCGGTGAAACTCTTCCTTGCCGGCATCCCTGTCCACGCCTTTGGCGACCCCGACCATCGGAATATCCTCAACCCCCATCTCGCGCATGATACTGGCCACGGCGCTGACTTGCCCCGCCCCACCGTCGATCAACAACAGGTCCGGCCAATGCCCTTGGCTGCGATCAGGGTCTTCTTTCAACAACCGCTTGAAGCGGCGGGTCAGCACCTCTTTCATCATCCCGAAGTCGTCGCCCGGCGTGATGTCATCGCCCCGGATATTGAACTTGCGATAGTGGTTTTTCATCATGCCCTCAGGGCCTGCGACAATCATCGCGCCCACGGCATCGGTGCCCTGAATATGGCTGTTGTCATAAACCTCGATCCGCTGCGGCGGGCCGGGCAGATCAAACGCCTCGGCCAAGCCGCGCAGCAATTTGCCCGTTGTGGCTGTCTCGGCCATTTTACGTGCAAGGCTTTCGCGGGCATTGCGCATCGCGGCGTCGACCAACTCGGCCTTTTCCCCCCGCAGGGGCACGTTCAGCGTCACCTTGCGCCCCAGCTTGTCGCTTAGCGCCTGCTGCATCAGATCGGCATTCTCGATCGGATGCGACAAGAGCAAGGCGCGCGGTGGTTCCTTGCTGTCATAGAACTGACCGATAAAGGCCTCGAGCGCCTCGGCCTCTTCAACATCCACACCGACACGGGGATAGAAATCCTGATTGCCCCAGTTCTGCCCGCCGCGAATAAAGAACACCTGCACGCAGGCTTGGCCCTGTTCCAGATGCAACGCGATCACATCGGCCTCGTCCACGGTGCGGGGGTTGATACCTTGGGCGGTCTGCACCTGCGTCATCGCCTTGATACGATCCCGCAGGGCAGCAGCACGCTCGTATTCCATCGCCTCGGCGGCCTCGGCCATCTGCACGGCCAGCTTTTCCTGAATCTCGGTCGAGCGGCCCGACAGATAACGCTCGGCATCGCTAACCTGCGTTGCATACTCTGCCCGATCAATCTTGCCCACACAGGGCGCGGTGCAGCGCTTGATCTGATATTGCAAGCAGGGGCGCGTCCGGCTCTCGAACATGGCATCCGTGCAATTGCGCAACTGAAACACGCGCTGCAACTGCGCCAGCGTTCGGTTGACAGCACCGGCACTGGCGAAAGGTCCGTAATAAGCCCCCTTTTCACGCTTGGCACCGCGATGTTTCTTGATCATCGGAAACTCATGCCCGGTGACTAGGATGTTGGGAAAGCTCTTGTCGTCGCGCAACAGCACGTTGTAGCGCGGCTTCAACTGTTTGATGAGGTTCTGCTCCAAAAGCAGCGCCTCGGTCTCGGTCGCGGTCGTGAGAAACATCATCGACGCGGTTTCTGAAATCATCCGCGCGATGCGCCCGGTATGGCCGGTGGGGCGGGCATAGTTCGCCACACGCGCGCGCAAATTGCGCGCTTTGCCCACATAAAGCACCCGCGCCTGCGCATCGAGCATCCGGTAGACCCCCGGCGACGCGTCTAGCGTGCGCAGATAGTCCCGGATGACATCATGGCCGGGTTTGGGTGGGGATTCGGGGGCGTTTTCGGTCATCGGCTCTCAGATATGATTCCCCCCGAGTGCTGCAATGATCCGACCCGGAGAGCAAGAGGGAAGCTGTCCACGGTTTCTGTGGATAACTCTGCGGATAGGTTTCCGGGAAGTGGAAATTTTCCTTGGATTCGGCTGGGTTCGTTAAGATGCCTAATTTTTAGGCAGTTTATCAACACATTGATATCTATCAACAAAAATATATGCCCTTGGCAAAATGTTGAAAACACTAACGATTTTGTAACGCTTGCGTGACGAACCCACGGCCAGTGCAAAACTTTTTTCGTCGGACGCGCGTTTTACTCCACACCCAGAACATCAGGGGTCTGCCAACCCAGGTGCTGGCCCCCATCCACACAGAGCAATTGGCCCGTCACACCCGGTGCATTCAGGAAGTAGACAAGCGCCGCTGTGATATCCTGCGGATTGGCGCCACGTTGCAAAATGGTCGCTTGGCGCTGGTTCTGGAAATGGCTGTCGCTCTGGCGATGCCCTTGCAATGTCGGCCCCGGTCCGATGGCATTGACGCGCACCCGTGGGGCCAGCGCCTGTGCCGCAGTCCGGGTCAGCGCCCAGAGACCCATCTTGGCAATCGTGTATGTCATGAACTCGGGCGTCAACTTGTGCACGCGCTGGTCAATCATATTGATCACCAGCCCCTGCGCCACCGGCTCGTCATAGTCGTCCATGGTCGGTGCGGGCACCTGCGCCGCCATCTGCTGCGTCAGCACGAAAGGCGCGCGCAGATTGCTTTCCATGTGGCGATCCCAGCTCAGGCGCGTGGCGGTCTGGATGTTGTCATAGTCAAAGATCGAGGCGTTGTTGATAAGCGTGGTCAGCGGCCCGCCCAGTGCTTGGGCAGCACGCGCCACCAGCGGTGTCACCTGCGCCTCGTCCAGCAGGTCCGCCTCTAGCGTCACCGCCTCTCGCCCCAACGCCCGAATTTCATCGGCCACGGATTCTGCTGCCTCGCGCGAGGTGGCGTAATGAACGGCCACATCATGCCCTTGCCGCGCCAGCTCCAACGCCATTGCCCGGCCCAGCCGTTTACCCGCGCCTGTCACCAAAGCCCGCGTCATGCCCTGCTACTCCTCAGATCAATATCACCGAGACATAGACCACATAAGCAGAGGTCAAGGCGATGCCCCACACACGCGTGATGTCGATCTTGAAGAACACGAAAGGAATGATCAGCAAGGACGTGCCCAGCATCACCCAGAGATCGAAATTGAGGAACTGAGGATCAACAGGAATTTCACCAACCAGCGCCGCAACACCGATGATGCCAAGCAGGTTGAACATGTTGGACCCGATGACATTGCCCAGCGCCACATCGGCCTGTTTGCGCAATGCCGCCATCACCGTGGTCGCGAGTTCCGGCAATGAGGTGCCGACCGCAACCAGCGTAAGGCCGATCACCGCCTCGCTGACGCCGTAGCGCTGCGCGAGAATTGAGGCATTGTCCACAAGGATATCCGCACCAAGCGGCAGCCCCACAAGGCCCAGCACAAGGAAAGTGATGATCTGCCACCACGGCATATTGGGGTCTGCGCCTTCCACATCCTCGATGCCATCCGCCTCGGACAGGGCCGTGATGGCCGCCTCGCGACGATGCGCCATCGTGTCGCGAAACGCATCCGCCAGCATAAGCGCCAAAGCCGCAAGCAGGATCAGACCCGAGATCCAGTCAAACGTGCCGCGAAAGGCCAACAGAATGAACAGGACCGAAGCGGCGAGCATCTGGAGATACGATTTGGAGCACCTGCAACTGCTGGTATGCAGTACCGCGAGAATAGCCGGAATACCCAACACCAAAAGGATGTTGGCGGTATTCGAGCCCACCACATTGCCCAGTGCCAGCCCCGGCTTGTCATCCAAAATCGCGTTGACCGAGATCAGCAGTTCCGGCGCAGAGGTGCCAAAGGCCACCACCGTGAGGCTGACGATCAGCGCCGGGATCCCCACACGCAAACTTAGGTTCACAGCCCCTTTGACCAAGGCATCCCCAGCCAGAAGCAGGATCACCAGCCCCAGCGCCGACAAGAGCCATGGCATCATTTCAATTTACCCTTTTCGCAGGAACAGGGCCCCTTGCCGATGCGGTAGCGCCCGCATTTCTGGCATTTGGCCTGACTGAGCCGCTTTTGCCCCGGAAAACGGAGACGGCCAAACATGGCGAGGACCCCCATCGCCACAAGAAAGAATATGACGACCTTGACCAACAAATCAGAGGCCGAACCGGGCAAGGCTGGCCCGTTCTTCGACGACGCTCAGCGCGTCTTCGGCGATAGCCGCCCCAAATCGCGGAAATATCCCGCGTTTGCGGCCATAGCGGGCAAGCTGCACCTTGTCGCCGTAAAGTTCCTTGAGCTTCGGCAGCAGATGCGCAATGCCATCCGCCAGCCCCAATTCGACGCTGAGCGACCCCAGCCAGAATTCACCGGTGAACAAATCCGGATCGTCGCGCAACCGCGCACCGCGCCGGGATTTCACATGGGTGATGAAGGCGGCATGAATGTCTTCCAGAATGCTCTTGAGGCGGGTCACATCCTCGGGCTTTTCGGGCATGAACGGGTCAAGCGTGCTCTTGGACTTGCCTGCCGTGTAAATGCGTCGCTCAATCCCCTGCCGCGCCAGAAACTCGTTTGCGCCAAAGCCCGCCGAGATCACCCCAATAGAGCCCAGCACCGAAGAGGCATCGACCCAGATGTCATCCGCCGCAACCGCCAGCCAATAGCCACCCGAGGCCGCCACATCCTCGACAAAGGCATGCACGGGGATTTTCTTTTCCTCCGCCAGCCGGCGGATACGGGCCGCGATAAGCGAGGATTGCACCGGCGATCCACCGGGAGAATTGATGACCAGCGCCACCGCCACCGGCTTGCCGCGCGCAAATGCTTTTTCGATCACCGGCCCGATGGCTTCGTCACTCAGGGCCGCGCGCGGACCCCCGCCGATCATCCCCGCAAGGCGGATGACCGCGACGGTGGGCCTGCGGTTGAGGAAGGGGATCATATGTCTCATGTCGCCCGATGTAGAGTGCGAGGGCATGACAAACAAGGCAGCCCGTGCATCTGATCGCCCTTCCCCGGCATTTCCCCTGTTCTCGCGCGAAAAAGATCACGCGACAGGGTCATGATTTGATGCGGTATCCGGTCTTGAAGATCATCCAAACCGCCGCAAGGCAGAGGCCAAAGAACACAGCGACCGCCAAAAGACTGTATCCGATCCCCACATCCGCCACCCCGAAAAACGCCCAGCGAAACCCTGAGATGAGGTAAACAACCGGGTTGAACAGCGTCACCACCTGCCACGCGGGCGGCAACATCGAGATGGAATAGAACGCCCCCCCAAGAAACACGAGCGGCGTGATCACCAACAGCGGGATCAATTGCAATTGCTGAAAATTCTCGGCCCAAATGCCGATGATGAAGCCAAAAAGGGCAAAGGACACACAGATCATCACCAAAAACAGCACCATGATCCAAGGATGCTGAATATCGAGATCAACAAACAGGCTGGCCGTGATCAGGATCACCGAGCCGATCATCAACGCCTTGGTCGCCGCCGCGCCAACGTAACCCAGCACGATTTCTAGGAAATTGACCGGAGCCGAGAGCAATTCAAAGATCGTGCCGATGAATTTCGGGAAATAGATCCCGAAAGAGGCGTTGGAAATTGCCTGCGTCATCACGCTGAGCATGATCAGGCCGGGCACGATAAAGGCGGCATAGCTCACACCCTCCACCTCTTGGATCCGCCCACCAATGGCGGCACCAAAGACCACAAAATAGAGCGTGGTCGAAATGACCGGCGACAGCAGACTCTCCAGGATGGTGCGGAAAAACCGCTTCATCTCGTAGATGTAAATGGCGCGAATAGCGTGCAGGTTCATGCTGCGTCCTCCCGCACAAGGCCCACGAAAATCTCTTCGAGACTGCTCTGGCGTGTTTCGATGTCTCGAACCGACAGCCCCTCGGCAGCCAAGGCCTGCAAAAGCCGGGTGATGCCGGTGCCCTCGCCGCGTGTGTCATAATGATAGATCAGCGCCTGACCGTCCGGGGCCTGTTCCAGATCATAGCCAGAGAGAGCCTCTGGCACTTGCTCAAGCGGCGACACCAGATCAATCCGCAAGGATTTGCGCCCCATCCGACGCATCAGCGCGGCCTTGTCCTCGATCAACAGGATTTCTCCCTTGTTGATGACCGCGATCCGGTCGGCCATGGCCTCGGCCTCTTCCAGATAATGCGTGGTCAGGATGATGGTCACGCCGCTTTCTTTCAACCCGCGCACCACCTCCCACATATCCCGGCGCAACTCCACATCGACGCCCGCCGTCGGCTCGTCGAGAAACAGAACACGCGGCTCGTGACAGAGCGCCTTGGCGATCAGAACCCGGCGCTTCATCCCACCCGAAAGCTCGCGAATCCGGTTGTTGCGCTTATCCCAAAGCGAGAGTTGCCGCAAAATACGCTCTATCAGCGCCTCATCCGGCGACCGCCCGAATAGCCCCCTTGAAAAGCGCACGGTGTTGATGACCTTTTCGAAAGGTTCCAACGCAATTTCCTGTGGCACAAGGCCGATCATCGCCCGCGCGGCACGATAGCCGGTCACAATGTCATGCCCCCCGACCGAAGCCCGCCCACCCGTCGGCGTGGTAATGCCGCAGAGTGTCGAAATCAGCGTCGTTTTACCTGCCCCATTGGGACCAAGCAGCGCAAGGATTTCGCCCTCTTCTATGCTGAGTGTCACCGCGTTGAGCGCGACAAAGCCGCCCTTATAGGTCTTGCTTAGACCCTCGACCGTTACGATAGCTGTCATAGATATTCCCCTTTGTGCGGAACCTAATCCATCGACACCCGAACGCAACGCGCATCCCGGCATAGGTCCCTGTGCGTCGATGCGCGGTGTCGCCGATCAAAGAACAGTCTGTTTTTGTGAGTTTGTTCATAGTTTGCCTGCATGATGCTAGAGTACCGACCACACGGGGTGGCGGGCCTGACGACGGCAAGGGGAACGGGATGATCAAGCATATATTCAGGCTTGTTCTGCTGGCGTGTACGCTGATGACGGGGGTCAGCCAAGCGCAGGCAGAACCGCGCATTCTGGTCATGGGTGATTCGCTTTTGGCGATGCACAAGCTGACCGGGCGCTCTGTTTCCTCGTCGGTGGAGCGGGAATTGGGCGTGCGCGTCACCGATATGTCGGTTGCCGGAGCACGGTTTCTTTACCGCCTGCCGATCACCGGCGCACTTGGCCTGAACATAACCAAGCAATATCGGCAGGGCGATTGGGATTGGGCCGTGCTGAATGGCGGCGGCAATGATCTCTGGCTTGGCTGCGGCTGCATGCGCTGTGGGGGCAAGCTCGATCGCCTGATTTCCCGGGATGGGCGACGCGGCGCGATCCCCGGCTTTGTCTCGCGCCTCCGTCAAAGCGGGGCGCAGGTGATCTATGTCGGCTATCTGCGCACGCCGGGCATCACATCACCCGTGGAACATTGCACCGATGAAGGGGCCGAGATGGATCGTCGCGTGGCGCTCTTGGCGGGGCTTGACCGGGGTGTGCATTTCCTGCCCCTTGCAGACATGGTGCCGCATGGCGACCGATCCTATCACGGGATCGACCTCATTCACCCCTCGTTCAAGGCCAGCCGCATGATCGGCCAACGTATTGCGGATGTCATCGCCGGAAATGATCCCGGCACCGTATCCCGCAATCGACTTCTGACAGAGTGATGCACCCTAGCTGATCAACCGTTTAAGCCAGCCTTTCTTTTCCGCCTCGGGTTCCGGATCGTCCTCTGACGGACCTTCCAGCACTTCTTCGAGGCGGGTAAAGAACTGATCCGCCATCTTTTTGGCAAAACCGTCCACCAACCGGCTTCCCAGCTGCGCCAGCTTGCCGCCGACGCTCGCCTCGACATCATAGCTCAGCCGCGTGCCGGTTTCACTGTCTTCCAGCCGCACATTGGCCCCGCCCTTGGCATAGCCTGCGGCCCCGCCTTTGCCCTCGCCGGTCAGGGTCAGACTTTCCAACTCCACGATGTTCGACACTTTGACCATGCCCTTGAACGTCGCCTTCACCGGCCCGACCTTTTGCACAACGGTCGCCTCGAACCCCTCTTCGGGCGTGCCCGTCACCTCCTGCGCGCCGGGCACACATTCCTTGAGCACCTCGGGGCTAAGCAGGGCCGCCCAGACCGTCGCCCGATCCGCCTTGATGTCGCGCGCGTCACTCATCTGCATCTGCTCGGTCCCTCCCGTTCCATCACACCCCTACCCTAGCGCAGCCCCAATGCCGCGCCAAGAGAGCAGAAAGTCGGAGCGGCGCGTGGCATCTGGCCTTCGCGCGCGCCTGCCCTTACCCTGCGCCCAAACAAGATTGGGGCAAAGATGCTGTCAGGTCTGCGCGTGGTGGAATTCGAAGGGCTGGGGCCAGCGCCCTTTGCCGCGATGATGCTGGCCGAAATGGGCGCAGAGGTGATCGTGATCCACCGCCCCAGTGCCGGCAATCCCGTGGCGGGCGCTCAGAACTTGCTCGACCGCGGCAAGCGGTCCATCGTGCTGGATCTTAAAACCACAGCGGATATCGCCATTGCCCGCGCCCTGATTGAACGCGCGGATGCGCTGATCGAGGGATTTCGCCCCGGCGTGATGGAGCGGCTGGGTCTGGGGCCAGAGACGATGCAGGCCGCCAACCCGCGCCTTGTCTATGGGCGCATGACCGGCTGGGGGCAGGACGGGCCGCGCGCCTATGAGGCGGGGCATGATCTCAACTATATCGCCACTTCCGGCGCGCTCTGGTATGCGGGCGCGCCCGGCACGCCGCCGCAGACGCCCGCTACCCTTGTAGGCGATGTGGGCGGCGGCGCGCTTTATCTTTTGGCCGGGATGCTGGCAGGTCTGATCCGCGCCGCGCGCACCGGACAGGGCACCGTGGTGGATGCGGCCATTGTCGATGGCTCGGCGCATATGATGGCGCTTTTGATGTCGATGATGCCCACCGGTAACCTCAGCATGACGCGCGGTCAAAGCCTGCTTGATGGCCCACATTGGAGCCGCGTCTACGCCTGCGCTTGCGGCGGCTGGCTCACGGTGCAATGCCTTGAGCCACAGTTCTACGCCGCGTTCCTGTCCCGCCTTGGCCTGTCGGACGATCCTCATCTTGCGGCGCAGCACGACCGCGCGCAATGGCCCGAACAGGGGGCCAGATTGGCTGCCCTCTTTGCCGCGCAGCCGCTGGCACATTGGGCCGAGGTATTTGCCGGGTCGGATGCCTGCGTCGCGCCGGTTTTGCGCCCCGATCAGGCCGCACAAGATCCGCATATGGCAGCGCGTGGCGTCTGGCAGGAGGATGGTGGCGGCCTTAGCCCCACCCCCGCCCCCCGGTTTGACGGTCAACGCCACAGCGTCGCCCCACCACCCACACGCGGAGAGCACAGCGCCGAAATTCGCGCTTGGCTTGATGCGCCCCTCTGACCCTAGGCAAAAGGACCGCCCTATGCCCATTTACGTCGATGCTGATGCCTGCCCAGTCAAGGACGAGGTCGAGCGTGTCGGCACGCGGCACGGGCTGCGGATCTTTGTGGTCTCGAACGGCGGCCTGCGCCCATCGCGCAATCCGCTTGTCGAGATGGTGATTGTGCCCGACGGCCCCGACGTGGCCGATATGTGGATCGCCGAGCGCGCAGGGCCGGGCGATGTGGTCATCACCGGGGATATCCCCTTGGCCGCGAAATGCGTGGCAGCGGGCGCGCTGGTGCTCAAACACAACGGCGAGGCGCTGACGGGGGCCAACATCGGCAACGTGCTCGCCACGCGCGACCTCATGGCCGACCTGCGCGCCGCAGACCCCTTTCGCCAAGGCGGCGGCAAAGGGTTTACAAAGGCCGACCGCTCGCGTTTTCTGGACGCTCTGGAACGGGCGGTGCGGGCTGCGGCCCGTAACATCTAAAGGACGTCCCATGACCACCGCCGCAACCATTCAGCGTTCCAACCTGATCGGCGCTGGCTATGCGCTGGCGGCGGTGCTGTGTTTTTCGCTCAACGATGTGGGGATCAAGTTTCTCTCGGATAGCTATGCCCTGCATCAGGTGGTGTTTATCCGGGCACTGGTGGGCATGGCGGCGTTTGTGGCTTTTGTCATGCCTTTTGCGGGCGGTCTGGCCCTTATCCGCACGCGCCGCCCGAAAATGCACCTTTTGCGCGGGCTCTGCGTGGTCAGCGCCAATACCTGTCTCTTTCTGGGTCTGGCGGCAATGCCGATTGCCGATGCCGTGGCGGTGTTCTTTGTCTCGCCGCTGGTGATCACCGTGTTCTCGGTGCTGTTCCTGCGCGAGAGCGTCGGCACCCGGCGATGGGCGGCCATTGCCGTGGGGTTTCTGGGCGTTTTGGTGATCGTCAAGCCGGGCACAGCGGCGTTTCAACTGGCCTCGCTCTTGCCCATTGCGGCGGCGTTTCTCTACGCCGTCATGCATATCCTCGCGCGCAAGATCGGCGGCACCGAGAGCGCGCCAACCATGGCCTTTTACATCCAGCTTACCTTTATCATCGCCAGCACGATCATCGGCCTCAGCTTTGGCGATGGGCGCTTTGCCGGGATGGGGCATCCCTCGCTTGAATTCCTGTTCCGCGCTTGGGTTTGGCCCGCGCCGGGGGATTGGCCGATCCTGATCATGCTGGGCATATCCGGCATGTTGGGGGGCCTCTTCATCTCTCAGGCCTACCGGCTGTCCGAGGCCGCCTTTGCCGCGCCCTTTGAATATGTCGCCATGCCGATGGCGATCATGTGGGGGGTGACGGTGTTTGGCACCTGGCCCGATGCGACCGCTTGGATCGGAATTGCCCTGATTGTGGGCTCTGGGCTCTATCTCTTGTGGCGCGAGTCGGTCAAGGATGCGACGCTGGCCGCCAAAGCCCCGACCTATCGCCGCTAAACACAGGAGAGACGCATGAGCCTGACGATCATTCCTTTTGCCCAAGGCGAGGCGCATCTGGACTGGCTCGGTCTCTGTGCTGCGTTCGAGGCGGGGCACCGCCTGCCCAAGGCCGAGATTGCCGATACGCTGCTCTACCGGGGCCGCGATACGCTTCTCAACCGCGCGGCATGGATTGACGGCATGGGGCTCGCGGTGAAATCCGCCACGATCTTTCCGGGCAATCCAGAGCGGGGCGAGCCCATGATCAACGGGGCGGTCAATCTTTATTCCGATAGCGATGGCACGCTCGAGGCGCTGGTTGATTTCCACCTTGTGACCAAGTGGAAGACCGCCGGTGACAGCCTCTATGCTGCCACCCGGCTGGCGCGGCCCGATAGCGAAACCATCCTGATTGTCGGCGCGGGCACCGTGGGCCGCTCGCTTTGGCAGGCCTATCGCGCGGTCTTTCCGCAGGCGCGGTTCAGCATCTGGAACCGCACCTGCGCCAATGCCGAGGCGATGGCGGCAGAGTGTGAGGGGATGAGCGTAGCCGAGGATCTGGAAACAGCGGTGCGCGCGGCGGATATCGTCACCTCTGCCACCATGTCCAGCGATCCGCTGATCAAGGGGGGCTGGCTGCGCCCCGGTCAGCACATTGACCTGATCGGGGCCTATCGCCCCGATATGCGCGAAGCGGATGATGCCGCCATCGCCCGGGCGCGGGTGTTTGTCGATAGTTTCGACACCACAGTGGATCATATCGGCGAGATCAAGACGCCACTGGACACCGGGGCAATCACCCGGGATCACCTGATTGCAGATTTCTACCAGCCTGAACGCTTCCGGCGACAATCGCCCAAAGACATCACCCTGTTCAAAAATGGTGGCGGCGCGCATCTCGACCTGATGACAAGCCGCTATATTCTCGACGCCTGGAGGGCGGCGGCATGATCTGGCTTGGCTTTTTGATCCTTTTGGGGCTGCTCATCGCCGCCCCGTTTCTGCGCGAAGCGATGAAGCCTGTGATGAATGACAGGCTCCGCAAACATGCCCCCGGCGACTTTGCCCATCTCTCACGTGGGATCACGCATTATCGCTGGCTGGGGGCCACGCGCGGGCCGGTGGCGGTTTGTGTGCATGGTCTGACCACGCCCTCTTTTGTCTGGCAGGGCATCGCGGCGGGATTAGGCAAACTTGGCTACCGCGTGCTGGTCTATGACCTTTATGGGCGCGGCTATAGCGATAGGCCAGATGGCCCGCAGGACAGCGCCTTTTTCATCAACCAGCTTGAGGAATTGCTCGAGGATCAGGGCATTACAGGCGATTTTACGCTTCTAGGCTATTCCATGGGCGGCGCGATTGCCACGGCCTTTGCCGCCCTGCATCCCGAGCGCCTGCGCGCGCTCATTTTGATTGCACCTGCGGGCTTTGGGCATGATCTGGGACCGCTGGCAGAACGGGTGGCGCGCGGCGGCTGGTTTGCGCAATGGCTGATGCTTGCCGGATTTCCGCGCAGCTTTCGCAAAGGCTGCGAAGCAGAGCGGCATCTGCCCTCCAGCGTGCCGGGCATCGTCGATCTACAACAGGCCCAACTGCGCACTCGCGGCTTTGTGCCTGCGGTCGCCCGTTCCATCAGTGGGATGGTCTCAGAGGATCTGACCGAAGAGCATGCGGATATCGCCGAAAGCCGCCTGCCCGTGCTGGCGATCTGGGGGCGCGAAGATACCGTTATCCCGCTGCGCAGCATGGCGCGACTGGCCGAGGTCAACCGAAACGCCCGCCAAGAGGTGATCGAGGGCGCGGGCCATGGCCTGACCTATACCCACAGCGACGCGGTGTTGACCGCGCTGCGTGATCTGATGCGCGATTAGGCGGCCTGCAACCGCCGCTCCTTGATCGGCAGGTGGACGATGGCCGAGAAGGCGCCGACACCCACACCAATCCACCAGACCATCGTATAATTCCCGTAAAGATCATACATCTTGCCACCCAACCAGACGCCCATAAAGCTGCCAAGCTGGTGGGAAAAGAACACGATCCCATAGAGTGTGCCCATGTAGCGCAACCCGTAAAGATGCGCGACGAGACCGGATGTCAGCGGCACGGTCGCCAACCACAGCGCCCCCATCGAGACCGAAAAAAGCAATACCGTCGCAGGCGTAATTGGCGTCATGATGAACGCCGCAGCAATCAGCGTCCGGCCCAGATAGATACCCGCCAGCAGGTTCTTCTTGGAATAGCGCTTGCCCAGCCATCCTGCCGTCAGCGTGCCCGCGATATTGGCCAGACCGATGATCGAAATCGCCACAGCGCCCAGCGCCGAGGTGGTGGTGATGCCAATATTATGCAGCGCCCCACCGGGAAGGATAGGGCCACACATCTCGGTGACAAAGGCCGGGAAATGCGCGGTGACAAAGGCCAGTTGATAACCGCAACTGAAAAAACCGAGGAAGATCAGCGTATAGGACGGATCGCGAAAGGCGCGGCGCAGGATCGTGCCCATCGACTCCTCGATCACCGTGCGGTCCACCGGGGCGGGGGCGCGCATCAGCGGCAGCATGGCCAGCACGGCGATGATCACTGCGGCAAAGATCAGGAACACGCTCTGCCATGTCATCAGCGAGAGCATGAATTCTGCCAGAGGCGCGCCAAACACCTGCCCCGCCGATCCCGCAGCAGTGGCAATGGCGAGGCTCATCGAGCGGTTCTCGTCCGAACTTGCCCGCCCGACCACGGCAAGGATCACGCCAAATCCGGTGCCCGCGATGCCAAAACCCACGAGAATCTCATAGAGTTGATGCGCCTCTGGCGTGACAGCAAAGGACGACAGCACCAAACCCGCCGCATAGGTCAGCGCGCCCAGAATGATCGCCTTTTGGTCGCCGATCTTTTCAGCCAGCGCGCCAAAAATCGGCTGGCCAAAGCCCCACGCAAGATTCTGGATCGCGATGGCCAGCGAAAACTCGGCGCGGGGCCAATTGAACTCGGTCGCAATCGGAATCTGAAACACGCCAAACGAGGCGCGGATCGCAAAGGAAATCAGAATAATGGTGCAACCCGCCACAAGAACGGGGGTAATCAGGGGGGCGGATTTCGGCATTGGATCCTCGCGCGCTATCCCGGCACTCTAGGCTAATCGTAAGAGGCGTCAATTCAGGCTTTGTGATGGGCCGCATCACGTTTTGCATCACCCGAGGAGTTGTGACACCATGCGGCTATTCGCATCGGTCAAGGCCTCGATCACGTCGAAGTGGTGCCGCCCGGCAGCAATCTCATGGCCCGCATTCCACGCCTCTGCCAGCCATCGCGCCTGATCCAGAAACACGGGCCGCTCATCAGAGCCAACCCAGACCGTGACTGGCACAGACAAGGGCCGCATAAGCGCCGGGCTCTCGGCCTCTGCCGTCGCCCGGTCCAGCCGGAAGTGTTCATTCATCGAGGTTTCCAGCAAGGGGCGCAGATCTGAGACCGGCGAAATGGGCATGACATGGCTGAGCCGTGCGGCCACATCACCGGGCAAGACCCCCGGCACCGCCATCCGCGCCACCAAATGCCCGCCCGCAGAATGCCCAACCAGCGCCAGCGGCCCCTCATGGCGTGCGGCCAGAACGCAGAGCGCGCGGGCAATCTGTCGGGTGATGTCGGCAATCCGCATCTCGGGGCAGAGATCATAAGAGGGCATGGCCACCGCCCAACCGCGTGCGAGCGGCCCTGCCGCCAGATGCGACCAGAGCGACCGATCAAACCGCAGCCAATAGCCGCCATGCACAAAGACGCATAGCCCCCGTGCCGCTCCTTTGGGGTGGAACAGGTCAAACGCCTGCCGCGCACCTTCGCCATAGGCCAGTCCAAGCTCTGCGCGCCGTTCCGCGCTCAACTTGGCACGAAACGCCTCGGCGGCCACGGTCCAGCGTGCCGGATATTGTGCCCCACCCGGAATATAGGGCACATTTGCATAGGCATCGTCCAGTTCCACGGCGTATTCCTCCCTATCTGGCCCTAGACATTCCTAGCCCAAGCTGGTCTGTCATGGCGAGATAAAAGCCATGCCAAGAGGGAAACGCAATGACCAAGACCGACCTGAAATCCATGCTCAAGGACCCCAGCCTGCTGTGCGAGCGGGCCTATATCAATGGCGAGTGGGTGGATGGCGATAATGGCACCTTCGAGGTTACGAACCCCGCGCGCGGGGACGTCATCGCGCATGTGGCCGATCTTAGCCGTGCGCAGGTGGCCCGTGCCATTGCCGCCGCCGAGACCGCGCAAAAGGAATGGGCGAAATGGACCGGCAAAGAACGCGCCGCCGTCCTGCGCCGTTTCTTTGATCTGATGATGGAAAACCAGCACGATCTGGGCGTGATCCTGACAGCCGAACAGGGCAAACCCCTGACCGAAGCCAAAGGCGAAGTGGGCTATGGGGCCTCCTTCATCGAATTCTTTGGCGAAGAGGCCAAGCGCATCTACGGCGAGACCATTCCCGGCCATCAGCGCGACAAGCGCATCACCGTCATCAAGCAGCCCATCGGCGTCGTCGCCTCGATCACACCGTGGAATTTTCCCAATGCGATGATAACCCGCAAGGCTGCTCCGGCACTTGCGGCGGGGTGTTCTTTTGTCGGGCGTCCGGCGGCGGAAACCCCGCTTTCGGCCACCGCGATGGGCCTTTTGGCCGAGCGTGCGGGCCTTCCGGCGGGCGTGTTCAACATCGTCACCTCCTCGCGCGCCTCTGAGATTGGCAAGGAATTCTGCGAGAACCCGGCCGTGCGCAAGATCACCTTTACCGGCTCGACCGAAGTGGGGCGCATCCTGTTGCGCCAAGCCGCTGATCAGGTGATGAAATGCTCGATGGAATTGGGCGGCAACGCGCCCTTCATCGTGTTCGACGATGCCGATCTTGATGCGGCGGTCGAGGGCGCGATCCTGTGCAAATTCCGCAACAACGGTCAGACCTGCGTCTGTGCCAACCGTATCTATGTGCAGGCCGGGGTCTATGACGCCTTTGCCGCCAAGCTCAAGGCTGCGGTGGAAAAGCTCAAGATGGGCGACGGGATGGACGACGGTGTGGCCCTAGGCCCGCTTATCAACGCCGATGCGATCGTCAAGGTGCAAGAGCATGTGGCCGACGCCAAGGCAAAAGGCGCATCGGTCATTTTGGGAGGCGGCGAGCCGGTGCAAGGCGCGGGCTTTTTCCTGCCCCCGACCATCGTCACCGGCTGCACACAGGATATGGCCTTTGCCACCGACGAGACATTCGGCCCGCTGGCCCCCCTCTTCAAGTTCGAGAGCGTGGATGACGTCATCGCCATGGCCAATGACACGATCTTTGGTCTCGCCTCTTATTTCTACGCCAAGGACCTCAGCCGCGTCTACAAAGTGGCCGAGGCGCTGGAATACGGGATCGTCGGTGTCAACACCGGCATCATCTCGACCGAGGTTGCGCCCTTTGGGGGGGTCAAGCAATCCGGGCTTGGCCGAGAAGGCAGCCATCATGGGATCGAGGACTTCCTCGAAATGAAATACATTTGCATGAGCATCTGACCAAAGCGGCACTCGACCAAAGTCAGGTCCCTCGCTAGGATGTGACCAAGTCTTGAAGCAAAGGAGGCCGGCAATGCCCCGCTCTTTCCTTTTGGCCGGCCTGATGGCTGTAGTCTGCGCATCCACGGTGCAGGCGCAGAACGACGAAGCCCGCCTTATCTCCGGCGCAGTCGGCTATCTGCAACGGATAGCCCTGCCCCCCGATGCCCGCGCCGTGGTCGTGGCCGAGGGGCGGTTTGGGGCCATGCTGGGCGAGGTGACGCTGGACGCGGATGGCAAACAGGTGCCGCTGCCCTTCGAGATGACGGTGCCTGCCAACCTGTCCGGGCGGCTGAGTGCGGTGATCCGGGTTAACAACCAACCCCGCTGGCTTTTGAGGGATCTGCCCTTTGCTGATGGAACGGAGCCGGTTGATCTCGGTGAGCTGATACTAGAGCCGGTGACGGCGCTCGCCTTTGCGGTTGATTTCATCTGTGGCGATACCACGGTCTCTTTCGGAATCCTGGGCGAAGAAACGGTGCTGCGCGCCGAAGGGCGCGATATTCCGATGAAACAGGTCATCTCTGCCTCAGGTGCCCGGTTCGAAGGTATCAAAGAGCCAGAAACAGAGTTTTGGAACAAGGGCGATATGGCCATGCTCCGGCTGGAAGGGCGTGATCTGCCTGAATGCCAAGAGGTGCCGCCGCCACAACAACAAAGCTATCGTGCCGGCGGAAATGAACCGGGGTGGTCTGTTGTGCTAACCGCAGAAAACGCAGAGATTACCGCCGATTACGGCGAGATCACCCATAGCCTGCCGCGCCCGGATGTGCAGGTTTTGCCCGGCGCTTACGTGTTTGACATGCCCGAGATTGCGGCGCAACTGACCATCCGCGAAGGCATCTGCCGCGACGATGCCACCGGCATGCCCCACCCCGATGCGGCACAGTTAACCCTTGGCGAGCGAGAGTTTCGTGGATGTGGGGGCGCGCCCGAGGACCTTCTGACAGGGCCCTCTTGGCAGGTGACGGTGCTGGGTGAGACCCCGTTGATCGAGCCGGAACGCCTGACCCTCAACTTCATCACACCTGGGCGCGTCGCGGGCAGCTCGGGCTGTAACCGTCTGGTGGGCGGCTATACATTGACGGGCGAGGGGCTACAGTTTGGTGCCATGGGGAGCACGATGATGGCCTGCCCCGAACCTCTGATGGAGCAAGAACGCCGCATGCTCGATGCGCTGGAACAGGTGACGCGGTTCGATATCGCCGAGGATGGCGCGCTGCGCCTGATCGGCGGCGCAACGGATGGCGTGCTGATCGAGGCGCGGCGGCCCTGAGCAGCAACGCCCGGCCAGACTGCTCTGACCGGGCGCAGGCATAGCTTCAGGTTCAGTTCACCTTGTCGACATCGACCACATCCTTGGTCACGACATCACCGCTGGCAATCGCAATCCGGCGCGGTTTCAGCGCCTCAGGCACCTCGCGGCGCAGGTCGATATGCAGCATCCCATCGGCGTGGGTGGCGCCGATCACCCGCACATGATCCGCGAGTTGGAACCGGCGTTCAAACGCCCGCGTCGCAATACCACGATGCAGATAGGTGCGGCCCTCTTCTTCATCGCTCTTGCGCGCCGAGACGACAAGTGAGCCTTCCTTGACCTCAACACCCAGATCATCGGCGGCAAAGCCCGCGACGGCAATCGAGATGCGATAGGCATCATCAGCGGTCTTTTCGATGTTATAGGGCGGATAGGTCGGCTGGGCCACGTCACTGGACATCACACGATCCAATAGGTCGGCGATCTGGTCGAAACCGACAGTGGCGCGATAGAGCGGGGCTAGATCAAAATTACGCATGGGTCATCCTCCATTGAGCGATACCAAGTTGGCGCCTTCCCCTTTGGGAACAGGCAATCTGTCCGGCCCATCCTGCGGCACCGGAACGCTCTTGATTTGGGAAGTGCTACGGCGGCTGTCAAGACCCCGCTACGGCCCTCAGGGCCGCGCGAATTTCGCCCCGGACGCCGCCGCATCCCCGCCTACCGTCACACGCCGAAACCCCGGATTCGCCGCGATGGGGCGCGAGGCCGCCGCACGCAGATCCTGTTTCAACTGCGCCACAATCTCGGGCAGGTCCATACCATAGGCGCGGCTTTCGCCCCCGTCCCAATTGCCACCGCTGACCAACGACAGGATACGCGCCCGCCCACCATCCCGCGCAAAAACCGGCGCACCAGATGAACCATTGATCACCGCGCAGTCAAACCCCATCACCCCCTCGGACCGCCACAAAAGACCGCATTCGCGCTGCCATGACGGGGCCTTGTCGCGGTCGCGGCCATAAGAGACAACGCTCACGCGCTGACCGGGTGCGAGGGTGTCCGCAAGGTGAAAGGGCGCAGCTAGGGCTGCGGGAATGGGCGCAGATAACTGCAAGAGTGCGACATCGCGCCGAACGTTCTCGGCCTGCATACCCGCCGCTGGATCATATCCCGGGGCAACCACATAGCGGGCCACGCCAGACTCCGCGATCACAACACCATCGCGCAGACCAGCGCGAAACTGAATGACGTCAGCGCCGATAGCACGCTGGGCGCGATCATGGACACAATGCGCTGCCGTCAGCACTTGGTCAGGGGCGATCAGAACGCCTGTGCAATAACCATCACGCCCAAGATCGACACGCCCCACCGCCTCCCAGCCGAACAGGTCATCGCGGTCCGTCAACCGAATAAGGCCACTCGTCTGCGCCATCGCACCCGAAGGGCACAGCATCAGGGCAACCAGCGCCGCAAGGCACGTGCGCCAGCCTGTCATGGCTTGGCGAATTTCGCGCCAGTATCGCGGCGAATACCCGAGGTGAACATCTTGGGCGCGGCCTCCTGAAACACGCCAGCGCCACCATCAAGGGCGTCTTGCAGCACCCGAAGCGGATCGGTCAACTGCGTGCCAAGCGACACCTTGCGCCCCTCTACCTCGGCCATGGCTGAGACAACCGAAACAATGCGCGGCACACCGCCCTCAAAGCTAAAGATCGGCGCGCCGCTCGATCCGAAATCGACATCGCATGACATCACAAGAACACCATCCTGACGCGCCAGAACTTCGCAGATGTTTTGCAGGGATGGGGCCTCTGATCGGTCGCGGGCATAGCTGACCACGCCAATTTTCTGCCCCTTGCGCGGGCGCTCATCCGTCTCGAACGGGGTGACGCGCGTGTTGTTGATCGGGTGATGCAATTCGAGCAGCGCCACGTCATTGCGCACGCGCTCTGCAGTCACATCAGCAGCCGGTGCATAATCGGGATGCGTCACCGCGCGCCGAACAGAGCGATAGGCCGCCGCGCGCCCATTGCGCCACCCGGCCATGAATTCGATCCGTGCGGGATCAATCCGCGCACCAGTTTCCTTGTCAAACAGGCAATGCGCCGCCGTCAGCACCAGATCGGGTGCCACCAGTGCCCCGGTGCAAAATCCGCGCCCGGCTAATTCCAGCCGCCCCACGGCCTCCCAGTCCCGGGCCTCGTCGCCGACATCCAGACGTTGCAGGCGGCTATCCTGCGATAGCGCCGCACCCGCCGCACAGACCGACAAAAGAAAGGTGATGATACGCAGCATAAGGTCTTTGTCCCGCTCAATTCCCTTGCCGAATAGCACGGGTTTTGGGCCAGATTATGACCGGATCAGCGCAGGATCGGAACCCCGGTCATGCCTTGGGCCGCGCGGCTCATGGCGGGCGGCTTTGGTCCCCCCGTGGCCCAATCCAGCAACTCGACCGTGTGGACCACCGGAATACCCGTCCCTGAACCGATTTGCATCATGCAACCGATGTTGCCTGCCGCGATTACGTCCGGGTTCTTGGCCTCCAGCGTGCGCACCTTGCGCGCCTTGAGTTGCTTGGAAATCTCGGGCTGCATCAGGTTATAAGTTCCCGCCGACCCACAGCAAAGATGACTGTCTGCCGGTTCCACAACCGCGAACCCGGCCCGCTTGAGCAGATCCTTGGGATAGGTCTTGATCTTTTGGCCATGTTGCAGCGAACAGGCGGCGTGATAGGCGATGACCATCTCCTTATCCGCGCCTTGCGGTAGATCGAGCTTCATCAGGATTTCGCTCACATCCATGGCAATCGCGCTCACGCGCGCGGCGTCTGCTGCCAGCGCCTCATGCCGGAACATATGGCCGTAATCCTTGACCGTGGTGCCGCAACCGCTGGTGTTGATGACGATGGCGTCAAGGCCAGCCCCATCCATCTCACGCGCCCAAGCCTTGATGTTCTTGGCTGCCGTCGCGTGGCTCTCGTCGGTTTTTCCCATATGATGCGTCAGCGCCCCACAACAGCCGGCGCCCTCAGCCACCACCACCTCGCATCCCAGCCGCGTGAGCAACCGGATCGTGGCATCGTTGATATCGGTGTTGAGCGCCTTTTGCGCACAGCCCGTCATCAACGCCACCCGCTTTTTGCGCGTGCCTTGCGCGGCAAAGGTTTGCGGATCGTCATTGCGGCTTACGGGCGGCACCTGCTTTGGGGCCATTTCCAGCATCGCGCGCAGCCGCGCATCAGGCATCAGCCGCGCAAACGGCCGCCCGATCTTGGCCCCCAACAGCGCCACCCGAAATCGCATCGGATAGGGCAGGATACGCGCCAAAATCCAGCGCAGCGCACGATCCCCCAAGGGCCGCTTATAGCGCTCTTCGATATATTCGCGCGCCTGATCCACCAGATGCATGTAATGCACGCCAGAGGGGCAGGTGGTCATGCAGGCCAGACAGGACAGGCAGCGATCAATATGCTTGACCGTCTTGGCATCCGGCACGCGGTCATTTTCCAGCATGTCCTTGATAAGGTAAATGCGCCCTCTCGGGCTGTCCAACTCATCGCCCAGAACCTGATAGGTCGGGCACGTGGCGGTGCAAAACCCGCAATGCACGCAAGAGCGCAAAATCTCATTGGCGCGGGCAATCTTGGGATTTTCAAGCTGTTCGGCGGTGAATTCAGTTTTCATCTATCTCTACTTTCCCGCCACTCAGACGGCTGCACCCGTGGCCATCAGCCCCGGATTTAGAATCTGTCTTGGATCGAATTTCTGCCGCAGCCCGGCCTGCAAGGCCGCCACCGGGCCGGGCAACGGGTGAAACGCGCCTTGGCTTCTGTCGCCACGGATCAGCGTGGCATGGCCGCCGCGCGCGGCCACCGCGCTGCGGATTTTCGCGGCACTCAACCCCGATCCTTGGGCAGCCAACAGCCAGATCAACCCGCCGCCCCAATCATAAAACGCCTCGCCGCCGCTCAGATCCGCAACGATCCCCGGCGCATCGGTGGGCTTCACCGACAACCGCCAGACATCGCCCGCCCGCCCCTGAAACGGGCCGACATCGCGGATATGTGCCCATGCCGCGGCGGTCTTTTCGGGATCTGCCTCAAAGCTGCACGTGCCGAACTCAGCCAAAAGCCGCGTCAGCGCCTCAGCGCGATAGGCCACCGAATTCTCGAACCCTTCCAGCCGGATCATGGTCAGGGGCCCCCCCTCTGGACTGGCTTGCAGATGCACGGCCCCTGTCACCTCATAGGGTGACGCCAGCGCCCGGCAGAGCGCGGTCACAGCAACGGCATCGCTTAGCCCCTCAATCCGCAGCATCCCCATGCTGCGCGGGCGCGGCAAGACCTTGAGCGCGACCTCGGTCAGCACACCCAGCGTGCCGTAACTGCCCGCCATCAGCTTAACCAGATCATAGCCGGTGACGTTTTTCATCACGCGGCCCCCATTCTTGACGATCTGCCCGCGCCCATCGACAAACCGCACGCCAAGCAGGAAATCGCGGCAGGCCCCGGCCTGAATACGGCGCGGTCCGCTGACATTGGCGGCGACGACACCGCCGATTGTGGGTGTTCCTTGGGTGTCCAACAATCCCCGGTGATCCATCGGCTCAAACGCCAGGCGCTGTCCCTCGGCGTCCAATGCGGCCTCGATGTCAGCAAGCGGCGTGCCCGCCTGCGCCACCAGCGTCAGCGCGCCGGGTTCATAGAGCGTGATCCCGCTCAGGCCGGCGGTGCTCAGCCGTGCGCCATTGGACATCGCGCCAATCGGTCGGGTGCCACCGCCCTCGATGCGCAATGGGCCTTCTGCACCCCGGATGATCTCGGCCAGGTCCGCTTCGGTCTTGGGTGTCATGCTGCTTCTTCTTGGAAAAATACTCTGGGGGTCCGGGGGCAATGCCCCCGGTCGGATCGCTCAGGCCACGCGCCGCGCGTCAGAGGACGCCAGCGGAAAGACCTTGGCCGGGTTCAGCAGCCATTTGGGATCAAACACATCTTTTACGGCCATCTGCGCTTCCAGATCCTCTGGCGCATATTGATGGGTCATGAGGTCGCGTTTTTCGATACCCACCCCATGCTCGCCGGTCAGGCACCCGCCCACTTCAACACAAAGCTTGAGGATTTCGGCCCCAAGGTCTTCGCACAGTTCCAGATCACCCGGTTTATTGGCATCAAACAGGATCAGCGGATGCATGTTTCCATCGCCTGCGTGAAACACATTTGCGACACCCAGCCCGAATTGTTCCGACAATTCGCCAATGCGTTTTAGAACATGCGGCAATTGGCTGACCGGGATGGTGCCATCCAGACACATGTAATCGTTGATCTGCCCCATCGCGCCAAAGGCCGATTTACGGCCCAGCCAGATCGCGGCACTTTCTTCGGGGGACCGGCTCTGCCGGAATTCCACCGGGTTGTGCCGCCGGGCAATCCCCTCGATCAGGCCCAGTTGCTCGTCAATCTCGGCATCCGATCCCTCAACCTCGACGATCAGCAGCGCCTCGCACATCGGATAGCCCGCCTTGGCGAAATCCTCGGTCGCCTCGATGCAGGGGCGGTCCATGAATTCAATGGCCACCGGCAGCACGCCAGCCTTGATGATGTCACTCACACAGGCCCCTGCGACCTCATTGGAATCGAATCCGATCAGCACGGGGCGCGCGCCTTCTGGCTTGCGCAGGATGCGCAGCGTCGCTTCGGTCACAACGCCCAGTTGCCCCTCAGACCCGCAAACGATCCCCAAGAGGTCCAGCCCCTCGGCTTCCAGATGTGCGCCGCCCAGTTCCAGCACGGTGCCATCCATCAGCACCATGGTCACACCCATCAGGTTGTTGGTCGTGACACCATATTTCAGGCAATGCGCCCCGCCCGAATTCATCGCGATATTGCCCGCGATGGCGCAGGCCAATTGGCTTGAGGGGTCGGGGGCATAGAAAAACCCGTGTTCCTCAACCGCGCCGGTGACGCTCAGATTGGTACGCCCTGTCTGCACCCGGATAAAACGATTGTCATAGTCCGTCTCAAGCACCGCATTCAGCCGCGCCACACCCAGAATGACACTGTCCGCCGTGGGCAACGCCCCACCCGCAAGAGACGTGCCAGAGCCGCGCGGCACCACCGGCACCCCCATGTCGTGACAGATGCGCAGCGCCTCCGAGACCTCTTTGGTCGATCCCGGCAGGATTGCCACCAAGGGCGCACATTTATAAGCTGTCAGCGCATCGCATTCATAGGCGCGCGTCTCGGCGGGGTCGGAAATCACCGCATCTTCTGGTAGAACTTCGCGCAGACGTTCGACCAATTCAGCCTTGCGCGCCAGAATCTCTGGCCGGGGGATGGGCATTTCCATGATAGCTCCTCCTGATTGGTAATAAAATATAACCAATTTTTGCATCTGGCAAGTCAAACCTCATAGCGATAGCTTGCGCGCATGATTTGGATGGATCAACTAGCACATTTCAGCACGCTTGACGCCCTTGCCTTGGGCGGATTGGCGCTGAGCTGGCTCTGCCTTGGCCTCTTGATCGAAAACCCACCCCAGGCGCGGCCCTCGGTGACAAAACTGATGGCGCAGTATCGGCGCGAATGGATGGTGCAAATGGTTGCCCGTGACGCCCGCATCTTCGATGCGCAGCTCTTGGGCAGCCTGCGGCAGGGTACTGCGTTTTTCGCCTCGGCCACGCTCATCGCTATCGGCGGGGCGCTCGCCATGCTGGGCGATCTGGAACGGGTAATGGGCATTGCCGATGATCTGACCCCGTCCACTGTGCCGGTGATTGTCTGGGAGGTGAAGATCCTTGTGATCCTCGTGTTTCTCACCAATGCCTTTCTCAAATTCGTCTGGTCCAATCGGCTTTTTGGCTATTGCGCTGTGATCATGGCCGCCGTGCCCAATGACCCAAGCGATCCCGCCGCCTTGCCGCGTGCCCGCAAAGCGGCCGAGATCAATATCACCGCCGCGCGGGGATTTAATCGGGGCCTGCGGGCGATCTACTTTGCGCTCTCGGCGGCGGCATGGCTCTTGGGGCCGGCGGCGCTGATCGGGGCCACGATCATCACCTGCCTCATGCTCTTGCGCCGGGAATTCGCGTCACAGTCGCGCGCGGTGCTGCTTCTGCCGGACGGTCCAGACCAACACACAGAGACTTGAGTGTTTTTTGCGCAGGAATGCGCTAGACTTGCAGGATGAGATGTTTGTGCCTTGTCCTCGGCTTTGTCGCCAGCTCCGCCGCAGCGGATCACCCCGATATTCTTGGCGTGCAACTGAAACAGGTTGGAACAGCCTGGAATATTGCGGTCACGGTCCTGCACCCTGACACCGGCTGGGACCACTATGTTGATGGATGGGAGGTTCTGGATGCGACGGGCAATCGGCTGGGCTATCGTCTGCTGCATCACCCACATGTCGAAGAACAACCCTTTACGCGCTCGCTGAATGGTCTGCCCCTTCCTGAGGGCACACAAGAGGTGTTCGTGCGGGCGCATTGCTCGGTCGATGGCTGGAGCAGCGCGCCCTTCCGGGTCGAACTGCGGCGCTAAGCGCGGCCCCTATCGCCGCCCCTCGCGCAGCCATCCCCCAAGGATCAACCCTGACACCAACAGCAGCACCAACCAAGGCGGCATGATCGCCATCTGGCGCAGGCTCTGGGTCTCATAGGCGCCGCGCGGTGTGATCCCGATCCAGCCACGCCCGGCGGCGGGACGCCCTTCGCGTACGGCACGGATCGCGGGCACGCCGTCTTCCAGCGCCCATACTCCGCCATTGGTCGCGTCGATCTCGGGTTGCAGCACCTCGGCACTGGCAATCGTGCGCTCAAATTCAACCGGCGCTGCTGGTCCCAGACCGATGACCGCGCTCTGATCTCCGTTTTCCAAACGATAGAGACCAATTTCCGGCCCATCGAACAATGTCTCAAACCGCCCCGGTGATACCTCTTCCAACGGGCGTTCCACCACCTCGCCAGACGGTGTGGTGATCGTCACGGGGCCAACATCCTCGGTTAACGAGCGTCGGATGACGCGCATCTGCTGGCCCGTCGCCTCGGCCCAAAGCGCCTCTTCCTCTAACTCCGGCTCTTTCATCATCCAATGCGCCAGACGCCGCAACAGTTCGAGCTGCGGACCACCGCCCTCAAACCCGCGCCCCCAGAGCCAGGCGTGATCTGAGGCCAAGAGCGCCACGCGCCCCTCGCCCACACGGTCAAGCAACAGCAAGGGCCGGTCATCCGCCCCGGACATGACCACATCGCCCGCCGTTTGCGTGACCTCAACCTGTCGCAACCAACGGCCCCAATCCCCGGCAAATTCCCGGTCAAGCCCCGCGGTCACCGGATGCCGCTCGCCCAGATCCGTGACCTTGGGCAAATAGCCATCCTCGACCACACGCGCGGTCGGGCGGGCGGGGATGATCGCCTCGAACGGACCACGGTAAATGCTCTCGGCCCCGGCAAAATCCGGACCTGCGGCAAACAGCACCGCCCCGCCATTCTCGACATATTGCCGGATATTCTCGAGATAAACATTCGGCAGAATGCCCCGCCGCCGGTAGCGGTCAAAGATGATCAGGTCGAAATCATCCACCTTTTCCAGAAACAGCTCGCGCGTCGGAAAGGCGATCAGCGACAATTCCCGCACCGGCACACCGTCTTGCTTTTCCGGCGGGCGCAGAATGGTGAAATGTACCAGATCAACCGCGCTGTCGGATTTGAGCAGGTTGCGCCATGTCCGCGTGCCGGGATGCGGCTGACCCGACACCAGCAAAACACTCAGCCGGTCGCGCACACCGTTGATCTGCACCAGCGCCGTGTTGTTGCGATCCGTCAATTCGCCCGGCGCGGCGGGGGTGGTGAATTGCAGGACATTGCGCCCGCCATGCGGCAGCATCAGCGGTAGGGTAATTTCCTCGCCCAAGGGCACCTCAAAGCGGCGTGGCTCAGCCCCATCCACCGAAATATCAAGCGGCACAGACATAACGCCCGTAGGGGCTGCGCCCTCATCGGTTACGGTCAGGGTCATTTGCACCTCTTCGCCCAGAATGGCAAAGGCCGGGGCGTTGTCGATCCGCAAACGCCGGTCCCAATCCCCCTCGCGGCCTGTGTGCAACAGATGCAGCGGGGCGGGAATGTCTGGTGCCCGCTCGACATCATGGATCCGCCCATCCGACAGAAGAATGACGCCCGCAATACGGCCCAGCGGCTCTTCGGCCATCGCCTGTGCCAGCGCCGTCATGGCCTGCGTGCCCCCATTCTCGGGTGCATCCGGCACCTGCACGCGGCGCACCTCGGTATTGCCGCGCGCTTCCAACCGTGCTGTCAGAGTGTCGGCGGCCTCGGCCGTGCGCGTGGCGCGATCCGTCAGGTCTTGGCTGGCACTTTGATCCTCGACAATCAGAACAATGTCACTGAGGGCGGTGCGTTCCTCCTGCTGATAGGCTGGCCCCATCAGCGCGGCAAGGATCACCAGCCCGGCCAGCGCCCGGAACGGCCATCCCGCCAACCCGCGCCAAAGCGCCAAAGCCAAGCCCGACGCCACCAGCGCCGCCAGAACCGCGATCAGCCAGATCGGCAAAAGGGGGTCAAATATCACGCTGCCGGTCATTGGCCCAACCTGTCCAGAAGTGCGGGCACATGCACCTGATCGGATTTATAATTGCCGGTCAGCACATGCATCACCAGATTGACGCCAAAACGATAGGCCAGTTCCCTTTGCCTCTCACCGGCATAGCCACGACCGACCGGAAATAGCGGATCGCCCCGATCGTTCACCGCCCAGGCCGAAGCCCAGTCATTGCCCCCGATCACCACCGGCGTCACCCCGTCGTTGAGATTGCGAAACGGCATGCCCTCGATCTGTTCAGCATCGGGCGGGGCCGCCTCGACCCAAACCGCCCGACCGGAATGTCGCCCCGGAAAATCGGTCAGCAGGTAGAAGGTCCGCGTCAGAACGTGATCCTCGGGCAAGGGTTCGAGCGGCGGAATATCCAGCGGGGCCGCAATCCGTTGCAATCTTGCGCCGTTGGGCGTGGCCGCGCCAAACCCGGCGACATCGGCATCGCGCGTGTCAAAAAGGATAAGACCGCCATTGCGCAAATAATCGTTGAGCTTGACATAGGCCTCTGCCGAGGGGGTCGGCTGATCGGCGCTGATTGGCCAATAGAGGATCGGATAGAACGTGAGATCGTCACGTTCCAGATCGACGGCCAGCGGTTCTGCCGGCTCGACCGAGGTGCGAAAATTGAGCACTTGCCCCAACCCGCGCAGACCCGCGCGCGACGTATCATCGAGCCGCGTATCGCCAGTGATCACATAGGCCAAGGCCAATTCCTCGGTCGCCAGCAACGCGCGCGCGTCATCCTGCGCCCGCGCCTCGGGCACCGCCCCAAGGCTAAGCGCGAGGGCGAGCACCGCTGCGACCCGCGCAGGCCAAAGCCGCCCGGACAGCGCCAAGGATGCCAGAATATCAGCGGTCAGCAGCATCAAGGCTGCCGCCAGCAACCAACCGCCAAGCGGCGTCTCAGGCGCACGCTCCAACCCCTCGACCGCGACACGCGCGGGCCATGCCACCGGGCTGAGTTGGGTTTCGCCATCAATCACGTTGCGCGCCACACTGCGCTCCGGGCCCTCATACAGACCGGGCCAGAGATCGGGACCAAGCGAGCCGGACAAAAGCCGCTCGCCCGCCACACCGGGGCGCGTGTCCGCCTCATTCAGCCGACCGAACCCGTCCAGCACCTGCAGCGGCTGCCATGTCGTACCGGCCATTTCCGCCGCATCGGGCGGTGCCATCGCGGATGAAACGGCCAGACGTTCCAGCATCTGCACGAACAGCCCCGAAAGCGGCAGGCTCGACCATTCGGCATTGGCCGTGACATGGAACAGCACCACCTGCCCCGCCCCGATCCGCTTGCGCGTGACAAGCGGTGTGCCATCACTGAGTTGCGCAATCACCCGATCCGCCAAGGTGGGATCAGGCTGCGCCATCACCTGCGCGCTGACTGTCACATCACCCGGAATGGCCAGCCCCTGAAACGGGCTGCCTTCAATGAAGGGGGCCAGCGTCTTGGGCTCGCCCCAGCTCATCGCGCCGCCTACTGTGCGCCCACCCGCGCGCAGGCGCACCGGCATCAGCGGATCTTCGTCGCTGCGCGACACATCGCTTGCCGCAACGCGCGGCCCGGCAAAGCGCAAAAGCAGGCCGCCCTTGTCCGCCCAGTCCAGCAAGGCTGCCTGTTCCGCGCCCGACAGCACCGCAACATCCGCCAGCACGATCACATCGGGATTGGCGGGCAACACATCCATCAGCCCCCCTTCCAAGAGGTCAGCGGTAGGGCTTAACGCCTGTTCAAGGTAATGCAGCGGCGACAAGAGTTCGAGCCCTTCGCGATCCTCGCGCCCCGCGATCAGCGCCACTTCGCGCCGCTTCAGCCCATCATCGGTCAGGGTCACCGCCCCCGCCTGTGCTTCTCCGGCGATCTCGAACCGCGTGACGCGGGCGCGAAGTTCGGGCGGCAGCGCCAGCGCGCCTGTCGCCGCAATCGCCCCCTCGTCAAACGTCATCGGCAAAGTGGCCAAAACACGCGAGACACCGGCAGGGTCCAGCCCGTGGGCATTGACCGCGATCTCGCGCAATGGCCCCGGCACGGCGCGCAACGCGCGCAATTGGATCTGCCCGTCTTCCAGTGTCGGCGGGGTCAGCGCCAACACGGCGCGTGGGCTTTCGTGGACGGTGACCGGGCCACGCGCCTCAAGCGCTTCAAGCACCGGCATGCGCCCCTCGCGGTCCAACCCGTCCGAAAACCAGCGCGTCTCGAACTCTGCCTCGCCCAACAGATCGACGGCCCGCGCCATCGCCTCTGACGTGACAGCCCAAGGGGCGGGGATAAGCCCCGGCACCCGCGCACGCAGACTGTCCGCCGCCTGAAACACCGGCGCTTGTGGATCGCTGAGTTGCATCAAAGCCGCGGGTCGCCCATCGCGCCCAGCCTCTGCCAGCATCGCGTCGATTACCGCCGTTTGCGCTGCCCAGTCCCGCGCACTGGCCCAACTGCCATCCATCAGGATCAAAAGTGGGCCAGACGCGCGCGCCTCGCCCTCGTCGCGCGGATTGAGCACTGGCCCCGCCAGCCCCACGATCACCGCCGCCACCGCCAGCATCCTCAGCAGCAAGAGCCACCACGGCGTGCGGTCGCTGACGCTGTCCTCGTCCTTGAGACCCAAAAGCAACGCCACTCCGGGAAAGCGCCGCCGGATCGGTGCGGGCGGCACGGCGCGCAGGATGATCCAAAGGATCGGCAAAGCCACCAGCGCCCACAAGAGCCAAGGAACCGCAAAGCCAATTGGGCCCAAGATCATGCGCCCGCCCCCCCGGCCATCGCGCCATGCAGCCACAAGAGCGCCGATTGCGCGCTTTCGCCGGTGTGGTGACAGCCATAGCGCCAGCCCGTCGCATGACAAAGCGCGGCAAGCGCATCTTTACGCTCGGCCAAACGCTCCAGATACCGCGCCCGCAGATCGCCTGCCTTCAACGTCTCATGGGCAAGGGTGCCGCCCATGCTCTCAAAAATGGTGCGCCCGGTATAGGGAAACGCCTCTTCTGCGGGGTCCAGCACCTGATAGAGCAGGCCGCGCACCCCCCGATCCGCTGCCCCTGTCAGCGCCTCGCGCAACGGGTCCAGATCACCCATGAAATCAGAAATCAGCAGCGCCCGGCCATGCGGAATGAGGCCAGACATATCAGGGCTGGCATAATCCGCCCCACTCTCCTGCAAGAGCGCCTCAGCCAGTCGCGCAACCTGCACCTCACCGCGCCGGGGCGGCAAGGCGCTCCCCGTAAGGCCCACCCGTTCCCCCCCGCGCACCAGCAGGATCGCCACCGCCAGCGCCAACAGGCGCGCACGATCGGCCTTGTCGGGTAGGTTCTTGTCGCTGGCAAAGCGCATGGAGGCGGCAGGATCAACCCAGAGCATCACGCTCTGCGCGATCTGCCATTCCCGCTGCCGCACGAACTGCACATCAGAGCGCGCAGAACGACGCCAGTCGATCATACGGCGGCTATCGCCGGGCTGCACCGGGCGGTATTGCCAGAAATCATCGCCCGCACCCGCGCGCCGCCGCCCATGCTCGCCCAAGAGCACCGTGCGCGCCAAAAATTCCGCCTGCGCCAAGAGCGGCGGAAACCGGGCGGCTTCAGCCTCGGCGCGGGGGCGCAGGGGGGCGGGGGCGAGATCGGCCATCTCAGGCGGCGGCCTGCACGCGGGTCACATCCTCGACCGTGCGGGCAATCAGCGCAGGCAGGCTCTCGCCCCGCGCGCGCGCCGCGAAATTCAGCGCCATCCGGTGCCCCAGAACCGGCTGCGCCATGGCGGCCACGTCGCTGGCATCAGGCGCAAGCCGCCCTTGCAGCATCGCCCGCGCCCGCACGGTCAGCATCAGTGCCTGCGCCGCGCGCGGCCCCGGCCCCCAAGCCACGCTCGCGCGCACCCCATCGGCGGCGCTGGCATCCTCGGGGCGGCAGGCGCGCACCAGATCGAGAATCGCCTCCATCACCTTTTCGCCCACTGGCATCCGGCGCAGCATCTGTTGCGCGGCAATCAATTCGGACGGGGTAAAGACCCCATGTGCCGCCTCTTCCGTAGCGCCCGTGGTCGCCAAGAGGATCGCGCGTTCGGTGTCGCGGTCCGGATAGGGCACTTCGATCTGAACAAGAAAACGGTCCAACTGCGCCTCGGGCAGAGGATAGGTGCCTTCTTGTTCAATCGGGTTCTGTGTCGCCAGCACATGGAACGGCGTACCCAGCGGGCGGCTGACACCGGCCACCGTCACGGTGCGTTCTTGCATCGCCTGCAACAGCGCAGACTGGGTGCGCGGGCTGGCGCGGTTGATTTCATCCGCCATCAAAAGCTGACAGAACACCGGCCCCTCGATGAACTTGAACGCGCGCTTGCCATCCTCGGCGGTTTCCAGAACTTCGCTACCCAGAATGTCGGCAGGCATCAGGTCTGGCGTGAACTGCACCCGGTTGGTGTGCAGGCCCATGACCGTGCCCAATGTCTCGACCAGTCGCGTCTTGCCCAGACCGGGCAGCCCGATCAAGAGACCGTGACCACCACACAGCAGCGCCGACAGGGACAGGTCGACAACCTGCTCCTGTCCGATGAACCGCCGGGTGATCGACGCCCGCGCTTGGGCCAATTTGCCCTCCAGCGCCTCCAGACCGGCCAAGAGATCAGTGTCATCGGTCATGGCAAAACTCCCGTCAGACCTATATCATTCTGTATGAGTGTATAGCTTGGGACAGAAATGGCAAAAGCAATGAGCAAAGATTCCGTCACAAGCCCGTCAGCCGAAGGCATCGCCGCCTCTGCGCGGGCGGTGCGGGCCAAGGGCAAAGGGCTGCCGCCGGTGCATTTGTGGAATCCGCCGTTTTGCGGCGATCTAGACATGCGGATTGCGCGCGATGGCACGTGGTTCTACCTTGGCACGCCCATCGGGCGGCCCGAACTGGTGCGGCTTTTCTCCACCATCCTGCGCCGCGATGGCGATGATTACTTTTTGGTCACTCCGGTTGAAAAGGTCGGAATCACCGTCGATGACGCACCCTTTGTCGCAGTGGATTTCGAAGCCGAGGGCACGGGGGCCGCGCAAACCCTGCGGTTTGAAACCAATGTCGGCGACCACGTGACCGCCGGCCCCGATACCCCCATCCGCGTCACCCGCGACCCCGAAACCGGCGAACCGTCACCTTATGTGCTGGTGCGCGCCAATCTTGAGGCGCTGATCGACCGCAAAAGCTTTTACCGCCTTGTCGAGATCGGCGACCGGCACGACGGCTGGTTCGGGCTTTGGTCCGGCGGCGAGTTCTTTCCGGTCATCCCAGAGGCGGAATTGCCCTAATCCTTACTGCGCAACGGTGAGCGCTGAATGACGAACACCGTCAAGAGCGGCAGGCCGACCGTGATGAGCGTTACGGTGATCAAGAGCATCCCCAAGGCGCTGTAATCCGCCGGTGTAGTGATCTGCCCGGTTGCCGCATCCCGCACCTCGCGCGTCACGATGAAAACCTCGTTGAGATATTTGGTCAGCAGCGAACTCGCCGACAGCGCCAGATTCGTAAAGGATGCCATCACGGCAAAGAATGTCGCCTTGAGATTATCCGGCGCATTGCGCGCGATCCAGGCCAGCATCGGGATCATGGCAACCTGCCCCAGAGGCGATTCAATGGCTGTATCTAGAATGGCGATGAACCGGGCATCGACGATGCCGCCTGTCATGGCCGCCGTGATCTCCTGCACCCCATAATAAAGCCCGATGTTGGGCAAGGACAGAATGCCCCCCGCCAGTGTGAGCAGCACCACGATATAGACGATGCTGCGATGCGCCATCAGCGGGCGCAGGATCACCATGCCCACCAACGTCAAAACAGAGGTGATGAGGGACAGCACCGACAGGAACTGTTGATCGAACGCCAAAAGGTCGATCGAGAACCACGTATAGCCATCGCCCGGACGCGGCGTGGCGCGGAACATGAAGATGATGATCGCCGTGCCCACCAATGTGCGCGCCTGCGCCACCGGCAGAACCGCCACAAGCTGCCGCATCAGCAAAAGCACAATCGCCATGGACCCCGCAAAGATGATCTCTTGCCCAAAGGGGATGTCGCTCAGGCCGATGGTCAGCGACAGCGCCACAAATCCCGCCCCGCCAATGAAATACCATGGGTTCGCCTGCGTCTTTTCGCCGGGACGCTCAAAGAGGGTATCGGCCTCCGCCTCGCTCAGCCCGGTTTGGCGCAGGCCACGGCGCAGGCGATGTTTCTGCCATGCCGCCAACAGCACACCCGACACAGACACCAACGGAATAGACAGGGCTGATAGATAAATGAGCGCATAGGTGGCGCGTTTGGCCTCTGGCCCCAGATCCTCGATTCCGGCGAACATGTAGATATTGAGCGCGGCCACTGCGAGTGTGCCGGAAATCAGCGCAAACCGCCCCAGCGTCTGCATCGTGGTATGCAGCGCCCGCGACCTGTCCAGATCAATCGCTTGGCCCTCTGCATCAAATCGCGGCACCGCCTCGACCGACATCGCATCAGCCACCGCGTCCTGAATGACCAACCCACATGGGGCGAGAAGGTACGAGGTCACATACCACGCCCCCATCGGCATGATCGCCACCATCGCCTCGGTCCGGGTCAGCAGTAGATACATGATCAGCACCGACAGCCCGATCAGCCCCGCACCAAGATAGATCAACAGCCATTTCCACCGCCAGATGATATCCACCAGATGCCCAAGCGGCATCTTGAGCGCCCAGGGCAACCCCGCCCAGAATGCAAGACCCGCCAGATAGGCTGCCGAAAGGTCGAGGTATTCTTTCACAAAGAATGTGCCGACGATCATCGTCAGCCCGGAAAACCCAGCCGCGAAATAGACCATCAAAGGTGGCAGAAACGTCCAGCGCATCTGCCGCCCAAGATCAAACACGACGGCATCGGCCCATGTCATCAGGCGCTGTGTCAGGGTCATGCGCGGTCGCCCTCTTTGCCGGGGCTTGGCCAATAGGCCTGCGTGGCACGCAACGCCCCCACCGTCATATCGAGCATTTCAAGCGGCAGGATTACCAGCAGCTTGGGGGCGGTCACCGCAAGATGCACCGGCCCAAGCGCCGCATTTGATGTGGCGATACGCCCGTCCGGCGCAAGGTTGAGCCCGCCAATCGGCCATTTCAGCCCCTGCGACACCCCTTCAACCGCGCCCATCGGGAAAAGCGAGACGCGCACCCCCTCTGGCAGCGGCAGGTTCAGCGAGGGCGGACAAAGAAACATCAGATCCCGCTCCCCCAAAAGTATACAGCGCTGCCAGGGATGGCGCGCCAGCGCGGTGCAGGCCGCCAGTTGGTGATCCATCCGGTCGCCACAAAATCCCAGTCCAAGGATAAGCGGTGCCGCAATCGCCCTCAGGCATTTCTCGAAATCCGTCGTATCCTGATCGGGGTCCGGAAACTGCGCCGCTTCTGGGATCGCGGCACGCGCCGATTGCGAAATACTGTCGAAATCACCAATCACAGCGTGCGGTGTGATCCCATGCTGCAGCGCACTATCCGCCCCGCTATCCGCCGCAATCACAACCCGGGCAAGCCGGAGCACTTGGTTAACCTGACCTTCGGGCAGAGAGGCCCCGCCGATCAGGATTACAGGTTCTGTTTCGCGAACAATCATCAACTTTACCTGTTATCGTTGCGTTAACGTACCTGATGTCACATTCTGAACACGAAATGATACGGTAAAAATCTAAGAATCGGGCCGCTTTGGTCTATGGCGTCATGGTAAACCCTGTCTTTGCAGGCAAGCAAAGCGAGCGCATATTATGGTTGGTTCAAACAAGATACTTACGGTCTCCTACGGCACATTTTCGTGCACATTAGAAGGCTTTGACGATTCCTTTGATACAATGAAGGCGATTGCGGAGTATTTTCGCGATCTGGCAGCGGATGACCGGTATTTCGGAGCAGAGCCGCCAACCCCTGATGCCGAGATGCTGGCGCGAATCGCCGAGCGGGAAATCGCCCGGCGCGTCGAGGCGCATGAAGAGCGAGGCAAAATCGTTCTGCGCGCCGCGAGCGAGCAAGCGGTGGTGCGCGCGCCCTTGGTGGCCCCCACCCCAGAGGTTGCCGCCGAACCGGAACACCCCGAAACCACACCCGAGATGCCCCAAACCGCCCCTGTGCCGCCGGCCATGGCCGAGGCTGCGCCGGAGATGGTCGATACCGACGAGGCGGAAGAAGAGCTTGCAAGCCTGCCAGACACACCCACCGCTGTCGCCCAAGAACCCGTAGCATACGAGGCCCCCATTCAGCCCGAGGGGCTAGAGCAAGAGCCGCAGATCATCCATACGGCATCTGCCCCGGACAGCGAGAGCATCGCCGCCAAGTTGAGCCGTATCCGCTCGGTCGTGGCGCAAGACGCAGAGACCGCAGACTCTGAATACACCGAAGATGAACACGCGCAGGATTTCCTCGATACCGTTGCCGAGGATCTAAGCGCCGTCATGGCCGAGGATGATCGCAACGAAACCGTCACGGTCGAAGAGGCCGAAGACGAAGATCTGGATTTCGACGCCGTCCTATCCGCCGAGCCAGTGCCCACGCCCGAACCGCAAGAGGTACTGACCGAAGAGGAAACAGAGGCCGAAGTGGCCGAAGCCGACGACTTTGAGGATACTCTGGCCGCGCTGATGGCGGATGCCACACCGACCGAGACCCCAGAGACCAAGCCCGAAACGCCCCCCCTCGCCCGCGTGATCAAGGTCAAACGCACCGAGTTTGAGGCCGCCGTCGCCAAAGGTATCTTTGAAGAGGATGACGACGACGATTTCGACGACGACGAGGACAATCTCTTTGACGCCGAGACCAGCATTCTCAGCCCAGAGGAAGAGGCCGAGTTGCAGCGCGAACTCGCCGAAGTCGAGGCCGAATTGGCCCTCGAAAGTGCCACGACAGCCGACCCAGAACCAGAGGCAGACATCCCGACGCAGGGCGCTGAGGCAGACGAAATAGACGAAATCGAGGACATCGAGGACATCGCCGCCGAGGCCGAGCAGACCCCGCCGCTTGCCACTGACGAAGACGAAGACGAAGACGAAGACGAAGACGACCAGAACGAGGGCGCGATGACGCCTGCGCAAGAGCAGGGCATGCGGCGCTTTGAAGACGCATCCGGCTCCAACGACCTTACGCGCATCTTCGACAAGACCGACACCCAGCTTGAGGCACCCGCCTCCAGCCAGCGGCGCAACGCCATCCAGCATCTGCGCGCCGCCGTGGCCGCCACCCGCGCAGAGCAGAGCGCGGGATCAACGCTGCGCGAGAATGTCGATGATACCCCCTATCGCAGCGATTTGGCCAGTGTCGTGCGCCCGCGCCGTCCGCAGATCGCTTCCCCGACAGAGCGGTCTGCCCGCCCCGAAGAAAGCCGCCCCGCGCCGCTCAAGCTGGTGGCGGAACAGCGGATCGACACACCGCGCGCGCCCATTCGCCCGCGCCGCATCTCTGCCGCCGATCTCGAAGTGGAGAGCACGACATCCTCCAATGAGGGCAACTTCACCTCTTTCGCCGAAGAAGTGGGCGCAAACAGCTTGCCCGACCTGCTCGAAGCGGCGGCGGCCTATCTCTCGGATGTCGAAGGACGTCCGCAATTCTCGCGCCCGATGCTGATGGGGAAACTCAAAGAAGTCGAGCAAGAGCGCTTCTCGCGCGAGGATGGCTTGCGCTCCTTTGGGCAACTGTTGCGTCAGGGCAAGCTGCAAAAGCTGGCCGGTGGCCGATTTGCAGTGACGGACGTGACAGAATTTCGCGCGACAGGACACCGCCACGCGGGGTAGGCGCGACAGGTTTGTGTGGTGAACGGTACGCCCCCGCGCCTCTGGTGCGGGGGTTTTCGTTTGTCTGGAGCGATTTCCCCCTTTCCCGCAGGTTGGGGACAGGTCAGACTCGGCTGGGCGGGAAAACGGGGCAGGCATATGCGCGCGATCATGCTGAGCGGAGGACTTGCTAGCCTAACGGCGGGGGCCGTCTGGGCGCATGCGGGCGAACAGGGGTTTGTCCTACTGTTGCCTACAGATGTTTACATCGCTGCCGGGGGCCTTACCGTGGCGCTGACCGTGGCGCTCTTGGCCATTCTGCCGGGGGAATTTGCCGAACGGTTGTTCCGACCCATCGGGATTGCCCGCCTGCGCCCCTCTGTTTTTGCACGTTATTTCATCAGTCTTGCAGTGTCAGCCCTGCTGGGTTGGCTGGTCTGGCGGGGGTTGACCGGGCCGGGTGATCCGGGCGTCAATCCCTTGCCGCTGGCGATCTGGGTGGTGTTCTGGATTGTGCTGGTCACGGTTCAAGGGGTGGTTGGGGATGTCTGGCGTTGGCTTAATCCTTGGGTGGGGGTGGGTGTCTTGCTGCACCACCTCACCGGGATGCGCGCGCCCTTGCGCTATCCCCGCGCCTTGGGCCATTGGCCTGGCGTATTGGGTTTCCTTGCCTTTTCCGGGTTTCTTCTGGCCGATCCGGCCCCTGCCGATCCGGGGCGGCTGGCGGTGGTGGTGGGCTTTTACTGGTATGCCATGCTGGCCGGGCTGATGCTTTTCGGCCCTGCCTGGCTGGTGCGGGCCGAGGCACTCACAGTGTTGATGCGCGCCTATAGACGGATGAGTTTTCTGGGCTTTTCAAACGGTTGCATTTCCATTGGGCTCCCCGGCTGGAAGATTGCAAAAGGCCGCACCGTCAGCTTGGGGCTGGCTTGCTTCTGTCTGATCCTGCTTGGCTCTGGCAGTTTCGATGGGATCAATGAAACATTCCTCTGGCTGGGCATTCTGGGCCTGAACCCGTTAGAGTTTCCGGGCCGCTCTGCAGTCATCTCCCCCAACATCTTGGGGTTAATTTTAGCCAACACCGCACTTATTGTGGTCTTTGCCACCGCCCTTTGGCTGGGTGAGCGGCTGGCAGGGGGGCGACCGCGCGCCTTGCGCGGGCTCTTTTGCCTCTATGCGCCCACCCTGCTGCCGATCGCTCTGGCCTATCACATTGCCCATTACCTGACCGCGTTTCTGCTGGATGGACAGTATGTTCTGGCCGCCATTGCACGGGCGCTGGGCCTTTCAGACCTTACAATTTCCGCCGGATTCCTGAACACCCCCGGACCGGTCAAGCTGATCTGGATGACGCAGGCGGGCGCCGTGGTCGCAGGCCATGTGATCGCCATTCTGCTGGCACATGCGCTGGCAATGCGCGCAGGCGAAGGGCGGCGGCGCGCCGTGCTGGGACAGGTGCCGCTCGCCCTTTTCATGGTGGCCTATACTGTCTTTGGCCTCTGGCTATTGGCGACGCCGCGGGGGGCGTGACACGTTAACCGCTGGACAACCCCTAGGGGCTTGCGCAAGGTATGCAGGTGCGGCATTTGCCCTGTAAGGGCGATTGATCTTTGGAGGATGCGCGATGAACACCCCGAAACATGGCCAGCAAACCGGGCCGAAAACCGGCATCACGCGGCGCGGGGCCCTTGTCGGTGGCGTTGCGGCGGCAAGCCTGCCGCTCTGGGCGCGCTACAGCCATGCGCAGACCGCAGCCCCCATCAAAATCGGCTTTCAGGTGCATCGCACCGGCATCGGTGCCGCCTATGGCCGCTGGTATGACCGCACCACGCAGGCGGCGGTCAAGCTGATCAACGAGGGTGGCGGCATCAATGGCCGCATGGTCGAGATTGTCGCCGAGGATGACGGCACAGACCCCAAGCGCGGGGCAGAGGTGGTCGAGAAATTCGCCAATCAGCATGGCTGTGACATCGGGTTTGGCACGCTGTTCAGCCATGTCGTCATTGGCTCTGCGCCGCGTGCGGGCGAATTGAAGCTGCCGTATTTCGTGGTCTCCGAAGGGCATCACGTCGCCTCTGGGATGCTCAACCGCTACACGCTGCAACCGGGCATCACAGATGTCAAAAGCCAGGTTCAGGCGATGGCGCCCTATGTGGCGGCGAACCTTGGCAAAAAGGTCACGATGGTCTTCCCGGACTTCGCCTTTGGCCACGATCACCGCGATTTCTTTACCCAAGCGATCGAGGCTCAGGGCGGCGAGGTACTGGCGCATATCGCAATCCCGCCCTCGGAAACCTCATTCACCAAGTATTTCCCCAAGATCCCGCGCGATACCGAAGTTCTCTATCACGTCATGGTCGGGCCTGCCGTGCTGACCTTCGTCAAGGAGCTGGGCGAGTTCTTTGGTGGGCAGGGTCCGGCGCTCTTCGGCTTTATTGACAGTCTAGAGGCGGTGGCGATTGACAGCCCCGGTCTGGAATTCCTTGAAAACAGCTATTTCTGGGAAGGCATGTGCCGCGATCAGCAACCGGACGAAAGCGCGCATGAAACTGCCTATCGTGCGGCGGTGGGGGTCAACGAGCGGGGGTCGTCGATCAGCGACCCGCGGGACGTGTCGACCTATGCGCATATGTTTGGCTGCTGGGAAACGCTGCATGTCATCAAGGCCGGGATGGAGGCGGCGGGCTATACCGGGCCGCAGGACCGTGCCGCGTTGATCGAGGCGGTCGAGGCGATGACAACTCTGCCCGAGAGCCTTGCGCATCCGCAGGGCGACAAGATTTTCAACGGCAAGACGCATCAGGTCTTTGGCCATCAGAATATCAGCCGGGTTGAGGGCGGAAAACTGGTGCGCGTGCATCGCACCTCTATCGAGGATACGCTTTATCCCGATGAGGTGGATTACACGGCTCAGCCCTTCTAAGGCGAGTTTGGCAAGCGGGGCGATAGGGTGAAGCGGAGGCTTGTTCTGATAGGGCTGGCGGCGTCGGTTCTGGCGGGGTGCGGCGCGCCGCCCCCGCCCCCCGAGGCGCAAGAGGTGACGCGGCTTGCGGCGGCGATCCGTGGGCTTGGACCAGACGTAGACCCCGAAGAGGCCGCGCGCGCCGCGCGCATCGCCTATGAGCATACCCACCGCCTTGCGCTGGAATACGAGATCACCGATCCGCCCATTGTGCACAACACCAAGGTCAACATGGGGCTGAAACCGCGCGGCCTTTGCTGGCATTGGGCGCGCGATATGGAGGACCGCTTAAAGCTCGAGGAATTCCAGACGCTTGATCTGCACCGCGCGGTGGCCAATGCCGAGAATGCCTTTCGGTTGGAACACAGCACCGCGATTGTCAGCGCCAAAGGCGATGATTTTCGCAAGGGCATCGTGCTGGACCCGTGGCGTCGGGGCGGTCGGCTGACTTGGGCCCCCGTCACCGAGGACCGCGCCTATAAATGGGAGCCCCGCAACGAGGTGGTGGCCCGCGCGCTAGAGCGCAAGCATGGCCAGATCGTGACCCTGACCGATGATGACCGCATCCTGATGGGCGGGTTGGAGTTTGCCGCGCAATGACGTGGCACCGCACATGGCCCTAGGATGGAGTTAGGCCCCTATCTCGTTCTGGCCACGCTCGAGGGCGCGGTGACTGCGGCAGTGCTGGCACTGACGGCTGTGGGGCTCAGCCTTGTGTTTGGCGTGATGCGGGTGGTCAATATCGCGCATGGCGAGTTTTTCATGCTCGGCGCGGTGCTGGCGTGGTGGATCGCGCAGAGCGTGGTGGGGCATCCCGCCATCGGCTTTGCACTGGCGCTGGTGGCAGCGCCACTGATCGTGGGGGCGCTGGCGGTGGCCGCCGATATGACGATCCTCAAACGGCTGGAGTATGATCCAGAGCGCACCATCGTCGCCACAATCGGTCTTTTGTATATCATTCAGCAGGTCACGCTGATGGGCTACGGCCCGGATGCGCGCCCCGTCGAGGCACCGTTCAACACGCGGATTGCACTCCCATGGTTTGAACATGGGGCCGAGGGCTGGGCGATGATCTGGCCTTGGGGGCTGGGCACGACCACTTACAAACTGGCAGTGATCGGTGCAGCGGTGGTGCTGCTCTGCGCCGTCTGGGCCTTGATGACCCGCACCCGCATCGGGCTGGTCATGCGGGCCACGCAGGCGGATCGCGACATGGCGCTGGCCTTTGGCATCCCGGTCGAACGGGTTTATGCGCTGGTCTTTGGTCTGGGGGCGGCGCTGGCGGCGCTGGCGGGCGTGCTGATCGTGCCGATACAACAGGCGCATTACCTTATGGGCGCGGACCCGCTCTTGCTGTCGTTTATCGTGGTGATCATTGGCGGGCTAGGAAGCCTGCCTGGCACAGTGCTGGCGGCGGTGCTGATCGGCCTCAGCGACGGGATCATCTCGGTCTTTTTCTCGCCCACGCTGGCCAAGATATTGGCGACGCTGCTTGTAGGTCTGGTTCTGGTATTCCGCCCACAGGGTCTATTCGGGGGGCGCAGCACGTGAGGGTCTATGCCCTGCATGTCGGGCTGCTGGCTCTGCTCTTGGCGCTGCATTTCGTGCTGCCTGCCTATCACCACGGCAATCTGGCGCGGGTGATGGTGCTGGCGAGTTACGCGATGGGCTATAACCTCATGTTCGGGTACACGGGGCTGCTCAGCTTGGGCCATGCGCTGTTTTTCGCGGCGGGGATGTATGGGATGGGCCTCGGCGTGCAGCATCTGGGGCTGACACCGGCACCGGCGCTGATCCTTGGGGTGTTGGCCGGGGCGGCGGTGGCGGGCGTGTTGGCAGCGCTGGCGCTGCGCACGGCCGGGGTCGCCTTTATGATCGTGACGCTGATGTTCGCACAGGCGGGCTACCTCACCGTGCTCTATTTCGGGGCGCTGACGCGGGGCGATGAGGGGTTCGTGATCCAACAGACACAGCGGATGCTCTGGGGTATTGACCTGAGCGATGAGGGCAATCGCTATCTCGCGGCGCTGCTCTTGTTCGGGCTTTGCCTGATGCTTTGCCTCTGGCTGGTGCGGTCGCCCTTTGGCCGGGTGCTGGTGGCGATCCGCGAGAATGAAGAGCGGGTACGCATGCTGGGCTATGACGTCTTCGCCCATAAATTCGCGGTCATGGTGATTTCGGGGACGATGGCAGCGGCGGCGGGGGCGGCGTATGGCCTCTTGTTTGGCTATGTGGGGGCGACATTCGCCTCGGTGCAATATTCAATCTTTCCGCTCTTGTGGGTGCTTTTGGGCGGGGCGGGCACGGTGCTGGGGCCATTCATCGGCACGCTCTTCATGTTCTATCTGATTGATCTTAGCTCGGGCGTGACCACGGCCTATATGCTCATTGCCGGTGTGGCGCTGGTGGCGCTGACACTCTTTGCGCCGCAAGGGTTGATGGGCGACGTGCGGCGACGGTTCTGGCGGGGGATGCCGTGATGCTGCTATCCACGCGGGGGCTATCCAAGAATTTTGCCGGGTTGCGCGCAGTCGAGGATGTGGATTTCGACCTACCCAAGGGCGAGATTCGCGCCCTGATCGGCCCCAATGGCGCAGGCAAAACAACGCTGGTGGGCATGATTTCCGGGCGTATTCCCCCGACTGCGGGGCGGGTAAGCTTCGATGGGCAAGACATCACCGCCCTGCCCGCACATCGGCGGATGCAGTTGGGCATGGCCTATACGTTTCAGATCACCTCGGTTTTTGGCCGGCTCAGTGTGCGGGAGAACGTAGCCCTTGCCGCGCGTCGGCATCTGCATGGCGCGGCGGTAGAGACCGCTGTCGATCAGGCGCTGGCGCGGGTCGGGCTGGCAGAGCGCGCCGACCAAGAGGCGGGCGATCTGGCCTATGGGCATCAGCGCCTCTTGGAGATTGCGATGGGCCTTGCCCAATCCCCGCGCCTCTTGATCCTTGACGAGCCGACACAAGGCCTTGCCGAGGGCGAGATCGACAGCTTTCTGCGCCTGATCCGCGAGGTGGCGCAAGAGGCGACCATCCTGCTGATCGAGCATAACATGCGGGTGGTGATGGATCTGGCGGACCGGATCACCGTACTGGATGGTGGCCGGGTGCTGGCCGAGGGGACACCTGCGGAAATCCATGCCAACCGCGCGGTGCAGGCCGCCTATCTGGGGGGCGTGTCCGATGCTGCGGCTGGATAGGGTCTGCGCGGGCTATGGTCGCGCGCAGGTGCTGCGCGATCTGAGCCTAGAGGTGCAGGCGGGTGAAATCCTGTGCCTTTTGGGGCGCAACGGCGCGGGCAAAAGCACGACAATGCGCGCGATCATGGGGCTCTTGCCGCTTATCTCCGGGTCAATCTGGCTGGGACAGCAACAGTTGAGCACGCTACCCGCGCATCAGGTGCCCCGCGCCGGTGTGGGCTATGTGCCCCAGGGGCGGCGGCTCTTTACAGACCTGACCGTGGCGCAGAACCTTGAAATTGGCCTCATGGCGCGGCAAAGCGGGCCAGAGGTGCGCGCAGAGGTGCTGGCGCTTTTTCCCCGCCTGCGCGAGCGGTTGGGACAGAAGGCGCAAACCCTCTCGGGGGGCGAACAACAGATGCTCGCCATGGCGCGCGCGCTCTGCCTGCGCCCCCAAGTTCTATTGCTCGACGAGCCAACTGAAGGGTTGCAGCCCTCGATGATCGCGGCCATTCGCGAGGTGATTGTCGGGTTGCGGGCATCTGGCGTTGCGGTTCTGCTGGTCGAACAACGGGTCGATGCGGTGCTCGATGTGGCCGACCGGGTGGCGTTTCTCGAGAATGGCACGGGCGGGTCGGTGATGACCGCCCAGGCGCTGCGCGCCGACCGCAGCCTCGTGGATCGTTACGTCGGGGTTTAGCGCAGGTTGTACAAAAGGCACTTGGCTGTGCGCTTGTCGCAGAGGCGCAGGGGCACCGCGCATCTGTCGCTCGGATAGCCTGTCGGCAACTACCTATGGCTTCAAAAGGTCTCTGGTTTCAAAAGGATGCGCGATCTTAACGACGATCACGCATCCTTTTATGTTTTTTAGAGGAACTGGAAGTCGTCGACCCCCAGCACAGAGGCATCAACACCCTCCAACAGAATGATCTGACCGTTCACATTGATCTGCGCGCCTTCATCTGCCTGGGTAATACCCAACGCATCCACAAAGCCCTGCAAACCATTGCCCCCGTTGCTGATGTTCACCTCGCCGGTATCGGGATTGACGATACGGATCAACAAGCGGTCCGTGCCATCCTCGAAATCGGTAATAACATCAAGCTCACCGTCAACGAAGGCGCTGAAGACAAAGATATCCGCATCTGCGCCACCGGTCATGATGTCATTTCCAGCGCCGCCGTTGATCGTATCATTGCCGGTGCCGCCATCAATCACGTCGTTGCGCCCACCCCCAGCGAGGAAGTCATTGCCTGCCCCACCGCTGATGTCGTCATCGCCTTCACCGCCACCGATCTGATCATTACCAGCGCCGCCGTCGATCGTATCACGCCCGGCACCGCCGCCAATCTGATCGTTTCCGACCCCGCCATTAATCACATCGTTGCCAAAGCTACCAGAGATCGAGTCATTACCGTCGCCGCCGTCCAGTGTGTCGTTGCCAGCACCACCGGCAACCACGTCAGCGCCAGTGCCGCCCGACAGTAAGTCGTCGCCAAAGCCACCACCCATGGTGTCGTTACCATCGCCACCGTTGAGCGTGTCATTGCCCAGACCGCCCCCCAGAGAGTCATTGCCGGCGTCGCCGTTCACAACGTCATCGCCGTCCCCCCCTGCAACAGTGTCATTGCCGTCACCACCGGACAGGGTGTCATTGCCAGCTTCGCCAAACAACGAGTCGCTGCCCAGCCCACCGGAAATACTATCGTCTCCGTCAAGGCCACCAATCAGGTCATCGCCATCGCTACCGATCAGCGTGTCATTCTCATTGGTGGATACAGGCCCCTCATCGACGTCATTGACTGTCAGGCTCAGTGACGCTGTGCCATCAGGGGTCCCACCAACACTCGCATCATTCACAGTGACGGAAACATCGAGCTGCGCCTTGGTTTCAAAGTCAAGCGACGCACCAGCGCGCAGGAACAAGGCCGTTCCAACGATCTCGAACAGAGCCGCGTCAGCACCGGCCAAGGCCAGAGTGTTGATGCCCTGCTCATCATCCGACACGACGATGTCCGCAACCTTGATCCGAGACGTGGTGTCAGCATCTTCGTCTACGTCTGTGGTTACATTTGCGAGCGTTACCACCGGCGCATCGTTCACCGCGTTCACCGTCACATTGACCACGACCGTATCCGTGCCGCCGTTCCCATCCGTGACCGAGACCGTAAAGGCATCCGTCCCGTTGAAATCGGCATCCGGCGTATAGGTGTAGCCGCCATTGGCCGAGACCGTCACCGATCCGTTCGCCGGGGCACCGCCCGTGGCCAGCGCAAAGCTCAGGCTGTCGCCGTCCACATCCGTGGCCGTCACCGTCCCAGAGATCGCCTGATCCTCACCCGTGCTGATCGCCGCATCCGCCTGCGCCACCGGCGCATCGTTCACCGCGTTCACCGTCACATTGACCACGACCGTATCCGTGCCGCCGTTGCCATCCGTGACCGAGACCGTGAAGGCATCCGTCCCGTTGAAATCGGCATCCGGCGTATAGGTGTAGCCGCCATTGGCCGAGACCGTCACCGATCCGTTCGCCGGGGCACCGCCCGTGGCCAGCGCAAAGCTCAGGCTGTCGCCGTCCACATCCGTGGCCGTCACCGTCCCAGAGATCGCCTGATCCTCACCCGTGCTGATCGCCGCATCCGCCTGCGCCACCGGCGCATCGTTGACCGCGTTCACCGTCACATTGACCACGACCGTATCCGTGCCGCCGTTGCCATCCGTGACCGAGACCGTGAAGGCATCCGTCCCGTTGAAATCGGCATCCGGCGTGTAGGTGTAGCCGCCATTGGCCGAGATCGTCACCGATCCGTTCGCCGGGGCACCGCCCGAGGCAAGCGCAAAGCTCAGGCTGTCGCCGTCCACATCCGTGGCCGTCACCGTCCCAGAGATCGCCTGATCCTCACCCGTGCTGATCGCCGCATCCGCCTGCGCCACCGGCGCATCGTTGACCGCGTTCACCGTCACATTGACCACGACCGTATCCGTGCCGCCGTTCCCATCCGTGACCGAGACCGTGAAGGCATCCGTCCCGTTGAAATCGGCATCCGGCGTATAGGTGTAGCCGCCATTGGCCGAGATCGTCACCGATCCGTTCGCCGGGGCACCGCCCGTGGCCAGCGCAAAGCTCAGGCTGTCGCCGTCCACATCCGTGGCCGTCACCGTCCCAGAGATCGCCTGATCCTCACCCGTGCTGATCGCCGCATCCGCCTGCGCCACCGGCGCATCGTTGACCGCGTTCACCGTCACATTGACCACGACCGTATCCGTGCCGCCGTTGCCATCCGTGACCGAGACCGTGAAGGCATCCGTCCCGTTGAAATCGGCATCCGGCGTATAGGTATAGCCGCCATTGGCCGAGATCGTCACCGATCCGTTCGCCGGGGCACCGCCCGAGGCCAGCGCAAAGCTCAGGCTGTCGCCGTCCACATCCGTGGCCGTCACCGTCCCAGAGATCGCCTGATCCTCACCCGTGCTGATCGCCGCATCCGCCTGCGCCACCGGCGCATCGTTGACCGGCAACAGATCCAGCGTGGCGCTTGCTGTGGCCGTCAACAGCCCGTCCGACACTGTGTAGGAGAATGTCACATCCCCATTGTCATTCAGGTCAGGCGTATACGTCCAAGTGCCATCCTCATTGTCGACCAGAGATCCATTGCCGCTGGTCAGAGCCAGAGCCGTGATCTCGAGCACGGCACCCGTATCCACATCGCTGGCACCTGACAAAAGCTGCGCTTCGGTGATGATCCGAACCGTGTCTTCATTGGATGCAAGAAGCGTGACTTGTACGGCTGTCGGCGCGTCATTATCGCCGGTCACCTGCACGGTGACGGTTGTTGTCGATTGTGCCGAACCGCTGTCTTGGACGGTATATTGGAACGTCGCTGTCGAGGTCACACCCGCAGCCAGACTATCCGGCGCGGTGAGCGTGTAATCGCCATTGGCGCTGAGGTTCACCACGACCCCGTCAATCGTCGTGATCCGGAACCCGTCAGCCGTTGCAACCGCAGTCGCTGTGACAGAGCTGCTGGCGTCCACAATGGTCGGGATGTCGTTGATATCGACATCCGTATCATTCGCGAGAAGATTGCCCGTCACAGAGGCGGCCGTATCTTCTGTCGCGGTGATTGTGTCAGGCGCAGCCAGGATCGCGTCGTTGACACCCGTGATAGTGACCGAAACCGTGGCCGTATCCGTGCCACCATTCCCATCACTGACCGTGTAGGTAAAGCTGTCGACCGCAGTCTCGCCCGCCGCCAGTTCATTGAACCGAGCGGTGGAAGAGGTGAGGTTATAGAACAGCTGCCCATTGGACTGCAGCGTCACCTCAGCGCCCCAATCGGTAGTGATGACACCGGCAGACGCGCCGACGGTTGCCGATCCACCAACAGGCTGCGCCCCATCCGCCAGATCCGCCAGCGCAGTTACGCTGAGCGTGTCATTTTCGGGATCGCTGTCTGCCGTGCCGATGCTCAACACGTTGAAGGCAGACGCGAACGATCCCTCGGTCACACCAAAGGCATCATTGACGGCAATCGGGCTGTCGTTCGTTGCCGTGATAGAGACCGAAATGGTCTGCTGCTCGGCGGCAGCCCCATCACCATCCGTCAGATCGAGCGTGATCTCGCGCGATGCAACGGGCGTGGCGTCGGTGGTCGCATAGCTTAGCGCGTTGATCACCGCCTGCACATCCGCCGCAAAGGCCGCGGCAAGGAAGCTGACCGAAAGCGTGGCAGTGCCTTGGCCCGTTACCGTGCCGACCTGCGTGCCACCGACCGAAACCGCACTATCCACAACGCTGACGCTGCCAGAGGTGTCAAGATCAAGAAGGTCGGTCGCATCGCCGTCCACCACAGAGGCCGTGAAGGTGCCGGTGTCATAATCCAGACCATCCACATCGGTCAGACTGGCCTGAGCCGCGATCAGTGTCGCAACAGGCGCGGCTGCATCGACCGCTTCGACATGGGTCGCCGCAACCTGGCTCGACACATCAATCTCGGTCGCATCGTTCACAGCTGTAACCGTAACATCGACAACCTGCGTGACAGACCCACCCAGACCGTCCGAGACCGTCACAGTAAAGCTGTCCACGCCGTTGAAGTTCGCATCAGGCGTATAGCTCCAGGTGCCGGTGTTCGGGTCTACGGTAACGCTCCCGTTTGCGGCGCTATCGCCATCCTCGATGGAAAACCCGAGGATCGCCCCGTCATCCACATCATCCGCCACAATCGTGCCGGTGATTGCACCCTCATCTTCTGCCCCGGTGCCGGTGATGTCCGACTCGGCCACCACAATAACCGGCGCATCATTGGTGCCGCGCACTGTGAAGGTGATCGTGCCCGTATTGTCGCTCAGCCCCTCGCTGTCAGTGACGGTAAAGCTCACCACAACCGAGATTTCTTCATCGACATCCAGCGACTGATAGACCTCCGTCGCCGCGTTAACACTGAATGCCCCGGTCTCGCCGCTATAGGAGATACCTGCCTCGGCCTGCGTGACCACATTGCCCTCGACGGTCACGCCGTCGATGGACAGAGAGGACGGATCAATGTTGCCATCCACATCGGACGCAAAGACCGACAGCGGAATCTCACCAAAGGCTTCGCCAAACTCTGAAACGACGATGCCGTTAAAGACTTCGTCCTCGATCACAACCGGGAAGGTTTCTGCCGGAACCTGATTGGCAACAGGTGCCTCGTTCACATCCGTCACCGTCAGGGTGAAGTCTGTCGTTGCGTCTGGCGTATCGCCAACCGTCCCGTCATCGACCTCGACAGTAACGTTAAAGCTATTGTCCGCCCCTGCATCGGCTGGAGCCTCGAAATTCGGAGCCTCCCCAACATAATGCAGCTCAAGCCCGGTATCCGTGCTCACCACCGCGAAGAAGGCGGCATCAGCCCCAGTCAACGTAACACCGTTTACCCCAAGCGCATCGTCCGTGATGGTGATATCCGCCACTTTGATGCCGGACCCGATGACCGAATTTTCAGCCAAGGTCGACGTCGTGTTGTCAAGGCTGACCGCTGTGGGGGCCTCGTTCACATCCGTCACTGTGATTGCAAACGCCTGTTCCGTCATGTTGGTGCCATCAAAGGCCTCAACCACAACATTGTAGATGTTGTTGCCACCCATATCGGTCGGCATCTCGAAATCAGGTGCGCTGACAAATTCGAGCGTATAAACCCCCTCGTCCTCAACAACGCGGAACGCCGCCTGATCATCCCCACCAACGATGGTAAAGCTGATACCAGATTGATCGGTGTCTACATCGGTGGCAGACAACCGAACGACAGAGGTTTCGTTCTCCGCCACGCTTTGTGCGGCGTTGATTGCAAACACAGGCGCTGTGTCATTCGCATCCAAAATCGTGATCGTGAAGTCTTCGGTCGAGGTGGAACCGTCTGCGCTCATCGCCTGCACAGTGATCGTATGGCTTTCTGCGGTTTCGAAATCCGGGCGTGGGGCCATGGCTGCTGTCGAAAGACGCACTTCGCCTGTCGCTGCATCAATCTCGAAAATCCCACCGGCGCTATCGGTCAAGCTATAGGTAACGCCATTGGTGGTTGCATCTGCATCAGAGGCGGACGCCACAATACCGACCAGAGTACCGGGGCCTGCGTTTTCAGAAACCTCATTCGCAGCGGCATTGCTATCCACCGGCGTGGTCACGTCGAACTCATTCACATCATTGATCGTGATTGTGAACGTCGAGGTGACACTTGCCGCACCATTGGCCGGTGTTGCCTGGACGTCGATGGTCAGAGAGCTGCCTGTCTCCCGGTCGATGTTTGCGCCCGAGGCGACGGACACAACGCCCGTTTCGGCATCAATGACAAAGTTTGTGGCACCAGTGCCCCCGACGATGGCATAGGTTATTGCGCCAGATGTAATATCCGCATCGGTTGAGGCGGCGGTAATTCCGACCGTCCCCAATGCGGCATTCTCATCAACGCTCCCACCCGCCACACCGTCTGCATCCACCGGAGCCGTGGTCAGGTTATCGTCCACATCCGTGACGTTGACGGTGATCTCTTGCGTATCGGTGCCACCGTTGCCGTCGCTGACCGTCACGGTCAGAACGTGCTCAATGTCGGTTTCCGCATCCAGCGATTGACCCGCCACAAGTGAGATGTCGCCTGTGGTGGCATCAATCTCAAAGAGACCAGCATCGTTCCCTGCGGAAATGCTGTAGCTCAGCACATCGCTCAGATCGACATCTGTTCCCGAAGCGGTCGCAATGACCGTGGCTGCATCAAGATCCTCTGCAACCGTGACCCCATCCGCCGCCGAGGCGACAGGGCTGTCATTGGTGCCGGTGATCGTGATCGTCACGGTCTGAGTGTCGGTTGCACTGTCGGTCTCGGACAGGTCGTCTGCGGTCAGTGTATAGGTGACCACCAGCGTCTCACCCGCAGCGAGGAAATCGAACGCCGCATCGCCAGAGGCGCCCGATGCAAAGGCCCACGTAAAGTCAGAGCCAGTGCCATCCGCACCCAAAACCACGGTGTCGCCAAAGCCGGTCTCCGCCGCAGTACCCGCCGCCAGTTGCATCATCGCGGCAAGTGCCGCGCTGTCCAAAGGCACGGTGCCCGCAAAGGTCCCACCAGATACCACCGCCCCGGTCACCGAAACGGTCACCTCATCTCGCGTATCCTCATCGGAAACCGACAGCGTGCCAGAGGTTGTGATGGCCGCATCCATCGCCCCATCCGCGGCCTCAGTTGCGGCACCTGAAATCGCCAGACCGCCCCCCAAAGCCCCGGCAATCACCGGTGCATCATTGGTTCCGACAATCGCAATCGAAACCCGCTGAACAACCGATCCCCCATCACCATCGTTGACGGTGATGTCATAGACCTGCGGGCTGGTGCCGAGCGCTTCACCTTCGGCCAGCGCATTGAGCGTGGCATCGGGAATGCTGAAGGTCCATGTGAATGTCCCCTCATCCACGGTTTCGCCCGAGGGTGAAAACTGGATCGTTCCCACAAAGCCCGGCGCAAGCGCCGCAAAGCCAAAGCTGGGGATGCCATTGCTGTCGACATCGGCAAACGAAATGGTGCCAGACACGACAACCAGATCGCCCTCGTCCGCCTCCGCCTGCTCCTTGGCGGCCACATTCACCACACCTTGGTCAACCTCAGGATCGGTTCCGGTAATGGTCGGGTTATCGTTCACACCGTCAATGTTGATCACCAGCCCGGTCTCGGACGTGGCCCCTTGCGGGTCTGTCGCGCGCAGCGTGGTCGTGATGATGGGGTTCTGATCAGCACGCAGACTGTTGATACCCGCATCATTCGGCTCAAAGCTGTAAGCGCCACTCGATTGCACCGTCAGCGTGCCCAATTCCACACCATTCAACGGGGCTTCGGTCACGACCGCGTTGCCGACACGATCAAAGTAGAAGGTTTGCGATGTGGCACCTTCTGCAACCTCCTGCCCTGCAATCGAATACACCATCGCGTCGACATGCCCGCTGTCGCGGTCTGTGGCAGACAGAGTCCCCCCTTGTGCTGCAAAATCATCCGCAGCGGCTGTGTCGGTGATGTTGATGGCATCGACCGAGGCCAGTTCCGGCGTGTCATTGGCCGGGGTGATATCCACCGTCAACGTCGCGGTATCGAACGCACCGTGCTCATCCGTCACAACAATCGTGAAGGTCTCATTCGGTTCGGCATCTGCGGCCAGCCCCTGCAACTTTGCCGCATCAGGCGTGTAAGTATAGCTGCCATCAGACAAGACCGTCAGCGTCCCATACTTACCCTCTAGGGAAGTCTCGCCCATTACGGGTTCTTGGCCGCTGATCGCGTAGGTCAGAACCGCCCCATTATCGACATCCGACCCAACCAGCGTATCCGAAACCGAAGACAGCGTGTCATCGCCAGCCGTATCGACAATCGCCGGTGCTGTCGTCACGTCCTCCAGAACCGGGCCGTCATTTGCCCCGGTGATGGTGATCGTCGCGGTCTGAGAGACCTCCCCGCCATTTCCATCCGTCACCGTGTAGCTATAGGTGATCACTGCGCTCTCACCCACCGCCAGTGCGGTGTAGGCATCGGGATCAACCGTCAGGCTGTTGCCATCCATAGACACCGTCACGCCGCTGTCGTCACCGCTGTCAAGCATCAGGCCGGACACAGTGAGCACGTCGCCCGTGTCGACATCCGACGCACCGCTCAGGAGATTGACAGTAAAGCCCTCTGCATCCTCGGTCTGCTCTGCCGATACGGGCCCCTCCACAACCGGCGCATCGTTGACCGGATTCACCGTGATCGTCACCGTGTCGATGTCGGTCAGTGCGCCACCCTCGCCGGTGCTGCCGCCATCATCCGTGGTCATGGTCAAGGTCACATCGCCATTCGCATCCTGCGCGGGCGTAAAGACCGGAGTGGTTTCAGTCGCCAGATAAGCGTTGATATCCGCCAACGTCCCGGTCAGCGTGATCGAATTCGTCCCCGACCCCGCAACCGTAACCGAACCAGCCTCCAACGCCGCAATCGTGCCTGCGCCGTCTGCGACCGCAAGGGTCACGGTAATCGTGCCCTCACCGGCGTCTACATCCGACACTGACAACCCGGTCAGCGCCACAGCGGTATCCTCGTCCGTGCTCAGGGTCTCGGGCACGGTGTTCACCGGGGCATCGTTGACCGCGTTGACCGTGACGCTGACCTCTACCGTATCGGTGCCACCATTGCCGTCGGAAACCGCGACCGTAAAGGCATCCGTCCCGTTGAAATCGGCGTTCGGAACATAGGTGTAGGTGCCATCTGTGTTCACGGTGACAGACCCGTTCTCCGGGCTACCACCATCCGCAAGCGCAAAGCTCAGCTCGTCGCCGTCCACATCCGTGGCCAGCACCGTGCCGGAAATTCCCACCGCATCCTCATCGCCGCTGATCTCAACGTCAGACTCAGCAACATCGATAACCGGCAGGTCATTCGTGCCAGTGATGGTAAAGGTGATGTCTTGTGTATCGGTGCCGCCGTTGTTGTCCTCAACCGTCACCGTATAGGTGATGCTCAGAACTTCTCCGGCAGCGAGGAAATCAAACTGCCCATCGGTGATTTCAAACGACCAACCAACCGTGTTGCCAACCGCATCAGAGGCGTTTGCCGCCGTAGCATCGAAGGACAGGGAACCTGTGGGTCCTTCATAGGCTTCATCAACCTCAGCATCCAATGCAACCGAGGTCACTTCCGCCGTAACGGTATGGGTATCTGCACCACCCGCGCCCCCGCTGGCCGGCAGGGTCGAGGTGTCGGCATCGTCAAAGCTGATGGTGCCGGTCAGCGTCTGCGTAGTCACAGACCCGCTGGCGACATCACCCTGATCTTCGGTCAGGGCCAGGTCGCCGGTTGCCGCGGTGATCACCGGCGCGTCATTCGTGCCGGTAAAGGTCAGCACGATATTGCGGCTCGTGGTGGCCGTGCCATCCGAGATCGACACTTGGTAGGATTGAGTAAAGGTCTCGCCTTCAGTCAAAGTGTCGAGCACAAGATCATCGAGGTCGAAGCTATAGAACACCTCGCCAGCCTCAGCGACCGATGTGCCGGTCGGCGCAACAAAGCCCGCCGAGAATGTGCCGACATAATTCGCCAAAAGCGCGGCACCCTCACCAACGTCTTGCACAGGTTCAACTGTAACCTGAAGCGCCGAAAGATCGCCCGGATCAACGTCATTGAACGTGATCGAGCCATTTACAGTCGGGCGCGCGGCATTCTCGCCTGCGTCCAAATCCGGCAGCTCGGTCACAGAGGCCGCAAAATCATCCTCTTCCACGATATAGGGCGCATCATTCGCACCGGTGACACGGATGACCGTTGTCACTTCGTTATCGGTCGTGGTGATGCCGTCCGGCGAGGTGGTTGTGACCGTATAGGTCAGCGCCACATCAATGAATTCACCAGTGTCCAACGCGTCAAACACGGCGGCATTGCGGTCAAAGGTGACAACTCCGTTCAAGGCGTCGCTAAGGTCAAACGCCGCTTGGGCATCCGACGCAACAAATCCTGTGGGGATATTGCCCGAGGCGGACACGCTGGTTGTCCCGGTGATCGCGCGGGTGTCGTTGGCGTCCAGTTCGGTGACCGTGGTTACCCAGATTTCATCATCGCTATCGTCACCGGTGCCCAGCAGGTTGACGGTAACGGTCGCTTCAGGTGTCAGTGCAACCTGATCCAAAACGCTGTTCTCGTCGATGACCAGCGCGTCACCTTCGGCAAACTCATTCGTCGCATCGGCCACAACAACCGGCGCATCATTGGTGCCGGTGATCGTGATCGTGACTTTTTGAACGGCAGAGACCGAATTTTCATTGCCGTCCTCATCCGTGCCGTCAAACGCTCTGCCATCATTCACGGTGACATCATAAACCACCGTCAGCGTCTCACCGGCCCCTAGGAAATCGGCAAGGCTATCAGCAAGGCTAAAGCTCCAGTCGACTTGCCGCGGATCACCAAGGTTGATGGCAGCAGCAAAGGCCGCATCCAGCGCCGCCTCTAGGTCCTCGGGCAGCGGCGTCACATCCGACGCAGTGCCAAGATTGTCGGCCCCATTCACATCCGTCCATGTCACAGAAACGCGGCTCGCAGAAACGCTGTGCGCATCCGAAAAATCGGCATCGGCGATGCTCAACGTGCCTGCGGTAACCAGGGTTTCCCCCATCAGGCCGGTTGATTCCGTCAACTCACCTGTGGCTGAATCCCCATCCCCGATCACAATCTCGGGCCGGTCATTGGTGCCGTTGACCGTTACGGTCACGGTTTCGGTGTCGGTCGCGTCGCCGTCATTGGCAGTCACGGTAAAGTTGAGCGTGATGCTCTCGCCCGCAGCAAGATAGTCGAACGTTTCGCTGCCGCTATCAAAGCTCCAGGTGATCTGACCGCTTGCATTGCCAGCACCCGTCTCAAGCGGGGTACCGCCGCTGATGGTCATCATGCCCTGAAGCGCCGCGTCATCCTCTTCAAAGCCGCCCAATGTGCCCGATGCCGATACGGCAGTCACAGATATTGCAACCGAATCATTCGCATCCACATCCGATACGGTCAGCGTGCCGCTGGCAGTCAGGTTTGCAGCATCGGATTCCAAAACGTTGCCCAAGGTTGAATCCGGACCCAACGGACCCGACAATTCACCCCCGAAGAGTTCAATCACAGGGGCATCATTGCTGCCGGTCACAGTAACTGTGACGGTATCCTCAGAATATCCACCCAGCCCATCGGCCACGCGCACAGTGAAGGTGTCGGTAACTACGACACCCGCGGCGAGCGCCTGCGTGTCTTCGTCGCGATCGTCCAACTGATAGGACCACTCACCATCGCTGTGCAAAACAAGGAAACCATAGGTGCCAACGGCCTCGGCGGCGGAACCATTGGCCACGGAATGCTCGATTGCCTCGCCGTTCACCCCGGTGATCGACCAGATCACCTGATCCGTACCTCCGGTGTCAACATCCGACACCGAGAAGCTGCCAGAGGCGTCCGGATCACCCGAGGAGAGTGGCCCCTCGGGCTCAAGTTTTGGATCCGCGCTGCCGTCTTGCTCTGTGACCGAGGTATCGGCCCCCTCATTCGCAACGATCACCGGCGCATCATTGGTGCCGTTGATGGTGATCACCACATCTTGTGTGCTCGTTGCACCCCGGTCATCGGTCACGGTAACCGTGAAAGTCTCCGAGACGGATTCCGAGTCGTGAAGCGACTGAACCGCTTCGGCGGTGTTATCCAGCGTGAAGGTCCAATTGCCCGAAGCATCTACCGCAAAACTGCCGTAAACCCCTTCAACAGTCAGGGAATCTGTCTGTGCTTGGCCAGCCATGGTATCAGCCCCAGCGCTCCAGATCAGATCGACCGGTGCATCCTCGGCATCCACATCATCCGCGCTCAGCGTGCCGGTTGCGGTGGTCGGTGGGGTGTTGATGGCTTCGTTCTCGGCGTTGACGCCTGCCTCCTCGACCGTCCCAACGTCCTGCCCTTCGCCAAAGCTGATCACCGGCGTGTCATTCGCGCCCGTGATGTTGACGGTCAGCGTCGCGCTTGCCTCATTGCCCAGGCCACCGCCATTGTTGGCGATGGTATAGTCAAAAACCTCGGTTACAGCTTGATCGGCATTCAGCGCCTGTGTCGCGGCCAGCGTGTTATCCAGCACGTAACGATAGCTGCCATCGGCACTGACAAAGAGCGACCCATAGGTGCCTGCGATCTCGGTTTCACCCTCGACGGCAACCGGTACGCTGGTTTCGCCAAAGGCGATCTCGCTCACAACCAAGGCTGCGGCTTCGCCATCATCGGCATCGGTCCAATTGCCATCCGCCGACAGATTGCCTGTGGCTTCTGCTGTGCCTTCACCACCATTCTCGACGCCGCCTGCTTCGACCACCGTGGTCGCGGCAGTGCTGCTGGCTCCGATCTGCGGCACGTCATTCGTGCCGGTAATGGTGATCGTCACAACCTGCGTATCGGTCGCGTTCGCGGTCTCGGAATCGTCCGTCGCCGTCAGCGTATATTCCAAAATCAGCGTTTCGCCCGCAGGCAGGAAATCAAACGGCGAGCTTTCCGGGTTGCCCGCGCTGAACTGCCAGGTGAAATCCGAGCCCGCAGTCGCATCCGCCGCCATCGCGGCAGTCTCGGAGCCGAGGAGGCCGACAGTGCCGTCGCCCGCCACGACCTCTAGCATCGCCAGCAGGGTGGTATTGTCGAGCGGGTTCGTGCCCGCAAAGCTGCCCGATGTCGCCACCGAGGACACTGCGACCGTCACCGTGTCGCTGGTGTCGATATCTGCCACGGTCAACGTGCCCGTCGCCGTCAGCGATTGGTCACTGCTGCCGTCATCGACAACCTCAGTCAGATCCGCCGAAACGGCCGTGCCGGAAATCACCGGCGCATCATTGCTGCCTTCAATGGTAACCACGATCCGCTGGACAAAGCTCAGGCCGCCAACAGTTTCGGTCGTCGTCACGTCATAGACCTGCGTGATGCTCTCGCCATCTGCCAGCGCATCGACAATCGCCATCTGGGCCGCCAGGGTCGTCGGATTGGTGATCGGTGCGCCGATGTTAAAGGTCCATTGCACCGTGCCATTGCCATCGCCCTGAATCGGATCAGAGAACCCCGCCTGGAACACCCCAAGGAAGGTGCCATTGGTGCTGGAAATATTCGACACCGTGACCGAGTGGCTATTGGCCACATCGTCGTCATGCACACCAAAGGTGCCGGTGGTGCCAAAGGGCGTGGCATTCTCGCCAAGCACCCCATCTTCGCGCTCGGTCACCGTTCCGGTCAGATCATTCTCACCCGGCACCAGTTCCGGCGCATCGTTCAGATCGGTCAGCGTGATCGACAGGACCGACGCCGTGGTATTGCCCGCGTTATCCGTACCGGTCACGGAAATATCAAAGCTCGGGCCGTTCTCTTCGAGGTCAAAGAACCCGCGCGCGGCCTCGGTGTCGATGATCTGGACCATGAAACCGTCCTCGCCATCGCTGACAATCTCGACATGTGCGTTAACCGCCGCTTCCCCTGTCAGGGCATAGGTCGTGCCATCAGCACCCGACAGCTTGGCCAGAACGATGGGCGTGCCAGTGGTCGCAGCATTCTGATCGGGGATTTCGGCAATCGTGACAGACTCGGTCTCAGAGGCTGTGCTCTCGGTGTCAATCGCGGTGCCGGTCGCCACTTCGGACACAGCAGAGATTACATTGCCTGCCACGTCCTGCGCCCCCGAGACACCCACTGTGATCGCGGCCAGATCGACATTCTGATCCACAACCGTATAGGTGATTGTCAGGCTCAAGCCATCCATCGACCATGCGCGCTCGGCTTCTGTAAAGCTGCTGGCAGACGCCGTATCCAGAGTGACCGTCGGATCAACAGCCGTATCCATCGCTTCGTTGAACGCAATCGTCAGCGTGACAGAGCCATCGACATCACCGTCAATCACAGTGCCTTCAACGCCAGAGCCCCCCGCAAGGGTCACGGACGCAATCATAGGGGCGCTGGCGTCCAGATCAAAGCCGTTCGACTGAACCTGCGCCGTATTGCCCGCCGTATCGGTCACGTCCAACGTAACCGAAAGAGTGCCGTCGCTCAGCGCATCCATTTGCATGGAATCAAGCGAAATCGGGCTGGATGACACGCTGGTCAGCCCCGCAACAACAACCGAGCCGCCACCAGTGGATGTGATCGTCAAAGTCCCTGTCGCATCGGCATCAATGCCGCTGAATGCAACCTGAATTGCCTCTCCTGCGTTGAAGGTCGAGTCGTCCACCCCTGCGCCCTCAAACGCGACAGAGAGGTTCGGCGCGGCATCGGCAATCGTGTCAAGAGCAATGGTATCGGTTGAAGTTGCAACGTTGGTGCTCACATCCGTCACCGTCACCGTTGCCGTCAGCGTGCCGTCCGACAAAGTGTCGAGTTGCGCCGCCGAAAGGGTCGCCGTGGCGCTGCCATCGGTAATCGCGCCAAGGGTTGCTGTCACTGTTGTGGTGCCATCCGAGACGGTCACCACAACCGATGCCTGATCGGCATCAATACCAGTCACGGTCAGCGTTTGATCGCCTGCGGCATCGGTCGCGTTCAGCACGGCATCGCCATGATCAAAAGCAACCGCAAGGTTGCTATCCGCATCGGCCGATGTATCCGAAAGCAGCACACCATCCGCGAAGCTGCCTTCAGTGACGGTCAAACCGCCGAAAGCACCAATCTGGGTAGCGTCCCCCCCCGATGGTGCTCGGGCCGTCAGGAAAACGTCCTGACCGCCGGTATTCTCCCAATAGAGCACCTCGACATTGTGCAGGCCTGCGGTGAGGTTGACGACGGAAGATGTCGACCAACCAAGATTGATACCAGTGCCCGAAAATCGCTGCGCAACAATCACACCGTCGATAAACAGAACAAACCCATCATCAGCGTCGTGACCAAAGGTCCAGTTACCTCCTTCAAAGAAATCTACAACGCCTTTGAAGCGCACAGCAAAACCGTCCCCCGTCAATCCAGACAAATTGGGATCGAACAAGCTGACGGTCTCGGACGTAGTGGACGTAGTGGTGCCATTCAAAAGCTCAAATGCGAGCTCGTTCGTATTGATGGTGCCGGCGGACGTTGCGTATTCAACTGAAAAAGCCATTGGTGATGCTCCTGCTTTATTTTTTGATGCCGCGCTCTGCGGCGTGATCTGTGCTTACGCAAGCGGTGGGTGATGCCCCGCTTGCGCCATGAAATTTGAAATTATTGAGGGTCGCGCTTTGCCCGCGCGCGGATGGCAACATCTGCCAATTGGCCTAAGAAACCCGCACAATCGTCAACGTTAGCCATTGGGAATTCTCCTGATCGGTCAGTAAGGAACTGGTCCGGCGGCACCATGATGGAGGGCCGGGATAAGCGTGATGGAAGGACAAGGGACGCTAGACTGCCTGCTTCCGGACTAGCCCGGCAACAGGTCTGCCGTGGTCTTGCCTGCGTGTTGTCTAAGGCTTGGCCCGTCGCGCGCGCCTGAGCTGGGGTCACTGTATAATGCCAAGGCATGGACCGAATTCGGCCCGCCAGTGGCATCTGCTGCTCCCGGGCTACCGCGTAACCCTCTGCACAAATTCACATGCAGCTTGGGTCTTACGGAAGATAGCCCTGAACCTTGGGCCATTGATCGATAGCTAGTAATTTCGTGCCTCCCCACCTGACGCCAAGTTCAGACTGAACTCCGGCCGCAGTCTTCCATCCGCATAAAGCGCCTAAGCACCTGAAAATGCGGGTTATTACCGTGTAATTTTTAGTGTTTTGTTTTGGTGCTGATGAATTCTAGGACAGTGATGAAAATCCATATCTTGAGATTGAAACAGTCGGTCACTCACACTCGAACATTGCTCAACGCTACGAAAGATACTCGTTAAGATCGAAAGATAGCTCACTCCACTCGAACGTAACCATTTCGCGCCCCAGCAAACAAGAATGAAACTTGCATTTGTTATGTTTTTTAAACAAAAAATGCTTTCTGAAACCCAAAACTTGCGAATTTTCAATTCTAAGGAAAGTTAAAAATTTGTTAATACCGCATAAGCTGAAAATCTTTTCTGAGAACCCGATGGGGCGTCCCCCCTTTCGTTTCAGGTCAATCGCTTTTTCAGTCACCAAAACACGCCTTGATTCAATGGATTAGAAACCTCCCTGAGATGTGCTTTGGTCCGTCAGCTCTCCCAGAACCTGTCAGCCCAGAGCTGTCTCTGCGCCCGCGCCATGCTGAAAGTTTGGCTTTACATATAAAAATCAGATACTTACTCAGGTCAGTAAAGAAACTACCTATGATTGTTCAGTGAACTGAAATAATCCACACGTCCGCCCAGGTTGTTTGGCGCATGATCAAGTACCGTTTTGGCATTATGATTTACACGAATTGCTGTCCGGCTGGGTCATATCTATTCGCCCCCCTATCGCGCCAGAGCATGAAGCATGAAAAAGCCATTCTTGGCATAGGATCGCAAGGTGCGGCCAACCGCCCGATACACATCCACGCCCCCCTGCCTCCCAAAGGGTCAAGCTGGGCGACCATTTCGCCACACGCCGCAGGCTGATCGCGCTGCAAGCATGGCCGAGTTTTGCACAGCCGCTCGCGGCATCAGATCACCAGCGGTCCGGCCCGGTTCTCGATCAACCGCACCAGCGATAGCGCCGTCAACGCTGACGATTTCGGATTGCTGGCAAGGGGCAGGTTATCCAGCACAATCTCCATCCGTCCAAAGTCGCCCTGTGCTGTCACGCGATGACGGTTGCCCGTGGCATCGGGATCGGCGATCAGGCGAAGCTGGGTTTGGTCGGGGCCTAACCCCGCCAGCGCAGTGATCAGCGCCACATTGGCATTTTGCGGAAAGCGCCGCGCCGCCTCGCGGGCTGTGCCATCGAAAAAGCAATGCTGCGCGGTCAGGCCAGACAGGTCACACAGGCGTTCCGCCTCGGTCCCGCGCCAGGCAGGGGCAGGTTTGACAATCTCGTGAACCACTGACGCCAGCGGCAACCGCGCCGCCGCCGCCAGCGCGTCAATGCCACCCAGCGCCCCCGGCGGAATCAGCACTTGCCGCCTGTTGCGCCGCGCAACGTCCAAAAGTGCCTCAAGCGTTCCCTCATCGGCAAAGGCCGAGGTTGAGGCAGGCACGAAATCGGCCCCCGCACTCAAGGATGCAAGGCCCCATGGCATCACCGCCGCCCGGCCCGCCGCCTCAACCACCAGATCGGGTGTCAGCGCGGCCAGCGCGGCAGGGTCATCAATCAGCGGCACGCCAATATCACGCGCAGTATCACGCACAGCAACCCCAACCAGATCGACCGGCGCGGCGCGCGCCTTCAAAAGGCGCGCAACCTCCGATCCAATGGCCCCCCAACCAACCAGAACCAGTCTCATCCTATAAACCCCTCGCTCGGTCGATGGCACAGGGGCGCTGTCGCAGTCATCCGGCGCTCATTCTGGCTGATACCGGCAATGTCCAAAACCACCCAATGCAACGTCGCTTGATCCTTCATGTACAGCCTTTGCTGGCCTTTGGTGCGCCACACGATCAAACCATCCTCGCCGCCATATGTCTTTAGCGAAATGAAGAGAACAAAGAACACCGGCACGAAGACCCGCGTCATCGACAAAAACGCGCCCCGCCTTCCCGCAAAGAAAGCCCTAATGGGGCGGCCATTTTCACAGCATATCTCGCTCAACGGCATCCTATGCGCAGTTTGCAGCCCTCCACCGGCTAAACCGCCAAATCGAATGTCATGACTTATAGACCAACAAAATTTGAAATTCCGCTTCCGAGACAAGCGGCCGATCACACGGCTAAACTGACTGGCATGTGCTCGGGCGGGTCGAATGTTTCCAAGACTGGCACTCCAGATAAAATATATACCTTTCCATGACATCCCCGCCAGCAGCCGCGCGATATGCTGGCGTCCAGAACCACCCGGCTTGACCGCGTCACATCATACACAGCCCCCCGGTTGGCGCGAGATATTCGACGTTTCCGTCGGCGCGGACTGGCTCGCTTGGGTCATTCCTCACCAAACCTGACAGAAACTTTATTTGGCTGTTGCAAGCAATGAGTGGTTAGCTTCGCAGACAAGACTGCGTAGCCTGAGAGGTAGAACCATGCGCAAGCAACTATTTTTGGCGGCAATGATGCTGCCTATGCCTCTGGCCGCTCTTGCGGCCGAGGGTGAACGCGTTCAGGTCCGGGGCGAGATCATTGATACCTGGTGCTATTACTCTGGCGTGATGGGCGGCCCGGACGCGGTGACCGGCTCGGCGCATCACACCTGTGCGCTCTGGTGTTCGGCTGGGGGCATCCCTGTGGGCCTGCTGGGCGATGACGGTCAGGTCTACATGGTGCTCAAGATCGCGGGCGACGACGGCTCTGCCGGGGGCGATACGCAGCTGCGCCTTGCCAGCCACGAGATTACGGCGGATGGCCTGCTCTATCATCGCGACGGGCTGAATTATCTGGTGGTAGAGGAAGTGGTCACCGATCACGGGATCACGAAACTCAACCACGAGGATTACGGGGTAGTTCCGCCGTTCGCCATTCCAAAGCCAGCTCAGTGAGGGGACGCACAATGAAACATGTTCTGATGATGCTCGCGTTCACCGGCATGGCACTTCCTGCTGGCGCGCAGGATTTCTCCCAAGGGTCCGAGGCGAAAACATGGAACCTCTATGCCGAGCAACCCGCGCGGTTTGAGGCCAAGGTGGTGGATATTCTGTGCGAACTGACCGGCGATTGCCCGGCAGATTGCGGTGGCGGGGTGCGCCAACTGGGTTTGCTGCGCAACGCCGACAACGTTCTGGTCTATCCCAACAAGAACGCGCAGGCTGCGTTCTCAGGGGCGGCGGTTGACATATTGCCATTCTGCGGCAAGCAGGTCGAGGTTGACGGCCTGTTGATCGAAGATCCCGATCTTAAGGCGACGAACATCTATCTGGTGCAAAAGATCCGCGCTCTGGGCGATGCCGAATGGACCGCCGCCAACCGCTGGACGGACGTATGGGCAGAAAACCATCCCGAGGCGGATGGCAAGGGGCCATGGTTCCGCCGCGACCCGCGCGTCAACGCAGAGATTGCCGCACATGGCTACACCGGCATCGGCGTTGAAGAAGAACAGCAATTCATAAAGGAATTGTTTGAATGAAACTCCGAACTCTGCTGCTGGCCGTGGCATGTAGCGGCTTGGCATCTGGCGCATTGGCGCATGGCCCGGAAAAGCACGCAGCGCCGCCCGTCCTTGCGCCATCGGATTCAGTGACGGCACTGCCATGGAAACTGGGCGGCGCGTTCGAGCTTGTCGACCATACCGGCAAAACCCGCACCCAGACTGATCCGGACGGTCGGATGCAGCTTGTATTCTTCGGCTATGCCAATTGCCCCGGCATCTGCAGTGCGGCCCTGCCAATGATGGTGGACGCCGCAGAGCTTGTGAAACAGCGTGGCATTCCAGTCAGCCCGATCATGATCACCATAGACCCGGAGCTGGACACGCCCAAAACGATCGGGCCCGCCTTGGCTGAAATCTCGACGGATCTTATTGGCCTGACCGGCAATCCCGAGGCGTTGAGCAAGGCCTATCGTGCGTTTCAGATCACCTTTGAAAAGGTCATGGATCATCCAGAATATGGGCCCATCTATGCCCATAGCAGCCATATCTTTCTGCTCGACGCGGACGGAAAGGTATTGACCCTCATTCCGCCGGTTCTGCCAGCAGAGCAGTTCGCAGACATCGTGATGAAATACGCCGGAAGCTGAAGCCTGTTCAAAGCATAAAAGGCCCACGCACTCTCCGGGGCGCTCTTGGGCAAAATCGGTGAGGGGCTCATCTCGACGTTGCCGCTGCCAACGCCGACCTCATTGGTGTGCCGCAGGTGCGGTCTTGCCATCTGATCGGTGCTGGTTGCGGCAATGCTACGGCCGTCCAGCCGGACATTTTTTAACTTATAATCAGATAGATAGTCCACCATCGCCCCATTTGTTAAGGGGTTGGTAATCCCGTTTCCCGAGTCTCTCGTCTGCGCAACCGTTCTGGAGAGACCGATGTCGGATGTATCAGCCCGCCTAGACCTGCCATTTATCGCCCCGTCACAGGCGCAAAAGCATGTGACCTATAATGAGGCTGTGCAGCGGCTGGATCTTCTGGTCCAGATGGCGCTGGACGGGTTCGAGGCCACCGAACCGCCCGCCGCCCCCGAGACCGGCGCGCGCTATGCCCTTGGCCAAGGGGCGATGGGGGCCTGGGCCGGGCAGGATGGCCAAATCGCCGTCTTTCTCGGCGAAGCCTGGGGCTTTGTTGCGCCGCAAGAAGGCTGGATCGCAACCGCGCGCGGCTCTGCTGATCTGCGCCTCTATCGGGATGGCACGTGGCGCAGCATTCCAGAGCGGGTTGAGAGGCTTGGCATCGCCACCGATGCCGATGCGCTCAACCGTCTGAGCGTGGCGGCAGAGGCGACCTTGCTCACCCATGCAGGCGCGGGGCATCAGCTCAAGATCAACAAGGCCGAAGCGGGTGCCACCGCAAGCCTTTTGTTTCAAACCGGCTTTGCCGGGCGCGCGGAAATGGGCATCGCCGGGCAGGATGATTTTTCCATCAAAGTCACCGCCGATGGCGTCAACTGGACCGAGGCGCTGCGCGTCAATGCCCAGACCGGGCGTCTCAGCGGCGCCGCCGTGCAATCGTCGGCCAATGACACCACGCCGGGGCGGGTTTTGACCGTTGGGGCCCAAGGCGCGGCACTCGGCGCGGATGTCTATCGCAAGGCGAATATCCTTGGCACCGTGTCGATGTCTGGCGCCGTGCCGACAGGGGCTGTGATCGAGCGCGGCAGCAACGCCAACGGGCGGTATATTCGATTTGCGGATGGCACGCAGATTTGCACTGGCACTCTCACATCAGACGGTGCCGCGGAAACGGTCTGGACCTATCCGGCGGTCTTCGCCGGGGTCGATGGCCTTGCAATCACTCCAACCATAGGCGCGCCGCGGTTCGGGAACCCGACGACGATCGGGGTGAGCAACGCCTCCCTGACGTTCAACACCTGGACAGTTGGGGGCATTCGATCATCGGTTTCAACGCGGTTGTTTGCCCTTGGCCGCTGGTCCTAAAGGAGACACGCATGCAAATCACCCTATCCCCCACCCGCCGCGACACGCCCCTTATGCTAAGCCGCGCTGGCGACACACTCACGCTCAATGGCGAGGTGTTCGATTTCTCGCCACTGCCCGAGGGCGCGACCCTGCCACCCGAGGCCATCGCAAGCGACTGGTTCGCAGGCCCGGTCGAGCGTGTGGGCGGCACGCTGCGCCTCACGCTCGTGCTGCCGCACGGGGCCAACGCGCCGCAAGAAACGCTCTTCCCCGCACCCCTCACCCTTACGGGCAACGGCCCCGTGGCCCTGCCGCCCTACGAGTTGGAGACCCCCGATGCAGATTGATTTCGCCCAAGCCGTCACCGCCGAGACCAAGGCCCAAGCCGCCGCTTTGGCGCGCGCCACGTCGATCAAGACCGACTGCCGTGCGCGCATCCTTGCCGTCGGCTCCGAGGCCACGCAGATGAACATCGCCCAAGCCGGGATCGTCTTCACCGCCGCTGTGCTGGACGGTGCACCGCGTACCGTTGCCCTTGCCGCCTCTGGCTTGCGTGACGGCGATCTGACGCTGGCGCAGGGCTGGAAAGCATGGGTCGCGGCGATGCAGACCGAATGCCGCCGCGCGATTGACAGCGGCGAAGGCCCGGTCTGGCCCGACCTGCCCAAGGGCGTCGCAGACCTCGCCGCAAGGTTCTGAGCCACCCGCCAAGATGGCTGTTCAACACCGGCCTGTTGCTGCGCGCCCCCTCTCGCGGCAACAAACTCGGCGTATAACATTGAAAATCACGTCTTCCCGTCTAAACTCTGGCTGTGGGAATCGGTTCACGTTTTTGTGATGTCCATCCGAAAGCCCACTTTTTAATCTTTATTTCCATAGTCTTGGGGGCTTAGACATGGCAACGCTTTTCACCTTAACGGGGTTTCAGTTCATTACGGCCGGGGACAGTATCGTTGGCCTTCAACCAGCGACACTGGAGTTGCTGGGAAGTGATGATCTGCAATTCACCTATACGTCGACCACCGTTGATCCAACAGAGCCTGAGGGCGATCTTGTTGTGACACAAGGCGACCTCTTCGAGACGCGCTTAGAGGATCTTGATCCCGACTTTTTCGAGAGCCAGTTCGAGACGATTATGGCCGAGGTCTCCTTTGATGGCGCGATGGCGCAGTTCATCGGCTTCACCAATGACCTGTCCGGCGAAACCTTCCTGTTCCAACTGGATAGCGTGCCGCTCTTTGCAGGCCCCGTTCCCACCGAGACGGAACTTGCGGCGGTCGTGGCGGCTGCCGGGTTTGCTGATATTCCACCCGGCGGCCCCTTCTCTCCCGGTGTTGCCTTCTCGCCCAATGCGATTTCCGGCGTTGCAACCGCCGAGGTCGAGCTGTTTCCGGCCACCAATGGCAACGATACGCTGATCGGCTTTGGCACGGATGATGCGATTTCGGGTCTCGATGGCGACGATTTCATCAACGGGCAAGAGGGGCAGGACACCCTGCTTGGCGATGGCGGCAACGACAGCCTGTTTGGCAATGACGGCAATGATCTTCTGAATGGTGGGCTGGGGGCTGATATCCTCGACGGCGGCTTTGGGCTGGATGTGATCCAAGGGTCAGCGGCCGAACTTGACGGCGATAGCGTGACGCTCGCCTTTGGGGACGAGATTCGCATCACCGGGCTTACAAGCAGTTCCATCGTCAGCATCAGCGCAGATAGCCTGACTGTGTCGATTGATATCGATGGCGACGGCACAGAAGACGCGGCCTTCTCTGTATCGCCCTTCGAATTCGGCGCGACCCTCGTGCAATCGGTTGAAGAGGGCACGACCACTCTGCGCTTCTCCGACGCACCCACCGCAGGCATTGGCCTGCCCATCATCGGGCCGTCGGGGTTCGATCAGATCGCAGACGTTCTGGTCTCTGACCCCAATCTGACCCTGACCAATGTCGCGTTCACCGGCGCAATCGAGGGCATCGCGCTCTTGCCCGATGGCTTTGCCATCAACCGGCTCGAGGATCTGGACGGCGACTTTCAGTTCGAGACGGTAACTCCCGTGGTCAACCTCGAGCGCGGCGTGTTCCTGACAACCGGCAGCGGGCCGGGCTCTGGCAATACCTCCGCCTCCTTTTCCGAGGTCCTCGATGAACCCGGCGATGCCGATCTCGACGAGGCGGCGCGCGATGCCTTCTCTGGGGCAGGGCGCACCAATGACGCCTCCGTCATCACATTCACCTTTGACGCGACAGACATCGGCGATGCCCCGGCAGTCTCGTTCGACCTCTTCTTTGGCTCGGATGAATTCCCGGAATTCGTCAACAGCCAGTTTGTCGATATCGCAGCCGTTTTCGTGAACGGACAGAATTTTGCGCTCTTCAACAATGACCCCGGTCAGCCCCTCTCGATCGTCGGAGAGAGCATCAATACACCGGGCAACTTCTTTAACAACAACGGCGTCAACGACTCCACAAACCTCTTTACCGGGCAGTTCGACACTGAGTATGACGGATTTTCGCGGCTGATCACCGTGATTGCCCCCGTTCAAGCGGGGCTGAACGAGATCAAGATCGGGATCGCCGATACCGGTGACTTCGTCTTTGATTCCGGCCTTTTCATTGGCAACATGCAGGCCTCCAACTTCAACTCCAGTGGCAGCTTTGTGAATGTCCCCGGCTCGACAGGGTCGGATCAGATCAACGCGACCGGCGCGCCGGAACTCATCATGCTTGGCGGTGGCGAAGACACGGTCAGCGGCACAGCCCAACAACTTGATGGCGACATCATCGACAACTGGCAGGATGACGACCTTCTGGAAATCCTCGGAAGCGTGTTCGGACTCGATGACATCGTCGTGACCCTTGGCTCTGCCATTCTGGACGTCGACACCGATGGCGACGGGGTGGCCGATACGACCATCACGCTCGAGGGCGATTTCAGCAATGCCACCTTCAATGTCGAGAACTCGGGCGGCAATACCACGATCAGCAGCACCGGGGCGCAGCCCGAGTTCAACATCGTGAACGGCACCGCCGGGTCCGAGTTCCTGCCGGGAACGCTGGATAATGACAGCATCACGGGCGGCGACGGCAATGACTCGATTCCCGCCTCCGATGGCAATGACATCGTGTTTGGCGGCCTTGGCAACGACAACATCGGCGGTGGCCTTGGCAATGATACCATTGATGGCGGTGAGGGCGATGACATCATCGGGGCCGGGTTCGGAGACGACTCCGTGACCGGCGGGGCTGGCAATGACGTGGTCGCAGGCGGTGCGGGCGACGACACGCTCGAAGGCGGCGACGGCAACGACAGCATGTCGGGCAGCTTTGGCAATGACCTCATCGACGGCGGTGAGGGCGCGGATGATATCGGCGGCGGCACCGGGCGCGACACGATTGACGCAGGTGCGGGCAATGACAGTGTTGGTGGTGGTGAAGGCGACGACAGCATCCTTGGCGGCGAGGGCAATGACTTCCTCGCGGGCGGCGGGCGCAACGACACCATCGACGGCGGCGCGGGCAATGACACGATCAATGCAGGCGCTGGCAACGATGTGATCACCGGCGGAACCGGGGCCGATCAATTCGTCTTCAGCGCCTTCTTCGATGGCGAGGCGGATGTGATCACCGATTTCGAGGACGGTTTGGACAGTTTCTTCATCCGCCGCTTCGATCCCGATACTGGCGTTGAAAACATCAACAACGGCGGCAACGGTCTGGCGGGTTTCGTCACGGCGATGAATATCGTCGACGTGGCGGGCGGCGCGCAGATGACGGTGAATGGCAACACGATCCTCGTCGAAGGCATCACCGCCGCGCAGCTCACCGTGGACGATTTCACGTTCCTTTAAGCAGTCATCAAGTCAACGAGAGGGGCGCCATCGGCGCCCCTCACCTATTCAACCCTAGGATGCAATATTGGAAACATTGGGAAAAACGTTGGATACACGGGTTCGTGATTGCTACAGTCCCCGGAGCATTTTGGAACTAGCCTAAGAAGGAAACACAATGAATTTGTTTACAACCAGCGGCATCGCCGTACGCAGAGATGGCTCGCCCGCCGACAACGTCATTGAAGTCCGGGCCATAGAACTTGAGCTGTCCATCACCGGCGATGTTTTCAACTACCGCAGTCTGGGGGTATCCGACCCCGAAGAGATTTTGCCGCTGATCGAATTGAACAATGAAGACGATGTGACGATCGCACGGATCGACGGTATTGATCTTACGGGGCCTGCTGCGGATACCGTCGATCTTTCTTTGGGCTTTATCACCACGCCGCAGGGCACAGCGATCATCATCGCCTTCTTCGATAACTCCTCAAATACGGATTATGTTTTCCGGATTGGCGGCGATGACACGGTGATTTTGCCAACGTCGGTCGCCGGCTTCAATGCGCTCGACGCCTCGATCACGAATGGCGGGCAGGTTACGTTTGGGCCCTTTGCCCCAAACCAGAACATCCAGCTCACCAGTTTTGAAAACACCACCAGCGAACTCTTGCCCGATGGCGAGCTGTTCACCGGCACCAATGGCAACGACACCCTTCTTGGCGGCACCGGCAACGATACGCTGAACGGGTTGGACGGCGATGATGTGCTCGACGGCGCAGGGGGCAATGACACGCTGGACGGCGGCGCAGGCAATGACCAACTCATCGGCGGTGCAGGCTCTGACCTGATCCGCACGGGCGAGAACAACCCCGACTTCGGCGACTTTGTCGTGGGCGGCAGCGGCAATGACACGGTCGACTTCGGTGGTCTGGTTGATGGTTTTGCCGAGGTCAGCTACGGCAATCTTGCATCTGCGATCACCGCAACCATCGACGGGGCAGCCAATACCGGCACCGTTGATAAGGGCGCACAGGGCTTCGACACCCTGCTTGACGTCGAAAACCCGATGCTCTCCGGCTTCGCCAATGGCGGGCTGCGTATCCGGGGCACCTCTGGCGATGACGTGTTCAACTTCAACACCGCATCCAACCAATGGATCAGCGCCCGTGGCTTTGGCGGAAGCGACACCTACAACCTGACCGGCGCAGGCCTTGTCCAGCTCGATTTCCGGGGAACGGCGGTCACGGCCGATCTCGTGGCTGGATCGATCACCCAAGGCGGCAACACCAGCACCGTCAACGGCACCGTGTTCGAGCTTCGGACGGGCAACGAGGCCGACTCGGTCACCGGCGGCACGGCAGATGAATCCTTCCGCGTCGGCGGCGGCAATGACACTGTCGATGGCGGCGCCGGGTTTGACCGGCTGCGCTATGACGATTTTGGCGTGACGGCGGTCAACGCCAACCTCGCCACCGGCATCGTGACGGGCACAGCCAATGGTGTGGCCTTTACCGATACGATCTCCAATATCGAATGGCTGCGTGGCAGCACTGGCAACGATATCCTCATCGGTGACGCCACGGCCAACCGGCTTCAAGGGCGGGACGGCGATGACCGTCTTGTGGGCGGTCTCGGGGATGACACGATCGACGGCGAGGGCGGCACAGACACCGCCGTGCTCGCCGTGGCCCGCGCCGATACGCAGGTCTCCGTGATCAACGGCGGCATCCGGATCATCTCAAGCGAGGGCACGGATTTCTTCACCTCGGTCGAATTCTTCCAATTCGACGATACCCTCATCAGCGCGGCTGATCTGATCAACGGGACGGGGATCACCGGCGAGGTGATCGTGGGCACCGATGGTGACGACTCGCTGATTGGTACGGTCAATGATGACACGCTCGCGGGTGGCGACGGGAATGACAACATCGACTCGGGCGGGGGCGGCAACAACAACATTTCCGGCTCGGATGGCAATGACACGCTCTTTGGCGGGCCGGGGGATGACAGCATCGGTGGCGGCCTTGGCGATGACACCATCTTTGGCAACGGCGGCAACGATGTGCTGGGCGCAGGCTTTGGCAATGATTTCGTGTCCGGTGGCAACGGCAATGACGTGGTCGCAGGCGGCGCTGGCGATGACACGCTCGAAGGCGGCGACGGCAACGACAGCATGTCGGGCAGCTTTGGCAACGATCTGATCTTTGGCAATGGCGGCGCGGATGATATCGGCGGCGGCACCGGGCGCGATACGATTGATGCCGGTGCAGGCAATGATAGCGTTGGCGGCGGTGAAGGCGACGACAGCATCTCGGGCGGTGACGGCAACGACTTCCTCGCTGGTGGCGGCCGAAACGATATAATCGACGGCGGCGCAGGCAATGACACGATCAATGCGGGCGCTGGAAATGACACGATCACCGGCGGAACCGGCGCAGATCAATTCGTCTTCTCGTCCTTCTTCGACGGCGAGGCGGATGTGATCACCGATTTCGAAGATGGGTTGGACAGTTTCTTCATCCGCCGCGTGGACCCGGATACCGGCGAGACCAATATCACCAATGGCGGCAATGGTCTGGCGGGGTTCGTCGCGGCGATGAACATCGTCGATGTCGAGGGCGGCGCGCAAATGACGGTGAATGGCAACACAATCCTCGTCGAAGGCATCACAGCCGCGCAACTCACAGTGGACGATTTCACGTTCCTCTGATCGGGCGTCTGGTCAGCGCCCCTACACTGTCTCTGCTGGCACCTCTCCGGGTGCCAGCATTTTTTGTCCGTCTTCCCATACAACCGGCAGATAGCGATGCGGCTCGGTCACGGCCTGTCCAGGCAGGCGACGGTACCGGGCAGAGCGCACCACCTCACCATGGCAAAGCACCCGTACCGCCTCTCCGTCCACCAGATCACGCAGGGCAGGATGCAGCAATAGCCCCGCCTCCTCCGGCATCGACAGATCATAAAGCGGCACCAGACCCGCGCTGCGCCCCGCCGCACGATCCTCGGCCAACCAACCAAGCAGCGCCTCCACCCCGGCATCCCGCACCGTCATCAGCCCCGCATACACCCGGTCACATTCAACCTCTGCCCTCCCAGAGCACAGCCGGGCAGGCGCGGGAAAGGGGCGCGCGCCACCGGGCCGATACCACAGATGCGGGGCACGCGCATGGTGGTGCATCTGCGCCTCATAATACTCGCGCCGCGCCCCGTAATAGAACCAATCCATGCCGGTTGCCCCGTCCCCCGTCGCGCTGCCCTCGCTGGCCCGTTGCAGGGCCAGCGGGCCGGTGTCGGGCGAGGCAACCGCCCGCGCGCCAAAAAGATGCTGCACCCGGCGCAGCAATTCACTATCGGCGGACACGCGCACCGCGTCCCATCCCCCCAGACAATCGCGCACCAGATCGGTGGGCAGCATCAGCGAGGTCATATTCTCGAAAATCAGGGCGCCTGTGCCGGTCCAGCGACAGGGGCGCAAATCGGGCATGGACCGCGCCTGCTGGCTCAGACAGCCGACAAATCCGGGATTGCCAAGCAGGAATTCCACCTGACAGCGCAGCCGGTCAGGATGCGACCAATCATCGGCATCGTGCAACGTCAGAAACCGCCCCTGCGCCTCGGCCAACCCGGCATTGCGCGCACCATAAGCGCCCCGGTTCTGGTCCAACCGGATCAGGCGGATGCGCGGATCACGCGCCGCATAGGCCGCCACAATCGCCGCCGTATCATCGCTGCTGGCATCGTCGATCACCAAAAGCTCGAACGCCCGCCAACTTTGCGCCTGCATCGCACGCAGCGCCGTTTCAATCGTCGCCGCACTGTCATGTGCCGCCATCAGCACGCTGACAAGCGGCCCCTCCTCTGCCCCCGCAGCGCCCGATGTCGCTGGGATCAGCCGGTCAAGCAGCGCCGCCGCGCCCTCTGCCAAGGCCACCGGCGCATGACCAGCCAAATCCAGCGCCGCATTGAGACAGGCCAGCGCCTCGGCCTCGGACCCCGCCCACCAGATCCGCGCGAGATGCAGAGCCGGGGATTTCGGCGCATCCTCTGCCATGGCCTCTGCCGCCGCCCGATCCCCATCTCGCGCCGCCGCAATCGCCATCACCGGGGCCAACCGCGCCAGCGCCGCACCCGAAATCTCTTGGCGACGTGCCAGCCAGGCACGCGCCTCCGCGCTCTCTCCACGCTGCAAGGCCATAAGGCCCAGCGCCTCTGCCGCCCCGGTAGCGGCCTCCGGCCCCATCTGCCCCTTGGCCATGTCCGCCAGCGCCGCCCGCGGCCCAGCCTCAAGCCCGCCGGTTTCCAGCAAATCGCGCAAATGCTTGAGCCGCCGCAGGGGTGCGGGTACGCGCGCAGGCCCCGCACCGGGATGTGCCTTGCGCCCTTCAGCCTGCCCAGTGGTCAGAAAATGCGTGAACGGATCAAGCCCCGCCGCCGCGACATCGGGATTGGCCGCAAGATAGGCACGCGCCGCGAACTGCGGCCCCGGATCACGCGCCAAAAAGACCCCGATCCATGCATAATGCGTGGCGGGATCAAGCGGCAGACGCGCGACATCCGGATAGACCCGCCCATACCAGCCCGCGTCAAACCATGCCGACCGGCGCAACCGCGCGACCGCTTCGGGATCAACATCGGGCCGCATGGATCAGCGCCGCCGCGCGCGCAACCGCGCCAAAAGACCAGAGGGCTCAGGGGAAGCACGAAGCGCCTCCAACTCCAAAAGCCGCGCACTCAGCCGCGTGATCTCATCCTCGCGCGCGGCCAGCGTTCCACGCAGCGCCTCAACCTGTTCCAGCAGCAGCCGGTTCTGGGCGCGCAACGCGGCCATGCCCCGCGCAATATCATCCTCTGGATCGGTCATGGCCCCTCCGGAATACTGCCCTGTTTGGCGCGAATATGGGCAAGGTTCGGCCCCAACGCCTCGCGCGTCGAAATATTATCAAGGCCAAGACTGTCCACCACATGATGCCCGGTAATGACCGGCAGCGCGACCGGGTCCGACAGGGCGGTATACCGCAGGATCAGATCCCAATCCACCAGCCGCGTCAGGGCCGTATCAAACCCACCCAGCGTCTCGACCAGCCCACGCCGATGCACAAAACTGTTGAGGTCGATGAAGTTCTCTTCGGCCAGTGCGGCCCGGTCAAAACTCTGAAACAACACATCGCTCCACCCCTGCGAAAGGTTGTGCCGACAAATCGCGGTATAGGCACTCCGCGCCCCCGGCACCGCCAGCAATCCGCCCACCGCATAGAGCAGGTGATCCGCCTCCCAGTAATTGTCACTGTCGAGATAGGCGATCACGTCGCCCTGCGCCCGCGCCAGCCCAGCATTGCGCGCCGCCGACACCCCCGCATTCTCCTGCCCAAGCAGGACAAGCCGCCCCGCCGCCACAGGCTCTGGAAACCGCTGCTGCAACAGCTCCAACGTGGCATCGCGGCTGCCATCGTCGATCACGATCACCTCTTTGGGCGCATAGGATTGCAAAAGCGCAGAGGCCACCGCCCTCACAACCGTATGCGCTCGGTTCCAAGTGGGCAGGATCACGCTAACCTCCGGTCTCTGCTGCCCCAAAAGCGCCAGCGCCTCGGCGCGCGCCACCTCTCGCAGGTCGCGACAAGACCGGGGCGCGGGGCAGGTCTCGATCAGCGCTCCCAGAGTTCCCCCCCCTTGATCCAACCATCGCGGCGCGCGCCCCTCCGCCGCCCCGCTTGAGAGGTAATGCGCCAGCGGATCAACCCCGGCAAAGGCCACATCCGGATTACTCGCCAGATACTCCTCCGGCGAAAAAAGCATGGCGCGCTGCGCCTCCGGCAGATCAGGCAGCACCTGCGCCAAAAGCAGGCCCAGCGCCCGCGCCCTGCCCGACAGCCTGTCCGCCTCTTGCGCTTTTTGCGCCGCGCGCAGGGTCAATAGCTCGAATTGCGCGGCCTGCGCCGCAATTCGGCCATTCAACCCATCCTGCGCCATACGCATCAGCAGCGCGCCCAGAAAATCCGCTAAGGGCGTTGCCCCCTCCTGCGCCTGCACCCACGCCTGCGCCGCCTGTAACTGCGGCCCAAGTGCTACCGAAGCTGCCCCGGTCTCATCGGTCTGGGGCCGCTCCAGAAACCGGCTGAGGTCCGCCAACATCTCTGGCATGTCAGGGGGCGGCACGGGCATGACACAAGCCTTCTTTCCGGTCGGACATCAGTCCGGGGATTGCGGGTCAGGACCACGGCCCAAAGCGGGCGCAATCCTGTCCAAGGTTTAATGCGCCCCTTCCCGCGCTGCAATCTTTTCCCCCGGCTGGCCTCAGGCCGCCGCGCGAATGCCCCGTTCCTCGCGGCAGCCCTGCCACTCCAACCCGCCCCGATAGCGCTGCACGATCCGTCCCGCATCATCCAGCAACATCAGATGCAGCCACCGATTGTCAAACAGCGCACGCAGATCGGGATGCCGCGCCAGAATACCCGTCACCGCCTCTGCCGGGGCCGCAACACACACCGTCAGGCGCAGCGGTTCATGCATGAACTCCGCCCCGTCATGCACAGACTGCCACGGCAGCCCCACCCGCAGGGTGCCGCCATTGCCCTCGACCACGCCAACCCCGCCGGTCACATTATGCAACAGCTTGTTGCCCGCGCCGAACACCTCGGGCGCGACCACCGATCCATAATATTGCAGGCTGATCCAGCTTGCGACAACGACCGGCGCGGTCAGGATCAATTCCAGCACACCAAAGCCGTCGTCTTGCCGCCAGTCATAGTCGTGCAGAAAGGCCCGCCCCCCCAACGGCTTGCCCCGCGTCCGGTCGCGCGGTGCCGCAACAAAGGCGTTGCACCCCGCCAGCCCCCATTCGGGCCGGGTTTCGGCCCAATCGGTGCTGCGTGCGCCAATATCGCCCCCCTTGCCCGCACGCGGCAGGCGCAGCGCACGCTCCGTCCGCGCCAGTGCCCCCGCCTCTTGCAAAACCATCTGCGCGCGCTCCAACAGGGCCGGGATCACGGCACAACCGGGGTCTTGCGCATAGAGCGTCACCGCATCCGTGGTCGTATCATGCATCCCCGCGACAAAAACCGTATCATGAGGAATGTCGATCCCTTCCGCGATCAGCCCGGCACGCACCTCCGCCTCATTCAGCAGCCCCGCCAAAAGCCGCGCATTGGCATCGCCGGGATAACCACCACAGGCCCCGCAGTGCAACGCGCTGGCATGCGGGTTGTTCACCACACGCGCCCCATGCCCCACCAACAGCACCAGAGGCGCGAAATCCCCGGTCAGCGACATCGCCCGCAGAATGGCCGCAGCCGTGGCAATCCGCTCGGTCAGGGTAAATTCGGCGCTGAACTGTGGCGCAGGGGGGATGTTGTGGCGCGGGGCCTGTCCCAAAGCATCCCGCAAGAGTTTGCCCAGATAGACCGGCCCGGTCGCCTCGACAAAGGCAAAGGACGACACCGCCGCCAGCTTGAACCGCCCCCAGGCCCGCGCCGCCCGCGCTCCGAACCGTGCGGCCTGATCGGCACCCGCCGCGCTCGGGGCTGTGGCCGTGCTCGACAGTTTCGGTGCCAGCAACACTGGCAACCGCGCCTCGATCACATCCGAAGCGAAATTGCGATGCCCATGCGCCAAGCCAAAGAACCCCGCAAAGCCAAGGGTTTGAATGCCGGGATCCAGGCTTTCCAGCGCGCGCCGAAACACCTCGGACCGCACGTCGATACAGAACGCCGCCTGAAGCGTGGGGCGCGCCTGCACTTTCTCGGGCACCTCCGCCTCCAGCACCTCGGCCAAATCGCGCTGCGCCGCCCGCTCTGCGGCCTCTTGCAACACACAAGCGGCCAGCTGCGCCGGTGTCGCGCATGCCGGCGTCGCATGGGTGGCGCGTATGTCCGCCCAACGTGCCGCAATCTGATCGCCATATTGCGCGAAGAGCGCTGCTTCCCAAACCAGACGGATCGTCAAAAGGTCCGTCGTAATCGGCTCTGCCTGCCCGTCCATCTCGGCTTGCCACAACCGTTGCCGCGCCAGTTGCGACCAGCCCCCAAGCCCCAGCAAAAGCTGGTGAAAATAGCTCTCCGCCGCGCCCGCCTCCAAACCCAAGGCGTCGCAGGCCAGTGACAGCGCCACCCGCGCGCGTCCCGGCTGTGCTGCAACGCGCGCCGCAAACCCAGTCAGACCCGAGATTTCCGGCGTCAGATCCCGGCTGGCAAAAATCTGCCAGCTTTCATAGGCCCCGCGCCCCGCCGTGACCTGCCAGAGCGCTTGACCCGCATCGAAATAGCCTGCCGCCCACGCGCCAATGCGCGCCTCGATCAGGCCCGGCCAGTCCACGCCCGACACCTCCTGCGCCAGATGCGCGAGGGTGGGCAATGCCTCGGGCGTCTCTTGCTCCGCCTCCGCCGCCGCCTTCAACGCAGCCACCGTCGCGGGCGCACCCGCAGGGGCCTCCGCCAGCGCCGCCTCAAGGTCAGCCGCAGTGATCCGCCCCTCGGCAATCCGCGCGCGATACCAGGCATTCGGCATCGTCACCCGCAGGCCCGCGATCCGGCCCAGCTTGGCCGATACCTGCGCCAAACTCTGCCCCGTGTGCCCAAGGAAGGGATTGACCGCAACGGTCGCCTCCAGCGGCCAGAGCGGCGGAATAACGCGGCTCACCTTCTCCGACAGGGCAATCAGTTCCAGATGGGGGCCGGTAAACCCGGCATGCGTCTCGCTCTTCATGATGCCGCTCCCTTGCGCGCCCGTGGCCGCGACCAGACCCGCAACAGGCGGTCCTCGACGGCATTGATGTAAAATCCGTTGGTGATATGCACCCGCAGCCCCTGCGCCGCCGGATGATGCGCCCAGAGCGGCAGGGTCGATTGCGCCACCGCCACCGCGCCGAAACTGACCAGCGCCAACAGGATCAGCGCCCATTCCAGCGGCCCCGCCACAGGCGCAGGCGGCAAGACACCAGCGGTCAGCCATTCCGCACCCCGTTGCAGCGCAAGATACGCCACCGTCGCCAGCACCGACATCTGCGCCGTGCGCCGTGTCAGCGCGCGCGGGGCCGCATCCGCCAACCCCTGCGCCAAAAGATAGGCCACACCAAAGATCAGGATCGCGCCCAGCGCCACCGCCTGAGGCGATTTCGCGCCAAACCCGATCAGCGCGCCCGAGGCAAGATAAACCAGCCCATAAATCGTGATCGCCAACCCAAAGGCCCGCGCGACAGAGCGCAGCCCCGGCACCGCCACCGGCCCCGGCCGCCGCTGCGCCGCCACCCGCTCAATAGCGCCGCCCGCCGACAGGAACGCATGCGCCTTATATAGCGAATGCGCCACGATATGCAGCAGGGCGAGCGGAAAGAGCGCCAGACCACATTGCAGGATCATGAACCCCATCTGCGACACCGTGGACCACGCCAACGAGACCTTGACCGTCGGTTGCGTCAGCATCACCACCCCGCCAAAAAGCGCGGTAAACCCGCCGATCCCCACCAGCACCGCCAGCACCAGCGGCGACAACAGCAGGACATCGGCAAACCGGATCAACAAAAACCCGCCGCCATTCACCACCCCGGCATGCAGCAGGGCCGAAACCGGCGTGGGCGCCTCCATCACCTCGGTAAGCCAGCCGTGGCTCGGGAATTGCGCCGATTTCAGCAGCGCCGCCAGCGCCAAGAACCCCGCCGCCGCCGCTGCCAGCGCGCCGCCTTCACCCAACCGCGCGGCACTCAGGATGCCCGCGATCTGCGTGGTTCCATAGGCCGCAACCAGCAGCAGCGCCGCACCGATCAGCGCCGCATCCCCCAGCCGCGCAGTCACGAATTTCTTATAGGCCGCGCGCTGCGCCCCGATCCGCTCGGGGTAAAACAGCAGCAAACGATGCAGACAGAGGCTGGTGGCGATCCACGCCCCCACAAACTGCACCACCGTGCCCGACAGCACAAGGATCTGCACCGCCGCCAGCGTCGCCAAAAGCCACAGGGCAAAGCGGGCCTGCCCCGCCTCGCCATCCAGATAGGTGCGCGCATACCGCGCAACGACCCAGCCGATAAAGGCCACCAGCATCAGCATCACGGCGCTGACCACATCCACCCGCACCGCGATCACATGGCCCAGCACGCCGGGCGCAGCCCCATCGCCCGCCCCTGTGACCATCAGGATCACCGGCATCGTCAGCGCCACTAGTAGCGCCACAAGGCCAGCCCCTTCCGCCAGCCACGCGGCGCGGCGCGGGGTGATAGTCCGCTGTGCAGGGATCAGGACTGCGGCAACGATCAGAACGACAGGCGCAAGCAGGGGCAAAAGATGGATCGGCATGTAACCTCCGGGGGCAAATGGCTCTCCCGGTGATAGGCAAAACCCGATCATAATAAAAATTCATTGTTCCAAACAAATCATTCTTCTAAACAGAACGATATGACCGAAATGAACTACAACCATCTGCGCTATTTCTGGGAGGTCGCCCGCGACGGCAACCTCACCCGCACCGCGGCCCGGCTCAACCTCTCGCAATCAGCCCTTTCGGTGCAGATCCGCAAGCTCGAGGATCGTCTGGGCCAGCCCGTGTTCGAGCGGCGCAATCGCCAATTGCACCTGACCGAAGCGGGGCGCATCACGCTCGACTATGCCGAAACCATCTTTGGCGCAGGGCAGGAACTCATCGCGACGCTGCGCCAGACCGGTCATGCGCAACAGGTGCTGCGTGTGGGGGCACTCGCCACGCTGTCGCGCAATTTCCAGATCGAATTCCTGCGCCCGCTCTTGGGCCAGCCTCAGATCGAACTTGTCCTGCGCTCCGGCACCTCGATCGAATTGCTCCAGGGGCTAGAGGCGCTCAGCTTGGATGTCGTGCTCACGAATGTGGCCCCCAGCGCCGATGCGCTCACCAGCTTCATCGTGCATCCCGTGGCGCAGCAGCCCGTCAGCGTGATCGGCACCCCCGCCCGGATCGAGGCCGCAGACAGCCTTGCCGCGCTGCTCAGCGCCAATCCGATCATCGTGCCCACGCTCGAATCTCCGGTGCGCGCCGGGTTCGACGCGCTCTGCGCCCGCCTCTCGATCCGCCCGGTGCTCGCCGCCGAAGTCGATGACATGGCCATGATGCGCCTTCTCGCGCGCGAGGATATCGGCCTTGCGGTGCTGCCCCCCATCGTGGTCAAGAACGAACTGGAATCAGGCCTCCTGCAAGAGGCCGCCCATAGCGTCGGCCTCACCGAACATTTCCACGCCGTCACCGCCAAACGCAGATTCCCCAACCCCCTCCTCGCACAGCTTTTTGATCGGGTGTTGTGAGGGCGGACATTCTAGCTCTCTTGAAAATATGAAATGTTGACAGTGTCTTGCATGCTTAGCGCAACCTTGAACTGTCAATGGCGCTTCATCATGCTTGCCGCAACGATATAAGATATTCAGTAAAACTATTCGGTCCATGTCCCCAATGGTGATCATCAGGAAGTGGCAAACTTCGAAACAGTAAGAGAAATGCCAACGCTTCAACAGCGAAGGTACACCGGACGTAGTCTTCAAAATCTTCCTGTCCCGCATGGTCAAATTTCCGGTGAGCAAAATTTCCACGGATTCGGAATGCTTTGTGAAGGTCTCTCAGAAACCTTTGTTTTAGCGTAGTATTGTCTTCTGTCACGGCTTGGTCGATTAAGCGGCTTAAGAACTCATTTCGACTCTCGGTTCCTAGCCGTTTGATTGCTCCTTTAATACGCTCGCCTAAATCAAGGCCCAGCTCTGACGCCTTTTCCTCAGCCGCTCTTGCGATTTCATCAAGCGAATGTTCAATTTCTAAATCTAGCTGCTCAGCACCGGGAATTGACTCGAGCCACTTACACGCATTCAAAATGCGGTTCCGGTCAAAGCTATTTCCGGCTTGCCTAGCTAAACAAAGACCCAAGAGTGCCGGCCTCCAAGTCTTCCAATGATCGATAAAAAATACAAGGCAGTCACATGTTGACTTGCGCTCTGCCTCATCGAAACAGCGCAATACGCTGGACGGTCGAATTTGACTGGAGCTGTCGATTTGCGCCAACGTTCCACTTGGCCAAATTAGCTTGAATGCCGCTGGGAAAGTTCCACCATTGACTAAGGTTTGCTCGTCATTTTTGTCTGGAACAATCGAAAAGTTTCCAATCCGCACCGCGACACCTGAAGCCATAGTTAAAAAAGTTGTAATGAGTGCCACAAAATCGCTCAGATCTTCAATCCGTACAGCATCCCTAAATTGCACTCGACCAGAAATATCTGAGATTCCAAAACGCCCGTCTTGCCAAGTAAGCAGGTATCCAAACGTTATCGTTACACTTTTATCGCTTGCCGAGGCTTCGACGATTTTTGCATCTGGCGGCTCTTCAAATTCTGCTTCCAATATCGATTGCTTTAAATCGGGCGCTTCAAAAAGTCGATTTGTGTCCGACAAACGGAAATTGAACTCTTTTATTCGATCACAGTCGTCCCAAGGTCGAAAACCGACGATGGCTTGACGAACATCGCAGGTCACGAAATTGCAGACGCTGCTACCGTTAGAGGAATGTCCACTCGAACAAGACATCGGCTCGATGGTGCAATACTCACTGTCCTCAAGTTGAAGCACAATACGTTCACGATTTTGATAATGAATGAACTTCTCAAACCCGACGATGTTTAAGTTAATATGTTCCGGTGAGAAAAAAATCCGACCAGCGCTCTCTATTCCCTTAAAAACCACTCTGCAGAGCAGAGTTTTTGAATCGTAATTGTTTTCCAAGAACAAACCTCCGCGGAGCGCATATGCTGTGCATTTATCAATTGGTTGAAGGATCCCATTGTGATGGTCGCTAAGTCAAGACAACCCCGATGCACTCCTTTGAGCATACCTTACATCCACTGTCCCTTGTCCACGGAACATGACCTTCAGCGCTCGTGTTGTACATCTGCCTAACACGCTCCCTCCCCCCCACTTGCCTGCCCCCCGTAAAACCCCTAAAGCCAGCCCATGCTAGACGAGTCCGAAGAGATCCATCCGCTATTCCACGGCGCGCCCAGCAGCACCGAATTCAAAAAGCTGCGCAAACGGATCGTGCGCCATACCCGCGAGGCGATCGAGCAATATGGCATGATCGCGCCGGGCGGCAAATGGCTCGTGTGCCTCTCGGGTGGCAAGGATAGCTACACCCTGCTCGCCGTACTCTACGAACTCAAATGGCGCGGCCTTTTGCCGGTAGAGCTTTTGGCCTGCAATCTCGATCAGGGCCAGCCCGGTTTCCCGGCCACCGTCCTGCCGGATTTTCTCAGCCGTATGCAGGTGCCCCACCGCATCGAATATCAGGACACCTATTCCATCGTCATGGACAAGGTGCCTGCCGGGCGCACCTATTGCGCGCTCTGTTCGCGCCTGCGCCGGGGAAATCTCTACCGCATCGCCCGCGAAGAGGGCTGCACAGCGGTCGTGCTCGGCCATCACCGCGATGACATTCTCGAAACCTTCTTCATGAACCTCTTTCACGGTGGGCGGCTTGCCACCATGCCGCCCAAGCTGGTGAACGAAGAGGGCGATTTGTTCCTCTACCGCCCGCTTGCGCATGTCGCCGAAGAGGATTGCGAGCGGTTCGCCCGCGCCATGAATTACCCGATCATCCCCTGTGACCTTTGCGGGTCTCAGGATGGGCTGCAACGCCAGCAGGTCAAACAAATCCTCGACAGCTGGGAAGCGCGCAGCCCCGGCCGCCGTCAGGTCATGTTCCGCGCGCTGATGAACGCGCGGCCCTCGCATCTGCTTGATCCCAAATTGTTCGATTTCGCGGGCCTGACCACCGAATCGATAAAATCCGACGCAAATCCCGAAGGCTTGCCCAAACTCCGTTAACCCCCACCGCGCTAGGCTCATCGCCAGATTGCGGGACAAGGGTTGATGGTCACAGCAGGGCAAGAACGGATTGCAGGGATTGCGGCACGGCTGCGCGCGCGCCATTGGCCGCAATCGCTGGCGCTGATCGCGGCGGCGGGTCTGGCAACCCACTGGTTCGGGCTTGCGGCCCTGCTCTTGGCGCTACCGCTCACCCTTCTGGCGCTTGCCCTATCGGACCGCCGTCAAACCCCACCCCTGACGGATGAGGCCGCGCGCAGCGCGCCCCTGCGCGCCGCCATCGCCGATAGCCTCTCCAACACGCGGCAGGGGGGCACACGCACCGCCTGCCTGCTTCTTCAGATCGACGAATTCGAGACGCTGACGCATCGCCACGGCCTTGCCGCCGCCGACCGTGTGATCCTTCAAAGCCTTGAACGCCTCGCGCGCATGCTGCGGCCCGCGGATCAGCTTTTCGATCTTGGCGACGGGCGGCTTGGGGTGCTCTTGGCGCCCAAGCCCGGCCTCACGCTGGGCCCGCTTCTGGCCTTGGCCGAGCGGCTGCGCACGGCACTGGCAGAGCCTATCGCGCTCGATGCCACCACGCTGCATATCTCGGCCTCGCTGGGCCTTTGTCTTGATGCACAGGCCCCCGCGCGCACCGCCACAGCCCTTTATGACGCCTGCCACACCGCCCTGCATGAGGCGCAGCGCCACGGGCCTGCGGCGATCCGCGCCTATGGCCGCGGCATGGCCGCACCTACGCCTCCGCCGCGCGCACTTGCACAAGAGGTAACAACAGCCCTGCAAGAGGGGCGGCTAATCACATGGTTCCAGCCGCAGATTTGCACCGATACCGGCCAAATCACCGGGTTCGAGGCGCTTGCACGTTGGCAGCACCCCACAGCAGGCTTGATCGCGCCTGCGGAATTCCTGCCGCTGCTCGCCGCCTCGGGCCGGATGGAGGTGCTGGGCGATGCCATGCTCGCCAATGCGCTCCGCGCCCTGCAAACATGGGATCACCTCGGCCTCGATATACCCTGCGTCGGCCTCAACCTCTCTCCCGAGGAATTGCGCAATCCCACCCTGCCCGAGAAATTCGCCTGGGAGCTGGATCGCTGCGACCTGCCCGCCCATCGGCTGGTGATCGAAGTGCTGGAAACCGTGGTTGCCACCTCTGCCGACGATGTCATCACCCGCAATATCGCGGCACTGGCACGCATGGGCTGCCCCATTGACCTTGACGATTACGGCACCGGCCACGCCTCGCTCGCCACGATCCGCCGCTTTGCCGTCAACCGGCTCAAGATCGACCGGTCCTATGTCACCGCCATTGACCGCGACCCGGACCAACAGCGCATGGTGGGGGCCATCCTGTCGATGGCTGACCGTCTTGGCCTCGCCACACTTGCCGAAGGGGTCGAAACAGCGGGCGAACTTGCCATGCTCGCGCAACTGGGCTGCGCCCATGTGCAGGGCTTTGGCATCGCCCGCCCCATGCCCCTCGCGGCAACGCCCGACTGGATCGCGGCGCATCGCGCCAAACTCGGCCCCTTGCCCCGGATCGCCCGCGCCAAGGGCTGAACCCTGCGATGAATCCCCGCGCCTTGGGGTAAAATCCCCGGAATCCCCTTGACCTTTGCCGCCGCACTCTGTTGAACCGCCCTGACATGTAATACAGGGATGGCCATCGGCGATGGATGATCAGAACAAGAACCTTATCTTGGCAACAGCACTTAGTTTCGTCGTGATTCTAGTGTGGTTCGTGATGTTCCCACCACCCGAACCTGCCCCGGTCGATCCCAACGCCGCCGTACCCACGGCGACCGAGAGCCTGCCCACCCCCTCGGCCACGGGCGGCGCAGAGGCGACCACCGCCACAACCGCAGCCCCCGTGGCAGAGCCGGACGCGCCGCGCCTTACCATCGACACGCCCAGCCTGAAGGGCACGATTTCCCTGCAAGGGGGCCGGATCGACGACATCTTCCTCAAGAATTACCGCGAGACGATCGACCCGGCGTCAGAGATCGTGCGCCTGATGGCCCCTGTCGGCAACGAAACACCCTATTACGCCCTTTATGGCTGGGCGCCCGGCGCTGGCCTGACCCCCGATCAAGTGCCCGGCGCGAACACGCTCTGGCAGGTCGAGAGCGGCGAAAAACTGACGACAAGCACGCCCGTCACCCTCTCGTGGGACAATGGCGCAGGCCTGATCTTCCGCCGCGAACTCAGCGTCGACGAGGATTTCATGTTCTCCGTCCGCCAGTCGGTCGAGAATACCGGGGCAACCGCCGTCAGCCTTGCCCCTTACGGTATCCTCGCCCGTCATGGCCGCCCCGCCGACCTCAAGAACTTCTTCATCCTCCACGAGGGGTTGATCATGATGGCGGATGGCACCCTGTCGGAAATCGACTATGACGATGTCGAGGAATACCCTTTCAACGCCCGCGAAGGTGCGCCCGCCGAAGTCACCCAAGTGACCGAGAATGGCTGGATCGGCTTTACGGATCACTACTGGATGACCACCCTCATCCCCGCAGCGGGCAGCTCGTTCAAGGCGGTGGCCAAGTTCGATCCGCAACGCGGCATCTATCAGACCGAAGCCGTGCAACCGACCCAAACGGTCGAGCCGGGCCAGACCGCAAGCGCCGAAACCCGCCTCTTTGCCGGGGCCAAGGAATGGGCGACGATCCGGCACTATCAGAACGAACAGGGCGTTGACCGCTTTCTCGATTCCATTGACTGGGGCTGGTTCTTCTTCCTGACCAAACCGATCTTTGCGGTGCTGCATTGGCTCAATGCCCTGATTGGCAACATGGGCTGGGCGATCATCGCGCTGACGCTGCTGATCAAGGCGCTTGTGCTGCCCTTGGCCTATAAATCCTACGTCTCCATGGCCAAGATGAAAGACCTCCAGCCGCAGATGGAGAAGATCAAAGAGACCGCTGGCGATGACCGCCAGAAACTCCAGAAAGAAATGATGGAGCTCTACAAGCGGGAAAAGGTCAATCCGGCGGCGGGCTGTCTGCCGATCCTGCTGCAAATTCCCATCTTCTTCTCGCTCTACAAGGTGATCTTCGTCACGCTCGAATTGCGCCACGCGCCTTGGGTCGGCTGGATCAAGGATCTCTCGGCTCCCGATCCTTCGTCGCTCTTCAACCTCTGGGGCGTGCTGCCTTGGGCCGCGCCGGAACCGGGCTCGATCATGGCGCTGATCTTCATTGGCATCCTGCCCTTGGCTTTGGGCATCTCGATGTGGTTGCAGCAGAAACTGAACCCGTCACCCACCGACCCCACGCAAAAGATGATCTTTGCCTGGATGCCTTGGGTCTTCATGTTCATGCTGGGCAGCTTTGCCTCGGGCCTCGTGATCTACTGGATCGCCAACAACGTGATCACCTTCTCGCAGCAATACATGATCATGCGCAGCCAAGGCTATAAACCGGATGTGTTCGGCAATATCACCTCGGGCTTCAAACGAGAGAAACCCGCGGCCGAATCCACGCCCAAAACAACACCCAAGAAAAAATGACAGAGGTTCGCGCCCTCTGGCGGCATCCGATCAAGAGCCACGGGCGCGAAGCGCTGAGCACCGTCACGCTGACCGCCGGGCAGGCCATGCCCGGCGACCGTCTTTGGGCAGTCGCCCTCGAAATCGCCCGGCTGACGGACGGCGAATGGGGGCCTTGCGTCAACTTTTCGCGCGGGTCCAAGACCGGCGCACTCATGGCGATCAATGCGCAGTTGGATGAGGCGGCTGAGACCGTCACCCTCACCCATCCCCACCGCCCCGATCTGACCTTTCATCCCGATCACGACGGGCAGGCGTTTCTCGATTGGGTGCGCCCCCTGATGCCACCCGAGGGCACGCAGCCCCTGCGCCTCTACCGGCTTGATGGGCGCGGCTATACCGATACCGACTACCCGTCGGTGAGCCTGCTCAACCTCGCCTCAAACGCAGACCTCGCAGACAAGATGGGGGCCGATGTGTCACCCCTACGCTGGCGCTGTAACATCCATCTCGACGGGCTTGCCCCTTGGGCCGAATTCGACCTCATCGGTAAAACTCTGCGCCTCGGGACCGCCGAAATGATCGTGCGTGAACCGATCCGCCGCTGCTTGGCCACCACCGCCAACCCGGCGACCGGCGCGCGCGACCTCGACACGCTGGCAGCCCTCAACAAGACCTGGGATCATCAGGATTTCGGCATTTACGCCGAGGTGATCACCGGCGGCACCATCGCCCTTGGCGACCAGCTTGAGGTGCTGTGATGCAACTGCGTTTTCCCATCGCGCCAGAGCCTGAGCACGAGATTTCCGAACAGGGCCGCAAGCTCTTTGCTGGGCCGGTTGATTTCGTCAAAGGCGTCGTCGCCATGTCCGGCCTGCCGCCCGCCGACCGGCTCGAGGTCTGCTTTGCCGGGCGCTCCAATGTCGGGAAATCCAGCCTGATCAACGCGCTCACAGGCCGCAAGGCGCTTGCACGCGCCTCCAACACCCCCGGTCGCACGCAGGAAATCAACTTCTTCGCATTGGGCGAGAGCCACTATCTCGTCGACCTTCCCGGTTATGGCTATGCCAATGCGCCGCTCGCCGTGGTGCAAAAATGGCAGGCGCTCTTGAAGCAATACCTGTCAGGTCGCCAAACCCTGCGCCGCGCCTTTGTGCTGGTCGATGCGCGCCACGGCATCAAAACCGTGGATGAAGAGATCATGTCGCTCCTCGACGCCTCCGCCGTGACCTTTCAATGCGTGCTGACCAAGACGGATAAGATCAACGCCGCCGACCGCGACCGCGTGTTGGACCAAGTGCGCGCCAAACTTGCCCCGCATCCGGCCGCCTATCCCGAGCTGATCCTCACCTCCAGCGAGAAATCCGAGGGGCTGGCCACCCTGCGCGCCACCATCGCCACGCTGGAATAGGGCGCGCCCCTAACTCGGTCACGCCCCGGGGCCTCTCCCGCGCCACACCCAACCCCTTCAAAATAGATCGGCCCGCGAACCCCTCCTGATCCGCGAGCCGCTCCTCCCTTTGCCAGACGCGCCTTACCGGCCGGCGTCCAGCACATCCTCCACCGTGCGCAGCCCGGTGCGTGGCGCCTGCACCAACACCGCCATATTGCCCGGCTTATGCTCGTTGCGCAGCATCTTGATATGCGCCTGCGGAATCTCTTCCCACGGGAACACCTCGGACATACAGGGATCAAGCCGCCGCTCGACCATCAGCTTATTGGCCGCCGCCGCCTGCTTGAGATGCGCAAAGTGGCTGCCCTGCAAACGCTTTTGATGCATCCACATATAGCGCACGTCAAAGGTACAGTTGAAACCGCTCGTCCCGGCGCAGATAACCACCATGCCGCCCTTTTTACACACCAGCGATGACACCGGGAATGTCGCCTCGCCGGGATGCTCGAACACCATATCGACGCTCACACCCTTGCCGGTGATGTCCCAGATCGCTTTGCCAAACTTGCGCGCCTCTTTCAGCCAATCGTTATACTCAGGCGAATTCACCTTGGGCAGTTGCCCCCAGCAGTTGAAATCCTTGCGGTTGATAACGCCCTTGGCCCCCTGATCCAGCACGAATTGCCGCTTGCTCTCGTCCGAGATGACGCCAATCGCGTTGGCCCCGGCGGTATTCGCCAGCTGGATCGCATAAGAGCCCAGACCGCCCGACGCGCCCCAGACCAGAACATTCTGACCGGGCTTGAGATCATGCGGCGCATGGCCAAACAGCATCCGATAGGCGGTGGCCAGCGTCAGCGTATAGCAGGCACTCTCTTCCCATGTCAGATGCTTGGGCCGCGGCATCAATTGCTGCGCCTGCACGCGGGTGAACTGCGCGAATGACCCGTCTCCGGTCTCATAGCCCCAGATGCGCTGCGTGGGCGAAAACATCGGATCGCCACCGTTGCAATCCTCATCGTCACCGTCGTCCTGATTGCAGTGGATCACCACCTCATCGCCGACCTTCCAGCGCTTGACCTTGTCGCCCACCTTCCACACGATCCCAGAGGCGTCAGACCCCGCGATGTGATAATCCTGCCCGTGCACATCAAAGGGGCTGATCGGCTGGCCCAGACCGGCCCAGACACCGTTGTAGTTAACGCCCGCCGCCATCACCAGAACCAGAACCTCTTGGCTGTCGATATCCCAGACATCGACCACTTCTTTTTGAAACGACACGTCGGGTTCGCCATGCCGCTCACGGCGAATGGCCCAAGCGTACATTTTCTTGGGCACATAGCCCAAGGGCGGCATTTCCCCTACCTCATACAGGTCCTTTTCGGGGGCGTCGTAGGGCGCGATGCCCGTCTTGGTATCCAGGGCCATGGTCAACCTCCTGTCTCAGAATGCCGCAATGCAGAATCGTCCGTCTTGCCCTGAAATACAAACGGCTAAGTAATAATGCAATAGCATTTGGTGATTTTTTGTAATTTTATAACCGAGCGGATGCAGAAAATCCGCCTATCCCCTGCTGCGCCCGCAAAATAGATGGTCGATCGACGCGGCATAATAGGCCACCACCGGCCGCTCTGCCTCGGTGATCACAAAGGCACCCTGCCGTTCTTCAATCATCCCGCGCTCGCGCAGCACCTGAATCCCGAACCGCGCCGCATATCCCAAATCCTTGCGCGGCAGATGCACATGCGCGCGCGGCACCGCGCCCAGCATCTCCGCCACCGCCGCATCAAGAGCGTCTCGCGTCAGCGGCCCCTCGGCCTGCATCAATGCCCGCGCCACCAAGGGCACCGGCAACACCGGCACTTCCGCCCCGATCCGCGCCATCAGGGCCCGCGCCAACCCCCTTAGCCCTGCCTCCGGATGGTCGCGCTCAAACTCCGCCAAAGACATCGGCGCGCCAAAACTCACCGCCGCATAGCCATGCCGGTGATAGCGCCGCCGCAGCCGCAGCCACACCTGCCGGAGCACGAATCCCGCAACGACAGAAATCCGCGCCGGAAACCGCCGCCCGCCCGCTTCCGCTGCGGCCACCAACAACCGATCCTCGAAGACCCGGTCATAATTGATCGCCACCGGCACAAACACCACGTCGCGCCCATCGGGGCTGCGCTCTTCCACCATATATTTCAAGAGGCCCAGCTTGGGCGGCTGCAATCCCCCCGTCAGGCTCAGCCCGCCCTCAGGAAACATCGCCTGTGTCACGCCCCCATCCGTCGCCATCCCGACATAGCGCGCCAGCACCCGGCGATAAAGATCACCGCGCGATTTGCGCCGGATGAAATAGGCTCCCATCGCCTTGATAAGCCGGCTCAGCGGCCAGACCCGCGCCCATTCCCCCACCGCATAGCTCAGCGCCGACCGCTCTGCCGCCAGCCATGTCACCAGCACATAATCCATATTGCTGCGGTGGTTCATCACAAAAACCACCGTCGCTTCGCGGTCTACCGCCGCCAGCGCCTCTTCGTCGAAATGCCCCAACCGCACCCGATACAGCGACCGGCTCAGCCATTTCGCCAGCTTGATCGCAATGCCGAAATAGGCGGTGGCGGAAAAGCTTGGCACGATTTCACGCGCATAGCGCTTGGCCTGCTCAAACGCCACGTTTTCGGGGATGCCCTCGGCCTGCGCATGGGCAGCAATCGCGCGGCTCACTTCGGGATCATAGATCAGCCGCTGGATCATGTCATAACGCCGTGCCAGCTTGAATGGCTCAATCGGGCGCTGCAACCGCGTGTTCAGCCGCGCCACCGCCCGCTCCAGCCTGCGCCGCAGAAACCATCGCACCGACGGAAAAAGAAAATGACTGGCAAAGGTGACGGCCGCAAACCCCACCAACAACACTAACGCCCAGAGCGGCATGTCCACGGTCTGTCCCATAGCGCCACCAAATCAGGGTTTTTGGTTTTGGTAAATGGCAACATCATCCTCGGGCTCGACCCGAGGACCTCCCCAAAAAACCTCCCACCCACATGCCGCAACGCAGCGAATTGACAGCGCAACCTTCTTGCCTATACCCTCCCTCGAAACGTAACAAAATTGCGCACCCTGATTCACGAGGCCCCGTATGTCGCAGCCGCAGCAAGACCGCCCCAAGGACAAGCCTTGGCTCATCCGCACCTATGCGGGCCATTCCACCGCCGCGAAATCCAACGCTCTCTACCGCGCCAATCTTGCCAAGGGGCAGACCGGCCTGTCGGTGGCCTTCGATCTGCCCACGCAAACGGGCTATGACAGCGATCATATCCTCAGCAAAGGCGAGGTGGGCAAGGTCGGCGTGCCCGTCTGCCACTTGGGCGACATGCGCGCGCTCTTCGCGGATATCCCGCTCGACCAGATGAACACCTCGATGACGATCAACGCCACCGCGCCGTGGCTTCTGGCACTCTATATCGCCGTGGCCGAGGAGCAGGGCGCCGATGTCACCGCCCTGCAAGGCACGGTGCAGAACGATCTGATCAAGGAATATCTCAGCCGGGGCACCTATATCTGCCCGCCCGCGCCCAGCCTGCGGATGATCGGCGATGTGGCCGAATACTGCTACACCAATGTGCCCAAATGGAATCCGATGAACGTCTGTTCCTACCATTTGCAAGAGGCAGGCGCCACGCCCGAGCAGGAACTGGCCTTTGCCCTCGCCACCGCCATCGCCGTCCTCGACGAATTGCGCCCCCGCGTGCCCGCCTCTGATTTCCCGGCGCTCGCGTCGCGGATTTCCTTCTTTGTCAACGCGGGCATCCGGTTCGTGACCGAAATGTGCAAGATGCGCGCCTTCGTTGATCTCTGGGATGAAATCCTGCGCGACCGCTACGGCGTGGACGATCCCAAACACCGCCGCTTCCGCTACGGCGTGCAGGTCAACTCCCTTGGCCTGACCGAGCAGCAGCCCGAGAATAACGTCTACCGCATACTGATCGAGATGCTGGCCGTCACCCTCTCGAAACGCGCCCGCGCCCGCGCGGTGCAACTGCCCGCCTGGAACGAGGCATTGGGCCTGCCCCGCCCTTGGGATCAGCAATGGTCGATGCGGATGCAACAGATCCTCGCCTATGAAACCGACCTCTTGGAATTCGATGACCTCTTCGATGGCAACCCCGCTGTGGATGCCAAGGTCGAGGCGCTCAAGGATGGCGCACGGCACGAATTGGCCAATCTCGAGTCCATGGGCGGCGCGGTGTCGGCCATCGAATACATGAAGTCCCGTCTGGTCGAGTCGAACGCAGACCGCCTTGGCCGGATCGAGCGGAATGAGACCATCGTTGTCGGCGTCAACCGCTGGCAGGCGGGCGAACCCTCGCCATTGCAAACCGAGGATGGCGGCATCATGACCGTTGATCCAGCGGTCGAGGCCGAACAGGTCGCGCGGCTCAATGACTGGCGCGCCGCGCGCGACACTGCCGCCGTAACCTCCGCACTTGCCGCCCTGCGTGCCGCCGCCGCAGAGGGGCGCAATGTGATGGAGCCGTCAATTGCCTGCGCCCGCGCCGGCGTCACCACTGGCGAATGGGCCGCACAGATGCGCGCCGTCTTTGGCGAATATCGCGGACCAACCGGCGTGTCTGCCAGCCCCTCGAACCGGACCGAAGGGTTGGATGACATTCGCGCTGCCGTCAGCGCGGTTTCCGACCGGCTTGGCCGACGCCTCAAGTTTCTTGTGGGCAAACCCGGTCTTGATGGCCATTCCAACGGGGCGGAACAAATCGCCTGCCGCGCCCGCGATTGCGGCATGGATATCGGATACGAGGGCATCCGCCTCACCCCCGAACAAATCGTCAATGCCGCGCTCGAGGATCGCGCCCATGTCGTCGGCCTCTCGATCCTCTCAGGCAGCCATATGCCGCTGGTCGAGGATCTGATGGACCGTATGCGCGCGGCTGGTCTGGGCGACGTGCCCGTGATCGTCGGCGGCATCATCCCCGAGGATGACGCCCGCCGCCTGCGCGAAATGGGCGTGGCACGGGTCTACACACCCAAGGATTTCGAGTTGAACACCATTATGATGGATATCGTCACGCTGGTCGATCCGCAGGCCGTGGCAGCGGAATGACCGCGGCCCTCACCATCCGCCAGGTAGAACCCGCTGATCGTCCCGCATGGGGCGATCTCTGGCGCGCCTATCTCGATTTCTACGAAACCACCCTGCCAGAGCAGGTTTATGACACCACCTTTGCACGCCTCCTCTCGCCGGATCACCCCGACCAGAACGGTCTGATTGCGCTTCTGGCCGGTCGCCCGGTCGGGCTCGTGCATTATATCTACCACGCGCATAATTGGCGTGTGGAACAGGTCTGCTACCTTCAGGATCTCTACGCCGCCCCCGAAGCGCGCGGCCTTGGCGTGGGCCGCGCCCTGATCGAGGCGGTCTATGCCCGCGCCGATGCAGATGGCCGCCCAACGGTTTACTGGATGACGCAAGAGTTCAACACCACCGCGCGTCAACTTTACGATCGCATCGCCACCGTGACCCCATTCATCAAGTATAGCCGTTAACCGCTGATCCGCTCCGGCCCTGCAACCTTTCGGTGGCGTGGTCCGGGGCATCTCGCCTATGCTCGCAGGACGTGCCTTTCGTTTCATCCCCATAGGTCCGCCCATAGGCCCGCCATGACCGACCCGGCTAAATACCGTCGCCAGATCGAGATCCTCCGACACGCGGATGCCACCTCCGTGACGGAAATTCTCACGCGCTACGCCATCGTCATCGGCGCGGCGCTCCTTTTGTGGATCAGCACGGGGCAAACCCTCATGCTGATCTGGGGGTTTGTCTATACCGTGCTCAACGGTGTCTATATCTTCGTGCTGCGCGCACCCAATTTGCCCAAGACGCGCGGGGCCTATTGCGCGCTTTTTCTGGCGAGTATGATCATTTCCACGTGGTATGCGGCAATGACCATCTATCTCACCACGCTCGACAGCCGGGCTTATGAATTCATCGGCATTTGCGGGCTGATCGGCCTTGGCCTCTACAATCTCAGCCGCCATACCGATCTGACTTTTCTGGCGCTGTGGGATACGCTCTTGCTCACGCTCTGTGTCATAGGCATCGTTCTGGCCTTTGTCGCCAAGACCGAGACCCAAAGCCATCAGGTCGCCATCGTCTTTGCCGGGTTCGGCATCAATGCCTATTACATGATGACCTATCTCTCGATGATGCGCACCCGCGCGACCCTGCGCAGCGCGCAAGAGGCCGAGGTGCAATCGCAAAAGATGCGCGCGGTCGGTCAACTGACCAGCGGCATCGCCCATGACTTCAACAACATCCTGACCGTGATCCGGGGCAATCTCGATCTCGCGTCGGAACTGCCCAATCTGGCAGAGCGCGAACTCATGCTGGACGAGGCCCGCGCCGGCACAGACCGCGCCGCCCATCTTGTTCGGCAGTTGCTGGCCTTCTCGCGCAAATCCCAAATGATGCGAAGCGATATCGCCCTTGGCCCCTTTCTCGAAGACTTCGCGGTTTCGCTGCGCCGCCTTTTGCCCGAAACGGTGCGCATCGCCCTCTCTGGCACACTGCCAGACCTCAGCCTGCGCGCGGATCGTCAGCTGTTGGAAACCGCGCTCTTGAACTGCGCCATCAACGCGCGCGATGCGATGCACCCCGAAGGCGGCATTTTGCGGCTCTCGGCCGTGGTCGACACAGCCGCGCACGAGGTGGCAATCCTGATCGAGGATACCGGCCCCGGCGTGCCCCCCGCCATGATCGACCGCATCACAGAGCCTTTCTTTACCACCAAGCAGGTGGGCGAGGGCTCAGGTCTCGGGCTGTCGATGGTCAAGGGCTTTGCTGAACAATCCGGCGGGCGGCTTGAGTTGCGCAATCACCCCTCTCACGGGCTACAGGTCGCGCTGATCCTGCCACTGGCCTGACACGGGCAAACCCCCTTGCAAGGGCCCGCACCCCGGATCTGAACCGCGCCTCAGGCCGCCCCCCTTGCGCGCGACGGCAGGCAGAGTACGGAAATGCCGCACGACCTTACATAATCCCCTTACACACCTTACGAAGCTTACACGCTGCGCCATCCAAATCAAAAGGGCCGTCCCAACCGGGAACGGCCCTCTAGAAGTCGCGGAGGTGGGCCGGTTAGGCGCACCAATTCAGGTCGTTTTCACCTCGGGGCTGCCCTAGGCGATCACCTCCCAAACTGTTCCGACACCTCGCTCCAATCCCTCTATAGACACTGGACCACCTCCTTTCGCTTGTTGAACTTACCCATAGGTTGCCACAGATTTTGCGCTTGTCAAAACAAAATCATGTGGTGCCCGCAAAATTTCTCGCATCATGCTGATTTATTCGGCTTGTAAAACGGCGACGCACTGCCCCGGCAGATCCGCCATTGTCAATTCGCGCTTGGGCTTGGGCGCAGGCGCATTGGGATCAGGTGGCGGCGGATTGAGGATATTGCGCACCCACTGTTCCGCCTCTGCACAGCCATCCCCCGGCGGCATCGCCTCCTGCGTCACGCAACCCGTTGTTCCGCTTGGACAATTCAGCCTGACATGAAAATGATAATGATGCCCATACCACGGCCGCACCTTGCGCAGCCACTCCCGATCACTGCCCTGTTCATCCTTGCACATCTGCGCCTTGGCCCCGGCGAAAATGAAAATCCGGGCTGTGCGCGGGTCCTTGGCAGCGGCTTTGACGATCTCGTGATGGGCGCGGGTCCACTGGCTGTTGGTATAGGCCCCGTTCGCCTTCTGCATTGAAATAGAAGAGATATTTTCTCTCTGCGCCACGCTGAGGTTTAGATTATCCGCCGGTCTTAGCCAGATATCGGCATCCAAACCCATCTGATGGCTGGCATGTCCCGTCAGCATCGGCCCACCCCGTGGTTGACTGATATCCCCCACATAGAGGCCGCTCCACCCCGGCTGCTGCGCCGCAACGCGCGACAATTTCTGAACCAGATCAATGGTTTCCGGGTGCCCCCAGTTGCGGTTGCGGCTCAGGCGCATGGCCTGCCACGTAGGCCCGCTCTCAGGCAGGGCCACGCCCCCCGCCAAACAGCCCTTGGCGTAGCTGCCATAGGCCGCCGGGCTATGTTCGGACGCACCCCGCTGCGCACCAAAAAGTTGTTTGGCTTGAATACCTTGCATCGACGCAGGGATGCTTTGGCTGGACAAAACGCCGGTTGCTTCGGGTTCCGGTTTAGACTGCATACAGCCCGCAAGCCCAAGCAAAAGCGCCGTGACGGCTACGATCCGACCCATGTTTCCTTGTCCCCTTCCGCTTTGACCCAGCGTAGCAGAACAAGGCCGATTACAAAAAGCAAAATCACAGGCGACACCCCGATGCGCGCCGACCCGCTGAGCGTGGTCACAAGGCCAATAAGTGCCGGTGCCATGAACGCCGTCGCCCGCCCCGAAAGCCCATAAAGTCCAAAGTTTTCAGTGGGTAAGGCCGGATCAGTATGCCGCACCATCAGTGACCGGCTAGACGCTTGCAGCACCCCGCCAAAGCCGCCGATCAATACGCCACAGCCGAAAAAGATCATATCCGGCAGCGTGGATCCCTCCGCCAAGGGCACCCCGAAAATCTGACTGCGATCCATACCCACCACGATGACGCAGACGCCGATCAAGGCCCAGATGGCGACCTTGATCACTGGCTTGGGCCCAAACCGCTTGTCCGCCTTGCCGCCCAACCAGCTAAACACCGCCCCGGCAATCGCCCCGATGATCCCGAACACCCCGACAGAGGTGATCGACCAGTTCAGCACCAGAATGGCATAGGTGCCGCCAAACCCGTACAATCCGTTAAGCGCGTCCCGGTAGAACATCGACGATCCCAAATAGGTGCTCAGGCTCAACCGATGCCGCAAGCTCTTGATTGTCTTCATTAATGTTCCAAGCGCCACCGCCACGCCGCCGCCATGCCCCCTTGGGCCCATGTCCCGCACCCATAGGAAATAGGGCACCATGAAGACCACGAACCAAAGCGCCGTGAATGGCCCCACGGCCCGCGTCCCTTCGCGCAGCGTGGCATCCAGCCCAAGGATCGGATCAAGCCCGATCAGGGTCTTGCCGCTTCCTTGCTCAACAAACAGCGCCAGCACGATCAAGAGCGACAGAACCCCGCCCAGATACCCAAAGGCAAAACCCGACCCAGAAATATCCCCCACCTCCTCCGGCTTGCCGAGCGAGGGCAGTTGCGAATTGATGAAAATCAGCGCGTATTCCGCCCCGACAAATCCGAACCCAAAGGCAATGAGCCCCCACCAAAGGTTTGATCCATCCGGCAACATGCCCCAAATCGCCGTGGCACCAATCACGTAAATCATTGAAAACACAATGATCCATGGCAATCGCCGCCCGGTGGTATCGGCAAAGGCCCCCAAAAACGGTGCCCCCAACCCGATGATCAGCCCCGTCGCCGTCAGACACCAAGACCACATCGCCTGTGCTTGCGCATCGGCCACTTCTTCGGGCAGGCCCGTGCCGATGAAATACTCTGACGCGACCGAGGCGAAATAGGGGCCAAAGATAAAGGTGACGAGCAGCGTGTGATAGGGTTGGCTGGCCCAGTCAAAGAAATACCAGCCCCAGATCCGCTTGCGTGGCGATACGCCTGTCATGCCCTAACCCCTTTTGTTTCAAAGGGATATGACAACCCTCACAGGCTTTGCGCAAGCTATTCCTGCGCATCCTGCATCGGTGGCCAAGGACGTGTGGCATCCGCAGCAATCCACGCTTGTGCCCAGTCCGGCAATGCGGGCGCCGCTATGTCTTGCCCTAATTCGGCCACCACGCGATCTGGGGCGATGATCCCCTCACGCCCCGTAATCGCCGCGCGTAACAAGATGTGGTTGGCACATTCGCCAGATGCTTTCCACATGGATTGCTCGACATAGACAAATTTGTCATCCCATGACAGCAACCGAGAGCGCATTTCGATCCGCTCCAACATGGTGATCCGGCGGCGATACCGCACACTCGCCCCGGCAATCGCCAAACCCCAGCGATTGCGCTTGAGCGCGCCAATCAGCCCCACACGCCCCGCCAGGGGTATTCGCCCCAGATCAAAGATCGTCAGCGTCCGACCATTGTTCAGCTCGCGCCACAGATCGATGTCCCAGGGCATGCAGATATGGTGCGAAACATGCGTCCCCGTAAGCGCGAGGCGCGGGGATTTGCGGTGCAGGAAAAGCTGCCACATCAGGCGCAGAACGGGGTACATCGGCAATCTCCTTCGCGGCTGGCTTGGCATTGCCACATTCATGCGTCAACCGCGACCGCGCGTCAGGCTTGCGCTTTGGCGCAGGCTTGCATAGGTCATAGGCGGCTAGACCCAGAGGATATTCGCCAAATGCAATCGCTTTTCCAGATCCTGATGCTCCTTCTCGACATCCTGTGGTTCTTTATCATCGCGCATGTGATCATGTCTTGGCTGATCAATTTTCAGGTTTTGAACCTGCGGCAGCAATTCGTCGCGCAGGTCTGGTATGGTCTCAATCGCCTGTTAGAGCCGATTTATGGCCGTGTGCGCCGGATTTTACCGCCAATGTCCGGCATCGACCTTGCACCGCTTGTTGTGCTGGTCGCGGTTTACGCGCTGCGGATCGTGCTGATCAACAATGCGGCGGCGTTTTACTGATCGCCGGGGCTTGTTCACCTAATCTTAGTGTGAAAAACCTCTTGTAAGAGCAGATATAGTCAAAACTTACAGGGGTCTCATGTCAGGCGCTGCCACGCTATTGCGCGATGTGTTCGGATTCGATGCCTTTCGTCCGGGGCAGGAAGAGATCATTCACACCGTCGCCACGGGTTGCAACACGCTGGCAATCATGCCCACGGGCGGTGGTAAATCCCTCTGCTTTCAAATCCCCGCGCTGATGCGCGAGGGGGTGACGGTTGTGATCTCACCGCTCATCGCCCTGATGCGCGATCAGGTCCGCGCCCTGCGCGCCGCGGGTGTCGAGGCGGGCGCGCTTACCTCTGGGAATACCGACGAAGAAACCGCCGAGGTCTGGCAAGCACTTGAGGCGGGGCGCTTGCGCCTGCTCTATATCGCGCCAGAACGGCTGGCGGCGGGGTCGTCGCTTGGCATGTTGCGCCGCATTGGCGTGGGCCTCATCGCCGTGGACGAGGCCCATTGCGTAAGCCAGTGGGGCCATGATTTCCGCCCCGATTATTTGCGGATTGGGGAACTCAGGCGCGCGCTCAATGTGCCGCTTGCCGCCTTTACCGCCACCGCCGATGCCGAAACCCGTGACGAGATCGTCGAAAAACTGTTTGACGGACAGCCGCCACAAACCTTCTTGCAAGGCTTTGACCGGCCCAATATCCATATGGCCTTTGCCGCCAAGGACAATCCGCGCGCGCAGATCATGGCCTTTGCCGCCGCGCGCAAGGGACAGTCTGGCATCGTCTATTGCGGCACCCGCGCCAAGACCGAAACCCTCGCACGCGCGCTATTGGATGCGGGGCACTCTGCCTGCGCCTATCATGGCGGGATGGAGGCCGAGGCCCGGCGCATCGTCGAAGGCCGCTTCAGCAGCGAGGATGGGTTGATCGTTGTGGCCACCGTCGCCTTTGGCATGGGGGTGGACAAACCGGATATCCGATGGGTTGCACATGCCGACCTGCCCAAATCCATCGAAGGCTATTATCAGGAAATTGGCCGCGCCGGGCGCGATGGCGCACCGGCCGAGACCCTCACGCTCTTTGGTCCCGACGACATCCGCCTGCGCCGCACCCAGATTGACGAAGGGCTTGCCCCACCGGAACGGCGCATGGCCGATCACGGGCGGCTCAATGCTCTTTTGGGTTTGGCAGAGGCGCTGGAATGCCGCCGGGCCACGCTCTTGCGCTATTTCGGCGAGCAGGCCACACCCTGTGGCAATTGTGACCTCTGCGATACCCCACCCGAAACGTTTGACGGCACCGAGGCCGTGCGCAAGGCGCTCTCGGCGATCCTGCGCACCGGTGAGAGCTTTGGCTCTGGCCATCTGATCGACATCCTCACCGGCACCGCCACCGAAAAGGTGCGCCAACGCGGCCACGAGGCGCTGCCAACCTTTGGTGTCGGGCGCGACATGGACAAACGCGGTTGGCAGGGGGTTTTTCGCCAAATGATGGGCCACGACCTGATCCGGCCCGACCGTGAGCGGCATGGCGCGCTGGTGATGACAGAGACCGCCCGCCCGATCCTGCGTGGCGAAGAAGGCGTGACCCTGCGCCGCGACACGATCGACCATACCCCGCGCCCCGCTGTGCGCGCGCTTGTGTCGGACGAGGATGCGCCGCTCCTTTCGGCGCTCAAGGCCAAACGCCGTGCCTTGGCAGAGGCGGCAGGCGTGCCCGCCTATATCGTCTTCAACGACCGAACCCTGATAGAGATGGCCGAAACCCGGCCAGAAACACTGGATCAAATGGCCCGGATCAGCGGCGTCGGCGCCAAAAAGCTGGAGCGCTTCGGCGCCGAATTCCTCGAAGTCATCACCGGCGCGCGAGAGCCTGTGCATCCCACCCGCCGCAAACTGGCCGGCAGCACCGCTGGAGAGGTCTACGACCGCCTGATGCAGGCGCAGGCCGATCTGAACCGGGGAGAGACGGGCATTGACCGCCCGCTCAGTTGCTCTTCCGCGCTCCTGGCCAAGGTTGCCAGCCAGCGACCCCGCACCGCACAAGAGATGCAACGTCTTCTGGGCGAGAAATACGCCGACCGCTTCGGCGCGGCGTTTCTCGCGGCATTACATCTGCAAGAGTGATGGAACCTGCCTGACCAAGCCCTGCTGCTCCGTTGTTGTTCACCGGCTTCTGTGCTAAATCCTGATCATTGGTAACACGCCGCAGAATAGGTTTTGGATGCGACATCTGTTAAAGCGTTTTTCAAATTTGTGGTCGGTTCATTCTTCGCCTTCCCAGACAAAACCTGACTCTGACAAGAGACCTGATGCATCACCCCCCAAAAGACGTCCCAAGGATGCATTGCGCAAGAAATTCCTTGAGTCCTATGCGCTGGAGAATGGTCGAGGTTTGGAAATCGGCCCGTTTTGTCGCCCCGTCTTTCGGCGCGAGAGCTATCCCAACATGCTTTATGCCGATGTCAAATCAGAAGATTTTCTGAAACGACTGGTCAGAAAGGGCGACATATACAGAGAAGAAGATATCGTTCCGCTGGATTATGTGCTTGGCAATCAGCATCTGGATGCCGTTGTCGCACATGAAACGCTGGATTTCGTCTTTTGTGCGCATGTCCTTGAGCATGTTCCTGATATGATATCGTCACTCAAGGGGATTGAACGCGTGCTCAAACCCGGCGGTCTGTTTCTATGTTTCTATCCGGATCGCAGGTTTACGTATGACATCGACCGCCCCACAACGACGCTCTCACAGCTAGAAACGCGCCACAAACTTCGGATCACGCGCCCTGCCTCGGACACGGTGCTGGAACATTTCACGTTCAATCGAAAGGTTGACGCGGGAAAGGTGTGGGCGAACCACAACGATGCGGTTGGAGAGCGCCGGTTCACCGCGGAACAAGCACAGGAATTCGCCCTTCAGGCAACGCGCTCTTATGTTGATGTGCATTGCAATGTGTTCTCGGATTCAGAGTTTTCCAACATGATTGAGACTTTGGGCGCGGCGGGTCATATCTCGCTGCGTGTGGATCGCATGGTGCCAACTCGGGCACCGTTCAACGAGTTTCATGTCGCCTTGCGGAAACCATAACACGCCCATCGGGTAATCAGCTTGCAAAGCGCCTGTAGCCTTCCATATGCAGGGCTATAACACAGGCACCGCAAACACAGGAAATCCCATGCTCGTCGTCGTATCCCCTGCCAAAAAATTGGACATGACCCCGGTCGAGGGGATTACACCCACCCGCCCCGTGTTCGCCCAGGAGGCCGCTGAACTGGCACATGTGGCACAGGGATTGAATGTGGGTGATCTGCAAAAGCTGATGCATATCAGCGAGAGCCTTGCACGCCTAAACGCCGACCGTTTCGCTGATTTTGGGCAAATGGCGCAGAAACCCGCCGCGCTCGCCTTCGCCGGGGATACCTATCAGGGGCTTGAGGCGGGATCGCTTGACCCAGACGAGATGGGCTGGGCGCAGGATCACTTGCGCATCCTGTCAGGGCTTTATGGTGTGCTGCGCCCACTCGACGCGATTGAGCCTTATCGCCTTGAGATGGGCAGCCGATTAAAGACCGCGCGCGGCAAGACACTCTACGACTACTGGGGGGCACAGATTTCCACGGCCCTGAATACGCAGGCAGAAACGCTTGGGGCAGAAACGCTCATCAACTGTGCGAGCCAAGAGTATTTCGGCGCGGTTGATCGAAACGCGCTGCGCCTGCGGGTGGTGACACCTGTGTTTATGGAGGAAAAGGCTGGCGCGCCAAAGATCGTCAGCTTCTACGCCAAACGTGCGCGAGGTGCCATGGCGCGCTTTATAATCCAGCATCGGTTGACCGATCCGGATGCCATTCTCGATTTCGACAGTGGCGGCTATCGGTATACGGCCAGCCTTTCAAAACCCGATCAACCGGTATTCCTACGCGATCATCCAGCGGCCTGATCCGGCGTCGCCTCGCCCTCTGGCGAACGCACGCTCTTCGGACAGGCGGCACGGATATGTTGGTGGATCATCTCTTTGCGCAGCGGCTTGGTCAGGTAGTGATCGAGGCCCGCTGCCAGAATTTCCGCGTCATCCCCGGTCATGGCATGGGCCGTCATCGCAACGATGGGCACATGCCGCCCACTCTGCGCCTCGATGGCTCGAATGGCGCGCGTGGCCTCTTTGCCATCCATTTCAGGCATCGAGATATCCATAAAGATCACATCTGGCGCGAGTGACTGAAAGAGATCAACCGCCTCTTGACCATTCTCAGCGAAGGTCAGCTCAATATCCAACCCCTTGACCATGTTCGAAAAGACAAGGCGGTTGGTGCGATTATCCTCTGCCGCCAGCACCCGCATCGCCCGGCTGGATGCATCAGATGGGGGCATCACCCTAGCCAAGGCGTCAAAGAGATCGCGCCGCGCCACAGGCTTTTGCAGCACGGCCTGCACATGAATGCGCGCCGGGTCCTGATCGGCATAGCCGGTGTTGGGACTGAACAGCAAAAACGGCGTGTCGTGCCCCGCTTCGCGCAGCGCCTCGGCCAGTTCCAGCCCGTCCATCCCGCTCATGTTATGATCGCTCACGATCAGGTCGAACCCGTTACCCGCCTGCGCCAAGGCCTCTGCCGCGCTTTGACAGGAAACTGCGACGATCCCCAATTGTCCCAACTGTCGCTCCAGAATGGCGCGGCTGGTCGCCTGCGGCTCGACAATCAGGGCGCGGTATGTTCCCGCACTTAGATTGGGAAAGGCGATCTCGCCAACCTCGGCCACCGGCAAGGATATCGAGAAGCCAAAGATCGAGCCGTTGCCCGGCTCCGACTCGACCCAGATTTTTCCGCCCATCATCCGGATCAGCTTTTGCGAGATGGCCAGGCCAAGGCCGGTTCCCTCGAACTTGCGGTTGCGTTCGTCATCGACCTGATTGAACTCGCCAAAGATGTGGTCGATCTTGTCGGGCGGAATTCCAATCCCGGTATCCTCGACCGTCACATGGATGCTCGCGCGCCCTTCGGTATCGGAGTAAACGCCCGTCACGCGCACCAGAACATGCCCATTTTCGGTGAACTTTACCGCATTGCCCAAAAGGTTGGTCATGATCTGCCGAATGCGCCCCGGATCACCGACAAATTGCGTTGGCAGGAACAGATCGTAATCCACCAGCACATCCAGCCCCTTATCACGGGCATTAACCTGCATCAGCGTCACCAGCTCGTGAATACATCGCTCCAGATCAAAGGGTTCAGCGTGCAGGATCAGTTTTTCCGCCTCGATCTTGGAGTAATCGAGCACATCGTTGATGATCACCAACAGCGCCTCGCCAGAGTTCTTGATGGTCGAGGTAAAGAGCCGTTGCTCTTCGGTCAGCTCAGTTTCCATCAACAGCTCTGCCATGCCCACCACCCCGTTCATCGGCGTGCGGATTTCGTGGCTCATATTCGCAAGAAAGGATGATTTCGCCCTATTTGCCGCCTCGGCCCGGCGACGAGCTTCCTTGAGTTCCTTCTCATATCGGATCGTATCGGTGATGTTGAGCGCAAGGCTCACGACATCGCCACCGTGCCCCCGCTGGTCAATCAGCTTGATATACTGCCCGTTCCAGAGGCGGATCACCTCTGGTTCGGGTTGCGTGCTCTGCCAGCGATCTAGCATTTTCTCGCGCCATTCCTGTGGTTTCAGCGCGCCGATATTGACGATCCCCTCTTCGGTGATGAATTGCAGGATCTCGATATAGCTGACACCAGGTTTGACCGCCTCAAGCCCGTCAAACACCGCAAGATAGGCATTGTTGGCCGCGATCATCCGGCTGTCGGCGTCAAAAAAGGCAAAACCGTCCTGAATCGTCTCGATCGAGTGCCAAAGACGACGTTCGGCAATCTCCACCTTTTGATAAGCGTCATTAAGATCGGATTTGACGCGCTGATTTTCGTCACGAACGGTTTGCACCTCGGCCCGCGTTTCATGAATCTCATGCGAGAGGGCAAGCGCATGCTTGCCCAATTTGCGATTGGCGGCCTGCAGTTCGGCTTGTTTCTGTTCCAGCAGGCGTTCGGCGGCCAATCTGGCCCGCCGTTCATCTGCCAGTTTGTTGGCGAGGCTCATGCCTGTCCTCCGACATGCCGGATCGTGATGACCTCACCATCCGGCATCGTCGTGAACAAGCGGTTAAAGCCACTGAAAATATGCTCTCAAAGCCGCTCGATAGCCAAGGCAATCCCCTGACCACCACCAATGCACATTGTGATGATGGCCCGCTTGCCTCCGGTCCGCTCCAGTTCATAGAGCGCCTTGACCGTGAGGATCGCCCCGGTTGCCCCAACCGGATGGCCAAGCGCAATCGCGCCGCCATTGGGATTGACACGGGCGGGATCAAGGCCAAGGCCCTTGTTGACCGCAAGCGCCTGCGCGGCAAAGGCCTCATTGGATTCGATCACATCAAAATCCGAAGCCTCAAGCCCAATGCGTTTGAGCAGCATCTCGACAGCAGGGACCGGGCCAATGCCCATCACCTGCGGACGCACCCCGGCGTGGGCATATCCAAGAATACGCGCGCGCGGTTTAAGACCGGCTGCCTCCGCCGCACTGGCCCGCGCCAGAACAAGGGCTGCAGCCCCGTCGTTGATGCCGCTGGCATTCCCGGCGGTCACGGTGCCATCCTTTTGAAACACAGTCTTAAGACCGGCGAGCGCCTCGGGCGTTGTGGCCTTGGGATGCTCATCGGTATCAAAGGCCACCATGTCGCGTTTCACACGCACCTCTACCGGCACGATCTGGGATTTAAATCGCCCCTCGCTGATCGCCACACCAGCACGCCTCTGGCTCTCAAGCGCAAAGGCATCCTGATCCGCGCGGCTGATCCCATGTTCCGCTGCGACATTCTCGGCGGTGACACCCATATGGCCGGTGCCAAAGGGACAGTTGAGCGCACCCAGCATCATATCGAGCGTTTTGACATCGCCCATCTTGGCACCCCACCGTTGGTCGGGGATGATAAAGGGCGAGCGGCTCATGTTCTCGGACCCACCGGCAAGGCCGAAATCGGCATCGCCCAGCATCAGGGATTGCACAACCGAAACAATCGCCTGCGCGCCAGAGCCGCAGAGGCGGTTGACGTTCATCGCCGGTGCCGTGTCCGGGATACCCGCCTCCATCGCCGCCACGCGGCTGACATACATATCGCGCGGTTCGGTGTTGATGACATGGCCAAACACCACGTGACCAATCTGCCCTCCTTCAACCCCAGACCGGGCAAGCGCCTCGCGCGCCACAATGGCCCCAAGAGCGGTGGGCGGCGTCGCGGCAAGCGCCCCACCAAAAGTGCCAATCGCCGTGCGGCATCCGTCCAGAATCACGATGTCGGTCATGGGTATCCTCCCCCCGGGTTGCGTTGGCAGGAGCCTAGCGGCAGGGATGCACATCTGGCAACGGGGACGTGTCGTCAGACAACTTTGCCTGCCCTAGTCAGAGCGGGATACGGCCCCTTTCCGTCAGGAGCCACGCATCACGCCCTTCAAACACCGCAGGCCAGAGCGGGCGGCCATAGGCGGCCCCACCGTCCAAATCTATGCGGTTGCCAAAATGGGTGGGCATCTCGAGCGCGGTGTGACCATGGACGACAAGCCAAGGATGCGCCCCCTCATGGTCGAGAAAGCCGTCCCGGATCCACATCAGGTCCGCAGGGTCTTGGGCGGTCAAGGCAACTCCGGGGCGGATGCCGGCATGAACAAAAAGCAGATCCCCCACCTCTTGCCAAAGCGGCAAACCCGCCAGCCAATCGCGATGCGCCTGAGGCACAGCGCAGCGGGCCGCTTGCCATTGCGTCGCGTTCTCGGTCACGTCAAGCCCGTAGGAGGCCAGCGTCGCGACCCCACCCAAGCGATGATTCAACCATGAGAGGCCAGATCCGATATGCGGCGAATGGATCACGCCGGTATCGAGGAAATCGATCAACATCTGATCATGATTGCCGCGTAACACGGTCCAAGGACAGCCCTGCGCCTGCCCTGTCATAAGCCGGTCGATCACCGCGCGGCTATCTGGCCCCCGGTCCACCAGATCCCCGAGGAATATGATCTCTGCCTCTGTCCCGCCATCGCGCGCGACAAGGTCAAGTGCAGCTTCTAGCAGGGCGTCCTGCCCGTGAATATCGGGAATGGCATAAATCGGATCAGTCATGGCCCCGTTGAACCCCTGCACGCGGCAGATGTCCAGCGATTCCCAAGCTGGTCAAAGCGTATCGGCCAAACGCTCGCGCAGCCAACGATGGGCGGGATCGTTTTGGGACCTGACATGCCAGACCATAGCAACATCGGTCACCGCAATCGGCTCTGGCAGGGCATAAACCGCAAGGCCCTGCCCAGTAACCAGATGGACTGCAAGGGGCCGGGGCAGAATCGACACCAGTGGTGTGCGCGACAACATCGCCGCAAGGGTATGCACATCCGGCAGGGTAACGACCGTGCGCCCGGCTTTCTGTCCGGGGTTCGCGCCGCAATCCGCCCGCGGCAATTCTGCCAATAGGTCGGAGGGCACCGTATCGCCGGGCGCAAGCCCCGCCGCCACAAGGCGCGGGTGATCTTGACGCGCCAAAAGCACCTGCCCCGCGCGATAGAGTGGCTGTGCCGCGGCCCAGTCGGGCAAGTCGCACATCGGGCAAAGCGCCAGATCAGCGCGTTTTAGCAGCAAAGCCTCAGAAGGGTCAGGACCGGACATCGTCGCACAGTAAAGAGTGACGCCGGGTGCCACAGACGCCAGATGCGCCATCAACTCGGGCAAAAGGTGGGCACCCCAAAACTCTGCCCCCAGAATATGAAAATGCCGCTCGGACCGGGCAGGCTCGAAACTGGTCGGTCGCGTCAAAAGCGCCTCGGTCTCGGCCAAAATGGCACGAACAGGCTGTGCCAGCGATTGCGCATAATCTGTGGGCACCAGATGACGCCCTTCACGCAGGAAAAGCGGATCATTCAGTGCCACCCGCAAACGGCCAAGGGCCGACGAGACAGCGGATTGCGAAAGCCCCACCTGTTGTCCCGCCACGGTGGTAGAGCGGGTGATAAGCAGCGCGTCGAGGACGCGCAAAAGATTCATGTCAAACTTTGAAAAATCCATCTTCTAGACAAAATGTCCAACAGTAGTTCCTAGGTATTGGTCGGTTTGCATCGTGGATACGGGCAAACGTCGTGTGGTTTTAGGGTGGCAAGAACAGCTTTCAAGATTTTTCCGTTCAATAGTTCATCCCCAAAAAGAAAACCGCCGCCCGGCGCATGCAGGCGGCGATCATTGGTTCAAGTCACGTTGAGTGGCAGAGCTTGCGTTGCGCGTCAGCTCACGTCGAATCTCAATTCGCGGATCTGCTGAAACTTGCCCGTGGCATGCAACGCCTTGATCGCGGCCTCGGGCACGGGGGCATCCACATAGAGGAGCGCAATCGCTTCGCCGCCTGCGTCCGACCGCCCAAGTGTGAAGTTGGCGATGTTGACGCCGTGATCACCCATTGTCATCCCCAAGGTGCCGATGATGCCCGGCACATCCTCGTTGGTGGTATAGAGCATGTGGCGACCGATTTCAGCGTCGATATTGATCCCCTTGATCTGGATGAAACGCGGCTTGCCATCCGAGAATACCGTGCCCCCGATAGACCGCTCACGCTTGTCCGTGACCACGGTAATTTTGATGTAGCCCTCAAAAGCGCCGGATTTGTCCTGCTTGGTGGTGCTGATCTTGACACCGCGCTCTTTGGCCACCACGGGGGCCGAGACCATGTTGACCTCGGGGTTGACCGATTTCATGATCCCCGCCACCGCCGCAGAGGTGAGCGCACCAAGGTTCATCTCGGACACAACACCATCATAAAGGATGTTGATCGCCTTGATTGGCTCGTCGGTCATCTGGCCGATGAAATTGCCAAGGTGATCCGCCAGCTTGATCCACGGCCCCATCACCTTGGCCTCTTCCGCCGTCACCGAGGGCATGTTGAGCGCGTTGGTGACGGCGCCGGTCAGAAGATAGTCTGACATCTGTTCGGCCACTTGCAGCGCCACGTTTTCCTGCGCCTCTGTGGTGGCCGCCCCCAGATGCGGCGTGCAGACGACATTGGGCAGACCGAATAGCGGATTCTCAACTGCCGGCTCCTCGGTAAACACGTCAAAGCCAGCACCGGCGACATGGCCGGATTTCAGGAGGTCAGCAAGTGCCTGTTCATCCACCAGACCGCCACGCGCGCAGTTGATGATGCGTACACCCTTCTTGGTCTTTTCAAGGTTCTCACGGCTTAGAACATTGCGGGTCTGATCGGTCAGCGGCACATGCAGCGTGATGAAATCGGACCGCTTCAGCAACTCGTCCAAGTCGACCTTTTCCACCCCCATCTTGTCGGCCTTTTCCTGACCCAAGAAGGGATCATAGGCGATCACCTTCATCTTGAGGCCGCGCGCCCGGTCACAGACAATACCCCCTATATTGCCCGCACCAATCACGCCGAGGGTCTTGTTGAACAGCTCCACCCCCATAAAGGCGTTCTTCTCCCATTTGCCAGCATGGGTCGAGGCAGAGGCCTCGGGCAGCTGTCGTGCCACCGCGAACATCATCGCAATCGCGTGTTCTGCGGTGGTGATCATGTTGCCAAAGGGCGTGTTCATGACGATCACGCCTTTCTTAGAGGCGGCTTCCTTGTCGATATTGTCGGTGCCAATCCCTGCGCGCGCGATCACCTTGAGCTTGTGCGCGTTGGCGAGGATTTTTTCCGTGACCTTGGTCGCGGACCGGATAGCGAGGCCATCATAGTCACCGATCACTTCGGCGAGTTTATCCTTGTCCTTGCCCAATTCGGGGCGGAAATCCACCTCGATGCCCCGATCGCGAAAGATCTGGACAGCGGTTTCGGAAAGTTTGTCGGAGACGAGAACCTTGGGCGCCATTGTAGGGCTCCTTGACTGAAAATCTTGAGGGGGAGACCCGGACTCTTGCACAAAGCCCGGGTCGATTTCTTTTCAAGAAATCGGGATCACGCAGATACGGACAGCGCGGCGATCTCGGTCTCGAACGCCCATTTGATCCACGGCATCAACGCCGCGACATCAGCGGTTTCGACCGTGCCACCACACCAGATCCGCAGGCCGGCAGGCGCATCGCGATACGCCCCGATATCATAGGCGACATCCGCCGTTTCCAGCCGCTTGGCCACCGCCTTGGCAAAGGCTGCACCATCCTTGATCCGCGCATCCCCGAAGGTAAGGCAGACGGACGTATTCGAGCGGATCTCAGGATCAGCCGCCAGAAATGCGAGCCAATCGTTTTGCGTCACAAATTCCTCGACCGCCGCAAGATTGGCATTGGCGCGTGCCTGCAGGCCGGTCAGCCCGCCAATCGACGACGCCCAATCGAGCGCCACAAGGTAATCCTCGACCGCAAGCATCGAGGGCGTGTTGATGGTCTCGCCTACAAAGATGCCGTCAATCAGCTTGCCGCCTTTGGTCAGGCGGAAAATCTTGGGCAGTGGCCATGCGGGCGTATAGCTTTCCAGCCGTTCCACAGCGCGGGGGCTAAGGATCAGCATGCCATGCGCCGCTTCGCCCCCCAGCACCTTTTGCCAAGAAAAGGTCGTCACGTCGAGCTTGTCCCATGGCAGGTCCTGCGCAAAGGCCGCACTTGTCGCGTCACAGATTGTCAGACCCTGACGATCCGCCTTGATCCAATTGCCATTCGGTACGCGCACACCAGAGGTGGTGCCGTTCCAGGTGAACACGACATCCTTGTCGGTATCAACCGATGCCAAATCAACGATCTGGCCATAATCAGCAGTTTTGACCACCGCATCGAGTTTGAGCTGCTTCACCGCATCGGTGACCCAGCCTGCGCCAAAGCTCTCCCAAGCCAGCATTTCGACGGGGCGCGCGCCGAGCAGGTTCCACATCGCCATCTCGACGGCCCCGGTGTCAGAGGCGGGAACGATGCCGATTTTGTAATCAGCAGGCACGCCCAGAATGGCGCGGGTGTTCTCGATGGCGGCCTTTAGCTTGGCCTTGCCCCCGGCAGCACGATGGCTGCGACCCAAGGGGGCATCAGACAGCATGTCGAGCATGAATGTGGGGATTTTGGCACAAGGGCCAGAAGAAAAACGCGGATTTTCCGGCCGCGTTGCCGGTGCTTCAATAGCCATATAGCTACCCTCTCAGATAAGCGCCCCTCGTTGGGGAGGGGTGTCCCACGGATCGGATTACGGCCAAGCAGGGTCTTTCGCAAGTGCAGAAATGACGCTAGAACGCCGCTTGAGCTAGAAAATACGACACTGCACGGCTACGATCGGAAACCTGCCCCATGTTTACCACCACCTTGATCGCAGCACCCGGTGCACTTGACCCCGCTCTTGCCGAGGCATTGCGCAATGCCTGGGGCGGCGGGGCGGTGCAGTGGTTGGCCCCTGATGAGGCGGCGGAATTTGACATGCCCGAGGTGCCGGGCAACCGATGGGAGGTTTGGGCCGAACTGCAAAACCAAGCCGTTGATCTGGTGGTTCAGCCCACAGAGGGGCGGCGCAAAAAGATGCTGCTCGCCGATATGGACAGCACCATGATCCAGCAGGAATGTATTGACGAATTGGCAGAGGTCGCAGGCGTGGGCGCGCATGTCCGCGCCATCACTGCGCGGGCGATGAACGGCGAGCTGGATTTCGAGGGCGCGCTGATCGAGCGTGTGGCGCTGCTCAAGGATTTGCCCGAAACCGTGATTGCCGAGGTTCTCGCTAACCGGATCACCTATATGCCGGGAGGTTCCGCATTGGTCGCGACGATGCGGGCCAACGGGGCCTATTGCGCGCTGGTCTCGGGCGGGTTCACCGCGTTTACGCAATCGGTCGCCGCACATCTAGGCTTTGACGAGAATCGCGCCAACACGCTTTTGGTTGCGAAGGGTCGCCTGATTGGGGATGTCGCGCGCCCCATCTTGGGCCGCGCAGCCAAGGTGCAGGCACTGGAAGAGATCAGCGCGCGTCTCGGCATCTCAGAGACCGACGTGCTCGCCGTGGGGGACGGGGCCAATGATCTGGGCATGTTGGGGCGTGCGGGCGCAGGCGTGGCGCTTCATGCCAAGCCAAGCGTCGCCGCGCAATGTGACATCCGCATCCAGCACGCAGACTTGACGGCGTTGCTCTATATCCAAGGCTATGCGCGGGATCAGTTCGTGATCTGAGAGGCGGACAGAGCGTTAGAAATTGGCGGTCACGCCCGGCAGGTTCAGCGCCTTGATCAATTCGCGCAATTCCTGACGCGCGGCGATGTTCGAGATGTTGAGACCCTTGACCCCGATATCCTTGAGGTCGAGCAGCGTCAAACCACGCGGGAACAACTCCCGAAAGATCACGCGCTCGTTAAAGCCTGGTGCCACGCGAAAGCCGATGCGCTTGGCGAGATTGTCGACCGCATCGCCCATCTTCTTCTTGTTGACCATCTGTTGTGCGCCCAGACGGTTGCGCACCACCACCCAGTCAATCGCGCGCAGACCGGCTTGTGCCCGCAGTTGTCGCGCGCTCCAGACCATCTCGGAATAGACCGACGGGCCGAGGATCTTCTTGCCGTCGCTGTCGATGCGGGCGAGCAGATCAAAGTCGATAAAACTGTCGTTGAGGGGCGTAATCAGCGTATCGGCGAGGCTATGGGCCACTTGGCTCAGACGGGTGTGCGAACCGGGGCAGTCGATCACGATGAAATCGCTATCCGCCTCCAGTTCCGCCACCGCCGCCGAGAGCCGCCGATCATAGACATTCTCGCCCGGCTTGAGCTGATCCGCCGCCACTTCGGGCAGTTCGTGATACCGTGGGCTTGGCAGATCAAGGCCGGATGTCGCCAAGAATTTGGCACGGTTCTCCGCGTAGCGGCCAAAGGTCCGCTGGCGCAGGTCGAGATCAAGCGCGCTGGTTTTGTGGCCCATTCGGGCTAGGGCCGTCGCCACATGCATCGACACGGTCGATTTGCCCGCGCCGCCCTTTTCATTGCCGACGACGATGATATGCGCCATTGTCCATTCCCCTTGGTCGCGAGGTGCGGATCGTTGCCGCCCCCGGTCTTTTTGCCAGACAGTACCCGGCTGCGCTGCAATAGGGAAGTGCGCCCCGACTGGTCAAGCGCCTTTGGCTCTGGCACCTGCCCCACACCAAGGATAGGGTCGCGCCATGACGCAAACAGCACTGACATATTCGCCCGATCAGGCCGAGGCGCATGACCGTATCGCGGCGGCGCTGCGCAGTGTCGGTGTTGATCTTGACACAGGGCTATTGACCCCACCCCGCGACGGCAAGACTGCGGTCATGGCCGTCACCGGCAAGGCGGGATCCGGCAAGACATTGCTTTTGGCGGCGCTCTACCGCGCGCTGGAAGAGGCAGGCGTCGAGATCGTTTCAGGCGATTACGAGAACCGCAAACGCCGGGACAAGCGCACGCTGGCCATCCTTGCGCCCACCAACAAGGCCGCGAGCGTGCTTCGGATGCGCGGGGTGCCTGCCACCACCATTCACCGCATCCTCTATACCCCCGTCTATCACCCGGAATATGAGAAGATCGCCGAATGGCTGGCCGGTCAGGGCGAGCGCCCCGAGATCGAGGGCTTGACCGATCTGGCGCTGGACCGTGCCTTTGCGTTTTACCAGAGCAACAAATCCATCCCCGGCGCGCTTGCCGCTGCTGGCCTACGAGGCTCGGATTTCATCACCGGCTGGAAGCGTCGCGAAGAACCACTCGATATCGGCTTTGTCGATGAGGCGAGCATGCTGGATGGTCAGCAATTCGAGGATCTGCAAGAGATTTTCCCAACCCTTCTGCTCTTTGGCGATCCCGCACAATTACCGCCTGTGAAATCGACCGGCGGTATGGTGTTTGAAACGCTGCCCGCGCCGGCGCGTCTAGAACTCAGCCGTATTCACCGGCAGGACGCGGACAACCCGATCCTTGATCTGGCCCACGCCCTTGCCGATCCTGCACTGGACTTTCACCAGTTCGAGCGCATGATTGAAGATGCAGCGCAGCGGGACGAACGGGTAAGATGGGCAGAGCGGGTCGAGGTTGATTTGATGGCGCGCTCGCCGGTGCTGGTCTGGCGCAATGCCACGCGCATCCGCCTGATCAATGCCTTTCGCGCGGTGCATGGCGCGCCCGAAACCGAGCTTCTGGCAGGTGAGCCTTTGATCTGCGACGGGATCGAACTACCGCTCAAGCATCGCAAAAAGCGGCTCGATCTCGAGGCGCGCGGGCTGATCAAGGGCGCGCAGGTGGTTTACCTTGGACCAGGGCGTAGGCCCGGCTTTTCCCGCCTGCATGTGATCGGAGCGGAAGATCCGCAGATTTCTGCCGCGTCCATCGTCAAGATCGAAAAACCGGATGAAGAAGAGCCGTTCATCCCCTTTGCCGCCAATATGGGGGCAACGTTCCTGCATGGCGCGGCGGTGACGATCCACAAGGCACAAGGCAGCCAATGGCAAGATGTGCAGGTGTTCGCCCCTGACATTTACGCCGCTGCACAGATGGGCCGCTCAGAGGCGGGGCAACCGCTCTGGAAACGGCTGGCCTATGTGGCAATCACCCGCGCCGAAGAGCGGTTGCACTGGATCGTGCGCAACAGGCTATCCAAACCCTCGGCACCACTCACAGTTGATGATCTGCGCGGGGGGCCTGCGCCCCTGCAACTCGAACAGGAGGAAGAGACATGAAAACCGTTCTGATCACCGGGGCAAGCGCCGGTATCGGGGCCGCCTGCGCGCGCGCCTTTCTTGGGGCTGGCTGGCATGTCGGGCTGATGGCGCGGCGGCCAGAGGCGCTGGACGCTGTGGCAAAGGGGCATGACAACGCCGTGATCCTGCCCGGCGATGTGACTGACCCCGGCGATGTGGTGCGGGTGTTCGAGGATTTCATCGCCCGCGCCGGGCGGCTTGATGTGCTCTTTAACAACGCCGGCAGCTTTGGCCGCGCCGCGATGATCGACGAGCTGAGCTATGAGGAGTGGCGGCAAGTCGTGGATGTGAACCTGCATGGCATGTTTCTTTGCGCGCGCGCGGCCTTTGCCCAAATGCGCAATCAATCCCCGATGGGGGGGCGGATCATCAACAATGGCTCGATTTCGGCGCATGCGCCGCGCCCCGGTTCGGTGGCCTATACCACTACCAAACATGCGATCACCGGCTTGACCAAGACGCTCAGCCTTGATGGACGCCCCTATGATATCGCGTGCAGTCAGATCGACATCGGCAATGCCAGAACCGAATTGCTGGAGGGGATCATCGCCGCCAATCCCGACGCGCCGCCACCGACGATGGACGTCGAGCACGTGGGCGCATCGGTGCTGCATATGGCGGGTTTGCCGCTAGAGGCGAATGTGCAGTTCATGACGCTGATGGCAACGAAAATGCCCTTTATCGGGCGGGGCTAAAGACCCAAGATCACACCCGCCGCACATCGACCGCTTGCCAGAGGGGGCGCGCCCAGTCTTCGGTTTCCATGAAGGCCACATCGCTTGCGTCCCGACCAGAGCCGATCACCACCATGTCGGCGGCGCTGCTCATACCGGTGGCATCGACAAGGTGCCACGCCCCCTCTAGCCAGACCTCGGCCACAGCGTGAAAATCGGGCGGGTCCACATCAGCACCATAAACCGAGGTATAGCGCGCCGGGATATTGCCCGCGCGCGCCAGGCTGCATACGAGATGGGCGTAGTCGCGGCACACGCCCTTGCGGGCTATGAAACTGTCTATTGCCGAGGTTGTGGCACTGGATGAGCCGGACACATAGCTGATCTCGGAACGGGCCCAGTCTACAATCGCCGCAATCCGCGCTCCTCCTTCGAGACCGCGAAACTGTTGGGTCGCGAATTCGGTCAAAAGGTCGGATTGGCAGAACCGTGACGGGCGCAAGTAGCTCACAACCTCGCCGGGCAGGTCGCGCATCGCCGTGCCCACGAGCCTTTCCAAATCCGCACATGTGCGTGTCACCTCAACACGTGCACGATACCGCAATCTCATCCGATCACTTGTCACATGCGCCCAGACCCGGCGCCCCGGCATCCCCTCAACCTCGATCCAACGCAGGTCGGCACCCTCAACGTCAAGCGTGCTCTCGATCACGGTTTGCCCATCGGTCTCGGCCGCTTCAAGTGTCAGGAGCACTGTGTCATGCCCTGTCAGCTGGTAATCCATGGTCACGTCGATGTTCAGGCGCATAAGCTCTCTATCTTGATCTCAGGGTTTTGGGCCGGTGCCTAAACGAAGCCGCCCGCAGCGATATCAGCCACGCCGCATCGCTTGAAACGCTGCGGACGCGCCCCAGCCCGCAGCGATGGCAATCGCCAGCGACATCAGGCCATAGACCAGCGGTTGCTGGCGGGACAGGGTGTAGAGCCAGCGTTCCAGCCCCACTTTCTGCACGTCAATCACGGTTTCGAGTTGCGATACCACGCGCCCCTCTCGGGTCAGGAATATCCGGGTTAGATATTCCCCTTCGGTCAGATTGGCCGGGAGTTGAATCGCGCCACGAAAGAGCGTTTCCTGATCCAGTACCACAGCCCCTTCGCGCATTGCATAGGCCCCTTGATCCCGGCGAATACGGATCAGGGCATCCGTAAAGCGCTCTGCATCCTCGGCCATGCTGGCCGCGCCCACAGAACGGATTGCACGTGGGATCGAGACGCGATGCCGCAAATCCTCGGTATCGGACATGACCTTGTCGAGCGGGCCTGTCGTGGCGACGGCATAAAAGCTGGGGGCGGAATCAAGCACGACCATTTCCGTATTCACCCAGATGCCAAAGCGGCGATCCTTGCGGCGTACCGTCACCGGCTCTGACGGACCAGCAACCGCGATGACCACATCCAGCGGAATATCAGGAATCGGGGACTCGCGCTTGACCGCACCAAAGATCAAAATTTCCGAGCCTTCAAAGGTCGCCGTGATCGCCACCTTGTCTTTACTCAGCCCCAATACAACCTCTTCGGCGCGCAGCGGCAGGGCGGCAAGGCCCAGCAAAAGCAACAGACGCCAGAACATCACGCCCCCCCGCCCGTACCAAGCGAGTAGAGTTCCGATGGCGTGGCCAAGAGATCGAACGCCAGCTTACCACAGACCGCCAACACCATGATCGCAAGAAGGATGCGCAATTGCTCGGCCTTCATCCTTGTGCCGATAGACGTTCCGAACTGTGCGCCGATCACGCCCCCCACCAGCAAGAACACGGCAAGGGCGATATCAACCGTGTAATTTGTCATTGCATGCAAGAGCGTCGTAAACGCGGTGACGAAGATGATCTGAAAAAGTGAGGTGCCCACCACAACCTTGGTCGGCATGCCCAAAAGATAGATCATCGCGGGGACCATGATAAAGCCGCCGCCAACCCCCATGATCGCTGCGAGAATGCCAACACTGGTTCCCACCAGAAGCGGCGGGATCACCGAAATATAAAGGCCACTGGTCCGAAACCGCATCTTGAACGGCAAGCCATGAACCCAGCCGTGTTTCTTGCGCTTGGGGGGCACGCCGCGCCGGGTGTTGCGGATGGCGCGCAGGCTTTCGATGAACATCATGCCGCCGATGACACCCAGAAAAACCACATAGCAGAGCGTGACCAAAAGATCGACCTGCCCCAACGACTTGAGATAGTTGAACACCATCACCCCAAGAGCGGCCCCAATGAGGCCGCCAATCAGCAGCACCGTGCCCATTTCGAGATCGACGGTCTTGCGCCTGAAATGCGCGAGAACTGCGGAAAAGGAGGCAGCCATGATCTGATTGGCGCCGGTCGCTACAGCGACCGCAGGCGGAATGCCGATAAAGAACAAAAGCGGCGTCAGAATAAAGCCGCCCCCAACCCCGAACATGCCCGAAAGAATGCCCACGATCCCACCCAACCCCAAGAGGAGAAAGATGTTGACCGACACCTCGGCTATGGGGAGGTAAATCTGCATGGCAATTCCTAGCCCCATGTTCCGCCATTTTGCAAGGGCGCGGGCGTGCAGAGCCGTGCAGGTCTGATGAATTTCTTGTAACTGGACCTATCGCGAGGCTATTCGGATCAGTCCAGCGTTTTATGCAGGATCAGCGCGTCCACTTTGGGCCCTTGGCTGCGGGCATAATATCCGGTGCGGCGCGCGCTTTCCCGGTAGCCAGCCGCATCATAAAGCGCGAGGGCCGGCGGATTGTCCTCGGCGACTTCGAGAAAGGCCATGGTCGCGCCGCGCGCGCGCGCTACCACCTCAAAGGCGCTGAGGCAGGCCCGCGCAAGACCGTTGCGGCGATGATCAGGATCGGTGGCAAGCGTCAGCACTTCGGCTTCATCGGCGATGACCCGACCCAGCACAAAGGCCCGCGCATCGCCGGATATGAAAACGAATGCGCTGTCCAGAAGCGTGGCGAATTCCTCAGCAGACCAAGCCCTGCCCGTCCCGGCAAAAGCGCGCGCGTGGCAAGTCGCGAGAGCCTCAGGCGTCATCGAGGATCACCGGTGGCCGATCCCGCGCGGGGGCGGCATCGGCGGGGCGCACATAAAGCGGGGCAGGCGGCGGGCTGTTCTCAGGTGCCAGAGCTGCCAGCCGCGCAATCAGTTCGGCCAGTCGCACCGGATCAGGCGGCAAGACAGGATCTGCGACAGAGGCAAGCGCAACCAATTCGGGCGCGGCGTTGCGGGTCTGGACATAGGCCATGTCGCGGGGTGCGGGCACGCAGGGCGTCCCTGCGCCAGCCTGCGCGCGGATCGCGTCAAGCGTGCTGATCCCGACTGTCGGAATTCCAAGGCTGAGGGCCAGCCCCCGCGCGGCCGCTACGGAAATGCGAATACCGGTAAAATTGCCGGGCCCGATGCCGACACCGATTCGGTTAAGGTCGATCCATGTGACCCCGGCCTGATCCAGCACCTCTTGCAACAATGGCATAAGACGCTCTGCCTGTCCGCGCCCCATCTCTTCGGCACGTGCAGACAAAACGCGGCCTCCTCGCAACAAAGCGGCCGCGCAATGCGCGGCCGATGTGTCAAAAGCCAGTATCAGTGGTTCAGAGACCAACAGGGCGCACCTCTGTCACCTCGGGGATGTAGTGGCGCAGCAGATTCTCGATGCCCATTTTGAGCGTGATGGTCGAAGACGGGCAGCCCGCGCAAGCACCCTGCATATGCAAATAGACCACGCCACGATCAAAGCCGTGGAAGGTAATATCGCCGCCATCCTGCGCCACGGCGGGACGTACGCGAGTATCCAGCAATTCCTTGATCTGGTTCACGATCGCCGAATCCTCGCCAGTATGCTCGGCATGGCCAGAGGCCACAGCGCTTTCGCCCAACATGACTGGCTGACCGGATTGGTAATGCTCCATGATCGCCCCCAAGATCGCGGGCTTGATATGATCCCACTCAATCGCCTCGCCCTTGGTGACGGTCACGAAATCATTACCAAAAAACACGCCAGACACCCCGGGCACACGGAAAATACGCTCGGCCAACGGGGAACTTCCGGACTTTTCGGCGCTTGGAAAATCAGCGGTGCCAGCTTCAAGCACGGTTTGACCGGGCAGGAATTTCAGTGTCGCGGGATTGGGGGTGGATTCGGTCTGGATGAACATGGCGCGCCCTTTCGTGGTTGCCAAAGATATGCGCCCGACGCCCTCTGGTGTCAAGGATTGGAACGATTCTAAACTAGAACTACGCTGCTCAGGTAATGGCCTCGAGCCGTTCTTTGGTCAGATCGCCGGGCACAATGGTGATGGGAATGGGCAGGGTGCCAGCGGTCTTGGTCAGTTGCGTGACCAGTGGGCCAGGTCCCTTCTTGCCAGTGGCAGCCCCCAGAACCAGCACGCCGATGGCGGGATCATCCTGCACCTGCGCGATGATCTCGACTGCGGGATCGCCTTCGCGGATTACCAGCTCTGGATTAATCCCCTGCTTGTCACGCATCCATTTGGCAAAGACTTCGAAATGCGCCTCGATCCGCTCACGCTGTTCCTCACGCATGAGATCACCCACGCCGATCCAATGGTTGAATTCTTCGGGCGGGATCACAGCGAGGATTTCCACCCCAGCCCCGGTATGGGCGGCGCGCATGGCAGCAAAGCGCATGGCATTGAGACATTCGCGGCTATCATCCAGCACGACAAGAAACTTGCGCATCGGTTCTATCTCCTCAGGCGCGCATCATGCCGTGGATTTTTCGCGGGGGCAATCGCAGAGTCGGGGGGCGCTGCCCCCCGGCCCCCGAGGTATTTAAGGCCAGATGAAACCGAGGCGCGGATCAGTCGAAGGTGCCCGCGACACGCCCCAAGAGCATGAAGGCGCGGGCCGTGCGGGTTTCGGAGAGTTCCGAAATTTCGGCATCACTGGCGGTTTCGGCAAACTGTGTGAACATCTTGTCAAAGCGGCGCAGAAAATGGTGTGCAGCATCCCGAAAGATCGTGTCCTGCTTCATCCGGGCCGCTGTCAACGCCAAAGACGACCGGTCCCTGATACCGCCCAAGGCGGCGATGGTGCGGCCACGTTCGCCCCCGGCAAAGCGGCGCCAAACCTCGGGGCGGGCCATATCGGGGCGCAGATCGTCCATATAGATGCCATCATGGGACATCAGCGTCAGGATATCCTGCGAGGCGCGGATCAATTGGGCGGTGGGCCGGTCCTTGAGTGCGCGGCGCAGCGCGGCAAAGCCGATCTTGTCCTCGGGGTTGTCGGGGAAATTCAGGGCGCGGATGAAATCAGACCGCTCGAGTGGGGCCTGAATATCCTCAGCAGAGGTTCCAAGCGGCAACGACACCTGATCGCCGGGATCATTTGGCGAGGGTGCCGGGGCAAGCACAGGGCGGGGTTCTGGCAGACCCACACGGATCGAGGAAAACGTCGCCAATGCCGTTTCGGTCTTGCGCTGAGCGGCGGCGATTTCGTCGAGTTTCTGGCTGACGGTCTTGTCGACGGTCTGACCAAGCGTTTGGCTTTGAGCGACATAGGCGGCGCGGATGGCGTCGATGGCCGCGCGCAAGCGGCGACTTTCCTCGCGCATCACCCGGCTGGTGCGGGCGGCCGTGGCACCGACCCAAATCATCGCCACTGGCATGAAGACGGCAATCAAAACGATGACAAATTGCAGCGCACTGCCACCAGTTTCCCACTGCGGAGTGAGCACCAGAAAGAACACAGCCGAGCCCAAGAGCCATAGCGCCGAAAGCACCACCGCGATCCATTCGATCGCGGTGACGGCTTCGGTTTCAGATTTCGTGTCAAACCCCTTGGAAGGGCCATTTTCGGTGCGGGCTGGGCGCATGATGGGGTGCCTGATCAGATATAGGCGACTTTTATCACCTCATAGCCGCGATCACCACCGGGCGTGCGCACTTCGACGCTATCGCCCTCTTCTTTGCCGATGAGCGCCCGGGCAATCGGCGATTTTATGTTCAGAAGCCCTTTTTCGATGCTGGCCTCGTGTTCGCCCACGATTTGATAGGTGCGTTCCTCGCCCGAATCTTCATCCACGAGCGTAACAGTCGCGCCAAACTTGATCGGGCCCGACAGCTTGGCCGGGTCGATCACCTCAGCCAGGCTGAGGATGCCTTCGAGTTCCTTGATCCGCCCTTCGATAAAGGACTGTTTCTCTTTGGCGGAGTGATACTCGGCATTCTCGCTGAGATCACCATGTTCGCGCGCCTCGGCAATGGCACGGATGATCGCCGGCCGTTCGACCGATTTCAGCTGCTTCAACTCGACCTCAAGCGCGGCATGGCCGCCAGCCGTCATCGGGATCTTTTCCATTTCAACCGTCCATTGTCAGAAGCGGGGCCGCTGGATAGCTGGCCCCGTGATAACATGCCCAAGATTTCAGCGCAGCTTGCCCGAAGCGCGCGCCCGATTGCAAGAGCGGATCGCAGACCCCATGAGATTAGGCCGCTGGCACGTGACGAAATGCCGTTTTCCATCTGGTTTTACGTCGTGTTTCAATTGACGCTTGACGCATGCGCAGGCTAGTCACACTCGCAACTTTGTTGCGCGTCAGGCCGTAGTTGCCGCGCCCGAGAAAAGGATGAGCACGATGACCGAGATAACACGCGAAACGATGGAGTATGACGTTGTAATCGTGGGCGCAGGCCCAGCCGGTCTGTCGGCTGCGATACGCCTGAAGCAGCTTGATCCTGATTGCGCCGTTGTGGTTCTGGAAAAAGGATCCGAGGTTGGCGCGCATATCCTGTCAGGTGCGGTGCTTGATACTTGCGGTCTCAACGCGCTGATCCCGGATTGGAAAGAGCGGGGCGCGCCCCTTCACACCCCCGTGACCGAGGACAATTTTTACATGCTGGGCGAGGCCGGACGCATTCGCGTGCCGAATTTCCCGATGCCTCCGCTGATGAACAATCACGGAAATTACATCGTCAGCATGGGCAATGTCTGTCGCTGGATGGCCGAGCAGGCCGAGGAGCTGGGCGTTGAGATTTTCCCCGGCATGTCGTGCTCAGAGCTGGTCTATGGTGGGTCTGGCGAGATCAAGGGTGTTGTCGCTGGCGAGTTTGGCAAGAATGAGGATGGCACGCCCGGCCCGAATTATGAGCCGGGGATGGAGCTGCACGGCAAATACGTATTTCTCTCAGAGGGTGTGCGTGGATCGCTCGCCAAAGAAGTGATCGCAAAATATGACCTGTCCAAGGGCAAGGAGCCGCAAAAATTCGGCCTTGGGATGAAAGAGATTTGGGAAGTCGATCCCGCCAAGCACCGCCCCGGCACAGTCACGCATACGATGGGATGGCCGCTAGGCAGCAATGCAGGCGGCGGATCGTTCATCTATCATCTTGAGAACAATCAGGTTTATGTGGGCTTTGTGGTGCATCTCAACTACAAGAACCCCTATCTTTTTCCTTATATGGAATTCCAGCGATTCAAGCATCATCCGATGGTGGCGGAGCTGCTGAAGGGTGGAAAGCGTGTGGCTTACGGCGCACGCGCGATTTCCGAGGGCGGGTATCAGTCGATGCCGAAAATGGTGGCACCCGGCGTGGCGCTGTTGGGCTGTTCGGTGGGCATGGTCAACGTGCCGCGCATCAAGGGCAATCACAACGCCATGCTCTCTGGCAAGGCCGCCGCAGAGGCAGCGCATGCCGCGCTCTCTGCGGGCCGCGCGAATGATGAGTTGACCGATTACGAGACCGAAGTGCGCAGCGGTGCAATCGGCAAGGACCTTAAAAAGGTTCGCAATGTCAAACCGCTCTGGTCGAAATACGGCCTCTTGGCGTCGCTTGGTCTCGGTGGGTTCGACATGTGGACCAATACCGCGGGCTTCAGCCTGTTGGGCACGCTAAGTCATGGCAAGACCGATGCCGCCGCGACCGAACCCGCGTCGAAACACAAGCCCATCGACTATCCGAAGCCTGATGGAAAGCTGAGTTTTGACCGGCTGACCAATGTCAGTTTCTCGATGACCAACCACGAGGAAAGCCAGCCTGCGCATCTGCACTTGAAGGATTCATCGGTGCCGATTGGCGTGAACCTGCCGAAATATGACGAGCCCGCGCAGCGCTATTGCCCGGCCGGCGTGTATGAGGTGGTGCGCGAAGAGGGCAAAGACCCGCGGTTCGTGATCAACTTTCAGAACTGCGTGCATTGCAAGACCTGCGACATCAAAGACCCGAGCCAGAACATCAACTGGGTCACGCCGCAGGGTGGGGATGGGCCGAACTATCCCAACATGTAAGGTTTGCGTGATCTTTGGGGTGTGGCGCGGCAATTATGCCGCGCCGCATTGCCTTGGGGGGGCGGGCATATTACCTTTGCGACAATCCAGACCATAAAAGGCAGGACAGCGTGACTCATCGACCCCTTGCAGCGCTTGCATTCACCGCCCTTTTGCAGGTCATGCCCCTGCCCGCGATGTCAGAGGTGTCTTCTGGCGCCTATCTCGCGGCACAGCAGGCGCGAGCCAGTGGGGATTTCGCCGCTGCCGCACAGTATTATGCGCAGGCGCTGACCCGCGACCCGTCAAATCCGGCCCTTCTGGAAAATGCGACAGTCGCCTATTTAGCCTTGGGCAAACTGGAGCCTGCAGTCGCCGTCGCGCGCAAGATCGAGGCGGACGGGCTACGCAGTCAGGTCAGCCAGATGGCGCTGGTGGCCGACGAAACGCGGCAAGGGCAGTGGGATGCTCTTTTGAAGCGGATCGAAGAGGGGCGCGGGGTTGGCGATCTGGCGGATGGCATGATTTCAGCCTGGGCCGATCTGGGCAAAGGCGACATGACTTCGGCGTTGGCGCGGTTTGATGATGTGGCCAAGGAACGTGGGTTGCGTAGCTTTGCCATCTATCACAAAGCGCTGGCTCTGGCCTCGGTCGGGGACTTTGAAGGCGCAGACAAAGTCTTCAGCGGCGAAGATGATGGACCAATCCAGCGGACAAGGCGCGGCGTTATCGGCTGGTCGCAGGTGCTGAGCCAACTCGGAGAGCACGAGCGCGCCGTCACGATCATCGACGATACATTTGGCACAGATCTTGATCCCGAGATCGAAACGCTGCGCGCACGGCTCGCGGACGGCGAGAGCCTCCCCTTTGATCTCGTCAACAGCGCATCGGACGGAATTTCCGAAGTCTTCTTTTCGCTTGGCCGCGCCCTGATGCAAGAGGCCAATGATGAGTATGTCTTGATCTATGCCCGCGTGGCCGAGATGATCAAACCTGCCCATGTCGATGCCGTGCTGATGGCGGCAGACCTGCTAGAGGATCTGGAGCGTTTCGATCTAGCAATCGAGGCGTTTAAGAAAGTACCGCGCGATCACCCCTCTTACCATCTGGCGGAACTGGGGCGCAGCGATGTGCTGCGTCGCGCTGGCAAGCCTGACGCGGCGATCGAAGTTCTGGAGCAATTGGCAAAAGACTATCCCAACCTTGCCGAAGTTCATGTTGCAGTGGGCGACCTCCATCGCTCACAAGAGGATTTTTCCGCCGCAGTGCCAGCCTATGACCGGGCGCTCGAGCTGTATCAGTCGCGGGGGAACGATCAATGGTTCGTGCGTTATGCCCGCGCCATCAGCCACGAACGCTTGGACAACTGGCCCGAGGCTGAGGCCGATTTTCGTCGTGCGTTGGAGTTGAACCCGGATCATCCACAGGTGTTGAACTATCTCGGGTATACGATGGTGGAAAAGCACATCAATCTCGATGAGGCACTGAATATGATCGAGCGCGCCGTCGCCGCGCAACCCGATAGCGGTTATATTGTGGATAGTCTGGGATGGGTTCTCTATCGTCTTGGCCGGTATGAAGAGGCCATCGTGCAGATGGAGCGTGCCGCCGAATTGATGCCGACTGACCCGGTGGTGAATGACCATCTGGGAGACGTTCTCTGGGCTGTAGGCCGCAAGGTCGAAGCGCGGTTTCAATGGAAACGCGCATTGTCCCTGAACGAGAGCGAGCCGTCGCCCGATCTGGAACCTGAGCGCGTGCGCCGCAAGCTCGAAGTCGGTCTGGATCAAGTGCTGAAGGACGAAGGCGCGGAGCCGCTAAAACTTGTCAAAGATGGTAATTGACGGGTTCGCCCCCGCCAAGATCAACCTCTCGCTACATGTCACCGGCCAACGGGCAGATGGGTATCATTTACTCGATTCGCTGGTGGTCTTTGCCGATGTGGGAGACCGACTGCGCGTGCGGCCTGCGCCCGATGCGCGGCTAACAGTGACCGGCCCCATGGCCGTGGGTGTGCCGGGCGGCCCAGACAACCTCGTGCTGCGCGCTGCGGCATTGATGGGGATCACCGCCGAGATAAGCTTGGACAAGCATCTGCCCGCAGCAGCTGGCATTGGCGGCGGGTCAAGCGATGCGGCCGCCTGCCTTAGGGCGCTGTCAGAAATGCGCGGTCAGCCTGTGCCAAACGATGTCCTGGCGCTTGGCGCCGATGTGCCGGTTTGCCTGCTGGCGCGCGCTGCGCGGATGCGCGGAATTGGCGAGGATGTGGTGCCCGTGGCAGGCTTGCCCACGCTTGATGCCGTGCTGGTCAATCCCGGCGTGCCGGTCTCGACGCCTGCGATTTTCCGCAGGCTGACACAACGTGAAAATCCAGCGATGCCTGCGCAAATGCCCGAATGGCCTGATGCCGCCGCTCTGATCGACTGGCTGCGCGTACAACGCAACGACCTGCAAGATGCGGCTATTACCTTAGAGCCGGTGGTGGCCGATGTGCTGCACGCGATTTCCGCGACGCAGCACTGTGCCCTAGCGCGGATGTCGGGATCAGGAGCCACCTGTTTCGGGCTCTATCCCGATACCGCGACTGCCACGCGTGCTGCCCAAGCGCTGAGTGCTGCACACCCCGACTGGTGGGTGCAGGCCACGCGCCTTAGCTGATCCGCGCCACCACATATCCCGCAAGACGATCGAGCATCCCACGCACCGGATGATCCGGCAGCACGGCAATCGCCGCGCGTGCGCGCGCGGCCCAATCCAATGCTTCGGCGCGGGTCTGTTCCAAGGCACCATGTGCCTGCATCAGCGCCAAGGCATGCTCCAGATCGCCATCGCGCTGATCGCCTTTTTCGATGGTGCGTTTCCAAAACGCACGCTCTTCGGCATTGGCCGCTGAAACCGCCTTGATCACCGGCAGGGTCAATTTCCGCTCGCGAAAATCATCGCCGACATTCTTGCCGGTGGATTTGGCGTCGCCCTGATAGTCGAGCAGGTCATCGACGATCTGGAACGCGATACCAAGCGCATCGCCATACTCGAACAGCGCCTTGATCTGCGTCTCGGGCGCACCTGCAATCACGCCGCCCACCTCGGTTGCGGCGGAAAAGAGCGCTGCCGTTTTACCACGCACCACTTGGAGGTAGATATCCTCGGTCGTCGCGAGATCCTGCGCCGCGCTCAGTTGCAATACCTCGCCTTCGGCAATCGTCGCCGAGGCGTTGGACAGGATATCGAGCACGCGAAGCGATCCCGGCTCGACCATCAATTGGAAGGCGCGCGCAAAAAGGTAATCGCCCACGAGAACACTTGATTTGTTGTCCCAAAGCAAATTGGCGGTGGGGCGGCCCCGCCGCTGCGCGCTCTCGTCCACAACGTCATCATGCAAGAGGGTGGCAGTATGGATAAACTCAACCGTCGCAGCCAGATGCACATCAAACGGTCCGTCGTAACCACAAAGATCCGCTGTTGCCAGCACAAGCATGGGGCGCAGACGCTTGCCGCCCGCCTCAACCAGATGCGCGGTGACTTGGGGGATGCGCGGCGCATGACGCGAGGCCATCCGCTCGCGGATCAAAAGATTGACCGCCTCCATCTTGGCTGCAAGATGCGCAGCAAGTTGTTCATGCGGTTTTGTGGCGATTTCGTCCAATCCCATACTTCCCCCGTCAACATGGCTCGACATAGAGCGCGCCCTGCCCTTATCTATGGCCTATGAAACAACTTTTGCGAACCAATGACATCGCGTCCATCGCCTTTGCTCAGGCTCTTCTTCAGGGCGAGGGTATAGACTGCTTTGAAATGGACGTAAACATGAGCATCCTTGAGGGCTCGATCGGCATTTTTCCGCGCCGTCTGATGGTCGCCAATGAAGATTACGAAGACGCACGGATCACGTTGATTGACAATGGTTTCTCGCTTGAGGACTGAGCCATTTGCCGAGGAAAACCTGAGCCACGATGCGTTTTTGGGGGGGCGTCTGCGCATGGCGCAACCCAAGACGGGCTATCGCGCCGGGGTCGATCCGGTGCTTTTGGCGGCAAGCGTTCCGGCGCGGGCGGGTCAGAGCCTGCTTGATTTGGGGTGCGGGTCTGGAATTGCTGCGCTTTGCGTTGCGTCACGGGTGCCGGGCGTCACTCTGGCTGGACTAGAGATTCAGGCCGCCTATGCGGCGTTGGCCCGCCAGAATAGCGCCTCCAATGGTATCGCACTTGAGGTTTTCGAGGGCGATATTGCAGACATGCCCGCCAGCTTGCGGAGGCGTCAGTTCGATCACGTGATCGCCAACCCACCCTATTTCGAGCGTGACCGAAGCACTCCAGCCAGCGACACCGGGCGCGAAAAGGCGATGGGCGAGGCGTTGCCCTTGGCGGATTGGGTGCATGCCGCCGCTCGGCGTACGGGCGTTGGCGGCACCGTGACCTTCATTCAGAGGGTAGAACGATTACCGGATCTTCTGGCGGCAATGGCGACACATCTGGGCAGTATCGAGATTTTGCCGCTGACCCCACGCCGGGGCCGTGCGGCACGGCTGATTCTGCTGCGAGGGCGCAAAGGGGGGCGCGCCGCACTGCGATTGCACGATGGTTGGCTGCTTCACGCGGGTGAAAATCATGGGCAGGATGGGGCAGATTACACCACTGCAACCTCGGATGTGCTCAGGAACGCAGCAGCGCTGCCTTTTCCGGATTGATTTTTCTAAAATGCCGCAGGCAAAGCGCCGCGCAGTTTGCAGGTGCAGCGTGACAGTATTGTAAAAATGTGGTGCACTTCCCATGTCGAATAGACACATCCACACCACAGAGGAGACTGCCCATGAGCTTGAGTTCGCATATTGAAGAACTGAAGAAGAAACATCACGCGCTCTCGGAACAAGTGGAACGGGCGCAGCGCGCGCCGGGCAGCAGCACGCTGGAAATCGCGGAGCTGAAAAAGCAGAAACTCAAGATCAAAGAAGAAATCGAGCGCCTTTCTGTCAACGCCTGACAGCGCCGGTTCTTTTATTACGGGTCTTGTCCGCCAGTGCGCGGACAAGGCCTTTTTTATGCGCTACGGCGTGGCGCGTCACATCACCACCCGGCAGGTCAGATTGATCCGCCCACCCCCGCGCAATAGGCCTGATGTGCCGGGTCTGATCCGGTCAATCCCATGATAGACCAGCCGTGCCGCGCCCCCCATGACCACCACGTCGCCAGACGCAAGCCAGAGTGAGTCGGTCTTGCCGCCGCGTGTCACATTGCCGATGCGAAAGAGCGCATCATCCCCCAAAGAGATCGACAGCACCGGCCAAGTAAAGTCGGCCTCATCCCGATCTTGATGCAGGCCCATGCGCGCCTGCCCCGTGTAGTGGTTGATCAAGCAGCAATCCGGCAGCCGTGTTTCGCTGACCAAGGCGCGCCAGATTGCCAGAACAGTTTCGGGAATCGGGGGCCAACCCATTCCATCAGGATGATGGCCCGCGTAGCGATAGCCATTTCGGTCACTGATCCAACCACAGCGCCCTGCCGAAGTCATGCGCACACTCATCGCGCGGCCCGAGGGTGTCACCGGCTGAAAAAGCGGTGCCTGAGCCACCACATCGCGCAGGGACGCGATCAACGCCTCTTGTTCCAGAGGGTCGAGCCACCCTTTGTAGATTGCGACATCCCGCAGGATCAGCGTTGGCTCTGGCATCCTGTGCCTCCTTTTGCGCCGGACAGCGCCAATTCGGACCAAATTCGAGGAATTGCCCAGCAGCCACCGCTTGCAGGGGCACAATCCCCTGCCTATATACGCCCGGAACCACTGGTCATGCCACGGGCTGACCTGTCATTCACCGGGGGCCGGATGCCGTAACGGGTCAGGCCTCTGTCACATCGCCTAAGTTAGAAGGGATCGAACAACATGGCCAAAGTTATTGGTATTGACCTCGGCACCACCAACAGCTGCGTCGCGATCATGGACGGCTCTCAGGCCCGCGTGATCGAAAACTCCGAAGGCGCGCGCACCACCCCCTCCATCGTCGCATTTACCGAGACCGAGCGTCTCGTCGGCCAGCCCGCCAAGCGGCAGGCCGTGACCAATCCAGAAAACACCATCTTTGGTGTGAAACGTCTGATTGGCCGTCGCGCGGACGATTCGTATCTCGCCAAAGACAAAAAGAACATGCCGTTCACCGTTATTGACGGTGGCAATGGCGATGCCTGGGTTCAGGCACGTGGCGAGAAATACAGCCCCTCTCAGATTTCTGCATTCATCCTCGGCAAGATGAAGGAAACCGCCGAAAGCTATCTTGGCGAAGAGGTGACGCAGGCCGTTATCACCGTGCCCGCCTATTTCAACGACGCTCAGCGTCAGGCCACCAAGGACGCAGGCAAGATTGCCGGTCTTGAGGTGCTGCGTATCATTAACGAGCCGACGGCAGCGGCACTCGCCTATGGTCTGGACAAGAAAGATACGCATACCATCGCGGTTTATGACCTTGGCGGCGGCACCTTCGATGTCACCATTCTCGAGATTGACGATGGCCTCTTCGAGGTGAAATCCACCAATGGCGATACGTTCCTTGGCGGTGAAGACTTTGACATGCGCATCGTCAACTACCTTGCCGATGAGTTCAAGAAAGAGCATGGCGTTGATCTGACCAAGGACAAGATGGCGCTTCAGCGCCTCAAGGAAGCGGCAGAAAAGGCCAAGATCGAGCTGTCGAGCTCGTCGCAGACCGAGATCAACCAGCCATTCATTTCGATGGGTTCGAATGGCCAGCCGCTGCACATGGTCGTCAAACTGACCCGTGCCAAGCTCGAAAGCCTTGTGGGCGATCTCATCACCGCGTCGCTCAAGCCCTGTAAAGCCGCGCTCAAGGATGCGGGCCTTACCGCCGCCGACATCGACGAGGTGGTTCTTGTGGGCGGTATGACCCGCATGCCCCGCGTGGTCGAGGAAGTGACCAAGTTCTTTGGCAAGGAGCCGCACAAGGGCGTGAACCCCGATGAGGTTGTCGCCATGGGCGCTGCCATTCAGGCGGGCGTGCTTCAGGGCGACGTCAAGGATGTGGTGCTGCTCGACGTAACGCCGCTGTCGCTCGGGATTGAGACCTTGGGTGGCGTGTTCACCCGCCTCATTGACCGGAACACAACCATTCCGACGAACAAAAGCCAGATCTTCTCGACTGCCGAAGACAACCAGTCTGCCGTGACGATCCGCGTCTTCCAAGGCGAGCGTGAGATGGCAGCGGACAACAAGATGCTGGGCCAGTTCAATCTGGAACACATCCCACCCGCACCGCGTGGCATGCCGCAGATCGAAGTGACATTCGACATCGACGCCAACGGTATCGTGTCTGTTTCAGCCAAAGACAAAGGCACCAACAAGGAACAGAAGATCACGATCCAAGCGTCGGGCGGTCTCTCGGACGAAGACATCGAGAAGATGATCAAGGACGCCGAAGAGAATGCCGAGGCCGACAAGGCCCGTCGCGAACTGGTCGAAGCCCGCAATCAGGCCGAAAGCCTTATCAACTCGACCGAAAAGTCGATTGAGGAACATGGCGACAAGGTTGATCCAACCACAGTTGAGGCGATCGAACTGGCCATTGCCGCGCTCAAGGACGAGCTTGAGACCGACAATGTTGGCAAGATCAAATCTGGCATCCAAAACGTGGCCGAAGCCTCTATGAAGCTGGGCGAGGCGATCTACAAGTCCAGCCAGGGCGACCCGGACGACGAACCGCGTGCAGCCGATCGCGGCGGCGATGAGGATGATATCCTTGACGCCGATTTCGAGGATCTCGACGACAACAAGCGCGCCTGAGGCCCGTCTTGACCCATCGGGGCCGGTTCGGCATCGCGCCGGATCGGTCCCATCAGGGTCACACCAAGGAGATCCCCGATGGCCAAACGTGACTATTACGAAGTGCTCGGGCTGTCCAAGGGCGCCTCGGCCGATGATATAAAAAAGGCCTATCGCAAGAAGGCCAAGGAACTGCACCCCGACCGCAACGCCGACAACCCCGACTCTGAACGCCAGTTCAAAGAGGCGGGAGAGGCGTATGACGTGCTCAAGGACCCGGAAAAGAAAGCGGCTTATGATCGCTTTGGTCATGCGGCCTTTGAAGGTGGCATGGGCGGTGGCGGCGCGCGTCCGGGTGGATTTGGCGGTGGTGCCGGCCAAGGCGACTTTGCCTCTGCCTTCTCTGATGTGTTCGATGACCTTTTCGGCGATTTCATGGGCGGTGCGCGTGGCGGCACCGGGCGGCAGCGTGCTGCACGTGGCGCTGACCTGCGCTATAACCTGCGTATAACGCTGGAAGAGGCCTATGCTGGCCTGCAAAAGACGATCAAAGTGCCCTCTGCCGTGCCCTGCGATGCCTGCGAGGGTTCTGGGGCCGAAGGCGGTGCACAGCCCAGCACCTGCCCCACCTGTTCAGGCATGGGCAAGGTGCGCGCGCAGCAGGGTTTCTTTACCGTAGAGCGGACTTGTCCCACCTGCGGAGGCCTGGGGCAGATCATCAAGAACCCCTGCAAAAGCTGTCAGGGTCAAGGCCGCGTGCAGAAAGATCGCGCGCTCTCGGTCAACATCCCAGCCGGGGTGGAAACCGGCACCCGCATTCGGCTTGCTGGTGAGGGCGAGGCTGGCATGCGTGGCGGTCCGGCAGGCGACCTTTACATCTTCATCGAGGTGGCCAAGCATGAGCTGTTTGAGCGCGAGGAAACCAACCTCTTTTGCCGCGTGCCAGTGTCGATGACCAAGGCCGCTCTGGGTGGCGATATCGAGGTGCCCACAATCGACGGCGGGCGCAGCCGGGTCAAGATACCACCCGGTTCGCAATCAGGCCGCCAGATGCGCCTGCGTGGCAAGGGGATGCCCGCGCTGCGCGGTGGGGCGCATGGCGACATGTTCATCGAAATGGCGGTTGAAACTCCGGTGAACCTTACCTCGCGGCAAACCGAGTTGTTGCGTGAGTTCGAAGCGCTGAGCGAGGACAATAGCCCCGAGAGCAAGAGCTTTTTCTCATCGGTCCGAAGTTTCTGGGACTCGATGAAAAGCTAAACCAAACCCGGCCAGACACGGCCGGGTTTTTTCATGCGCCGCGCAGTCGTTAACCTCTTGCTAAGGCTCTTGCGGCAATGTGGGCGCATGAGCAAACCCCGCGCCTTTTCCGATATGCCGCTTCCCCTCTTTGCCAATGATGTAGCAGAGGGACAGCGGAGTGCGTCACAGCCTTCCTATATTCGCGATCACCGCACCCGGCTGCGCAGTCGCTTTCTTGAAGGAGGGGCCGCAGCGATACCAGATTACGAGCTTTTGGAACTCGTGCTTTTTCGCGCCATTCCCCGGCGCGATGTGAAACCGTTGGCGCATGCGCTTTTGGCACAATTCGGGGATTTCAACGGGGTCATCTCTGCCCCGCTGGACCGGCTTATCGCGCTGCCCGGCGTGGGCGAAGCGGTGGCAACAGAGCTTAAGATCGTGGAGGCCGCAGCGCATCGTCTGGCCCGCGCCCGTGTGCTCCGGCGTCAGGTCATTTCCTCTTGGGATGCCCTGCTCGATTATTGCCACACCACAATGGCCCATGCCGAGATCGAACAGTTCCGCGTGTTTTATCTGGACCGCAAGAATATCCTCATCGCAGATGAGGAACAGGCGCGCGGCACCATTGATCATGTCCCTGTCTATCCGCGCGAGGTGGTCAAGCGTGCGCTACATCTCAATGCAAGCGCGCTTATCCTGGTGCATAACCACCCCTCGGGTGATCCTACGCCCTCCGCCGCTGATATCAGCATGACGCGACAGGTTCAGACCGCCGCAGAGGCGCTCGGCCTGACGCTGCACGACCATATCGTGATCGGTAAATCCTCTGAGGTCAGCTTTCGGTCGTCAGGCTTTCTCTGACGGCTGTCAGCGCACCCAGACTTCGACGCGACGGTTCACTTGCCGCCCCCAGGCTGTGTCATCGCAGGCCATCGGCATCGCCTCGCCAAAGGCATCCAACTCTAGGCCGATTCGCTCTAGATTTGCAGTCTCGGCGGCACGCATCACGGCACGCTGTACCGTCTCGGCACGGCGCAGGGCAATGTCGCGATTGGTGCCTGCCGGACCATCGCCATCGGAAAAGCCGACAAAGACCAATCGCCGTGCATCGTAATGGCCCAGTTCCATCGCTCGCGCCAACTGCTCGGCGTTAGAGCGGGATTGCGCATCAAGCCGCACCGATCCAGCCTCGAACCGAAAGGTTGTGGTCAGACGTTTGAGCGGCCCCAGAACCCTCACCATCCGTTGCAGTTCTTCCAATCCTACCTCTGTGCCTGCCTGCGCGATGGCATTGGCAAATCGGTCGCCTTGGGCGTTAATCTCGATTTCCTCTGGGGTTTGATCCACAAACCCGGCGCGTCGAATGACCAACTGCGCCGACGGATCCCTCAGATAGGTCATGAACTCGCGCCCCAGTTTCGGAAGCCGCCGTGCGGGCAAATAAATAAAGAGGGGGGCGGTCAGCGGATAATCCTCGGTCTTGACGGCGCGACGGGTGGCGCTGAGGGCAAAACCACAGTCCCCGCTCAGCGCCAGTTCCCAAGTGTTACCCTGTTCAGAACGTGTCGTGAGACCAATGGCAAATGGATCGCTGGCTACCGTCTCGGCAAATGTCGCACCGTCGGGGTGACGTTGCACGCGTTCCAGCACGTCCCGCCCCTCTGGTCGCAGCACCTGATCGACGCTGGCCTGACCAATGCCGGTCGCCGCATCCCAGAGGTGCACATCAATCGGCGCATCTGGCCCCCCCAAAGCGGCCCAATTGGTAACGTCACCCGACAGCACCTGCGCCAATTCGCGCAGGCTGATATCCTGAACCGGATTGCTTGGTGCGACCACGGGAATGAGTGCATCAAGTGCCAGCACGCGCACCTGTCCCGCGGCCATCAGATTGCCCAATCCCGCCTCGCGCGCGCGTGTGATCTCGTCCTGCCGCGCCTCGCGCAGGGTCATGGCAATATCGGCCTCATTAGCCAAAAGATCGGCAAAACCTTCGTCGGTATTGGTCAGGCGAAACACAAATTCGCCAACTAAAGTGCCGTCGCCCTGATTCAGCGCAAACCGCAGCTCTTGCGGGCTCAGATCTTCGCGGGTCACGTCGTAATTACCGCGAATGGCGAATGCCTCGATCAGAGCGGGCATCAACACCCGGCCAATCGTGGGCGCCCCGGAAAACACCAGACGTGCCACGTAATGTTCCAGGTCAGGACAACCCGGCCCCTCACAGGCCACGCCAGAGCCATCTACCGTCAGCTCGCCATAAATCGTGTCGACGCGATAAAACTCGCCATCAAAGCCCAAAAGATTGCCAGAAATCTCCACAGCGCCGTCGTGCGAGCGTAGCGTGACATCCTGCGCTCGGGCAAACCCAGGTAATATCAGAAACGAAAGTGCGGCGAAGAACGCCGCACGCACAATTGTCATAGCTTGCCCCCTGCAACACCGCGCTTTAGTTCGACGCGATCTTCAGGTCATTGAACAGGTTTTTCAACACAAGAAAGTCACCAATCCCCTCGCAGTCGGGCATTGCCAGCACAATATCTTGCACCACGAGTCCCTCTGCGCCCGTCGCGATAGACTGCGCTTCGAAATCCCGGCTGCAATTGGCGTCTGTTACCTCAGCCTCGACCTGAAAATGCACAACGCCATCTTGCAGCATGGCACCAGTGGGAAAGGTATAGACCTCGGCCCTCAGCCCCTGATCGAGATTCGGCTCACCAAGAGATGTCAGGAACCCACCCTCGCCCTTGAGCGCGCGTGTCATATCTTCACTGGCATTGGCCCAGACATGACCAGAGCCACCGAATTCAGCACCATATTCGAACGCATGCAGATGCAGCACCTCGCCTCCGCGCCATTGCACGACAAAGCGGTCATAAAGCGCCAGCGTGTCCATTGTTGCAGTAGAAATGGCACCTTCGCCATCTTCGAACGCAGCAATGAACACCGCCGCTTCGGCCAATGCGGGGATGGTCAACGTGCTCTCACCCTGATCATCGGTGACGGCTGTGAACATCATGCCGTTGTGGTGCAACGTGAAATTTGTGTTGGGCTGACAGGGCGCACTGAGTGTCACCTCGACCATCGCGGCGGCCTGCGCGCGGGCCTCCATTATGTAATCACAGGCAAAACTGGGCGCGATCTCTTCTTCGGGCAGGGTGTCAGTCAAAGGCACATCCTCAGCCACGGCCAGCGTCACGGGTGTTGCAGGCAAGGCAACAGGCTCTGGCGCTGTCATCGGCGGCACCGCCCCTGCAGAGGTCAGCTCGATCTGGGTAATCTCAACCGGCGCTTCTAGGGCCGGGCCGGGGATTGCAGTGGCATTCTGCGCCGGGCTCTGAGCCCCGGACTGCATGAAATACCCGATCCCCAAAGCACAGGCGAGCGTGCCGCCTGCAGTGATGTAACGTCTGGCCTTGGACATAAGACTCTCCCTGACACATCAATTGTCAGGGAAAGGCCTAATGCACAAAAATGGCCCCGGTATGGCGCGGAATGGGTGTCAATCGGGCGCTGGTGTCAGGCCAGACGCCCGTGGCAATGCTTGAATTTCTTGCCGGATCCACAAGGGCATGGATCGTTGCGCCCCGGATTGCCCCAAGTTGCAGGATCGTTTTCATCAAAACCGGGGGCTGCATTCTCATTCACTTCAGCTGGTTCGCTGGTGTCAGCAGCCGCCATCATCGCTGCGCGCTGCGCTGCCATTTCCTGCATCAGCTGCTGCTGCTCGGCCTCATTCATGGGGCGAATCTGAGCCAGTTTCTGCGTTACATCCATGCGCAGGCTATCGAGCATGTTTTCGAACAATTGGAACGCTTCATTTTTATATTCGTTGAGCGGGTCGCGCTGTGCATAGCCACGAAACCCAACGACGCTACGCAGATGCTCGAGCGTCAGCAAATGTTCGCGCCATTTTCCGTCGATGGTCTGCAACAGAATCTGCTTTTCAATCATTCGCATGGTATCGGGGCCGAATTGTGCTGCCTTGGCCGCCATCATCTCATCGGCGGCCTTGTCCAGCCGGGCGACAATATCCTCGTCGTCCACGCCGTCTTCTGCGGCCCAGTCGATAACCGGAAGGTCCATGTTGAGCTTTTCGATCACCGCCGCATAGAGACCTTGGGTGTCCCACTGATCGGCATAGGTCTTGGGCGGCATGTATTGATCGACCAGATCGTCGATCACCTCGCCGCGCATGTCCTTGATGATCTCACTCAGATCTTCGGCGCGCATGATGTCGAGACGCTGCTTGAAGATCACCTTGCGCTGCTCGTTCATCACATCGTCGAATTTCAGCAATTGCTTGCGGATGTCAAAGTTGCGCCCTTCGACCTTAGCTTGCGCGCGCTCCAGCGATTTGTTGACCCAAGGGTGAATGATCGCCTCGCCCTCTTTCATGCCTAGCGTTGCCAGCACCTTTTCCAGCCGTTCAGAACCGAAGATGCGCATAAGATCGTCTTCGAGACTGAGGAAGAAGGCGGATTTACCCGGATCGCCTTGACGGCCCGAGCGACCGCGCAGCTGATTGTCGATCCGACGACTCTCGTGTCGTTCGGTCGCCAGCACAAAGAGGCCACCTGCGGCCTTCACCGCCTCTTCATCGGCGGCATGTTCGGCCTCGATCCGTTTGCGAATTTCTTCGGGATCTGCTTCTGGATCGGCGGCGATGGCCTCCATAACTTTGAAGTCGACGTTGCCGCCCAATTTGATGTCGGTGCCGCGTCCGGCCATGTTGGTGGCGATGGTCACCGCGCCCAACCTGCCCGCATCGGCAACGATCTGCGCCTCTTTTTCATGCTGGCGCGCGTTGAGCACGTTATGAGCAATGCCCGCTTCGGTCAGCAGCTTGCTCAGCATTTCGGATTTTTCGATAGAGGTGGTGCCCACCAGCGTCGGCTGACCCTTTTCGCTCGCGGTGCGAATGGCCGAGGCAATCGCCTCGTATTTCTCGCGGGCGGTGCGATAGACGGCATCATCCTTGTCGATGCGCGCGATGGGCCTGTTGGTTGGCACCTCGACCACGCCAAGACCGTAGATTTCGCCAAATTCCTCGGCTTCTGTCAGGGCGGTGCCGGTCATACCCGACAGCCGGTCATAGAGGCGAAAGTAGTTCTGAAACGTCACAGAGGCCAGCGTCACATTCTCTGGCTGGATCGTGCAGCCCTCTTTGGCCTCAATCGCCTGATGCAAACCGTCCGACAGGCGCCGGCCCGCCATCATCCGGCCGGTAAATTCGTCGATCAACACCACATCGCCACCGCGCACGATATAGTCCTTGTCCTTGGTAAAGAGCTTGTGCGCCCGCAGACCCTGATTGACGTGATGCACGATGGTCGTGCTCTCAGGATCATAGAGAGATTGCCCCTCGGGCAGCACACCGCGTGTCACAAGCAGGTTTTCGAGAAACTCGTTACCCTCTTCCGTGAAAGTGACATTTCGGGTCTTTTCGTCTAGCTTATAGTGTTCGTCCTGCAATTCAGGGATCAGCGTATTGATCGACTGATAAAGACTGCTGCGGTCCTGACTTGGCCCAGAGATGATCAGGGGCGTGCGCGCCTCGTCGATCAGGATGCTATCCACCTCGTCGACCACCGCGAAGTTATGGCCACGCTGGTTCATATCCTCGAGCGACGATTTCATGTTGTCGCGCAGGTAATCGAACCCAAGCTCGTTATTCGTGGCGTAGGTCACATCAGCGGCATAGGCCGTCTTTTTCTCGGACTCGGGCTGTTGGGGATAGACCACACCCGTAGTCATTCCGAGCGCACCAAACACTTTGCCCATCCATTCGGCATCACGCTTGGCCAAGTAGTCATTGACGGTGACGATGTGCACGCCTTTGCCCGAGAGAGCGTTGAGATAAGCGGGGAATGTCGCAACGAGGGTTTTGCCTTCGCCTGTCTTCATCTCGGCGATATTGCCCTGATGCAGAAATATCCCCCCCATCAACTGTACGTCGAAGGCCCGAAGACCCAAGGCCCTGCGAGCCCCTTCGCGACAATTGGCAAAAGCCTCGGGCAAGAGGGCCTCTAGGCTTTCGCCCCCGGCGATCCGAGCCCGGAATTCGTTGGTCTTGTCGATGAGCGCCTGATCGCTCAGGCCTTGATACTCGGATTCAAGCGCATTGATCTTTGCGATCAACGGGCGCGTCGCCTTGATCTTGCGGTCATTCGGGGTGCCGAAGATCTTTTTGGCGACCGTTCCAATACCCAACATGTTTTATCCGTTCCGGTGTTTTGCCTATCCTTGGCAGGCAACCGCTTGCCCCTCTTGCCGCGTCCCCCTAAAACGGGGCGCAAGACGGCGGTTCTGCCTTGGTCTCAGGGCGATGTAAGGGCCAGCCGGTTGAGTGTCAACGCTGCGCACCCGCGCACCCCCGCTCTGCGGGCCCCACCAAAGGATGATTTCATGTACCGCCACTTGCTTTCGACCGCGGCCCTTGTCTCTGGCCTTGCCATTGGCGCTCAGGCCTTTGCGCAGGACACCCCAAGTGCCGAAACGGTGATGGCCACCGTTGGCGGCACCGATATTACCCTTGGGCATATGCTCGCGGTTCGCGCATCCCTGCCCGCGCAATATGATCAGGTGCCCCCAGAGGCTCTGTTCAAGGGCGTTCTGGATCAACTGATCCAGCAGGAATTGTTGAGCCAAGCGCATGAGGGCGATTTGTCTCGTGCGGCTGCACTACAACTCGAGAACGAGCGCCGCGCCGTTTTGGCCGCCGATGTGGCAGAGGAAGTTGTCAACGCCGACTTGACCGAAGAGCGCCTGCAAGCCGCCTATGACGCACAATATGCCGGGGCAGAGGACGAAACCGAATACAAGGCCGCGCATATTCTGGTCGAGACCGAAGAGGCCGCTCAAAACCTTGTGATCGAATTGGAGGGCGGGGCAAATTTCGCAGCGCTGGCGCAGGAGCATTCCATCGGCCCGTCCGGCCCGTCAGGCGGGGATTTGGGCTGGTTTGGTGATGGCGTGATGGTTCCAGAGTTCTTTGCCGCTGTGGCGGCCCTCGACGTGGGGGCTGTCTCTGCGCCAATCCAAACACAATTCGGTTGGCATGTTATCCAACTCAACGAGACGCGGATCAAGGAACGCCCGACGCTGGACGGGGTGCGCGACGAGCTGACCAACACCCTGCGGCAAGAGGCCTTTGATGCCTTTATCGCTGCACGCGAGGCGGCGACCGAAGTGATCCGGACCGACACGACCGCAATGGACCCTGTTGTCATCAACCAAACCGACCTGCTGGAGAACTGAGCCATGGGCGCCAAACCGCCGCTTTCCCCGCTTGCCCCGGAAGGCTTTCCCAAGCTGCCCGTGATCGGCGGCGTGAGCTTTGCCACAACAGAGGCCGGAGTGCGCTATCAAAACCGCACCGACGTGCTTTTGGTGAGCCTCGCGCCCGGCACGGCCGTGGCAGGGGCCTTTACACGCTCGGCCACCCGCTCGGCCGCAGTGCTCGATTGTCAGGACAAGATCGGGTGCGATCCGGTGGCCGGTGCAGCCATCGTGGTCAACTCGGGCAATGCCAACGCATTCACCGGGCGGCGGGGGGCTACCTCTGTGCAAGCCATCACCGAAGCGACGGCTAGTGCGCTGGGCATTCCAGCGAATCGCGTCTTTTCCTCCTCGACCGGGGTGATTGGTGAACCGCTGCCGCATGAGCGTATCATCGACAAGCTAGAGGATCTGGCCTCTGCCCTTTCGCCCCATGCGATTGAAACGGCTGCCCGTGCGATTATGACCACTGATACCTTTCCCAAAGGGGCCTCAGAGGTGGTGATGGTTGATGGGCAGGCAGTGCATATCGCGGGGATTGCCAAAGGGTCAGGCATGATCGCCCCGGATATGGCGACGATGCTTGTCTATATATTCACCGATGCTGCGATAGATCAGGACATCCTTCAGGATATGGTGAGCGCGCTGAATCGCACGACGTTCAACTGCATCACCGTGGATAGCGACACCTCAACCTCAGACACTCTGCTCGTGGCCGCCACCGGTGCCTCTGGCCTTCGGATGACCGAAAACAGCATGGGCTTTATGGAGGGGCTGCGCCGTGTCATGCTCGATCTGGCGCACCAGGTGGTTCGCGATGGCGAGGGGGCGACGAAATTTGTCGAAATCTCGGTCACTGGTGCCGCCTCGGATGCCGAGGCGCATATCCACGCCAAGGCGATTGCGAACTCACCGTTGATCAAGACAGCCATCGCCGGTGAAGACCCCAATTGGGGCCGTGTGGTGATGGCCATCGGTAAATCCGGGGCGCGGGCGGATCGTGACCTTTTGGCGATCTGGTTTGGCGATATGCAGGTGGCCAAAGACGGGTTTGTCAGCCCCAGTTATAACGAAGCCAGTGCCGCCGCCTATATGAAGCAACAGGAGATCGTGATTCATGTCGACCTGGGCCTAGGTGGTGGTACGGCACGGGTCTGGACCTGTGATCTGACCCATGGCTATATCGACATCAACGCGGATTACCGGTCTTGAAAACTGTTCTGGTTTCGGCGGTCGCCCTCATTGACGTGGACGGCCGCATTCTCTTGACCCAAAGACCGGAGGGGAAATCCATGGCCGGTCTGTGGGAACTTCCCGGCGGCAAGGTAGAGCCGGGCGAGACACCAGAGGCGGCGTTGATCCGCGAATTGGAAGAGGAGTTGGGCATCAACACCTGGGCCAGTTGTCTGGCCCCGTTGACCTTCGCCAGCCACTCCTATCCCGATTTTCACCTGCTGATGCCGCTCTTTGCCTGCCGCAAATGGGAGGGGATCGTGCAGGGGCGAGAGGGCCAAGCGCTCAAGTGGGTGCGCGCGGCAGACTTGCGATCCTACCCCATGCCCCCAGCCGATATTCCCCTGATTCCCATTCTGCGCGACTGGCTTTGAGCCTTTTGTCGGCTTTTGCGCCGCCTAAAAATTCCTCATGTCAATCGTTTTCACACGGATTTCTTGTGATATCGGGCGCGTCGCAAGAAAATTGAACGCCATGCGAAAAAGTTAGTATCTTTTTCACCATTTATGGAAATACTCAATCAATCTTCACAGCCTTGTTACATTCGGGGGGATGACATGCTGCGCACTGTTCAACTAGGGTCTTGTGTTTCCATTCAGGGTATTTTTGTGCGGCTTCTCAGCAATGGCTTGATGCAGGTCAGGGTAGGGAGCCGTCTTTATTCCGGTCGTCCAGTCGAACAGCGCACCGCCTGATTTCGCTTTATTCGATCTTCTCAACCTCAATCATGCAAAAGGGGCAGCCTAGCTGGCCGCCCCAATTATTTTGTCTCTGTCCTTTAGCTTAGGCCAGTGTCCGCGTCACTTCCTCGCGCTCGAAAATCTCGATCACGTCGTCAGGGCGGATATCGTCATAATTCTCAAAGGCCATACCGCATTCTTGACCGGATTGAACCTCGTTGACGTCATCCTTGAAGCGCTTAAGCGTCTTGAGCGTGCCCTCATGGACCACAACATCATCGCGCAAGAGACGCACACCGGCAGACCGCCGCGCGACACCCTCGGTCACAAGGCAACCTGCCACGCGACCAATGCCCGTAACCTTGAACACTTCCTTGATCTTGGCATAACCAATGAACTTCTCGCGAATTTCATTGCCCAACAGACCGCTCGCCGCCGCCTTCACGTCGTCAACCAGATCGTAGATGACCGAGTAATACCGGATCTCCACACCTTTCTGGTTGGCGGTGTTGCGCGCAGGCGCATTGGCGCGGACGTTAAAGCCGAAGACCGGCGCACCTGACGCTTCGGCCAAGCCAATGTCGGATTCGGTGATGGCACCCACACCAGAGTGCAACACGCGCACGCGCACTTCGTTGTTGCCGATCTTTTCCATCGCCTGAACGATAGCCTCGGCAGAGCCCTGCACATCCGCCTTGACGACGATTGGCAGTTCTTTGACGTTCTCGTCTTCCTTGGCCTTGGCCAAAAGCTGTTCGAGCGTGGTGCCAGCACCCACCGCCGCACGCTTTTCCTTAGAGGCGTTGGCGCGGTATTCGGCGATCTCGCGTGCTTGCGCTTCGGTCTCGACCACGTTCAGCACGTCACCGGCCTCGGGCGTGCCGTTGAGGCCAAGAACCTCGACCGGCACCGACGGGCCAGCTTCTTTGATCCGCTCGCCGCGATCATTGATCAGCGCGCGCACGCGGCCATATTGCTCGCCCACAACAAAGACATCGCCTTGGCGCAGCGTCCCTTTCTTGACCAGAACGGTGGCGACAGGGCCACGGCCCACATCAAGCTGCGCCTCGATCACAGCGCCTTCAGCGGCACGGTTGGGATTGGCCTTGAGTTCAAGGATCTCTGCCTGCAGCGCGATAGCTTCCAGCAGTTCATCCAGACCCTGCCCGGTCACAGCCGACACTTCGACATCCTGCACATCGCCTGACATCTGTTCGACGATCACCTCGTGTTGCAAGAGATCGGTGCGCACCTTTTGCGGGTTGGCCTCGTATTTGTCGATCTTGTTGATCGCCACGATCATCGGAACCTTGGCCGCCTTGGCATGGTTAATCGCCTCGATGGTCTGAGGCATGACTGCGTCATCAGCCGCAACAACCAGAACCACGATATCCGTCACTTGTGCGCCACGGGCGCGCATGCTGGTAAAGGCCGCGTGACCGGGCGTATCAAGGAATGTGAGCAATGCACCGCTGTCGGTCTTGACTTGATAAGCACCGATATGCTGTGTGATGCCTCCAGCCTCGCCAGCCACAACCTTGGCATCGCGGATCGCATCCAGAAGCGAAGTCTTGCCGTGGTCGACATGGCCCATGATGGTGATCACAGGCGGCCGCGAGGCGAGATCCTCGGGCTTGTCATCGACTTGATCAATCACATCTTCGACATCCGAGTCGCTCACGCGAACCACGCGGTGCCCGAATTCCTCGATGATAAGTTCGGCGGTGTCGGCATCAATCGACTGGTTCTGCGTGACCATCATGCCATTCTGCATCAACGCTTTGACAATATCACCGACACGCTCGGCCATGCGGTTGGCCAATTCCGATACGACAATGGTCTCAGGTAGTTGCACGTCACGCACGATCTTTTCACGCTCTTGCAAGCCGCCCATTGCCTTTTGGCGGGCGCGTTCTTGCTTGCGCTTCATCGCAGCCATAGATTTCGGGCGCCCACCTTCGCCCCCGGCCAGTGCTTGATTGAGCGTGAGCTTGCCCGCGCGGCGGGCATCTTCGCCACCACGCGCCTTGCCACGACGCGAAACCTGATCGTCTTCTTCGCGCTTGCGCGCGACAGGGGCTGCCTTGGAAGCCGGCGCACGAGTGGGCGCGGCTACGGGCGCAGCATCCGGCTCTGCCGCCGAAGCCGCAGCCTTGAGCGCAGCTTGTTCGGTGGCGCGCTTCTGGCGCTCCTCTTCCTCTAGTTTGGCACGCGCCTTTTCCTCGGCTTCGCGTTGTTCGCGTTCCTTGGCCTCAGCCTCTTCGCGACGGCGATTGCGCTCCTCTTCGCGGGCCTTTTCATCCGCCTCGCGTTGGGCTGCATCATCGGCTTCGCGCGCTCTGGCTGCGGCGAGCGCCTTCATCCGGCGCTCCAGCTCTGCATCAGAAATACCTGCCGGACGCTTGGACGCCGCTGTGATACCCGAAGACGTTCCAGAGCCCGCAGCCCCGGTGGCCGCCGCCGCAGGTTTTGGCACGACGACACGCTTGCGCTTGGTTTCCACCACGACGTTCTTGGTTCTGCCATGGCTAAAGCTCTGCTTCACGTTCCCCGGCCGGGAACCTGCGCCACGCACCCCCAAAGGTTTCTTTCCGTCGTTGTCGCTCATAGTCTTCTACTTTCCTTTCCGGCGCGCTGTCTCGCCGTCCGAGACGCGCAGACCTTTCAGTCTTGCCGCCTCCTCTACAACACGTTGCAACAAACCTCCAGCACCCAGTGCCGCGTGAATTGTGGTTTGTCGGCCAAAGGCCTGGCCCAGCTCGTCCGCCGTAAGCCAGCCAATGAAAGAGCCGCCATAGGGCGTGCTCAGTTTAGATTTTCCGCGCTCAGAGCCATCGCTGGCCTGAATGAGAACACGCGCATCCTCGCGCATGAGCATGTCCTTGACCTTTTCATAGCCCGACACGGCGCGCCCACCTTTTCGGGCAAGGCTGATGAGGTCGATCACCCGCCGCACCAAAAGCGCCTCGACCTGGTCAACCAACCCCTCAGGCACTTGGACAGTCTGCTTGGCTGCACGCGCAAAAAGCCCCTTATTTGCAGCCTTTTCAAGGGCAGCGCGATCCGCCGCGACCCAGATACCACGCCCCGGTAGCTTTTCAGCCAGATCCGGCGCAATCTGGCCTTCGGGGCCGATCACAAAGCGAATAAGCCCATGCTTCGGCTGCACCTCACCCGTGGCGATGCATTTACGCTCGGGACCGTCACTCCGGTCTTTGGGTTCACCACCGCGCCCCATGATGTGCTCCAAGGCCTGAGCGATCAGGCCTCGGCCTCCTCGTCATCATCGCCGTCGATATCGGCCTCGTCAGCATCGGCCTCAAGTTCGGTCGGGTCGACCCAGCCCAGCATCACGCGGGCAGTCATGACCATATTCTGCGCCTCTTCGAGCGAGACGTCAAATTTCTCCAGAATACCTTCGTCTTTGACGCGCTCGCCCTTGACTGTGGTCCATCCACCGGCAAGCTCCCAATCGGCGCAGGTGGCGAAATCCTCAAGCGATTTCACATCATCTTCGGCCAATGCCAGCACCATCTGCGGGGTCAGACCCTCAAAGGCGATCAGGCTATCCTCGACACCCAATTCGCGGGCCTTGTCCAGAGCGGCCTTGGCCTGAGCCTCGATCATGTCGCGGGCACGCGCCTGAAGTTCTGCGGCTGTATCCTCGTCAACCCCGTCGATCACGAGCAATTCATCGACATCGACATAGGCCACTTCTTCGAGGTTGGTGAAGCCTTCGGAAACCAGCAATTGCGCAAAGAATTCATCCAGATCAAGCGCATCAACAAAGAGCTTGGTGCGCTCTTCGAATTCCTTCTGGCGGCGCTCGCTATCCTCGGCCTCGGTCATGATGTCGATATCCAGCCCGGTCAACTGGCTGGCCAGTCGCACGTTCTGACCACGACGGCCAATGGCAAGGCTCAACTGTTCTTCTGGAACCACGACTTCGATACGCTGCGCATCCTCGTCGATCACCACCTTGCTGACCTCGGCAGGCTGGAGCGCGTTCACCAGGAAGGTCGCTTGATCTTCGTTCCACGGGATGATGTCGATCTTTTCACCCTGCAACTCGTTCACAACCGCCTGAACCCGGCTGCCGCGCATACCAACGCAGGCACCGACGGGATCAATCGAATTGTCATAGCTGATCACGGCGATCTTGGCCCGGCTGCCCGGATCGCGCGCCACGGCCTTGATCTCGATGATGCCGTCATAGATTTCGGGCACTTCCATCTTGAACAGCTCTGCCATGAACTGCGGATCGGTGCGGCTCAGGAAAATCTGCGGTCCGCGCTGTTCGCGGCGCACATCCTTGATGTAGCAGCGCACGCGATCATTGGGCCGATAGGCTTCGCGCCCGATCTTTTCATTGCGGCGCAGAATCGCTTCGCCACGGCCCACGTCGACGATGACGTTGCCATATTCCTCGCGCTTGACCACACCGTTGATAATGGTGCCCAAGCGATCCTTGAATTCCTCGAACTGCCGATCCCGCTCGGCCTCGCGCACTTTTTGCAGAATGACCTGCTTGGCGCTCTGCGCGGCGATCCGGCCCATTTCGACGGGCGGCACTTCTTCGACATAGGTGTCACCGACCTTGGGGTCGTCGAGATACTGCTTGGCTTGCGCGACGGTCATCTCTGCCTGATAGTTCTCGACCGCCTCATCCTCGACAACAGTACGGACACGGGTAAATTTGGCGCGCCCGGTCTTGCGGTCGATATTCACGCGAATATCCATCTCGCTGCCGTACCTGCTCTTGGCAGCACGGGCGAGGCTTTCTTCCATCGCTTCGACCACCAGTGCTGGGTCGATCATCTTTTCGCGCGCGACCGCTTCTGCGGTCTGCAACAGCTCCAGCTGGTTGGCGGATGTGATTGCCATGGTGTCAGTCCTCCTCAGAACCGTTCTCGGTTTCGATCTCGTCAAATTGCTCTTCGTTGATCACGCCCGCCGCTTTGCGCTGCCGCAGCATTTCCTTGATCAACTCATCCGTCAGAACCAGCTTGGCATCAGAGAGCCAGTCGAATTCCAGCCCGATCGTGCCTTCCTCGACATTGATCAGCACTTCGCTGCCTTCAACACCCGCAAGAACGCCCTTGAAGCGACGGCGTCCGTCGATCAGCTCGGTGGTCTCGATTTTGGCCTCATAGCCCTCGAACATCTCGAAATCCTTGAGACGGGTCAAAGGCCGGTCAATGCCGGGGCTTGATACTTCGAGCGTATACGCCTCGACCAATGGATCCTCGACATCCAGTACAGCGCTGACCGCTGTGCTGATCGCGGCGCAATCATCCACCTCGATCCCGCCTTCGGGTTTGTCCGCCATGATCTGAAGCGTGTGATATTGCCCGCCCATAAGCCGGACGCGCACCAATTCGTAGCCCAGATCCTCGATCACGGGTGTAATGATCTCGGCCAGTCTGCGATCAATCGCTGCCTTTGCAATCAAGTCGTTCGTCATGGTTCCCAAGCACAAAAAAACGGGCGCGCGGCCCGTTACACTCTCCGGTGGTGCATTCGAGTGGACCCGAAAGCGCCGCTGTTGAGGGGCATATACGCCCCTCGCCCTGAGTCTGCAAGAGGATTCCACCTTAGCCGAATCTGTCTTGCCACGCGGGCAGAGTATCGTCCGCGACGGACCGCGCTGCGTGCACGCCGCGTGCAATAGCCCGCGCCATCACGCAAGCGGCTGCGTGGCCAAGCATCACCTGTGCCGCGAGATCAGGCGGGGGATGCGCGCCTGTGGCCAAGGCAAAGATGGCGTCACCATCCATAAGCGTATGCGACGGCACAAGCGCCCGCGCAAAGCCGTCGTGCGCCGCCACCGCCAATCGGGTGCATTGTGCCTGGGTTAGCGCCGCGTCGGTTGCGATGATCCCAATCGTGGTATTGCCGTGCTGCGCCATCTTGGTCGGAGCCTGCAGAGGATCGGGATAGGCCCGCGCCACGCCGCGCCCACCAAATTCTGCCCCCCTCTCGAACGGGGCCGCCCAAAACTCGGGCCCGTCCCCCACCGTGGCGGACCCAAGCGCATTTACCGCAACCAAGGCCCCCACCGTCACGCCAGAGGGCAAAACAACCGAGGCGGAACCTAGCCCTCCACGCAGGTTTGCCGTGGTCGCCCCGGTTCCGGCCCCCGTGCTGCCGATCGCGAAATCCTCAGACCTGCCCGCCAATGCCTTTCGGCCCAGACCCTTGTAGGGATTCTCACGCCATGCCTTGTCGCCACCGTTCAGCAGATCGAAAAGAATCGCCCCCGGAACGATGGGCACCCGCACATCGCCCACGGCAAACCCGCGCCCTTCATCGCGCAGCCCGTCCGCCACACCCGACGCAGCATCAAGCCCAAAGGCCGAGCCACCCGACAGAACCAAAGCATCGACCTGCTCAACGACCCGGTCGGGGCTAAGAAGATCCGTCTCGCGCGTGCCCGGCGCACCGCCCATCACATGCACACCTGCGGTAAAGGGCGCATCGCCCACCAGCACTGTCACACCCGAGCGGAGCCGCATGTCCTGCGCATTGCCCACGCACAACCCGGGCACATCGGTGATCAGATTTCGTGCGCCGATTTTCATTCCCATGCCGCAATCCCTATATCCCTGTCGCAAACCCGCTTGCCAGACCCGAGCTAATCGGCAAAAACGCCATAGGCCCGGGCGATGGCGTCGCCCCAAAATGGCCTTTCCCCACAGTCCTGAACGCCGGGACCTTCTTTTGCAAGGAGGGTCACTATGACTGCACGTCCTGAATTCTATCGTTTCCACAATGGCGAAAAGGCACCGCTGGCCTTTGCCACATCTGAATATGAGGCCCGGATCAAGGGGCTGCGCGCGCTCATGGCCGAGCATGGCACGGCAGCGGTTGTTCTCACATCCATGCACAACATCGCCTATTACTCGGGCTTTCTCTACTGCTCGTTCGGCCGCCCTTATGGTCTTGTCGTCACCGACACCGATTGTGTGACCATCTCGGCGGGGATTGACGCCGGTCAGCCGTGGCGTCGCTGTTTCTGTGACAACATCACCTATACCGACTGGCAGCGCGACAATTACTGGCGCGCAATCCTGTCGGTCACGGGCGAAGGGCGTGTCGTGGGCTATGAGGGTGACCACCTGACGCTGCTGCAACGCGACAAACTGGAAACTTTCCTAAAGCCTGCTGCGATGGTCGATCTTGCCCCTGCGACGATGCGCCAACGCATGCGTAAATCGGCGGCAGAGATTACCCTCATCCGGTCCTGCGCGCAGGTGGCGGACGTGGGCGGCTATGCCATCCGCGATGCGGTTCAGATTGGCACCCGCGAGATTGACGTGGCCATGGCAGGCCGCGATGCGATGGAAGCTGAGATTGCCAAACGCTTCCCGGATGCAGAGTATCGCGACACTTGGGTGTGGTTCCAATCGGGCCTCAACACGGACGGGGCGCATAACCCTGTGACTGCCCGCGCGATTGAACGCGGCGATATCCTGTCACTCAACACCTTTCCGATGGTGTCAGGCTATTACGTGGCGCTGGAACGCACCATGTTTGCCGGCGAAGTAGACGACGCCAGCCTGAAAATCTGGGAGGCCAACGTCGCCGCCCATGAATATGGCATGTCTCTGCTGAAACCCGGCGTCAGCTGCGCCGAGGTCACGCACAAGATCAACACCTTCTTTGAAGAGCGCCAATTGCTGCAATATCGCACCTTTGGCTATGGCCACAGCTTTGGCATCCTCAGCCATTATTATGGCCGCGAGGCAGGTCTGGAACTGCGCGAGGATATCGACACGGTGCTCGAGCCGGGCATGGTCATCTCGATGGAGCCGATGCTGACGCTGGCGGCGGATCAACCCGGTGCCGGGGGCTACCGCGAGCATGATATTCTGGTCATTACCGAAGACGGGAATGAGAATATCACTGGCTATCCTTATGGACCCGGTTTCAACGTGGTTGGCTGAATCAATGACTGCGGCGGGGGATCACCCCGCCGTATCACACCGCGATGCGGCCAGCCGCTGAAAGAACTTTAGCGCCTCCTGCCCAGCCGAAAACCGCTCCAACGCGCCGCCGCGCACTTCGGCGATGCTCCAGACCCAGCTTTGCGCCGGATCGTCCAGCATCGACCATTTGGGAAACATCCGCTCTTGCACTTCGCGGTGCATCAGGCGCACCGGATTGACATGCCGGTCATCCTGAATGATCCGATCATAGGTCGCCTCGACCTTGGGCTTCGGACCTTCCAAAAGTTGAAGATACATATCGCCGCGCACAATCAACGCACCGGTAATGTCGTCACGGGCGTTGTAGCGCCGCGCATCCAGCAGGATACCCGCCAGCATCGCCGGGTCAAAGCCAAAAGGCTGAGAGGCGTAGATCAACTGGGTCAGCGGCATGTCATGGCTCCTAAAGCCGAAAAGATATACGACGCAGACTGCGCCGTCGACGGGGTCTTCACACATCCAGTCAACATGCGCCATTCCCGTGCCAGAAGCGATAGGCAGGCGCACAACCATGGATTATTTGCAGCACTCTACATGCCACCCAGATACGTATCCTATTGTCCCGTATCAACCCACCCACAGGTATACGCGATACGTTAGAATAGCGTTAAACGTCGATATTCATAGCAAGGAATCGCTTGGCCAGGGGCCTGCGCGATCCTTCCGCTCTGCTTAGCGCTATGGGTCTGCCCCCCTACCGCGACAACCCGCCATGCAGCGTCGGCTGATCAAGGCTCGCAAACCCGTAATGCCGCAGCCAGCGTAAATCAGAATCAAAGAACGCCCGCAGATCAGGAATCCCGTATTTCAGCATCGCGATCCGGTCGATCCCCATGCCAAAGGCAAATCCCTGCCACTCATTCGGGTCAATATTCCCCGCCTGCAACACCTTGGGATGGACCATTCCGGACCCGAGAATTTCAAGCCAGTCATTGCCCTCGCCCACCTTGAGCGTGCCACCTTCCCAAGAACAGCGGATATCCACCTCGGCCGATGGCTCGGTGAAGGGGAAATGCGACGCGCGAAAACGCAGATCGACATTGTCCACCTCAAAGAACGCTTTGACGAACTCTTCCAGCACCCATTTGAGGTTGGCCATGGAAATGGCACGGTCAATCGCCAGACCTTCGACCTGATGGAACATGGGTGTATGGGTCTGATCGTAATCGGCACGATAGACGCGGCCCGGCGCAATGATCCGAATGGGCGCGCCATTGGCCTGCATGCTACGGATCTGCACCGGGCTGGTGTGGGTGCGCAGGACATGCGGCGGCCGTTCGTCCCCGTCCGCACGATGCGTATAAAACGTATCCATTTCGGCACGTGCCGGGTGATGGCCGGGAATGTTCAGTGCGTCGAAATTGAACCAGTCGGATTCTATTTGCGGGCCTTCGGCCACGGCAAAGCCCATGTCGGCAAAGATTGCGGTGACTTCCTCTGTCACTTGGCTGACCGGGTGGATCGTGCCTGCCCTGCGCCCGCGCGCAGGCAGCGTCACATCCAGCCACTCGCCCCGCAAGCGTTCATCCAGCGCGGCATCGCCCAAGGCTTGTTTCTTGGCGGCAAGTGCGCTTGTGATCTCGTCTTTCAGCGCATTGAGGCGTGGTCCGGCCTCTTGCCGCTCTTCCGGGCTCATCCGACCCAATTCGCGCATCGCAAGGCTGATTTCGCCCTTCTTGCCAACGGCCTGCACACGCAGATCCTCAAGCGTGGTCTCGTCGCCCGCATGGGCAATCGCCGTCAGATATTTTTCCCGCAGATCACTCATCGCTTCCATCCCGCTGGTCTCTCCGGCGAGTTACCGCGCATCGGCGCGGCGTGCAAGCAATTGCGCCGGTCAAGCCCGGTCGATCCGTGCCTGATAGCAATTGTTGCGCGCCGAGCGAACATGAATATAGGCCACATCCCTCTGCTCGAACACCTGTTCGGCATAGGTAGGGATCTCGGCCGCCGCCACAACACGACCGGTGCCGTAAACTATTCGGTCCCGGCTGTTGTAACCCTTGAGCAGATAGTCGGGGCTGTCGCGCAAGACTTCGGGAATCGCTGTGCCGTCATGCCGCGCGCAGGCATCCGCACAGAGGAAAATCGGCCCGGTCTCCGCATAAGGATGCAATCCGGCAAAGGGCCGATAGGCGAGGATCAGCATCGCCGCCCCCTCGGGTATTAGGCGCAGACAATGGCGGCAAGGATTGCCAGATCCCTGCGCCACATGATGTTCAGGCGGGGTTCCATAGGCATCGGGCGCGCCAGCTTGCAAGGCGCGGACAGTCTCTGTGGGCAAGGCGGTGATAGCAATCATTCTCGGGCCTCCGGTTCGGGTTTCCCCAAATATGCCCCAAGGCTGCGTCATGAGACGACCCGCTTCTTGCGCAATCTGCGCTCACCCTTTCGGATTCTTGTCCTGAACGTCCCGGAGCAGCGCCTCAAGCTGTGTGAGTCGCGTCAACACCTCATCGCGGTAATTGTCGGTCTTTTCTACGTCCTCAGCGTGATGGGCATCCTGCATCGAGTTGACGATCAGACCGACCAGCAAGTTCACCACCGCAAAGGTCGTGACCATGATGAAGGGCACAAAAAACGCCCAAGCATAGGGGAATTCCTCCATCACCGGGCGCACGATGCCCATCGACCAGGATTCGAGCGTCATGATCTGGAAAAGCGAATAGGCCGAGCGACCCAGATCACCGAACCACTCCGGGTACGCCGCGCCAAACAATTTGGTCGCCATCACGGACCCGATATAAAACAGCATACCCATCAAAAGGAACACCGACCCCATGCCGGGTAGGGCCGTCACCAACCCCTCGACCACCCGACGCAGTGAGGGCGCAACAGACACGACGCGCAACAGACGCAAGATACGAAGTGCCCGCAACACCGACAGGCCCTGAGTGGCCGGAACCAAAGAAATACCCACGATAACGAAATCAAAGATATTCCAACCGTTCCGGAAAAATCCCCCGATTCCGCGCGCAAAAAGTTTGGCGGCGATCTCGACCACGAAAACCGCAAGACAGAGCTTGTCGAGCAAAAGGATCAGATCACCCGCCCGCTCCATGATCGGATCAGAGGTTTCCATGCCAAGGATCACGGCATTGAACAGGATCACGCCCAGAATCGCGTTTTGAAACAGAGAGGTGTCGATGAATGCGCCGACGCGGGTGCGAAAATTCATGAAGATGCCTGCCAAGTCCTATGTCTGACCAATGCGCCCCATATGGGCGCATCTCATCTGCGGCACAAGCGGGGCTGACTCAGGTTTCGGCGCGCGCTAGCATGCGGCCCAGCATTCGACCGCCGAGGATATGCAGATGGTAATGCGGCACCTCCTGCACACCATGGGCACCGGCGTTGGTAATCGCGCGAAAACCCTGACCATCTGCGCCCAGATCAACGCCCGTCTGGCGGCACACCTCGGCTACGGCGCGGTTGAAATCGACGATCTCAGCATCACTCGCCTCTGACGCAAAGTGATCGTAGCTGACATAGGCCCCTTTGGGGATCACCAGCACATGCACCGGGGCCTGCGGCTGGATATCGTGAAATGCAAGGGTATGCGCCGTCTCCAGCACCGTTTTGTTCGGGATCTCACCGCGCAGGATTCGGGCAAAGATATTCTGGGGATCATAGGCATAGGGCATGGGGCGTCCTCAATCTGCAAACAGGTGGTCGGGCTCTGCGATTTCCTGCGCTTTTTCGCGCGGAATATCAAGGAAGCGCGCCAATAGATCGGCGCGTTGGCCCCGATCATCCGATTGCCGCAGGATCATGTGATTCTCGAATTCGGAATCGCGTATGCGGTCGCTCTCATAGGTCATGTCGCCTCGGATTGTGGGCAACAGCCGCTCTAATGTCTCGGGCGGGGTCTGTTCGCCCGCCAGTCCAACACGCATGGCATGACCAATCAGATACGCATCGGTAAAATGACACTGAACCTCCAAAAGCTTGGTCACAGCGCGATCACCGCAGAAATCCTGCAAGAGATCAATGCTGCCGGGGTCCATGCAGACAAGCAGGCGATCCGTCTCATAGTAATCGAACAGCATCCGCATCAGGGCCCGCCGATGCCGGGTTCGCTTGGCCAAAGTACCCTGAATACCCCCCAGATCAGGCAGAGCTGTGCCCTCTTCGTTGAAAAGATATTCGATTGCAGGCAGGTTTGTGACCTGTCGGATGCGCTCCAGCAAACGCTTGGCCACATGCCATTTCTTGCACACAACGATCATCAGCTCGCGCTCACGCCCCAGTGTGCTTTCGGTTTCCCAGAACCGCTGAGCAAATCGTCGGCCTTCCCGGCCCCGCGCAGTCAAAAACTGAAACAGGCCGCGCCCCTCGTTCGAAATCTGGAACTGCGCGCGCTCGTCAGAATAGAGCGTGCCCAAACGCCGCTTCAGCTCCAATGCCTCGGGGCTGATCTTGCGGGCAAAGAGATAATCCTGACTGAGCAAGAGGTCGTAGTGGTCGTTGTAGAACGTGACCGGCATCCCATAGTCTGTGAACATGAGAAATGTCAGTGTGCGCGTCTCAATCTCACTCTCAGGCACCAGATGCCGCACAAGCGTTTGAAAGAACGTTTCATCGGGAATCCATGTGGTGCGAAAAAACCGCATCACATCGCGCCGTTTGCGGGTGAATTCCAAAATCCACTCGACTGTGCGCCGCCGCAGGCACCACCACTGGCTTCCGATCTGGATTTGGATGTCAGGCGGAATGGGGCGCGTCAGACCCAGTTTGCGCTGGAGGTTGTATGACGCGTAGAACCGCTTGGGCTGTGTGCGTTCGTTGAAGAAGTGGCGATAAATCAGCCGCTCTTCCTTCATCCCGGTTTTGATCCAGTCACTCTCGAAGTAGTCGAAACTTTCGACATAATCGACATCGCGATTGTCCAAAAATTGATGCGCAAAACGGGCCGACTTGATCGGCGCGCAATCGCCCGAGAGCATGTAAAAATGCGTGGCACGCGGAAATTCGTCAACCGCCGCCTCAACCGCGTAAAGCGTGGCTTGCACCAAAGACCAGGCGCCCCAACCGCATTTGATGCGCTTTCTCGCGAAGGTCACACTGGGATTATCCGCCAGGGCTGTCTTGATCCGGTTAAAAGCCTCAGGCTTGGCGCGTGCGTCAAAATGGATCGCCATATAGTCGCCCGCAGCCGTCAGCATCTCAGCCTGACGGATGATCGCCTCAGGGTCCTTGTGACACAGCAGGATGAATGCGATCTTTGCCATTACGGAAACGGTTTAACCTTCGATTTACCGACTGTTTATAGCATTAACGGTGAACAGCGCCTGAATAAACAGACTTTCTTTGGTTTTTTGAACAGGTTAGACAGGATCAAGCCTGCATCAAGCGGGAAAGTATTGGCGGAGGCAGTGATCATGGGATTTCCCGGAACCTGGATGACCGAAAGCGAGAGCGTGGTCTACCGCGTGGTCCCCAAGTGTGCCTGCTCGACCATCGGGCAAATTCTCTATTATTCCGACCATGGCGTGTTCTTTGATGGCGACATTCACGACGCAACGGAAGGCCTTCATAAATGGGCGCGCGAAGACAGTCAGAAGCTGATCAACGCCAATGTGAAAACCCATACCTCCTATGCGTTTTCCTGCGTGCGCAACCCATATACCCGCATCCTGTCGTCTTTTTTCGACAAGATTTGCGGCATTCAACGCAACGGCAGCCGCTATCGCGGCAAGCTGGTGCCGACCATCATCCAGAAATACGGAATTGAAGTGGGCGGCGACGACGGCAAGCAAGAGTTTGACCAGATCAAAAGCTTTCGCCGGTTTTTGCTCTTTGCTCGGGACACCATCCGCTGGAAACGACCGATGGAGCCAGATATTCACTGGTCCGCGATGTCGGGCCATATCTCGACCTTTATCGTCAACGGTGGCCGCTACAACAAGATTTTCTGGACAGAGAAATTCGATGACGGCATGGGCGAGGTGCTGGGGGCGATCAACACCAAGCATACGATCGACCTCAAAACCATTCCTCGGTTCAACGAATCCGAAGGCCACGGGCCCAAACGCGCGCATCCTGTCGAAGAGTATTTCGACGACCTCTCGATGCATCTGATCTACGAAATATACAAACGCGATTTTGACCTGTTCAAATATGATTTCGAAAATCCAGCCAACAAGATGCCAATAGGTGAGATCGACCTTGACGAGGTGCATGCCAAGCTGGGCGACTGATCTGCCCCACGAGGGCTTGCATTCCGGGCCAACTGGCGTATACGGCACGCCAGACATGCGCGTGATGCCCGCTTAGGCAAGAATCACCCCGTTCGGCGGGGGTCCCGGTTGGGTATGACGTGCGTTTACACATATCGAACCGAGAAAGGGTCACTTACATGGCCAATACGCCGCAGTCCAAGAAACGCGCCCGCCAGAACGAAAAGCGTTTTGCAATCAACAAATCCCGCCGCTCGCGCATCCGCACCTTCCTTCGCAAAGTCGAAGAGGCCATCGCTTCTGGCGATAAGGACGCGGCCGTGACCGCCCTGCGCAATGCTCAGCCCGAATTGATGCGCGGCGTAACAAAAGGTGTGGTGCACAAGAACACCGCATCCCGCAAAATTTCGCGCCTCTCGTCGCGCGTAAAAGCAATCGCGCAAAGCTGAGAAGCAACCCTTTGAAACTAAAAGGCAGCGTCGTCGACGCTGCCTTTTGCATGTCTGCGGGTCCGGCTGCGGTCAGAGATTCTTTTCGGTCAAAGCCTCTGTCAAGCGCATAGAGTAGTTGCCGCAACAGGCCGGAGGTTGCTAGTTTCAGACCTGCGATTCACGCTTGGGGGGACAGGCTGTATCGGGGTCAAGCAGAAGTGGGAAACCCTCAGCTATGGCACCGCTACTGAGCACTCTGCTCTAGTCATGTCCAATGCGAATGTACTTTGCGGTCAGGAACCGCGTGGCTTTGGGACGGGCCGCGCATATACGGTGATTGATTTCAGAGTACGCGCTTGTTGACGAGGGGACATGCATCCGTTGCACCTAGCATCGGAACGCAAGTTGCTTTGCCGACTCAAAACTGTGTCGCGCCGGATCGAACAACTGCTGTCGGATCCGGCTTGAGAAGAACGGTAGAGTCGCGGAACGGGGACAGAATGACACAAGAGCAATGGGGCCAGTTGAAGCAAAAACTTCAGCAATCCGTCGGGCAGAGCAATTTCAAGAACTGGATAGAGCCGCTGGAATTTGCTCGCGTCGATGATGGTGTCGCGACCTTTCATGTCCCCACGACATTTCTTGGCAATTATGTATCGCAACATTTTGGCGAATTGATTCTCTATCAGATGAGCAATCTGTCTCCCGATGTCAGGCGCCTGCAATTCCGTGTTGCCGCCAATAGTGGCGCGCGCCCCTCACGGCCTGCTACCGTAGCCTCGGTTGAACCTATCGCCGACAGCATCGTTCCGTCTGCGCCGCTGGACGAGAGGTTCACGTTTGATAGTTTCGTGGTCGGTAAGCCCAATGAACTTGCCCATGCCGCAGCGCGCCGGGTGGCCGAATGCGGCCCCGTTACATTCAATCCACTGTTTCTTTATGGCGGCGTCGGCCTTGGCAAGACCCACCTGATGCATGCGATCGCTTGGGAATTGAAGATCACCCGCCCCGATCTCAACGTTGTCTATCTCTCGGCGGAACAGTTCATGTATCGCTTTGTGCAAGCGCTGCGCGACCGCAAGATGATGGATTTCAAATCGGTGTTCCGTTCCGTCGATGTTCTGATGGTCGACGACGTGCAGTTCATCGCCGGCAAGGACAGCACGCAAGAAGAGTTCTTTCACACCTTCAATGCGCTTGTGGACCAGAACAAGCAGATCGTAATTTCCGCCGACCGCGCCCCCGGAGAGATTGCCAATCTTGAGGAACGCATCAAGTCGCGCCTGCAATGTGGCCTCGTGGTTGACCTTCACCCGACTGATTATGAATTGCGTCTTGGCATCCTGCAATCCAAGGTCGACCGATACCGCGCGCAATACCCCGACCTTGCCCTTAGCGACGGCGTGCTTGAATTCCTCGCGCACCGGATCAGCACAAATGTGCGCGTGCTCGAGGGTGCGATGACCCGGCTTTTCGCCTTCGCCTCGCTGGTGCGCAAGCCGATCACACTGGAACTGACCCAAGATTGCCTTGCGGATGTGCTGCGCGCATCCGAACGCAAAGTGTCTATTGAGGAAATTCAGCGCAAGGTCTCGGATCATTACAATATCCGGCTCAGCGATATGATCGGCCCAAAGCGAACCCGCTGCTACGCCCGCCCGCGACAGGTGGCGATGTATCTTTGCAAACAGATGACATCGCGGTCCTTGCCGGAAATCGGTCGGCGTTTTGGTGGGCGCGACCACACAACGATCATGCATGGCGTCAAGCGTATCGACGAGTTGCGCATTCAAGATGCACAGATTGCCGAGGATCTGGAGCTTCTGCGTCGCACGCTGGAAGGGTAAGTGGCGCCAGCCCTTGACGCTGTCGGTTTTCCAGCCGAAAACTCCAAAAAACACTTGAGGTGCGGGGTGGAGTTGCTACCTTGCCCCTCCCGGCATTGATCCGGCACCTGACAGGAGCGAGGGAATGAAACTCAGCATCGAACGCGGCGCATTGCTTAAAGCCGTGTCTCAGGCCCAATCGGTGGTCGAACGGCGCAATACGATCCCGATCCTCGCCAATGTCCTGATCGAGGCCGAAGGTAACAGCGTACAATTCCGCGCCACCGATCTTGATATCGAAGTGGTGGACAAGGCTCCTGCTCAGGTCGAGCGTGCCGGTGCCACAACTGTATCGGCAGTGATGCTCCATGAAATCGTGCGCAAACTGCCCGATGGGTCGCTGGTCACGCTCAGCGACGACGGGGCCTCGGGCCGTCTTACGGTGCAGGCCGGACGCTCCAATTTCAATCTCGCCACCTTGCCGAAAGAAGACTTTCCGGTGATGGCCTCCTCGGAATACGCCAGCAATTTCTCGGCCCCCGCGCCAGTGCTGCGCCGCCTCTTCGACAAATCGAAATTTGCCATTTCCACCGAGGAAACCCGCTATTACCTCAACGGCGTCTATCTGCACGTCTCGGACGCCGATGGCGGCAAGGTTCTGCGATGCGTCGCCACCGATGGTCACCGCCTTGCGCGTATTGATGCTGACCTGCCTGATGGAGCTTCGGACATGCCCGGCGTGATCGTTCCGCGCAAGACCGTGGGCGAACTGCGTAAACTGCTCGAAGACGATGACATGAAAATCGCGGTCTCGGTTTCAGAAACCAAGATCCGTTTTGCCACGCCCGACATTACCCTCACCTCCAAGGTGATCGATGGCACCTTCCCCGATTACACCCGCGTCATTCCGCAGGGCAACACCCGCCGAATGGAGGTGGATGCCGCAGAATTCGCGCAGGCGGTGGACCGTGTGGCAACCGTGAGCTCAGAGCGCTCGCGCGCGGTGAAGCTCTCGCTTGACGAAGATCGCCTGATCCTCTCGGTCAACGCCCCAGATAGCGGTGCCGCCGAAGAAGAATTGGCCGTGGCCTATGGCGATGAGCGGCTGGAGATTGGGTTTAACGCGAAATATCTGCTGGAGATCGCAAGTCAGGTGGATCGCGAGAACGCGGTCTTCCTCTTCAACTCCTCGGGTGACCCGACGCTGATGCGCGAAGGCAATGACACGACGGCGGTTTATGTCGTGATGCCGATGCGGGTGTGACACCCGTAGGTGCCTGCGGCGGGAGTGTTTCGGAACGATGAAAGGGCCGTGAATGCCCGGCCTTTACCTGTCGGAATTGACCCTCTCGCATTTCCGCTCTCATAAATCGGGGCGACTTTTGCTTGATGCGCGGCCTGTGGCGATTCATGGGCCGAATGGGGCGGGCAAGACGAACCTGATCGAAGCGATTTCACTCTTGTCCCCCGGTCGTGGTCTACGGCGGGCCGCGGCGCAGGACATGGCGCGACGCCCCGAGGCGCTCGGCTGGAAGATCACCGCGATCCTGAACTCTTTGCATCAGGTTCACGAAGTCGAGACCTTCGCCGAAGGCACCGCCGCCCGCCAAGTCCGGATCGACAGCAAGACCGCCACGCAATTGGCGCTTGGCCGTATCGCGCGCCTTCTCTGGCTCGTCCCAGCCATGGACCGCCTTTGGATCGAAGGGGCAGACGGCCGCCGCCGCTTTCTCGACCGCATGACCATGAGCTTTATTCCCGCCCATGCCGAGGTCACGCTCGCTTATGACAAGGCGATGCGCGAACGCAACCGTCTGCTGAAGGATCAGGTGCGCGATGCGCAGTGGTATCTTGCGCTCGAACGGCAAATGGCCGACGCGGGCGCCGAAATCCATGCCAACCGCCAGCACGCGCTCGCCCTGATCATGGGGGCGCAGATGCAAGCCGAAACCGCCTTTCCCACTGCAGAACTGGAGCTGACGCAAACCGAAGGGGAGATGCCGGACAGTGCCGACGATCTGCGTCAAGCATTGGCCGAGAGCCGTTTTCGCGATCTGATGGCCGGTCGCACCCTGATCGGACCGCACCGCGCCGATCTCTACGGTGTCTATGCCGCCAAGGGCGTGCCCGCCGCTGACTGCTCCACCGGCGAGCAAAAGGCGCTTCTGGTCTCGCTCATCCTTGCGAATGCCCGCGCCCTTGCGCGCGATTTCGGGGCGCCGCCGCTCTTGTTGCTGGATGAGGTCGCAGCCCATCTTGACGCCACCCGCCGCGCGGCCCTCTATGACGAAATCTGCGCACTCGGCGCTCAGGCGTGGATGACCGGTACCGGGCCAGAGCTATTCTCCGAACTGGGCAACCGCGCACAACATATCCACGTCACAGACACCGCTGGCATCAGCCAGATCACACCAGAGGCCCCATGACCCCGCAACGCGTCACTCTCATTACCCTAGGCGTCGAGGATCTTGACCGGTCGCGTACCTTCTATGAAGCGCTTGGCTGGACCCCGGCCCAGGCACTTCCAGAGGTGGTGTTCTACCAGATGAACGGTTTGGTGCTTGGTCTCTTCGGCAAGGCGCATCTCGCCGCCGATCAGGGCCGCCCGGATGCCGCCCTCGGGACCGGGGCAATCACGCTGGCCCAGAACTTTGTAACCGAGGCAGAGGTGGACGCCGCCTTTTCCACCGCGCTCGCCGCCGGGGCTGCCGCGCTCAAACATCCTGAAAATGTATTCTGGGGCGGCTATTCCGGCTATTATGCCGATCCCGACGGTCATGTTTGGGAAGTGGCGATGAACCCCTTTTGGCCACTCGCCGAGGATGGCAGCCTGACCTTGCCAGAGGCCCCATGACCATCGCGGCTTTCGATCTGATGCTCTATGCTGCGGCCATGGCAGGCCTCTGGGCTGTGCCGGGCCCGGTCTGGGTGGCATTGACGGCGCGCGCCCTCTCGGGCGGTATGCGCGGGGCATGGCCGCTGGCTGTGGGCGTTGCCTTGGGCGATCTGATCTGGCCGCTCTGCGCCATTCTCGGCCTTGCATGGGTTCTGTCGATCTATGGTGATGCGCTGAACCTGCTGCGCTGGATCGCAGCGGGCGTATTCATCGGTATGGGCCTCTTGCTGATCCGTGCGCCTGCGCGCGTCCCGGGTGCCGATAGCCGCATGACCCGCCCCGGCATCTGGGCCGGGTTTTCGGTTGGCGTGGCGGCGGTCATCGGCAACCCCAAGGCGATCCTCTTCTACATGGGTTTTCTGCCGGGTTTCTTCGATCTGGCGCAGGTTACCGTGCTAGACATCGCCGCGATTCTTGCGATTTCGGCGATCGTGCCCATGCTTGGAAATCTGGCACTGGCGCTGTTTCTCGACCGCGCGCGTCGCCTCTTGCAAAGCCCGGCAGCGCTGCGCCGCATGAACATCAGTTCAGGCGTGCTCCTGATTCTCGTGGGGCTTGTGATCCCCTTTACGTGACCGACCTTGCACGCTTCGTCAGACTGAGCATGCCCCAGGAGCAAGCCCGTTCTTGATCAAGGATAGCGCAGCCGCCCCTAGCCCGGCAGGGTACCATTGAGCACATAGCGCAACAGATCCACAACCTGCGCCGGTTCTCGGGCCACGGCAAGAGCGGCGGCATCTACTTCTTTGAGCGCATGGTCATGTTCGGGGCGCTGCAAGATAATCAAGGACTTGCCAAGTGCCGCTGCATAACCTGCGTCAAAGGCTGCGTTCCATTGCTTGTACTGCTCACCAAAGCGCACCACGACAACATCCGCCTCGGCAAGCCCCTTGCGCGTGCGAATGGCGTTGACCATCGCGCCCTTGTGGTCGTGCCAATATTTGTTCGGCTCTTCCCCAAGGATCGCCACGCCGCAATCATCGCTCGCCGCGTGATCCGTGACCGGGCCTGAGAACACCACATCAAGCCCTTTGGACCCTTCAACAATCTGATCGCGCCAATCAGTGTGGATTTCGCCTGACAGATAGACCTTGAGCATGGTTTTCTCCTCTTGTTCAGCCACGCAGCACTCCGCCGGTCGCCTTTGTTACCTTTTCGATGATCTTGCCCGATACCGCTTCAATCTCGGCTTCGGTCAGTGTCTTGTCGCGGGGTTGAAGGCGTACGGTCAAAGCGAGGGATTTCTTGCCCTCACCCAGATTACCACCGCTGAAGGCATCAAACACGCGAACATCCTCGATCAGCGCCTTATCGGCCCCAGCCGCCGCGTTGATAAGGGTCAGCGCCTCGGTTTGGACGTCTACCACAAAGGCGAAATCGCGCTCGACCGCCTGCAGATCGCTGATGTCCAATGCGCCCCTGCTGGCAGATGTCTTGCGCGGCAACGGAATTTCCGCCGGATAGAGGGTAAAGGCCACGGCAGGCCCTTTGACATCCAGCGCCTGCAAAATGCGCGGATGCACTTCGCCAAAGATACCCAGTACCTTTTTGGGTCCCAGACATATCCGCCCATGCCGGCCCGGATGGAACCATGCCGGCCCGTCGCGCAGGATCTGCACCTTGGCAGGCGCGCCAATAGCGGCAAGGATCGCTTCGACATCGGCCTTGGCGTCGAAGACATCAACCGCACGCGCTGCGCCATGTACCTCTTTAGGCCCCGAGCGCCCTACAAGAAGTCCCGCAACCTGCAAATGCTGTTCACCCGGCTCGCCACCATGAAAGGCGTGCCCCACTTCGAACAACGCCAGATCCATGATCCCTCGCGCCTGATTGCGGGCCGCAGCCCGCAACAGACCCGGAAGCAGGTCCGGACGCATGTGGCTAAGGTCTGCGCTGATCGGATTGGCCAGCATCGTCGCATCATCGCCTCCGCCAAAGAGCGTGGCTGCGGCATGGTCAATAAAGCTGTAAGTGACACATTCGTTATAGCCAAGCGCCGCACAGGTGCGGCGCGCGATCTGTTCGCGCTTTTGCATCGGGCTGAGGATCGGCTTGGGCACGCCAGGCAGGGCGCGTGCCATAGAGCGGCCTTGCAACTTGGTCAGAGATGCAATCCGCGCCACCTCTTCCACCAGATCCGCCTCGCCAAGAATATCAGGCCGCCAGCTTGGGACATAGGCCATGTTACCTTCGAGCTTGAAGCCGAGTGCAGTTAAACTCTGACGCTGCTCGCTTTCAGGAATTTCCATTCCCACCAGCGATTGTACCCGCGCAGGATCAAGCCGGTAGGCGCGGCTCACATCCGGCACCTTGCCCGCGACGACGCGGTTCGAAGGCGCACCACCACATAGGTCGAGGATCATTTGCGTCGCCAGATCCAGTGCTTCCATGTTGAACGCAGGATCAATACCGCGCTCGTTGCGATAGCGCGCGTCTGAGTTGATCCGCAGAGCGCGGCCCGTTGTGGCGATCTGCACGGTGTCCCATACCGCCGCTTCCAGAAAGACATTTACGGTTTCGTCGGTGCAGCCGGTCGCGAGCCCCCCCATGATACCGCCAATGCTCTCAATGCCGGACTCGTCAGAAATCACCACCTGACCGAGGCCAAAGGTGTATTCCTTTTCATCCAGTCCGATCAATGTCTCGCCGCCTGTCGTGCGGTGTATGCGAAGGTCACCCTTCACCTTGTCCGCGTCAAAAACATGCAGGGGGCGATTGCGATCATAGGTGAAGAAGTTGGTGATATCGACCAGCGCCGAGATCGGGCGCAGTCCGATGGCGCGCAGCCGCTGTTGCAACCATTCGGGAGAAGGGCCGTTCTTGACCCCCCGGATCAACCGCCCAGCAAAAACCTCACAGCCGCCGGTTGCCGTATCCGCGTCAATCGTCACACCGATGGGGCAGGCGAACTGCCCCTCGATGTCGACAGTTTGCGCCGGTTTCATCTTGCCCATTCCCCGCGCTGCCAGATCAAGAGCAATGCCGCGCACGCCAAGCGCATCGGGACGATTGGGGGTGATGGCAATCTCGATGACGGGGTCAACCTTGGCCGGATCATGGGCGGCCAGCCAATCGGTAAACCGCTGGCCTACCTCGCCCGAAGGCAGTTCGATGATGCCGTCATGCTCTTCGCTAAGCTCCATCTCGCGCTCGGAACACATCATGCCGTGGCTCTCAATACCCCGGATCTTGCCAACGCCGATGGTGGTGTCGATGCCTGGCACATAGACGCCCGGCTTGGCGATCACGACGGTGATCCCTTCCCGCGCATTGGGCGCGCCGCAGATAATCTGGGTCTCTCCATCCGCTGTCGCGACCTGACAGACACGCAGCCGGTCCGCATCGGGATGCGGTTCTGCCTTGAGCACCTTGCCGATGGTAAAGTCACGCAGCCGCGCGGCGGGGTCGGTGATGCCTTCGACCTCTAGCCCAAGATCGGTCAGGGTCTCGGCGATCTCGGTAACCGAGGCCGTGGTTTCCAGATGCTCTTTCAGCCAGGACAATGTGAATTTCATGCGTGCTTTTCCGCCTGCAAATATAGGTTACAGAGCGCTTTACCGGATATGTCAGGCATGGAAAACCCCGCATTGCTGCGGGGCTTTGTCTTGTTCGCCCTTTGGGATGGGTTACTTTTTCCAGCGGCCCGAGAAATCAAAGGCGCTGTCATAGCCAAACAGCGCGACAGACCCCCCGGTGTGCAGAAAGACGACGCGCTCACCTTTCTTGAAATGACCCTTGCGGATCAGGTCGATAAAGCCCGCAGCCCCTTTGGCCGAATACACCGGATCGAGCAGGATTGCCTCCAATTCGGCAAACATGTGAATGGCTTCGATGCCGGATTCCGTGGGAATGCCATAGCCTTCGCCAACATAATCGGTATTGGCAACCACATCCTCACGCTTGACCACTCCGGCGCAGCCCAGCTTTTCAGCGGTCGCGCAGGCGAGGTTATAGACATTCTCTTCTTGCTTGGCCTTGGGCGCGCGGACGCCAATGCCCAAGAGCGGAATTTGCGCGTTCATCGCCTTCAGACCGGTGATCAGCCCCGCCTGCGTGCCAGCACTGCCGGTGGCATGAACAATGTGATCCACCTTGAGCGCCCGATCATTGAATTGCGCCAGCATCTCGAAGGCGCAGTTAACATAGCCAAGCGCGCCTGTCGGGTTCGAGCCACCACCGGGAATGGTATAGACATTGCGCCCATCGGCACGGAACTTGTCCGCGACCTTTTCCATCTCGGCATTCATGTCGCCGCCACCGGGGCGCTTTTCCGTGGTCGCCCCGTGCATGTGATCCAACAGAACGTTGCCACCATTGTTGTAATTGGCGTTGTTCGAACCCGTGCGATCCTCAAGCAGCAGGTGGCAATCCATTCCCAGTTTGGCGGCAAAGGCCGCCGTTTGACGCGCATGGTTGGATTGCGTGGCCCCTTGGGTCATCACCATATCCGCGCCCTGCAATTCGGCCTCTGCCATCAGGAACTCTAGCTTGCGGGTCTTGTTGCCGCCGGTGCTAAGGCCGGTGCAATCATCCCGCTTGATCCAGATTTCAGGACCGTTCAATTCCTTGGTCAAACGGTCCAGCCGTTCCAGCGGAGTCGGCAGATGAGCGAGAAAACGACGGGGATAGCGGGCAAGATGCATGAGTGTCCTCCATTTAACATGCGTTTTTTGCAGGCTAAAGCGGGACAATACGCGCGTCCAATGCTATTATTGTCATATATAATGCAAGGAATGCAATATGCGGCTAGAGTGGCTAGACGATATTCTGGCAGTTGCTGATGCTGGGTCATTGGCGCGCGCCGCCGAGACACGGCATGTGAGCCAATCCGCGTTTACCCGCCGCCTACGCGCGATTGAGGACGCGCTTGGCGTGCCACTCTTTGATCGGCGGCGCAAACCCGTTGTGCTCTTGCCCGAGATCGAGGCGCAGGCGGGCGAGATGCGGGCGTTGGCCACGCAATTGCGCCACCTGCGCGAAAGCCTGATACAGCGCACCGGAACGCGGGGCCTCACGCTCGCCTGTCAGCACGCGATTACCACCACCCATTCCCCGGCGATCGTCAGCATTCTGACCGCCCAAGGAGGACGACCGGTACGGGTGCGATCCGACAACCGCGAGGAATGTCTTTTGCGCCTGCTCTCCGGCGAGGCCGATCTGGCCGTCGTTTATGCCGTGCCCGAGATTGCGCCACTCACGCTCAGCCGAAGTTTCGAACAGGTCCTGTTGGGGCGAGAGCGACTGAGGCCAGTGGCGGCCCCGCGTCTGGCACAGGGCAGTGATCTGCCATTTATCGGCTATCCGGCAGACGTGTTTCTGGGACAGATCATGGCGCGCGCGATTCTGCCGCGTATCCCCGCAAACCGTATCCTGCGCCGCCGCGCCGAAACCGCGCTGACGCTCGCCGCCCATGAATACGCGCGCCGAGGAATCGGCGTGGCCTGGCTGCCTGAAGGCATGGCGCAACGCGATTTGGACGAAGGGCGTTTGGTGCCGCTTGATCAGGCGCTGCCGGGGCAAGACATGGAGCTTTGGATGATCCGGCTGAGTGAGCGCAACGATGACGGCTGGGCGCATGACTGGTCGCGGCTGGTCGCGGCCTTGGGCGTCTGAGACTGCTCAGATCACCCGGATCACGGCCTTGTCGATGGCCAGCATATACCCGCGCCGCGCAATATTCTTGACCAATAGCTCGCTCACCAACTGATTGCCCAACGTATCGCGCAGGCGCTTGATGCGCGTTGCGCCGGCGGCCTCTTCGCAATCCTCGGGTTTGCGCCCCGAAATCACGGCTTCAATCTCGGCCCCGGTCATCACATCGTCATCCATCCGGGCCTCTGCCAGTACACTCAACGTTTCCATGGCGGCATCAGTCAGCTTGAACCCCATATCGTTGAGATACACTGTCTTTTCATCGCGGCTGATGAGCAGGGAACTGACCTGAATCCCCGAGCGCTCGATCTGCGCCATGCGGCGGTTGAGGGTGATCAGCATCACCAGAAAAACCAGTGACGCCACCAGCAGAGCTGTTGCAAAGACCAACAGCACAAAGATCACCATCCGGTAGCTGACCAGTGTTTCTGAGAATGCCGTGCCTGAAAGGGCAAGGATTTCCAGCAGTTTGATTTCGCCTTCACCGGTCAGCGCGTCATTCTCAACAAAGATCCGTTCAACCTTGGCGTTGAAGGCGTTGGCATCTGGCAGGCTGAGAAACAGGAACACCGCGGCACTGGTCAGAATTGCCACGATGGCCCCGACCCCGGCAATCACCACACGATTGCCGGATCGGCGTGCATCAGCGGCGGTGGTGGTTATCCCGCGCATCCGCGCACCCGTTGACCTATCACCTTAGGTTTCCTTCTTTGACAGCACCTTGAGCAAGGTCAGACCTTGCTGTGCCAATTGCGCCCGGAGCGCGGCCTCTGCCGAGGCGCAGGGCGCGTTTACGACGGTGACGTCGTAATACAGCTCAAGCGGTTTGTCGCGCTTGGCCTTGTATTCTACCTGACAGGCCGCCTGTGCCGTGGTTGCGGCAAGCATCAGGCCAAAGGCAAGGATAAAGGGGCGTGTTATCTGTTCCATGCCGCCAAGATGCGTCAAGGCCTGCGGCTATTCAATAACTTGTGCGACGGACTGGCCGGAAAACGGCGTGTTATCTGATATCATTGGGGCGTTATTGCCTGTCTGGGCGGGCTGATCCCATCCTCGGATTACAGCGTTCGGTCATGCGGACCGACGCAAGAAAACGACCGTCAGCATCCTGAAAGGAATGACCATGCACCGCAAGTTCATCGCTCTCATCATCGGCGCGGCTCTGACCGTGTCCAGCCTTACCGCAGCCCCAGCCCAAGCCCAGAACCGCGGCGAAACCGCGGCCATCATCGCCGGGGTTGCGGCGCTGGCCATCGTTGGGGCCGCAATTGCGGATGATCGCAATCGCGACCGCGATCGTCGCAATGACTATGCCACGCGCGGTCATGGCTATCAGCAGCACTATTACTCCCCCAAACGGCAGCACAAACAGGTCTACAAACCCAATCATCACCGCCACCACTACAACCAGCACCGCTCTTACGAACCGCAGCGCGGCTATGGCCGCCAGCATCAAGGGCGCCCGGTCTATCAGCGGGGCTATGGCAACCATGTCCCCTATCACCGCGACAACCATCGCAACTAGACCACTCGCTTGTGAAAGGATCATCCAATGTTCAGGAAAATTACCACAGCCCTTATTATTGGCGCCGTTGCGCTGACAACCGCCACCGCCACCCCCGCGCTTGCCCGCGACCGCAGCGACAACCGCAATCTTGCCGTGGGGATTGCCTTGGGCGCAATTGTAGGCGCGGCGATTGCCAGCAACAGCAAGCAGAAGAACAACGACGGCTATCGGGACAATGGCTCGTATCGCGACTACGACGGTCGCAATTACAGCACCCGTGACCGTCGGCATGACAAAGCCTATAACGATCACCGCTATGACAACGGCCGTGGGGGCTATGGCAAAAGTTATGGCAAGGCACAGCGCGTCAATTTGCCGGGGGCTTGCAGGGTCTATGCAGGCAACCGGGCTGGATACTCTGGCCGCTGCCTGAACCAGCGCTACGGCTCTTACACTGCGCTGCCGTCGGCCTGCGCCGTGCGGGTGGGCGGGCATCATCAGGTGATCTACCGGGATCACTGTCTGAACCAATACGGTTTCTACTGAAAACATCGCGCGCGCGCGCAAGGGAGGGGCACGCCCCTCCCTTTGCATTTGCGCTCGGATCATGCGACGTGGGATTATGCTTGGCCCTGATTTCACCCATGAACGCGCCGCCCTGTCAGAGGGGTATCTCCGCATTGCCGGGGTGGATGAGGTTGGGCGCGGGCCATTGGCTGGTCCGGTGACGGCCGCCGCTGTGATCCTTGATCCGGGCAATATTCCCGAGGGGTTGAACGACTCAAAGAAACTCAGCGCGGCGCGACGTGCCATACTTTGTGAGGCTATCCATGCCTCTGCCGAGGCCAGCGTGGCCCATGCCAGCGTCGCAGAGATTGATCAGCTCAACATTCTGCGCGCCGCGCATCTGGCGATGGAGCGGGCGATTGCAGCACTCGATCCTCAGCCTGACCTTGTCCTGATTGACGGTAACCTGATCCCGCGTGGCCTGACCCTGCCCGCCCGTGCCATTGTGCGCGGCGATGCGGTCTCGGTTTCGATTGCGGCGGCCTCAATTGTGGCGAAAATCAGGCGCGATCAGATCATGTGGGATTTAGCGCAACAGTTCCCCGGCTATGGCTGGGAACGGAACGCCGGATACCCATCGAAAAGCCACAGAGAGGCGCTCCTAAATCTTGGTGTGACCCCACATCATAGACGTTCGTTCAAGCCGGTGCACAACATATTGTATCAAGAAAATAACTAACCCTCTGATTCAAAAAAGAATTTGACGGCGAATCGGGTTTGACTCATCTTGGTCTCCAACGACCAGAGCGCAGAAGCGCCGGGACAGAGGCAGAAGATGACGACAATGACCAAAGCCAAGGGCGCGCCTGCGCTCCCTCTCAATACGATTATCGCCGGGGATTGCATCGAGGTGATGAACAGCTTGCCAGAGGCAAGCGTTGATCTCATCTTTGCTGACCCGCCTTATAATCTACAGCTCAAGGGCGATCTGCATCGACCCGACAATAGCCAAGTGGATGCGGTCGATGATGCTTGGGACCAATTTGCAAGTTTCGCCGCCTACGACAAGTTCACCCAAGACTGGCTCAAGGCGGCGCGCCGCTTGCTCAAACCTCATGGGGCAATCTGGGTCATCGGCTCTTATCACAACATCTTTCGGGTCGGTGCGGCGCTGCAGGATGCGGGCTATTGGATCCTGAACGATGTGATCTGGCGCAAATCCAACCCGATGCCGAATTTTCGCGGCAAGCGTCTGACCAACGCCCATGAAACGATGATCTGGGCGTCGAAATCCGAGGGTGCGAAGTACACCTTCAATTACGAGGCGCTGAAATCGCTCAACGACGGGGTGCAGATGCGCTCGGATTGGGTGCTGCCGCTCTGCACCGGGCATGAGCGGCTCAAGGATGACAACGGCGACAAGGCGCATCCGACGCAAAAACCCGAGAGCCTGTTGCACCGCGTTCTTGTCGGATCGACCAATCCCGGCGATGTCGTGCTGGACCCGTTTTTTGGCACGGGCACCACGGGTGCCGTGGCCAAGATGCTGGGCCGCGATTACATCGGGATTGAACGTGAGGCGGCCTATCGCAGTGTTGCGGAAAAGCGGCTTGCGAATATCCGTAAATTCGACCGCGACGCGCTTCAGGTTTCGACATCCAAACGGGCAGAGCCCCGTGTGCCCTTTGGCCAGTTGATCGAGCGCGGTATGTTGCGCCCCGGTGAGGTTCTGACCTCGATCAACGGCAAAGCGGCCAAGGTGCGTGCCGATGGCACGTTGGTGGCCGATGGCATCAACGGCTCGATCCATCAGATCGGTGCGCATCTCGAAGGCGCACCCTCATGCAACGGCTGGACCTATTGGTGCTTCAAGCGCGAGGGCAAGGTGGTGCCCATCGACGTGCTACGCCAGCAAATTCGCTCGGAAATGGAAGAGCGACCCAACTGATTACCCAGACACCGCCGGTGCCCAAGGCCTGACTTTCTCGGGCACCATTGACTTGCCCCGCCCTCATGGCGGGGCTTTTTTTGTCATCGGTCCGGTGCAGGCGTGACCAGATCAGCCATCTCGGAAAAAAGCATATCTGGCTGCAACAGTCTCTGTTTCATATCCCAAAGCGCCGCAATGCGCCCCTCCGACAGCACATGCCCGGCCATCGCACCCAGCTTGGCGCGCACGTCCGCTTCGGGCATGGGGGCCTCTGGGCCGCCGCGCGCGTTGACATCGCCTGAGGTCAGTCGCCGCCCGTCCTGCAGGATCGCCGTCACATCAGACCAGCGCCCGTCGGGAAAGCGGGCAGAATGGCGCGGTTCTTCACGCACCGTGATCCGCGCGTGCAGGCGGGCGACCTCCGGATCGTTCAGGCCCGAACCGGTGATGTGCTCTGGCCCGATGCGCCCATGCACCAGCAGCGTGGCAAGCGCAAAACCCAGAGAATACTGCGCCTCGCTCGTCGTCTTGGGAAGGCCCGGGAAAAGCGCGGCGGATTGGGCAAATGTCGCCACTTCAAGCCGCTCAATCTCTGCGGCGCGCAGCCCTTGCTCGACCATCAGAACACGCACCCCTTCCAGCGCGCCATGCGCCCAACGGCAAATCGGATAGGGTTTGATGTAGTTGCGCAGGATGGTCCAATCCTGTCCCAAATCTTCCCAAATACGCGCCACGTCTTCTCTCTCGACCGTAATCGCGGGCGCGCCGGTAAAGCCGCGTTCTGCAAGAAACAGTGACGAAATTCCTACAAGAGCCCCCATTCCCGATCCGTCATGCAACATGGTGGGATTGGCAATCTCGCGCATCATCTGGCTGCGCGGCCCATGATATTCCGCGATCCCCAGAGCCTCGCGCAACACATCCGAGGTCTGCCTGCGCAGATGCGCCCCAAGGGCCGCAACACCCAGCGCATTCCAAGCGCCCGAGGTATGGTAATCGCTGACCGTGGCATGAAGCGCCACACCGACCCGTGCCGCCACCTCATAGCCCATCGCAAGCGCAGTGAGCGCCTGCCGCCCGGTCAACTGTGGATGCTGCCCAGCATAGGCAAAGAGCGCTGGCACCAGCGCGCAGCCGATATGCCCTTTGGTCGGGTTGTAGCCGTCATGCCCATCAAGATTGTCGATCTGCGTAGCAAGCGCCCAAGCCGCCCCAGGCATTGCACAGGTTCGCCCGTCAAATAGCAAAGTTGCGCTGTGTTTGTCACTAGACGCCGCATGAAACTCTACCGCAAAATCGCGTGCAATCTGACCCACCTCCAGTGTCGCGGCCCCCGCAGCCACGCCGAGCGTATCAACCAGCAGGAGGGCAATACGCTCCAGCACCTCTTGCGGAACGTCAAGCGCGGGATCGAGCACGAATTTCGCGACGCGGTCGAACTGAGGGCAGTCTAGAACACAGGACATCTGAGCAACCTTCTGCAAGAGGGACTGCCCCAAAGTGGCGTGTTTACACGCCGGTTTGACGGCTGTTTGCGACATTTCCTGTCTCGCATTCTCCTCTTGCAGCGCGCAGAACCGGCTGTTAGCAATCAGGCATATCCGTTGGGGTGCCCGTGTTCAGGGCTGAGAGGTGCAAAGCCAACCCATCGAACCTGATCCGGGTGATGCCGGCGTAGGGAACGGACCTCAGCACGCCCGGTGCGCACTCCGTCCGTTTCCCCGCAAGATGAGAGGAACGGCAGATGATTGCCACAGCTTTGACAATCGCGGGCTCCGACAGCGGCGGCGGCGCGGGCATTCAGGCAGATCTCAAGACGTTTTCGGCACTGGGCGTCTATGGAACGAGCGTGATTACCGCCGTGACAGCCCAAAACACCTGTGCGGTGACCGATGTGCATCCCATCCCTAACGCGACTGTTGAAGCACAGATTTTAGCTGTTTTAGGCGATATCAGGGTCGATTGCATCAAGATCGGCATGCTGGGCGACGCAGGTCTCATCGAAACAGTGGCGCGGGCTCTGGCGGAGTATCATGGCCCCATCGTCCTTGATCCCGTGATGGTCGCAAAATCCGGCGCGCGCCTCTTGCCGGACGCTGCGCGTGCCGCCCTCGTGGAGCACCTTGTGCCACGTGCCGATCTCCTCACCCCGAACCTGCCAGAGGCGGCAGCACTTTTGGGCATGTCAGAGGCGCGCGACAGTACGGAAATGCAGGCGCAGGGCGCGCTTCTGCGGGACATGGGTGCCGTGGCCGTCTTGATGAAGGGCGGGCACGCGCAAGGCGAGACTTGCACCGATTGGCTGATTGCTGACGCAACATATCGCCTCGACGCCCCCCGCATCGCCACGCGCAACACCCATGGCACTGGCTGCACGCTATCATCGGCCATTGCGGCACATCTCGCAAAGGGACTAACCTTGCCAAAAGCGGTTGAAACTGCCCATGGCTGGTTGCATCGCGCCATTCTCGCCGCAGATACGCTGGAAATTGGCAAGGGCCATGGCCCGGTGCACCACTTTCACGAGGTTTGGACATGACAGGGCCTGTCACCATCCGGGGCGCGGGCATCGTTGGCCTCTGCGTGGCAACCGAACTTGTCGCGCGTGGCATTGACGTTACTTTACGCGATCCCGCACCATCACCCGGCGCGCATGCCTGCTCTTGGTGGGCAGGCGGCATGCTGGCCCCATTTTGCGAGGGCTTTTCCGCAGAAGAGCCAGTGGTGCGATTGGGTCAAGCGGCCGCCGATTGGTGGGCGGCACAGGGAGTTGAGGTAATCCGACGGGGCTCGCTCGTTGTCACCTTGCAGCGCGACCGCCGCGAACTGGATCAGTTCGCCCGCCGAACCATGGGGCATCGATTTGTAACAGGCGAAGAATTGGCCGTGTTAGAGCCGCATTTGGTTGAGCGCCACGACCGCGCACTTTTCTTTCCTGATGAGGCGCATATCAATCCTCGCGCGGCACTGCATCACCTGCACAAGCGCCTGGTGGACGCAGGCGTGCGATTCGAACAAGATGCGGCAGAGCCTCATGGTTCGGTGATCGACTGTCGCGGCCTCGCCGCGCAGGACAGTTTGCCCGATCTGCGGGGGGTCAAGGGAGAGATGCTGGTGCTGCGCAGCCGTGATGTGACCCTGACAAGGCCCATTCGCCTGTTGCACCCGCGGTTTCCACTCTACATCGTGCCACGGGGCGATGGTGTATTCATGCTGGGTGCGACACAGATCGAGAGCACGGAGCGCGGCCGTGCCTCGGCTCGGTCCGTGATGGAGCTGCTGTCGGCTGCCTATGCTCTGCACCCCGCTTTTGGCGAGGCGGAGGTGCTGGAAATTGGCGCTGATGCACGCCCTGCTTTCCCCGACAACCTTCCGCGCGTTTCCCGCAAGGGAGGCACAGTTTATGTCAACGGCCTCTTTCGCCACGGCTTCCTCTTGTCGCCTGCGGTGGCGCGTATGGCAGCAGAGATGGTCTCGGGCGATACTCAGAAACCGGAGTTTTATCATGAAGATCACGGTTAACGGCACTGTGCAGGACACCACTGCACCATCGCTTGATGCGCTGCTGATCGAGCTGGGTTATGGCGCGGCCAAGGTGGCGACTGCAGTGAACGAAAGTTTTGTTCCTGCTGCAATGAGGCCAGAACATAGACTGAATGACGGCGACCGGATCGAGATCGTCGCACCACGGCAAGGGGGCTGACATGCCTGTTTTCTACGAGACCGAGATCACCTCGCGGCTGATGCTGGGCACTGCGCAATATCCCTCGCCCGCGATCCTCGCCGATGCCTTCAAACGCTCTGGCGCGGGCATCGCCACCGTCTCTGTGCGGCGTGAGGCAGGGGGCGACCGCGCGGGCCAGGCGTTCTGGGATATGATCCGCGACCTTGATGTGCGCGTCCTGCCCAATACCGCCGGCTGCCATTCGGTCCGGGAGGCTGTAACAACGGCTCAGATGGCGCGGGAACTGTTTGACACGCGCTGGATCAAGCTTGAGGTGATCGGCCACGCCGACACCCTGCAGCCAGACCCCTTTGGCCTGGTCGAAGCGGCGCGCATCCTGACCGAGGACGGATTTCAGGTGTTTCCTTATTGCACCGAAGACCTTGTGCTCTGCGAGCGCCTGGTAGAGGCGGGATGCCAGGTGTTGATGCCTTGGGGTGCCCCGATTGGTACCGGGCTTGGCCTCAATAACATCTACGGCCTTCGCTCTTTGCGTGCGCATTTCCCCGATCTGCCGCTGGTGATCGACGCAGGCCTAGGCCTACCAAGCCAAGCGGCACATGCGATGGAACTAGGCTATGACGCAGTGCTGCTTAACACAGCCGTGGCCAAGGCAGGCGATCCGGCGGCGATGGCCGACGGGTTCGCCCGCGCATTGGAGGCAGGGCGCCTTGCCTATGAGGCCGACCCGATGGAACCGCGCGATATGGCCGCCCCCTCCACCCCCGTCTTAGGAAGGGCCTTTACCTGATGTCTCTGCCGCGTTTCTATCCGATTTTCGATCACACCGACTGGCTTCGCCGCGTGCTGCCACTTGGTGTTAAACTCGTGCAGTTGCGCATCAAGGATCTTACGGGCGAGGCCTTGAACGCGCAAATTACGCAGGCACAGAGCCTATGTCGGACCCATGGTGCCACTCTCGTGGTCAACGATCATTGGCAAGCCGCGATTGATGCAGGCGCGACTTGGGTGCATCTGGGGCAGGAGGATCTCGACACCGCCGACATTCCCGCCATGCGCCGTGCCGGGCTGAAGCTGGGGCTTAGCACCCATGATCATGCGGAGCTTGACCGGGCTCTCTCGCACGATCCTGATTACGTGGCGCTTGGTCCGGTCTATCCTACCATCCTGAAAAAGATGAAGTGGCACGAACAGGGTCTGGACAAGTTGACCGAATGGAAGCGCCTGATCGGCGACGTTCCCTTGGTCGCCATCGGAGGCATGTCGGTTGAGCGGGCGGGTGGGGCCTATGCGGCCGGGGCGGATATCGTGTCTGCCGTGACGGATATCACGCTCAATCCCGACCCCGAGGCGCGGGTGCAGCACTGGATTGAGGTCACGCGATGACCCGTTATGCACGTCAGATCGCCCTGCCCGCGTTTGGGGTTGCTGGTCAGGATCGGCTTGCGGCGGCGCATGTGCTGGTGGTGGGTGCGGGCGGCTTGGCCGCCCCGGTGCTGCAATACCTCGTGGGCGCAGGGGTGGGGCGCATAACGCTGATGGATGGCGACCGGGTCAGTCTCAGCAACTTGCACCGTCAAACGCTGTTTCGCATGGCGGATATCGGCCAACCAAAGGCGCAGGTTGCCGCGGCACACATGACCTTGCTAAATCCAGATTGCAAGATTTCAGCCGTATTAGAGCCGCTTGATCCGGTCAATGCACCGGGCCATGTCGTGGTCGTTGATCTTGTGCTCGACTGCGCTGACAGTTTCGCGGCAAGTTACATATTGTCCGACACCTGCCATGGCTTGGGCAAGCCGCTGATCAGCGCGTCCATCGTTGGCACCTCTGGCTACGTCGGTGGCTTTTGCGGCGGCGCGCCCTCGTTGCGTGCGCTGTTTCCGGACCTGCCAGACCGATTAGGCAGTTGCGATGCTGATGGCGTGTTTGGTCCCGCTGTCGGCGTTATGGGCAGTCTTCAGGCGCAGATGGCAATCGCAAATTTAGCCGGAATAGAGCCTGATCCATTGGGGCAGCTTGTGACCTTTGAGGCGATCGGTTCCCGCTTCGGCGGCTTCCGCTTTGACAAAGCATCAGAGCCAAAGGATGGATTTCATTTTATTGCCCCCGCTCAGATCACGCCCTCCGATTGGCTGATCGACCTGCGCGCCGAGGCAGAGAGCGGGCCCGCTTTGCCAAACGCCATCCGCCGTCGCGTTTCGGATTTCGATCACCCCACCACGCATCCGCAGGGGCCGCGCGCGGTGCTCGCGTGCCGCTCTGGTTTGCGGTCATGGCAAGCCGCAACACGGCTGCGCGGCCACTGGGACGGCGAAATTGCCCTGATCGCCCTTGGCGACGTTCAACAGGAGACAGATACATGAAACACCTCACCCTGATCTTTGCCCTTTTGGCCAGCCCGGCCATGGCGCAGGACAAGATGACCCTGATCCTCGATTGGTTCATAAACCCCGATCACGGCCCCATCATTCTGGCCGAGGAATTGGGATATTTCAAAGAAGCCGGACTCGAGGTAGAGGTCATTGCCCCCGCCGACCCAAGTGATCCGCCCAAGATGGTCGCCGCCGGGCAAGCCGATCTTGCGATTTCCTATCAGCCGCAATTGCACATGCAGATCGAGAATGGCCTTCCGCTGCGCCGCGTTGGCACGCTCGTTGCCACGCCGCTCAATTGTCTCTTGGTGCTAGAGGATGGGCCGATCAGATCCACGGCTGACCTTAAGGGCCGCAAGGTTGGTTTTTCGGTGGCTGGCGTCGAAGAAGTGCTGCTTTCAACAATTCTTGCACAGCATGGCCACAGCCTGAGCGATATCGAACTGGTCAGCGTCAACTGGTCGCTGTCGCCCTCGCTCATGTCCGGTCAGGTCGATGCGGTGATCGGCGCCTATCGTAACTTCGAGCTTAATCAGATGGAGATCGAAGGCGTGCCGGGCCGCTGTTTCTATATCGAAGAAGAAGGTGTGCCCGCCTATGACGAGCTGATCTATGTCGCCAATCCCGATTCGATGGATGCCGAGATGATCCGCCGCTTTCTGCACGCCACTGAGCGCGCAACGCAGTACATCATGAACCATCCGCAAGACAGCTGGGAGATTTTCGCAGGCACTTCGCCCGAGTTGCAGGATGAGCTGAATGAAAAGGCTTGGGTTGACACCTTTCCGCGCTTTGCAACCCGGCCCGCCGCCTTGGATCACGCGCGCTACAAGCGGTTTGAACAATTCCTGCTCGACGCAGGAATGATCAGTGACGCGACCCCGGTTTCCGGGCTTGCCATGGACCTGAACGCAGAATGACGCGCGATTACGGAACGACCTTTCCCCGCTTGCGCGATGCGGCGGGCACGGTCTGGCAGGACTATACGCATCACGCCTTTGTCGAAGGATTGGGTAACGGCACGTTGCCGCGCAAGGCCTTCCTTGGCTATCTCGTGCAGGATTACGTATTCCTGATCCATTTTGCGCGGGCTTGGGCGCTCGCTGTGACCAAAGCCGATGCGCTCGAGGAAATGCGCGCCTGCGCCGCCACCGTTGATGCGCTGGTCAATCACGAACTTAGCCTGCATGTGAAAACCTGCGCCGAGGCGGGGCTAAGCGAGGCGGATCTCTACACCGCCGAAGAGCATCCCGCCAACCTTGCCTATACGCGCTACGTGCTTGACGCGGGCCATTCTGGCAATTTTCTTGACCTTCTGGCAGCCCTTACCCCATGCGTCATGGGCTATGGCGAGATTGGCGCGCGGCTAGGGCCGGTGCCTGCGGATCACCCCTATGCGGATTGGATCAACACCTATGCAGGCGACGCCTATCAACAGGTTTGTCGCGATGCTGGCACGCTCTTTGACGGTGCCGTCCTTCTGCGGCTGGGAGCAGGTGCCGAGACAACCCCGGCCTGGGGGCGGCTTTGCCAGCGTTTTACTACGGCGACGCGGTTAGAGGTAAGCTTTTGGGATATGGGCCTGTCGTTTGGGGCGTGAAACGCTCAGGTCGCGCGGCTGACCACCACTGCGAAAAGCGCGATATACGTAAGCTGGTGCGCGGCCTGATCGAGCCCGAGGTAATACCAAAACCTCGGGTCGGTCTCGGTCAGATCCTCTATGCGCACGAGACGCGCCTTGGACCAGTCGATGTGATAATGCAGCGCCACCTCCGCCAGCACGAGACCAAGAGCAAAATTCCAAGGTAGAGCAAACCAGAGCAGGATAGGCAGGCTGAGTATCCCATGCACTCCGGCGTGCACGATACCCGCCAGATGCCCATACCTTCCTTTGTTCCGTGCGATCCATGCCGTCTGGAACTGAAAATCGCCAAGGTAATGCTTGATCTGAAACAGGATCAAAAGAAGGCACAGATCAAAAATACTCATCGTGAAAACCTCGGCAATTGCCATGAATGCTGGGCTCTGAACGAACACTCCGTCGGAAACGTGGTTTGATACAATTTGGGTCTAGCGGTAATTTCCTTAGTCTATCACATCTCGCGGGCATTTGCATCACCGGCGCGGCAAACCCATCGAGACGAGCGTTTCCAGGTCATCCTTGATCCCCGCCACCAGCGCGGGCCATTTTGGAAAGTGAAACCCGTATTTGATTACATCCAACGAGAAATCAGGCCGCACGGTCAAGGCCTGCGCCAAGGCACGCTCTGCCGTGGTCTGATCCCCGGCGCGCAGGGATAGAACAGCATAGGCGGAATGCACAAAGGCCTCCGCCCCAGGATTGCGCGCCGCAGGTTCGAGATACTGGCGCATATTCTCACCCAAGCTCATGTCGCGCATCCAGATGGCAACGGCGAGCATCCAGTAAAAGGACCACAGCATCGGATCCTGAGGGCTGAGGCGAATGGCCTCTAGCCCGGCCGCCTCCATCTCTTCGGTGTTGGGGTTCTTTTGGAAGAGGTTGATAAAGGTCTGCGCGTTATAGATCAGCGCATCGTTGTGATTGAGCGCCCGCGCGCGGGCCAACGCCTCTCTGGCATCGTTTTCTTGCCCTTGCAGCGTCAAAAGTTGCGCAAGCGTGATATGCCCAAGCTCGAGCCTGTCATCCAATTCGATAGCGCGATTGGCGTGAAACATGCCCTTCACCACATCCTCGCGGGGATTGCGGCTCCGGCCCGAGTAGATCCGTACCGCATGAACACGTCCTATCAGCGCATGGGGCAAAGCATAGGTCGGATCTGCCTCGGCGGCGGCATGAAAGAGGGCGGTTGCGTTACGGACGCCACCAGAGGTGCGCATGTCGATCTCGGTCAGGCCACGCTGGCACATTTCCCAAGCTGACAGGCTCTCGGTGGGTTTGGCGCGCGACATGGCACGCTCATGCGCGCCAATCTCCGGTGTCAGCCCAGTCACGATACAGCGCGTGATGTCATCTTGCAGCGCAAAGAGATCAGCCATGTCGCGATCATAGCGATCAGACCATATCTGACGACCTGTCTCGGCCTCGATCAGTTGTGCTGTAACACGCAGACGGGCACCCGCACGGCGCACAGCACCTTTGACCACATAGCGCACACGCATGTCCTGCGCGATCTGGCGCATGTCTTGCGCGCGGTCTTTATACGCAAAGGAGGAGCCGCGTGCGATGACAAAAAGCGAGCGAAACCGCGACAACTCGTTGATCAAATCTTCGGCGATCCCATCCGCCAGAAACCCATCCTCGACCGAAGACGACAAGTTATCGAAGGGCAGCACGATGACAGAAGGACGATCTGCGCTCTGGGTGACGGTGCTGCGGTTCTCGGCTTCGACCCCGGTTGTAACATGCCAAACCTCAACCGGCGTGGGGATGTTTCGGACAAATTGCATGCCTTGCCCGGTGATCGTCAGGCCCGGTTCCCGCGCCAGCATGTCGCGCACCGTGCGTGACACGCAAATGCCGCCGGGTGCCGATAGGGTTTCAAGCCGCGCCGCAATATTGACGACATCGCCCAGAACATCGCTTCCGTCGATAAGGACACTGCCGTGGTTTATCCCCACGCGCAGCCAGATACGCAGGTCGTCGGGTTCCTGAAGCTGATGCGCGGCAATAGCGCGTTGCGCGCTCAAAGAGGCATGGACCGCTGCGGCAGGGCCGGGGAATTCCACCAAAAGCCCGTCGCCCATGGATTTAACAACCCGCCCACCATGATCTGCAATCGCCGGGTCAATAATGGCGTGCCGCAAGATGCGCAGCCGCTCAAACACCCCCTCCTCGTCCATTGCGACGAGGCGAGAAAACCCCACCACATCCGCGGCGGCGATAGTTGTCGCCCTGCGCTCCAGCGCTTTCACCTCTGTCCCCTTCGTCGCGGCGCCCGTTCCGCCCCCAAAGTTTAAGGTAAGCGGGTGATCTTTGTCACCTGAGCATTTTGAGTGATACTTAGCGTCGGGGCCATTTGTTTCCAGATATCAAGCCAACCTTTTGACAAAACGGTAACTGCTGGCTTGTCGCTGAAAATCAGACCAAGGGTCAGGGGCAATGAAATCCAGATCATGCCATAATAGGCTGGGATTTGTTTCAGCGGGCCATATCCCTGCACCGAATAGGCATATTCCAGCATTCCTGTCAGGATCAGCAGATCATTCTTGGCGAGAAAATCGTAGAAGCTGTCATATTGCAGCAACTCCTTCGGCGCACTCAGCGGCATCGGCAGGGTCAGCCCACGGTAGATCGCCAAGAGCACGTCATACTCTGCAAGACGCACAAAGATTTCGGCCTTGACCTTATCCTCATTGAACCCGGCCATCCAGTTTTCCGGATCGGCAAAGGGCTGGTTGGCCTCGTAATAACCTTTGAGCAGGGTGTAGTCGTCATAATCCATCAAGGTGGCCGGGGCAGGCACGCCGGGAAACTGCCCTGTCGTCACCATGGCGCGGATTGAATGGCCTGCGGGGTCCTGGTGATCGGCGGTCAGAAACATGCCCTCGCGGATATTCCCGTCCATGAACCCGCAGGCGGCAAAATGCGCGGCCATCTTGTCATACGCGGGCGAGAGATAGCAGGTGCCCAATTCACAGGGTGTGGGTTGCCCATTGGGCGATGGTGTATCGTAGGTGACGGTATGCGTCTTGCCTCCGAAACGGTCTGTGGATTCGAGGATTTCGACATTGGTATAGCCCAAACCTTGCAGCCGATGCGCGAACATCATGCCTGAAGGCCCAGCCCCCAGCACAATGATAGGCGCCCCTTTGTCGGCAGGTAGCGACCAACCCAGCGCCGCCTGCTGATCCAGCAGCATCCCGCCATATTGCCAGCACTGCAGCACGGATTCAAAGCAGGTCGAGCCATGCACAAAAACCGTGTTGTTCTTGCCCTGCAGGCCCAGATAATTCCACGGTCCGCCACCGCGAAGACCCGTATTATCGAAATGGTCGAAATAGGGCGTCCGCAGATCGACCGGCGCGCCGGTGCTGTCGGTCACAATCTCATAATCCGGATAAGGCCACCAATCGAGCGTCGGCAGCGTCTGCTCCAGATTGGCGAGAAACTCCGCCTCGGTCATTGGCGGATTGGCCGGACCCTGTAGCTGATACACGGTAACAAGGTTCTCGGTCATGGAATTGGCGGTCTCTAACGAGAATTGCTTGGCTGTTTCGTTGCGATACCCACTGACATGGCCCGCCATGGCCGAAATCTCTGTCGGCGCTAGAATGATGCCATATTGCGGCGCAGGATTGGGCACCTTTACCCTCACCAAAGTGGTGTGAAAGGTAAAGTTGGTCAGCTGACCAAAGACCGCTGTTTCTGCTGCGGTATAGTCACAAATACTGCTCAGATTGCGTGGCTCGCAGGCGACGACCAAAAGATCGCAAGTTTTGGTGACTGGGGCAGCCCCATCAATGGCAACGGTCAGCGTGACGGCTGGGGAGGTCGTTGTGGGCGTCAAAACAGGTCTCCTGGAATCAGTGATGAAAAACCGGCCCGAAACGGGGCAATTTTGACGCTACACTGATTTGCGTAACGGTTGAATCTTTTATGCGGGGCACAAGCCTTGCGCGCAGAACTCTAGCGATAGGTGCGCTCTTCAATCGGGGTTTCGTCAATCCGGGCCAATAGCCGATCAAGCAGGCTTTGTTCCGCCCGATTGAGCACGGCGCGCGGATTCCAGACAACGTGCACATCAACCGCCGCCGTCTGATCATAGGGGGGTAACTGCCACAAAAGCCCGTCTCGCACATCGCGCTCCGCCACATGCAACGGCAGCGGACCCACGCCAATTCCCGCGATGATCATGCGCCGCACCTCTTCCAGATGGCTGGAGGTGGCGATGATCTGATCCCCCAATTCCGCCTGTGCCCGCATCAAGGTTACGGGTTTGAGGGCGTCTTGCAATCGGTCGGTTTCAAAGCTGACGGCCGAGCGCCCAGCAAGGTCCGCCCGCGTGAGATCACGTTGCCCAAACAGCGCATGGCGCGGCCCGCAAAACAAGCCAAAGAACTCTCGATAAAGGCGCATATACTCTAGCTTGGGGTTGCGCTGATGCACAAGGCAGATGGCAAAGGAGGCCGAGCGCGCCGACACCGTTTCAATCGCCTGCGCAGAAGAATGCACCTCGATTGCCAACGTCGCGCGGGGGTTTTCAGCATGGAACTCTGCCAGAACCTGATCAAAAAGCGGGCAGATCACGTGAGAGGCCAAAGACAGGCGCACATGACCCGTCACCTCATCCGTCATATCGCGCATGAGGGTCGAGAGGCGCAAAATAGAGCCTTGGATATCCAGCGCCTCGCGATACAGAACCTCGCCCGCCTCGGTCAGTGCGAAATGCCCCGGTGTGCGGTGAATAAGACGTTTGCCAACCCGTTCCTCTAACCGTTTCAACGCTGTAGACACAGACGGCTGCGTCAGCCGCAACCGATGTGCAGCATCCGTAACAGAGCTGGACTGCGCCAGCGTGACAAAGGTGCGCAAGAGGTTCCAATCCATCTCGCGCATGATGCGTTCGGGGCTGTTACGATCATCCATAGGCTACATCTATTGTCACAATTCCCATTATCTATTTGATTAATGATGGCCTGCTTTGCACCCTCATCGCAAGCCCGCATTTGACGGGTCGCGCATGAAAGGGAGACGCATGTCGGTTGAGGCCCGCGAAGCGAGGCAGCCGTGGATTCTGTTGTCACCCGCCTTGGGGGCGGTGACGCTTCTTTTGCTTGTGCCGCTCATGTTCATCGTTGTCTATTCCTTCTGGCTGCGCTCGGCGATGGGCGCGGATACGGTCGGCTTCTACCTCGACAACTGGCAAAAAACCCTCACGGATCGGTTTTACCGCGACATCCTGCTCAACACGTTGAAAATCGCGGCAATCACCACGGCAATCTGTGCCCTGATGGGGTATCCGGCGGCCTATTTCATCGCCCGTTCGCGCGGCAACAAGATGGTGCTGCTGCTCTTGCTTATGCTGCCGTTCTGGATCAGCTATATCATCCGCACGATGAGCTGGATCAACATTCTGGGCACATCCGGCGCGCTCAATTCCCTGCTCTTATCGCTTGGCATCATCAACGAGCCGATCCAGATGCTCTATAACGAGGCCACGGTGATCCTCGGGCTTGTGCATTTCTTGCTGCCCTTCATGGTGCTCAATGTCTACGTGAGCCTTGAGGGCATCGACACAAATCTGGAGGATGCTGCCAATTCGCTGGGGGCAACCCGGTGGCAGGCGTTTACCCAAGTCACCTTGCCGCTCTCGCTTCCCGGCCTTGCGGCGGGCGGCTTGCTCTGCTTTGTGCTGGGCGCTGGAACCTATATTACCCCGGTGATCCTTGGTGGGCCGCGCGATGCGATGTTCGCAAATCTGGTGTTTGAGGCGATCATCACCCAATTGAACTGGCCACTTGGATCGGCGCTGTCGCTCTTGCTGTTGATCGTATTGGGGCTGCTGGTCGCCATCTACAACCGCTATCTTGGCATGGCGCAACTGGCCAAGGGGCTGGGCTGATGGGGTGGCAGATCATCCGCGCTTGGACCGTTCTGGTCTATGCTTTCATGTTTTTGCCGGTGGCGGTGGTGGTGCTCTTGTCATTTAACGCCAACCAATTCGGCAGCTTTCCGATGACTGGCGTATCGCTGCATTGGTTTCAGGAACTGTGGAATAACGACGCCGTGATGCGCGCCTTTCGCACGTCGCTTGTGCTTGGTCTGATGACTGCGGTGATCTCGACGACCTTGGGGATTTTGGCAAGCCTTGCCTTGGTGCGCTACAACATCCCCGGTCGCAACGCGATCACCACGCTGCTGATTGCGCCTATCCTTGTGCCAGAGGTGGTGCTGGCGGTGGCGCTCTTGCTGTTTCTCAACTGGCTGGGCATCGGCAAGAGTTTCGCACTGCTTCTGGCAGGGCATGTGATCTTTACCCTGCCCTTCGTGATCCTTGTGGTGCAGGCGCGTCTTGTCAGCATCAAGCGCGATGTAGAAGAGGCCGCACTCAGCCTCGGCGCCTCGCCGGTGCAGACCTTCTTTTCCGTGACCCTGCCGTTGATGCTGCCCGCCGTCGCGGCGGGGGCGCTCTTTGCTTTCACCATCAGCTTTGACGACATCACCGGCACGCTCTTTTGGAAACCCGGCGGGGTCGAGACCGTGCCGACGCAGATCTTCTCGATGCTGCGCAATTCGATCAGTCCGGAAATCAACGCTCTTGGCACCGTGATGATCGTTATGACCTTGGGCCTTCCGCTGCTCGGAGCGGCGGTGGCCCGCAAACTCGCCATGAAAGGCGGCGCTTAAGAACCGCATTAACCCTCAACAAGGAGAATTAAAAATGGACAATACCAAACGATACGAAAGACTGCTCGACCGCTATCGCAACGGCGATCTGGACCGGCGCAATTTTCTGGGCCTGATCGGCGCTGCGGGCCTCGCATATGGTGTGCAGACACCCTTTGCCAAGTTCGCCCAGGCCCAGGATGTGAAACAGGTACGGTTTGATGGCTGGGGCGGGGTGGTGTCTGAAGCGTTCCGCAAACATGCGTTTGACCCTTACACAGCAGAAACCGGGATTACCGTGGTCGATGGCACCTTTGCGGGCGGCGATGAATATCTGGCACAGGTCCGCTCTAGCCAAGAGGGTGAATATAACATCGCGCATCTGTCCGGCGTGTTCGACTATGCGCGCTATGTGAACTTTGGCCTGACAGTCGAGTTGAACCTCGACAACATCCCCAACATGGCGCTGGTGATGGATGCGCTGACCAATGCCTTCCGCCGGGTGACCCCGGATTACCTCTCGGCTGTGCCTTATGACTATGGAACCACGGGGCTGGCCTATAATCGCAAGTACATCTCAGATGAGGAGATGAAAGAAAAAGGTGCCTCGATCCTCATTGACGCCGCTTACAAGGGCAAGATCGGCGGTTGGTCAGATTGGCGCACGCGGGTCTGGTATGGCGCGTTGCAGACCGGTCAGGACCCGAACAACATTCAGGATATGGAAGCGGTCTGGGATGCGATCCGCAGCCATCGCGATCTGGCGCTGAAATATTGGTCCTCGGGTGCAGAACTGATGAGCCTTCTGGCCGAAGAAGAGATCTACGTCACGGAAGGCTGGTCTGGCCGCATCGCCGCCCTTCAACAGCAGGGCCACGACATCGGCTATTACGACGCGCCCGGCAGCTTTGCTTGGCAGGAATGTCTGCACGTGCTCAAGGGCAGCCCGGTTGAGGCGTGTGAGGAGTTGCTGAACTTTATGCTCGCGCCTGAAACCTCAATCGCTGTGGCCGAGGGGCAGAATTATCCGCCCGCTCTGGATGGGACCAAGGTGGATCTGGGGTCCAAGATCCCAACCCTGCCCGCCTACGACCCAACCGGCACGCTTGAATCGCTGACCTTTGCCAACCCGACGTACTGGAACGGCAATGAGGCCGAATGGTCCGAAACCTTCAGCCGCGTGCAGCGCGGGTATTGAGCCAGAACCGCGTCCCGATATGGGGCGCGGTCCACCCCGAGAGGACCCCGCGAATGAGCGCCGTCACCCTGAAGAACATCGTCAAGCGGTTCGGCACCTTTACCGCCGTTCATCGCACCACACTGGAAATTCCCGAGGGGGCTTTTGTCACGCTGCTTGGTCCGTCGGGCTGTGGCAAGACGACCAATCTGCGAATGATCGCGGGGCTTCTCGATCCCACCGAGGGCGAAATCCTCATTGGCGGCAAGCGCGTCAACGACGTGCCCATTCACAAGCGCAATCTTGGTCTCGTCTTTCAGAATTACGCGCTTTTCCCGCACAAGACTGTGGCAGAAAATGTGGCGTTTGGCCTGAAATACCGCAACGTCCCAAAATCCGAAATTCCAGCCAAGGTGCAGGCTGCGCTTGATCTTGTGCAATTGCCCAATGTCGGGGAACGCTATCCCAAGGAACTGTCGGGCGGGCAACAACAGCGCATCGCCCTTGCCCGTGCCATCGTGATCGAACCAGATGTGCTTCTCCTTGATGAACCGCTCTCGGCACTTGATGCCAATCTGCGCGAAGATATGCGCGTTGAACTCAAACGTATCCAAGAACGGATCGGCGTAACCACGGTCTTTGTCACGCATGACCAATCCGAGGCGCTGGCCATGTCCGATTTGATCGTTGTCATGTCCGAGGGGCGGGTAGAGCAAGTGGGCAAACCCGAAGAGGTCTACAACACGCCAGCCAGCGAATTTGTCGCGAACTTTCTCGGTGCGTCCAATATCTCTGAGGCGCGCTGCGTCGAACATGGCGCAGCGGTCGTCGTGGAGGATGCCATATTCGGCCGAGTGAGCGTGCCCGCCGCCAAGGCGCCTAATCTGAGCGGCACCGGTCCAGCCAAGCTGGTGGTGCGCGCCGAAAAGCTGAGGCTCGCGCGCGATCCCGCGCCCGAGGGTGTGATTTCTGTTCCCGCAACCGTGGAAACAGTAGATTATCAAGGGCAGGCTGTGCGGTATTTCGTGCGTGCAGGTGAGGCGCAGTTACAAGCCATCAACATGATCGACGACCACCCATTTGCGGTGGGCGCTGCGGTGCATCTGCACTTGCGCCCGCAAGATTGTGCGGCGTTACCGGGATAAGACAATGAACGTAAAACCCTCTCACCTTTTCTATCAGGGACGCGAGCGCAAGCCGGTCCTCGATCAGGCGCGCGGCGTCTATATGTGGGACGTGGATGGCAAGCGCTATCTTGATGGCTCATCTGGCGCGATGGTCTGCAATATCGGCCATTCAAACGAAAACGTGCTCGACGCGATGCGCCGCCAGATGGAGAAATCCACCTTTGGCTACCGCTTGCATTTCGAGACCGAGGCATCAGAGAAACTCGCCGCCAAGACCGCCGCCCTCTGCCCCGAGGGGCTGAGCCGAGTGTTCTTTGTCTCGGGCGGGTCCGAGGCCGTGGAATCCGCACTGAAGCTGGCGCGCCAATATGCGCTGGCCATCGGAGAGGGCAGCCGTTGGAAGATCATAAGCCGCGCACCATCCTACCATGGCTGTACGCTAGGCGCGCTTGCCATAACCTCTTATGCGCCGCTCACCGATCCCTTTGCGCCGATGATGCAGGCAATGCCGAAAATTCCCGCACCGCGCGCCTATCTCGATGGGCTGGACGCCGACAAAGAGGCGACCGGGCATCACTATGCCGACATGCTCGAGGCCAAGATCATCGAGGAAGGCCCCGAGAGCGTGCTTGCCTTTGTGGTTGAGCCCATCGGCGGGGCCTCAACGGGCGCTCTGGTGCCACCGCGCGGCTATATGGAGAGGGTGCAGGAGATTTGCCGCAAATACGGCGTGCTTTTTATTCTGGACGAGGTAATGACCGGCGCAGGACGGACCGGCAAGTTTCTCGCCTCTGAGCATTGGAATCTCGCTCCTGACATTATCGTCATGTCAAAGGGCTTTGCCGCTGGATACGTGCCACTGGGCGCGATGGTTGCGCATGAACGGTTGGTCGAGCCGGTCTTGGACGCTGGCGGCTTTCTCCACGGCTTTACTTACGCAGGCAACCCACTGGCCTGCGCCGCCGGTCTCGCCGTGATCGACGAGATTGAGCGGATGGATTTGGTGGGCAATGCCGCCCGCATGGGTGACCGCCTGCAAGAGCGTTTGCGTGGCTTGATGCAGCGCTATGCCATCATCGGTGATGTGCGCGGCAAGGGGCTGCTGACCGCGTTCGAATTCATGGCGGATCGCGGCACCAAGGCCCCGCTGCCCAAGGGTTTGCGCGCCTTCGACCGATTTGTGCAGATCGCCTATGAGAAAGGTCTGATCGTCTACGCCCGCCGCACCCGTGACGGGGTTGAGGGGGACCATATCATCGTCGCCCCCCCGATGATCGTGACCGAGACGCATCTGGACGAGATCACCGAAATGCTGGATGCATCGCTGGCAGAGTTTACCGATGAAATTCGCCCGGCACTGGAGCGGGCTTTATAATGCGCAAAATCATAATTACTTGCGCACTTACAGGTTCGATCCATACGCCGTCCATGTCGCCGCACCTGCCCATTACCGGCGATGACATCGCCCGCGCAGGGATCGAGGCGGCCGAGGCGGGCGCGGCAATTCTTCACCTGCACGCCCGTGATCCAAAGACCGGGCGGCCCTCTGCAAAACCAGAGCATTTCCGGGCCTTTCTACCACGCCTGAAAGAAGGCTGTGATGCGGTCCTGAACCTCTCGACCGGGGGCAGCGCCACGATGACGCTGGATGAACGCCTCGCCGCGCCGAAAGAGGCCGCGCCGGAAATGGCCTCACTCAACATGGGCACAATGAATTTCGCGCTCTATCCAATGGCAGAGAGGATCGCCGACTGGCAGCACGACTGGGAAAAACCCTTTCTCGAAGGGTCCGACGATCTGGTGTTCAAGAACACGCCCCGCGACATCGCCCGCATTCTGACGGAACTGGGCCAAGAGCGCGGCGCGCGGTTCGAGTTTGAGTGCTACGACCTGAGCCACCTCTATATGCTCCGACATTTCGCGGATCGCGGGCTGATCCGCGCCCCTTATTTCATTCAGTTTGTTTTTGGCGTCTTGGGCGGAATGGGCGCGGACCCCGAGAACCTCACGCATCTGGTGCGCATCGCAGACAAGCTTTTTGGTCAGGACTATATGTTTTCCGTTCTGGCCGCGGGACGGCATCAGATGCCGATGGCGGCACAGGCGGCGGCGATGGGCGGCCATGTGCGCGTCGGACTTGAGGATAGTCTGACCATCGGACGCGGCACGCTTGCGCGCTCTAACGCGGAGCAAGTCATCAAAGTGCGCGGCATTGTCGAGGCGTTGGGGCGCGTCGTGGCCAGCCCCGACGAGGCCCGCTCTCTGCTGGGCCTCAAGGGTGCTGACCGGGTGGCGATCTGACCCATGGTAGATTTTCGCGCAGTCGAAACAGAGGACGACATGGCGTTGCTAGACGCGGCCCTGCGCCAGCTGAGCGCGGATTTGGGCGATGCGCATAGCGCCGGTCTTGACGCGTTGCGCGCCGGGCTGACAGGCAAGATACCGGCGGCATACGGCCTGCTCGCGCTCGAGGGCGATCTGATCGGTGCGGCCCTCTTTGGCCCGCTTTTTTCCACTGTGCGCGGGGCGGCAGGCGTCTATGTCTCCGACCTTTGGGTCACAAAAGCAGCGCGCGGTCAGGGACTTGGCCGCACGCTTTTGTCCGAGGTAGCGCGCCGCGCAGGCACGCTGTGGCATGCGGAATGGATGATGCTGGCGGTTTATGCGCATACACCCGCCTCGCGGCGGTTTTATGAGCGCCTTGGATTCGAGGCGCAACCGCAAGCCACGCAGATGCGCCTGCCGCAGCCTGCGATGCGGAGACTGAAGGGAGAAGACGGATGAAGGCGATTTTCGACGATCGGCAATGGCGACACGACCCCAAACATTTCATGGCGAACGGGGTGATCAAACCCTGCCCCGAGCAGCCCGAGCGTATCGCGCGCCTGACGGACGGGGCCAAAGCAGCCGGTTGTGACTTTGTTGCGCCAAAGGATGCCGGTCTTGGGCCCATCGCGGCGCTTCATTCGCCAGAATATGTGACCTTCCTGCGCAATATTTACACCCGATGGCAACGCATCGAAGGCGCAGGGGATGAGGTGATCCCAAATGTTCACCCTTCCAATCGCAGCGACAGTTATCCCAAATCCGCCGTAGGCCAAGCGGGCTATCATCAGGCCGATACCGCCTGTCCCATCGGGGCGTGCACATGGGAAGCGGCCTATTGGTCAGCACAGACCGCCATCACTGGGGCCGATATGCTCGCCGCTGGCGAGCTTGCCGCCTATGCCCTTTGCCGCCCGCCGGGGCATCATGCCTTTGGCGATCTGGCGGGTGGGTTCTGCTTTTTCAACAACGCCGGGATTGCGGCAGAGCGGCTGCGCACAAGCGGCCTGCGCGCCGCGATCCTTGATGTTGATGTGCATCACGGCAACGGAACCCAAGGGATATTCTATGACCGCGACGATGTGCTGACTGTCTCGATCCATGCCGATCCGGCGCGGTTCTATCCGTTCTTCTGGGGCCATGCCGATGAGCGCGGCACCGGGCGCGGCACCGGCTATAACCTCAATCTACCGCTTGAGCGCGGCACCGGGGATGACGCCTATCTGAAAACACTCGACACCGCGTTAGAGCGGGTGGCGAATTTCGGGGCTGATGTCGTGGTCGTGGCCCTCGGTCTTGATGCCTATGAGGGCGACCCGTTTCAGGGTCTGGCGATCACCACACCCGGGTTTGCGCGCATCGGGGCCGCGATTGCCGGGCTGGGGATACAGACACTCTTTGTGCAAGAGGGCGGGTATCTCTGTCAGGAATTAGGCCAGAACCTTACATCGGTTTTAACAGGATATGAGGGGGCTTGATCATGGCCGATGTGATCGTGATCGGCGGCGGTATCGCCGGGATCAGCGCTGCTGCGGAACTGGCGCGCGGCGGGGCTGATGTATTGGTGCTCGAAATGGAGGGGCAGATTGGCTATCACGCCACAGGCCGCTCAGCCGCTATCTTTATTCGCAACTATGGCAATGCCACGCTGCGCGCACTCAATGCCGTGGCAGAACCGATCTTTGAGCAGCCGGGCGAAATCAGCGACCAACCGCTGCTTAGCCCGCGCGGCGAACTTATGGTTGCCTCCGAGGAAGAATTGCCAATCCTCGACGCCTATCTCGACGGCTCGACCGGCATTGACCGGCTGACCGGCAAGGAGGCCGCCGAGATTGTGCCGATCCTGCGCGCCGACCGTATTGCCGGGGCGATGATCGAACGCGGCGCGCGCGGCATCGACGTGGACCGTTTGCTACAAGGCTATGCGCGGATGCTACGGGCAAGGGGGGGACGAATCGTTACAGGTGCTGTGGTGACCGGCCTGTCGCATCGCGCCGGGCTCTGGCAGGTCAAGACCGCGCAGGAACAGCATAGCGCCCCGATCATTATCAACGCGGCAGGTAGCTGGGCGGATGAAGTGTCCGCCTTGGCCGGAGTGCCGCGCGCAGGATTGCAGCCCTACCGGCGCTCGGCCGCGATCATTCCAACACCCCAGGGCTATGAAACAGAGCATTGGCCTATCTTTGGCTCTATCGCAGAGACTTGGTATGCCAAGCCCGAGGCAGGCAAGCTGATGGTTTCCCCCGCCGATGAAGACCCGGTAGAACCGCATGATGCCTGGGCCGATGACATGGTGCTGGCCGAGGGGCTGCATCGGTTCGAGCAGGCAGTCAGCGTGCCGGTAACACGGGTAGAGCATAGCTGGGCAGGCCTCCGCACCTTTGCCCCTGACCGAACGCCCGTAGTGGGATTTGATCCGCGCGCGACAGGCTTTTTCTGGCTGGCCGGGCAAGGCGGCTACGGGGTGCAGACCGCCCCCGCATTGTCACGCCTGACAGCGGCACTGATTGCGGGGGTTGCACCAGACGTCTCGTCGGAGGTGCTGGCGGCTATGGAGCCGGGGCGGTTCGGGCTAGAATAGCAGCACCCCGCTGCACAAGGTCTGCAGCCCTGCGCTCAGGCCTGCGTTTTGGCCTTGATCGATGCGAACTTGCGCAGCAGGTGATCTTTCATCAGTTTACCGCAACGCTCCGCATCCCGCGTGCGCAGCGCGTCTAGAATGGCCTCATGCTCTTCTACTGCCGCGCGCCAGCGTTCGGGGGTCAGGTTGGCCTGATAGCGTGCCCGCTGCACCCGAAAGGCCAAAAGCTCATGCGCGCGCAGCAAAGTCTCATTTTCAGCTGCGGCCAGAACCGCTTTGTGAATGGCTTGATTGATGCGGAAATACGTCGGGCGGTCCGCCTCGTCATAGGTCCGTCGCAGGGCCGTTGTCATCTCTGCGATGTCCTGCACGGTCTCTGCGCTTGCCTGCATCGTGGCCAATTCGCCGGCCAAGCCCTCAAGTGCGGCAAGCACGCAGAACACCTCTGCCAATTCCGCCTCGCTCTGACGGGTGATGACCGCGCCGCGATGCGGGATAAGGTCAAGCAATCCCTCTGCCGCCAAAACCTTGAGCGCCTCGCGTAGCGGTGTGCGCGACACGCCGAATTGCTCGGTCAGGGCCTTTTCGTTGATCTTCTCACCGGGCTGCAATTGCCCCTCAAGGATCATCTGACGCAGTCGATTTGTGATCTCAACGGCGAGCGCGGTGCGGCCAATCGGATCGGGTTTGAGGGCGGTCATGGGGGCCTCCGGGCCGGGGTTATCCATCTTTGCGGCCTTCCCTTACAGCATTTTGCGATGCCCTGTCGAAGATTTCCGCGATATGCAGCGCGCGGCGGTCGGTGCCATCTGCGATCTGGTGGCGGCATGAGGTGCCGTTCGCGATCAAGAGATCATCGGATGCTGCGGCGCGCACGGCTGGAAGCAGGGACAGCTCGCCCATTTTTAGGGATACGTCGATGGTTTCAGCCTGATAGCCAAAGGCCCCCGCCATGCCGCAGCAGCTGCTCTCGATGGTCTTTGGGTCAAGATCGGGGATCAGCGCCAGCGCCTGTCCCATATCGCCCATCACGCCCGCCGCCTTTTGATGGCAATGGCCGTGGACATGGGCAGTGTGCCCCAAAGGGCCCAGCGGCAGATCAAGCCGCCCGGCGCGCGCTTCGCGCGCGATGAACTCTTCGAAGAGATAGGCATTCTTTGACAAGAGCTGCGCCTCATCCCCCGGCAAGAGCGTGAGAAACTCATCCCGCAACGTGAGCAGGCAAGACGGCTCCAGCCCCACCACCGGCACGCCAGCGCGCACATGCGGCAAGAGCGCATCCAAGGTCCGCCGCGCCTCGGCGCGCGCCTTGTCGATCATCCCCGCCGCCAGATATGTCCGCCCACAGCAAAGCGGGCGACCGGGCGCATGTGCGGTGATCACCTCATAGCCTGCACGGGTCAGAACGCGCAAAGCGGCACGCGGAATCTCTGGCTCCATCCAGCGGTTGAACGTGTCAGTAAAGAGAATGATCTTGCCTGCCTTGGTCGACGAGCGGGCGCGCTTGACCTCAGAGTCCTTGAAAAAATCCCCTCGAAACATGGGCAGAGACCGCGCATGTGCCAGACCGGTAATCCGCTCGCCAAGCCCGGCGAGAAACGGCACCCGGTTGCGCAAGGCGATCAGGCCCCGCAGCGCCACCGCAAGTCGAGCATAGCGTGGCATCTCTGCAATCAGCCGCGCGCGCAGACCGAACCCCAGCTTTTGACCCCGCTGATAGAGCACCTCGGTCTTCATCTTGGCCATGTCGACACCGGTTGGGCATTCGCGCTTGCAGGCCTTGCACCCGACACAAAGCTTCAGCGTTTCGGCCATCTCATCCGAGAAAAGCGCGTTTTGGCCAAGCCGCCCCGAAAGCGCAAGGCGCAGCGTGTTGGCGCGGCCCCGTGTTGCGTCGCGCTCATCTCGGGTCACGCGGTAACTCGGGCACATCGCCCCACCTGCCAGCTTGCGACAGGCGCCGTTGTTGTTACACATCTCGACCGCGCCTTGAAATCCGCCGCCCTTGCCTGTCCAGGCAGACCAGTCGTGGCCGGTTTTCAGATCGGCGAAATCATAGCCCGGCGGATAGCGCATAAGGCTGCGGTCGTCCATTTTCGGCGCATGTACGATCTTGCCGGGGTTGAGGCAGGTGTCAGGGTCAAAGGCCGCCTTGACCTCTTCGAATGCCCTGAGGATTTGCGGACCGAACATCGCCCCATGGAATTCAGAGCGCACAATCCCGTCGCCATGTTCGCCCGAATGCGATCCCTTGTATTCCCGCACCATGGCAAAGGCCGCCTCGGCGATTTCGCGCATTTTGCGCACGTCCTGTTCCAGTTTGAGATTGAGGACAGGGCGCACATGCAGGCATCCTTCGGACGCGTGCGCGTACCACGTGCCGGTGGTGCCGTGACTATGAAACACCTCGGTCAGACGATCTGTATAATCCGCCAGATGTTCCAGCGGCACGGCACAATCCTCGACAAAGGACACAGGCTTGCCCGCCTCCTTCATCGACATCATGATGTTGAGACCTGCCTTGCGCAATTCACCAATCTCGGTGGCGAGGGACATATCCCAGACCTCGACCACGCCACCCTCATGGGCACCGCCGCGCCCAAACCCATAGCCAAGGTCCGCCATCGTATCGGCCAGACGGCGCATGTTCTCTTCATTTTCGGGTGGGCTATCGGCGAATTCCACCAGCAGCATGGCAGCAGGCGCGCCGCGCACGAATTGCTCAAGTGTCTTGGCGTAAATGGGAATCGCGCGGGCAAGATCAATCATGGTGCTATCGACCAACTCGACCGAGGTCGGGCCAAGCGCGACCAGCGGCTTGGCGGCCTCCATCGCGGCGCGGAAAGTGGGGAAATGGCAGACGCCCAGCACGCGGGTTTTCGATGGCAGCGGTGACAGCTTGATCTCTATCGCGGTCGACGTGGCCAGCGTCCCCTCGGACCCGATCAGCAGATGGGCGAGGTTGATGGGCGCGTCACCGGGGACCAGCGCGTCGATGTTGTAGCCACCGACTCGGCGTTGCACCTTGGGGAAACGCAACGCGATTTCGCCAGCTTCTCGCGCACCCAGATCAAGCATTTGCCGCAGCAGAGGTTCGGGCACGCGGTTGCCAGGACCGGGGCCGAAATCGAAGGGCGTGCCATCGGCCAGAAATCCCTCAATCCGGGTTACATTATCCCGTGTCGTGCCATAGCGCAGCGACCGCGAACCGCAGGAATTGTTGCCAACCATGCCACCGATCGTGGCGCGCGACGCGGTCGAGACATCGACAGGAAACCACAGGCCGTGCGGCTTTAATGCGCGGTTCAGATCGTCCAGAACAATCCCCGGCTCGACCACCGCGCGCCGCCCTTCCACATCCAGTTCCAGAATGCGATTGAGGTATTTCGAGCAGTCGACAATCAACCCGGAGTTCACCGTTTGCCCACATTGCGAGGTGCCACCGCCCCGCATCGTGAGCGGCAAACCGGCGGCACGCGCGGCGTCGAGCGCGGCCAGAACATCCTGAGGTGCCTTGGCCAGAATCACTCCTGCCGGCATAATCTGATAGATCGAGGCATCCGTCGCGTAACGCCCGCGCGAAAAGGTATCAAAGCGCGTTTCGCCCTGTACCTCGCGGCTGAGGCGGCTTTGTATCGTGCTGTCCAGCATAGGGTCCCGATCCGGTCGATGGTCAGAGTTTGGTCTTGACAGAATATTGAATTCAGAATTCAATTCAACAGAATTCACCTTTGCCCCGGTCCAGATCTTACCGACGGTGGGCAAGGATGCTGTCTATGGGAGGAATGACAATGACCGCTGGCCGCCACTTTCTGCAAATCCCGGGGCCCTCGAACGTGCCGGATCGCATTCTGCGGGCGATGGATTATCCGACCATGGATCATCGCGGCCCGGCCTTTGCCGATGTCGGCCGCAAGGCGCTTGAGGGGATGAAAAGCATCTTCAAGACCGAAGCCCGAGTGGTCATCTATCCCTCTTCTGGCACTGGCGCTTGGGAAGCGGCCTTGGTCAACACGCTCTCACCCGGTGACACGGTGCTGATGTATGAAACTGGTCACTTCGCGGCGCTGTGGCAGAAACTGGCACTCAAACTGGGCCTGAACCCGGTCTTTATCGACAGCGACTGGCGCGCCGGGGCCGATGCCGCACGGATCGAAGAGCATCTGCGCGCCGACAAGGCGCATGAGATCAAAGCCGTCTGCGTTGTGCATAACGAAACCTCTACCGGCTCTGTGACCGACGTGGCAGCAGTGCGCCGCGCGATGGACGCCGCCAATCACCCGGCGCTCTTGATGGTCGATACGATTTCCTCGCTCGCCTCAGTGGACTACCGACACGATGACTGGGGTGTGGACGTGACCATATCCGGTTCGCAGAAGGGGCTGATGCTGCCGCCGGGCTTGTCGTTTAACGCGGTCAGCGCCAAGGCGATGCAAGTTTCCGAATCTGCCGCGCTGAAGCGTTCGTATTGGAGTTGGGCAGAAATGGCGGGCCCAAATGATACGGGCTACTTCCCCTATACCCCCGCGACAAACCTGCTCTACGGTTTGAACGAGGCAATCGACATGTTGCACGAGGAAGGGCTCGACACTGTCTTTGCCCGGCACAAGCGCCATGGCGCGGCGGCGCGCGCGGCGGTTGAGGCATGGGGCCTAGAGGTGCTCTGCAAGAAAGCGTCTGACCGCTCGCCAGTGCTCACCGCCGTGATGGTTCCCGAGGGGCATTCAGCCGATAATTTCCGTGCCGTGACCCTGCGTAACTATGATATGTCTCTGGGGAATGGTCTGTCCAAAGTGGCGGACAAGGTATTTCGCATCGGTCACTTGGGGGATTTCAATGATCTGATGCTGATCGGCACCCTTGCGGGCGTGGAAATGGGCCTGCGCGATGCGGGTGTGCCGCACCGGGCCGGGGGCGTACAGGCGGCGATGGATCTTTTGGGCCAGAAGTTCGAAAGCGCCCGCGCCGCAGCCTAACGTTATCGGTCCGGGACGGAAGAGGGGCCTTCCCGGACCAACTGTAATGATTGCACAATAAGGAAAGACCAAGGCGCGGCACAGCCCGCGCAGACACGAAAACCAAGGGAGGAAGACAATGAAAAAAGCAATAATTGCATCCGTAGTGGCGTCGTTTGTGGCGGTGCCCGCGATGGCGGCAGATGTCACCATGCGGTTTGGCCATGTGGGCGAACCGGGCTCGCTGTTTGAGGCAACAGCAAACCATTTCGCCGCCTGCGTGGGCGAAAAATCCGGTGGCAAGGCAGAGGTTCAGACCTTTGGCTCGTCGCAGTTGGGCAATGACAAGGAATTGCTGCAAAAGCTCAAGCTGGGTCAGGTCGACTTTGCGTTGCCCTCGTCGGTGATGTCCTCGGTTGATGGGCTGTTCGGTGTTTTTGAAATGCCCTACATCATCAAAGACCGCGACCATATGCGCCGCGTTCAGGATGCCATGATGGACACGTTCCAGACTGCCGCAAACAACAACGGGTATCACATCGTCGGGCTTGCGGAAAACGGGTTCCGGCATATCACCAACAACATCCGGCCAATCAATTTGCCCGAGGACCTGAAGGGGATCAAACTGCGCACGCCCAATGGCGAATGGCGCGTCAAGATGTTCCAAGAATACGGTGCCAACCCCACCCCGATGGCCTTTTCGGATGTGTTTACTGCGTTGCAGACGGGTGTGATGGACGGGCAGGAAAACCCCTATACACAGATCGCGACGGCCAAGTTCCAGGAGGTGCAAAAGTACCTTTCGGTCACGGGCCATGTCTATACGCCAGCGTATATTCTGTCGTCGAAAAAGGGGTTTGACGGGCAGGCAGAGGATGTTCGCGCAGTGCTCGCGGAATGTGCCACAGACACGCAGACCTTTACCTATGAGACGGCTGCACGGATGGAAACCGAACTGCTCGACGTGATCAAGGCTGCCGGGGTCGAGGTGAACGAGGCCGACAAGGACGCGTTCATCGCGGCGTCCAAGCCGGTCTATGACGCTTTTGCAGAGCAGGTCGAAGGTGGGCAAGAGCTGATCGACGCCGTGCTCGCACTTGGTAACGCAAGCTGATCTTACTCTGTGACGGTCCCTGTTCGGGGGCCGTCACAGGCGTTTGTCTACAAGATTTCGCGAACTTGAACCGGCATGCGCATGCCGGGCAACCTTTTGCACCGGAACGTTGCACAACATGACCCCTCTGCTTACCCAAACCAATCGGATCGCAAGCCGCCTGCTTGAATGGATCACGGTTCTGCTGATGGTCGGCTTGACGATCGTCGTGATCGTTGCCGTTATCGCCCGCCTCATGGGCCAGAGTTTCTCTTGGTACGATGAGGTTGCCGCGATCATGCTGGCTTGGATCACCTATTATGGCTCCGCTCTCGCGGCGCTGCATCGGCGTCATATCGGCTTTGACTCGGTCCTTCTCGCCCTACCCACCCGGTACCGGATGATTGCGGTTCTGGTGGGCGAAGCGCTGGTGCTGCTCTTTTTCGTGCTCATGGCGCGCGCCGGGTTTCAGGTGCTTGAAGTGCTGGAAGGCGATACGCTGACCTCGCTTACATGGGTGCCGGTGCAACTGACACAATCGGTGATCCCGATCGGTGCCATCCTCTTTATCATCTGCCAATTGCTCAGCCTGCCGCATTACTGGGTTCAGACATCGCGCGGCATCTCTCTGGAACATGCTGAGATCGAAGAAGAAGTCGAGACCGAACTGGCCAAGAACAAGGAGCGCGTGTGATGCTTATGCTGGGTATTTTCGCGGCCCTTGTGGCGATGATCTGCATCAACATTCCGATTGCCATCGGCTTGGCTCTTGCCGGGGTTTTGGGTCTCTTGCTTACTGAGGGGCCGAGCAGTCTGGTGACCATTGCACTCGATATGTATAGCGGGTCCACCAAGTTTTCGCTGATTGCCATCCCGATGTTCGTGCTGGCAGGGGCCATCATGAACGCGGGCGGTATCACGGACCGGCTGATCAATTTCGTCACCGCCATCATCGGCTTTGTTCGTGGCGGGCTGGCCATGGTAAATATCGGTGTGTCGCTTTTCTTTGCCGAAATCTCTGGCTCTGCGGTGGCGGATGTCGCCGCCATGGGGTCGATCCTGATCCCGCAGATGAAGAAACGCGGGTATTCCAAGGAACTGTCGGCGGCTGTTACCTCGTCCTCGGCCTCGTTGGCGATCATCATCCCGCCGTCGATCCCGATGATCCTTTATGCGGCCTCTTCTAATACGTCGGTCGAACAGCTCTTTGTCGCGGGCGTGGTGCCGGGTCTTTTGGGGGCGGCAGGCCTGATGTTCGTGGCCTATGTTTTTGCCCGCCGCTACAATCTGCCGACGGAAGAAGCATTCAACATTCCCCGCCTGCGCGAGACTTTCGTTGATGCACTGCCCGCCTTCTTGCTGCCGGTAATTATCCTTGGCGGTATTTTTGGCGGCTATGTGACCGCAACCGAGGCGGCTGGTCTTGCCGTGATCGCAGCCATCGTCGTGTCAGCTTGGTATCGCCAAGTGGATATCAAACATCTGCGCCGCGCGATGCTGGATGGGGGCATGCAAACGGCTGTTGTCATGTTGCTGGTCGCGGCCTCTGTTTTGATGGGTGGGTTCTTGACCCGCGCACAGATCCCGCAGCATCTGGCGCAGGGCATTCTCAACATCACCGATCAGCAATGGGCAATCTTGCTCATCCTCAACTTCTTCTTTCTGATCATTGGCTTTTTCCTGCATTCCGCAGCAGCGATCATCCTTGTGATTCCAATCGTAATGCCGCTGATCACGGCGGCGGGTATCGACCCTGTGCATTTCGGCCTTGTGGTTACGCTGAACCTTGCGATTGGTCAGCAGACGCCGCCGGTTGCCTCGGTTCTGATTACTGCCTGCGCGGTGGCAAGGGCCAATATCTGGGAGGTATCCAAGGTCAACATCTGGTTCATCATGGTCTTGTTGGCGGTGCTGATGCTCTGCACCTATGTGCCCTCGGTGCCGCTCTTCCTTGTTGAATACTTCTACCGCTGAGGGGGCTGCGATGACCGAGATTTTGTCGCAGGTCCGGGGGCAGACCCTCTGGATCACATTCAACCGGCCTGATGCGCGCAATGCACTGACCTTTGCGATGTATGAGGGGCTGGCCACCCTATGCCGCGAGGTGCCGACAGATGGCAGCATCCGCGCGGTGGTGATCCACGGTGCTGGCGGCAAGGCGTTTGCGGCGGGCACCGACATGACGCAGTTTCGGGCCTTTGAAAAACCGCAGGATGCGCTTGACTACGAGGCCCGGATTGAGCGTGTCCTAGAAGCGGTCGAGCGCTGCCCCTTGCCAACCGTCGCTGCGATCAACGGCGCCTGCACCGGCGGCGGCGCGGCAATTGCCGGGGTTTGTGACATCCGCATTGCCGCGGCCAATCTGAAGTTCGGCTTTCCCATCGCCCGCACCCTTGGAAACTGCCTGGCCGCTGCCAATCTGGCGCGCCTCTCATCCCTGATGGGGGCCGGGCGCGTGCGCGAGATGATCTTTACCGCCCGCCTGATCGGCGCAGAAGAGGCGCAGGGATGCGGCCTGATCTCGGAAGTGTTGGAGGATGAAGCCGCGCTGATGTCACGTGCCGGGGCATTGGCCGACACGCTTGCCGAAATGGCCCCCCTCACGCTGAGGGCGACCAAAGAGGCGATGCGCCGCGTAAGCGCAGCCACCCGTGTCGAGGACGCAGACCTTATCGAAATGTGCTACATGAGCCGCGATTTCCACCACGGGCTCGAGGCCTTCCTTGCCAAGCAAAAACCAGAGTGGAGCGGGACATGAACGCCACTGGCCCCCTTGTGGGGATGAAGGTTATCGAACTGGCCCATATCATGGCTGGTCCGGTCTGTGGCCTGATGCTGGCGGATATGGGCGCGGATGTGATCAAGGTGGAAAAGCCGGACGGCGATGACAGCCGGCGCTTTGTGCCCCCCGCGATCAACGGCGAATCTGCTGCCTATATGATGATGAACCGCAACAAGCGGGGTGTGGCGCTGAACCTCAAGGACCCAGAGGCGGTCCAAGTGCTGCACCGTCTGCTGGAAGAGGCTGATGTGGTGATCGAGAATTACCGCATGGGCACAATGGAGCGTCTGGGGTTGGGCTATGACGATCTGCGCGCCATCAACCCGCGCCTTATCTATTGCGAAATCTCGGGCTTTGGCCGTACGGGACCGTATGCAGAGCGTGGTGGCTTCGACCTGATCGCCCAAGGCATGTCGGGCCTTATGTCGATCACTGGCGAGGGGCCGGGGCGGCCCCCGGTCAAGACTGGTGCGCCGGTTTCCGATATTACGGCCGGGATCGTGGCGGCGATGGGTGTTTCTGCTGCCTACGCTCGGATGTTGCAAACGGGGCAAGGCCAAAAGGTGGATACCTCACTGTTTGAGGCCGCGATCACCCAAACCTATTGGCAATCGGCGATTGCCTTTGCCACTGGCGTGGCACCCGGCCCGATGGGGTCTGCGCATCCTTTGAACGGTCCCTATCAGGCGTTCCAGACCGCCGATGGCTGGATCAACGTGGGTGCCGCCAACCAACGCAATTGGCTGCGGTTTCTCGATGTGATCGGGGCCCCCGAGTTGAACGACGACCCGCGCTTTGCCTCAAACCATGACCGAATGCAGCACCTCAGGGAACTCGAAGATATCCTCAACGGCTATCTTCGCCACGAAACGTCCGAGATTTGGCTGGAACGGATGGAACAGGCCGGTCTGCCTGCCGGCCCCGTGCTGGATATCCTGCAAATGCAGGCCGACCCACAGGCACAAGCCCGCGATATGATTGTTGAAGTGCAGCATCCTGTGGCTGGTCCGGTCAAGACCCTTGGACATCCGGTCAAATTCGGCGAGACCCCGGCAAACATCCGCTGTGCCGCGCCCGTTCTTGGCCAGCACAGCCGCGAGGTGCTGCGCGAGGCTGGTTATGACACGCAGCAGATCGCGGCGATGATCGCCTCGGGCGCGGTGATCGCAGCATGACTGATCCCCTGACGAAGGCGCTGCTGGAGGCGCGGAACGGCGGCCCCAAACTGCCCGATACCTATGGCGAGGGGTTAACGCGCGAGCGCATCTTTGCGGTCCAAACAGAAGTCGCCTCTGCGCTTGGTTCTGTGGGGGGATTCAAGGTTGCTTGCCCGCCCGGCTCGCCCATCATCATCGCCCCTATCATGGCCCACGACATTTACGAGAGCCCCGCGAAAATTTCCCTCTCAGAGGGCGAAGAAGCGGGAGTCGAACTTGAATACGCCTTTCGCCTGATTGCCCCAGTGCCGGATACCGCTGCGTTTGATTTCGAGGCGCGCTTGCGAGACTCGGTAGAACTGCTGCCTGCGTTTGAGTTGGTCCAGAGCCGCCTTGCCAATCCCAAGGGCGCCGGTGCAGCGCTCAAGATGTTGGACAATCAACTCAACGGCGCGGTGGTTCTGGGTGAGGCTTGTCGCGACTGGCAAGGGATTGACGTCACCAGTGCCCAGGCACATCTGACCCTTGGCGATGCCACCCTGCTTGATGGCGTGGCCAAAGTGCCCGGCGAGGGTGCCTTTGCCACGCTCTGCGCTCTTGTGCGCGCCTTGGGGGATCATTGCGGCGGCTTGCAGCCGGGGCATATAGTGATCACCGGATCGCTCAACGGGCTGCCTTGGGTGACGCCGCCGATCACCGCCCAAGGCGAAATCGCAGGCCTCGGCAGCGTCACCATGACACTGGAATGAGACCTAAGACTTTGGTCGTAGAAAATTCAGGCAGCAAACCCTTGTTCCGCCCAAAAACTGCGATAGGGTCTGCATGTGCGAATGCAACGTAAACGGTATTCGCAGGGGCCGCGCGAAGGGGAGAGCGCGTTGGGTCAGCTTGAAGAAGTCTAGGATCACGGCCCTGTCTGGGCTTGGCAAGTCAGACAGGTCGAACGGATTTTCAAACGGGAGGAACCAAATGAAGCATCTGCTGTCATCCATCGCCACTCTGGCGCTCAGCGCCGGGCTTGCCCATGCGCAAGCTGCCAACGTGCCGGACAATCTGGAAAAACTTTCAAATTTTCAGTCCACCGGCGTCACTGATTTCACGTTCATCGAACAGGGCGGCGACTATGCCGAGGGGATCAAGAAAACGCTCGAGCAGATCAGCCTGCCCGACGGGTTCAAGATCGGCCTTTACGCGGTTGTGCCCGATGCGCGCCACATGGCTGTAGGTCCGCAAGGCATCGTGACCTTCGTGGGCACCCGCAAGGACAAGGTGTGGTCCGTTACCGACCGCAACAAGGACCGCGTCGCCGACGAGGTCAAGGATTTCGCCCCTTCGCTCCAATTCTCGATCCCCAATGGCCCCTGCTTTTCCAAGGACGGTTTTCTCTATATCGCTGAACAGAACCGCGTGCTGCTCTTTCCCGCCGCCGAGTTCTTTTACGAAAGCCCGGATGTGGCAGCCTTCAACCTTGTGGCCAAGGGTGATCTGATCCCAGAGGACGAAGAAAGCTTTAACCATACCGCGCGGGTTTGTGACATCGGGCCAGATGGCAAGATTTACATTTCGCTTGGTCAGCCCTTCAACGTGGCCCCCAAGGATCGGCTTGAGAAATATAACGAGGTGGGCATTGGTGGCATCATCCGCATGAACACCGATGGCACGGGGCGCGAGGTCTTTACCTATGGCGTGCGCAATTCGGTTGGTCAGGATTTCCATCCCGAAACCGGCGAGTTGTGGTGGACAGACAATCAGGTCGACGGCATGGGCGATGACATTCCGCCGGGCGAGTTGAACCGTCAAACCGAGGCGGGCCAGCATTTCGGCCATCCGTGGTATGGTGGTGGATCCGTGCGCACCAACGAGTACAAGGGTGAAGAAGTCCCTGTAGACGTGGTGATGCCTGCCGTCGAAACTGTGGCCCATGCGGCCGACCTTGGCATGGCATTCTATACCGGCAAGATGTTCCCTGCCAAATACAAGAACGCCATCTTCTCGGCGCAGCATGGCTCTTGGAACCGCACTGAACCGGTTGGTGCCCGCGTGATGGTTACGTTCATCGACGCAGAGGGCAATGCCACGATGGAGCCCTTTGCCGAGGGTTGGATCGACGAGAACGGCGAATACCTTGGCCGCCCGGTCGATGTGGCGCAGTTGCGCGATGGTTCGATCCTTGTGTCGGATGACCTTGCCGGGGCGATCTATCGCATCTGGTATGAGGGCAATTGATGCTTAAGGCATGTATCTTGGGTCTGGGCGGGGTTTTCCTCGCCCAGATCGCCATGGCAGAGGGACTGACCGGCGACCCAGAGGCGGGGCGCAAACTGGCCGGTCAATGCCGCACCTGTCACGGCATCGAAGGCATGGCCAAAATGCCCATCGTGCCCCATATCGGCGGCGAGAACCCGGCTTATATCGAGCATCAACTGACCGCGTTCCGCGAGGGGCGGCGGGTGCATGAAATGATGAGCGTGGTCGCGGCCAGCCTCAGCGATCAGGCGATTGCCGATCTGGCGGCCTGGTATAGCAGCCAGACGCCGGTCGCCACTCTGGCCCCAAGCCAGACGGCCGAGAATGCGCCCGAGACCTGCACCGCCTGTCATGGCACCGATGGGATCGCGCTGATCGACGATGCGCCCAATCTGGCGGGTGAGACGGTGATGTATATCGACACACAGCTCAAGGCATTCCGCACCGGCAAACGTCAGCACGACATCATGAGCGGCATCGCCGCTGAGATGTCGAATGACGAAATCCGCGCGGTGGCTGAATGGTATTCTTCCGTTCAGTTCAAGGTCGCGCCGGTGCAGTAATTGCCCCGAAAATGCAAACGGGCGCGCCTGATAGCGCGCCCGTCTTTAATCTGCCTGAGGTAACTCAGCCCTTTTTCAGAACCCGTTGACCCAGTACTTCAGCGATCTGCACGGCATTCAGCGCCGCGCCCTTGCGCAGGTTGTCGCTGACGCACCACAGGTTAATGCCATTATCAATCGTCGGGTCCTGCCGAATACGGCTGATGAAGGTGGCGTAGTCACCGACGCATTCGATCGGCGTCACGTAGCCACCGTTCTCACGCTTGTCGATCACCATGATCCCGGGAGATTCGCGCAGGATGTCGCGCGCTTCGGCCTCGTCCAGATGATCCTCGAACTCGATATTGATGGCCTCGGAATGGCCGACAAAGACCGGAACCCGCACGCAGGTGGCTGTAACCTTGATCTTGGAATCGAGGATCTTCTTGGTCTCAGCGACCATCTTCCACTCTTCCTTGGTTTGCCCATCCTCAAGAAATACGTCGATATGCGGGATCACGTTGAACGCGATCTGCTTGGTGAATTTCTTGGCAGGCTTGTCATCGGTCGGGTTGTAGACCGCTTTGGTCTGGTCCCACAGCTCATCCATGCCCTCTTTGCCAGCGCCCGATACCGACTGATAGGTCGAGACGACAACGCGCTTGATGCGTGCGCGGTCGTGCAGCGGCTTGAGTGCCACAACCATCTGCGCGGTTGAACAGTTGGGGTTGGCGATGATGTTCTTCTTGGCATAGCCCATGACCGCATCGGCGTTCACTTCCGGAACGACCAGGGGCACGTCGGGGTCATAGCGATAGAGCGACGAGTTGTCGATCACGACACAGCCCGCCTTGGCCGCCTTGGGGGCGTAGACCTTGGTTGCGTCCGACCCGATGGCAAACAGCGCCATGTCCCAACCTGAGAAGTCGAACGTATCAAGATCTTGGGTCTTGAGAGTTCGGTCGCCAAAGCTGACTTCGGTGCCCAGAGAACGGCGGGACGCAAGTACCGCGATCTCATCGACCGGAAACTCGCGCTCGGCGAGGATGTTCAGCATTTCGCGGCCCACGTTGCCCGTGGCACCTGCGACGACGATCTTGTAACCCATGTGTGTCTGCCTCCATAGCGGGGGTTGCGGTGCGGGTCATACAGGGATTACGGCCAATGTGAAAGGGGCCGCACTCACTCCATGCTGTCGCGACTGAAGAGATAGATCACCAATCCGATGACAAGGGCAAATGTGAACAGCGCAAAAAGCGCTTTGTAGCCCGCGACTGCGCCCCCGGTCGCGGCAGACGCAAAAAGCGGCCCCGAGGCAAACTGCGCCACGCCCGCACCGCCAATGCCAAAGAGATTGAGCAGCGTCACACCCCGCCCTGCCAAATGGGCCGGAAAGAAGGCCCGCCCATGCGCGATCAGCACCGGGTATGTGGACCCAGCAAGGCCGATAACCGCCAAGAGGGCAATCGACAGCCCAAGGCTGCGTTCCGGCCAGAGCATCAAAGTCATGAGGGCGACTGCGCAGATGACATTTCCGGTAAAGATCACCCATTTGCGCGACTTGAACACCCGGTCGAGGGGGCCATACGCAAAGGTGCCCGCGATCATCGCCATCCCCATGACCAGGGTCGCCTGTCCGACCTGCACCGTATCAAGCCCAAAGATATCGCGCAGATAGGGACCGGCCCAAAGGCCCCGCAGCCCTGCCGCAGGCGCATAGGCCACAAACATCAGCGGCAGAATGGCCCAAACCACGGGCATCCGGAGCAGATCAAGAAGTGAGCCGCGCGTATCCCCTGCGACTGCCTCTGGGTCGCGCACCAGTGCCAAGATACCCAATGCCGCCGCGACCGAAACCGCCGCCAATCCCCAAAGCGCCGCGCGCCATCCGATTGTTTCTGCCGCCCATGCCATCGGATAAGAGGCCACCAGATTACCGAATGATCCCACCCCCAGCATGACCGCCGCCAGCGTAGCAAACCGCGCAACCGAGAATTGCCGCGCAAAGATGTAATAAGAGGACATCAGGACTGGCGCGCAGCCTGCGCCGATCAACACCATCGCAAGGTTGATATGCAGCGGGCTGACGGCCATTGCAAAAAGCGCCGCACCACCACCGCCACCCAACAGCAGCAAAGCCGACGCCGTGCGCCGTGGCCCAATCCGGTCGAGCGCCCAGCCCACCGGCAATTGCATCGCCGCGAAGGTCACGAACATCAGACCCGAGGCCGTCGCCAGATCATCCGGTGTGGCCCCGACATCGCGCGCCAAGGGACCGCTCAGCACCGCCAGAAAGGCGCGAAAAAACTGGCTGAGCACATAGGCAAAGCACAGCAGGATCAGTCCGGCGCGCATCAGGTTTCCTTGTTGGTCAGGGATCAGGCTGCGCCGCGCGCAATCAGCACATCGACATGCGCAGCCACACTTTCAGCCAGCGCATAGAGGTTATAGCCGCCCTCAAGACAACTGACCAGTTTCCCACCACAAAGCTCATCCGCCAGATCACAGAGCCGCTCTGTAACCCAAGCGAAATCTTCCGTTTCCAACATCAGATCGGCCAGCGGATCATCGCGATGCGCGTCAAACCCGGCAGAAACAAGGATCAGATCCGGCTTGAACGCCCGCACGCGCGGAAACACCTTTTCCTCATACTCTCGACGAAACACCGCCCCGCCCGAGCGCGGCGGCAGCGGCACGTTGAGGATCGTATCGTGCGGCCCTGTCTCATGTGCGGCGCCGGTGCCGGGCCAAAGCGGGTATTGATGCGACGAGGCGAAAAAGGCGCGCGGCTCATCCTCCAACAAATCCTGCGTGCCATTGCCATGATGCACGTCGAAATCGACGACCGCCACCCGTTTCAGCCCGTGATGATCCAGCGCATATTTTGCGGCAACGGCCACATTCCCAAAGAGACAAAATCCCATCGTCGTTTCGCGCTCGGCATGATGGCCCGGCGGGCGGGTGGCGACAAAGACATTGTCGGCCTCGCCCGACAACACCAGATCTACGGCGCGCACAGCACCGCCCGCCGCACGATGCGCCGCCGCCAGCGTTCCCGGCGACATCCAGGTATCGGCATCCAATTGCACCTTGCCCGAAGCAGGAGAGGCCGCCCGGATCGCCTCGACATGGCTTTTGGGATGCACGCGCAAGAGGTCATCCTCGGCCACCAAGGGTGCCTTGACGAGGATCACGTCTTTGCCCTCCAACGCCTCCAGAATACGCTCAAGCCGCGCAACCTGTTCGGGATGACCTTCGGGCGTCACATGGCCCAGACAATCGGGATGGGTGATCAGGGCTGTGGTCATGGCGCTCCTCCGTCATTGAGGTGAAAAGAGCCTGAATTTCGCGCCTTGTCCAGACTGGCCTTTGGCCCGGCTTATCAGGCGTCACCACGATTATGTGACATTACCTGCATTTCGGCGCGATCTGGAACAGGGTTTATTGAAAAGTCACGCAACTCTTGCTACTTTAGCCTTATACCTTGCACCGGGGTCCTGCGGTGCGCAGCAAAGGAGGACGATGTCCTGTCTTTTACGACATATGCGGCGAAGGCCGCTGACCAGGGGGCCATCGCAATGATGCCCACCATGACCGCAGACAGCGAAGCGCAGCTTGCGGCGATCCTGACCTCTCTTGACGATGACAAGGCCGAAGATGTTGTGCAGATCGACCTGCGCGGCAAAACAGCCATGTGCGACTATATGGTGATCTGTTCGGGGCGTTCCTCGCGGCAGGTGTCAGCCATCGCCGAGAAACTGATGGACCGTCTCAAGCAGGATATGGGGATCGTGTCCCGCACAGAGGGCAAGGAAACCGGCGATTGGGTGCTGATCGACACAGGCGATGTCGTCGTTCATGTGTTCCGCCCCGAGGTTCGCGATTTCTATCAGCTTGAGAAAATGTGGCTGCCTTCCGGGCAGACGGCGGCATCTCAAGTCTGAATGCGGGTTCATATCTGCGCGGTGGGCCGGTTGCGGACCGGCCCGGAACGTGTGTTGTTCGACGATTATCTCACCCGGTTCGACCGAACGGGGCGCGCGCATGGCCTTGGCCCTGCGACGCTGATTGAGGTCGAAGATAAGAAGGGTGGGGGCATGTCCGCCGAGGCCACCTTGCTTGATCGGGTGATTCCCCAAGGTGCCGTGCTTGCGGTGCTTGATGAGCGCGGCAAAGAGATCACCTCTCCCGAATTTGCCGATACGCTGTCGGGCTGGCGCGATGCCGGGCGCAGCGATCTGGCTTTGGTGATCGGTGGGGCCGATGGCATCGCGCCTGAATTGCGCGCCCGTGCCGATTTCGCGCTGTCCTTTGGCCGCATGGTCTGGCCACATATGCTGGTGCGGGTGATGCTGGCGGAACAGCTCTATCGCGCGGCCTCGATCCTCGCCGGTAGCCCCTACCACCGGGTTTGAGAGGACGAGAAGCGTAATTGCTCCTCGCCCTTGCCGTGCTTACTTTTTCAGCGCGTCGCGGATTTCCATCAGAATATCCAGTTCGGACGGGCCGGGATCAGCGGCGGCTGCCTCTGGTTTCGGCTTGGATGTGGCATCCTTGGCGCGGTTTACCAGCTTGACCAGAATGAACACCACCCAAGCGATGATCAAAAAGTTGATAACGGCCATGACGAACCGGCCATAAGCGAACACCGCGGCGCCCGCCTCTTCTGCGGCAGCGATCGAGGCATAGTCGCCCGAGCCCAGCACGATATAGAGGCCCGAAAAGTCAATGCCGCCCAAGAACAGGCTGATGATCGGGTTGATCAGATCGGCAACAAGTGAGCCGACAATCGCCGTAAAGGCCGCCCCGATGATGATACCAACGGCCATGTCCATGACATTGCCCTTAGCGATGAAGTCCTTGAATTCCTGAATCATTTCCGTCCCTTTTTTACTGACACACAGGGGCGTGTTCGCGCGCCCGCGTCGGGATTTACCATATACTTGCAACAATTTGCGATAAATTCGAAAAACTGCCTGGGGAAATACCTCTTGCCTCTCCCCGCAAGAGCGGCGTTTGGATCGGTCAAAAAGACCTAGAACCGCTCCAGCAACCGCTTGAGATAGTCCAGTTCCACATCCGGCCGAGCGCCTTCGCCTGACCGCTTGCGAATCTCATCAAGCAATTCTCGCGCGCGGCGATAGACATCCTCACCCTGCAAAAGACTGTCTTGCGTGCCCACCTGTCGGCCCTGCCCGGCCTCGCGCCCCAAGGGATCAGCCTGAGCCTGACCGGGCTGGCCTTCGGCCTCGCCCTGCCCACCGGGATTCTGTTGTTCCGCCATGGCCTCGCCCATATTGCGCATGCCCTCACGCAGGGCCTCCATTGCCTCGGCCTGATTATCGATGGCCCCGGCCAGATCATCGTTGCGCAGCGCGTCTTCGGCCCCTTCCATGGCGCGGCCAGCACGCTCCAGCGCATCGCGCGCGGCCTCGCCTGCCTCGCCACCCAATTGCGGCAAACCCTGCCGCTGCCGCTCCAATTCCTGTCTCAGCGCCTCTTGCCGCTCAGCCAGCGACCCCTCGGCACCTTCGCCATCCTCGGCCTGTTCGCGACCTTCACCACCTTGGCCCTGTTGCTCGCCGCCTTGGCCACCTTGGCCTTGCTGACCATCATGGCTCTCGCCGCGACCCTCGCCGCCGCTGCGGCCCTCATTGTTCTGCGACTGGCCGGATTGCGCACCTGGATTGAACTGTTCCTGCAAATCCCGGAACGCCTGATCCGACAGGCCCTGCTGTTCGCGCAGCGTTTCTGCCAACCCCTCCATCGCCTGTTCGCCGGGGGATTGACCCTGCTGGCCCTGCCCCTGCGTGACCTGCATGTTCTCCATCATCTGCTGGAACTCTTCAAGTGCCTGCTGTGCCTCGGCATAGCGGCCCTGCTCCATCAATTCTTGGATGCGGTCCATCATGTCTTGCAGATCCTGTTGGTTCATCTGCATCATGTTCTCGGCGCTGCGCTGATCGCTTTCTTCCGGGTTTTCACGCTCTGCCTGCTGCATCTTTTGGCGCAGATAATCTTGCGTGGCATCGCGCAAATCCTGCATGAGGCGCGCAATCTCTTCTTCGCTGGCGCCGTTCTTCATCGCCTCGCTCAGGCGCTCTTGTGCAGCACGCATCCGCTCCAGCGCATCGCCAAGATCCCCATCCTCAAGCAAGACGCCAAGATCCCACAGCGCCTGCGCAATCTCATCACGCTCGGCCGCGTCCAGCCCATCGCTCTGCGTCATTGCCTCAAGCTGCCGGATGATAACCCGCAGGCGCAAATACGCTTTCTCTGACCGAAAAAGCCGGCCTTCTGGCTTGTATGACACCGCCCGCAACACCTGCGCGACACGGGGCGCGTTCTGGCGCGACCACAAAAGATCGCGGCGCTGCTCGATCACGGCTGCGGCCATCGGATCGAAAAATCGCCGCGCAGGCAGGGCCATCTGGAACGGCTCGGATTGCCCCTCTTGCCCCGCCGCATCCGCGACCTGCAAGCGCAGGGTGACGGGCAAATGCGCCCAAGGATGCTCTGACAGGTTCTCGACCAATGTCTCTGTAAACTCGGTCCGATCCCCGGCCAAAGGCATCGGTAGATCAAGGCTGATGGGGTCACGCGCGTCAGGCTCTACCGCCAGACCATGCCGCCGATCCACTTGCGCCAAATCGAGCGTAAAGACCGCGCCGCCGCTGACCACACCGTAATCATCGCGCGCGCCAAAGGGCTGGCTCATTTGCCCGTCAAAGGCAGTGCGGGCGTCGCGCTCGATGACCTCGACCGTCGGGGCCGCATCGGCGAGCGCTTGGACGGCCCAACTCCGACCGCCCGGCCCGTCAATGCGCAAGTCGCCAGTGCGGGTAACGTCAAAGTTCTGCTCTGGATCGGTGATTGCGGCCTCGGTGCTACCGCCTGACACTGTCTCAAACAGGCTGAGCGCCCCCACCTCGCCATAGAACCGCAAGGTGATGCGGCTGCCCTCGGGCACTTCGATCACCGCGCCCTGATCGGCCAGATAGAGGCTCGGAAGCCCGGTGTAGGCAGGCGGCTCTATCCAGCCTTCCCATGTCGGACCAGAGGCCAGCGCCGCCGCACCCCCACCTGGCACCATTTGAACGACAGACCCCGCGCGCCAGACCGAACCAAAAAGGAGGGCCACGATAAGACCCAAAAGCGCGATATAGCGGACGCCAAAGGGGTCTTGTCGTGACAAACGCAAATCCGGCTCGACCGCGCGTGCCTGCGCCGCGCGTGCCGCCATGCGCGCCTGATGCGCCTGCCAGAGTGCTGCCGACCCGGCATCGCCCGCGCCAATCGCCTGCACATCGCCAAGTGCTGCCAACGGCCTGCCGGGCATCGCTTCATCCAGCCGCGCCAGGGCCTCGGCCCGACGCGGGAACCGAAACCGGGCCATGCCCAGCACGCCAAAGGCGAGCACGGCTAAAGCGGCCAGCATAGCCGCACCCCAGACCACCTCGAATGCGGCCATATCCTGAAGGCCCAGCATCAGCGCCGCTGCGCTCAACGCGATCACGCTCCAGACCGGCCAAAAGGCGCGCACCAACCGCTCGGCGATCAACCCCGCCCATGTCAGCATGAGCGGTCGCCGCAACCGCGCGGTCATCACCTTCAAGGGGTTTTCGGTCGCAGCCATGCGCGGCACCTCATCTCGGCCCCGCGCGCCCATCGCGTCAGAGCCATTCAGGAATGGTATCGCGATTTATCATTTCGTCAAAGGTCGGTCTGCCCCGGATCACGGCAAAGTCACGCCCATGCACCAGAACTTCGGGCACCAGAGGCCGCGTGTTATACTCGCTCGACATCACCGCGCCATAGGCACCAGCACTGCGGAACGCCACCAGATCACCTTCGGCCAATGGCGGCAGCATGCGCCCTTTGGCAAAAGTATCGCCCGATTCGCAGACCGGCCCCACCACATCATAGGGGCGTTGCTCGACCCCCGGTGCCGCCTCGTGCAGGGGCACGATATCATGATGCGCATCATACATTGCCGGACGGATCAGGTCATTCATCGCGGCATCGAGGATCAGGAAATCCCGCCCTTCGCCGGATTTTACATAGATCACTTGGCTCACCAGAATCCCAGCATTGCCAGCGATCAAGCGGCCCGGCTCGATCTCGATCTCGCAGCCCAGATGCCCCAGCACCTCGCGGATCAGCGCGCCATATTCCGTGGGCAACGGCGGGGCCTCGTTCGAGCGGGTATAGGGTATACCCAGACCGCCACCCAGATCGAGGCGACGGATATCATGCCCATCGGCGCGCAGAACCTGCGTGAGTTCGGCGACCTTTTCATAGGCAAGGCGGAACGGTGCCAACTCGGTCAGTTGGCTGCCGATATGAACGTCGATCCCGATCACCTCGAGCCCCGGCAGGGCCGCAGCCTGCGCATAGACCTCGCGCGCTCGGGCAATCGGAATACCAAATTTATTCTCGCTCTTGCCGGTGGCGATCTTGGCATGGGTCTTGGCATCCACATCGGGATTGACACGAATTGTGATCGGCGCACGAAGGCCCAATTCCAGCGCCACGGCATTGAGCACCGCCATTTCCGGCTCGCTCTCGACGTTGAATTGCCGGATGCCGCCGATAAGCGCCATGCGCATTTCGTCCCGCGTCTTGCCCACACCCGAGAACACGATGCGCTCGCCCGGCACGCCTGCGGCACGCGCGCGCGCATACTCACCGCCCGAGACCACATCCATGCCAGCGCCCAAACCCGCCAGCGTCTTGAGGATCGCTTGATTGCTCGCCGCCTTCATGGCGTAGCAAACCAGATGATCCATACCTGCCAGCGCCTCGTCAAACAGGCGGAAATGCCGAGACAGGGTAGCCGTGGAATAGCAGTAAAACGGCGTGCCAACCGCCTCAGCGATCTCTGAAAGCGGCACATCTTCGGCGTGCAACACGCCATTATGATAGAGAAAGTGATCCACGCGCCATCCTGCCCCGTTTCATCGTTCCAAAAATACTCAAATGTCGCGTAGGCCGCCCCGCGATGCCCGCAAGAACAAATAGAGCGGCAAACCGCAACTCACCCCAATGCAGAACGTCGCCGGAATGGCGATCAGGCCCAGCCAGTGCCGGTGCTTTACGGCCTCGGCAATCACCCAAACGGTAAGCGCCACGGCAGCAATCGTGAGATCCCAGACCAGACCCGAGCTCGCGGCGTTGGCGTGCCAGGCATCAACCATACCCATGAGATCATATCCGTTTTGCCCGAACCATTGCAGGAACCAGTACATCGGATGAATAGCGCCCCATATGGCCAGCGCCGCAAAAACCCATCTCACAGACCCAACCCCACGCCAAGATTAACGCCGCCGACGCGAACACCACCGCCGACACCGACATTGACCCCATTGGTGCCAACACCAACGTTCACCCCCGCCGATGGGCGCACCGGCTCTCCATCGACGCCGCAACCTGACAGAATCGCTAGGCCTAGCAAAGCAAATCCAAGTCGTTTCATCCCAACCGTTCCTTCCACCGCGCCACTTGCGCGCGCACCTGTGACGGTGCCGTACCCCCATAGCTTACGCGTGAGGCAACCGAATTATGCACGCCCAAGACATCATAGACCGACGCGGTGATTTCGCCATGCACCTCTTGCATCTCGGTCAAGCTCAGGTCTGGCAAATCGCACCCCTTGGCCTCTGCCTTGGCCACCAAGGCCCCTGTCACGTGATGCGCCTCGCGAAATGGCATATCGAGTACCCGCACCAACCAATCCGCAAGATCGGTTGCGGTCGAAAAGCCAGACCCGGCTGCGGCCTCTAGATTATCCGTCCGCGCCGCCATGTCGCGCACCATGCCTTCCATCGCGGCCAGCGCCAGCATCAGGTTGTCGGCGGCGTCAAAGACCTGTTCCTTGTCTTCCTGCATATCCTTGGAATAGGCCAGCGGCAGGCCCTTCATGACCATCATCAGTGCCACATTGGCCCCGAAAATCCGCCCCACTTTGGCGCGGATCAACTCTGCTGCATCGGGGTTCTTCTTTTGCGGCATGATGCTTGACCCGGTGGAAAACCGATCGCTCAGCGCCACAAACCGAAACTGCGCCGACGACCAGATCACCAACTCCTCGGCAAAGCGGCTTAGATGCATGGCACAGATGCTGGCCGCGCCCAGAAATTCCAGTGCGAAATCGCGGTCGCTGACAGCATCCAGGCTATTGGCGCAGGGGCGGTCAAAGCCCAGCGCCTTGGCTGTCATCTCGCGGTCAATCGGAAAGGACGTGCCCGCCAGCGCCGCCGCGCCCAAGGGGCATTCATTCATCCGCGCCCGTGCATCGCGCACACGGCTTAGATCGCGGCCAAACATCTCGACATAGGCCATCATATGATGCCCCCATGTCACCGGTTGTGCGGTCTGCAAATGGGTGAACCCCGGCATCACCCAGTCTGATCCTGCCTCTGCCTGCACCAGAAGGGCATGCATCAACGCCTGCAACGCCTGATCCACCGCATCCAGTTGATCCCGCACCCAGAGCCGGAAATCGGTGGCCACCTGATCGTTGCGCGACCGGCCGGTGTGCAGCCGCCCAGCAGGCGCGCCGATCAAATCCTTGAGCCGCGCCTCGACATTCATGTGAATATCCTCAAGCGCCGTGGAAAAGGTGAATTCCCCCGCCTCGATTTCTGACAAGACCGTGAGGAGGCCTTCCCTCATCGCGGCGGCATCACTATCACTGACGATACCTGTTGCCGCCAACATCGCGGCATGGGCCCTCGAGCCGGCAATATCCTGTGCCGCCATCCGCTTGTCGAATGAGATCGAGGCATTAATTGCCTCCATGATCGCATCCGGCCCAGCGGCAAAGCGGCCGCCCCACATCTGGTTCGAGGTCTTGTCAGTCATGTCTTTGGCCCTTCGGAGGGAATTATGAAACGCATTCGTCAGATCGTCCTTTATATGGCCGTGGCCCTTGGTGCAAATGCTGCCATGGCCGATATTGCCACGCTTGAGGCGCTGCGAGACGGCGACATGAAAAAACTGAATTTCCACTCTTCGCCCGCGCCCGTTCCTGAGACAGAATACACCCGCGCTGATGGCACCATCGGAACGCTCGCCGATTTTCAAGGGCGTCATGTCTTGCTGAATTTCTGGGCCACGTGGTGCGCCCCCTGCCGCGCCGAAATGCCCACGCTCTCGAATCTGCAAACTGAAATGGGAAGCGAGGATTTCGAGGTTGTGACCATTGCCACGGGCCGCAATGCGCCCACCGCCATGGCCAAATTCTTTGACGAGATCGGTGTCGACAATCTGCCACTGCACACCGACCCCAAGAGCGCGCTCGCCCGCGCCATGGGCGTCTTTGGCCTGCCCATCACGGTCATCATTGATCCGGAAGGCCATGAGATCGCGCGCCTGCAAGGGGATGCGCATTGGGACTCGGAAAGCGCCAAGGCGATCATTGCGGCCTTGGTGGAAGGCGATAGCGGCAGTTGAGCTTGGGCCGGAAGTGTGGCTAGAATCGGGGATTGCAGAAAGGTAACTCTCCGATGAACACCCGCATAGCATCATTGATCAAGGTGGTCTCTCTGGGACTGCTGGCCGCCTGTGCCACGCCGCGAGAGCAATGCATCTCTGGTGCAACCGAGCAATATCGCAGCGTTGAGGCCGCTATCGCAACCGCCCAGGGAAATATCGCGCGCGGCTATGCGCTACACACGCAAACGGTGCCCTACACGGTGCCGTCGACCTGCTATCGTAACGATCCGTACCGGAACATCGTGATCCCCTACCCCTGCCCCACAACGCAGTACCGCACCCAGACCACGCCAGTCGCAATTGACGTATCTGAGGAGCGCCGCAAATTGGCGGATTACCAGAAAATCCTCCCGCAACTGAGAAAGCAGGCGCAGGTTCAGGTCCAGCAATGCGTGGCGCAATTCCCTGAAGAATAAAAGCCCGATTGCTGCATTGTGCTGAAAGGTCCTTTGCTCTGCAAAGGTCGGTTTCAGACACTGAGCCTTCGCAATCGCGCGATATGCCGAAATCGGGCAGGTGGCATGCCGTAAACGCATGGATTTTCGCCAAAATACCCATTGTGCAAACGCAGAAATCTATTATGTGCGCCCTGTGATCGTGAAAGCGATCCGGGGACGCAACGCTATAACGGAGGCAAGCCGATGACCCGCGACGAATTGAACCGCGAACTGCGCGCGCATAGTGCCTCTTGGCAGGCAGTGGTGATCGTCTATGGCGCGATCATCGGCACGTTCGTTTTCTCTGCCATGGCGATCCTGTAACGCCGCATCATCCATAAATCAGCGCATAGTGGCGCGGAGGGAGAGCCCCCTCCGCACCCGATGTAATATCAAAGGTTCGCACCCGAGACCTTGGGATCGTTTGGATCGATTCGCGCTGCGGCGGCATCGCCGACATTGTCTATCCCGCGCTCTTCGAGCAACGTGGTTAGCCAATTGGGGTCCATCTCTGGCACCGAGCTGAGCAGCAGATCAGTGTAGGGGTGGTGTGGCGGTGTGAACATCTCGTCCTTGGGGCCCTGCTCAACCACTCTGCCATGCTGCATCACCACCACCTCATCGGCGATGGAACGCACCGTTGCGAGATCATGGGTAATGAACATATAGGCCAGCCCCAACTCGTTCTGCAGCCGGTCGAGCAGGCGCAGGATACCTTCGGCGACCAGCTGATCAAGGGCCGATGTCACCTCGTCGCAGACGATAAAGGTTGGTTCCGCCGCAAGGGCGCGGGCAATACCGATCCGCTGCTTTTGGCCGCCAGACAATTCAGGCGGATAACGGTTGTAATATTGCGAGGGTTCCAACTCGATCAGATCGAGCAATTCGTCCACCCGGTTCTTAAGCGCGACCCCTTTGAGCCCCGAATAAAAGGCGGCCGGACGCCCGATGATCTCGGAAATCCGGACCTTGGGATTGAGCGCGGTATCCGCCATCTGATAGATCATCTGGCACTGGCGCAATTGATCCTTGGTGCGGTCCTTGTAGCTGGGTGGAAAGGGTTTGCCCTTGAACAACACTTCGCCCTTGGAGGGCGGCAAAAGACCTGTGATCACCCGCGCTGTTGTGGATTTACCCGAGCCGGATTCACCCACCACCGCAACGGTCATGCCTTCATAAATGTCGAAACTGACATCATCCAGCACCTTGGCCCCGCCGGTGTAGGAGGCATCGACATTGCGCACTGAAATCAGGGGCACGCCATCCTTGGGGCGATGGCGTTGCGGGCTTTGAAAGCTGCGCACAGCCCAGAGGGATTTGGTATATTCTTCCTGCGGATTGTCGAGCATCTGCTTGGTGGGCGCTTCTTCGACCTCGCGCCCTTTGAGTAGCACCTTGATCGTGTCGGCCATCTGCGCCACCACGGCAAGGTCATGGGTGATGTAGATCGCGGCGGTGTTGAATTGATCGACGATGTCGCGAATCGCGGCCAAAACCTCGATCTGCGTGGTCACGTCGAGCGCGGTTGTGGGTTCATCAAAGATGATCAGATCAGGCCGACAGGACATGGCCATCGCGGTCATTGCACGCTGCAACTGCCCGCCAGAAACCTGATGCGGATAGCGAAAGCCGATTTCCTTGGGGTTGGGCAGGCGCAACCTCTCATAGAGGTCCATGGCATCCTCTTGCGCCTCTAGCCGCTTTTTCAGACGGTATTGCAGCGGCGCTTCGGTGTGCTGGTCGATGATCTTGTGCGCCGGATTAAAGGAGGCCGCCGCCGATTGCGCCACATAGGCAATGCGCGAGCCGCGCAGCATGCGCCGCTCACCCTCGGAGGCGGTGGTCAGTTCCATCCCGTCGAACTCGATCGAACCGTTGGAAATGCGCGTGCCATCGCGGGCATAGCCCATGCAGGCCGCGCCGATGGTCGATTTACCCGCACCCGATTCACCGATCAGGCCCATCACCTCGCCACGATGGAGGGTCAGGTCCACGCCCTTGATGATGTCCACCCAGGTTTCGTCGGAATAGCCCTGAATTTTCAGGTCACGGATTTTCAGAAGTACGTCTTTGCTCTTGATCATGGGGTCACACCTTCAGGCCGGAGGAACGGTAGAGCATCCAGTCCACCACGAAGTTAACCGCAACGGTCAGAAGCGCGATGGCCGCTGCGGGGATGAGCGGGGTGATATCGCCAAACGAGATCAGCGTTGCGTTCTCACGCACCATAGAGCCCCAGTCGGCGGTGGGCGGCTGAATGCCAAGCCCGAGGAAAGAAAGCCCCGCGATAAGCAAGAACACGAAGCAGAATTCAAGACCGAATTCCGCGATCAAAGGGGCCGTGGAATTGGGCAGAATCTCGCGGCGGATGAGATACCATCTGCGTTCGCCACGCAGTTTCGCGGCCTCGATGTAATCCATCACAACCACATTGCCCGCCACCGCCCGCGTCAGGCGGAAAACGCGCGGGCTATAAATGACCGCGACCACAAGAATAAGGATGATCTCAGAGGGGTTGAAGATCGTCAGCATAAAGCCACCAAACAGTGCCGCGACCCCCGCAAGGATCGCAAGACCAATGACCCAGCCCATCAGGCTGCGCTCTGCAATTGCCGAGACGAGCAAAAGGCCCGTGATCCCGGTGAACGTCGAAAGCAGCCAAAAGCTGGTGGTATCGTTCGCAAGGTCGCCACCAAAGATCGACAGCATCAGCAGGGCAAAGATCAGGGACGGAATCGACATGATCACATCCGAGGTCCGGGCTAGGAATTGGTCGAACCAACCACCCGAGGTTGCGGCCATGAGACCGGCGAGCGCCCCCAGAAGAAACGCCATGACCGTGCCCGCCAGTGCCAGTGCCACTGTGTTGCGCGCGCCATAGACCAGCCGGCTAAAGATGTCGCGGCCCAGTTGATCCGCGCCAAGCAGCATGTTTGCATCCGCCGGGGCAAAGGCCGAGGTGATAACCTCTGCCTCGCCATGGGGTGCGATGAGCGGAGCAAAGATCCCCGCGACGGCAACGGTAAAGATCACAAACATGCCAAAAGCCGCCGTGAGCGGCGCCGTGCGCAATTCCTTGGCAAGGTTCTTGGACGCTATCGCGACCAGAAACTCGCGGAAGGCATAGGAAACCATGGCCGAAAGGGCCAAGAGCCCCGCGAGAATGGCCACGATGCGAAGAGCCGAAACGCCGCCGATGATGCCCAGAACAAAGGAGACCAACGTCAGGGAAAAGAGCAGCAAAAAGGCCGACCGCTTGTTGAAATAGGCTGCAAGGCAGGATGCACCGAGCAACAGGGTATAGTAGGCGATGACGAATACACTCATATCTCTAGACCCTTACTTCGGATGCCGCAGGCGCGGATTGGTCAGGATTGAGCCCACATCCGCTGCGAGGTTGAGAAGGATGAAGGTCGCGGCAAAGATCAGGCAACACGCCTGAACCACGGGGAAATCCCGTTTGCTGACCGCATCGACCAGCGCCTGACCAATGCCCGGATAGACAAAGACAACCTCAACCAGCACCACGCCGGTGATGAGATAAGCCAGGTTGAGCGCCACCACGTTGATGATCGGAGCCCAAGCATTGGGCAGGGCATGTTTGACAATGACCTTCCAGGGGGGCGCACCCTTGAGGCGGGCCATTTCGATATAGGGCGACGCCAAAAGGTTGATGATCGCCGCGCGGGTCATCCGCATCATATGCGCAGTCACAACCAGAACGAGGGTCAGCGCCGGCAGGAATGTGCGGTAGAGCAGGTCACCAAAGCTCATGTCATTGCTGAGGCTGGCGATTGCGGGAAACATCCCCGTCTTGACCGCGAGATAAAGAATAAGAATGTAGCCCAAAAAGAACTCTGGGCTTGAAATCGAGGTGAGCGTCGCAACATTCGCCACCCGGTCAAAGATCGAGTTGCGCAGAAGCGCCACAAGGACACCCAGCACAATGGAAATCGGCACGGCAATCGCGGCGGCGTAGGCGGCCAGAAAAAGCGTATTGGCAAAGCGCTCGCCAATCGTTTCGGCCACGCTGGCCCCCGTCACGATGGAATTGCCGAAATCGAGCATCACCGCCCCAGAGAGCCAATGCAGATAGCGAATGATTGCGGGCTGATCGAGGCCCATTTCCTTGCGCAGTGCCGCCAGATTCTCGGGCGTTGCGCCCTGTCCCAGCACCGCCTGCGCGATATCGCCGGGCAAAAGCTCGACCATAAAAAATATGATCACGGATATGACCAGTAGAATGATCAATCCCAATCCGAGCCGTTTTGCGACGAGCCCAAGGATATCCCCCATCTTTCCCTCCTGCTGTTTTTGCCTTTCGCCTTGTCACGTGGCGCGGCCTTTATGGCTTAGGCTAACAGTGTTTTGGGTCTCGGCGGAAAATATTTCCGCATCAGACCCATCGCAGTGACGCAAAATGCCGAAGCGGGCTTGCCCAAGCTTCGGTGGTTGAAAACCCGGCACCCTATGGTGCCGGGTCTTGAAAGTGGCGTCAGGCCTCAAACCACCAGCGGCTTGCGGCGCGTGCGCCGTCACAGCCCCAGCTTGCCGCAACCTGTTCCGGGCGCTTGACGCCCTTGCCGCGCGCATAGACCCAGTTGTTGAAGAACGGAAGAAGGGTGCCACCGTCGTCGCGCATCAAAAGGCACATCTCACGATACATCTCGGCGCGCAGGGTCTGATCCAGTTCGGCCTTGGCCTTGAGCAGCAATTCGTTGAAGCGCTCGTTCTGCCAACGGCTTTCGTTCCAGGCGGCATCGTTCTTGTAGGCCAGCGTAAACATAACGTCGGGCGTCGGGCGTGCGCCCCAAGACACGGCGCTGAACGGCTTTTTCAGCCAGACATCAGAATAATAGCCATCGCTTGGCTCGCGCACGACCTTGATGTCGATCCCTGCCGCCTTGGCCTGTTCGGCATAGAGCACGCACATATCAACCGCGCCCGTATAGACGCTCTCGGCCACCGAGAGATTGACGGAAAGCCCCTCTTGCCCTGCCTCTTTGAGCAGTGATTTGGCCTGATCCGGATCATATTCCCGCTGCGGGATATCCTCGGGCCAATAGGGCTGGACCGGCGAAAGATGGAAATCGTTGCCCTTGGTCGCGGCGCCAAAAGCAATCTTTTCGATAATTTCATCCCGGTTCATCGCAAGTTTCAGCGCGGTGCGCACGCGCACATCGCTAAAGGGTGCCGTGTCGCAGAACATCGGCATCGTGATTGCGCCGCCAGAGGGGATGTTGTCGACCGATATGTCGGGATTGCGCTGCAAGAGCGCCAGCGTCTTAAGCTCGATCAGCGACACGCAATCCACATCCCCCGTCACTAGCGCAGTTTGGCGTGCATTGGGATCGTTGAGGACGATCATCGTTACCTTGTCAAAATAGGCACCATCGCCGTGCCAGCCATCGTGGCGCGTCAATTCCCAGCGAATGCCGAATTCGCCAGAGTCGATCTTGTAGGGGCCAGAGCCGTCACCCGACTGCCAATCAATCGTGCCATCGCCATTCGAGGGACAGATCGCAAAGTGATAGTCGGTCATGAGCCAAGGCAAATCGGCATTGCCACGGGCAAGGCTGATTGTAACCGTGTGGTCGCCATCAGCGGTGATGTCGGTCACATCCGTCAAAAGCGCCTTAGCGGCCGAGGTCGAGGCGTCGCCCCGGTGATGATTGAGGCTGTCGATCACATCCTGCGCCGTCACCGGCTTGCCGCTATGAAAGGCAGCATCTGGGTTGAGCGTGAAGGTCCACTGCATGGCGTCCGGCGTCGCCTCCCATCCGGTGGCCAAATCGCTACCAAGAGAGTTGTCCGGCTCAATCAGGGTCAGATAGCTGCGATGTGTGTGGGCCAAAAAGATCATCTGACGGGTCACATACGTCCCCGGATCATGGGTGTCCGAGGTGTTGCCATCGTGAATGCCCCAGCGGAATGTGCCGCCCGGTGTCGGGTTGGCGGCGGCGGATGTGCCCCAAAGGCCGGTCGCGGCAGAGGCGGTCAGACCCGCAGCAGAGGCAAAATGCAGGAACGACCGGCGAGAGATTGCGCCGGTGCAAGCAGCCTGCGCAAGCCGGTCCAGAAGGACTTGATCAATATTCTTTTTCATAGGGTTTCCCTGTCTTGTTTTGTTTCTTGGATTTGCGAAGACGCGACATCAGCCCATCCAGAAACCTTGGGTTTCGGAGGGTCAACAAGGATGCACAAAAGCGACATTCTTATAATGAAACACGAAACGCGGCGCGTTTCCAGACCTTAATCGCACCCTGCCTGTAGATAAAAAGGTCATAAATTCTGAGGTTTTATTGGTTTCCTCAGGTGCGACGCAGACGGAGCTTGGCGAAATACTCGAGTCGTTTTTTGAGCTCGCGTTCGTAACCGCGCTCGACCGGTTGATAGAGAACCGGGCGTTTCATGCCATCCGGAAAGTAGTTCTGGCCAGAGAAACCATCCTCGGCGTCATGGTCGTAGGCATAGCCCTCTCCGTAGCCCTGTTCCTTCATCAACCGGGTGGGAGCGTTGAGAATATGCTTTGGCGGCGGCGCGCTCCCGGTCTTTTTCGCCTCGCGCAGCGCGGCCTTGTAGGCTGCGTAACCTGCGTTCGATTTGGGTGCGAGCGCGAGATAGGCCACCGCCTGACCCAATGCTAATTCGCCTTCGGGGCTGCCGATCCGCTCATAGGTTTCCCACGCATGCAGGCAGATGGATTGCGCCTGCGGGTCGGCGAGGCCAATATCCTCGATCGCCATGCGCAGGATGCGCCGTGCAAGATAGCGCGCGTCCTCGCCCCCTGTCAGCATGCGCGCCAGCCAGTAGAGCGCTGCATCCGGGTCCGATCCACGCACGGATTTATGCAGCGCAGAGATGAGGTTGTAATGTTCATCTCCCGACTTGTCATATTTGGCGGCTCGCTTCATCAAGCGCGTGGCCAGAGCGGCGCTGTCCAGCTTGCCTTCGACTTTCCACGCGGCGACTTGTTCAATCAGATTGAGAAGCGCGCGCCCATCCCCATCGGCCATGTCAAGCAGCGCCTCTCGCGCCGGACCGTCGAGCGGCAAGGCGCGGCCCAACTCTTGTTCGGCGCGCTGTGCGAGGCGTTCCATATCTGCCAGAGTGAGGCGCGTCAGCACCAAAACTTGCGCGCGGCTGAGCAGCGCGGCGTTCAACTCGAAACTCGGGTTCTCCGTCGTGGCGCCAACCAATAGGATCGTGCCATCCTCCATATGCGGAAGGAACCCGTCCTGCTGCGCCTTGTTGAAGCGGTGGATTTCATCGACGAAAAGCAGCGTACCCCGGCCCTGAGTGCGGCGATGCTTTGCCTCGTCGAACACTTTGCGCAGGTCTGGGACGCCGGTGAAGATTGCGCTGATCTGAACAAAATGCAGGTCCGTCTCATCCGCCAAGAGCCGGGCAATGGTGGTCTTGCCCACACCGGGTGGTCCCCAGAACACCAGCGACGAAAGGCTTCCTGAGGCGAGCATCACCCCAAGCGGGGCCTCAGGGCCAAGCACCTGTTCCTGTCCGATTACATCCACCAGACGGCGCGGCCGGAGCCTGTCTGCCAGCGGACGGGGGCCAGTATCCGGGCGAGGCGTAGCGCCGCTATCGAAAAGATCTGCCACCACTTAGATCCTAAACCGCAGCGCCATGCGCCGCCCATCCCGCAAGACATCGAGGCTAAGGGTGGTCATCGCCTCTTCCAGCGCGTCCTTTGCGGCACGGCTGGTGCCGACGGGCACGCCGTTGACCGCGCGGAGAATGTCGCCGGGCCGCAATCCGGCCCGCGCGCCAAATGGGCCGGGATCTTCCACCAATGCGCCCTCTGACATCAGCGGCAGCCGATATTGATCAATCACGACCGGATTGATGGTCACAAGGGTCAGTTGCGGGATTGCGGCGCGCGGACCGGTTTCCAAAGGGTCGCGCGGCGGGCTGTCGGGCGCGGCGATCATCGCAATCTCGATTTCCTGCTCTGTCCCCCCACGCAGGCGGGTAATATTGGTCGTTGACCCAATACCAGCGACTGACATGCGATAGATCACCTCGGCCGGGCTGTTGACGGGCTGGCCACCGACACGGGTGATCACATCGCCGGGGCGAATATCAGCGGCAAAGCTGCTTTGGGGATGTACCTCGGAAATCACGACACCATCAGGGCGGGCGATACCCAGCCCCTCGGCCATGTCGGGCGTCACGGGCTGGCCCCCCAGACCGGCCCAAGGCCGCTCAAACTCCGTTTTGCCCGCGCGTGCCTGTGCCACGAATTGCGCCACAAGGCCGGCGGGGATTGCGAAGCCGATGCCGTTCGAACCGCCTGAGCGCGACAGGATCGCCGTGTTAATGCCGATAAGGTCGCCGTTCACATCGACCAGCGCCCCGCCGGAATTACCCGGATTGATCGGCGCGTCAGTCTGGATGAAGTAGCCGCGCGCATTGCCCGTAGCCGTGCCCGACCGCGCAAGACCCGAGACTATGCCGCTTGAAACGGTCTGGCCCACACCAAACGGGTTGCCGATGGCCAATACCAATTCGCCCACTTGAACGGTGTCACTGTCGCGCAGGGTCAGGGCAGGCAGACTTGGGGCATTCTCGACCTGCAACAGCGCCAAATCCGCCTCTTCATCGGCCAATAGGACGCGGGCGGCATATTCACGGCGGTCGTTCAATACCACGCGGATATCCGTAGCCTCACCCACAACATGATAGTTTGATACGACGATACCATCCGCCGAGAGGATCACGCCAGAGCCCAGGGAATTTTGCACACGTGGGCGGGTGCTGCCGAAATCGTTGAAGAAGCGCTCAAAAAACGGATCTCCGCGAAATGGGCTGCGGCGTGCCTCGACGATGCGACTGGCATAGATATTGACCACCGCCGGAGCGGCCTCTTGCACCACCGGAGCAAAGCCGAGCTGGATTTCAACCTGCGAGGTTGGCACGCGGGTTTCGGCGCGCGGCAGGCCGGGAAGGGCCAACAGAACAAGGCAGAGAAAGCGGAACATGACAGGCTCCCCAAGGATTTTCTTGGCCTTTGAGATATGCTGGGAGTGACGCGGCAATGCAAGGCTTTGCGGCGCCTAGTGGTGGTCTGTTCCCGATGCCAGACATGCAAAACCCCCGCCGGTGAGGGCGGGGGTTAATCTGTAACCATCTGAAATGGTTATGATCTTATTCGTCGTCTGCCATCTCAAAGGCCGCATTGCGGGCCTTGTCCGATGCGCCTTTGGCATCAACGTCACGGTCCACGAATTCGATGATCGCCATCGGTGCCATGTCACCATAACGGAAGCCGGCCTTGAGCACACGGACGTAACCGCCCTGACGGTCCTTGTAGCGGGGTCCGAGAATGTCGAACAGCTTGGCCACATAGGCGTCTTGCTTGAGTTGGCTTGCGGCCTGACGGCGGGCGTGCAGGTCGCCACGCTTGCCCAAAGTGATCAGCTTTTCGATGATCGGGCGCAGTTCCTTGGCCTTGGGCAGGGTGGTCTTGATCTGCTCATGTTCGATGAGCGAGCCAGCCATATTCGCCCACAGCGCCTTGCGGTGCTCATGGGTGCGGTTCAGGCGGCGGTAGCCTCTTGCGTGACGCATTTTCTATCTCCTTAGCGTGTTTTGCTTTGTCCGGCGGTCTGATGCGTGTCAGCCGCTCTCCTTGGGGCATTGGCCCGTATTTTCCCCGGCATTCCGGGCATTACCCCACCCTACGAAGCTCTCCGTAGGGTGGGTGTATCGCACGCGTATATCAGAACGCGTCTTCGAACTTCTTGGCGAGGTCCTCGATATTGTCTGGCGGCCAATCCTCGACATCCATGCCAAGGTGCAGGCCCATGCCCGAGAGCACTTCCTTGATCTCGTTGAGCGACTTGCGGCCAAAGTTCGGCGTGCGCAGCATCTCGGCTTCGGTCTTTTGGATCAGATCGCCGATGTAAACGATGTTGTCGTTCTTGAGGCAGTTGGCAGAACGGACCGACAATTCCAACTCGTCCACTTTCTTGAGCAGGAGCGGGTTGAATTCGAGACCGTCATCGTCATCCTGACGGCTGGCCGACTCGGGTTCGTCGAAGTTCACGAAGATCGACAGTTGATCCTGCAGGATGCGCGCGGCATAGGCCACGGCATCATCCGGGGTGATCGATCCGTCAGTTTCGATTTTCATCGTCAGCTTATCATAGTCCAGAACCTGACCTTCGCGGGTCGGTTGAACCTCGTAGCTGACGCGCGAGATCGGCGAATAGATGGCGTCGATCGGAATAAGGCCGATAGGCGCATCTTCAGGCTTATTCTTGTCAGCCGACACATAGCCCTTACCCTGATTCACGGTCAGTTCCATGAAGAGGTCAGCGCCTTCGTCGAGGTGGCAGATCACATGATCCTTGTTGAGAATCTCGATACCCGCGCTGTCAGAGATGTCACCGGCAGTGACAACGCCCGGACCCTTGGCATTGACCGAAAGACGCTTGGGCCCTTCGACTTCCATGCGGATCGCAACACCCTTGAGGTTAAGAACGATGTCGGTCACGTCTTCGCGGACACCGGCCACCGAGGAGAACTCGTGCAGCACATTGTCGATCTGCACGGCGGTGATGGCCGCACCTTGCAGCGAAGACAGAAGAACGCGGCGCAGCGCGTTACCCAGCGTGAGACCAAAGCCGCGCTCGAGCGGCTCGGCGATCAGAACCGCCTGACGCAGCGGGTCATTGCCGGGTTTTACTTCAAGCTGTGTCGGCTTGATCAATTCAGCCCAATTCTTGTGGATCATGCGTCCCTCCATTCTTGCCCTGTTCCCATGTCCAAAGGTTCAGAGCGCCCGAGGATGTAAAATGACGAAAGCGGGACCGCGCCAAGGCGCGGCCCCACCAAGAGATGTATCGGATCAGACCCGGCGGCGCTTCGGTGGGCGGCAGCCGTTGTGCGCCATCGGTGTCACATCACGGATCGACGTGATGTTAAAGCCGACAGCTGCCAAAGCGCGCAGCGCCGATTCACGGCCCGAACCCGGTCCCTGAACTTCGACGTCAAGCGAGCGCATGCCGTGTTCCTGTGCCTTGCGGCCAGCATCCTCAGCGGCCATCTGCGCCGCGTAGGGCGTGGATTTGCGCGAGCCTTTGAAGCCCATGGTCCCAGCCGAGGACCATGCGATGGCATTGCCCTGCACGTCCGAGATCAGAATCTTGGTATTGTTGAAGGAAGAGTTCACGTGAGCAACGCCAGTGGCGATGTTCTTGGAAACCTTTTTCTTGGTGCGTTTGGTATCGCGTGCCATATCTGCTGCCCTCCCTTATTTCTTCTTGCCGGCAATGGCTTTTGCCGGGCCCTTGCGGGTGCGGGCGTTGGTGTGGGTCCGCTGACCACGCACCGGCAGATTGCGACGGTGACGCAGGCCGCGGTAGCAGCCAAGATCCATCAAACGCTTGATGTTCATCTGGGTGTCGCGGCGCAGGTCGCCTTCGACAGTGTAATTCGCGTCGATATGTTCGCGCAGGGCCAGAGCCTCGGCATCCGAAAGCTCGTTTACGCGACGCGAAACGTCGATGCTGAGCGCTTCGCAGATGGATTTGGCCGAGGCATGGCCGATTCCGGTGATGTAGGTAAGGGCGATGGGAACCCGTTTGTTGGTCGGGATGTTGACGCCGGCGATACGTGCCAAGTGTAGCTTCCTTTTTCGTTGCGGTTCCGTAGCACCAGAACCTTTTTTCACAACGTAAGCCCGAAGCGATCACGCACCGGGCCGCGGCTGATTCCAAATGAGTGATTCGCATACCGGGTGCGACCCGGAACCAGAATCAATCTCGTGTTCGAGATAGGGCTGGTTATGGGGAAATGGTCGGGGCGTCAAGGCCCCGAACCCCTATCAATCGCTATTTGTCAAGCGCTTCTGCAATCTCAGCCTGCACCGCGTCAATCTCAGCCAGACCATCAACCGAGGTCAGTTGACCATGGGCATAGTAATAGCCAAGCAGCGGCGAGGTTTTCTTGTAATATTCCATCAGACGATTCCGCAGCGCGTCTTCGTTGTCATCCGCACGGCGTTTGACATCTGTAGAGCCACACTTTGCGCATTTGCCATCCGCAGGCCACGGCTTGGTGATGTCGTTATAGACCTCGCCACACCCACCACAGGTTGAACGCGCCGTGATGCGCTGAACGAGCGCTTCGTCATCGACGCGCAATTCGATCACGGCCACCAAGGTCTCGCCGGTTTCTTCGAGCAGATCGGCCAAGGCATCCGCCTGCGCCAGTGTGCGTGGGAAGCCGTCAAAGATGAAACCGCCTTTGCGCGCGCCTTGCAACTGCTCGCGGATCAGGCCGATCACGATTTCATCGGTCACCAGATCGCCGCGCGCCATGACATCTGCGACGATGCGCCCCATCTCAGAGCCGCTGTCCTTGGCGGCGCGCAACATGTCGCCGGTGGAGAGCTGGATCATATCCCGGCTTTCGACAAGATAATGCGCTTGCGTGCCCTTGCCTGCGCCCGGCGGTCCGAGAAGGATGATATTCATCGCCGCGCCGGTGCCTTTCTGCGGCTGCGTTTCTTGCCCTTGCCGCTCAGTTGGGATTTCTCGATCAAGCCCTCGTATTGATGGGCCAGAAGATGCGACTGAACCTGCTGAATAGTATCCATCGTCACGGAAACGACGATCAGAACCGACGTGCCGCCAAAGTAGAAGGGAATGGCGAACTGGTTACGCAGGATCTCTGGCAGAAGGCAAACCGCAGCGAGATAGGCAGAGCCGATGACCAGCACACGGTTCACAACGAAATCAAGATATTCCGCCGTCCGTTTGCCCGGACGAATACCGGGAATAAAGCCGTTCTGGTTCTTGAGGTTCTCGGCCACGTCATCGGTTTTGAACGCAACGTTGAAGGTGTAGAAATAGGCAAAGAACACGATCATGATCGTGAAGAACAGCAGATAGAGCGGCTGTCCAGGGCCGAAATAGGCCATCACGGTCGAGAGAACCGGATTGGTGGTATTTCCGGAGAACGTCGTGATCGTGGCCGGAAGAAGAAGAAGAGACGAGGCAAAGATCGCCGGGATCACGCCCGCCGGGTTGACCTTGACCGGCAGGTGCGACGAGCCGCCATCGTAGATCTTCATACCGACCTGACGGCGGGGATATTGAATGTGGATCTTGCGCAAAGAGCGTTCCATGAAGACCACAAAGGCGATCACGGCCACGACCATCAGCATGACACCCACGATCACCGCAGGGCTGACCGCACCAGACCGGCCCGATGCGAAAAACTGTGCCAGGGCCGCGGGAACTTCGGCGATGATACCGACAAAGATGATCAGCGAGATGCCGTTGCCCACGCCGCGCGCGGTAATCTGCTCGCCCAGCCACATCAGGAACATGGTGCCCCCGATCAGCGTGATCATGCAGGACGCGATAAAGAACATGCCGGGATTGGAGACCATATCGCCCGACTGCAGCGATACGGCAAGCCCGTAGGATTGCAGCGTTGCAAGCGCAACCGTACCGTAGCGGGTATATTGGTTGATCTTCTTGCGACCCTGCTCGCCTTCTTTCTTGAGTTGCTCAAGAGCAGGCACCATTGCGGTCATCAGCTGAACAATGATCGACGCCGAGATATACGGCATGATGCCCAGAGCAAAGATGCCCATCCGTCCGAGCGCGCCGCCGGTAAACATGCTGAGCATGCCGCCGATTGAGGCCTGCGCGCCCTCCATGAATTCGCGCAGCGCCACACCGTCGATACCCGGAACCGGGATGAAGGTGCCCAGCCGGTAGACGATCAGCAGGCCGAGGGTGAACAGGATTCGTTTGCGCAGTTCGGTGGCTTTGCCCAGCGCGGACCAGCTGGTGTTGGCCGCCATTTGCTCTGCTGCAGATACCATTCGCGGGTCTCTTTCATTTGACAACGCCGCCTTGGGCTGTTTTCCAGCTCAGGCGGCGTCAAAGGAAAACTTGGGCTATATGTAAGCGGCACAGATGCCGCTCACAACCTCTTATTCAGCCGCTTGCGCGGTTGTGACCGAGAGGGAGCCGCCGGCCTTTTCGACCGCTTCAATCGCAGCGCGCGAGGCACCTGTGACCTGAATGGTCAACTTGGCGGTCACGTCACCCTTGTTCAGGACGCGGATACCATCAAGTTTGCGACGTACGAGACCCGAGGACACCAGTGTTTCTTCGGTGATCGGCGCAGAGCCGTCAATCTTGCCAGCCTCAACGAATTTCTGGATCAGGCCAAGGTTGATGACAGCAAAGGATTTGCGGTTCGGCTTGTTGAAGCCGCGCTTGGGGAGACGCTGATAGAGCGGCATCTGGCCACCCTCGTAGCCACCGATCGAAACACCCGAACGGGATTTCTGCCCCTTGATACCCCGGCCAGCGGTTTTACCCATGCCGGAACCCGGACCACGGCCAACGCGCTTCTTGCGCTTGGTGGCACCGGGATTGTCGTGCAGTTCATGCAGTTTCATGTCGCTATCTCCTTGCCGGATGCGGCCCCCAGCGACGGGAGCGGCCGAACGCGGCGTGTGTGGGTTGAGTCGGACCCCAGTACGAGGCCACCGGGGGCGTATAGACGGTGCCGAGGTCCTTGACAAGAGCGGCGCATCGCGTCCGAAATCGCGGTACCCTCGCTGGAAATTCTCGCGATAACCCAGACTTTGCGCTATCCGTTGAACGCAACGCAGGCAGGAAAAGACAAGCCACTGAGCCAGTCGGCGGTCGCGCGGGTAGCCTGATCAGCGGAATACCAGACTCCTCGATTTTGTCGCGGGCTGTGTTCGCTCAACAGAGCTTGGGGTCGAAATCGGACCATTTGGAGGCCCCCTGCTGACCGGACCGGATTGGAATGTGCGCTACGCCGATGTCAGCACCACAAACGAGCTGAGACGCCTTGCCAAGAGCAGCCCGCTGAGGCGCGCAGATCGGGTGGTTGAGGTCGATTATGTGCTCTGGAACATCACCCTGCCGCAGGCAATTCCGGGCGCAGGGGTGCGCTTTGTCTTTGGGTCCCATGTTTATGAGCATATAGCCAATCTGCTTGGGTTTTTTCGGCAGCTTGCGGCTGAGATGGGTCCGGGCGGTGCCATCATCGGGGCGTTTCCCGACCGTCGTTATACCTATGACATTGATCGCCCCAGAACGACACTTGGCCAGTTCATCGACCGCGAGACGCGTGATGTCGCCAGCCCGGACGCTCAGACGGTTTTTGACCATTTTTATCATTTCAGGCCGGTCAAAGCAGGACAGGTCTGGCAGCACGGCGCCAATCATGGTGTCGCGCGCCAGTTCTCGTTGGCCCATGCGCTTAAGATGAAGAAAACCTCCGCACCAGCTATGTCGACGTGCATTGCAACATCCCGACGGATCAAGAGCTTGTCGAATTGACCGAGACGTTTCCAGAACTTGGCATCAAGCTTAGTCTTCACAAAATGGTCGAAACCTTTCGACCGATGAACGAATTTCATTTCTGCCTGAAAGTCGTGTGACCGGTCGGAGAAAGCCCGTGCATGCTGCGCAAGTTTGGCAGGGTCAGTTCTCTGGACATATGCTGAGACCGCGATAGGCTAAGGGTGCGATCCTGAGACCGGAGGCCCCTGATGCGCGCGATTGCTCTCTGCCTAGCCCTCGCTGTTCTGCCGGGCCCAACGCCACAGGCGGCCACGGGCTGTGCCGCTGATGCGATGCTGGTATTTGACGGGTCTGGGTCCATGGCCGAGGTCGGACATGATCCAACTGCCGCAACCCGGATCATCGAGGCGCGCGCGGCACTGCGGCGCGTGATGCCCGACGTTGCGCCCTATCGGCGGATTGGCCTCTTGTCCTATGGGGCTGGGGGTAGTCATCCCTGTTCGGGGATCACCCGGCATTTTGCCCCTATGCCGGATGCGGCGGCTGCGGTGGTGGTGGCGGTCGACGCGCTGATGCCCGGCGGCCTGACCCCGATTGCCGCCTCGGTGGCGGCGGCGGCAGAGGTGTTAGAGTATCGCACACAACCCGGGATCGTGGTCTTGGTTACGGATGGCAACGAGACCTGCGGCGGTACGCCCTGTGCGCTTGGGGCCGCTTTAACCGCAGAGGCGCGCGATTTGACGGTGCATGTGATCGGATTTCGCGTTGTGCATGACCCGTTCTCGTGGAACAGCCCCGAGGCGCAGGGCTATGACGGGCAGACCGTCGCAAAATGTCTGGCAGATGCGACGGGGGGAGTTTTTGTATCGACCGAAACAGTCGACGAACTGGTCGAAGCCCTGCGCGAGACGCTTGGTTGCCCGCTGATTGGTGGGCTTGGGGCAGGCGCCCCGCCGCGTGGGCGGGGCTGATCGTTCAGGCCGTCAGGCCCTCTGGCTCGGCCAGACCATTGGCGCGGCAGCAGGCGGTGAGGGTATTGGCCAAAAGGCAGGCGATGGTCATAGGGCCGACACCGCCCGGCACTGGGGTGATCGCCCCGGCAACAGCGGCGGCCGAGGCGTAATCGACGTCGCCGACCAACACAGTCTTGCCGTCCCGTTCGATCCGGTTGATGCCCACGTCGATCACGGTAGCCCCCGGCTTGATCCAGTCGCCCGGCACCATTTCAGGGCGACCGACGGCAGCCACGACGATATCGGCGCGACGGCAGACATCGGCGATATCCTTGGTCCGGCTATGAGCAATCGTGACAGTGCAGCTATCGCCCAAAAGAAGCTGTGCCATCGGCTTGCCCACAATGTTCGAGCGGCCAAGCACCACAGCATCCATGCCCGCCAACGAGCCGTGATGGTCGCGCAGCATCATCAGGCAGCCCAAGGGCGTGCACGGCACCATGGATTTCTGGCCAGTGCCCAAGAGGCCGACGTTGGAAATATGAAAACCGTCCACATCCTTGGCCGGATCAATAGAGTTGATCACCAGATCGGAATCGAGATGCTTTGGCAGCGGCAATTGCACGAGGATGCCGTGCACGGTGGCGTCTTTGTTGAGACGGTCGATCAGTGCCAGAAGATCAGCCTCTGACGTGTCAACATCCAGCTTGTGCTCGTAGGAATTCATGCCCACTTCGACGGTCTGCTTGCCCTTGGAGCGGACATAGACCTGACTGGCCGGGTCTTCGCCCACAAGCACCACCGCGAGGCCCGGCGTGATGCCGTTTTCCTCTTTCAGGCGCGTCACATGCGAGGCCACCTTGGTCCGCACCTCTGCGGCAAAGGCTTTGCCGTCGATCACTTTAGCCGTCATTCCCAGCCCTTTCATCGTGCTTTAAATCGTTCTGCGCAACGCGCAAGGCCGCCCAGAGCGCGATACTCTGGGCGGCCTTATTTGGTGAGGTTTAGAACAGGCCTTCGATTTGGCCGTCGTCGTTGAGACGGATCGTCTCGGCAGCAGGTTTGCTGGGCAGACCCGGCATTGTCATGATCTCGCCACAGACGACGACGACAAAGCCAGCACCGGCCGAAAGACGCACTTCGCGGACCGGTACGGAATGGCCGGTGGGCGCACCGCGACGGTTCGGATCGGTGGTAAAGCTATACTGCGTCTTGGCCATGCAAACTGGCAGATGGCCATAACCCTGCGCTTCCCATTCCTTGAGCTGGCTGCGGATCTTTTGATCGGCCAACACCTCGTCAGCGCGATAGATGCGCTTGGCGATGGTTTCGATCTTTTGGAACAGCGGCATGTCATCGGGATAGAGGGGCGCGAAATTGGCATTCCCGGCCTCGGCCACTTCGACCACTTTGCGCGCCAGAGGCTCAGAGCCTTCGGAGCCCAGTTCCCAATGGCGCGACAGCACGGCTTCGGCACCATGATTGGCGACAAAGGTTTTGACGGCCTCGATTTCTGCTTCCGTATCGGTGACGAAATGGTTGATCGCCACAACCACCGGCACGCCGAAGGATTTGACGTTCTCGATGTGGCGCCCAAGGTTCGGGCAACCCGCCTTGACCGCATCAACGTTCTCGGCACCCAAATCTGCCTTGGCGACGCCGCCGTTCATCTTCATCGCACGCACGGTGGCCACGATGACCACGCAATCGGGGGCTAGGCCCGCCTTGCGGCATTTGATATTCATGAACTTTTCTGCACCAAGGTCAGCGCCAAAGCCCGCTTCGGTCACAACATAATCGCTGATCTTGAGCGCGGTCGTGGTCGCGATGACCGAGTTACAGCCATGCGCGATATTGGCGAAGGGTCCGCCATGCACGAAGGCAGGGTTGTTTTCCAGCGTTTGCACAAGGTTGGGCTGCATCGCATCTTTGAGAAGCACGGTCATCGCGCCTTCGGCCTTAATATCGCGGCAGAAGACGGGGCTGCGGTCGCGGCGATAGGCCACGATCATAGACCCAAGACGCTCCTCAAGATCCTTAAGGTTCTTGGAGAGGCAGAGGATTGCCATGACCTCGGACGCGACAGTGATGTCAAAGCCATCTTCGCGCGCAAAGCCGTTGGAAACACCGCCCAGCGACGAGGTGATCTGGCGCAGCGAGCGGTCGTTCATGTCGACCACGCGACGCCACACTACGCGGCGGGTGTCGATGTTCTGCTCGTTACCCCAATAGATGTGGTTGTCGAGCATGGCGCTGAGCAGGCTGTGTGCGCTGGTGATGGCGTGGAAATCGCCGGTGAAGTGCAGGTTCATGTCCTCCATCGGGACAACCTGTGCATAGCCGCCGCCGGCTGCGCCGCCCTTCATGCCAAAGTTTGGCCCAAGGCTGGCCTCGCGGATGCAAACGGTGGCCTTCTTGCCGATGCGATTCAGGCCGTCACCAAGACCAACAGTGGTCGTGGTCTTGCCTTCGCCTGCAGGGGTGGGGTTGATCGCAGTCACGAGGATCAGCTTACCGTTCTTGTTGCCCTGAACGGAGTCGATGAATTTCTGGCTGACTTTTGCCTTGTCATGGCCATAGGGCAGAAGATCGTCGTTCGAGATGCCCCGCTTTTCGCCGATCTCTTGGATCGGTCGCTTCTTGGCCTCCCGTGCAATCTCGATGTCGCTCTTGTAACCCATAGTCGTTTCCTTCCCTCGTCTGTTGGGCTTGATCTGACCACGGTGATAGCCAATTCTCGGCATCCCACAGCATGCGAATCCGACACATGGGCCTGTGCTTGCGGCGGATCACCGCAGACGGTGTCGGATCGGAAACCGAGAAAGGGGAGTCAGAGCAACGTGGCGCGCACACGCGAGAGTTCGGACCAGACCGGCTGATCGGGAATATGCAGGCGCAGCATTTGACCCAAGGCCAGCCGCCCCTCACGCTCGACCCAAGCAGTGACACCGCGCCGCCCGAGAGCCGCGCGCTTGAACCGTGCACCAAAGCCCGGGGCGTGGGTCTCGATCACCTTGGCAGGCAGGTGACAGGGGCGATTTTCCATATCAATCACCAGCGTCACCCCATCCGGTCCTTGCAAGCGCGATGAGGGAGGTAAATGGCTGAGGTCGGGAATACCACTGATCACCAGCGAGGCACCCAGCCAGCTTGGTTCAAGCCGCGCAACACCCATGGTGGCGGCGATGGCTGTCAGCTCTTCGTCTGAAAGGACAGAAAATTGCCGCGCATTGCGGATTTCGGTGCCTCTGGGGTGCTGGGAAATAACGCGGCTACATGAAGGGCGGGTCAGGCCCGCGTGCTCTTCGCCCGCGACACCGGCAAAGGTCACGTCGACCGCGTCGAGCGGTTCGGCTGCCAGAGACGCATCGCGCTGCGCCACTCGGCCCAGCCAAGTGATTCGGCCCTCATACTCGGTTGGCATCAATGCGGGCATTGATCTTTGCGCCCCGTTTCTTCTTGGTGGAAAATACTCGCCCCGCAGGGCCGTTCAAATTCAGGTCAGACGGTCAGGGTAAAGAACATGCGGCGGAACGGGAACAGCACAGTACCATCGGCACGAACCGGGTAGGCGCTATGCATCACCTCTTCGTAACGACGAATGAGATCGGCCTTTTCATCCGGCTCGAGCGCGGCCAGAACCGGACGGGCATAGGTGCTTTCGGTATAGCGGCGCACCGGGTGGCTCCCGGGTTCGGCGGTCAGCCTTTGATAATAATCCGTTTCCCAGAGGCGGAATTGACCGAGCGGCGCCAGAAGTTCCTCGTATTTGATCGGAGACATCACACCGGGGGTGCCCATCTTTTCGATCCGCCCGGCAAAGAGTTCCTCTGCCAGCGAGAGCCAGACACGGTGCGAGGGGGCCTTGTTCTGGTGCGGCATCTGCACAGCCAGCGTCCCGCCCTTGCCCAGCATGCGGACGAGCCGGGGCATAAGTGCTTCGTGATTACCAACCCAATGCAGGGCCGCGTTGGAATAGATCAGGCCCGGCGCGCGGCGCGGGTGCCACTCGGCGATATCGGCCTGTTGGAGGGCATCATAACCCGTCCCTTGTGCCTTTTCGAGCATGGCGGGGCTGGCATCGACCCCCACAACCGCGCGATTGCCCGCGCGGGCACGCAGGGTTTCGATCATCACGCCGTTGCCGCATCCAAGGTCCACCACATCGCCCGCGCCCATCTGACCGACGGCGTTCAAAAGATCGAGGGCAGGCCGCAAGCGTTGATCCCGGAACCTTGCATAGGCTCCGGGATTCCAATCCTGTTTCGCGGCATTCGTGCTCACGTTGAGGGCTCTGGCTCCAGCCCGCCGTCGCCGGGCGTGGATTTGGGCTTGGTTTTCGGGATTGCGGTGACAGAGGGCTTGCTGGCTTCGGCACTGCCGTCGTCATCGTCATTCGCCGAGGGAAGTTCGCCCCGCATCACGCGCTTGATCTCGTCTCCGGTCAGTGTCTCGTATTCCAAGAGACCCTGCGCCAGACGTTCCCAATCTTCCTGACGATCAGTCAGGATTTTCTTGGCCCGAATATAGGCCTCGTCGATCAGGCGTTTGACCTCTTCCTCGATCAGCTCTTTGGTATGTGCGGAAATCGAGAAGCCACCGGCACCATTGCCCATGTAGCCTTCGTGCGCCTGCTCATAGTCGATATTGCCAACCTTGTCGGACATGCCCCAGCGCATCACCATGGCGCGCGCAAGGCCACTGGCCTGTTGAATATCGCCAGCAGGGCCGTTCGACACGTTATCCTCGCCGTATTTGAGGATTTCGGCGGCTTTGCCTGCCATGGTCATGGCCAGCTTTTCCTCGCACTCGGAGCGGTGCCAATTGAGCCGGTCAATCTCGGGCAAGCTCACAACCATACCGAGGGCACCACCGCGCGGAATAATCGTAGCCTTGTAGACAGGGTCACATTTGGGCAGGGCAAGACCCACCACCGCATGCCCGGCCTCGTGATAGGCGGTCTTTTCCTTTTGATCGTCGGTCAGCACCATCGAACGGCGCTCGGCCCCCATCATCACCTTGTCTTTGGCGTTCTCGAAGTCGACCATAGTCACAAAACGTCGACCGACACGCGCAGCCATCAGCGCCGCCTCGTTGACGAGGTTGGCAAGGTCCGCGCCAGAGAAACCGGGCGTGCCGCGCGCAATCAGGCGCAGGTCCACATCGGGGCCAAGCGGTGTCTTGCGGGCGTGAACGTTAAGGATTTTCTCGCGGCCCTTGATGTCGGGATTGGGCACGGTCACCTGACGGTCAAAACGACCGGGGCGCAGAAGTGCGGGGTCAAGAACATCCTTGCGGTTGGTGGCCGCGATGATGATCACGCCTTCGTTGGCCTCGAATCCGTCCATTTCAACAAGCAGTTGGTTCAGCGTCTGTTCGCGCTCGTCATTGCCGCCGCCATAGCCCGCCCCACGGTGGCGGCCGACCGCGTCAATCTCGTCGATAAACACGATACAGGGCGCGTTTTTCTTGGCCTGCTCAAACATATCGCGCACGCGGGATGCACCCACACCCACGAACATTTCCACAAAGTCAGAACCAGAGATGGTGAAGAAAGGAACGCCCGCCTCACCCGCAATGGCGCGGGCAAGCAGCGTCTTACCAGTACCCGGAGGGCCGACAAGCAGCGCGCCCTTGGGGATTTTACCGCCAAGCCGCGAGAATTTCTGCGGGTTGCGCAGGAATTCCACGATTTCCTCAAGCTCTTCCTTGGCCTCGTCGATGCCTGCCACATCATCAAATGTGACGCGACCGTGCTTTTCGGTCAGCATTTTGGCTTTGGACTTGCCAAAACCCATCGCGCCACCTTTGCCGCCGCCCTGCATGCGGTTCATGAAATAGATCCACACGCCGATCAACAGAAGGAAGGGCAGAAGCGAGACAATGAAGGTCTGAAAGCCGGATTGCTGCTGGCTCTCGGCCTTGACCGGAATACCCGCATCAATCAGACGTTGGGTGATTTCTGCATCCTCAGGCTTGATCGTTGCATAATCCTGCCCATCCGCGCCGCGATAGCGCACAGTCTCGCCATCCAGCGTTACCTGGCTCACACCGCCACTGTCCACTGCCGCCACAAACTCGGAATATGGCACTGCGCGGCTCTGGAGGGTGTTGCCCGACCCGCTGAACAGGTTGAACAGCGCGAGGATCAAAAGGAACAGCACCAGCCAGAAGGCGATATTTCTTGCGTTACCCAAGGGTTCTCTCCCAAAATTCGTATCCCCGTGCGTCTAGCACAGGGCGCATGGATCATAAATAGAGATCACGGCCCTATCTTCAATGACATAATATGGACATCAGCAGATTGTCCTGCTCAGGCTTGAGGATCAGCGCCCAGCCATTCGGGTGACCCATGAGCGGGGCGGCGATCAGAGTATCCCCTTGCCAGAGGCCAGGGGCGCAGAGCGCAGAGGCATGCGGCAGGCCACTCTGGCGCCAATCCGGGCAAGCCTGCAGTCCGTTGGGTCCAAGCGCGGCTATCTCGACACCGGGGGATGCGGGGCCGCTCGCCTGCCAGCGATTATCCCAGAGGGTGTTTACGGGCGCGCGCAGTCCCTTGACCGCGGCATATTCCCGCGTGAGGCGAAGCTGGCCGTTCTTGGGCGGCAGAAGAAGGCAGCCGTGCAGGGGCATTGTGTGGCCATCACGGGCGGCTTTGATAAAACTCGCGAGAGCGGTGCCGCGCGGCGGATACTCCTCCCCCGCAAGCCATTGCAGCATAGCCTGCATGAGACGGCGCGCGATTTCCTCAGGGAGATCATTAAATCCGGGGTGGTCGATGAGAATATCCCCAGACTGCACCTGAAGAAGTGCGCGGGCGGCGGTCAGAGTGGCATGATCCAGCGCCGTGCGAACCCCGGACAGGGTGCGCGCCACATCGGCCAGCGTCGCGGCACCAAGCCCCATGGGCGCGAGGGCCATGAGACTCTGACGTGCGCGGGGGCGCAGGTAGGTGGTATCATCGTTGGTTGGATCATCGATCCACGATTGACCAAGTCTGCGCAGATGATCGCGCAGGGCCTCGCGGGATAGGTCGAGTAGCGGGCGGTGAAAGGTCACCCCCGACTGCGTCCAGCGCGGGCGCATCGCCGCAAGCCCATCCACACCCGCGCCGCGTGCAAGACGCATCAAAAATGTTTCGGCGACGTCGTCTTGGGTATGGCCAATGGCAATATCATGTAGGTCATTTGCGCGTGCCCAGTCAGTGAGGAGCGCATAGCGCGCCCGGCGGGCGTGGTCAGGAAGATTTCCGGAGCCATCCCAACCTTGCCAACGCACGGTGTCGTGCGGGATCGCCAGACGGGCGCAGATCTGTGCCACGTCCACGGCCTCTTGCGCAGAGGTGGGGCGCAGCCCGTGATCAACGGTGACAGCGGCGGGCGTGGGGCCACCCACAAGGGACCAGCCGTGAAGAAGGTGCAAAAGCGCCAGCGAATCGCTGCCGCCGGACACGGCAACGCCCAGCCGGGTAGGGATATGCCCCGCGAAATGCGCCGCGAGGCTGCTTTGTAACGACGCGTCTGGCGGGATCACGAACAGCCCAGACGGCCCATCTCGGATTGCGCCGAAGAGACCGCCGCCGCAGTGGGATAGCGGGCTTCGACCTGGCCCAAAGTCACGCAGGCCTCTTGGGTTTGGCCCAGACGACCCAGCGCACGCCCTAGACGAAAGAGCGCCTCTGGGGCCTCTGACCCGTCAGGGGCTGCGCTGAAACTGTCAAGATAGGCGCGCGCGGCCTCGCTCTGCTGGCCAGCCGCCTCGAGCGCCTCACCGCGCAAAAGACCTGCGCGGCCAGACAACGGGCTGCCCGGATAGGTCGACAGGAAGGCGGCAAAACCTGCCGCCGCCTCGCTGTTATTGCCTGCCTGCAAGGCAGCTTCGGCGCGGTCGAAATCGTCTCGCTCTCCGATGGCAAGCTGCGGATTGTCGCCGGTGCTGACCTCTGGGGTGGTCGGAAGTGGAACCGCCCCGCCACCCGCCGTCACAGGATCGACCCCGCCTAGCGTGCTGCCGGGTTCCAGCGTGGCAATGTCACAGCTGGGTTCCAGTTCGCAGAGGCGGAATTCTAGATCGCCGACGCGATTGGTGCCATCGGACACCACGCGATCAATGCGAAATTCCAGCTCTTCAGTCTTGGAGGTGAGGCGCTGCACCTCGCTTTCAATCGCATTCACGCGGTCCACCAGAGACCCGCCGCCACTCAGTTGGCCCGCAGCACCGGTGGTGCTGAGTTCACGCTTGAGATGCTGCAAGGTGACGAAAAGCACTGACAGTTCCTGACGGATGTCGGCCAGCGTCTGATCCGTCTGCGCCGGAGCAGTTTGCGGCGCAACAAAAAGACCTGCTGCCAGAATGAACGCGAAACGACGCATGGTGCGGCCCTCTTCCTAGGTTAGCTGCCTAGACCGGCGGCCAGCACAGTCACGGCGCGCCGGTTCTTGGCATAGCACGCCTCGTTGCTGCAAATCTCGATCGGGCGCTCCTTGCCGTAGCTGACCACGCGCAAGCGGTTCGGGGAAACACCGCGACCAATCAGATATTCCTGAACCGCGTTGGCGCGACGCGCACCAAGGGCAAGGTTGTATTCGCGGGTGCCTTGTTCGTCGGCGTGGCCTTCGATCACGGCAGTGAAATCACGGTTGGTGGTCAGCCAGTTGGCCTGACCGTCAAGCGTGGCTTGTGCGTCTGAGCCGAGCGTGGATTGATCGACGGCAAAAAGCACGCGATCCCCCACCGTCTGCTGGAAATAGGCCGGCGAGGTGGGATCTTGCGCCGAGCCGGCAAAGCCAGCCCCAGAGTTCGCGCCATTGTTGAGATCGACAGCACTGCCGTCGTCAAATCGGTTGGGATTGGTACAAGCGGCCAGTGCCAGCCCTGCACAGAGGATCAGTGTCTTGCTCAGATAGGTCATTTTAGCCCCATTCGTTTCTGCCTTGGCCTGTCATATCACAGCCCGCGTCCCAAGGAAACGCGGGCCTTGTGGGTTCAATTCTGAAGCGGTGACCACGAAGGATCGCTGGCCCCGGTATTGGTCGGGACCTGTTTTAGATTACGCCCGGTGATATCCACCGAATAGAGGCTGGCCTGACCCTGTTCGCCTTGGGTTTCGCGGGTGAACATGATCACGCGGCCATTGGGGGCCCATGTTGGGCCTTCATCGAGGAAGGAGGCGGTCAAAAGACGCTCTTCGCTGCCATCGGTGCGCATGACGCCGATGTGAAAGCGCCCCTTGGACTGTTTGGTAAAGGCCACAAGATCGCCGCGCGGCGACCAGACGGGCGTGCCGTAGCGCCCCTCGCCAAAGCTGATGCGCCGGGCCTCGCCGCCACCTGCGGACATGATGTAAAGCTGCGGTGTTCCGGAGCGGTCGCTCTCGAACACGATCTGGCTGCCATCGGGGCTATAGCTGGGTGCGGTTTCGATAGAGGGGGCGGTGGTTAGCCGGGTACTGGCACCACTGCCGATGTCCATCGTATAAAGATCGGTATTGCCGCCTTGGGTCAGCGAATAGACCACGGTGCGCCCATTGGGGGCAAAGCGGGGCGCAAAGCTCATGGTGGCGTCCTGTGTGGGCAATTCGCGACGCCCCACATTGGCCACGTCGAGCACATAGATGCGCGGAAAGCCAGTTTCATAGCTGGTGTAAAGCACCCGGTCGCCGGTGGGGGAAAAGCGGGGTGCCAAAACAATGCTGGTGCTGTCGGTCAGATACTGCACATTGGCACCATCATAGTCCATGATGCCCAGCCGCTTGGCGCGCTGATCCTTGGGGCCGCTCTCGGCAACAAAGACGACACGGCTGTCGAAATAGCCGCCTTCGCCGGTGATGCGGCTATAGACCTGATCAGCAACCTTGTGGGCAATACGCCGCCAGCCGTCCTGTGTTCCGACAAGCTGTTGACCTGCGCCCAGTTCCTGACCGGAAAACACGTCATAGATGCGGAATTTGGCGATGATGCGCCCGGCACCATCCGTGCTGACCGCGCCTGTAATCAGGGCCTGTGCATTGATCGCGCGCCAGTCGGCATATTGCACCGGGCTTTCAAAGCTGGTGATCCGGCTGATGTGGGCGGAACTCGGGATCTGGCGAAAGAGCCCTGTGCCGTTAAGATCGGCGGCGATCACGCTGGCGATGTTGCGGCCAAGTTCCTGACCCGCCGCACTATCCGAGACGAAATCGGGCACGGCAAAGGGCAACGGTTCGATCACACCTTCAGTGATCTCGATCCGAAGCGGGCCATTGCCCTGCGCCAGAACGGGCATGGCCCAGAGTGTGAGGGCCGCAAGGAGGGTCATCATAAAGCGCATCATTTGATCCTCATACTCTCCGGATTGAATGTCATTTCGATGTCACGCCACTGGTCGTATTTTTCCGGCGGCAAGTTGAAACCATTGGCGCCGCAGCGGATGATCGCCCGCCGTGCGGCCTCGAAAGCCTGACGCGCTGCCGCATCGCCCCCGCCGGAAAAGCTGTCCATACGGATCGAACCATTGTCCGGCCTGCCATCCTCGCCCATACGCACCGAAACCACAACCGTAGTGCCCAGCGCCTCGGTGCTGAGCGAGCCTACGTTCCAGCATTGCTGCACAGCGACACGCAGCGCATCCTTTTCGCCAGACGTGAGCGGCGGGCCGCTGGGGGCGGTGTCGGTCTGCTGACCGGTACCAAGGGCGGCGGCCAGTGCATCGTTGACGGCGCTCTGATCGGTCGCGGGCGCAGCGGGTCTGGGTGTTTCGGTGGTAGCTGGCGCCGGAGTTTCGGTGGGCGTTGGTGCTTCGGCCTGAGCAACCGGGCGCGCGGGGCGCGGTTTGGGTCGCAGAGAGGACGTGGGCGCGGCGTCTTTCGACTCTTCCGCCTCGGTCACGATCTCGGTTGCCGCCTCTTCCTGTGCCGTAGCCTCGGCGGGCTCTTGCGGCACTTCGGCACCTTCCTCGGGCGCGACCTCGGACTGGGCCACCTCATCAATGCGCACATCCGGTTCCGGCGGTGCCACGGCCTCGGGAGCAACGCGGGGCGCGGGGCGCGGCTTGGGCCGGGGCGAAACCTGCGGAACCACGACCGCCACATCCTCTTGCGGGGTTTCAAGCACCGGCGCTGTATCCGTCACCTCGGCGGGCGCAGGCGGGGTGATTTCCGAGACATCGGGCGCGGGATCAGGGGGCGCGGTTTCCTGTGCCGGGGGCGGCGTGCTCTCAGGCGGGGTATCGGGGATAGAGGCAAGCGGCGGCGCAGAATCGCCGGGCGCGGGCGGCTCTGGTGTGTCGACATTGGCGACAGCCTCGGGGGCGCTCTGACGTGCGAGCAGGGCCGCGAATTCCTCAGAGGAAATAGTTGTGGCCTCCACCACCTCGAAGGGGGGCGGATCAGAGCGGAACACGCCCCCAAGCAGGGCCCAGCCGATCAATGCCAGATGGCCCGCGCCCGATATGATCTGTCCGGTGTTCACCAGATGCGCCCCTAGCCGCCCTGCCCGTCAAGTGCTGGACCGCCAGCATCTGTCACCAGCCCAATATTCGCAAAGCCGCCGTTGTTGAGTGCGCCCATGACCTGCATAACGTCTTGATAAGGCACTGACCCATCGGCGCGCAGGAATACGCGGGTACTCTCGCGTTCTGTCGCAATGGCGCGCAGACGGGCGACCAGTTCTTCGCGCGGCACCTCAGAGGTCTGGATCATCACGATACCCTCGGCGGTGACAGTGACGGTCAGCGGCTCTTCTTCTTCGCTGGGAAGGGAATTGGCGGCGGTTTTGGGCAATTCCACCGGCACGCCCACCACCATAAGGGGGGCGGCCACCATGAAAATGATCAAAAGCACCAACATCACGTCCACAAAGGGCGTGACGTTGATCTCAGACATCGGGCGCGAGCGGCCACGCCCGCGCCTCCGACGCCCTGAATCGCCTGATTTCTGAACGACACCCGCGCCCATGGTCTAGCTGTCCAACTGTCGGCTGAGAATGGTCGCGAACTCGTCGGCAAAGGCCTCGTATCCCGCTACAATCCGGTCGGCATCGGCGCTGAGCTTATTGTAGAAGATAACCGCCGGAATGGCCGCGATGAGGCCGAGGCCGGTGGCCAAGAGTGCCTCGGCGATGCCGGGTGCGACAACGGCAAGGTTGGTATTCTGCTGCTCGGCAATTTCGACGAAGGCATGCATGATGCCCCAGACGGTGCCAAAAAGCCCGATGAACGGCGCGGTAGAGCCGACTGTCGCCAGCACCTGAAGCCCACTCTGAAGGCCCTCGGATTCTTTGGCGATGGCCACGTCCATACTGCGGTCGATACGCGCCGTAGCCCCAGCGATGAGATTGCCGTCATTGCGATGGCTGCGCCGCCATTCTGTCATGCCGGCGGCAAAAATCCGCTCGGATTGACCCGCGGGTTCTGGCCCGATTTCGTCGAACAACCCATCGAGCGGCTCACCGGACCAAAAGCGGCGATCAAAGATTTCAGCCTCAAGCTGTGCCTTGCGATAGATGATGATCTTTTGAATGATGATCGACCAGGCCCAAAACGAGGACACGATCAACATGAACATCACCAGTTTAACGGTGAGAGTGGCGCGTGCGAAAAGCGCCCACATGGAGAAATCTATCTCCTGTGCCAATGCCAGGGTTTCTGCTTCCATTTGCCTGCTCTTTGTGTGTCTGGCCGTTCTCCGGCCTTATTGCAGAGCAAACTATCCTATTTGAAACGGGAAAGCCAACACCATCCGCAAGCCAGCGCTGGTTTACAGCGGAATTCGCCTCAGGATCGGGCGGATATTTGCCGGAACGTGGCGGCGGGGTCAGACTTCGTCCAGCATTTGCGCTTCGAGGAGCATATAACCTCGACCATGAACGGTCTTGATGCGGCGGTTTCCTTCCTCGCCCGCGAACAACTTGCGACGCAAGCGGCTGATGATGCCATCCACGGAACGGTCGCTGATCGACCACTGATCTCCGCGTACCGATTTGATAATCTGGTCGCGCGACAAGATCGCATTCGTATGGGCCACCAGCACCATCAGCACGTCAAATTCAAAGGTGGTCAATTCAATGGGCTGCCCACCAATTCGAACAGAGCGACGCACGCCGCAGATTTCCACATTTCCTACCCGGCGCAACGACGGGCTTGGCATTGGACGGGTCCCATCGGCATCGGGTGCCGCAGCCGCTATCCGTCGCACCACAGCCCGCACACGGGCGCAAAGTTCGCGGGGGCGCACGGGTTTGACCATATAGTCATCTGCCCCCATTTCCAGCGCAAGAACGGCGTCGATCTCGTCTTCGGAATTGCCCAACAAGATTAGCCCGGCACCGGATTTGTGGCGTAACTGGCGCACGATATCATAGCCATCTACGCCACGATACCGGGCCCCCACCACGCAGATGTGTACGTTGTTGCGCTCTACCGCGTCCAAAACAGCAGAAATATCCGGACACAGCACCGTTTCGTAACCCTCTTCGGCAAGGCGCTCTGTCACAAGAAGCTTGGTTGCGCGGTCCTCTTCAAGAACCATGGCCCTTAGTGGCATATTGTCTCGCATCGATGTCTGGGGATGAATATATCGCGAGGCGAAAACCAAGGACGACTGCGCGGGGTGAATTGGGACCGAACCAAAAATCCCATGCACTCAGGACATTTAGAAGAGTACTATCAAAGTCACCTTTTAGACACAAGCATCTACGACCGATGGGCGATTTTTGTGTTAAGACATAACGTTAAATGCCTTTGCCCGATTTTAAACACATTTGGTTTCAATCCTCTCACTGTTGCAGGCATCAACAACTTTCAATCAGAGGACGATGGGGCGCTGGCATGACCATACAATTCTTTACTCCACGCGGGCCGGGAAACGAGGTTTTGAAACTGCCCAGCTCGTTGCGCAAAACTGTAAAGTGGCTGCCGCAGATCGGAGACCTGTTTCCCGATTTTGCTGTCGAGACCACACAGGGGACTTTGCGCTTTTGGGATTGGGCTGAGGGCAGTTGGGTGCATCTGTTCAGCCATCCCGCCGCATTTACGCCGGTCTGTACCACCGAGATCGCGTCACTGGCCAGCTATTCAAGATCCTGGACTGCGTGTGGGATCAAGAACCTAGCCCTGACTGCCTCTTCGATCGCAGAACAGCAAGCGTGGCATGCAGAGATCGAGGATATGTTCGACGTGAAAGTCGATTTCCCCTGTGCCTGTGATCACGGCATGCGACTTGCGCGGATATTCGGCATGGTCCACGAAAAGGAATCCTCGGAATGGCCCATTCGCAAGAGTTTTCTGATTGATCCGGCGCAACGGATACGGATGATTTTCGAGTATCCTGTATTTGTTGGCCGGAATACCGACGAGGTTCTGCGTGTGGCCAAGGCGCTGCAACTGCGAGACAGGACCGGCGCGGCCACCCCTGCGGATTGGTATGATGGGGATATAGCGATTATCTCTGACAACCGACCAGAGGCAGATGTGATCCGCGAGTTTGGTGTGGGTTCAACGCAGTTACGCCCGTATTTACGGGTAGTCGGTCAATGCCCGTGACGCGTCGAGCGGGCGCGCTCAGCCGGTCGTACGCAGAGGCGCAGGCAGTTTGACCGGCTTTCCCGCAAGGGTCAGGCAAGCGATCGTGACCTGCGCGGTAAAGATGACATCGGTGCCGCGCAGCACAGATTGCTCGATCACCAACCGCGCGCCAGTTCCGGCAACGGCGCGCGTTTCAACCGTAAGCCGATCATCAAGCCGCGCGGGGCCAAGATAATCAGCCTCGACCCGGCGCACGGCAAATATGAGGCCGTCACGATCGCGCATGGCGTTCTGATCAATGCCCTTGTCGCGCACCCAGGCGCTGCGGGCGCGTTCTATGTATTTCAGATAATTTGCGTGATAAACGATCCCGCCCATATCGGTGTCTTCGTAATATACGGTAATAGGAAAGCTATGTAGGGGGCTGGTCACTGTCGGATCCTGTGTTGGGTGCGCTTGCAGCAGAGCATCCCAAGGACCTGCGTTCAAGCGTCGCGGTTTCACGAGGTGGAAAATCGTCACAAGCTGGGTTGTGGCGCGGCAATGCCGCCGTATATTACGCTGGATCAACTGAAACGGCACGTAAAATGCACCCGCGACGTGGTGCCAAGGCCGAGGCAGAGAACAGGGAGAGGGGCGGGAGACGGATGGACAATGCCGCAGGATTTTTGCCGATCATCGCGGCGTTGCCGTTTTTGGGAGCTTTGTTTCCCGGCCTGATGATCCAAGCCGGGCGCAACACCTGCGCCGCCTTTACTGCAGCGCCCACGATCCTTGCGCTCATATTGCTGCTGCTTTGCGCGCCTGCGGTGATGCGGGGCGAAGTGCTGACCTTTGGCATCGAGTGGTTGCCGTCGCTTGGTCTTAACGTCAATTTCATGCTGGATGGTCTGGGGCTGCTCTTTGCCGGGATGATCCTTGGCATCGGCCTTTTGATCATCCTCTACGCGCGGTTTTACCTGTCACGCGAAGATCCGATGGGGCAGTTTTATACCTATCTGCTGCTGTTTCAGGGCGCGATGGTGGGAATTGTCCTGAGCGACAACATTTTGTTATTGTTGATTTTCTGGGAACTGACGTCGCTGTCATCCTTCCTTTTGATCGGATATTGGAAACACCTGCCCGAAGGGCGGCAAGGCGCGCGAATGGCGCTGACGGTGACGGGCCTTGGCGGTCTTGCCATGATCGCGGGCATGTTGATCCTTGGGAATATCGCCGGAAGCTATGATCTCAGCGTGATCCTGACGCAGAAAGACGCGATTCAGGCGAGCCCGATGTATCTGCCGGCCCTTATCCTGATTTTGCTTGGGTGTTTCACAAAATCTGCGCAGTTTCCGTTCCATTTCTGGCTGCCCCACGCGATGGCCGCACCGACACCGGTCTCGGCTTATCTGCATTCGGCCACGATGGTAAAAGCTGGGCTATTCTTGATGGCGCGCATGTGGCCGGTTCTGGCGGGCACACCGGAATGGTTCTGGATCGTATCCTCGACGGGCCTCATTACCATGGTGATGGCCGCAAAAATCGCGCTCTTCAAGGATGATCTCAAGGCGCTTTTGGCCTTTTCGACAGTGTCGCATCTGGGCCTGATCACCATGCTTTTGGGACTTGGCACCAAGGCGGCGGCGGTGGTCGCGGTGTTTCACATCATCAATCATGCCACATTCAAGGCCGCGCTGTTTATGACAGCGGGCATTGTAGATCACGAGGCGCATACGCGAGATATCAAGCGCCTTGGCGGGTTGCGGCATCTGATGCCAATCACCTTTACGATTGCCACTATTGCAGCACTGTCGATGGCTGGGATTCCGCCCTTCAACGGGTTCCTGTCCAAAGAAATGATGCTGGCAGAAGTGGCCGAGACCCATTGGATCGGCCCACATTGGATGATGGGCGCGTTGGCAACTTTGGGCGCGCTTTTCTCGGTGGCCTATTCGTTCCGATATATCGCTCATGTGTTCCTTGGCCCCAAGCGCGACGATTATCCGGCCAAGCCGCATGATCCGGGTTTCGGCATGTGGGCCGCGCCTGCATTCCTGACGCTTCTGGTGATCCTGATTGGGATTATGCCAATGACCTTTGCCGGCGATCTGGTGCGGGTCGCGGCACATGCTGTGACACAGTCTGATCCTTACGTGAAAATCTATCACATCCATGGGCTGGTGCCTGCATTCTGGATGTCGGTGATCGCGGTGGTTGGCGGCGCAATCCTGCTACGCCTGCATGCGCCACTGATGGCGATGTGGAACGCAACGCCACGGCCCGAGGCGAAGGTGATGTTCGACGCGGTGACGCGGGCTGCCACGGCCCTGAGCACGGCGCTGACAGATGGTGTGCATAATGGCGCGCTCACCCGCAACGGCGCGATTTTCGCGGTCACGGTGATCGGCGCGGGTGTGCTTGGTTATATGGGCGGCGGCATGGCTGCGCCCACGCGCGAGATGTTGCCCGTAACGTTGGTGCCTGCGATTGGGTGGCTCTTGCTAGTGTTGGCGACAATCTGTCTGGTCGCGTTCCATCGCAACCGCTTTTTGGCGCTGGTCCTGATGGGGATTGTGGGCCTGATTGTGTCGATGGGCTTTGTCTATTTCTCGGCCCCAGACCTTGCGTTGACTCAAATCTCGGTCGAGGTGGTGACGATCATCCTGTTGCTTCTGGCGCTGAATTTCCTACCGCGCGAAACCCCGGCCGAAAGCAGTGTTGCCCGGCGGATGCGCGATGCTGGCATTGCTGCCGTCGGCGGTATTGCAGTAGCGGGTCTGACCTATGCCATTCTTCTGCGCGATTTCGCGTCAGAGAGCATCTCGGTCTTTCACCTCGCGAATTCCTACAAGGGCGGCGGCGGCACCAATGTGGTCAACGTGATCCTCGTCGATTTCCGGGGCTTTGATACCTATGGAGAAATCATCGTTCTGGGCATCGCCGCGCTTGTCATCTACGCGCTGACAGAAACCGTGCTCAAGGGACCGGGCGGGCGCTGGCTTTCGCAATGGAAGGCGGATCGCTATCCCGAAGCGGGGGATCGCCACCCGCTGATGATGGTTGTAGCCACCCGCGTGATGATGCCCATCGCGCTGATGGTCGGGGCCTATATTTTCCTGCGTGGTCACAATCAGCCGGGCGGTGGATTTATCGCCGGTCTGATCGTAGCGATTGCGTTTCTCATGCAGTATATGGCCTCTGGTTTTGCTTGGGCCGAAGCACGGCAGCGCGTGACCTACCATGCCACAATCGGTGTGGGTGTGCTGATCGCCAGCGTGACAGGAATCGGGGCATGGCTGGCAGGGCGACCGTTCCTGACATCCGATTACGGCTATCTGCATTTCCCGCCGATCGAGGAATTCGAATGGGCTACGGCCATGGCGTTTGACACCGGCGTGTTTCTGACCGTGGTAGGCGCGGTGATGCTGGCACTCAACAGCCTGTCAAGCATGGCGCGGCGGTCGGGTGAGACGGTGAACGTCGCGCCCATGGACATCAACCCGGCCCTCAGCACCGCGCCGGGCGAGAAGGAGGCGTGAGATGGAGCTTCTGTTTGCAAGTGCAATAGGCCTCTTGACCGCTGGTGGGCTGTATCTGGTTCTGCGGCTGCGCAGTTTCCCGGTGATCATCGGCATCTCGCTGCTCAGCTACGCGGTGAACGTGTTCCTGTTTGGCACAGGGCGGCTGGTGGTGAATATGCCGCCCATCTTACAGGACGGTGTAGAAAGCTATACGGATCCGCTGCCGCAGGCCTTGGTTTTGACAGCCATCGTGATTTCTTTTGGCATGACGGCGGTGGTGGTTATGCTGGCGCTGGGGTCGTTCCTCTCATCGCGCGATGACACCGTGAATATCGGATCCGAGACACCGCCAGAGCAGCCCGCGCAGGAGAATGAGGCATGAGCCACTGGATTATTGCCCCGGTCATCCTGCCGGCAGTGCTGGCCGCGATCCTTACGCTGTCGATGCGGCACCATCCATCGTTGCAGCGGGTTTTTTCCATTGCAGGCGTTGTTGCGGTTCTGGCGATTGCCATTGGCCTTACCGTGAAGGCGTCAAGCGGCGCGATTGAAGTGTATGAGCTGGGCAACTGGCAAGCCCCCTTTGGTATCGTTCTGGTTCTCGACCGGCTGTCGGCGCTGATGGTTCTGGTCACAGCGGTTCTGGCACTGCTGGTGCTGCTCTATGCCGTGGGCACCGGCTGGGACCAACGCGGCAATAATTTTCACGCCCTCTATCAGTTTCAGCTTATGGGCATTTTCGGTGCCTTCCTGACTGGCGACGCCTTCAACCTCTTTGTGTTCTTCGAGGTGCTGCTGATCGCCTCTTACGGTCTGATGATCCATGGTGGGGGTCGGCGCAGGCTCAAGGCGGGTGTGCAATATGTCATCTACAACTTGCTTGGCTCGACCCTGTTTCTCTTTGCGCTTGGCACGCTCTATGCGGTGACAGGCACGCTCAACATGGCCGATCTGGCGGTGCGGGCAGCAGAGATTCCAGTTGAGGACAGTGCGCTACTTCGGGTTGGCGCGATGCTGCTCTTCCTTGTCTTCGCCATCAAGGCTGCACTTTTGCCGCTGCATTTCTGGCTGCCAGAAACCTATGCCGAGGCCCCTGCCCCGGTGGCGGCGCTGTTTGCCATCATGACCAAGGTCGGGGCCTATGCGATTCTGCGCACGTACACCTTGGTCTTCGGCCCCGATCTTGGGGCGACTGCGGCGCTGATCGACCAAATGCTGATCTATGCCGCGCTGATCACGCTTGTGGCCGGGATGGTGGGTATTCTGGGGGCCAAGCGGCTTGGGCGGCTGGCTGCCTTCGCCGCAATCGGCTCTATGGGCACGCTGCTGATTGCACTGGCCGGGTTCCGGCCCGAAACTACGGCTGCGGCGCTCTATTACATGATCCATTCCACCCTGGCCGGAGCGCTCTTGTTCCTTGTGGTCGATCTGGTACGCGAGCGGCGCGGGTCTTTGGCAGGCGCTATGCAACCCGGACCGCGCATGGCGCAGCACGGGATGATTGCCGCGCTCTTCTTTGGGTCGGCGATTGCCACGGCTGGTATGCCGCCGCTCTCGGGATTTGTTGGCAAGCTGCTCATTCTCGACGCTGTGCGCGGAATGGAGCAAGTCTGGCTTATCTGGGCGGTGATCCTGGCCACGTCGCTGGTTGCGATCCTTGGTTTGGGTCAGGCGGGCAGTGCGATTTTCTGGAAGCTGGCACCTGAGACGGGCGAGGAACCCGCCCCCGCGCCACAACCCGCCCTGCCATTGGTCGTATGTTTCGCAATGCTGGGCGGCATTGTGGCGCTGTCAGTGCTGGCGGGACCGGTGATGGGGTATATCGAGGCCACAGCGCAGCAATTGCATGCGCCAGAAGGCTATATCGCCGCCGTGCTGAACGGTGGTTGAGGGAGGAAAGACGATGCTGCGCAAGATCCTGCCCCATCCGTTCCTGACGCTGACCCTGATCGTGGTCTGGCAGATGATGGTGAACAAGCTGACCTTTGGTAACCTTCTCTTGGGGACGATCCTCGGGCTGATCATCCCGATCATCACCTCGCCCTATTGGCCCAACCGCCCGCGCCTGTCGAGCCTGCCCCGGATTGTAGAATTCGTGCTGGTGGTTCTGTGGGATATCTGCGTGGCCAATGTGCAGGTTGCCATGATTATTCTGTTCAAGGCCAATGCCAACACCAAGCCTGCTTGGATCACGATCCCATTAGATCTGCGTACACCGGAGGCGATCACAGTGCTGGCAGGCACGATCACCATGACGCCCGGCACGGTCTCAAGCGACCTGTCAGCGGATGGTCGCAGCCTGCTCGTGCATTGCCTCGATGCGCCCGATCCGGACGCGGTGCGCGATGACATCAAGGCGCGCTACGAACGCCGGCTCAAGGAGATTTTCGAATGATCGACTATGCGCTGTTTTTTGCCTTTGGCTGTTTTGGTCTGGGATTGCTGCTCAATATCTATCGGGTGATCAGTTCACCCACCGTGGGCGACCGGATTCTGGCGCTGGATACGATGGTGGTGAACATGATCGCGCTCTTGGCGCTGTTTGGTATTCTCAAAGGCACAATGATGTATTTTGAGGTGTCGATGATCATTGCCATGACTGGCTTTATCTCGACCGTTTCTTACACGCGCTTTCTCTTGCGCGGCGATATCATCGAATAGGGGGCGGAACATGGTTGTAGACATTCTCATTTCGGCCTGTCTGGTGATCAGCGGCGTGTTTGGCTTGGTGGGGTCTTTTGGGCTAATCAAACTGCCAGACCCGATGATGCGCCTGCATGCGCCGACCAAAGCCACGACGCTTGGGGTGGGCGGAGCGCTGATTGCCTCAATGATGTATTTTTACTTTGTCGTGGGGCAGTTCTCATTTCATGAACTGATGATCACGCTGTTTCTATTGCTGACCGCGCCAATCACCGGGCATTTCATCGCCAAGACGCATCTGCATCTGGTGCATAAACCCAGTGATCTGCCGCCCACAGGCACAGATCGCCCCTGGGCCAGCTATGAGAGCGATGCCGAACGGGCGCGGATCGAAGCAGAGGCAACAGGGCCGCAAAACGGCTAAAGCGCGTTCACTTAGGCCGTGCCGCGATGCGCTCTGTTGAATTCCTCTCGACGTCGATCAGATCACAGAACGCCCAGCTACAGGCAGTCAGCGGCATTTAGAAATGATGCGCATCTATCTCTGCTTGTAGGTCACGCGCGCGCGTGACCACGTCAGACGGAAACTGTGAAATGTCATGCTCTTTGCTTCGCCCAATGGTGGTGGGCCGCAAAAGGTTGGCAGGCAGTGACGTGTGATCTGGTAAGTCCAAGAAGCGGCGAAGGCGTGGCCAGTGTCTTTCCGGATCAGCGCAATAGGCCTCGTATGACATAACAAGAAACCGTCCGGGCATGTGAGCCCTGCCAAAATCTATTGCTGCGCTATTTGCAGCTATCCAATAGCGCAACTGATGCAACGCAAGTGAGGTATCCGGGTCCTGTGGCAGACCGAACAAATGGCTCCAATGCCGAGCTTGCCATGTGTTCTTGCTGAACGCCATGTCGAGCCCGTCCCGCACGACGTGAATATAGCGGCATTCAGGGAAGACTTGGGCGAGATGCGGAAGAAACACATGGGTGTTTGGCTCTTTCCAGCCCCAAGGCTGATCGCTGCCCACTTGCGGTGGACCACTATTGATCAGGCTCTCGACATCCGCTGCGCGTGCGCCGTTTTGCCAAGGGCCATTTGGCGGAAGCAGATCGCGCAGGCGCATCAGAAGCGCGTGTTCCTCAACGCTTAGGGTGCCGCACAGCCCGGTTGTCATGGCGCGTCGCAGAAGCTTTGCGGCTATCTCGACCTCTGCCGCTGGCGGGCCATGCTGAATCCAATCCGCACGCTTGAAAAGCACGGTGAACCAGAGGTTATCAAGCGGCACGTTGAGCTGCGCCCCAAGCCGGATACCCGCTTCGGAGAGTGTGGCTGCAAATACCCGCGTTCCTGAACCGCCAAGGCCACCAATCGCGACATGCGGATTTGTGACGGGCGGGGTTGCGACACGGATGCTTAGATGTGGGTGCGAAACCCCGTATTTTTGGTCAGTCATCAAAACCTTGTCATGCACCACATCCGATCGGATCTCGGACCAGGCCTTTGGCCTGAAACGGCGCTTTTTTGGCCCCGAACCTTAAGAATAGTTTTTGCGTTTTATTGGGAATCGTAAGACACTAAATACTCAACTTTGAGTTTAACATATTTTTGGAGATGTCGTATGAATTGTCTGAAAAAATCGACCGCTATTTTGGTACTAGGACTTGGACTCCTAGCCGGGGGAAGCCTAGTGCCACATCGGGCAGAGGCCGGTCTTAACCCATTTATTGGGGATATCATTGCTGTTGGCTACAATTTTTGTCCGCGTGGCTGGATGAGTGCGGAAGGACAAATTCTTGCGATTTCCAGCAACACGGCACTTTTTTCTTTGATTGGAACAACCTATGGCGGCAACGGTACAAGCACCTTTGGCTTGCCCGACTTGCGGGGTCGGGGTGCAATGGGAGAAGGAACCGGACTTGGCCTGTCACCGCGCAGCCAAGGTGAAATGACCGGAGCAGAGTCTGTCACGCTAAGCGCTGCTCAAATGCCGCTGCATAGTCATGCGGTGAATGCAAACAACCTCGATGGAGATCTACCGGGACCGGGTAACAAGCTCTTGGCGGCAGCACCGCCAAGCGGGGTGGGCTCTGAGACGATCTATTCTGATCAGGGGCCCACGGTCACGATGGCGCCGCCGATGATCGGCGTTTCCGGCCAAAGCCAGCCATTCAATGTCGAAGATCCGGCGCTCGTGATGCAGTATTGCATTGCTACCCAAGGGGTATTTCCGTCGCGACCCTGAGCATAACCCAAGGCCCCGGCTGACGCTGCGGGCGCGATTTTTTGCGGATATCAGACACAACTTTAATATTTGGAGTCAGCAATGAAGAATTTGAAGAAGAGCATGCTTGCGGCAGTGGGAGCCCTGAGCCTGACTTTGAGCCTTGGCACCACGCCGAACCAAGCAAAGGCTGGATTAGAGCCCTTTCTTGGGGACATCATGATCGTCGGCTTTAACTTTTGCCCACGCGGTTGGTCCGAAGCGGCAGGTCAATTGTTGCCGATTGCACAAAACCAAGCACTGTTTTCCCTACTCGGCACGCAATTTGGCGGAGACGGGATCACGACATTTGCCCTGCCGGATCTGCGCGGCCGGATTACGGTGGGCCAAGGAACCGGGAACGGCCTGACACCACGGCTGGCGGGGCAAAGGTTTGGCTCTGAGACCAAGGTCATGACAGAGGCAACGATGCCGCAGCATAGCCATACGGTGCAGGCGAACAATCTGGACGGCGATTTGCCTGGTCCGGGGAATAAGCTGTTGGCGGCGGCACCGACCGGCGGCAGCGGCAACGAGACAATTTATTCTCAGGCAAACCCGAATGTCACGATGAGCGCGGCAATGATCGCCCCCGCCGGGGCAAGCACCCCGATCAGCACTCTGGATCCGACCTTGGCGCTCTACCACTGCATTGCCACAGTGGGTGCGTTCCCATCACGTAATTGATCCCACCTTTGGACGAGCGACAGGTTGCCGTTCCGTATCAAGACTTTGGAGACTTTGATGACACATTTGAAAACGAAATCCCGTGACGCGCTGATGGCGATTGGGCTTGGCATTGCCGCATGTGCAGCGCCGCAAGCAGCACTGGCAGACGCAGACCCCTATGTTGGCGAGATCGCACCGATGGGTATCGTCAATTTTTGTCCGACTGGCTGGGCAGAAACCAACGGCCAACTTCTTGCAATCAGTGAAAATAGTGCACTCTTTGCCCTGATTGGAACGACGTTTGGTGGCGATGGGAACGTATCCTTTGGCCTGCCGGATTTGCGTGGTCGTATTCCGGTTGGCCAAGGCACCGGCACCGGTCTGAGCCCGCGGTCTTGGGGGCAAAGCAGCGGACAACAGACAGTGACACTGACCACAAATCAGTTGGCCGCGCATAGCCACGCGGTGAACGCGACCAACAGCGATGGCAATTTCCCCGGACCGGGGGGCAAGATTCTAGCGGCGGCACCGGATGGTGGTTCCGGACAGGAGACGATCTATTCGGACCAACCCGCCAATGTGCAAATGTCGCCGCAGATGATCGTGCCCTCAGGGGGCAACCAGCCAGTTGCTGTGCAGGACCCAACGCAGGTCATTCGCTATTGCATCGCCCTTGAGGGCGTATTTCCATCGCGCAGTTAGGCGCACTAATACACCTCTTGCGGCGGGAGATATCCGCCGCAGGGGGCAAGAATGTCCTTAGACGACCGGATAGACAAACCCGCCCAAACGGGGCGCAGGTTTATCAGGGGGCGCGAGATCGAGCCGACCATTCTCAAGCGCGACCTGCAGGGCGCTGAGCAAGGCCGCCATGCTCTGCTCGCCGTCCTCCATGGCACGGATGGCTGTCTGCGCAAGCAGTCCCTCAGCACCGTAAACCTCTGCAAAAGGACGCGGGGCGGCATTCAGCTCTGCCATTGGCGGTACAAGGCCCGCTGTTTCGACGGGGCCCTCTACCGGATGCGCACCAAGAAGGGTCATCATCCGCTCTAGAAACTCAGGGTGGTCAATCTGCGGCAAAGTGCATCCTCCCTATTTTCTTGTGAACCCAATCCGGCTGGGCAGATTTTCGAACGATCACCCCGCCGATGGCAAGAAGGTCCAGATGGGTGTTGAGAAAACAGTCAATAGCGTCCTTGGGGCTACAGATGATCGGTTCCCCACGTACGTTGAACGAGGTGTTGAGCAGCATCGGACAACCAGTCATCGCATGGAACGCAGCGAGGATCGCACCTGCCCGTGTGCCAATACCGGGTGTTACGGTCTGCAACCTCGCGCTGAAATCCACATGGGTGACGGCGGCAAAATCGCTGACAACGGCGTTCTGCAATTGCATCGGGCTGTGCAAGCCGCGCCCACGTGCGTCTGACAAGGTAGTTTTTCCGGAAAATTCCGGCCTGAGTTGCGCGACAAGCAACATATAGGGGCTATCGGTTGGGTCCTCAAAATAGAGGGGCGCCTGATCGGCCAGCACGATAGGGGCGAAGGGACGCCAGTCTTCACGGAATTTAATTGATTTGTTAACGCGGCTTAACGTGTCCTTGCCGCGCGGATCGGCAAGGATCGAGCGGTTCCCCAAAGCACGCGGTCCGAATTCCATCCGCCCATGAAAATGACCGACAATCTGCCCCTCGGCCAGCGCCTGTGCGACCGTATCGGCATAGGTCGTTGGCTCGGGCAGCTGCTGATAGACTAATCCCGCAGTCTCTAACGCCGCGCAGATGTCAGCATCGGTGAACTGTGGCCCAAGAAAGCCGCCTGCCATGGTATCGTTTGGAATAGGCTGCGCCTCGGTTGCAGCGTCATCGCGCGCCACTTCTAGCGCCGCGCCCAAGGCACCGCCCGCGTCACCGGATGCAGGCTGAATCCAGAGATTGCGAAGGCCGGGCAGGTCGCGGATCAGCCGACTATTGGCCACACAATTCAGCGCAACACCCCCCGCAAGGCAGAGGTTCGTGCTTTGCGCACGGTCCAAAGCGGTTTTGGCAAGGGCCAACACCGCCTCTTCCAGCACCGCTTGGGCAGAGGCGGCGAGGTTCATGTGGACCTGTGTCATCGGATCAGACTCTTTGCGCTGCGGTTGACCAAACAGCATTTCAAAAAGCGGCGATGTGGTACTCAGCCCCCGGTCAAAGTCGAAATATGCCATGTTGAGGGCAAAGCTACCGTCAGGTTGCAGCTCGATCAGCTCATCAAGGATCTTTTGGCGGAATTCGGGCGTGCCAAAGGGGGCGAGGCCCATCAGTTTATATTCGCCAGAATTTACCTTGAAGCCGCAGTATTGCGTAAACGCGCTATAAAAGAGACCGAGTGAGTGCGGAAAGCTGATTTCTGCCTCGGCCTTTAACCCTGTGGCCTTGCCTGACCAAAGTGTCGTGGTGGAATATTCACCGACCCCATCCAACACCAGCACTGCCGCCTCGGCAAAGGGCGCAGGATAGAACGCCGACGCAGCATGTGATCGGTGATGCGGGACAAAGATTATTCGGTCTGTATCCTCGGCGATCTTCCTCAATTGCATCGGCAGCTCTTCTGCAAGGCTTCGCAGGGTTTCCACCATCCGCGGCCAGAGCCGCGCACCGGTCGGAAGCCGGGTTTGAGCGGATTGCAGAATGCGCCGCAGTTTGAGTCCGGGATCCTCATAATAGGCGACGCGATCAAGCGACGCGCCTTCCGGAAGCTGCGACAAACAATAGGTGATTGCGTTTATAGGAAACTGCCAATCAGCCTTTCGCCGGGTGAAGCGCTCTTCCTGCGCGGCGGCAAGGATGTGTGTGCCCTGCACGAGCGCCGCCGCAGAATCGTGGAAATGCGACGAGATGCCAAGCGTGTAACGGGGGGCGGTCACGGGTCGCTCCGACGGCCGAGATCCGCGCCAATCAGCCGCCTGATGAGCGGCTGCAGCCGATCAGCAAACAGGCTGTTGGCTCTGGCGTTTGGGTGAATATCCCGTGGCAGAAATGTGTGATCCCGGTCGTGAGGATTTGAAATATCGGTAGCTTCTGGAAACCGGCTGAAAACAGCGGAGTTAAAATCGGGGTCCAGCGCATCCAGCAGGACAATCTGCAAAGGAATGCTTGCCGCCTTGGCCGTCTCGCAGACCATGCCGAGCACTGCACATGTGGCAAGGTTGATCATATGGTCATCCGGTAGAAAAACTCCGAATTCAACGTCACGCAGCGCCGGTTGCCAAATCTCGCGATACACGATCTGAATCTGGCCCTTTCCATCAAATCGCGCAACGGGCACATGTTCGACCCTCAATTTATACCAATCTTCGCTGAGATACTGCCGCATGCGTTGTGGATGGGCGATGTTGCGAAACCGATGATCGCTGATCATGGCGAAAACGGCGGCATCCATTGTTCCTGCGGCAATGTCACGACGTAGCTGCAGAAGGTTCTGCACAGTACCATGCCCGCCAATGCCACGATTCAAAATCTGGACACCTAGCATGTCGCGCTGGAGGAGGGCGGTAAAGGTTTCATCATCCGACAAACCGGTGCCATAGGTAAACGAGCAGCCATAAATTGCGACACGCGGTCCCTGCGCGGTCTGGGATCCAGGGACATAACGCCAGCCATCAGCCGCAATGTTCTGAAAAATGCCACTGCGAAACGCCACACGGACCGTATGTTCGGGCGACAGCCGCCAACCCAAAACGGGATCCGGGCGAAACATGAGCCGGGGCTTGCTCACGATTTTGCGTGTTTCAAGATGGGAAAATGGCATGATGTGATTGTATCGCTGCTCGTCTTGTGTCGCCACTCATAAGGTCAAATTTCAGGCTTTCCAAAGTTAATCGGCCAGATCCCCATATCCCGAACGCAGCCTTTAGCGCATTCGTTCGCAACGCTGCTGATCCTTGTGACGGCTCAACTTTTACAAGTTATGTACCACAGTCCACCGCTTTTAGCTGAATTCGACGCAAAAAATCATGGAGCGCTTTATGCACTCCTGCAATACCTCCGGAGAGAACAATATTTCATTGGTTTTGTGGTGACCCCGGCAGGATTCGAACCTGCAACCTGCCCCTTAGGAGGGGGCTGCTCTATCCTGTTGAGCCACGGGGCCACGCGGGGAACTGATTAGCGCGAGCGAGGGCCTTTGTCATCGTCCGATTTCCCTGTCAGCGTGTTTTGCCGTGGATTCACGCAGGCAGCTTGATCCTGTCAGGGTGTTCGCGGTAACAAAGGCGTAGGACCTTGTGGACATCCCTCCGTGACCCAGCATGACAGACATCCCCTGACCCTTCGCGACGTGTCCGAGGCCGCGGGCGTGTCTGAAATGACGGTAAGCCGCGTTCTGCGCAATAAGGGCGATGTTTCGGAGGGCACGCGGCAACGGGTGCTCGAAGCGGCCAAGCGGTTAGGATACGTGCCCAACAAAATTGCGGGGGCTTTGGCCAGTCAGCGCGTCAATCTTGTTGCGGTTATCATTCCGTCGATGTCGAACATGGTTTTTCCCGAGGTGATGACCGGAATTAGCCGGGTTCTTGAGGAAACCGAGTTGCAACCCGTGGTCGGGCTGACAGGATATCGGCCTGAGAAAGAGGAAAAAGTCCTCTACGAAATGCTGTCCTGGCGCCCGTCTGGCGTGATCATCGCAGGGCTGGAGCATTCGGATGCAAGCCGCGCCATGTTGCGGGCAAGCGGGATTCCCGTGGTCGAGATCATGGATGTGGACGGCACACCGATTGACTCGGTCGTGGGGATTTCACACCGGCGCGCCGGGCAGCAGATGGCGCAAGCTATCATCAAGGCAGGCTATCGGCGGATCGGGTTCATGGGCACCAAGATGCCACTCGACCACAGAGCGCGCAAACGCTTTGAGGGATTTACCGAAGCTCTGGCCAAGGCTGGGATCGAGATGGCGGATCACGAGTTTTACTCGGGTGGATCAGCGCTGCTCAAGGGGCGGGAAATGACCGCTGAGATGCTACGGCGTACACCGGATCTGGATTTCCTCTATTATTCCAACGACATGATTGGGGCGGGCGGGCTGCTCTATCTGTTAGAGCAGGGGATCGACATTCCCAATGATATGGGGCTCGCTGGCTTTAATGGCGTCGAACTGTTGGAAGGGTTGCCGCGGGCACTTGCAACGATGGACGCCTGCCGGCTGGAGATCGGGCGGCGTGCCGCCGAGATCATCGCGGCCCGCGCGTCAAACCCCGAGGATAGTGCCCCGGTGCGCATCACGCTCGAGCCGACGCTGAGCCTTGGCGATACATTGCGGCGGCGCTGATCATCTTTTGCCTGAAACTGTCGCAAATGGCTTTGCAATTCGGAACCGAATCGCAAAAGGCTGCGCGGAGTCGTCCAAAGAGCGGCGCAGGGAGAGGATAAAAAAACATGAAGATCGGTTTCATCGGGCTGGGCAATGTGGGCGGCAAACTGTCGGGCAGTCTGCTGCGCAATGGCCATGATCTGACAGTGCATGACCTGAACGCGGATCTGGTCAGTGATTTTGTCGCGCGCGGGGCCAAGGCAGCCACAAGCCCGGCACAGATGATGCGCGACTGCGAGGTGGTGATCACCTGTCTGCCGTCGCCCGCGGCGTCGGATGCGGTAATGCAGCAGATGCTGCCAGAGGTCGGGCCTGGCAAGATCTGGATGGAGATGTCCACCACCGATGCCGATGAAATCCGCCGTTTGGGCGGGCTTGTGATCGCGGCAGGCGGGGCGGCGGTGGATTGTCCGGTTTCAGGTGGGTGCCACCGGGCCGATACCGGCAATATCTCGATCTTTGCGGGCTGCGACCGCGCCACGTTTGAACGGATTCTGCCGCTCTTGAAAACCTTGGGTCGGCGGCTCTTGCATACGGGCGAGATCGGTAGCGCCTCTTTGCTCAAGGTGATGACGAATTATCTGGCGACCGCCAATCTTCTGACGCTGTGTGAGGCGATGGTGACGATGAAGGGCGCGGGGCTGGACCTTGCGACTACTTATGAAGCGATCAAGATCAGTTCCGGCACGTCCTTTGTGCATGAGACCGAAAGTCAGGTGATCCTGAACGGCAGCCGCGACATCAGCTTTACCATGGACCTGGTGAAGAAAGACATCGGCCTGTTTCAAAAGATTGCCGATGACGCGGGCGTCCCGCTCGAGATTTCGCCGCTGATGATATCGATCTTTGATGACGGTATCCGGCGTTATGGCGCACGTGCGCAGTCAGATGACATCATTCGGCGACTGGAAGAGGCGACCGGCCTCGACATTCGTGCGCCCGGCTTTCCGGCCGAGATGGTCGACGACGAGCCCGAGGAACAGGGCTATGAGGTAGTGCCACCGGGGCGGTAGACGGTTAACCACGGTTACAGGAAAGATTTGCCAGATGGGCGCGCCGGGCGTCTAATCGTTGCGGGTCTAGTGAGTGGCGTGCAATGTTGATGTTTGCGAGTCTTTTGGGGATGGTCGCGGTTGGGGCGGCGGCGTTCGTCGGCCTTCAGCCTGCGACCGACGAGCCTGAGGACGAGGGCGACCAGTCGGAGAGTGACAACGAGGGGCCTCGTCTGCTTGATGGTATATTTGGGCAGGATGCGCCCATCGGCATGGGCGAGATTATCAACGGGACGCCCGAGGCAGAGACGCTGACCGGAACCAAGGGTGGCGATCAGCTCCACGGGCAGGGGTCGGACGATACGATTTTCGGCGGCATGGGGGATGACAGCCTGCTTGGTGGCCTCGGCAGTGATCGGATTTCCGGAGATGCCGGCGATGACACGCTCCATGGTGGCGACGGGATGGATTCCCTCTTTGGCGGAGAGGGCGCAGATACTCTCTATGGCCACAATGACGCGGATGAACTCTCTGGCGGCGATGGCGATGACAGTCTGGTCGGTAGCGCCGGAAATGATCTGTTGCGCGGGGATGCGGGCCACGATGCGCTGCATGGCGATATCGGCGATGACACGTTGCAGGGGGGGCTCGGGCAGGACACGCTGTTTGGCGGTTGGGGCGATGATGTGCTGGTCGGGCTGGTCGATGACACCGCAACGCCCACGCTTGATGACAGCGACGCGCGCGACTTTCTGAATGGCGGCTCCGGTGACGATCTTATCCTTGCTGGTCATGGTGATCTGGTGACCACCGGGGCAGGTGCCGATACGGTGCTACTGGGGGATTGGATCGAAGAAGGTCAGGCGGTAGAAATCGTTGATTTTCAACCCGAAGAGGACCGGCTGATCGTATTCTACGATGCGCAAGCTGGCGACGAACCAAGCCTGAGCCTTGAACCGGAGCCAGAGGGAGGGACATCGCAAGCCGTGTTGCTGAACGGGGTCCGGATTGCGACGATTGGCAATGCCACGGGCCTGACCCTTGATCACATCGCGCTCTTGCCACGCGAGGCTCTGCCGATGATCCGCGGTCTCTAGCCGCAGACAAACGGCACATCGCGATTCACGCTTTCCATTTCAGGCGTTTTCCCCTATACGCGCGTATCCTTTGGGCACGGTCCCAAGGGTGTTCCATGGACCTTGCTGGACGACATCCCGGCTTGTGCCCGACACTTTTATGCAAGGAGACCCCGATGTCGATTACTGCCGCAGAAAAAGACCGCGTTATCAAGGAATTCGCAACCAAAGAAGGCGACACCGGTTCGCCCGAAGTGCAGATTGCAATCCTGACCTCGCGTATCACCACGCTGACCGAGCATTTCAAGACCCACAAGAAAGACAACCATGGTCGTCGTGGTCTCTTGATGATGGTCGCACAGCGCCGCAAGCTGCTGGATTACCTCAAGGGCAAGAATGAGGCCCGCTATCAGGACCTCATCAAGCGCCTCGGCATCCGCCGCTAAGACAAAATACCGCGCCCCCAATAGGGCGCGGTTTTCGTATGATCCGATTGCTGTCCCGGTTTGGCTTTGCCGAGAGAGCAGGATGAAGAACCAAAAGCCGCGGGGCAATGCGGCCCCGGATGCAAATGGGCCCGACGGGATACGCCCGGACCGGCCAACTTAGGAAACGTGATGTTCAAAGAGACGAAAAAATCGATGCAGTGGGGGGAGGAAACCCTCACTCTGGAAACTGGCAAAATCGCCCGTCAGGCGGATGGGACTGTGATTGCCACGCTTGGCGAGACCTCGGTCATGGCCAATGTGACCTTTGCCAAAGAGGCAAAACCCGGTCAGGATTTCTTTCCGCTGACCGTGCATTATCAAGAGAAATACTATGCCGCAGGCAAGGTGCCCGGCGGCTTTTTCAAGCGCGAAGCGCGCCCCTCTGAGAAAGAGACGCTGACCGCACGCTTGATCGACCGTCCGATCCGCCCGCTGTTTGTGCCGGGTTTCAAACATGAAACGCTGGTAATGTGCACCGTGCTGAGCCACGATCTGGTGAATGATCCCGATATCGTGGCCTTGATCGCAACCTCTGCGGCGCTGACGATTTCGGGCGCGCCCTTCATGGGCCCGATTGCAGGGTGCCGTGTGGGTTTTGTGGACGGGGAATATATCCTCAACCCCGAAATCGACGACATGCACGATCTGCGCAACAACCCCGAGCAGCGTCTCGATCTGGTTGTCGCAGGCACCAAAGATGCCGTGATGATGGTGGAATCCGAGGCCTATGAGCTGACCGAAGAGGAAATGCTGGGCGCGGTCACCTTTGCGCATGAACAGCTCAAGCCGGTTTGCGATCTTATCATCTCGTTGGCCGAAGACTGTGCCAAAGAGCCGTTCAATTTCACACCGCCGGATTACTCTGATCTTTATGCGGCTGTGAAAGCAGCCGGTGAAGAGCAGATGCGCGCCGCCTTTGCCATTCGCGACAAGCAGGAGCGCACCCATGCGATTTCCGCTGCCCGCGAGGCGATCAAGGCCAAGCTGAGCGATGAGCAGCTTGAGGATCAGAACCTTGGTTCGGCGTTCAAGAAGCTGGAATCGACGGTTCTGCGCGGTGACGTTGTCAAGAATGGCAACCGGATCGACGGGCGTCGTTTGGATGAAATCCGTCCCATCGTATGCGAAACCGGCCTCTTGCCGCGGACCCATGGCTCGTCGCTGTTCACGCGTGGCGAAACGCAGGCACTGGTTGTGACCACCCTCGGCACCGGCGATGATGAACAGTTCATCGACGCGCTGCACGGCAATTTCAAATCCAACTTCCTGCTGCATTATAACTTCCCCCCCTATTCGGTGGGCGAAGCTGGGCGGGTCGGGGCACCGGGACGTCGTGAAATCGGTCACGGCAAACTCGCGTGGCGCGCGCTTCAGGCGGTTCTGCCGCCGGCGACGGATTTCCCCTATACCGTGCGTCTGGTGTCCGAGATCACGGAATCGAACGGTTCTTCGTCCATGGCGTCAGTCTGTGGCGGGTCGCTGTCGATGATGGATGCGGGCGTGCCGCTCAAGACATCCGTGGCCGGTGTGGCCATGGGTCTTGTTCTGGAAGAAGACGGCTCTTTTGCGATCCTGTCGGATATTCTGGGGGATGAAGATCACCTGGGCGATATGGATTTCAAGGTGGCTGGCACCGCAGACGGTATCACCTCGCTTCAGATGGATATCAAGGTCGCAGGCATTACACCTGAGATCATGAAAAAGGCGCTGGAACAGGCGAAAGCCGGGCGTTTGCACATCCTTGGTGAAATGAACAAGGCGCTCTCGGGCGCGGCAGAGTTCAGCGTACACGCACCGCGTATCGAGACCATGCAGATTCCCACCGACAAGATCCGTGAAGTCATCGGGTCGGGCGGCAAGGTGATCCGCGAGATCGTCGAGGTGTCTGGCGCCAAGGTCGATATCAACGACGAAGGCATCATTAAGATCGCATCGCCGAACGGAGAGTCGATCAAGAAAGCCTATGACATGATCTGGTCGATCGTGGCCGAGCCGGAAGAGGGCAAGGTCTATGACGGCAAGGTCGTCAAACTTGTGGATTTTGGCGCTTTCGTCAATTTCTTTGGCAAGCGGGACGGTCTGGTGCATGTCAGCCAGATCGAGAACCGACGCCTGAACCATCCGAGCGATGTGCTCAAGGAAGGGCAGGACGTAAAGGTCAAACTCTTGGGCTTTGACGATCGCGGCAAGGTGCGTCTGTCGATGAAAGTTGTCGATCAGGTCACTGGCGAAGAAATCGTGCCTGAGAAGGGTGAAAAAGAAGCCGAGTAAGAAGGCATCTCAAGACGTGAAAGGAGGCCCCGGTGGGAACACTGGGGCCTCTCTTTTTTCAATCTGGCCAACGGCGGCGCAAAGGTAAGGTTTTCCATACGGGCCTTTAACCTGATTTATTCCCCATGAATGACGGCGTGGTTTCTGCGATATGTATCCATGTGGATAGGTATACTTGTGCTCTGGTCTCTGTTGTTTTGTAATTGGCTGTGCCATCACTCACGTTCTTGCACGCCAATGCGCGCCCCGGTGGAAACACCGGGGTTTTGCATTTCAGGGCAATCGGCACCAGTTGCGCGTGATTTGCGGCCCAGTTAGTTGAGCATCGCCTCAATCTTTTCCGTGATCTGACCGGAGGTTGGGCGCGTGGTAGAGCCCCACGTGCCAGCAACACGGCCATCAGGGGCTATCAATACCTTGTTGAAGTTCCACGTTGGCGCAAAACCGGTCTCGGCCAGAACCGACGCATAGAAGGGGTGCACCGCCTCGCCGCGCACCGAGGTGATCGTCGTCATTGGAATGTCGAGGCCAAAGTTTACCTCGCAAAATTCCTTAACCTCTGCCTCGCTCGACAGCTCTTGCCTAAAGTCATCCGACGGCACCGCAAGCACAACAAGGCCACGGTCACGGTACTGATCATAGAGGGCCTGAAGCCCGTCGTATTGAGGGGTAAAGCCACAGCGCGAGGCGGTGTTGACCACAAGAACAGGTTGCCCCGCCCACTCAGAGAGGCGAATTTCACCGCCGTCAATATTGCCAAAAGGCGCGTCTAGATCGAGCGCCATGGCTGGTACCGAAATAAGGGACGCAAGTATGATCGCGATGACACGCATGGTATCCTCCTGCTTTGGTAAGAGTACGCGACACGCTCGGCTTCGGATCACCACGTCAGGTATTTGATTTTCGCAGCGAAGATCCATCTGTTACCATGGATCTATCACAGGAGGCGCAGACTTGACCCAATATCTCAAGACGTCGGAAAAAATCGCGGCCCTCAGCCCCGAGCAATTCCGGATAACACAAAAGAACGGAACGGAGCATCCCGGAACCGGCAAATACCTGCACAACAAAGAGCCGGGGATTTACGTGGATGTCGTAAGCGGGGAGCCGCTTTTTGCCAGTTCGGATAAATACGAGTCCGGTTGCGGCTGGCCCAGCTTTACCAAGCCGCTGGAGCCTGCGCATGTCAAGGAGTTGCATGATTTCACCCTTGGCATGATCCGGACCGAAGTGCGCAGCGCTCATGGCGACAGCCATCTTGGTCATGTTTTTCCAGACGGTCCGCGCGACCGCGGGGGCTTGCGCTATTGCATCAACTCAGCGAGCCTGCGATTCATACATCGTGACGACATGGAAGCAGAGGGATACGGGGCGTATCTCGATCAGGTGGAGGATGTGACATGAGCGAACGCGCTGTTTTGGCGGGGGGTTGTTTCTGGGGCATGCAGGATCTGATCCGCAAGCTGCCCGGCGTAATCTCAACCAGCGTGGGGTATACGGGCGGGGATGTGGCGAATGCGACCTATCGCAATCACGGAACCCATGCAGAAGGAATCGAGATTTTCTTTGATCCGGCGCGCATCAGCTATCGCCGGTTGCTCGAGTTCTTCTTTCAGATCCATGATCCGACCACGATGAACCGGCAGGGCAATGATATCGGGCTCAGCTATCGGTCTGCTATCTACTATTGCAATGATGCGCAAAAGGCCGAAGCGCTGCGCACGATTGCCGATGTCGAGGCCAGCGGCATTTGGCCCGGCAAAGTGGTGACAGAGGTGGAGCCAGTTGGAGAGTTCTGGGAGGCGGAGCCAGAGCATCAGGATTATCTCAAACGCTTCCCTCAGGGCTATACTTGTCACTTCCCACGCGCGGATTGGGTGCTGCCCCGAAAGGCCGCAGAAACCGACGCTTAACACCGGACAGAGGGTGTTGGAGCCAAGACCATGCGCCCTCTGACGGGAATATCGCTCAAACTCATTTCGGTGATGCTCTTCATCACCATGTCATCGCTGATCAAGGCCACGGCGGCGCATGTGCCGCCGGGCGAAGCCGTGTTTTTTCGCTCGTTCTTTGCCATCCCAGTGATTCTCGTGTGGTTGACGCTGAGAGGGGATCTGCGCACAGGGCTCAAGGCCACTTCGCCACTCAATCATTTTTGGCGGGGCTTTGTAGGCACAGCCGCAATGGGGCTTAGTTTCGCCGCCTTGGGCATGCTGCCGCTACCCGAGGTGACGGCGCTTGGGTATGCCGCGCCGCTTTTGGTTGTGGTTTTTGCAGCGATGTTTCTCAACGAGCAGGTCGGCGTTGTCCGGATTGGCGCGGTAGCGCTTGGTCTTGGGGGGGTGCTGATCGTTTTGGCACCACGCCTGACGGCACTGAGCGGGCCAACAGTAGAGACCGTGCAAGCGGTCGGCGCGATGCTGGCCCTGACGGGGGCAATCTGTGCGGCGCTTGCGCAGATTTATGTGCGCAAACTGGTCCAAACCGAAGAAACCAGCGCGATTGTGTTCTATTTCTCGGTCACGTCGACGGTGCTGTCCTTTCTGACTATTCCGTTCGGCTGGGTCATGCCGACCGGACCGGAGATCGGGCTGCTTGTTCTGGCGGGGTTGCTTGGCGGGTTGGGCCAGATCTTTCTGACCTCCTCGTATCGCTTTGCCGACGCCAGCGTAGTGGCTCCGTTCGACTATGCCTCGATCCTGTTTGCGCTTGGCATTGGCTATTTCATCTTTGACGAAGTGCCAACGCGCGCCATGCTGACAGGCGCATCACTGGTTATTCTGGCGGGAATTCTCATCATCTGGCGCGAGCGGCAATTGGGCATAAGGCGCAACAAAGCGCGCTCTGCCCGTACTCCAGAATAGATCAGCCTCCGGTGAGTGTCGCCAGCGCATAAGGTGGCCACAGCATCGCGCGGCGAAAACGGCCCAAGGGCCATTTGCCCGGCGGTTTGGCCATGATTTCGGGATAGAGGGTGCGGGGGGTGCGGTTCATCGCCAGATCGGCCAGGATCGCGCCAGCATAGCTTGCCATTGCCACACCATTGCCGTGATAGCTCAGGCCGGTGAAGGCACCCGGCATATCCGGAATCGGCCCGGCGTAGGGCGTTAAATCCGGGGCCAATGAGAGCAGCCCATTCCAGCTATATGGTGTCTCGACATGGCGCCACGCCGGAAACATCGCCTCGAAATGCCGCCGGATCGTGCGATGCATGCGGACATCAAATCCCGGCGAACTGAAAAGGCCCCCGCGCATACCAAAGAGCATGCGGTTGTCAGGCATCAGGCGAAAATAATGCAGAAAAAAACGGTCATCATAGCACATTTGCCGCGTGGTCCAGCCTTGGTCAGCCAACTCTGCCTCGGTCAGGGGGCGGGTGACGATGACGTTGGATTGTGTGGGGATATAGCGCCCACGCATCCAACCCGGCAGATCGTCCGATGAATACCCATTGGTAGCGACGATCAGACGGCGGGCGGTGATCTGTGCCTTTGGGGTTGTGAGAGTAAAGCTGTTGGTCTGTCGAATGCCCGTCACAGGTGAGTGGGCGTAAATCCGTGCGCCTGCCCGGCTTGCGGCACCGGCAAGACCGATTGTGTATTTAAACGGGTTGAGGGCCACGCCAAGAGGAGTCGTAAGCGCCGCGTAGAACGGGCCTTTCATCCCCATTTGGGTCAACTCAGAGCCGGGGATCAGCGTGGGTGTAACCCCATAATCGGCTTTGATCCGGGCGGCGCGGTCAGCAAAGCCTGTGGCGGCTTTGGCGGTGTGAGCAAGCACCGTTTCACCGTCGGAATGAACATCCGGCCTGATCCCGTGGGTGTCGATCAAGGAGCGGGTCAAGCGCACCGCTTCAACCTCGCTCTGGCGGTATTCGCGGCGCGCGGATTCGCCGTGCATCTTGCGGAGCATGGCATCCGACGCCGCAGAGCCACCAAGGCAGCAGAAGCCGCCATTTCGCCCAGAAGCACCCCATGCGGGCGTCTGCGCCTCGAACACACGCACATCTTGCCCCGCCTCAGCAAGATGCAAAGCAGCGGAAAGCCCAGTGAACCCTGCGCCAATCACTGCAACATCGCAGGTGATCGTTCCCTCTGCGGTAGGGTAATCAGGCCGGTCTGCCGTGGTTTGCCAATAGCCACGCTCTCTTGGCCCTTCACCATAGGTATGGGCCGGAAATACCCGACTCATGCGCGCACGGCGGCGCGTTCGTCAGCCTGCTGGCGCAGGGAGGCACGTTTGGTAATCAGCGAGGCAGAAATCACGCCGACAGCGACAATGCCAATCATGATGGTCGAGAGCGCATTGATCTCGGGCGACACCCCAAGGCGCACCGCCGACCAAATCTTGATCGGAAGGGTGGTTGCCGAAGGACCAGCAGTAAAGCTGGCGATCACGAGGTCATCAAGCGACAGGGTAAATGCCAAAAGCCAGCCCGAGATAACCGCAGGCGCGATGATCGGCAGCGTGACAAGGCGGAAGGCGTCAAAATGCGAGCAACCCAGATCAAGCGCCGCTTCTTCCAGAGAGCGATCAAAGGTCACAAGCCGCGACGAGACAACGACAGAAACGAAACACATCGAAAAGGTAGTATGCGCGAGGATGATGGTAAAAATTCCGCGATCAAGACCAATCCCGATGAATAGAAGCAGCAACGACAGGCCAGTGATCACCTCTGGCATGACCAAAGGCGCATAGATCATACCGGAAAACAGTGTGCGCCCATAAAAGCGCCCAGCGCGGACCAAAACGAGGGCCGCCATAGTGCCCAAGATCGTTGCGATGGTAGAAGAGGCCACCGCCACCTTGACCGTCACCCAAGCGGCATCAAGGAAAGACTGGTTGCTGAGCAATTCACCGTACCATTTGGTCGAGAACCCGGCCCAGACCGTGACCAACTTGGACTCGTTGAAGCTATAGGTGATCAGGATGATCATCGGCAGGTAGAGAAAGGCAAAACCAAGCGTCAGCGAGGTGGCGTTGAACCATGTGAGCCGTCTCATTCTTCGGCCTCCCGCTGTTTTTGCTCGTTACGTTGAAAGAGCACGATAGGGATGATCAGGATCAGCAAAAGAACAACTGCCACGGCACTGGCCACAGGCCAGTCACGGTTATTAAAGAACTCCTCCCACAGGACCTTGCCGATCATCAGGGTCTGCGATCCGCCCAAGAGGGAGGGAATAACGAACTCGCCAATGACTGGGATGAACACAAGAAAGCAACCCGCGATGATACCGGTCTTCGACAGCGGCACCGTGATCAGCCAAAATGCCTTCATTCTCGAACAGCCAAGATCCTCGGCCGCTTCAAGCAGGGAACCATCCATCCGCTCGAGCGCGGAATAAATCGGAAGGATCATGAACGGCAGGTAGGTGTAGACAATGCCGATGTAAACCGCCGTGGGCGTGTTGAGGATGATCAACGGCTCAGAGATAACGCCAAGTTTCAAGAGCACCTGATTGAGATAACCTTCTGTCGAAAGAATACCCATCCAAGAGTAAACCCGGATGAGAAAACTGGTCCAAAACGGCAGGATCACGAGCATCATCAAGGTCGGGCGCCAGTGATCAGGTGCGTTGGCCATGCCATAGGCTATGGGATACCCAACCAACAGCGTGAGAAGAGTAGCAAAAAAGGCGATCTGGAGTGAAGAAATATACGCCTTCCAATAAAGATCATCGGTCGTCAAAAAGAGGAAATTGTCAAAATCAAGCGCGCTGAAAAACGTCTTGATGCTCTCCCAACCCTGCGAGAACTCCAAGGTTGGGGTATAGGGCGGAATGGCTGTGGCGATATCGCTCAGGCTGATCTTGAATACGATAAGGAACGGCACCAGAAACAGCGCCAGAAGCCAGATATATGGCAGGAATATCAGGGCAAAGCGGCGCATCCCCCTACCCTTTCAAGAGCACGGCGGCGGTGTCGGTCCACGACAGCCAGACGGTGTCTTCCCAAGTAAAGCCACGCCGGGACAGGCGGCGCGTATTGGCGGTTTGCGCCTTGATCATCTGACCATTGGGCAGGGCCACGTGATAGGTCGAGAGATTGCCAAGATAGGCGATGTCGATGATCTTGCCCTGCACGGCATTGCGGCGGTCAGCCGGTTGTTCGGCGCTGATTGCCACTTTTTCAGGGCGAAGTGCGATGTGACAGGTCTCGCCATTGTCAAAGGCGGTCTCTGTTTCGGCATAAAGCGGCGTCATGCCTTCGGCATAGGCGATTTCATACCCTTCCCCAGATTTGCGGGCGGTGCCGGGGATGATCGTGACCTCGCCGATAAAATCGGCCACGTAAACGGAATTCGGCAGCTCATAGATGCGCGCGGGCGTGTCGGCCTGAATGATACGGCCATTGTCCATCACCGCCACGCGGCTAGCTACAGTCATCGCCTCTTCTTGATCGTGGGTCACGATAACGAATGTGGTGCCAGTTTTTTCTTGGATGTCCATCAGCTCGAACTGGGTCGCCTGACGCAGTTTCGCATCAAGGGCACCAAGCGGTTCATCGAGCAAAAGTAGTTTGGGTGCCTTGGCAAGGCTGCGCGCAAGGGCCACGCGCTGGCGCTGGCCGCCAGAAATCTGATGCGGCTTGCGCTTGGCGAATTGTTGCAGGCGCGTCAGCTTGAGCATTTCGTCAACACGGGCGGCGATTTCGTCCTTTGGCTTGCCATCGCGCTTGAGACCAAAGGCGATGTTTTCCCAGACCGACAAATGCGGAAACAGCGCATAGGACTGAAACATCATGTTCACAGAGCGCTTGTTTGGGGGGATCGGCGCAAGGTCTTGACCGGCTAGGATAATCTTGCCTTCGGTCGGCTTTTCAAATCCCGCTAATATGCGCATCATCGTCGTCTTGCCGCAGCCCGAAGGGCCAAGCAATGCAAAGAACTCGCGTTCGTAGATGTCGAATGTCTGGTTATCGATCGCGGTAAAATCACCAAACCGCTTGGTCACGCCCTTGAATTGGATAAGCGGCTTTGCCTTGGGATCATTCCAAGGCTCGAAAACAACTTGTGCCATACCTGCCCCCGACTGTTTGAGAGTGCCCGCGCAGGGCCTAGTCCTGCGCGGGCGATGATCCTGTTCGGGTCAGGTGCCAGACTTGATCTTGGTCCAGAGGCGGGTCACGGTCCGCTGCACGCCGGCGTCATAAGGCGTGGTTGTGAAGAGGTTGTTCAACGCCTCTTCCGACGGATAGATCGCCGGGTCGCCAATCACATCTTCGATCAGAAACTCTTGGCTCGCCTTGTTACCATTCGCGTAATAGACATAGTTCGACGCGGCGGCCATGTTCTGTGCGTCCATGATGAAATTCAGGAACACATGCGCGCCTTCGGGATTGGGGGCATCGACCGGGATCGCCATTTGGTCAAACCACATCTGCGCCCCTTCTTTGGGCGCGTTGTAGACGATCTCGACGCCATTGTCGGCCTCTGCCGCGCGGTCACGCGCCTGAAGAATATCGCCGGACCAACCAACAGCCACACAGATATCGCCATTGGCGAGCGCGTTGATATATTCTGAGCTGTTGAATTTCTGGATATGCGGACGCACAGCCATCAACACGTCCTCGACCTTGCCAATCACATCGGGATCATGGCTGTTGGGGTCTTCACCGATGTATTTCAGGGCCATCGGGATCATCTCGGCGGGCGCATCAAGGAAGTGCACGCCGCATTCTGCCAGCTTGGCCATGTTGTCGGGGTTCAGCACCAGTTCGAGGCTATCGAGCGGTGCATCCTCACCAAGCAATTCCTTGACCTTTCCGACATTCGCGCCGATGCCCGTGGTGCCCCACATGTAGTTGATGGAATAGGCGTTATCAGGGTCGTATTGAGCCGTGCGGCTGCTCACCACGTCCCACATGTTGGCATGGTTCGGAAGCTTGGAGAGGTCCAGTTTCTGGAACGCACCAGCCTGAATCTGACGCTGCAGGAAGGTGCCAGATGGCACAACAACGTCATAGCCCGAACCACCTGCGAGCATTTTGGTTTCCAAAACCTCGTTGCTGTCGAAGACGTCATAGATCAACTTGAGGCCCGTATCTGCCTCGAACTTTGTCAGCAACTCTTCGTCGATGTAATCAGACCAGTTATACACCCTTACTTCTTGGGCCTGCGCGGCAAAAGCGCCAAGCGCGACAGCGGCTGTTGTGGTCAGTATCAGATTTCTCATCATGTTCTCCCGTTGGTCGGCATGTGTCTGCCTTAGTGCGGATTTGATCAAAAATTTCCGCTCATGGCAATATGGTAATGTTTTCATGCACAGGCTAAACTCGCAAGGCCGGACATTGAGATGCCTGATTGGATTGCCTTGCCGATGACCACCGCCGCACAGAAATTCAGCACGATCGACGGGGATTTAACGCGCCTTCCGGCGCATGAGTTGATCTATCGGCAATTGCGCGATCTGGTCTTGTTTGGTGATTTGGCACCGGGAGAGGCCGTAACTATCCAAGGACTCTCGGAACGTTTGGGCGCAGGGATGACCCCCGTGCGCGAGGCCATACGCCGCCTGATTGCGGAGGGCGCGCTAGAATTTCAGGGCAATCGCCGGGTCTCTGTGCCGCTGTTGACGGCCGATAACATCAGCGAATTGATTTATGCGCGACAATGGCTTGATCCCTATCTGACGCTGCGCGCGACCGAGCGGGCAAGCCTAGAGGATCTGGATTGGCTTGCGGGTCTGGACGACGAGCTGGATCGCGCGATTCTACGCGGTGATTTGCGCGCTTACCTTGAACTGAACTATCGCTTCCACAAACGGCTGTATGAAATCGCACAGGCACCTATTTTGGCTGATGTGGCCGATGGGCTCTGGCTTCGATTTGGGCCATCGCTCCGCGTGGTTTGCGGGCGCATGGGCACGCAGAACCTGCCAGACAAGCACAAGGATATGCTCGCCGCGATGCATGCCCGCGATGCAGAGGCCGCCGCCCGCGCCATTCGCGAGGACGTGATCCAAGGAATGGAACAAGTGCGCCATTCCCTGGAGCGATCGGGCGCGCTCTACTGATTCGATTGACACTGGATAATTTGATCATATTTTTGAAGTGAGGGTCGCGCATGCGTGGCCGAACCGATTCGGGAAAGGGAATGCCATGACGATGATCACCAACCATATGCCGACCGCTGAGTTGCAGGCGCTGGACGCCGCACACCACATGCACCCCTTTACCCATGGCAATCAACTGAGCGCCAAAGGCGCGCGGATCATCACCCGAGCCAAAGGCGTGACCCTGACCGACAGCGAGGGGCATGAGATCCTCGACGGTATGGGCGGGCTTTGGTGCGTGAATATCGGCTATGGGCGCAAAGAGCTGGCAGATGTCGCAGCGCGCCAGATGATGGAATTGCCGTTCTACAACACGTTTTTCCAGACGAGCCATGTGCCTGCCATTGCGCTCTCGGCCAAGCTGGCAGAGCTGGCACCGGAGGGGTTCAACCATGTGTTCTATGCTGGGTCCGGATCTGAGGCGAATGATACCAACCTGCGCATGGTCCGTACCTATTGGGCGCAGTTGGGCGAGCCCGAGCGCAACGTGGTCATCAGCCGCAAGAATGCCTATCACGGCTCTAGCGTGGGCAGCGGCAGTCTTGGGGGCATGTCCGGCATTCACGCACAGGGCGGCCTACCTATTCCCAACATTTACCATATCGACCAGCCGCACTGGTATGCCGAGGGCGGCGATAGCGACCCCGAAGCATTCGGCCTGGAACGCGCCCGACAGTTGGAGGCCAAGATCGAGGAATTGGGCGCGCACCGCGTCGCCGCATTCATCGCAGAGCCAGTGCAGGGCGCGGGTGGCGTGATCATTCCGCCCGACAGCTATTGGCCCGAGATTCAGCGGATTTGCGATAAATACGGCATCCTCCTGATTGCCGACGAAGTGATCTGTGGGTTTGGCCGCACCGGCAACTGGTTCGGTAGCCAGACCTATGACATCCGTCCCGATATCATGACCATCGCCAAGGGTCTGAGTTCTGGGTATGCGCCGATTGGCGGCTCTCTTGTGTCGGATCGGGTGGCCAAGGTGATCAACGCCTGCGAATTCAACCACGGCTACACCTATTCGGGGCACCCGGTGTCCTGTGCCGTTGCATTAGAGAACCTGCGCATTCTCGAAGAGGAAAAGATCATCGAGCGCGTGGCGCATGACACCGGGCCGTATCTCCAAGAAAAGTGGAACTCTCTGGCAGAGCACCCGATGGTTGGTGAAACCCGGATTATCGGCATGATGGGGTCGCTGGCGCTGACCCCGCACAAAGCGAGCCGCGCCAAGTTTGCGTCCGAGCCGGGCACCGCAGGCTATATCTGTCGCGAGCGGTGTTTTGCCAATAATCTGGTGATGCGCCATGTAGGCGACCGTATGATCATATCGCCGCCACTTGTGATCTCGAAGTCCGAAATCGACACGCTGATCGAACGGGCGTGGATATCGCTCGATCAAGCGGAAAAGCAAATCCGCGATGAAGGCTTGATGAAGGCCGCCGCCTGAGGCGAAATTACGATGTGGCCGGGCGCAACACGCGCCCGGTCAGCATGAGATGCGTGGCCATTGCACCGATCCACATGCAGGTCACGGCCACCCATGCAGTCAGAGCGAATATCGCCCCACCCGACATGCCCGCACCCACCGCACAGCCGCCCGCAAGCATGCTGCCAAAACCCATCAGCGCAGCCCCGATCAGATAACGCTCCATCGGGGTGTCGGGACCAAACCGCTCGATCTTCCATTCGCGGGTTAGGATGGCCATGGTGGCGGCACCGGTAAACACCCCCGGCACAAGGCCCACACCAAAACCAAGCGGCAGGCTGGTGCTGTTGACCAATCCCATCAGCGTATCTGTGGACGGGCCCGTAAAGGTAACAGAAGAGATTTCGACCACCTCGAACGAGGTCTGGGCAATGGCATAGGTCAGCAGCCAGCCAAGACCCACCGCACAGCCAACCAGAGCGGCGGCAAGGGCGTGGCTGAAACGCACGTCGCGCTGAAACGCTAGAAAACACCCCGCCGCCAGAACCAGTGCCGCGATCAGTGCCGCCATGCCCGGGCTCATACCGAGGAGTGACAGGATATTGCGCGCCTCACCCCCAGGCATCAGCCAAAGGCTTGCCAATGCCTCACGCGAGGGGGCCAGAATACCCCGCAGCGCCGATTGCGCCACGAGCGTCAGAACAAGGCCGGTTATAATGGCGCGCAAGTTGCCGGTGGCAGAGAGAACAAGCAAACGGCTGGCACAGCCGCGCGCAAGGATCATGCCCGCCCCGAACATCAGGCCACCGATAATGGCTCCCGACATACTGCCCGTGGCTGCCAGTGGCCGCGCCTCTGAAACGTCAAGCAGGCCGAGCGCAATTGCCCCTTGCACCGAGGCGACACCAGCCGAAAACGCGATAAGCCAGATCGAGAGGCGTGGCCCGAACCTGCGTTCTGCCACCTCGATTGAGGCGGCACGCAGACAAAACCGGGAATGTTGGGCGGCGGCACCAAAGAGCACGCCGACCAGAGCGCCCGCCATGGCCAGAACCGCCCCGTCGCCAAATCTGTCTATCAAGGATTCAAGCATCTGCCGCCCTGCGATGAAAGATGTGATCAGATATCAAGTCAGGGGTCTACACGCCTTGATATGCGTCAATCGGACCGCCGAAGCAGCCCGATTGCACTCGCTTATTGCAGCGCCTCTTGAACAATATCGTCCAGCATCGCCTGCACCTTTTGCATCTCGCCCTCTGGGTAGTTGCGATAGCCGATCAAGACCTCGCCGCCCTGATCGGCGACAAAGATACCATAGGGGCAGTGGGCGATGTTCATGGGGTCTGCCTCCATCACCTCGCGCGAGAGAGTGGCGGAACAGAACAGAAAGATATCCGCTGCGTCGAAGATTTTGACATCGCTGCCCACATCTGCGCCGGTGCGGTTCAACATGTCACCCACGTGGCTTTGCAGGTCAATGACCAGCCCGCGACCGACAATGGCGCTTTCGACGGCAAAGGTTGCATCGTCAAAGCTGCCGTCAAAGGGATAGGTGGTGGCCTGCTCTGCTGCCGCGACGGGCAGCGAAATCAGGGCCAGAGCACCAGCCAGAACTATGCGTTTCAATGGAAATCTCCTCTTTCAGAGTGGCGATCGCGCGTATTCAGTTGAACATGTCCGTGGTGATCCCGGCATACCAGCCGACAGATTCCTCATAGGTTGCCTTGCGGGTCACAGCATCCTCGCCAGTCTGCGAAACGAAACCGTCGACCTTGGCGATCTTTTCCGGTGTTGCCTCGTATGTAGCGCCAACCTTGACGCCATCATCAGGGGCGATGAGCGACCAGCAGGTGTTGGTGAACTTGGCTGGAAAGACCTTGGAGCCGGTCAGCGCACCGCGCACCGCCATGGCGCAGACCTTGGCCTGAGAATTGGCGGCAAAGCCTGATTTTGGCATATCGCCCTGTTGGGCCGCATCGCCCAGAACATGCACGTCCGGGTCCGCCTTGGAGGACATATCCGCGGCATTGACAGGCGCCCAATTGCCATCGGTGACGCCCGCCATATCGGCAATACGTCCGGCCTTTTGCGCCGGGATGACATTGCAAACGTCCACCTTTTCGACCGATCCGTCGATGTCCACGGTCATCGCCTCGGGATCGACGGTCACGTTTGTTGCGCCGAAATCCGGGCCGACCCGCTCGATCATGCCGCTGTAGTGGCGTTCCCAGCCTTCCTCGAACAGCGCCTGTTTCGAAAATGTCTCTTTTGGATCGACCAGCAGAATCTTGGCGGTTGGGTTGGTTTGCTTGAGCACATGCGCCACCATGGAAATCCGCTCATAGGGCCCCGGAGGGCAGCGGAACGGGTCGGGCGGGGCCACCATGGCAAAGCGTCCGCCCTGCGGCATCGCCATGATCTGCGCCTTGAGAAGTTCGCTCTGCGATCCGGCCTTGTAGGCGTGAGGCATCTTGTTCTGCGCGGCAACGGACCAACCGGGCACGGCGCCCTCGACGAAATCAATGCCGGGGCTGAGGATCAGTTTGTCATAGGACAGAACCGCGCCCCCCGCGAGGCTGACGGTTTTGGCATCCCGGTCCACATCAACGGCCCAGTCATGCACGACGTTGATCCCGTATTTGGCTGCAAGTGTGCCATAGGTGTGGGAAATCTCGTCTAGCTCGGTGAAACCGGCGATATAAAGGTTGGAAAAGTAGCAGGTGAAATAACTGCGCGAGGGCTCGACCAGGGTCACATCAATCGCGCCCTTGCTGTCCTTGGCGATATAGCGCGCGGCGGTGGCCCCGCCTGATCCGCCACCTATCACCACGACACGGGGCTTGCCGTGGGTATCGGCAAGGACATGCGGTGCCGAAAGGGTCGCAGCTGTTGCCGCGCCAACGGCAATAAACTTGCGTCGGTTAAAGGTCATTTTCAGTCCTCCCTGAATGGACCTCGGTTCAGTCGAGGTCCTTGAAATAGGCCGCCAATGCCGCGATCTCCTCGTTCGACAGGCGTCCGGCCATCATCTGCATCACCGGGTGGGGACGCAGTTTGTCTTTGTATGCGTGCATGGCGACCACGAAATCCTCTTCGGGCCAGCGGGTAATGGATGGGATCCCGTCGCTCGAGCCATCGGCCTGATGACAGCTTACGCATTCGCTAGACAGGTATTCGCCATATTCGGGGTCGCCCTGAATCGCCAGAATTGCGGGATCAACGGTATGATCCGTGCCCCGCGCGGTTGGAGCGGCCTCGGGGATATTTGCGGGGCTTGCAGAAAAGCGGCGCAGATAGGCCATAAGATCCGCACGATCCTGCGCGTCCTTCATGCCGCGATAGCTCATGCGGGTTTTAGACACGAGCGCGCGGGGATTTTCGATATAGGCGTCGAGCGTGTCAAAGCCCCATATCAGCCCATCAACCCCAGCGCGCTGCATTGAGGCGGAATAAGCAAAGCCTTCGTGCGACGCGACACGCCGCCCGAAGAGGCCATTGAGATGGGGGCCGATCCGGTCCTCGGCCCCCTTCCCGATTTCATGACAGCCTTTGCACTGTCCATAGAGCGTCTCACCAGCCTCTGCGTCACCCACCAATTCGGCCTGCGCTGCGCCTGCCGCGAAAACAGCGGTCAGGGCAATGAGCAAGAGGCGGCGCGCTATCATGGCCTCAGTCTACTTACTGAAACTTGAAAGATAAGCTGAAATTGCCGTGAGGTCCTCATCCTTCTTGAGGCCTGCAAAGCTCATTTTGGTGCCTTTCATAAAGCCGCGTGGATTGGCGAGAAACGCAGTCAGCGTTTCATCTGTCCAGATCAGGCCATCCGCCGCCATGGTTTGCAGCACGTCAGAGTATTTGAACCCTTCCACCGACCCCGCCGCACGCCCCATAACCCCGTTTAGCATCGGGCCAACGCGGTTGCTGGCACCTTCGCCAACCTGATGACAAGCGCTACATTTCTTGAAGACCTTTTCGCCGGCAGCGATAAGGGCCGGATCAATTTCATCCACCTCGGCAGCGGCCGGGGTCGCCTCCTGCTCCGTGGTGGCCTCGGCCACGTCGACAGGCTCTGCTGCGCTCGCCTCGTCTGGGACGGACTGTTCGTCTGGCGTCACATCCAGAACGGTGGCGTGCATCGTGATTTCTACGCTTTCCTTGCAGTTCTCCATGCAAGGATCGCCGTGCCAGATCGCATATTCAGTCTCGGCGCGGTCATCGACGATGAAGCCGCCCGCGTTGGGCAATTCCACATCCAAGAAATTCTCGTGGCTCAGCTCAAAGTCATCCTCCACGAGGTTGTTGGAGTAGAGGATATAGGCAACGATGGCATAGACCTCATCCGGTGTCAGGCTCTGCGCGTTGCCAAAGGGCATGGAGCGGTTGACATAGTCAAACACGGTCGAGAGATAGGGCCAGTAGGAGCCCACCGTCTTGAGCGGGTCGTCACGGTCAAGCGTATCGGCACCACCAGCCAGTTTGGGCCAGTTGCCAATACCTTCAGCGAAATCGCCATGGCAGACCGCGCAATGCTCGCCAAAAACCTCGTCGCCGGTCCAGACGTCGCCCGATCCTTCGGGAAGACCGCGCCCGTCTGGCATGACCTTAACATCCCACGCCGCGATCTCTTCGGGTAGGGCGGGCCGCCCTAGGCCGTATTCACCCGCCCAGAGGGCAGTTGCCGTGGCGCTGAGAGCAAACCCTGTGACCAACGTAAACTTAAGAAACTTCGACATTTTCTGCCTCCCCATTGGGCCGCACCCACCATGTCTGAATACAGTTGTTGTGATAGACCGAGTTAAGGCCGCGCACCTCGCGCAGTTGCGCCTTGGTCGGCTGGATATATCCGGTCTCGTCCATCGCACGGCTCTGGAGCAGCATTTCTTCGCCGTCCCATGTTGTGTCGAGGTAGAAACGGGTCAGCGCCTTGGCCTCGCCCGGTTTGGCGAGACGGGCGGTTTCCCAGGTCTTGCCACCATCCTTGGACACGTCCACGCGCGTGATCGCACCATGACCGGACCAAGCAAGACCAGTGATCACGAGCGGGCCTTTGCCATGTTTGATCGGCGATTGCGGACTGGGCGAGGTGATGACCGATTTGGCATCCATCACCCAAGTCCACTTGCGGCTTGTGCCATCCTCGAGCGTGTCGGTGTATTTGCTGGTTTCTTCGCGGCTTTCGACAGCGGCGTCGGTCACTTCGATGCGACGCAACCACTTGACCCACATATTGCCTTCCCAACCGGGTACGACAAGGCGAACGGGGTATCCATGTTCTTTGCGCAGCGCCTCGCCATTGGCCTTGAACGCAACAAGGCAGTCGCCAAGCGCTTTGGCCATGGGGATCGAACGGCCATTGGAAGACGCATCCGCGCCCTCGACATAAACCCATTTATCCTTGAGATCACCTGCCGCGTCCAATCCGGCCTCTTCCAGCAAGGTGCGCAGGGAGACGCCGGTGTATTCCATGTTGTGGATCATGCCATGGGTGAACTGAGCGCCGTTCAGTTGGGCGCCCGCCCATTCCATGCCGGTGTTGGCCGCACATTCGCAGAAGTAAACGTGGTTCTCGCGTGGGAACCGCTCAAGATCCTCGTAGGTAAAGACCAGCGGCGTATCAACAAGGCCGTTGATCATCAGGCGATAGTCCTCTTTCTTGAGGTCGATTGCGCCGGAATGGTGCCGCTCGAACGCGCAGCCCTGCGGTGTGATCGTTCCGTCGAGCGCGTGAATGGGGGTAAAATTGATCGAGCTGATCGGATCGGCGGTGAGCCACGGCACATTGCGCCGCACCACGTCCGCCTCATATTCAATGGGCAGGCCATAGGGCGTGGCATCAACCCCATCGCCAAGGCTGATGGCCCAATCCTGCACTTCGGTAATCAGTGGATCTGGGGTGGCGGCCTGTGCCGCACCCGCCGCGACGGCCCCAGCCGCCGCTGCCACGCCACCGCGCAAAAAGGCGCGCCGGGAGGTGGGTTTGCCTTTGAATGTCCCTGACATCTCAAATGCCTCCTTTCAGCAAGTCGTTACGCGCCAATCACTTGGACGCTGTTATTGGGGGCGACACTGACCGTGCCGAGTTTGCGAATGTGATTTTCGACCACGTCCCAGATTTCCGGGCCTTCGGTATTTTCATTGACCGAGGCCCAACCGGCGACGACATAGGATTTCGCTGGATCAATCGCCTCGCCGGTCTTGAGCAAGGTCATATCGCTGATCCGGCTGCCCTGCGGCTGATTGATGTCGATCCGGTATCCCATGCCACCGATGCGCACCATATCGCCGCCCTGCTGGTAATAGGGGTCGGGGTTAAAGATGTTGTCGGCCACGTCTTCGAGAATGACCTTGATGAATTCGCCGGTCATTTCAGAGCGATAGGCTTTGCCATAGGTCATGGAGGTGACGTTGAAGATATCCTCGCGGGTGATGTCCTGACCGGGGATCAGGCTTGGCCCCCAGCGAACACCGGGGGACATGGCGATATCGGCCTCACGCTCGGACAAAAGCGCGTCACAGATCAGATCATCCCACGTGCCGTTGAAATTGCCGCGCCGGTAGAGCAGGCTGTCGGTCTTGCCGATCACCTCGGTCAATTGATCGAGATAGGGCGCGCGTTGTTCCTCGATGAGGGTGGCCACCTCTTTGTCAGGCTCGATCACATCCGAGAAGATCGGGATCAGCTTGTGGCGAAAGCCCATCATCCGGCCATCGCGCACATCAAGATCAACGCGGCTCACGAATTTGCCGTTAGAACCAGAGGCGACGATGATCGTCTCACCAACCAGAACGGGCTCTGGCAGGGCGTCATGGGTATGGCCTGACAGGATCACGTCGATGCCGGTCACACGGCTTGCCATCTTCTTGTCCACGTCAAAACCATTGTGGCTAAGGCAAACAACGAGTTCAGCACCTTGGCCACGCACCTCGTCCACCATGGCCTGCATATTCTCATCGCGGATACCAAAGCTGTATTCCGGGAACATCCAGCCGGGGTTGGCAATGGGCATATAGGGAAAGGCCTGACCGATGACGGCGATCTTGACGCCGCCCCGCTCAAAGAACTTGTAGGGTGGGAAGATCTCGACCGGCTCGTCCCATTCCGCGTCAAAGATGTTCTGTCCAAGCGCAGCAAAAGGCAGGCTTTCGACGATTTCCTGAACGCGGGCGGACCCAAGGGTGAATTCCCAATGAAAGGTCATAGCGTCAGGCTTGAGCGCGTTCATGACATTGACCATGTCTTGGCCTGCTGTGTGGTAGCAGGTGTATGACCCGTGCCATGTGTCGCCACCATCGAGTAGAATGGCATCAGGGCGGTCGGCACGAATGGCATTGATCACGGTCGCCATCCGGTCCAGCCCGCCAACCTTGCCATAGGCCTGCGCAAGCGCGCTGAAATCGCCAGCGGACAGGGCATAATGCGAGGCGCTGCCATCGTCGATGCCATAGAGCTTGCGGAAATCGGCCCCGGTGACATGCGGCACGGCCCCCTTGTTTCCACCCACGCCTATGTTGATCGACGGCTCTCGGAAATAGATCGGTTTGAGTTGGGCGTGAATGTCAGTGATGTGGATCAGGCTGACATTGCCAAAGGTGTCGAATTGCAACAGTTGGTCCTGAGTGAGCGCCTGTTGAGCCGCCAGTTTCGCCCAATTGCCAAAGGAAGACGCCCCAAGAATGGCTGACGCCGCCATGCTTGTCTGAAGAAAATCACGCCGCGAGATCATGGTGGACCTTTCCAACTCCCGCACCTATCACATGCGGATTCTTGAATGTTTTTGGATATAGAAAACCCCGCCGACTGAAAGTCAGGCGGGGTATTCCGGTTAGTTTCGGATCGACGGGCCTTCGACCGACAGACCGTTGCCGCGCGACGCGACATAAAGCTCAAGCGCGATGAACTCGGGGCTGCCAACAGCAAAGGTTTCGCCGCGCGTGTCGCGGATACAGCCACGGAAGCGGTTTTGAACGCCGACCAACGCAGCATCCTTGAGGCGGTAGGCGGGGAAGGCGTTGATCTGACCCTGACTCAGGTGATCGGCCCGGATCATGTTGCCATAATTCTGCTCGTGACAATTTGCGCAAGACAGTTCGAGCTGACCGTAACGGGTATAGTACATTTCCTTGCCCAGCTCCCAAGTCGCCTGAGCCGGCCCATCAATTGCAACGTTAACCGGCAATCCGCGCGAGACAGAGGCAAGCAGCGCGGTCATGTTGATCATCTCGGTCCCGCTGTATTTCCACTCTTCTGCGCCCATACGCTCGGTCCGGCAGCCGTTGACCTGCATTTCAAGCGTGCGCACTTCGCCAGCGGTCTCGTTCCACTTGGGATAGACGGCGCGTACGCCCTTCATGCTCTCGGCGGCATCACCATGACAGCTTGCGCAAGATTTGCCTTCGGTGCCTTCGGCGGTTTCCCACGCGGTCATCGCATTCTCAACAAAGATCATGCCGGGATTGTCGAAATCATCGGCTTGCATGGCGCGGGTTTCCGCTTCGCGGAAATGCCACCCTGACAAGACTTCATCAACGCTGTCTGCAAGATGCGCAGGGGCTGCGGTGCGGGTGATAATCTCGATTTCTTCGTTCACGATCAGCGTGTCATCCACAGCTTCGGCAAAGGCCGCCCCTGCCAAGAGCGCCGTTGCGCCGATCAGACCGGTAATCCGTCCTGTTCTTTTCATTCTCGTCCCTCCCTTGACGATTGACCCTTACTTCAACTCGATTGGCTTGATGTCCTCGTAAACCGAGCCGTCGTCGTCGTACCAAGTGAACTTGAATTCACCGGCTTCGGGCACGATGGCCGCGAATTCGATGTAAGGGTTGGTCGAGATTGCGGGTTCCATCGTCACGTCGACGATGCTCTGTCCGTTGAACTCGCAGGTGAACCGATTGATGATAGAGCGCGGAATGATATTGCCTTCTTTATCCTTGCGCTGACCGGATTCCATCGGGTGGCTGATCAAGGTCTTGATCGCAATCGCTTCGCCAGCGGCTGCGGATTTCGGAACCTTGACGCGGGGTGTGACGTCTTGTGCCATTCTGGTTTCTCCTACCTATGCCTCAGCCGCCGCAGCCGCCGATTGTAACCTTGACGTTGCTCGATGCCTTGGCAAAAGAGCCGTCGCTCATCTTGGCAATCGCCACCACGTCCTGCGTGCCTGCAAGACGAATGCGCGTGGATGCGGTTTGCGATGCGGCCAAGGGGCCGAATTTGAAGGTCGCAACACCGGGGGTCGGGTTGCCCATAGCCAGCACAAGGATTTCAACGGCACCTGGGGCCGCAACCTCGATCGGCACGGTATTGCCATTCTCGGCGATTTCGGGGGCGGTCAAGGTGATCCCGCTATCGGCAATAGCGGCGCCTCCGGTGAATTCGGCGATGCGATCCTCGCCTGCTGCGGTGGCGCGCATGGGCAAGCCAAAGGCGACAAAGGCGCCTGCCCCCATGATCATCACGTTGCGTCGTGTCAGTGTCATGTTTTCAAACTCCTGATCTTGGTCACGCTGTCTGGCGCGATTACTCTTTGAGGGTCACCAGATAAGCGACCACATCTTCAACTTGCTGTGCGGTGAGGAGGGGGCCGAATGTGCTGTCCGCCGCTTCGCCGGTAAAGGCGTTGCCCGGTCGCGTATACCCGTCCGTCCGATAGAAAGACGGCATCAGCGAGTCAGGGAACATCATCTTGGCATTGGCCACGATGCCACGCAGTTCGGCTTCGCTCCACCGGGAACCCGTACCATCCAGCATGGGCCCGATTTCACCATGAAACGGAACGTCACTCATCTCGGTGATCTGATGACAGGCAACGCAATTGCCCAACGCTCGGTTGGCCAACACCTCACGGCCTGCCACCGGGTCACCGACCGTGCCGCTTAATGAGTCTGTTATGGCCCCATCGGTAAACTTGACATCCGTCGGCGCAACTTCGGCCGCTGACGCGCTCATTGTCGCGCATATCAGCGACACCGTGAGAATTGATCGTTTCATGCGTCCTCCCTAACACATTCAGATTTTTGTATATCATAGAACACAATCGCGCGCTCACACAACAATAAATTCGTATTCTTGAATTTAATGTGTTCCCGCGCGTGTTCTCACTGCGATTTCTCAGCCTCCCGTTCGGCGATGCGGCGTGCATGATAGCGTTGGAAATCTTCCTCAGTATCAAGCGCATAGCGCTTTTCTTGCACCCAAGTGAGCAGATCCAACGTGGTGCCCGGACCAAAGGCGCCGGGCATCATTGCCACCGCCGCCTGTGCCGCTGTCTGATCCTCTGCCACCTCTTCTGGCAGGAACAGAATCGACGGCGTAAAGAGCAGGCCCCATTTACGCGCCGCCTGTTTCTCGCTCAGCGACTCGCCATCGAAATCGATCACTTCCAGATCACCATGCAGATTGAGCTGCACGACAAAGAAGTTCTCGCGAAGGAAATCGGCAATCTCGGGGCGGGGAAACACCTCTTCGTGCATCTTGGTGCAGTAAATGCAGCCGCGCTGCTCGATCATCACCATCAGCCTTTTGCCCTCGGCGTTGGCATCCTCCAAATCCTCGCGCAGGTCCTTGAAGGTGTCACGCATCCAGTCGGTCTTGTGCAGGCCATCATCGCCCAATTCCGCCGCAGCGACCGGCAGAGAAAACAGGACGGCGGCCAGCAGGGTCAGAACTCGTTTCATCTTGGTCCTCCTCGATTAGATGTTTTGGAAGGCTGGGAATGTCTCCAGCATCCATTGGGCGATGTAATTGACGCTGTCGGTGGCAATGAGCGCGGCGAAGATGATCAGTAGCAGCCCCATCGCCTTTTCGACCTTGGGCAGGTGGCGGCGGAATTTCGAAGCAAAGCGCAGAAACGGCCCGATAAAAAGCGAGGCCACCATGAAGGGCGTGGTCATGGCCAGACCAAACACCAAGAGCAGCACCAGCCCTTTCATCGCCGTGGCCTCGGTGCTTGCAGTGAAAACCACGGCTGTCAGCACACCGCCCACACATGGCGTCCAACCTGCGGCAAAGGCAAAGCCAACCACATAGGCGCCAAGCACCGACATGTTCCGGGTATCGCCCGCATCCATCTGAAACACCCGGTTGAGAAAGCTGATGCGCAGCACGCCCAAAAAATGCAGCCCGAGGATCAGCACGACGAGCGCAGCAAAGAGGCGAAACTCGGTCTGAAAGCCGCGGAACGCCTGGCTGAGGCCAAAGGCGGCTGCCCCTAGCAAAACAAAGACAGTGATGATTCCCGCCGAGAACATGACCGATGCGGCAAAGGCACGGCGGCGCACGCCCGGGGCAAGACGGCCCTCGGCGCTGATCTCTGACATCGACGCTCCGGCCATGTAGCTGAGGTAAAATGGGACGATGGGCAGCACACAGGGCGAGAAAAAGACGATCAATCCCCCGACAAAGGCGCTGAGCAGAGAGACATCGAACATGGGGAATCCTTAGACGGGTTGATCCGCAAACATATTCAAACTATCATATGTTTTAGTCTGTCCGTCAATCGGAACACCGATGCGTATGCTTGCTACCTTTCTCGTCAGCCTTTTTCTGACATTCGGCCTGATGGGTCCGCTCTTGGCGGCAGAACTGGTCATGGTCGAGCGGCATGGCTGCCATTGGTGCGAGCGGTGGAATGCCGAGATTGGCCCGGCCTATCCCAAAACCATCGAGGGCGCACGCGCGCCCTTGCGTCGGGTACAGATCAACGCGCTGCCCGAAGATATTGCCTTTTCCAGTCGCCCCATTTTTACCCCAACTTTTGTTCTGGTCGAGGACGGTCAGGAACTGGGCCGGATCGAGGGCTATGCGGGCGATGAATTCTTTTGGTTTCTGCTGACGCAGCTTTTGGATGCGCATCCCGACGCAACCAAAGCGCCGTGATTCCGATGCTACGCCGCGCTCCTCCTCCACAACTGGATGTGTCGAACGAAAGCGTCGATGCGATGCTCGATCTGGCGCATACGGCGGCAGAGTTTCTCAAGGCAATCAGCCATGAGGGGCGGTTGATGATCCTCTGTCATCTCGCAACCGGTGAAAAGACAGTAACCGAACTTGAAGATCTGCTCTCGGCGCGACAGGCGGCCGTGTCACAACAGCTCTCACGCTTGCGCTTGGAAGGGTTGGTTACACCACGACGTGAAGGCAAAGCCATCTATTACCGTTTGACAGACCGGCGCGCGATACAGATGCTCGAAACTGTATACGATCTGTTTTGCAAGCAGCCGTGATTCACGCGCCGCGGCCTTGCCAGCGTCAAACGGAGGAGCATCATGCCCGGTGGCATTTCTGAACCCCTGATGATCCTGATATTCGGCTTTGCGGGCGGCATGATACTTGGGCTTGCGGCGCGCATCGGACGATTCTGCACCTTGGGCGCGATTGAGGATCTGCTCTATCAGCAGAGCGATACGCGTCTGCGCATGTGGGGGCTGGCGATTGGGGTGGCGGGGATCACGGCCTTTGGGCTGGCTGGTCTGGGCCTCTTTGATATTTCAGCCAATGCCTATTGGATCACGCCTTGGTCGCCGCTGGCCAGTGTTTTGGGTGGGCTGCTCTTTGGCTATGGTATGTCGCTGGCTGGGAACTGCGGCTTTGGTGCGCTTGCGCGATTTGGCGGGGGTGATCTGCGGGCCTTTGTGATCGTGCTCGTGATGGGCATTTCAGCCTATGTGATGATGTCAGGCCCCTTTGCCCGGCTACGGATCATGGCGACAGAGGCGACAAGCCCTGCGTTTGAAAACCAGTCCTATGCGCAGATTCTGGGCGGGCTCACTGGGCTCCCGATGATCTGGGTCGGATTGGCGATTTCAGCGCTGATATGCCTAGCGGCGCTTGCCTCGCGCGACTTTTTACAGAACCGTCGGGCGCTCTTTTGGGGGGCGATGGTTGGGATTGCGGTCACATCGGGCTGGTTTGGCACCTCTTGGGTGGCCACGCATGGATTCATGCCGCAGCCGGTGCAAACGCATACATTCTCTGCGCCCCTCGGCGAGACTATCATCTTTCTGATGACCGCCAGCGGTGGTGGCCTCAGCTTTGGCGTGGCGTCGGTCTTTGGCGTGCTGGCCGGCGCGTTTTGCGGCAGCCTGATCAAAGGCCATTTCCGGTGGGAAGCCTGTGAGGACCCGAGGGAATTGCGGCGGCAGATGCTGGGCGCGGTCTGCATGGGCTTTGGCGCAGTGCTGGCCTTTGGTTGCACGGTCGGGCAGGGGATTTCCGCCTTTTCGGTGCTGTCCTTTAGCGCGCCGATCACCTTTGCCGCGATATTTGTGGGTGCGGCGATTGGCTTGCGCCAGCTCATCACCGGCTTTGCCTAATCACTCGCCACGGAATAGGGCACACGAGAGTGAAAGGCGCGGCTGGTGCCAAATACCCCACAGGGACGGATCGAGGCATACAGCCTCGCAAGATGCGCCTAGGCCAGAGATTGTGGGATAAGCATGATCCGAGCATAGCGCCCCCTGCCCTGCCTTGGCGTTGGCTTAGAGACGGTTAACAGGGAGCTTCAACATCGGGTTGCCCGCGCTATCACGGGGCAATTCGCCCGCGCGCATGTTGACCTGCAAGGACGGCAATATCAGCCGGGGCATGGCAAGCTGTGCGTCGCGCTCTGTGCGGAACTTCACGAAGTCTTCACGGGTCTTGCCGCCGCCTACATGGATGTTATGCGCCCTTTCCGCCCCGACGGTGGTTTCCCACTGAATATCGCGGCCGTTTGGGCCGTAGTCGTGGCACATGAAAAGACGCATGTCGTCGGGCAGGCGTAGAACCCTTTGGATGCTGTCATAGAGCTCACCCGCATCACCGCCGGGGAAATCCGCCCGCGCAGACCCACCATCAGGCATGAAGAGCGTGTCGCCAACAAAGGCGGCATCGCCCATCACATGCACCATGCAGGCGGGCGTGTGGCCGGGCGTGTGGATCGCAAGGCAGTTCATTTGGCCTACTTTATAGGTATCACCATCTTTGAACAAAGCATCGAACTGGCTGCCATCACGCTGAAACTCGGTGCCTTCGTTGAATATTTTGCCAAAAGTGTCCTGAACCACCAGAATCTTTTCACCAATTCCAATCTTGCCGCCCAGCTTCTGCTGAATATACGGCGCTGCCGAGAGATGATCGGCGTGGACATGGGTCTCGATGATCCATTCAAGCGTCAGGCCGTGATCCATAACATGGGCAATCATTGCATCGGCATGTGCATAGGTGATCCGCCCTGCTGCCATGTCGATATCCATCACGCTATCAATCACGGCACAGGCGCGCGATTCGGGGTCCTTAACCACATAGCTGATCGTATTCGTGGCCTCGTCAAAGAATGCTTTGACCTCTGGCTTGACGCCCATGTTCACGGGATAGTCGGTCATGCCGTTATCCTTTTGTCAGACTGTTTCGTTTGAATCATATTCGCCACCCAGATCCCGGACAAGAGCGCGGCTACAAAGGCCAGCACCTCGTATTTGCCAGAGCCAAGCGCCGGAATAGCCGCGCCGGGGCAAAACCCGGCGATGCCCCAACCAAGGCCAAAGACCGCTGACCCCCCAATCAGACGGGTATCAATGACCGTCTTGGTGGGCAGCTTGAACTTTGGCTCGAGGATCGGCTTGGGGCGTCCGAGCACCACGCGGTAACCGACAAAGGTGGTAAGCAGCGCACCACCCATCACAAAGATCAAGCTTGGGTCCCATGTCCCGGCGATGTCAAAGAAGTTGAGCACCTTAGCCGGATTGATCATGCCAGAGATGGCAATTCCCACGCCAAAAACAAGACCGACAAACAAGGCTGACAGAATGCCCATGGCTCAGGCTCCAATCACGTGACGCAGGACATAGACAGTCGCAAAGGCCACGACCATAAAGGTCAGCGTGGCTACGAATGACCGGGGCGAAAGCCGCGCAAGGCCGCAAACCCCATGACCCGAGGTGCAGCCAGACCCAAAGGTCACGCCGATGCCCACGATGAAGCCCCCAATCAAGATCATCGGCAGGCTAATCGGCACCTCGACTGCGGGCATCTGCCCGGTCAGCCCCAGCACCAAAAGCGGTCCGGCGATCATGCCTACAACCATCGCCGCGCGCCAGATTTTATCGCCCGGCACCCCGCCGGTAATCAATCCCGACAGAATGCCAGTGGCCCCCATGATCCGACCTTGAAAAAACATCAGCAACACGGCTGACAAGCCGATCAACACACCGCCCGCGAATGACATTAGCGGGGTAAATTCAGTTTCGGTGCCTGTCATCTCTTTTCCTCTCTGGTCACGGCAAAACACCCGCCAGGGTGCCTGTGACGATTATATAAGATTTTTTGAATATAATAAAGGAAGTCACGGTTTCGCAGTCCCCAAAGGAGCTGGTCACGAAAATTTCACCTTACTCCGCGCTCAGCCTTTGTCTCGTGCCTTGTCAAGCGTGCCGCGTGCAATCGCCACGACCGCGATCAGGGTCAAAGTCCAGAAGAACCAGGTAATCGGCCCACGCAACAACACATCTGGCGAACCGCCTGACATCAGCATCGCTTTGCGGAAATTATCCTCGAGAAGCGGGCCAAGAATGAAGGCGATCAAGAACGGAGCGGCGGGTATGTGATACCGGGACAAGACAAAGCCAACCCAACCCATCACAAACATAACGCCGACATCGAAGATGTTGTTGTTAACCGCAAAGACCCCGTAGATGCAAAGCACAAGGACGATGGGCATCAGGATACGCTTGGGGATGTCGGCCACGGGTTTGAACCCACGAATTGCCAAACCTCCGACGATCAAAAGCAAGCCTGAGGAAAAGATGAGGCCGATGAAAAGGCCATAGATGATATCCACGTTCATCACGAACATCATGGGCCCCGGCTGCAAGCCATGCACCATAAAGGCACCGATGATGATGGCGGTGATGACATCGCCGGGCACACCCAAGGCCAGAAGCGGAATCAGCGTGGCACCCGCGACACCATTGTTGCCCGCCTCAGAGGCGGCGACACCCTCTATTTCGCCTTTTCCAAAATTGGCCTTGTTGGGGGATTTGCGGCGCGCCTCTGAATAGCTGAGAAAGGCCGCAGGGGCCGCGCCGATACCGGGGATCGCGCCGAGAAACACACCGATAAAACTGCCCCGCACGATAGAGCGGAAACACCGCCGATACTCGGCGAATGTAACCCATTTGCTGCCCAGTGTCTGCACCTTGCCCATATGCCCGGTGGGGTGCCAAACCATGTTGATGACTTCTGGAATGGCGAAGAGACCGATCAGCACGGCGATAAAGTTCAGACCGCCCATGAGGTTGGGATCGCCGAAGGTAAAGCGATTGGTGCCATAAACGAGGTCAAGCCCAATGGTGGCCAAAAGCAGGCCCAAGAGCGCAGAGAGCGCGCCACGCAACAGGCTCTCGCCCGACACGCCCGCGATAATTGTAAGCGAGAAGAGGATGAGTGCAAAGAACTCTGGCGGACCAAAGCTGAGCGCAAAAGACGCAAGCCAACCCGCAAAAAGGATCAAGGCCAGGTTCGAGATCACGTCTGCCGTGCAGGAGGCCCAAAGCGCCATGCCCAGCGCGCGCCCCGCTTCGCCACGTGCCGCCATCGGATGCCCGTCGAGCACCGTGGCCGAAGATGCAGGCGTACCGGGTGTCTTGATCAGGATGGCCGGGATTGAACCGCCAAAGATACCGCCCTTGTAAACACCCAAGAGCAAAAGGATGCCATTGATAGGCTGCATCGGAAAGGTAAAGGGCAAGGTGAGCGCCACCGCCATCGTCGCAGAAATCCCCGGAATTGCCCCACCGATGACCCCGATAACGATCCCGATCGCCAAGGACACAAGCGCGTCTACATTTCCGACCAATGCGAGGCCGGCCATTAAATTGTCGATCACGCTCATGGCAGCCTCACAAATTCACCCTGCGGGATCGCGACACCGGCGACATGGGCGAAGAACCCATAGAGCAGAAGTGGCACCGCCACAGCGCAAATCAACGCCGTTTTCGGATGACGTGTCTTCACCAAAAAGGCGAGCGATGCAAAGGCCAGCATCGACGCCCAGACCATACCGATGCGCGGCAAAAGCCAGAAGGTGACAGCCATCAAAACTGCCATGCCCGCCAACCGCATCAGCCCAGCGCGCGGGTCTTCGATCGGGTCATTGGCCGGCGTGCCGTCAACATCTTCCTTGCGGCCAGCAAAGAGCATGCCCAGCCCAACCAGTCCTGTCAGACCGGCGATGGCGTAGGGCCAAAACCGGGGCGACAGCACGATGTTGCGAATATTGCTCGGGGCAGAGATCCAATAGGGAATTGCATAGAGGATCAGAAAAACACAGGCCACACAGGCACCGATGCCCAGTTGCACCTGAATTGCGCGTTTGTTCACCCTGATCCTCCCCGATCAGTTTGCTAGCACTGAAAGGCCGGGCATCTCTGTGCCCGACCTATGCGTGCGCTATGCTTTAGCCCTCAATCCGCATGCCGAGCTTGTCGACCAGCGCACGAAAGGTTTCATACTGCGCCTGAATGAAAGCGTTGGCTTCTTCGGGACTCATAACATTGATGACCGAACCCATCGCGCTCATCTGGTCCACGAATTTCGCGTCTCCGGCTGCTGCGGCCATCCATTCACCCCATTTTGCGGCAACCTCGTCTGGCAAGTCATCCGGCCCAGCGATACCGGTCCACCCCACAAGCTGTGTCAGATCAGGCTTGCCCAGATCGACAGCCGTCGGCGCATCAAACCCCTCGACAGGTTCGGCCGTGGTCACGAGGATCGGCTTCAGTTGCCCATTGGCCACAAAATTGGCAAGCGCCGATGTGTTGGTGCAGATAAAGGTCACAGTGCCGTTGAGAACAGCCGTGGCCGCCTCACCACCGCCGCCTTGGGGAATGTGAATCGCCTTATCCAGCGGGTTCTCGACACCGAATTCATCCAGCACCATCACCGCCGCGAGATGCAGCATCGAACCGACGCCAGAAGAGCTATAGCTGGTGCCCTCGGATTCCGTCAGAGCAATGAGATCCTCGATGGTTTCGATGCCGGAATCAGGGCGCACGGCACAGGCGACGGGGTTGATTTCATACACCGTCACAAAGCGGAAATCATCGAGCGTGTAGGGCAGCGTGGCCTTCATCGCCGGATTGACCGTGTGCGAGCCGACGCGGGCAAAGAGCATGGTATAGCCGTCCGCCTTGGCGTTTTGCACCGCAACCGATCCGGTGGCACCCCCTGCCCCCGTAATATTCGACATGACCAGCGGCTTGCCGACCACGGTGCCCAAGGGCTCTGCGATGGTGCGGGCCGAAATATCGGTCGCGCCGCCTGCGCCATAGGGAATGACCATGTTGATGGGGCGTTCGGGATATTCGGCCAACGCGGCAGTCGCCGTCAGCCCAAGCCCCATAGCGCACACCGCGCCCAACTGTCTCAGCATCATGTTTTCCTCCTCCTCCTCTGTGGTGTCGGCGGCAGGCTTGTTCGCTGATTGCAACGCCGTCGTCTTTAGGTGTAACTTTAAGACACGCTTAATATAAGCAATATTCCGTTACAGGATGCGTTAACTAAACTTACGAAAGAGGCGGGACATGTCAATCCGGCGCTTGCGCACCCTGATTGCGGTGGATGACCACAAGACCTTTAGCGCTGCTGCCGAAGCGGTTTTTGTGACCCACGCCGCCGTCAGCCAACAAATGCGCAGCCTCGAGGAAGAATGGGGGGTTGTGCTTTTTGACCGCTCACGCCGGTCGCCGGAACTGACCCCGACGGGGCGTGCATTGGTGGCGCGGGCGCGCGATATCGTGCGTGCCTACGATGCCATCGTGCCGTCGGTCTTGGGCGACGAAGGGTTTCGTGGCGAAATCTCGTTGGGGGCCGTTCCTATGACCCTGACGGGCCTGACCCCGCTGTCAGTGCGCTTGCTCAAGGAAAGCTATCCAGACCTGCATGTGCGTATCGTACCCGGGATGACCACCTCGCTCATCGCAGAGGTTGAACGCGGCGCGCTTGATGCGGCGGTGCTGTCACGGCAGGGCCCGTTACCCCCGGAAATCGACCATGCCGACATTGCGCAAGAGCCAATGGAACTGCTTGCCCCACAAGAGGCCAAGGGCGACGATGTGCGAGATCTTTTGCTCCGGTATCCGTTTATTCGGTTTAGCCGCGACGCTGTTGTCGGTGGGCTGATCGACGGTTGGCTGCGCGAGCACGGGATTCCCGTGTCGGTCACGATGGAATTGCAGGGACTCGAAGCGATTTCGAGCATGGTGCTTGCGGGTCTTGGCGTTTCTATCGTTCCTGCGCGATGTGTGCGGGGGGTGCAACCGCTACCGCTGCGCCGCGTGCCACTGCCCGAGGGCGCGCCCGTACGCCAACTGACACTGGCCTATCGGCGCGACAATCCACGTATCCGCATCATTCAGGAAATCCACAAAGCCCTGTTGGGTGCGGTCGAGATCGGCATTTTCACTCCCTCCACAGGCGGACCCACGGGATGAACGCCGACGCCCTGCCCTATGTCATTGCGGGCGCAATGGCAGGCGGCTTCATCAACGGTCTTGCCGGGTTTGGCACAGCCCTGTTTGCGCTTGGCTTCTTTCTCGCCGTTCTGCCGCCCGTTCAAGCGGTGGCCATGTTGGTCGTGTTATCCGTGGTCACGGGCCTGCAAGGGCTTTGGGTCGTGCGCGCGGCCATCGGACAGAACAAGCGGCGGCTGGCGCGTTTTCTCATACCAGGATTGGCGGGCATCCCGATTGGTGTGACGATCCTCAGCGTGATTGACGCCAGCACGCTCAAGACCGTCGTGGCGGCGATGCTGCTGCTTTACGGTGGGTATTTCACTCTGCGTGCAAACCTTCCAACGTTCGAACGGGCCACGCCATTCTGGGATATGCTCGTGGGGTTTTTGGGCGGCATTCTAGGCGGTGCGGCCTCGCTCTCGGGGGCGCTGCCGATGATGTGGTGTACGCTGCGTCCTTGGCCACGGCATGAGACACGCGCCGTTCTTCAACCGTTCAACGTGGGTGTTCTCGCGGTAGCGACAGGGACGCTGGCACTCAAAGGTGCCTACACGCACGAGACCTTGATCTATCTTGCGATTGCAATCCCGGCGGCGCTTTTGGCGGCGCAGATTGGGATAAGCGTGTTCAAACGACTAAGCGATACGGCCTTTCGGCGATTGCTGATCGTCATGACCTTTGTTTCGGGCGTGGTTTTGCTTTTGCGCGAGCTGATCTAGCCAATCACCTCGTCAGAGCGATCATCCGTCTCGCCATAGCGCTTGAGCGTCGCGGGGCGCGTGCCTTCGTAGACCCGTTCGAGGTTTTTGGCGATCTTGGCGTTCTCGCGTTCAAAAAGGCAGTTTCCGTCCAAGTCAGACGCCACGATGAACGGCCCCATCTTGTTGCAGCGAATGACCCACATCGCCTGCGCCAATCCCAATTCATCCTGCCAGTGCACGGCCTCGACCTTTTCGATGCCACGACCTAACAGCGCCCCGGTGCCATAGCCCACGGTTGAAAGGTAAATCGCACCATTGGGTACGAAATAGGATTTGTAATCCTTCGACGACATGCCGCCTTTGCCGATGATCAGCTTGGCCCCTGTCTTGGCCATCCATTCCGGCAACCATTTGGCAAAGCGGAAAGAGGCGGTGGCTGTCACCGCCCCCATGTTGAAAGATCCATCGGGGCGAATGGCGGCGGCAGGAGAGCAGTGGAAATTCGCTGCACTCTGGCTGGGCAGTTCCAGCGGAATATTCGCCTTTTGCTCCAATGCGCGCATGTAGACGCCTTCACGGGCCGTATAGAGCAACCCATCAAGATAAACGATATCGCCGAGGCGCAGTTCGGCCAGCGCCTCGGGCGTTGGGGTGGTGCTCAGGCGGATTTCGCGGGGCTTGGTCATTCTGCCGCCTCCTGTGCACTGCCCGGCCAATCCACGGTTTCGCGGCGCTGATAGGGGGTAAACCATTCGGGATCTGTGCGGTAGTGGACCCGCCCATCAGGATAGAGACGCGCGACGGCCCTGCGGGACGAGAGGCAAAAGGCATGCACCGACATCTGCATGCCACCGGTATGGCAATAGCCCACCTCGATGTTGCAATTGATCACCATGTTCTTGCCGACAAACCCCATCGCGCCCATGCCGATGGAGTTGCCCAAATCCTTGAACTCGCGCTCTAACGCGGCGATCTTCGGGTCCGGGTTCTCACTGCCCACGACGCGCAGGCAGGCGGCGCGCTTGCCCAACACCATGCAGGTATCCTTGGACCCACCCAGCCCGATGCCGATGATCGCAGGCTGACAGGCCAGCCCCCGTTTGCCAAAGGCAACAAGACTGTCGAGATAAAACCGCTTGATCCCTTCGATCCCGTCAGACGGAAAGAGCATGCGGTAATCCGTGCCAAAGAGACCGCCTTTGTGCACCGTTATAAGATCAATCCAGTCGCCATCCGGCTCGTACGCATACTCGATCTCAGGCGCGCCGATGCCAACATTATTGTTGTGATCCGTGCGCCAGAGGGGATGCACGCGATTGGGGCGCAGGGGCACGTCATAGGTGGCCTTGGCTGTCGCGCGGCGCAGCGCGGATTCGAGCGCGACCGGCCCCCCCTCAATCCGAGCCTCGTTGCCCATCTTCACATACCAACGCGGACACCCCGTATCGCCGCACATCGCGCGGCGGTCCTCTTTGGCGGCTTTGTAATTCTCAAGCATCGCTTGAAGGACGAAAGACGACAGATCACCATCCTCGGTCTCGGCTGCTGCTTGAAGGCCGGTCAAGTAATCGTCTGGAATTTCGATCGCAGCCTTGTCCATCAGGCGCTCGGCGGTGTTCTGGATAAGCTCGATTGGGATCATTGCGCGGCCACCAATGTTTCGGGTTCGGTCTCGGGCAGGATTGTTTCGCCGGGGCGAATGATCGTGAATTGCACCGCATCACGGCGGACCGTCAGATCGCTGCCCTTTTGGGTGATCACGGTGAAATAGGACGCATCAAGATCACCCTCGTCCGGGAAATCCTCTCGGTAATGCGCGCCGCGCGAGTTTTCGCGCGCAAGGCCCGCCAGCGTAATCGCCTCGGACACGTCACAGAGTGAGCGCAGGTTTAGCCAATCGTGCCATGTAAGATTGAAGGCAAGATTATCGCCTGCGACGCCCACAGTCATCAGCGCATCGGAAATCTCGGCAACGCGGGTCAAACCACGCTCCATGCCCGCCGCTGTGCGCATCACGCCAACGTCTTCCCACATCGCCTCTTGCAGCGCGTGACGCAGGGGATGAACCGGCGCGGGCTGACGGCTGAGGGGATGCAAGGCGCGGTCAACCTCGGCCTGCAGCGCGTTGGGGCATGGATCGCGTAGCGCGCCCATGGTGCGAATATCCGCGCCCATCACATCACCCGCGACACCGCCATAAACGGTGGAATTGGCCACGCCATTGCCCCCCAAACGGTTCGAGCCATGCGCGCCGCCGGCATCCTCGCCCGCCACATAGAGCCCTTCCATCGCGGTGCGGGTATCGGGATCGACCACCACGCCGCCCATGAAGTAATGCGCGGTTGGCACGACCTCGACCAAACCACCTGCCAGATCAAAGCCGCTGTCAGCGCAGCGTTTGACCATACCGGGGAATTTGGCGCGCACGTTGTCGGGGCCAAGATGCGTCATAGAGATAAAGACGCCACCATTCGCAGACGTATTGTTCTTGCGCATTTCGGCATAGATGGCGCGGCTGACGACATCGCGGGTCGCGCGCTCGCCCTTGGGGTCATAGTCGAACATAAAGCGGTTTTCGGCACCGTTCAGAAGCTGACCGCCCGCGCCGCGCAACCCCTCTTCCAGCACGGTGCCGGTCATCCGCGTGTGATCCCCCGCCAAGAGGCCGGTGGGATGAAACTGCACCATTTCCATATCGCGCAGTTCCAATCCTGCACGCAGCGCCATGGCGAGACCATCCATCGTCTTGTCGCCAGAAGGGGTATTGTACTTGTACATCGTCGGCCCGCCACCCGTGGCCATAAGGACCGTCTTGGCGCGCACCAGACGAAAGCCGCCCGTGCGCATGTCGATAAAGAGCACACCCGCCAAGGCGCTACCGTCGCGCGTAGGGATAAGACCAATGGCGCGGTGTTCCTGCAGCTTTTCCACGGGGCGCGCCAGAACCTGCTCCATCAACCGGCTGATGATCTCGATGCCGGTCAGGTCGCCCTTGTGGACCGTGCGGTCGGCGGTCTGTCCAGCAAAGGCTTTTTGGTGCAGGCTACCATCGGGGTTGCGGTCAAAGAAGCAGCCGATTTCATTTTCCAGCTCGTGGATGCGCACCACCGCCTGTTCGCAAAGTTTCCAGGCCATATCCTGATTGGGCAGCCATTTGCCGCCCTTTACGGTGTCCATGAAATGCCGCTCGACGCTGTCGCCGCCACCCAGCGCCACGTTATAGCCACCCTGCACCATGCGCGTGCAGCCACATTTGCCAATGAGGCCCTTGACGGCAATGGTGATCCGCGTGCCTGCAGGCGCCGATTGCTGCGCATGCAGCGCCGCAAAAAGCCCCGCACCGCCGGTGCCGATGATCAGAATATCGGTATCATGTCGGTCGATATGGGTCATCAGATCGCCCTCAGGAAAAACGTGCCAGACAGAAAGAGTGCCGCGCCAACCGCCCCCGCGGCCAGCGTTTTCTGGCGGTCGGACCATGGCAGGAATTCGAGCGCCATCAGGCGCAAGCCGCCGAACATATGGACGGCAAGCAGAAAGACGAGACCGAATTCGGCGATCTTGACCAAGGGATTTTCGGCAAAGGCGAGAAAGCCATCAAGTCGCGCAGGGGCGGTAATCGCCTGTGACAATAGCCAGAAATGCGCAGGCAGAAAGAGCGCAAGCGCCAGACCAGAGATGCGGTGCAGCACAAAGGCAAACCAGAGCGGGTGCGAGCGGGGCGGTTGCTTCATGGCAGCGTCACCGCAAATACCGCGCTCAGGCCAAGGGCAACAAGGGCCGCACAGATGCTCCATGTCAGCATCCCAAGCGCGATGCCGCGCAAGCGCAGCCATTCGTGCGCAATGACACGCATACCAATGGCGGCATGGACGGAGACCGCAATGACAAAGGTGCCGTAAAACAGGAACCACAGGAGGCTGCCTTGGGTACGGCCCAGAATTTCGGCCGCGCTGAGGCCGCCCTGAATGGCATAGATCATCACGGCGATATGGCCCAGAACCAAGGGGGCCATCACCAAAGCGCTCAGGCGTTGCGCCATGTAGAGCCGCAGATCAAGCATCGCGCTTGCCCCGCAAGGCCGCTTTGACCGTTTCCCGCTTTAACCCCGCAATCGCGCGCATCGGGTTCAGCCCGTTGGGGCAATACTGCGCGCAACTGCCCATCGAGTGGCAGTTATGACAGCCGCCCTTGCCCGAGACCGCCGCCAGAATACCCGGCCGGTCTGCATCACGGCTGTCGTTGAGAAGGGTCCAAGCGCGTTGCAATGCGGCGGGTCCTAGATAATCGGGGTTGCCTGCCACGGTGTCACAGGCGGCATAGCAGATGCCGCAATTGATGCATTCAATGCCAAGATTGGCCTCGGCTCGTTCGGGGGCGTCAGGCTTGATCGGGTCAAACTCTTCCAGTCGTCCGCGTGTCGGGTGATGCCGCGCCTCTGCGGCCACCCATTTGTCAAAGAACGGGTCCATGTCTGTCGCCAAATCCTTGATCACCGGAAGATTGCGCAACGGCGCAATATCCAGCTGCCCGCCGCTGGCAACGCGGCTGACATGGGTGCGGCAGGTCCAACGCGGCACTCCGTTGACCATCATGGCACAAGATCCGCACATTCCAACACGGCAAGCAAAACGATAGCTGAGCGTTGGGTCAGCCTCTTGCTGAATCCAGCTCACCACATCAAGCACAGTCTGATTCTCCCGCGCCGGGACATCAAAGTGCTCTGTTCTGGTGTCGTTTGCCGTGCCGCGCTGAACGGTGACGTGCAACATCTCGGGCGTTCGGGTCACGGTAACCTCTGGCTGATCTTTGGGGCTATGGGTTCTTTTATAATTATGAGTTTTGCTAACAAAAAGGAATAAAATCTAATGTTTGTCGTAACAAAGGCTTACACAGATGATCTCAGGTAATCCTCTGGGCGCGGCGACAACTCTTTGCCAAAGCTTAAAATTTGTGCATGATTGAGGGATAAGCGGGCATGAAACCGCATTGGGACCCGTCTGTCGCAACAATTTCGATTGCACAGGCCCCCAGACAGGGAAAGCATGATCCTATGGATATGTTCGATGAAATGCAGGGGCAGAATGGGCAGATTCGTGGCCCCTATGCCAAGTTTGATGCCTGGCTGAGCGAGGAAGATGCCGCTCGCCTGCGTGCCAAAAGTCGTGAGGCGGAGGATCTTTTTCGCCTTACGGGGATCACGTTCAACGTCTATGGGCGGTCAGAGGCCGAAGAGCGTCTGATCCCCTTCGACATCATTCCACGCATCATTTCGGGGCGGGAATGGCAGCGGCTGGAGCGCGGCATCGAGCAGCGGGTGCGCGCGATCAACGCCTTTTTGCATGACATCTACCACCGACAGGAAATCCTCCGGGCCGGGCGTTTGCCGCAAGAGATGATCTCGAACAACGTGGCGTTTCTTCCCCAAATGATCGGGATGATGCCGCCGGGGGGTGTCTATACCCATATCACCGGCATCGACCTTGTGCGCACCGGACCGGATGAGTTCTTTGTGCTTGAGGACAATGCGCGCACGCCGTCGGGTGTGAGCTATATGCTGGAAAACCGCGAAACCATGTTGCGGATGTTTCCAGAGCTGTTCTCTCGCAATCAGGTGCGCCCGGTATCGGATTATCCGCGCAACCTGCGGCGCTCGCTTGCGGCATCTGCTCCGGCGGCCTGTGAAGGCACACCGACGGTGGCGGTTCTGACCCCCGGCATTTTCAACTCGGCCTATTACGAACATGCCTTTCTGGCCGACAAAATGGGCGTCGAACTGGTCGAGGGGCATGACTTGCGGATCGTCGACGGGCGCGTCGCCATGCGCACAACACGCGGATATCAACCGATTGATGTGCTTTACCGCCGGGTGGATGACGACTTCCTCGACCCTCTCAACTTCAATCCCGAGAGCGCGCTTGGCGTGCCGGGGATCATGGATGTCTACCGCGCGGGCGGGATCACCATCGCAAATGCCCCCGGCACCGGCATTTCCGACGATAAAGCGATCTATAGCTACATGCCCGAGATCGTCGAATTCTATACAGGCGAGCGCCCCATCTTGCAGAACGTGCCAACATGGCGCTGCAACGAAAAAGAGAGCCTTGATTACGTTCTGGCGCATTTGTCAGAACTGGTGGTCAAAGAGGTGCATGGATCGGGCGGCTATGGCATGCTGATCGGCCCCGCAGCGAGCAAGAAGGAATTAAAAGAGTTTGAGCGCAAGCTGCGGGCGAGACCTGGCAATTACATCGCGCAACCTACGCTCAGCCTCTCGACCGTGCCGGTCTTTACCAAATCCGGGTTGGCCCCGAGGCATGTGGATTTACGGCCCTTTGTGCTGATGTCGCCCGAGGGGATAAACGTGACTCCCGGTGGTCTGACGCGGGTTGCGATGAAAAAGGGCTCGCTGGTTGTGAATTCGTCCCAAGGTGGCGGCACCAAGGACACTTGGGTGTTGGAGGACTGAGCCATGTTGGGGAAAACAGCCGGAGGGCTCTTTTGGATGGCGCGTCTGCTGGAGCGCGCCGAAAACACATCACGGATGATCGAGACCGGCCAACGCATCGCGCTGACGCGCGCGGGCAGCGGGGCTGACGATTGGCTGTCAGTTTTGCAAGCTGCGGCAGTGGCCTATGGCTATCAACAGAAACACACCGAAGTGTTGCCGGAATTGGCAATCGACTGGATGTTGCGCGACCCCGATAATCCATCCTCTGTGATGGCGGTCGTCACGCAGGCGCGGCACAATGCACGGCTGGTACGTACGGCGCTGACATATGAAGCATGGGAGGCGGTCAATTCCTTTTGGATGCTGCTCAAAGAGGCGCTTGCCCGCAAAGTTGCAACCCGCGATCTGCCCAAAGTGCTCTCGCTGATCCGCGAACGCAACGCGCTGGTGCGTGGGGCAATCCTTGGGACCATGCTGCGCAATGAAATCTACGATTTCATTCGGATCGGCACCTTCATTGAACGCGCTGACAATACCGCGCGCATTCTCGACGTGAAATACTATGTGCTGCTGCCCTCAGCGGCGGCGGTCGGTTCGCGGCTCGACAATGTGCAATGGGACACGATCCTGCGCTCGGTCAGTGGTGAAGGTGGCTATCGCCTGACCATCGGCCCCGATGTGACGCCAATGGGCATCGCGCAGTTTCTGATTCTTGACAAACGTATGCCACGCAGCCTGAATTTCTGTTGTGGCAAGCTGCGCGATAACCTCAACTATCTGGCAACGGATTACGACCTGCGCCTGTCATGCCACCACCAGGCCGATACACTCTGCCGACGGTTCATGAGCCATGATGTCGCCGCGATCTTTGATTACGGCTTGCATGAATATGTACAGGAGGTGCTTGGCCATCTGGGCAGGCTGAGCAAACAAATCGAAATCGACTACAGGTTTTACGGATAGCCCATGCACCTCGCCATCAAACACCTCACCCACTATTCATATTCCGCGCCAGTCCCATATGGCGTGCAACAGGTGCGGCTCTATCCCAAACCAACGCGCGGACAGCGGCTGGTGAATTGGTCCGTTACCGTAGAGGGCGCCACGCAGCAGGCGGAATTCATTGATCACCACCGCAATCACGTGGTGATGTTCACTTTTGAGTCCGATGTGACCGAGTTGACCATCCGCTCCGAGGGCGTGGTAGAGATGACTGACACCGCGGGAATTGTCGGCCCGCATGAGGGCATGGCACCTCTGTGGCTATTCCAGCGCCCCACTGAACACACCCGCGCCGGCAAAGGTTGTCGGGAAATTCTGCGTCATATCGAGGGTGAGGGAGACTTGGCGCGACTGCATGATCTGTCCACACGGGTGCATTCGGCGATAGCCTATGAAACCGGTAAATCCGAGATTGCCTGGACGGCAGAGGATGCGCTTGCCGCAGGGCACGGCGTCTGTCAGGACCACGCGCATGTGTTCATCGCCTGCGCGCGTGCAATGGGTCTTCCGGCGCGGTATGTTTCAGGGTATCTGCGGATGGACGGTCAAGACGAACAGAGCGCGACCCATGCCTGGGCAGAGGCCCATGTAGAGGGTCTTGGATGGGTCGGGTTTGACGTATCCAACGCCATCTCGCCCGATACACGCTATGTGCGGGTGGCGACTGGGCTAGACTATACCGAGGCCGCGCCGATATCCGGGCATCGTTACGGGGCGGCGACCGAGAATATGGATGTGACGCTGCAGGTGACGCAGCAACAGTGACAGAGGGTTTAAGACGTGACCTATTGCGTGGGCCTATGCCTTGATCGTGGCATCGTCTTTATGTCCGACACGCGCACCAATGCGGGGCTTGATAATATTTCGACCTTCCGCAAGTTGCACACGTGGCAATTGCCAGGTGAACGCGCGATGGTGCTGTTGACAGCTGGCAATCTGGCCACCACCCAAGCGGTTGTCAGCCTGCTGGAAGAACGCACCAAGGCGCATGACGAGCGTGATCCAACCATCCTGTCAGTCCCGTCGATGTTTCAGGCCGCGCGTCTTGTTGCGGGCACGCTGCGCGATGTGATCGAAACCCACGCCAGCACCGGACAGCGCGCTGACAGTACCTTTAACGCGACGATGATCCTTGGCGGTCAGATCAAGGGCGGGCCGCCACGCCTGTTTTTGATATACCCCGAGGGCAATTTTATCGAAGCCAGCCGCGAGACGCCGTTCTTCCAGATCGGTGAAACCAAATATGGCCGCCCAATTCTGGTGCGCGCCTATGAGCCAAGCATGCGCTTTGCCGATGCAATGAAGCTGTTGCTCGTGAGCTTTGACTCGACCATCAAGGCCAATCTATCCGTTGGCTTGCCGCTCGACATGTGCATTTACGAGGCCGATAGCATGCGGCTGCCGTCGATCCATCGGATCGAGGCAGACGATCCTTATTTTCGCACGATCTCTGATGGCTGGGGCGACGCCCTCAAACTCGCGTTCGAGAGCCTGCCAAACCCCGAGATTTGAAGGGCGGCCGGGGTCAAGCCCGGCCAAACCCCCCCGCAGTCGGTGTGATGACGGTCACGGCTTCGCCTGCCTGAAGCACCGTCTGGTCACAGGCGTTCAGCACCTCGATCTTGCCCGATAGACGGCGGACTTCGGTCCGACCGGCCTCGCCCGCGCCGCCGCCCGAGCCGCCTTGCGGTGCGCGGTTACGGTGCGACGACAGGATCGCGCAATCCATCCGGGTGAGAAACCGCAATGTACGGCTTGTGCCATCCCCGGCATTGACAGCCCCTTTGCCGCCAGACCCCGGACGCAGGGCGAAACTCTCTAGCAACACGGGGAAGCGCAATTCGAGAATTTCCGGATCGGTCAGGCGCGAATTGGTCATATGCACATGCACGCCCGAAGTGCCGGGAAACTGCCGCCCGTCGTTGAACTGCCCGGCAGGAGAGCCGGAACAGATGGTTTCATAATACTGGAATTCGTCATTGCCGAAGGTCAGATTATTCATCGTGCCCTGACTATTGGCCATCGCCCCCATCGCGCCAAAGAGCGCGTTGGTCACATGCTGCGATGTTTCGACATTGCCCGCAACCACCGCCGCCGGATAGCGTGGTGAAAGCATAGAGCCTTCGGGTACGATGATCCGAATGGGGCGCAGGCAGCCTGCATTCATGGGAATTGGGGCCTCGACCATGACCCGGAACACATAAAGGACGGCGGCGCGCGTCACCGGCTCTGGCGCGTTGAAGTTGTTTTTGCGGACCTCGGAGGTGCCGGTGAAATCAACCGTCGCTTCGCGTGCGGCGCGGTCTACCGTGATCTTGACCCGGATCACCTGACCGGTGTCGGTCTCGTATTCATACGCGCCATCCGACAATTTCTCCAGCACCCGCGCCACCGCCTCGGCGGCGTTGTCCTGAACGTGGCCCATATAGGCCTGCACCACATCGAGACCAAAATTGCTCACCATCTTGCGCAGCTCGTTGATGCCGCGCGCATTGGCGGCGATCTGCGCCTTGAGGTCGGCCAGATTCATGTCGATGTTGCGGCAGGGGTAGGGGTGGTCACTGAGGATTGAGCGCAAAGCATCCTCGCGGAATTGTCCCCGGTCTACCAGTCGAAGATTGTCGATCAACACACCCTCTTCATCCACGGTGGTCGCAAGCGGTGTCATCGAACCGGGAGCGGTGCCGCCGACATCGGCATGATGACCGCGCGACGCGACCCAGAAGAGGATGCCTTGCCCAGCCTCATCAAAAACCGGCGTGACAACGGTAATGTCGGGCAAATGCGTGCCACCGTTATAGGGCGCGTTGAGCGCGAAGACATCGCCGGGGTGAATGTCGCCTTCATTGAGGCGAATAATCGTCTCGACGCTGCGATCCATAGAACCAAGGTGCACCGGCATATGCGGGGCATTGGCGACCAAGGCACCCGTGGCGTCAAAGACCGCGCAGGAAAAATCCAATCGCTCTTTGATGTTGACCGATTGCGCGGTGTTTTGCAGGGTCACGCCCATCTGTTCCGCGATCGACATGAACAGGTTGTTAAACACCTCGAGAAGAATCGGATCGGCCTCGGTCGTGCCAATCGCCATGTCACGGGCCATCCGCTCGTGGCGGGATAAGAGCACATGGTCATGTGCCGTAATCTCTGCGCGCCAGCCGGGCTCGACCACGATGGTCTGGTTCTCTTCGATGATCAGGGCAGGCCCGGTGATGGTATTGCCGGGTGTCAGGCCCGCGCGGCGGAACACGCTCGCAGGGGTCCAGTCACCATTACAAAACAGCCGTGTGCGCGTGTCGGTCTGCGCCTCAGCCACGTTGCGGGCGGCCTCGCTCTCGGGGGTGTCAGGAAGGACGGTATCTGTGGCCTCAACCTCGGCGCTGTCGATGATCACGCGCTTGTCGGGCGTGGTGAAGCCGAATTGCGCCAGATGCGCCGTCTCGAATTCCGCACGCGCCTGTGCGGGGGTATCATAGGCCACCGGCAGAGCAGTATCGGTGCCGTCATAGCGCAGATAGAGGCGGGGTCGAGTGTCTGCCCCGGTCACGCCCTGCGCCTGCATTTCCTGCATGACCTGCGCAGTCAGATCGTTCAGCACGCATGTGATGACGTTGTCGCTGCCGTCCTCCAGCGGCTCCACCACCATCTGTTGCCGCGACGCGCTAACGCGGGCAAGCCCGATGCCATAGGCTGACAGAAGGCCAGAAAGCGGGTGGATCAGAACCTTTTCCATGCCCAAGGCATCGGCCACAAGGCAGGCATGTTGCCCACCTGCGCCACCAAAGGAATTAAGCAGGTAGCGGGTCACGTCATAGCCGCGCTGTACCGAGATTTTCTTGACCGCGTTGGCCATATTTTCCACCGCGATACGCACAAATCCTTCGGCCACCTCTTCGGGTGATTTGCCGTCGCCTGCCTCTGTGGCGATCTGTGCAAAGCGGGCTGAAACCATATCACGATCGAGCGGTTGATCCTGACCGGGGCCAAAGATGGGCGGAAAGAAATCTGGGTTGAGTTTACCCAGCATGACATTGGCATCAGTCACCGTGAGCGGCCCGCCGTTGCGATAGCAGGCAGGGCCGGGATAGGCGCCGGCGCTGTCGGGGCCAACACGAAACCGCCCCGGTTCGGCATGCAAGATAGAACCGCCACCTGCCGCCACCGTATGCACCCGCATCATGGGCGCACGAATGCGCACGCCCGCCACCTCGGTATCAAAGGCGCGCTCGTATTCGCCCGCAAAATGCGCGACATCGGTCGAGGTGCCGCCCATATCAAAGCCGATCACCTTGTCAAAGCCAGCAATCGCAGCCGTCTGTGCCATGCCAACGACACCACCTGCTGGCCCTGAAAGGATTGCGTCCTTGCCCTGAAACCGCTCTGCGGCGGTCAAGCCCCCCGAGGACATCATGAATTGTAGCGTGGGGCCGGGTTCGCCCGGCGGGGTCGCACCAAGCGCGGAGGCCACCCGCGCCACATAGCGGCGCAGAATGGGCGAAAGATAAGCATCAACCACGGTCGTATCGCCGCGCCCCACCAGCTTGATCAACGGCGACACTTCGTGACTGACCGAGACCTGTGTAAATCCTGCATCGCGCACTGCTTCGGCAAGGGCCAGTTCGTGCGCGGGGTTTTTCCAGGAATGCATAAGGACAATGGCGGCGGCATCTATCCCTGCGGCGCGCGCCTCGGCCAGATCCTTGGCAATGACCGTCAGATCAAGGGGGGCTTCTACTGTTCCATCGGCGCGCAAGCGCTCAGGTACTTCGATCACGCGGGAGTAGAGCTGTTCGGGGAGCAGAATTTCCTTGGCAAAAATATCTGGTCGCGCCTGATAGGCGATGCGCAAAGCGTCGCGAAACCCGCTTGTGATCAAGAGAACCGTGGCATCCCCTTTGCGTTCCAAAAGCGCGTTGGTTGCGACGGTCGTCCCCATACGCACGGTGCCGATGCGGTCTGCATCAATGGCACCGCCCAAAAGACGCCGGATGCCTTCAATGGCGGCATCCTCATAAGCCTCGGGATTTTCGGACAAAAGCTTGAGCGGTTCAATGCTGCCCTCGGGGTTGCGTCCGATCACATCGGTAAAGGTGCCACCACGATCAATCCAGAAATCCCATACTTTGGTCATCTTGTTCATCCCCGCTATGCTTCATTTACATTTTGTTGACAAATTATAAATGATCCGTCAAGCTTTCCTTGAACCGGGGATACAACCGGTCACTTCGCTCAATCAGGGAGACGACCATGAAACACTTCACCACCCTCGCCCTCTCAGGAGCCTTTGCCCTCAGCTTCGGTACTGCACAGGCGCAAACGGCTTGGGATATGCCCACGCCTTATGGAGACTCTGTCTTTCACACACAGAATATCGTGCAGTTTGCCGAGGATGTCGCGGCGGCGACGAATGGCGAGCTCACCATCACCGTGCATTCAGCAGGTTCGCTCTATGCGCATCCTGAAATTCGCGATTCCGTGCGCCGCGGGCTGGCCCCCATTGGGGAAATCCTCATGTCGCAGCTGGCAAATGAGGATGCGGTCTTTGGTGTCGATTCAGTCCCCTTCCTTGCGGCAAGCTATGACGATGCCAAGAAACTTTGGGATGCCTCACGCGATGAGGTTACCGCACGTTTGGCAGAGCAGGGGCTGACCCTGCTCTTTGCTGTGCCATGGCCGGGTCAGAGCCTCTATCTGACAGAGGAAGTGACCGCGCTTGACCAGATGAAAGGCGTCAGTTTCCGCGCCTACAACACTGCAACCGAACGTCTGGCGCAATTGATGGGCGCTGTTCCAACGACGGTCGAGGCCGGGGATATTCCGACCGCTTTCTCGACATCGCGCGTCGCGGCGATGATTACCTCTCCCTCGACGGGTGTCTCGTCGCAGGCGTGGGATTTTGTGAGCCACTATATCGACACGCAGGCTTGGCTGCCCAAGAACATGGTGTTTGTGAATACAAGCGCCTTCGAGGCCCTGAGCGAAGCGCAGCAACAGGCGCTGTTCGAGGCCTCTGTCACGGCAGAGGCGCGCGGCTGGCAAATGTCGATGGCAGAAACCGATGAAAAGATCGCGATCCTCAAAGAGAATGGCATGCAGGTTTCTACCCCTTCTGAGGATTTGGCCAACGGCCTGCGCGAGATTGGCGAGACGATGGCCAACGAATGGAAAGCCAGCGCCGGTGACGTGGGCGTGGCGATCCTGTCCGCCTATACGGCACGCTGACCCCTTTGGCGCGGGGGCAAACCCGCGCCACATTTCTCTGACATAAGGGAGACTGCGGATGCTGCGCGGGCTGCTTGATCGTCTTTATGCAGCGGGGTTTGTTTTGGCCGCCCTCGCGCTTGTTACAATTGCCGGGCTGGTTCTGGTGCAAGTGCTGGGGCGGGTAATCGACAAAACCTTGCTCGCCATTGGCCAAGAACCGGTGGGTATCGCCATCACATCCTTATCGGAATTGGGCGGGTTCCTGTTCGTTGGTGCAGTTTTTCTGGCACTTGCGGGTACGCTTCGGTCGGGTGGCCATGTGCGAGTGACGCTGCTGATCCATTCAGTGCCGCCGTCGGCTGCGCGGATGCTCTCTGGCGTCGCTCTTTTGCTGGCGCTTGGCCTATGCAGCTTTGCGCTCTACAGCGCGGGGGTGCAGGCATGGGATTCATGGGCGTTCAACGCAGTCTCTTTCGGTATGGCGAAGTTTCCCCTCTGGGTGCCGCAAACAGTGATGGTGGTGGGGCTGTGCCTATTCTGGGTGGCCTTGCTCGACGAGTTTGTCACGCTCTTGCGCGGGTCCGTTCCATCATTTCAGCAAGCCGAGGATGGCAAAGGGGTTCAGGATGGGCATTGAAATCCTCTCTCTTCTCTTGATTGTCGTCCTTTTTGGGGTGTTGGCGCTTGGCCTGTGGGTTGGGTTTGGCCTGATCGCAGTCGGGCTGGTGGCAATGATGCTGGCCAGCACCGCACCGGCCGAGCTTGTGTTTGGCACCAAAGTTTGGGGCGCGCTGAACATCTGGGATCTTACGGCGCTGCCGATGTTCATTTGGATGGGTGAGATCCTGTTCCGCTCGCGCCTGTCGTCTGACATGTTTTCGGGCCTTGCCCCCCTGACCGGACGACTGCCGGGGCGCCTGCTCCATGCCAATATATTTGGCTGTGCGCTCTTTGCCGCTGTCTCTGGGTCGTCCGCTGCGACGACGGCAACCGTTGGGCGGATGTCTGTGCCAGAACTCACGAAGCGCGGTTATGACGACCGGATGATCATCGGCACACTGGCCGGATCGGGCACATTTGGGTTTCTCATTCCGCCTTCTATCATCCTGATCGTCTATGGCGCTGCAACAGAACAAAGCATCGCGCGGCTGTTTCTGGCGGGGATCGGGCCGGGGATTCTGCTTGCTGTGCTTTTTTCCGGTTACACGATGATCTGGGCGCTGATGAACCGAGAGCGCATGCCCGAACGGGAACCGGCAACATCATGGGGTGAAAAACTCCGGGCTCTCACGCTCTTGGGGCCGACGATCCTGTTGATCGTCGCGGTAATCGGGTCGATCTATGCTGGATTGGCATCGCCGACAGAGGCCGCTGTTGTGGGCGTGTTAGGTGCGCTGATCCTGTCGGCCATTGGTGGTTCGCTGGATTGGCAGAGCACGTGGGAGGCACTGCGCGGTGCGACGATCACCACCTGCATGATTGCCTTTATTCTGGCAGGCGCGGCCTTTTTGACTGTTGCCATGGGTTATACCGGCATTCCGCGCGCCCTGGCGGCGTGGATCGGAGAGCAGGGGTATTCGCCCAATCTGCTGCTCGCGGCACTTGTGGTGTTTTTTGTCATTCTCGGCATGTTCCTGGACGGAATATCCATCGTTGTGCTGACCACCTCAGTGATCCTGCCCATGGTGCTTGCCGCCGGCATTGATCCGATCTGGTTCGGGATCTTCCTTGTCCTTGTTGTAGAGATGAGCCAGATCACACCCCCTGTGGGGTTCAATCTGTTTGTTCTGCAATCCATCACCGGGCGCAGTATTTTCGAGATTGCGCGCTATGCCTTTCCGTTTTTCCTGCTCTTGGTGCTGGCCACCGCCATTCTGACGCTATTTCCGGAGATTGCCCTATGGATACCCCAAACAATGCTGGCGCGTTAGGGCCTGTCGTCTCGTCGGCGCATCTGGCGAATTCAGGATTGCCAGAGCTGTCGGAGATGGAATTTGCCCTGACAATGGCGAACCACGCGTTTCAACGCTGGATGGTGCGCTGCATGACGGCGGCAGGGATGCCGGGACTGACCCCGCTAGAGGTTTTGATCGTGCATCTGGTGCATCACCGGGAGCGCGCCAAAAGCCTTGCCGATATCTGCCTCGTGCTGAACATCGAGGATACGCATCTGGTCAATTACGCTGTGAAAAAGCTGGAAAAGCAGGGGCTTGTGCGCTCTGGCCGCAGCGGCAAGGAAAAGACGATCACCATCACCGAGGCAGGGCAAGACTATTGCGCGCAATATGGACGGGTGCGCGAGGCGCTACTTGTTCGTTCCGTGCAACAGATGGGGGTTGACCCGGCAGAGGTGTCGCGGCTTGCAGCGCTGCTTAGGGCGCTGTCGGGTGGGTATGACCAAGCGGCACGTGGGGCGGCAGCGATTTGATTGCGCTTCTGCATGGTTTGGCGCGTCACGGGCGCTTGATGCTTGTTCTAGGGTTGGTCGTGGGCATCTTGGCACCCAGGTTAGCCAAGGAATTGGCGCCCTTCATCTTTCCGATGATTGTTTTCCTTTTGTTTCTCAGCACCCTTCGGGTTGACGTTCTGCGCGCCTTTCCTGCTTGGGCCGATGTTCCCGGCTATCTGGGAATTACGCTGATGATGCAGGTCGCTTTGCCGATGGGTGCCATCGGGCTATTGGCGGTGATGGGCGCGCTGACTTCTATCCTTGGGATCGGGATGGTGTTGGTGCTGGCCGCCGCCCCGCTGACGGGCAGCCCTGGCCTTACCCTGATGGTGGGGGGCGATCCGGCACCGGCCTTGCGACAGTTGATCATTGGCACGATGCTTTTGCCGCTCACCGTCTTGCCGGTGTTTTGGGTGATGCCGGTGTTCGGTAGCCCTGCAGTGGTGGCCATTGCAGCGGCAAAGCTGCTTGGTGTGATTGCTGTTGCGGGCGGGCTTGGCCTGATTTTGCGCCGGTGCTTTAGTTTTTTCCAATCATTCCAAGGGGAAAGAGCGGTTGAAGGCCTGATAACCGTGGTAATGGCCGTGGTTGTCGTTGGGTTGATGTCCGCAGTAGGCCCAGCATTGCTGACAGCAAGCCCTGAGCTTTGGCGCACATTGGCAGTTGTTTTTGGTCTGAATTTCGGGGCGCAGATCACCATTTTCTTGGGGGTGACCCGGTTTGGCCGCGCAGAGGCCGCACCAGCACTTGCCGTTATTGGAGGGAACCGCAATTTAGCGCTCTTTCTGGGCGCGCTGCCTGCGAATACGGCCTCTGACTTGTTGCTTTTCATCGGCTGCTATCAGGTGCCGATGTACGTTACCCCATTGGTTATGGCTCCATTGATGCGGCTTTTGAAAAGGCGCATGTCGGATATGCCCTCTTAGATGTCTGATTTAATACAACTCTAGCGTGATTAGACCTTTGGGCTCTTTCAATTGCGCCTTTAACTTGGGCCTATGGTCTGGTATCTTTCAACGGTCGACCAAAGTGCCGGTTTGTTGGTAAATCTACCATTCCCTTGATGAAAACAGATTTCGGGCCGTAAGACGGTCCTGAAAAAAGGACGCTGCATGCCGGTATCGTTTCATCATATGGTTGTGTTCTTCTTTATCTGAGTGAACCCACCGACTGAGAGTACATTGATAAAAACGGATATCAAACCGCGTTTCGACGCGACGCCAGACTTCGGAGCTGCGAAGGGCAATGATCCTTTGCGGACCAATACGCGTGCCAAACCGGGGTTTGCGATCACAACGATCTTGCTGAGTCTCGGGGTTGCGACTGTGGTGTTTGCAACGACGGTTTTTATCCTCCCGTCGCTTTGGTGGGCCGTTCTAGCGGCGTATGCAACGCAGGTCAGTTTTATTCTGGTGATGTTTGGCGCGTATTACATGCGCAACGCCGCGCAAGAACCGCAGAGCCCCTATGATGCAGAGCGGTGGGACGGGATCAACGACAGGCTCATTGATACAGAACCGCCCGTTTGGCTGTCATATCAGCCGAAAATGGAGGGTTTGAACCGTGTGCGGCGGGTCGCGGTAAGCGCGGCAAGCGATCGAAATAGCCGCAAATGTTGTGAATGGCTGGCAGAGTATGATTGCGAGGTGCATTTGTGTTCCGACCATGACACATTGATTGGAGACTTGATTGCAAGGCCGGAGCGGTGGTCCTTGCTTGTGCTCGATGTCGACCACATTGGCGGGTCAGACGCTGTTCCAAGAGAGTTGGAGTATATCCGCAGCGGTCTTGCACAGGTGCCGGTGATCCTGATGAGCAGCCGGGCCGCGAAGGCAAGGTTGGATGTGTTGGTGCCTCGCAAGCAAAATATGGTGTTGGCTAAGCCTTTCTTTCGCAAGTGTTTGTTTTCGGCTGTTGAAAGGCTGAACCCATCCACGGCACAGGATGGGCATTGAGGCAAGGCCCGCGTCCTGCTAAGGGAATGAGAAGATTATCCCTTCAGGAGGTTTTCATGGCCGAACATGAAAATGGCACCGCACAAGCCGGGCCACAAATGAAAATGAACATCCTATCGCAATTCATCCGCGATATGTCCTTTGAGAATGTGCTTGCACAGCGGGGCACTGGGGGTGAGGTGCAGCCGGATGTGCAGGTGTCGGTCAATCTCGATGCCAAGAAGCGCAGCGTGGAGCATCAATATGAAGTGGTGGTCAAACTGACCATCAACTCGCGCAACAAGGCCGCAAATGAAGTTTTGTTCGTTCTGGAGCTGGAATATGTGGGCGTTTTCCACATCGAAGGCGTGCCGGAAGAGCAGCTGCATCCGTTCCTGTTGATCGAATGTCCGCGGATGGTTTTCCCGTTCATCCGGCGTATCGTCAGCGACATTACGCATGATGGTGGCTTCCCGCCGTTGAACCTTGAAAACATTGATTTCGTTCAGCTTTATCGCAACGAAATTGCGCGCCGTCAGGCGCAAGTGTCTGCGCCCAAGGCTGACGCCTAAGAAAATTTCCGCCAGAGTGCGGCGTCGCCCATCTTGGCCACAAAGGCCTGATGGGCGTCATTCTCTGTGGCTGTCAGACGAGAGGCGAGCGGCGTCGGTCTGGGCTGTGGCCGCCAGTGAGCTGTGTCGGTCGAGCCACCAGATTTTGCGGTTGGCCCCGTGGCCAACACGAAATCGGGTTGGCGACCACCGATCAATTCCAGATAAACCTCTGCCAAAATCTCGGAGTCAAGCAGGGCACCATGCAGGGTGCGGGCGGAATTATCTATTTGAAATCTGCGACATAGCGCATCAAGAGAGGCCGGAGAGCCGGGAAATTTCTTGCGTGCGATAGCGAGGGTATCAACCGCCTGATCCCATGGCAGTTGTGGCAGTTTGAGCCAGCCGAGTTCGGCGTTGAGGAATTTCATATCAAACGCCGCGTTGTGGATGACAAGCCGCGCATCCTGCACGAAATCAAGAAATTCCTGAGCAATTTCAGCGAATAAGGGCTTGTCGCGCAGGAAATCATCGCCAAGGCCATGAACCGCAAAGGCGGCCTCGGGCATGGCGCGCTGCGGGTTGATGTATTTGTGAAAGGTTCGGCCTGTGGGCATGTGGTTGTAGAGCTCTACAGCGCCAATCTCGACGATGCGGTCGCCGGATTCTGGTTCAAAACCAGTGGTTTCCGTGTCGAGAACGATTTCACGCATGGCCTGCCCTTTGTCTTATGTCGCGAAGGATAGATTGGACCTGTTGGCGGGCGGATTCAAGGGTTTCGGTCTCGATCACATAATCGGCGCGGGCGCGTTTTTCGGCATCAGGTATCTGTTTTTCAAGAATATTCTCAAACTGCTCTGGGGTCATGGTGCCACGCTCCAGGACGCGGGCGCGCTGCACTTCGGGGGGGGCGCTGACCACGACGGTGTAATCCATGCCACGATCTGCGCCGGTTTCAAAAAGCAGGGGAATATCGAGGACGAGGACGGGCGCGGGATCTGTAAGATCTGTAAGGTTCTTACGGTGATTATGTACAAAATCCGCACGGTCGCGCGCGACCAGCGGATGCACGATGGATTCGATCTGAGCGAGGGCTGAGGGATCGCGGGACATGATCGCCTTGAGCCGCGCGCGGGAGATGGCCCCGTCCTCGATCGCCTCGGGGAAAGTGGCCGCCATGGGTGCCACGGCGGCACCACCGGGGGCATAGAGACGATGCACAGCGGCGTCGGCATCCCAGACAGGACACCCCTCTTCGTTAAAGAGGCGGGCGGTGGTTGATTTGCCCATTCCGATGGAACCGGTCAGGCCAATCAGAATGGTCATCGCAAGACTGCGGCGCGGGTGGCGCTATCCACATTGGGGCGGACGCCAAACCAACGCTCGAATGCGGGAACCGCCTGATGCAGAAGCATGCCCAAACCATCAACGGTGACGCAGCCCATTTTTTCGGCCTCGATCAGGAACTGGGTCTTGAGGGGTGCGTAGACGAGATCTGTGACCAACGCGCCGCGCCGCAAGCCATCAAGCGGCACGCGCAGGGGCGGCTTGCCCAACATACCAAGGGACGTGGTGTTGACGACGGTCGTCGCCTCTTCCAGCATATTGCCGGCCTGCACCCAATCGACCACGATCAGACGCTTGCCAAATTCGGATTGCAACGCTTCGGCGCGGATGCGGGTGCGGTTGGAAATGAAGATTTCCGGCACGCCAACATCGAGAAGTGACGCCACCACCGCACGTGCAGCACCGCCGGCACCGAGGACAGCAGCGGGGCCCAACTCTGGCTGCCACGTGGGGGCGTTTTGGCGGAGGTTTTGAATGAACCCATAGCCATCGGTGTTATCGGCATGCAGTTTGCCATCCTTGCGGAAAATGAGCGTATTGGCTGCGCCAATCAGAGTGGCGCGATCTGTTACAAGATCGGCCAAGGCCAATGCGCGTTCCTTGTGCGGGACGGTGATATTGACGCCAACGAAGCCCATTTTTGGCAAGGTTTGTAAAACTTCAGCCAGATTATCAGCGCTGACATCCATAGGAATATAATGGCCTGCAATACCGTTGGTCTTGAGCCAGTGCCCATGCAATTGCGGCGATTTCGAATGCGCGATAGGCGATCCAATGACGCCCGCCAGTGGGATTCTGGCGAGGGGCTGTTTGTCATCGCTCATTGTTGCAGGTCTCCTCGGAGGGTGAGAAAGGACAAAAGATCGAGCAGCGGCAAGCCGAGCACCGTAAAATAATCACCATCCACGCGAGAGAACAAGCGCACGCCTTCCGCTTCGAGCTTGTAAGCCCCGACGCTCACGGAAATGTCAGGCCAGTTTCGGGCAAGATACCCCTCGAGCCAGTCGTCAGAAAAGGGGCGGACCGTCATGCGCGCCATACCGATATGACGCCAGAGCGGGCGACCCCCCTGACAGATCACCGCCGCTGAGAGAAGATCATGGCGTTTGCCACGCATGGCAAAGAGCTGAGCGCGGGCCTGATCCATGGTTTCCGGCTTGGATAAAAGCTCTCCTTCAAGATCGAGCACTTGATCGCAGCCAATGACAAGCGCTGCGGGATGGCGGGCGCTGATCTTGGTGGCCTTGAGCTCTGCCAAGGCATCGGCGATGTCGCGCGGCTTGGTGCCCTCGGCCAGAAGGGCGGCGCGCACGCTTTCTTCGTCGACGCGGGGTGTGACCGCCTCAAAGGTAAGACCGGCGTTTCGCAAGAGGCTCTGGCGGATAGAAGAGCCGGAGGCGAGAATGATGGGGGCGTTCATGTGGATAACCTGCGGAACAACATGCAGGACTGTTTAGGAATAATCCCGGGAGAAATCCATCCCATGCAGCAGAGCGGGGACAACTCTGAATTTCAGGATTGATCTGAGGTGAGTCATCCTCTGTGGGAAAGAACAACTTTGGTGTGAGGACAATGTTTGATTGGCCGAGTTATCCCAAGGACACAGCGATACCACAACTTGGGGGAGTTTAATGTAACCTATTGTGGTTATGATATATTTTGACGGTCACATCGTGAAAACAACAGAGACTTGAAAAACCGTCAACAGTGTTGTCCCCATGTGGATGATCCTGTGGGTAGCGATTTAATCCACAGTTTCGGCGTGCCCTACTTCACACAACATCCTTTCTTATCTCTTTCTTAATATTTAAGAAGAACAGGGTTAGATCGGAGAAATGCATGAGTGACGTCTTGAGTGTGGCTTATCCTTGGATCAAGGCGCTGCATATTATGTCTGTGATCGCTTGGATGGCGGGGTTGTTCTATCTGCCACGGCTGTTTGTCTATCATACGGAACAGTCCGAGCCGGGGGATAGCCGGGACAGTGTTTTTCAAGTCATGGAATACAAGCTTTTGCGGTATATCATGCAGCCGTCGATGATCGCGACCTGGGGTTTTGGCCTGTTGCTGGTGATGACACCGGGTATTGTCGATTGGGGATCTGCTTGGCCCTATGCGAAATTGGCGGGCGTCGTCGTCATGACGTGGTTTCACATGTGGCTGAGCGCGCGGCGCAAGGAATTTGCCCGAGGGGCCAATACGCGCACCGGCAGACAGCATCGGATTATGAATGAGGTGCCGACACTGGCGATGGTGGTGATCGTGCTTGCTGTCGTGGTCAAGTTCTGAGCCGGATTGACGCGGCGGGCCCTCTTGCTTATGTAAGCGCTGGGCCGCTGTTCTGGTGGCTGTCAAATTCCCGTATCTGACCATAGGCCGCATCCGAAATCGGGTGTCACCAGAGGATGTCCCATGTCCGAAGACCGTTTGAACCTGTCCGACCTCAAAGCGCTGAGCGCCAAGGAGTTGTTGACGATCGCCGAAGAGCTGGAAATCGAGAATGCCTCGACCATGCGCAAGGGCGAGATGATGTTCTCGATCCTCAAGGAGCGGGCCGAGGAGGACTGGACGGTTTACGGCGATGGTGTGCTGGAGGTTCTGCAGGACGGGTTTGGATTCCTGCGGTCACCGGAGGCCAATTATCTGCCGGGCCCGGACGATATTTATGTCTCGCCTGACATGATCCGGCAGTATTCGTTGCGCACTGGCGATACGATCGAAGGGCAGATGAAGCAGCCTGATGAGACGGAGCGGTATTTTGCGCTAACCTCGGTTACACAGATCAACTTTGAGGACCCTGAGCGGGCGCGGCACAAGATTGCGTTTGATAACCTGACGCCGCTCTATCCTGATGAGCGGTTTAAGATGGAAATCGAAGATCCGACCATCAAGGATCGGTCGGCGCGGATCATCGACCTTGTTGCGCCCATCGGGAAGGGGCAGCGGTCTTTGATTGTGGCGCCGCCGCGCACGGGTAAAACGGTGCTGTTGCAGAATATCGCGCATAGTATCGAGAAAAATCATCCGGAATGCTATCTGATCGTCCTCTTAATCGATGAGCGGCCGGAAGAGGTGACGGATATGCAGCGCTCGGTCAAGGGCGAGGTTGTGAGTTCGACCTTTGACGAGCCTGCGACGCGGCATGTGGCGGTGTCGGAGATGGTGATCGAGAAGGCGAAACGGCTGGTGGAGCATAAGCGGGATGTTGTGATCCTGCTTGATTCGATCACGCGGTTGGGGCGGGCCTATAACACGGTGGTGCCGTCCTCGGGGAAGGTGCTGACCGGGGGTGTGGATGCCAATGCGTTGCAGCGGCCCAAGCGGTTCTTTGGGGCGGCGCGGAATATCGAAGAGGGTGGATCGCTGACGATTATCGCGACGGCCTTGATTGATACGGGCAGCCGGATGGACGAGGTGATCTTTGAAGAATTCAAGGGCACCGGCAACTCTGAGATCGTGTTGGATCGCAAGGTTGCGGATAAGCGGGTGTTCCCGGCGATTGATATTCTCAAGTCTGGGACGCGGAAAGAGGATCTGCTGATCGACAAGGGCGATTTGCAGAAGACATTTGTTCTGCGGCGGATCCTGAATCCGATGGGCACGACCGATGCGGTCGAGTTTCTGTTGTCGAAGCTCAAGCAGACCAAGACGAATTCCGAGTTCTTTGACTCGATGAACACCTGAGGCGGAGCGAAAGCGGAGGTGTCCGGATGGACACGGTTTATGCCTTGGCGACAGCACAGGGGAAGGCGGGTGTTGCGGTTGTCCGGGTTAGCGGGCCGCGCGCGTTTGACGCCTGTCTGCACATCTGTGGTGACGTGCCGGAGCCGCGCAACTCTGTCTTGAGGGTGTTGCGGGATGGGCAGGGCGCGCAGTTGGATCAAGCGCTGGTGCTGACGTTTGCTGAAAAGCAGAGTTTTACCGGCGAAGAGACAGTGGAATTTCATCTTCATGGCAGCGTGGCCGTTGTAGCGGCAGTGCTGGACGTGCTTGGGGGAATTGACGGTCTTCGGTTGGCGGAACCGGGCGAGTTTACCCGCCGGGCCTTGGAAAATGGCCGACTTGATCTGGCGCGGGTTGAGGGGCTGGCTGATCTTATCGATGCGGAGACTGAAGCACAGCGCAAGCAGGCGCTGCGGGTGTTTTCTGGAGCATTGGGCGGGAAATGCGAGGCGTGGCGGGGTCTTTTGCTGCGGGCGGTGGCGCTTTTGGAGGCCACGATTGATTTTGCCGATGAGGAAGTGCCGGTAGACGTTTCGTTTGAGGTGACGGCGCTGGTGAGAGAGGTAGCCGAGGCTCTCGAGCGGGAGATCGCTGGCAGCTGGGTTGGGGAGCGGATTCGTAGTGGATTCGAAGTTGCGATCATCGGGGCACCGAACGTGGGAAAATCCACTCTTCTCAACAGTTTGGCAGGTCGGGAGGCGGCGATTACCTCGGAATATGCCGGGACGACGCGGGATGTGATTGAGGTTCGCATGGATCTGGCCGGGTTGCCGGTGACATTGCTCGATACGGCGGGACTGCGTGAGACGGTAGATGCCGTGGAGTCCATTGGGATCGCGCGGGCGCGGGCGCGGGCGGATGCCGCTGACTTGCGGGTGTTTCTTGTTGAGGCCGGGGAGAAGCCGGAGATGGACCCCCGTGAGGATGATATCATCCTTTGGGCTAAGGCAGATTTGTTGGGACGTGTTGAGAACGCCATTTCTGGCAAAACGGGTGCTGGTGTGTCGGAGTTGGTAGCGCGGATTGGGCAGGTGTTAAGTAAACGTGTCGCTGGTGCGGGGATTGCAACGCGGGCTCGGCATCGGCAAGCTATGGAGCGCGGATTGGGTGCGCTACAAGCTGCTTTGGAGCTTCTTCCGTATGGGGAGGCATCGGCGGAGGTTGCGGCGGAGGAGCTACGTGTGGCTATCCGAGCGCTTGATTCTCTGGTAGGACGTATTGATGTTGAGATGGTGCTCGATGAAATTTTCGCCAGCTTCTGCTTGGGTAAATGAGAGGTGTTTCACGTGAAACATTTTGACGTCATTGTTATTGGTGGTGGGCATGCTGGCGCGGAGGCCGCGCATGCGGCCGCGCGCATGGGTGTGAGAACCGCACTGGTGACGTTGAACCGGGCTGGTATCGGGGTGATGTCTTGCAATCCAGCGATTGGGGGGCTTGGCAAGGGCCACCTCGTGCGTGAGATTGATGCGCTGGATGGGGTCATGGGCCGAGTTGCGGACCGTGCGGGCATTCAGTTTCGGTTGTTGAACCGGCGCAAAGGGCCCGCAGTGCAGGGGCCGCGGGCACAGGCCGATCGCAAGATTTATCGCGAAGAGATGCTGCGAGAACTTGAGTCCTGCCCAACCTTGGAAATTGTTGAGGGTGAGGCGGCCGATTTTGTGATGCAAGGCGAGCGCGTCGCTGGTGTGCGTTTGGCGGATGGAGGCGAAATTTCAGCATCCGCAGTGGTGCTAACAACCGGGACCTTTTTGCGTGGTGTGATTCACATTGGGGATGAGTCCTATCCGGGGGGCCGTATGGGAGACCGCCCCGCAGTGATGTTGGCAGAGCGTATGGATGGGTTTGGGCTGCCGATGGGCCGGCTAAAGACTGGCACGCCGCCCCGGTTAGATGGGAAGACGATTGACTGGTCGCGACTGGAGGAGCAGCCAGGGGATAATGACCCGGTGCTGTTTTCGTTTCTGTCCAAGCGCCCAACGGCCCGTCAGGTGTGCTGTGGGATCACGCATACGAACGCACAGACCCATGATATAATTAGGGAAAACCTGGATCGCTCGGCGATGTATGGCGGCCATATAGATGGGATTGGGCCCCGCTATTGCCCGTCGATCGAGGATAAGATCGTACGGTTTTCTGACAAAACCTCGCATCAGGTGTTCTTGGAGCCAGAAAGCTTGTCGGATCACGTGATCTATCCCAACGGGATTTCGACATCGCTACCGGCGGTCGTTCAAGAGGCCTATGTGCGGTCCATTGTTGGGCTGGAGCATGTCGAGATACTTCAGCCTGGTTATGCGATTGAATATGACTATGTCGACCCTCGCGCGCTTGACAGTCGTCTTGCTGTCAAGGCTGTTCCAGGCCTGTTTTTGGCCGGACAAATCAATGGCACAACTGGATATGAGGAGGCCGCTGCGCAAGGCCTGGTTGCAGGGCTGAATGCGGCGTTGGAGGCGAAAGGACGTGAGCCGGTTCAGTTTAGCCGCACTGACAGTTATATCGGCGTGATGATCGATGATCTGACCACACGGGGTGTGAGTGAGCCCTATCGCATGTTCACCTCGCGCGCGGAGTTCCGTCTTTCGTTGCGTGCGGATAATGCGGATCAGCGCCTAACGCCTTTGGGTCTGGACCTTGGCTGTGTTGGAGATGACCGCCGGGCGGTCTTTGGCGACAAGATGGAGCGTTTGGTGCAAGGAAGACAGCGCTTGGAGGCGACAACTTTTACGCCGCGCAAATTGTCTGAGAGCGGTTTCAAAGTGAACCAGGATGGTGCACGGCGCAGCGCATTTCAGATCCTATCCTTTCCCGATGTTGAGTTCTCGGATCTTCTGCGGCTGGATCAGGGCTATTCGGAGATTGATCCGGAGTGTCAGCAGCAGCTTGCGCGTGACGCTCTTTACGCCAGCTATATTGAACGGCAGGCGCGTGATGTGGCGATGATGAAGCGTGATGAAGCGCATGTTATTCCAGAGAATTTTGCTTATGATCGCATTGAGGGCCTATCGAATGAGCTCAAGGGTAAGCTGGCGCAGGTGCAGCCAGAGAATCTTGCTCAGGCGGCACGGATCGAGGGGATGACACCCGCGGCGCTAAGCCTGATTCTTGCAAAACTGCGCCAAGCGGCGCGGGAGAAGATCGCGTGACCGGCTTGCCGGATGTTTCACGTGAAACACAGGCTCGGCTTGAAATTTATGCAGATTTGTTGGTCAAGTGGAACCCGCGCATCAACCTGGTCTCAAGAAAAAGCCTTGATGAGATGTGGACACGGCATTTCGCCGATTCTGCGCAAATACATGCACTTGCTCCGCCGTCGGTGGATCATTGGGTTGATCTGGGATCAGGGGGCGGCTTTCCAGGCTTGGTGGTTGCGATTTTGGCTCAGGATGGCGGTTCGCCCCGACGGGTGACGTTGATTGAATCGGATGCCCGTAAGGCGGCGTTTCTGCGGGTTGTGATTCGAGAGACAGGGCTTAACGCGATGGTTCTCAATGACCGGATTGAAAAGGTCAGACCCCAAGAAGCGGATGTGCTCTCCGCGCGCGCGCTGACGGATTTAAGTGGGCTTTTGGAATTTTCCGAGCGCCATTTAGCACAGGATGGTATTGCACTTTTCCTCAAGGGCGCCCGCTGGGAGAATGAAATGGCGGCAGCCGAAAGGACGTGGTCATTCACCCACCGGCTTGTTAAAAGTGCAACAGAAGATGGATCTGTCATTTTTGCCATCACAGGAGTGTCCCGTGCCTGATCCGACGCGCCCCGAAGGACCAAAAATCATTGCGATTGCCAACCAAAAAGGTGGGGTGGGCAAGACCACGACAACCATTAATCTGGCGGCCGCGCTGGCAGAAACCGGCGTGCGGGTGCTGATCGTTGATCTTGATCCGCAGGGCAACGCCTCGACTGGTCTTGGGCTGGATGTGGCGGCGCGGAAATTTACAGTCTATGACCTTTTGTTGGATGAGGCGCCGCTGGGGGATGTTATTCAGCCGACTGCGCAAGATGGGCTTTCGATCATTCCATCGACGGTCGATCTTTCCTCTGCTGATATCGAGCTGATTGCAAACGAGAAACGCAGTTTTCTGCTGCATGACGCCCTGCGACAGCCTGCGATGGATGCGTATGGGTTTGAGTATGTGTTGATTGATTGCCCGCCGTCGCTCAATCTTTTGACGGTGAATGCAATGGTCGCGGCGCATTCGGTTCTTGTGCCCCTGCAGAGCGAGTTTTTTGCGCTTGAGGGCCTGTCGCAGCTTATGTTGACCATTAGAGAGATTCGTCAGACCGCGAATCCGGCGCTGCGGATCGAGGGAGTTGTGCTGACAATGTTTGATTCGCGCAACAACCTCTCTACCCAGGTTGAGCAGGACGCACGTGACAATCTTGGGGAGCTGGTCTTTCGTACGCGGATTCCCCGAAATGTTCGCGTAAGCGAGGCGCCGTCTTATGCCATGTCCGTGCTAAGCTATGATCCGCTGTCCAAGGGAGCGCAAGCGTATCGCGAGTTGGCGCAGGAACTGATTGAAAACACGGCGCGAATCGCCGCCTGATCAAAGGGGATCGGCAATGACCAGCAAGAAATCTCAACCACGTGGTCTTGGCCGTGGGCTGTCAGCATTGATGGCGGATGTCACGACAGAGAGCCCGGAACGCCCCACTGATGCGCCGCGGCGTCCGGATCTGATGGTGCCGGTGGAAAAGGTCCGGCCTAATCCGAACCAGCCGCGTCGGGATTTTGATGGTGCGCTTCTCGAGGATCTGGCGCGGTCGATTTCTGAAAAGGGAATCTTGCAGCCCCTGATCGTGCGGCCCGCCCCGGACCGGGATGGGGAATATGAAATCGTGGCCGGCGAGCGCCGGTGGCGTGCGGCTCAGATGGCCAAGTTGCATCAGATTCCGGTTTTGGTGCGTGATTTCAACGATACCGAAGTGCTCGAAGTTGCCATCATCGAGAATATTCAACGCGCCGATCTCAATCCGGTGGAAGAGGCCTTTGGCTATCAGCAATTGATGCAAAAGTTTGGTCATACGCAAGAGCGGCTGGCTGACGCGCTGGGTAAAAGCCGGAGCCATATTGCGAATTCAGTGCGCCTTTTGTCTTTGCCCGATGAGGTTTTGACGTTTCTGCGTGAAGGCAAGCTGTCCTCGGGTCATGCGCGAGCGTTGATTACATTGGACGATCCTGCGGCTATCGCGCGTCAGGTTATCCAGAAATCGCTGTCGGTGCGTGAGACAGAGAAATTGGCTAAGGCTGGAATCGGTAACATCTTTAGCGACGCCGGCCGTTCAGCGAAGCCGCGCAAAGAGATCCTCAAGGATGCTGATACTCGGGCGCTGGAGGACGATCTTTCGGCCAGTTTAACCATGAAGGTCGAGATTGAGCATGTTCCCGGTCAGGAGAACGGGAGAATTACGATCCATTACGCCTCGCTTGATCAATTGGATCGCCTGATTGGCATGCTCAGCATTTAATCCGGCAAGAGATCGCGAATCACAGCATTGAGCACCGCCCGTCCTGAACGGGTGGCGCGAAGGCGGGTGTCGTGCGTTTCGATCATCCCGATGGACACCAAATGATCGACAGCGGCGGGGTCAAGAGGTTTGCCTGCGAGCCTTTCGAAACGCGCCGGATCAATTCCATCGGTGATGCGCAGGCCCATTAACAAGTATTCTACGGCCTGATCCGGACCAGACAGGCGCTCGCGTGTCTCAATCACACCGCTGTTTTCCACAGATTCCAGCCATTTGCCCGGTGCCCGATGGGCCTCGGTGGCGTATTTCTGGCCATTGTGCGTGATCCGCCCATGCGCGCCCGGCCCGATGCCGATATAGTCACCATAGCGCCAGTAGATCAGATTGTGCCGCGATTCCGCACCGGCGCGCGCATGGTTCGACACTTCATAGGCTGGCAGGCCAGCAGATGCGCAGATCTCTTGTGTCGTCTCATACATTTCTGCGGCGATATCATCCTCTGGCAACCCGCGCAGCTTGCCCGCTGCGTAGCGATCGCCAAAGGCTGTGCCGGATTCGATGGTAAGCTGGTAGAGCGACAGGTGATCCACCGCCATAGAGAGCGCGCTGCGCAGTTCCGTTTTCCAAGAGTCGAGAGTTTGATCTTGTCGGGCATAGATCAGATCAAAACTGACACGCTCAAAGTTTTCTCGCGCGATATCAAAGGCTTGCCTTGCCTCGGCCGCGCTGTGGATACGGCCCAACCGTTTGAGATCGGTGTCATTCAGGGCCTGAATACCCATAGAAATACGCGAGATGCCCGCCTGTGCGAAGGCGCGAAAGCGCCCGGCCTCGACCGAGCCAGGGTTCGCTTCGAGCGTGATTTCAGGGTCATTCGCCATAGGCCAATGGTGTTTGATCCGCTCAATAATCGCTGCCACCGTTTCCGGAGCCATCAGGCTGGGTGTGCCGCCACCAAAGAACACCGTATTGAGAACGCGTCCGGGTAGGAGTGCGGCGTAGCGATCAATCTCGGTGAGATAGGCCGCGCACCAGCGGCTCTGGTCAATGTGGCGCGCGACATGGCTGTTGAAATCGCAATAGGGGCATTTGGCCTCGCAAAAGGGCCAATGCAGATAGAGACCAAAGCCGCCCTGTTGCCAATCCTCAGCCAAAACAGCCTGCGACCAATTTACCAAACGCATCTGCGCGGTGGCTGATCCTGTTCTTCTTTGCGGGCGACATTTCGGCAAAGGTCAGATCGTGCCCAAGCGGCTGGAACATGGGATCGTAACCGTGCCCTTCTGCGCCACGTATGGGCCAGACCACCCAGCCCTCGACCGTACCTTCAAAGACCTCGTCGTGCCCATCGGGCCAGGCCAAGACCAATGTGCAACAGAATCGTGCTGTCCAGGGCTGTGGTTCTTTGCTGGCCAACAGCGCCTCATGTGCCCGAGACATCGCCTTGCCAAAGTCGCGGCCCGTCTCTGTTTCGGCCCAATCTGCCGTATAGACGCCCGGTGCGCCGTCAAGTGCGTCAATCGCTATCCCGGAGTCGTCCGAGAGTGCGGGCAGGCCTGTCGCCTGCGCCGCGGCATGGGCCTTGATCCGCGCATTGCCGACAAAACTTGTTTCTGTCTCTGCAGGCTCCTGCAACCCCATCGCGGCGGCACCAACCACATCAACGCCGTAGGGCGCCAAAAGCGCCCGAATTTCGTCAAGTTTTCCGGCGTTGTGGGTGGCAACGAGCAACCGGTCGTCGGTGAATTTACGCACCCGTCGCCTCGCGTTGTTTCGCCACCAGCTGGTCAACGCCGAGTTCGGCCAGATCAAGCAGCGCGTTCATCTGATCGCGGCTATAGGTTGCGCCTTCCGCGCTCATCTGCACTTCAATAAGGCGTTTTGTGCCGGTCATGATGAAGTTGCCATCCACTCCGGCCTCGCTGTCCTCGGGATAGTCGAGATCGAGCACGGGTTGACCGGCATAGATGCCACAGGAAACGGCTGCGACAGGGTCGATCAGCGGATCGCTGAGCACATCGCCCGCTTTCATCAGCTTTTGCACCGCCAGTTTCAGGGCAACCCAGCCGCCGGTGATCGAGGCGCAGCGGGTGCCGCCATCGGCCTGAATCACATCGCAATCCACCGTGATCTGGCGTTCGCCAAGAGCCACGCGGTCGACACCGGCGCGCAGGCTGCGGCCGATCAGGCGTTGGATTTCAACGGTGCGCCCGCCCTGTTTGCCTGCCGTCGCCTCGCGGCGCATGCGGCTGCCGGTAGAGCGCGGCAGCATGCCATATTCCGCCGTGACCCAGCCCAGCCCAGAACCTTTGACAAAAGGCGGCACGCGCTCTTCGATAGTGGCGGTGCACAAGACATGCGTATCGCCGATCTTGATCAGGCAAGAGCCCTCTGCATGTTTGAGCACCCCTGTTTCGATTGAAACGGAGCGCATTTCGCTTAGATTTCTACCTGACGGCCGCATGGCATGTCCTTTTCCTTGGTTGCCCCGAGATATATGGGCAAGCCCTCCTATGGCAACCCCGATTGACCTTTGGCCTCTGCGGTCCTTAATAGCCCAAGAGACAGGAAGCACAGCCGATGACAGACGCCGCCTCGATCCTCGAACAGCTCAACGATCGCTCGCGCGAAGTGTTTCGCCGCGTGGTCGAGAGCTATCTGGCCAATGGCGATCCGGTTGGGTCGCGCACCCTGACCCGTGATTTCAGCGAAAAGGTTAGTGCCGCCACGATCCGCAACGTGATGCAGGATCTGGAATATATGGGCCTGTTGGGCAGTCCGCATATCAGCGCGGGGCGCATTCCCACGCAAGAAGGCCTGCGGATGTTTGTCGATGGTCTGCTTGAGGTCAGCAATCTAGAGGCTACGGACCGGCAGGCGATTGATGCGACGGTCGGCAGCAATTCGCAGGATGTGGGCGGTGTGCTTGATCGCATCGGGGCTGCGCTCTCTGGTGTTACGCGGGGCGCATCGCTGGTTCTTGCGCCCAAGCATGAGGCGCCGATCAAACATATCGAATTCGTCAGTCTTGGCCATGACCGCGCTCTTGTGGTGCTGGTGTTTTCCGATGGGCATGTCGAGAACCGGATATTCACCCCGCCACCGGGCCAAACGCCAAGTTCCATGCGCGAGGCCGCGAATTTTCTTAATGCGCTGATCGAGGGCAAGACGCTCTCGGATTTGCAGACTGTGATCTCACGTCAGATTGCCGCGCGGCGGCAGGAGATTGATCAGCTTGCCCGCGACCTGATTGATAGCGGGCTTGCAGTGTGGGAAGGCGAGGGCGACAAATACGAGCGGCTGATTGTGCGAGGTCGCGCCAATCTGCTCAATGCGACCTCTGAGGAAAAGGATCTGGAACGGATTCGCATCCTGTTTGACGATCTCGAACGCAAGCGCGATATCGCCGAATTCCTTGAATTGGCCGATGAGGGGGCCGGAGTACGCATTTTTATTGGCTCCGAGAACAAACTTTTCTCACTTTCGGGTTCCTCTTTGGTGGTCTCTCCATATATGAACGCTGACCGTAAGATCATCGGTGCGGTAGGGGTTATCGGCCCCACGCGCCTCAATTACGGGCGGATTGTGCCGATTGTGGATTACACGGCGCAGCTCGTGGGTAAACTGATCTCCGACCGGAGCTAGAGGTGAAGAATGGCAGAGCCGAAAGAAGACAGCTTTCTCGATGATATCGAAGAGGCCGCCGCGCAAGAGCGCGAGCGTATGGATGACGATATGAGTGATGAAGCGGTGGAGCTTGACGCGCTGCGCGCCGAGCGGGACGCCCTGCGCGACAAGTTCATGCGCGCGCTGGCTGATGCCGAGAATGCGCGCAAGCGGTCCGAGAAGGATCGGCGCGAGGCCGAGAATTATGGCGGATCCAAGCTGGCGCGCGATATGCTGCCGGTGCATGACAATCTGAAGCGGGCGCTTGAAACCGTGAATGAAGAGCAACGTGCTGCGTCAGCGGCCCTGTTTGAGGGGATCGAGCTGACTTTGCGCGAATTGCTCAATGTCTTTACCAAGCATGGCATCACCGTGATTGATCCGCAGGTCGGAGACCGATTCGATCCGCAGCATCACGAGGCGATGTTCGAGGCGCCGTTGCCCGGCACCAAGGCAGGAGAGATCATTCAGGTCTCGACCCAAGGCTTCATGCTGCATGATCGCATTTTGCGCCCGGCGCAGGTGGGCGTATCCTCGAATCGTGGATGATGTGCGATGGGGCGGGGGTTACCCCGCCTTGTCGGCCTGTTCCTGACTAAGCGACTTCAACTCATAAATCAGTTCAAGCGCTTCGCGGGGCGTAAGCGCATCGGGCAGGATCGCGCTCAGGCGCTTTTCCACCACCGACTCGCGGGGTGGTTTGGGGGCTGGGGGCGGCGCGAGTGCCGCAAAGAGCGGTAGATCGTCGATCAGCGTTTTTTGTGCGCGGTGGCCTTCGCGGTCGCCTTTTTCCAGCGCATCGAGCACCACCCGTGCCCGCGCCACCACCGAGGCAGGGAGACCGGCCAATTTGGCGACCTGCACGCCATAGCTACGATCCGCAACGCCCCGCCGCACCTCGTGCAGGAAAATGACATCGCCGTCGTGCTCTTTGACGCTTACGGTGGCGTTCTCGACGCGGTCGAGTTTGTCACTAAGATGGGTCAGTTCATGGTAATGCGTGGCAAAGAGCGCGCGGCAGGCGTTGACATCGTGCAGATGTTCCAGCGTGGCCCATGCGATGCTGAGCCCGTCCCACGTGGCTGTGCCGCGCCCGATTTCATCAAGAATCACCAGCGCATGATCGTCTGCCTGATTCAGGATCGCAGCGGTTTCGACCATTTCGACCATAAAGGTCGAGCGCCCGCGCGCCAAATCGTCTGACGCGCCGACGCGGCTAAAGAGTTGGCTGACCAAGCCGATATGGGCGGATGTCGCAGGCACATAGCTGCCGATTTGGGCCAAAAGGGCAATGAGTGCGTTCTGGCGCAGAAAGGTGGATTTACCCGCCATATTCGGGCCGGTCAGCAGCCAAATATCGCTCTTGCCGCCCAGATCACAATCATTGGCAATGAAGGGTGCGCCGCCCTGGGAGCGCAAGGCGCGTTCCACAACCGGATGCCGCCCACCTATGATGTTGAGCGCGCGGCTCTGGTCTACGTTCGGGCGGCACCAGTTTTCAGCCCGCGCGAGATCGGCGAGAGCGGTGGTCAGGTCTAGTTCGGCCAGCGCGCGGGCGCAGTGTGCAATTTCGGCGGCGCGGTCAAGAATCTCGGTCTTCAGGGCATCATAGAGCCGCTTTTCGATCTCGAGCGCACGACCGCCTGCGTTCAGAATCCGGGTTTCCATCTCGCTCAGGGGCACGGTGGTGAACCGGAGCTGATTGGCCGTGGTTTGGCGGTGTTTGAAGGTTTCGTTCAACGGCACGCTCAGCATGCGGTCGGCATGGGTGCTGGTCACTTCGATGAAATAACCCAGCACGTTGTTATGTTTGATCTTGAGCGAGGGAATGCCGGTTTGGGTGATATAGTCGCCCTGCATTCGGGCGATCACACCGCGCCCTTCGTCGCGCAATTGGCGTGCTTCGTCGAGGTCTCTGTCATAGCCTGGCGCGATAAAGCCGCCATCGCGCGCCAGAAGCGGCGGTTCTGCGACCAGGGCCTGATCGAGGAGGTCAAGAAGGCTGTCATGACCGGTCAGACTCAGAGCTGCTTGGTGCAGAAGCGGGGGAAGGTCCGTATTGGCGAGGCGCTGGGCAATTTCCATGGCCTGTGCCAGCCCGTTGCGCACCGCCGCCAAATCGCGCGGACCGCCACGATCAAGGCCCAGGCGTGACAGAGCACGGTCAAGATCGGGCACCTTGCGCAGGGATTCGCGCAGGTCTGCGCAAATGCGGCTCTGTTCCACCGCGAAATGCACTGATTCAAGGCGGGATTGCACGGTGTCGAGTGCGCGGCTGGGGCTGGAGAGGCGACGTTCGAGGAGCCGTCCGCCGCCCGCTGTCACGGTTCTGTCGATCGTCGCAAGAAGCGAGCCGGCGCGGCCGCCATTTAGACTGTGGGTTAATTCCAGATTGCGCCGGGTGGCGGCGTCGATCTGCATGACGCGCGCCTCGTTTTCGCGGGTCGGGGGCTGTAACAGGGGCAATTTGCCCTTTTGTGTGATGTCGAGCCAGTCCACGATCGCGCCCATCGCGGCGATTTCGGGGCGCGTGAAAGACCCATAGGCGTCGAGCGTGTCAACGCCATAGAGCAGGCAAAGCCGTCGCTCGCCTGCTGTGCTGTCAAACGCGGCCTGCCCCAGCCCGGTGAGAGAAGCGCCAGATTCAGAGACTAATTCGCCGAGATTTGCAATATCCGCCTCGGTCAGCAGCACTTCGCGCGGGGCGAGGCGGGCCAATTCGGGGCCAAGCCGCGCCGGGGTCAAGGGCATGACATGAAAAGCGCCGGTGGAAATATCGACCCAAGCCAGCGCGCCCGCGCCACGCACGGTTGCAAAACTGACAAGGTAATTGTGGCGGCGTGCCTCAAGCAGGCTTTCCTCGGTCAGGGTGCCGGGGGTTACAAGGCGCACCACCTCGCGATGGACCACGGATTTCGCCCCGCGCTTCTTGGCTTCGGCGGGATCCTCCATCTGTTCGCAGACGGCGACGCGAAACCCTTTGCGAATGAGGGTTAAAAGATAGCCTTCGGCGGCATGGACCGGCACGCCGCACATGGGAATATCCTGCTCGAGGTGCTTGCCGCGCTTTGTCAGCGCGATATCGAGCGCCTCGGCGGCGGCGGCGGCATCGTCAAAGAACAGTTCGTAAAAATCGCCCATGCGATAGAAAAGCAGCGCCTCGGGATATTGCGCCTTGATCTCTAGGTATTGTGCCATCATCGGCGTGACGGTTGATCCCGTGGTATTCACCTGCGCCCCCTTGTTGCTTGAGCGACCTTACAAATCCATGCTGCGGGGTGAAAGACCAAAGCGCGATTGCGGGCGGGTGCCTGGCTGTTATCCTTGGAAAAGAAAGTTGAGTATTTGGGCCAAAAAGAAGCGGGTGGTATGATTTTCAATCTCGGGTCGATCAATGCCGATCATGTCTATCGCCTGGCGCAATTGCCGCATGCGGGTGAGACCGTCGCGGCGCAGGGCTATGCGCGGTTGCTGGGTGGGAAAGGGGCGAACCAATCGATTGCCGTGGCTCGGGCCGGGGGGCAAGTGGTGCATATCGGCGCTGTGGGCGCGGATGGCGATTGGATGGTGGAGCTTTTGTCTGCGGATGGCGTGGATGTGCGGCATGTGCGCCGGGACCAAGGGGCGTCGGGCCATGCGGTGGTTACAGTTGAGCAGAGCGGCGAGAATGCGATTTTGATCCATGCCGGGGCCAATCGGGCCTTGCGGATGCAGGATGTTGAGGCCGCGTTGGCGGAAGCGGGGCCGGGCGACTGGCTCATGCTACAGAATGAGACGAATGTGCAGGTTGAGGCGGCGCGCATGGCCCAAGACAGGGGGATGTGTGTCGCCTATTCTGCTGCGCCTTTTGATGAGGCGGCGCTGCGGGCGGTTCTGCCCCATGTCACCCTTTTGATGGTGAACGAGGGGGAGGCGGCGCAGATGACGCAGGCCATGGGTGCGGTTCAGGTGCCGATGCTCTGCGTTACGCGGGGGGCGCGCGGTGTTCTCTGGACAGAGGCAGGGTGCCGAGATGCAGTCACTATTCCGGCGCGAAAGGTTGTTCCGGTGGATACGACTGGCGCCGGAGATACCCTAGCCGGGTATTTGGTGGCTGGGTTGGCTGCGGGGCTGAACCCAGAGCGGGCGTTGCAAGGGGCGGTTGGCGCTGCCGCCCTTGCGGTTACGCGCCCCGGAGCATCAGGAGCGATCCCCCTGGCGGCCGAGGTGGCCGCGTTTCTTGGTCAGGAGTGACCGGCGAAGGGTGCATCCTTGCCCCAAAGCTCTTTGACGCGGGTATCTCTGCCGCAGGCGTCGCGATAGAGCTTGTAGGCGCTGGCTTTGGTTCGGGGGCCAAAGCGCGTGAGGATGATTTCGCTGCTTTTGTAATAATCCTGATGATAGGCTTCGGCGGCATAGAAGGGCTGAGCATTGAGAACGGGGGTCACTATTTTCTGGCCCAAGGCTGATTTTGCCTCAGCGATGGCACCCTCGGCGATCTGTTTTTCTGCGGGATCAGAGACGAAAATCGCGGTGCGATAGTTGTCACCCCGGTCGCAGAACTGACCGCCTGCGTCAGTTGGATCGACCGAGCGAAGGAACAGGTGAAGGAGTTGTGCGCGGGTGACTTGGGCGGGGTCGAAGGTAAGGCGCACGGCCTCGTAATGACCAGTGCCGCCGGATGTGACCTGTTTGTAGCTGGGGTTTTTGACCGTCCCGCCGGTAAAGCCCGACTCGGCCGCGATGACGCCCCGGACCTGTTCAAAATCTGATTCGACACACCAGAAACAGCCGCCTGCGACGATGAGCGTTTCTGTTTCTGCCGCATGGGCACGGCCACCGTGGACGCACAGGCCAACGATGATAAGCCCTGCGAGCAGCGCTGCCTTGAGTTTCCGAACATTGCTCAGCATGGTTTTAACCCTCCTGCTATTGTCAGCAACATGGCGCAATTGCAGGGAGAGGCCAAACAACGACGTCGTGAGGTCACGCGGTGTTGAGCAATGTTTCGCTTTTTATGGGGCCGTTCGGCAATAGATGGCCTAGCGCGGTGTGAGATGCAGCGCCATTTCGCGTGCGGGGCAGACGCCCTTGAGCCCGCCGGGCACGTCGAGATTGGCGAGCGTGGTGATCCGGTACTGAGTGGCGTAGTGGCGGCTCACCTCATCGAAGGTGACGCAAAACGGTGGGCCCGCCATGATCGCGGGGTTGTATTCGAAGGTTATGAGCAATTGTGGGGCTGTGGCCGTAAGGGCCACAATATGCGCGGTGTAGCGGGTGCGCATATCGGGCGGCAGCGCCACGAGCGCGGCGCGGTCATAGATTGCATCGACAGAGCCGAGCAGATCGTGGGTGAGCGCGAAAATGTCGCCCGCAAACACAGTGACGCCGGGGGCGGCATAGGCGCGAAGGGTGCCGTGATCGGTGATTTCCGGCACGGTGCCCAGCTCCTCGAAAAGCTGGCGCACGGCGATGTCACTGAGTTCCGCGCCTGCGACGCGGTAGCCTTGGGCCAAGAGCCAGGCGATATCGCGGGTCTTGCCACAGAGGGGCAGAAAAATCCGCGCGCCTGGCTTGAGACCAAGCGCGCCGATATGGGCCGCAAGCATGCGGTTTACGTCGCCTTCATGAAAGCCGATCTGCATGTTTTCCCAACGGGTATGCCAGAAATCAGCTTCCATGATCTTTAGCCTTTGAGCCTGCGGTCGCGCGCTGCAAGGAGTTTCAGGCGCAGCGCGTTGAGTTGGATGAAGCCGGCCGCGTCTTTTTGATCATAGGCGCCAGCGTCATCTTCAAAGGTGACGTGGGCCTCGGAATAGAGGCTGTGATCGGACCAGCGGCCAACACAGGACACCGAGCCTTTGTAGAGTTTGAGGCGGACGGTGCCTGTGACATGTTCCTGGCTTTTGTCGATGGCGGCCTGAAGCATATAGCGTTCGGGCGAGAACCAGAAGCCGTTGTAGATCAGTTCGGCATAGCGCGGCATGAGCGAATCCTTGAGATGGCCCGCGCCGCTATCAAGGGTGATCTGTTCGATGCCACGATGGGCCTCGAGCAGGATGGTGCCGCCGGGTGTTTCGTAGATGCCGCGCGACTTCATGCCGACAAAGCGGTTTTCGACGAAATCGAGCCGCCCGATGCCGTGTTTGCGGCCAAATTCATTGAGGTCGGTCAGGATGGTTGCAGGGCTGAGGGGGGTGCCGTTGATGGCCACGGCATCGCCGCGCTCGAAGCTGACTTCGATGAACTCGGGCGTATCGGGCGCGTCTTCGGGGCTGACGGTGCGCTGATACACGTAATCGGGGGCCATTTCGGCGGGGTCCTCAAGCACGCGGCCTTCGGAGGAGGTGTGCAGCAGGTTGGCATCCACCGAAAAGGGGGCCTCGCCACGCTTGTTTTTTGCGATCGGGATTTGGTTTTCTTCGGCGAAGGCGATCAGCTTGGTCCGGCTGGTCAGATCCCAGAGACGCCAAGGGGCGATCACCTTGATATCGGGATTGAGCGCGTAAGCGGCCAGCTCGAACCGGACCTGATCGTTGCCCTTGCCGGTGGCGCCATGGGCAACGGCATCAGCGCCGGTCATCGCGGCAATCTCGACCAGACGTTTGGAAATCAGTGGGCGGGCGATGGACGTGCCCAAGAGGTAGAGCCCTTCGTAGAGCGCATTGGCGCGGAACATCGGAAAGACGAAATCGCGCACGAATTCTTCGCGCACATCCTCGATATAGATATTCTCGGGTTTGATCCCCAGTATCTCGGCCTTTTGCCGCGCGGGATCGAGTTCCTCTCCCTGACCGAGATCAGCGGTGAAGGTCACAACCTCGCAGCCATATTCGGTCTGGAGCCATTTCAGGATGATCGAGGTATCGAGGCCCCCGGAATAGGCCAGAACAACTTTCTTGGGCGCGGACATGTCATTCCCCTTGCGTCAAATCTGGCTGGCGGAGTAGCGGCTTTTGCGGTGATGGGCAAGTGGACGCGGTTGACTGCGCCTTTGGTTGTGCTAGCGACAGCGGGCAATTGTCAAAAGGTGCGATTATGGCGGCGTGGCGTATTTTTATCCATTCAGTGCAGATGATTTTCAACAATCTGCCTCAGGTGGTCCGGATTGTGCTGGTGCCCATGGGGATCGGGATTGCAACGTTGGTCCTCTTTGCGGTTCTGGGTGTCTCGATGGACGGGACGGATACGGAGGGTGCGACGGGCGGACAGATCGCGGGGATGATCTTGTTGGCGCTTGTGCTGATCGGTCTGGCGCTCTGGGTCATTGTGGCGTGGCACCGTTTTATCCTCTTGGCGGAATACCCCCAAGGCTGGGTGCCGATGCTGCGCACGGATCGCATGCTGTCTTATATCGGACATTCGCTCTGGCTTGGCCTTGTGATGATGGGCCTGATGCTGCCCCTCTTTCTGGTGGTTGGGGTTGTCGGCGGCGTGGTGCCACTGATTGTCACGATTGTGAGTGTCGTGGTGATCGTCGCGGCCAATGTGGTGTTCTTTCGGCTTTCGACGATGCTGCCTGCGGCGGCGATTGGCAAGCCGCTTGCGTTGAAAGAGGCGTGGACCGCGACCGAAGGCAGCAGCGCCACGATCCTGATCCTTGTTCTTATTCTGGGGGTGGCGCAATTCGCGCTGCAGCTTTTGCTTGGGTTGCTGCTTTTGACGCCGGTGATCGGGGCCGTGTTGATGGTGCTGGGCACGGTGGTGTCGGGTCTGGTCAATATCAGCATTCTGACCACGCTTTACGGCTATTATATCGAAAAGCGCGCGCTCTGAGCCTTGTCAGAGGGGTGTGATTGGGGCACTGAGGCGGGCATGACCGAGTTTCAGGAAAATGCCCGCGCCGCAGAGGCCGCTATGCGCGCCGTGTTCGAGCCGACACCGCTCCAACGCAATGATCACCTGTCCGAGCGCTATGGCGCTGAAATCCTGCTCAAGCGTGAGGATCTGAGCCCGGTGCGGTCCTACAAGCTGCGCGGCGCGTTCAATGCGATGCGCAAGGTGCTGGCGGCGCGGCCAGATACGGCGACATTTGTCTGTGCAAGTGCGGGCAATCACGCGCAGGGCGTGGCCTATATATGCCGGCATTTTGGGGTCAAAGGCGTGATTTTCATGCCGGTGACGACGCCACAGCAAAAGATCGGCAAGACCGAGAAGTTTGGCGGTGACGCCGTGGCGATCCGGCTGACGGGCGATTATTTCGACGACACGCTGGCGGCGGCGCAGGCCTATTGCGCGCAGGTCGGTGGGCATTTCCTGTCGCCGTTTGACGACGAGGATGTGATCGAGGGGCAGGCATCCGTTGCGGTCGAGATCGAGGCGCAGTTGGGTGGCATGCCGGATCGTTTAATCCTGCCGGTGGGCGGTGGCGGGTTATCGGCGGGGGTGCGCAGCTATGTGGGCGCACGTGCCGCGCTGACGCTGGTGGAACCGGCGGGGGGTGCCTGTCTGGGTGCGGCGCTGGCGGCGGGGGAACCTGTGCGCTTGCGGCATGTGAACACCTTTGCCGATGGGGCGGCTGTGGCGCAGATCGGCGCACGCACATTCGCGCGGTTGGCGGATATGGACCCAAGTGCAGCGATGGTGATCGAAGAGGATCGGCTCTGCACCACGATGCTGGAAATGCTGAATATCGAGGGGATCGTGTTGGAACCGGCGGGGGCGCTGGCGGTTGATGCGCTCAAGGATATGGCGGATGTGATCCGGGGCAAGACGGTTGTTTGTGTGACCTCTGGCGGGAATTTCGATTTTGAACGGTTGCCGGAGGTGAAGGAGAGGGCGCAGCGGTTTTCGGGGGTGAAGAAGTATTTTATCCTGCGGATGCCGCAGCGGCCCGGCGCGCTGCGCGAGTTTCTGGAAATTCTGGGACCCGAGGATGATATTGCCCGGTTTGAATACCTCAAGAAATCGGCGCGCAACTTTGGGTCTGTGCTGATCGGGATCGAAACGACGCGGCCCGAGAATTTTGCGCCGATCCTGACGCGGCTGGATGCTGCCGGGTTTGAATATCGCGATATCACGCGCGATGAGGTGCTGGCCGAGTTCCTGATCTGAGCCTCAGGCGGCGATAACCCGATCAAGACCGGCCACGAATTCGGATTTCGAGTGCGCGTAACAATCGAGCACGGCGGTCAGATCAACGCTGGCACCCGCGCCCATGGCGGCGGCGCGTTCGCCGCTGTGACAGAGATCGGCAAAGGCGGTAAAGCCGAGGTTGAGTGCGCTGCCCTTGAGGAAATGCAACAGCGCCTCAAGGTTCTGGCCCGCGTTTGGCAGGCGCAGTTTCCCGATCTCGGTATCCACCTCGTCAAGGAAAAGCTCTACCACCTCGGCAAAGGCGTCTGCCCCGATTTCATCGCGCAGGTCCTGCACGCGACCCCAGTCGATCATCATCTACCCTCCGACACATGGGATCAGACTGGGCGCCAAGGGCTGATAAAGGGTTAAGCTGGGCTGGAAATTCGTGCGAATTTTAACATTCATATCCCGTTAAATCCTGTGAGCCTAGGAAGGGGGTGGACAGTGTAAAAGGTGGCCCCGGTGCGATCACGAGCGGAACAGGTGACAGGGACGGATGCGGGCGGCGGGGTGATCCAGCGCGTGCTGGTGGTGGATGACAGCCGATTGCAACGGCGTATCCTGACCGCCTCTTTGCAGCGCTGGGGATTCGAGGTGCAGGAGGCCGAGTCGGGCGAGGAGGCGCTGCGACTGTGCCGGGATCAACCGCCTGATCTGGTGATGAGCGACTGGATGATGCCGGGATTGAGTGGGCTTGAATTCTGTCGTAAATTCCGAGACTTGCAACAAGAGAGCTATGGGTATTTCATCCTTTTGACCTCTAAGAGTGACAAGGATGAGGTGGCGCTGGGCCTTGATGCGGGGGCGGATGATTTTCTGACCAAGCCGGTCAATGCCGCCGAACTGCGCGCGCGGATTTCGGCGGGGGCGCGTATCCTGCGGATGCAGCGCGAGTTGACCGAGAAGAACCGGCTGATCAAATCGACGCTGGACGAGTTGCAGACGCTTTATGATTCGCTCGATAGCGATTTGGTCGAGGCCAAGAAGCTGCAGCAATCGCTGGTGAGCGAACACTATCGCGATTTCGGCGCGGCCGAGGTGTCCTTGATGCTGCAATCGGCGGGACATGTGGGCGGCGATCTGGTGGGGATGTTCCCGATTGGGGCCACGCGCATCGGGCTATACGGGATCGATGTGTCGGGCCATGGGATCAGTTCGGCGCTCATGACGGCGCGGCTGGCGGGGTATCTGTCGGCCTCTGTGCCGGAGCAGAACCTGGCCCTGCGCAAGACCCGCGATGGAAGGTTCGTGGCACGGCCGCCCGCGCAGGCGATTGCGATGCTGAACCGGCTGATCATGTCAGAGATGGAAACCGAGCATTACTTCACCCTTGTTCTGGCGGATGTCGATCTGGAGAGCGGGCGGGTGATCCTGTCGCAGGCGGGGCACCCGCATCCGGCGTTGCAGCGCGCGGATGGCACAGTGGAATTTGTGGGCGCGGGCGGTTTGCCGGTGGGGTTGATCGACGGGGCCGAGTTTGAGCAATTCGAGGTGCAGATGGGGCCGGGTGATCGCCTTTTGATCCATTCCGATGGGGTGATTGAATGTGCGGGCCAAACCGGGGCGCTGCTGCAAGAAGAGGGGTTGGCGCATATCCTGCGGGATCTGCGGCAGACGCGGGGCATGGCGCTGCTCGAATCATTGATCTGGAAACTGTCGGATTTTGCCGGGGATGCTGATTTTGATGATGATATTTCCGGGGTACTGCTGGAATTCAAAGGCAGTGCGTTTCCCGGCTGACGAAATGCCGGTCGCCAGCGTTCCCGAGGTCACGTGCCGCTTGTTCCGGTGTGATCCAGACCGCGCGATGGCCCGGCTCGGTGGGTGGGCCCAAGCGTCGGACCGGATGGGCGCGGTAGATGATGCAGAGCTTTTCCGCCCAGAATCCGTATTCCGGCATATAGGTGAACCGGCGAAAGGCCCCGAGCCGTCGGGGCCGTGCGATCAGCCAGCCGGTTTCTTCGAACACCTCGCGATAGAGCGCCTGCACGGGTGATTCGCCGGGATCAATGCCGCCGCCGGGCAATTGCAATTCTGGCAGCGGTTCTGCCTGATGGGTCACAAGCAGCCGCCCGCGATGCGGTAGGATGGCATAGGCACCGGGGCGCAGGCGATAGGCCACATCGGGCCGGGGGCTGTCTCCGAATCGTCTGATCACGTGGCACCTCTTTTGGGGTTGGCTTGTCCTGACGGTACAGGCGCGATATGCCAAGTCGAGACCCAAAGGAAAGCCCATGACACTTGGACAGAAAATCGCTTGGGATGATACGATCCTGCCATTCCAACTTGACCGCGCGGATATTCGCGGGCGGGTGGTGCGCCTTGATGGGGTGCTGGATGGGATTCTGAAACAGCATGATTACCCGCCACAGGTTGAAGCGCTGATTGCGGAAATGGCGCTTTTGACGGCGTTGATCGGGCAGACGATCAAGCTGCGGTGGAAGCTGTCGTTGCAGGTGCAGACGCGCGGTGCGGTGCGGATGATTGCCACCGATTACTATGGGCCAAGCGAGCCGGACGAGCCTGCGCGGATGCGCGCCTATGCCAGTTTCGACGCAGAGCGGCTGAGCCATGCGCGCCCGTTCGATCAGTTGGGCGAGGGGTATTTCGCCGTGATGCTGGATCAGGGGCAGGGCACCACGCCCTATCAGGGGATTACGCCCATTGCCGGAGAGGCGCTGCGCCACTGTGCCGAGGCGTATTTTGCCCAGTCCGAGCAGTTGCCCACGCGTTTTGCGCTGAGTTTCGGGAAATCGACAGAGGCGGGCGGTGTGGAGCATTGGCGCGCGGGCGGTGTCATGTTGCAGCACATGCCCAAGGCGTCGCCCTTTGCCAATGACGGCGGATCGGGCGACGGCGGGCTGTTGCAGCCGCAGGATATTCTGGACGGCGACGATGCCGAAAACTGGAACCGCGCCAATGTCTTGCTGGATACGGTCGAGGATCTGGAGTTGATCGGCCCGTCGATTGCGCCAACGGATCTTTTGGTGCGGCTGTTTCACGAAGAGGGGCCGCGAGTTTTCGATATGCAGGCGGTGCGGTTTGGGTGCACCTGTTCGGAAGAGCGGGTGCGCAGCAGCCTGTCGATCTATTCTGCACGTGATATTGCGACCATGACCACCGAAGAGGGGATTGTGACCGCCGATTGCCAGTTTTGCGGGGCGCATTACCGGCTGGACCCGGCCACTGTCGGGTTTGAGGCCAAGGATGACGGGGCGGGGGGCAGTGACTGATCCGCTTGAGCGAGCGCTGCGCGCATTGCGGGCGGCGCGCGCGCCTTCGTCGGATTATGATCTAAATCCCGGTGTTGTTTTGCCCGAAGGGCGCAGATTGCGGGCGGCGGCGGTATTGGTGCCGGTGCGCGAGGGGCGCGTGATTCTGACCAAACGGTCCTCGAAGTTGCGGCATCATCCGGGGCAAATCGCCTTTCCGGGGGGCAAGCAGGATGCGGGCGATCCCGACATCACCACCACGGCGCTGCGGGAGGCGGAGGAAGAGATCGGGCTAGACCGGCGCAGCGTTGAGGTGCTGGGGTTTCTGCCCCGGCACGAGACCGTGACCGGCTTTGACGTGACGCCGGTTCTGGCGCGGGTGCATGGGGCGTTCGAGCCGCGGGCCGAGCAGGGCGAAGTCGATGAGGTGTTCGACGTGCCTTTGGCGCATTTGCTAGAGTTGGGCCGATATAGGGTCGAAAAGCGTCGCTGGCGGGGGGATTGGCGGCGCTATTATGCGGTGCCCTATGGCCCCTATTACATCTGGGGGGCGACGGCGCGCATTCTGCGTAACCTGGCGGATCTGGCGGAGCCGGAATGAAGGTTTCTGGCGCATGGATCGAGGATAAGGCGACGCAGGCGGTCTGTGCCATGCTGACCGAGGCGGGGTATCAGGCGCTGTTTGTCGGCGGCTGTGTGCGCAACGCGCTGTTGGAGATGCCGGTGGGGGATATTGATATCGCCACCGATGCCCGGCCCGAGATGGTGATGGAGCTGGCCCATGCGGCGGGGCTAAGGCCGGTGCCGACGGGCCTTGAACATGGCACGATTACGGTGGTTTCGGGTCACATTGGCCATGAGGTTACGACCTTTCGCGAGGATGTGCAGACCTTTGGTCGTCATGCGGTGGTGGCCTTTGCCAACGATCTGCGCACCGATGCGCGGCGGCGCGATTTTACGATGAATGCGCTTTATGCCCAGACTGACGGTGCCGTGGTCGATCCTTTGGGCGGGTTGGAGGATTTGCGCGCGCGGCGGGTGCGATTTATCGAGGATGCCGATCAACGGATTCGCGAGGACTATCTGCGTATTCTGCGGTTTTTCAGGTTTCATGCCTGGTATGGTGATCCCGAAGGCGGGCTTGACGCCGAGGGGTTGGCGGCCTGTGCTGGCAATGTCGAAGGGATTGTCGGGCTGTCGCGCGAGCGTGTGGGGGCGGAAATGCGCAAGCTGCTCGCCGCACCTGACCCGGCACCGTCTGTGGCCGCGATGCAGGCGACGGGAGTGTTGGCTGTGGTTCTGCCCGGAAGCGATGCGCGCGCCTTGCCGCTGTTGGTGCATCTGGAATCAGAGACAAACACAGCCCCAGACGCGATTCTACGGTTGGCCGCGCTGGGTGGAGAGGCGGTTGCGGAGCGGTTGCGCCTGTCGCGGGCAGAGGCGCGGCGGCTGGATAGTTTGAGGGGCGCGGCGGCAGACATGATGCACGCGGCAGAGTTGGGCTATCGCCACGGGATCGCGGAGGGGCGCGCGATCTTGCTGTTGCGCGCGGCGCTGCTGGAAAACACCTGGCAGGCGCGCGATGCCGAGGATTTGGCGAAAGGGGCCAAGGCAAGGTTTCCAGTGACAGCGGCAGACCTGATGCCAGAGTATACCGGCCCCGCGTTGGGTGAACGGTTGCACGCGTTGGAGCGGCGCTGGATCGAGTCGGGGTTTGCGCTGACACGCGACGATCTGCTGTGAGCGGGCTTTTATAGCGGCGCGGCGCGGGGTAAAGGCGCAGGCATGAGCGAGCATGACATCATACGGTTGGGGCATCAGGGCGACGGCATTGCCGAGGGGCCGGTGTACGCACCTCTGACCCTGCCCGGTGAGCGGATTTCGGGCACTTTGAACGGTCAAACCCTGACCGATGTGCGCATTCTTTTGCCATCCTCGGATCGGGTGAGTGCGCCCTGTCGGCATTTCCGATCCTGTGGCGGATGTCAGGTGCAACATGCGTCTGACGGGTTTGTTGCGTCGTGGAAGCAAGAGGTGGTGCGCGCGGCGCTGGCAGCGCATGGCATCGTGGCTGAATTTCAGCCGATCCATACTTCGCCACCGCGATCCCGTCGGCGGGCAACATTTGCTGCAAAACGCACGAAAAAGGGGGCGATGGCCGGGTTTCATGCCCGTGGCAGCGATGTGATCATTGAGGTCCCTGATTGCCATCTGCTGCATCCCGAGGTGATGCGCGGCCTTAGCGTGGCCTGTGATCTGGCCGAGACAGGCACGAGCCGCAAGGCGGCGCTGGCGGTCAGCGTCACGCGGTCTTTGGTTGGGTTGGATGTGGCGGTTACGGATGGCAAGCCGCTGGATGGACCATTGCGTGTTGCCTTGGCGGCTTTGGCTGAGCGGCATGATCTGGCGCGGCTGGCCTGGGAGGACGAGGTTGTGGTGACGCGGCGCGCGCCGGTGCAGGTGTTTGGCGGGGCACGGGTTGTGCCGCCGCCGGGTGCATTCCTGCAAGCCACGGCAGAGGGTGAAGCGGCGCTTTTGGCGCAAACAGAGACTATTTTGGCGGGGGCGCGGCGGATCGTTGATCTTTTTGCTGGCTGCGGCACCTTTGCCCTGCCTTTGGCGCAGCGGGCGCAAGTACATGCGGTTGAGGGGGAGGCCGAGATGCTGGCGGCGCTGGATGCCGGACGGCGTGGGGCTGCGGGGCTCTATCCGCTGAGCACAGAGGCGCGTGATCTTTTCCGTCGACCGCTCTTGGCGGATGAGTTGGCGCGCTATGACGGGGCGGTGATTGATCCGCCGCGTGCCGGGGCCGAGGCGCAGATTGCCGAGATTGCCCGCGCGCGCCTGCCCCGGCTGGTCTATGTGTCCTGCAATCCGCTGACATTTGCCAGAGATGCCAAGACCCTGATTGCGGCGGGCTATGTGATGGGTCCGGTGCGGGTGGTGGATCAATTCCGTTGGTCGACGCATGTGGAATTGGTGGCCGGATTCACACTGAATAAGGCGTGAACGGAGCAATTTTTCTACCAAGCCCCGCAATTTTTTTGGTATTAGAATCACGAGCAGTGAGCGGATAAAAACAATGAAATCTAACAGACGGTTCGTGTTGCTGGCGGGGCTGAGCGCCTTGGCAGCGTGTGGCAGGCAGGATTCTAAATTTCGCACCTATCGTGGCCCCGATGTGACGCGGGTGATTGTCAACAAGGGTGAGCGAGAGATGTTTCTCTTGCATCACAATCGCACGCTGGAGCGGTACAAGGTTGATCTTGGCTTTTCGCCTTCGGGGCATAAGCAATTCGAGGGGGATGGGCGCACGCCGGAGGGCGAGTACCACATCGACCGGCGCAATCCCAACAGCGCGTTTCATCTGTCGCTTGGGATTTCCTATCCCAATGAGGCGGATATTGCCTATGCCAAGGCCTTGGGCAAATCACCGGGTGGAGATATCTTCATCCATGGCGAGCCGAACGCACTGGCCTTTTTAAGCCCAGATTGGACGGCTGGCTGTATCTCGGTCAAGAATCGCGAGATGGAGGATGTCTATGCCATGGTCCGCGACGGGACGCCGATCACCATCAATGCGTGATCAGGTGCCGAGGATCATTGTCCACCAGATCTTGCCGCCATCCTCTTGAAGCCAGGAAAAGCCCATTTTGCGCGCCTCGGGAGAGAGGATCACGCGGCGCGTGCCCTCTTGTTCCATCCAAGCGGCGAGGGTTTGAAGCTCTGTCTCGTAGGTTTCCGAGATGGTTTCGCCGACGAGGGAGCCAGAATATCCAACGCGACGCACGCGGTCGAGCGGCGAGGAGCCATCTGAGCCAAAGTGCCAAGGGCGATTCTGCACCGACATATCGCGCGAATGGGTTGCGGCGGCGGCGGTGAGGGCAGAATCAAGTGTGAGCGGCGGCTGACCGGCGGCCTGACGCAGAGAATTGACCGAATCGAGCATGCGGAATTGCACCTCGGAGGTCTGGCCCGCTGCGATTCGGTAGACACGCGGCAGCGGTTTGCCATCCGAGCCCAATTGTGGTGGGGGCGGTGCGGCGCAGGCGGAAAGAGCCAAAAGAGCCGAGACCAACAGGATGTAGAGACGCGCCATGATGCAGAACCACCCGAAAATTGTTTAGACCTCTGCTTTAGCCCGGCTTGCGTTGCGATTCAAACCCACATGCGCAGAACATCGCGCGTTGTGACTTTCTTGATTTGCGGCGGAAATCTTGGCACCCTATACCTTACGGATCATCGGCTTGCCTGACTGGAGTTTCTCACATGACCCATGACTCTCGGATTTCGTGGAACCGGCGCACGTTTCTGACCGGAGCAGCGGCGTTGCTGGGTGCCCCGGCACTTGCGCAAGGTGTGGACGGTGCGGATACCGTCGAACTGGAGCGTGGCCTAGAAGAAGAAACGGTGCGGCGCAATATCTCCGGGTTCCGGATGCTGGATTGGCGGCCCTATTTTTCGAACCTGAACAACGGGGCTATTCTGGTCGATATCGACTCGCGCGCGGTGCATTTCTGGAGCGCGGATCAGTCGGTTTATAAACTTTACCCATCCTCGGTGCCGCTGACCGACGATTTGACGCGGCGTGGCCGCACATCGGTGGTACAAAAGGTGGAGGGGCCAAGCTGGCGCCCGACGCCCTCGATGCTCAAGCGCAATCCGGAATGGCCGGCCTTTGTGCCGCCGGGGCCGGATAATCCGCTGGGCACCCACGCGCTTTATCTGAGTTGGACCTATTACCGCATTCACGGCACCCATGACACGCGCAAAATTGGGCGGCGGTCGTCGAATGGCTGTGTCGGACTTTACAACGAGCACATCGCGGAATTGTTCTCTTTGACCAAGGTTGGCACGCAGGTGTTGCTAATTTGACGAAAAAGAGGCGATTTGTTGGGTGGCGGACCCAAGATAGAATTGCAATCGCTCTGGATTGCTGATTAGAAAATCTTACGAGGTTAAGTCTTGGGTGCTTGGCGTTGTATATTGCAACGTCATGCCAAAATCTGGAGGATAATCATGAAGAAACTCGTTCTCGCTGCTGCCCTGAGCGCCGCTGCTTCGACCGCTTTTGCAGGCAACCTGTCGGAGCCCGTTATCGAGGCACCGGTCGTTGTTGAAGAAACTGCTGCAAGCTCGTCCGCAGCTGGCGTTTGGGTTCCGCTGGTTCTGCTGGCAATCGTCGCGGCTGTTATCGCTGCTGACTAAGTCCGGCAACGGCACCAAAAGAAAAGGCAGTGGGAAACCACTGCCTTTTTTTGTGCCTGATTGGGATTGGTTCCAGACACGGGCAATTACTCTGTCCGTCTTTGCGCAGCGCGGTCAAACCACCTAAGTTGCTCAGCCACGCATGGGGTTAGCGGGTGATCTATCGAGGGCAGGTAAGAGCGCAGCGATGCCAGTGATGCGAGTTCGGCCTTGTCCAGCCCCGGTGTCACAAAGGAATGGCGTCGCATGAGCATCGCGGCGCGAAACGCCAACTCAGCCAAAAAAACCTCATCGCTGGTGGGTTTGAATGTCGACATCATCCGCCGCATCCGAACCTCAAGCGCGTGGCAATGTCTCTTCCAAGCGTTCAAACGGTCTTCTACCGTCCAGTCTATGGTGCGGGCCTTTGAGGCAGACATTCGTTCTTGTGGCTGAAAGACCCGTTTGCGATAGAGCGCTTTTGGAACATGAATTACTGGCCCGGCCTCTAGAAGACCGAGGGCGTATTCCGCCTCGACTGCAAATCCGCCCCATAAATCTGTTGGGAAACCTTGGGTCACTGCGATGGCGCTTTGGCGCGTCACGCCGCGCCACGGCATGGCATGGGCCCCCTGCACCATAAAGCGGATCAGATGTGTCATCCGATCCTCGCCCTGCGGCAAGGCCACCGATCTAAATCCGGTTATCCCATTGGCGTCAAACATCGTCATATCGCCATAAGCAACCGATGCCTTTGGGTGTTCAGAGACCAAAGGAAAGAACGTTGCGAGATAGTCGGGCGCCCAAATGTCGTCATGGGGGAGGGGGGCATAGAACGGGGTTTCTACCCGTTGCAGCAGCGCGTTGAAGTTTCCTGCCCATCCCAGACGTCGGGGATTGGTAGAGATATTCACGCGCGGATCTTCGCGAAACGGCTCTAGCGCCACCTCTGTGCTGTCTTTATCCCCTTCTGATGGGTCGATGGCGATCTCGACACGAAAATCATCGAAACTTTGCGCCAAGACGGAGGACACCGTTTCGCCGATGAAGGCACCGGCCTGATAGGCGGGAATACATACGGTGATCACGCATCAAGCCCCATCTCAGACAACACGCGCAAAGCTGCCTCTTCTCCGTATTTCGGTGCCATAACGTATTTGCCGGTGTTGATCGAGTGATACCTTGGCAGGCTTGTCACACCTATTTCTGCCCGGCTGTGCAATCCGCTGTTGGGATCGGTGATGCCAGAGGTGCCCCAGGCTGAAATGTATCCGCCCCGCACCTCGAAATCGTTTGTATACTCCGCAAGCGCGTTACCGTAGCCGGGCATATAGCGCGCGAGGGCCGCGATACTTTGTTCGGTGATGTGCCGAGCTGTGCTGGGCGTTATGCAGACCGGTGCCGGATCAGGTGCCAGCGCGACTTCGCTTTTCAACATACCTGCCGGATACCAGCTTGCGTAAACCCTGTCTCCGTATGCGACCGTGTCGCCGTATTCGCCAATCACAAAGGTCACGTTGGGTGTGCGCTCTGCAAGGTCTTTGCTCTGGAGATGCAAGCCGCATTTGAAGCGATGCAAGGCTTGGCGCGGTGGCGACAGGTTTAGACACCGGTCAAGCCGCAGCCGCTGTTCCCAGCTTGCGTTGATGACTGCGCCGAATTTCTCGCGCAGGCCATCGGCCCCCCATGTTATCACCAAGTGATCATCTTCGCGGGTGATCCCTGTGACTTCGGCCTTTGTCCGCGCTTCCACCAGAGGCTGCGCGCCAAGGGCAGATAACAAAAAGGGCCGTTTCGTCCTTGGAGAGCTTGCAAGCTCGTTGGTTTCCCATGCCGCTGAAATTTCGGTCGTGTCGAAGAGGGCGCCCAATTCGCTTGTGTTAAGAGGGCGCAAGCGCAGGTCGCGTTTGCATATCAGGTCTGCTCCGCAAGAATCGGCTTCCTCCTGAGTCTGCGCAAGATGGGCTGCGACCCCGTCCTTGGGCACCATGCTGTCACGGGGGCAGGCGTAGAGAAACGGTTTTTCTGACAGTCCGAGACCGGCCTCGGGTATCCAGCGTGTCAAGATTGGCCGAAAACGCACCGCCCCTGAGAGAAGCCGCCGCGTTGTCGTATGGCTGGAATCGAGCACATAGGTATATCCTAGGTGGATTTTGCCCTCGCATACGGCACTTGCGCCGGAAAAGAGCGTTTCATTGCGCTCGAACAGCACCACCCGGAGCCCGGCATCCGCAAGGCGCATCGCTGCTGTTATGCCTGCAAGCCCGCTTCCGATCACTGCAACCGGGCCGCCCGTAATCGTCGCGCTGCGATACGACATTTTTACCCTCGCCATAAAAGAGGCAGTTCAGGTGGGACCACCAAGATCACCGCATCCGGGCACTGCCAAGGCGCGGGCTAGCTTTAATCGAGCCAGCCTTTGAGGTTGGTTTCTACAATGGAGGAGAGCGCCTTGATATGGGCGTCATCGTCGTTGAGGCAGGGGATATAGGTGAATTCTTCACCGCCGGCCTCTTCGAAACTTTCGCGGATTTCCTCGTTGATCTCTTCCAATGTCTCGATGCAATCGGCGGAAAAGGCGGGGGCCATCACCGCGATGCGCTTTTTGCCATCTTCGCGGGCCAAGCGGGCCACTTCGTCTACGGTATAGGGCTTGAGCCATTCTTCGGGGCCAAAGACCGACTGAAACGTTGTGGTGATCTCGGTATTTTCCCAACCCAGCCGCTCTTTGAGCAGGCGGGTCGTTTTCTGGCATTGGCAATGATAGGGGTCGCCCTGCATCAGGTAGCGTTTCGGCATGCCGTGATAGGAGACCACAAGGATCTCTGGCCGCTTTTCAACCTCTGCGTAGGCGCGTTCGACTGATTGCGCGAGCGCCTCGATATAGAGCGGGTTCTGAAAATAGGGTTCGACCACGCGGGCGATGGGCTGCCATGTCTCATCCATCAGGGCGCGAAAGAACTGATCATTCGCGGTGGCCGAGGTGGCACCGGCGTAATGCGGATAGAGCGGAAAGAAGAGAATGCGGGTGCAACCCGCCTCGACCATCTGGCGCACTTTGGATTTGGTTGAGGGATTGCCGTAGCGCATACAGAAATCCACCATGACCTGATCGCCATAGCGCTCCTGCATCGCGGCGGCCATTTTGGTGGTCTGGTCGCGGGTGATGGTCATCAGGGGGCTTTCGCCCTTATCCTCGTTCCAGATGGATTTATAGGCATGCCCGCTGGTAAAGGGCCGCTTGGTCAGGATGATGAGCTGCAAGAGCGGCTGCCATTTCCACGGGCTGTAGTCGATCACCCGGCGGTCCGACAGGAACTCGTTGAGATAGCGGCGCATGGGCCAGTAGGTGTAATGATCCGGTGTCCCGAGATTGGCCAAGAGCACACCGGTTTTCGCGCGCGGCACCTTGGGGTGATCGGCGGCGGCGTGTTCTGGGCGGGCGGCATCATGGCTGGCATCAAGCATGGCTTGGTCATTCCTGTGAGTTCCGGGACAGGGGTGACATATAGGCTGTGCCTGAAAGGTCAATCTTTCAACGGGGTTTCCACCGCGCCAAGCGCATCGGCAAGGCGCGCGCTGGCTGATCCGGGGCGCAGCGGCTGGGGCTGGCTGGCGTCAGGGGCCCAGCCGGTGAGGAAGATCATCTCGAATGTGGCGGGGATGCGTCCGTCATCCATACCAAAGGCTTGTGAATATATGTCGCAGGCGCGGTAGAGCATGCGGCGCGGGGTTAGTGCGCGATGGCGCGCGCTCATGGCATTGGATTCGCCCATGGCGCGCAGGTCGTGCATCAGCGCCAGAGGATCGGCATAGCTGGTGCGAAGCGGCAAAGTATCGGCCACCGGCAGGGTAAGGCCCGCGCGTTGCATCAGCGCGCCCAGATCGCGGATTTCGGCCATGGGCAGGACGCGGGGCGAGAGGCCGCCGCTGACCTCTGCCTCGGCCTGAGCCAAGGCGCTGCGCAATTCGTGCAGCGTGCCACCGCCAAAGAGCGCGGCGAGCAGCAGGCCATCGGGGCGCAGCGCGCGGCGGGCCTGAATAAGCTGACCCACAGGATCGTTGGCCCAATGCAGGCAGAGGGCGAGGATGACCAGATCATGCGCGCCGGGTTCCAGCATCAGCACCTCATCATCCGCGACGATGCGCGCCTCTGGCAGCCGGGATTGCCAGAAATGCGGAAAACCCGTCACCACGGCGGGTGCGGTAAAGGATTTGTTAACCAAGGTCAGGCGATCCTCGACCTCATCCGCCGCTATCTCGTGCAGAAAGAGCGCCGGTGCGCGCTGGGCGCGCAGGCGGTTGCGAGTGAGGGCGGCGCGATCTGTCAGGAGCGTTTGGGTCATGGGGCAAGAATAGAGTGCTGAGAGCAGCTTTTCAAACGACGGTTCGCATGGTTTATCCCGCCCGCTGCACGCTTTGCGGCGCGGTGGTGGACAGCGATTTTGGTCTTTGTGGCCCGTGCTGGCGGGATACGCCGTTCATCTCGGGGCTGGTCTGCGAGACCTGCGGCGTGCCTCTGCCCGGTGAGGGGCATGCGGAGGCCGCGCATTGCGATGACTGCCTGCGCATGGCGCGGCCGTGGTCGCAGGGGCGCGCGGCGATTCGCTATCATGAGAATGGGCGCAAGCTCATCCTCATGCTCAAGCATGGCGACCGGCACGATGTGGTGCGCCCGGCCGCAAAGTGGATGGCGCGGGCGGCGCAGCCCCTGTTGCGGCCCGATACGCTGATTGCGCCCATTCCGCTTCATTGGGGGCGGATGCTGTCGCGGCGGTTCAACCAATCGGCGCTTTTGGCGCAGGGATTGGCGCGCGAGACCGGTTTGCCATGCTGCCCTGACCTGCTGACGCGGTTCAAACGCACGCAGAGCCTGAAGGGGCTGAGTGTCGAGGCGCGACACGCCATGCTGACGGATGCGATTCGAGTAACGGCGCGGCATAGGGGATTGATTGCCGGGCGTTCGGTGCTGATTGTTGACGATGTCATGACCTCGGGGGCGACGCTATCGGTGGCGACGCAGGCCTGTTTTTCAGCCGGTAGCGGGGAAGTGAGCGTTGTGACACTGGCGCGCGCCGTCAAGGATGCCTAAGTTCGCGCGACAGCGAACCGGGGATCCCAATCATGAAACCAGTCGAAATCTACACCTCACCGCTCTGCGGGTTTTGCCATTCGGCCAAACGCCTGTTGCAGAAGAAAGGTGTTAATTTTTCAGAAATCAACGTGCTGGCACAGCCCGCGCGAAAGTCTGAGATGATGAAGCGCGCCAATGGCCGCCATACAGTGCCGCAGATTTTCATAGGCACCACCCATGTGGGTGGCTGTGATGATCTTTATGCGCTGGAACAGGCGGGCAAGCTTGACGCGCTGTTGCGCGGGTGACGGCGATGCGCGCGGCGCTTTTGCAGCTGAGTAGCAGCGATGACCCCGAGGCCAATCTGGCGGTCACGCTGTCTATGATTGATGCGGCGATTGCGGATGGGGCCAAGTTTATCCTGACGCCTGAGGTTACCAATTGTGTTTCGGGCAGCCGCACGCATCAAAACGCCGTGCTGCACCCCGAAGAGAGCGACCCGACACTGGCGGGCCTGCGCGCGCGCGCGGCAGAGGCCGGTGTCTGGCTTTTGATCGGGTCGCTCGCGCTGAAAACCGATGATCCCGATGGGCGCTTTGCCAACCGGTCGTTTCTGATCGGCCCGGATGGCGAGATTGTCGCGCGCTATGACAAGATTCATATGTTCGATGTGGATGTCACCCCCGAAGAAACCTATCGCGAATCGGATGGGTTTCGCCCCGGTGATCGGGCGGTTCTGGCCGATATGCCACTGGGCAAGCTGGGGATGACGGTGTGTTACGACGTGCGTTTCCCGCATTTGCACCGGCGTCTGGCGCAGGCGGGGGCCACTGTGCTGACCGTTCCGGCGGCGTTTTCGCATGTGACCGGGGCCGCGCATTGGGAGGTGCTGTTGCGCGCCCGTGCCATTGAAACCGGCTGTTTTGTGCTGGCTCCGGCACAGACCGGCATCCATGCCGCGACAACTGGACGCACCCGTCAAACCCATGGGCACAGTATGGTTGTGGCACCATGGGGAGAGGTTCTTGCCGATGGTGGCGTTGAGCCGGGCATCGTGATGGTTGATCTTGACCCCGATGCGGTGGCACAAGCGCGCAGGCGCGTGCCTTCGCTGCGCCATGATAGAGCGTTTGACGGGCCCTGAATGACCGATACGACCAGCAATTCCCTTGCCGTGGCGCTGTTTAGCGAGATCCTTACGAATGAGCAGTTGATCCGCAGCCGTCTGACACGGGTGTTGCCAAAAGGTATGGAAATCTCGCATTTTTCGGTGCTGAACCATCTAGCGCGGATCGGGGATGAACGCAGCCCGGCCCAATTGGCCAAAAGCTTTCACGTCACACGCGGGGCGATGACCAATACCCTGTCCAAGCTGGAGTGGGCGGGATATGTGCATATCCGCCCCGATTGGGATGATGCGCGGCGCAAGATGGTGGCGATCAGCCCCTCGGGTCGTCAGGCGCGCGATGCCGCAATGGCGGCGATCACGCCGATGGTGTCGGACCTGATCCGTGATCTGGGCGAAGACCGCGTGCGCGCCAGCCTTCCGGTTCTGCGGGAATTACGGGCGCGGCTGGAGCCGGGGACGTGAGTTCGTCTGCTACCCGCGCGGAACAAGGCGCGTAGCGCCGCCGCGCGGATCGCTGGGCCGTCCCGCGGCCTAGCGATTTCGAGAGGGAGCGCTTCACCGTGAAGTCATACGGACTTGACTGGCATTAAGTGGCATCCATGGCCGTTGCTTCGCTAGTCCCCGGCCCAGCAACCCGCGCCTCAGCGCTTCACGCTTGCCGTCACGTAATTTACGCTCAGGTCCCGGTCTGACAGGCGCCAGCCCCATGTGATCGGGTTAAAGACAAAGCCTTTGCGATCCACAGGTTCGAGCGCGGCGTTGCGCAAGAGATCGTATAGCTCGTCTGGCGTGATGAATTTGGCCCAGTCATGCGTACCTTTGGGCAACCAGCGCATGACATATTCCGCGCCCACAATGGCCATCGCATAGCTTTTTGGGTTGCGGTTGATGGTCGAGCAGATGTGGAGCCCGCCCGGTTTCAAAAGCTGCTGGCAGGCCGTGAGATAGGTCAGCGGATCGGCCACATGCTCGACCACTTCCATGTTGAGTACGACGTCGAATTGTTCGCCTGCTGCGGCCAGATCCTCGGCGGTGGTGTGGCGATAGTCGATGTCGAGCCCGGATTGCGCGGCATGGACCTGGGCCACGGGAATGTTGCGGGGGGCGGCATCGGCCCCGACCACGGTTGCACCCAGACGCGCCATCGGTTCGCTTAAAAGACCGCCACCGCAGCCGATATCAAGCAGGCGCAGCCCGGCAAAGGGCGTCTGATCGCGCAAATCACGGTCGAACTCTGCCGCGATCTGGGTTGTGATGTAATCCAGCCGACAGGGGTTGAGCATGTGCAGGGGCTTGAATTTTCCGTTCGGGTCCCACCATTCAGCGGCCATCGCCTCGAACTTGGCGACCTCGGTGGGATCAATCGTGCTCTGAGCGGCTTGCATTCTGCTCTCCATATGCTCTTTTGGTCTCGCGGCTTATATAGGACATTCATGGACAAATTCTCAGGCCAAAAGAGCGCAGTGCAATATCTCCATCCCCCGGTCGAGCCCTTTGACCGGCGTATGCTGGATGTGGGCGATGGGCACAGCGTTTATATGGAGCAATCGGGCCACCCCGATGGCCTGCCGGTGATTGTGCTGCATGGCGGACCGGGGGGTGGATGCAGCCCGGCGATGCGGCGCTATTTTGATCCGGCGGTTTACCGGATCATTCTGTTTGATCAGCGCGGCTGTGGCCGGTCGCGCCCGCATGCCAGTGTCGAGGCGAATACGACATGGCATCTGGTGGCGGATATCGAGTTGATTCGCCAGACCTTGGGCATCGACCGCTGGATCGTGTTCGGCGGCAGTTGGGGGGCGACGCTGGCGCTGATCTATGCGCAGGCGCACCCTGCGCCGGTGCAGCATCTGGTGCTGCGTGGGGTTTTCACCATGACCGAGGCGGAATTGCATTGGTTCTATGGGGGCGGTGCCGGGGCGTTTTGGCCGGAAACATGGGCGCGATTCGTGGAATTGATCCCCGAAGATGAGCGCGACGATCTGATTGCCGCCTATCACCGCCGTCTTTTCTCGGGCAATCTGAGCGAGGAAGTGGCCCATGCCAAGGCATGGTCAGCCTGGGAAAATGCACTGGCCACAGTGCATTCCACCGGTGTGGGTGGTGATAGCCCCGCCGATTACGCCCGCGCCTTTGCCCGGCTTGAGAATCACTATTTCACCCATCGTGGATTTCTGGATCATGATGGCCAGATTCTGGATGACATGCCGCGCATCGCGCATATTCCGGGCACGATCGTGCAGGGGCGCTATGATATGATCTGCCCGCCGGTGACGGCGCATCGGCTGGCCGAGCGGTGGCCGGGTGCCGATCTGCGGATGATCCCCGTGGCGGGGCATGCCCTGTCAGAGCCGGGGATCAGCGCCGAATTGGTGGGCGTCATGCAGAAGCTGGCCCGCGGCGCGCGCTAGGCCGATGGAAACCCTGCCTGATCTTTATGCCCGCCTTGTGGCCGATGGCAAATTGACCCGCGATCCGGCGCAAGAGGCGCTTTTGCCCGAGTTCGAGCGGATTCGTGCAGGCCTGGACGAGGCCCCGCGCAAGGGCTGGTTTCGCCGCGCGCCAGAGCCGCCCAAGGGCCTCTATATCTGGGGCGGGGTCGGGCGCGGCAAATCCATGCTGATGGACCTGTTTGTAAGCACGTTGGCCGTGCCCAGCCGACGGGTGCATTTCCATGCTTTCATGCAGGAAATCCATGCCGGTCTGCATGCCGCACGAGCGCGCAACGAGGCGGATGCGCTGGCACCGGTGGCGGCGGAGGTGGCCAAATCGGTGCGGCTGTTGGCCTTTGATGAGATGCAGATCACCGATATCACGGACGCAATGATCGTGGGGCGGCTATTCGAGGCGCTGTTTGCGGCGGGGGTGGTTGTGGTCACAACCTCGAACCGGGTGCCGGATGACCTGTATAAGAATGGGTTAAACCGGCAGCTGTTTCTGCCCTTCATCGAGCTTTTGAAAGAGCGGATGGTCCTGCATGAAATGGTCAGCCCGACCGATTACCGGCAGGATCGTCTGACGGGCAGCCCGAGCTATTTCACCCCGATCAATGCCGAGAGTCGGGCCGAGATAGAGACGATTTGGCAGAGTTTGACCGAGGGTCGCGGCGGGCCGCATACGATTATCGTGAACAAGCGGGCGGTGGAAATACCGGCGTTTCACAATGGCGTGGCGCGGGCCACGTTTTATGATCTTTGCGGTAATCCCCTTGGACCGGCGGATTATCTGGCCTTGGCCGAAGCGGCGCGGGTGCTGATCCTAGAAAACATCCCACAGATGGGGCGCAGCAATTTCAACGAGGCCAAGCGGTTTGTGACGCTCATTGATGCGCTTTATGAGGCGCGCGTGCGGCTGATTTGTTCGGCGGCGGCGGTGCCGGAATACCTCTATATCGAAGGCGAGGGATCGTTCGAGTTTGAGCGCACCGCCAGCCGCATGCGCGAAATGCAATCCGAAGGCTGGGGCAAAGAGGATTAGAGCGCCTTGAGTCTGATCGGGGTCACATCGCCCCGGGCCCATGTCGCCTTTGCGAGGCCCCGGGTCAGGCCCGGGACGGGTGTGTTTTCCATGGGGCGCAACACGCCCTAGCCCGAAAGGCCTGCCATATCGCAGATGATGCGCCATTCGTCGGCCGTGACGGGCTGCACTGAGAGGCGAGAGTTTTTCACCAGCACCATATCGGCCAGACGCGGATCGGATTTGATCGTGTCGAGCGTGACAGGTGTCTTGGCGGAGGCGACGGCCTTGATATCCACGCATTCCCAGCGTGGATCGTCGGATTTGCTGTCAGGATGGGCGGTGGCGATGACCTCGACGGTGCCAACTACGGCTTTTTCGCTCTGGGAATGGTAGAAAAAGCCACGATCCCCAAGCGCCATCTCGCGCATGAAATTGCGGGCCTGATAGTTGCGCACGCCGTCCCATTCCTCGCCCGCGTCGCCCTTGGCCAGCTGATCCTGCCAGCCCCAGGTTGAGGGTTCGGATTTGAACAGCCAATAGCGCATCAGATGACCTTTTTCCACGGGATCAGCTCGACATTGGCGAAAAGCCCCGCCTTGGCGTAGGGATCAGCGGCGGCCCAATCCTGTGCTGCCTGCATATCGGCCACGTCGAGGATGACGAGTGAGCCGATCATCTGGCCTGCGTCATCGAGCAGCGGACCGGCCTGAGACACGACGCCGGTGTCCTTGAGATAGGCGACATGGGCCTCGCGGGTGTCGAGGCGGGTTTGCAGAGCACCGGGTTTGTCGCGGGCGATCAGGGCAATGAGCATCATTCTTCCTTTAATGGGCGTGAGAGCAGCATATCCATCGCCTGCGCCACGTGCAATTCGCCTGTGACAAGCGCGGTGACGGCATGGGTGATGGGCATATCGAGAGAGAGCGCCCTTGCGCGGGCCAAGACGGCGCGGGCGGTGGCGGATCCTTCGACGGTAAGGGAGGGATCAAACCCTGCGCCTTTGCCGATGCTCAGGCCGTAGCGGTAGTTGCGCGACTGGTCAGAGGTGCAGGTGAGCGCCAGATCGCCAAAGCCCGAGAGGCCCGCAAGCGTCTGGGGGTGCGCGCCCAGCGCATGGGCAAGACGGTTCATTTCGGCAAAGCCACGGGTCATCAGGGCGGCGCGCGCGCTCTCGCCCAGACCGGCCCCGATAACGGCCCCGCAGGCGATGGCAATCACGTTTTTGAGCGCGCCGCCCAGTTCCGCGCCCAGCGTATCGGTGCTGCGATAGAGGCGCAGGGTGGGCGTTGTAAGGCAGCGCTGCAGCATTTGGCCGGTGTGGTCGTCGCCGCAGGCGAGCGTCAGCGCCGTTGGCAGGCCAAGGGCGATGTCACGGGCAAAGCTGGGGCCGGTGAGGATTGCAGGGGTTGCCGAAGGACAGGATTGCGCGATGAGGCCGGTGGGGCCGAGGCCCGTGGTCAGGTCCATGCCCTTGCAACAGGCAACCAGCGGGCGGCGGGCGAGGGATGCGGCATGTTCCAAAAGGAAGCCGCCCAGCGTCTGCATCGGCATGGCAAGCAGGCAGGGGATATCGCCCTTGGGCACGGGGCCGGTGGTTAGGGTCACGCTGTCCGGCAGGGAGATGCCGGGCAAGCGGCGCGTATTCTCGCGTGTCTGCTGCATCTCGGCGGCGTGGGCCGGGTCGCGCGCCCAGAGGGTGACGGGGCCGTTTTGCGCCAATGTCACGGCAAGGGCCGTGCCGAATGCGCCCGCGCCACAGATGACGATCATGCCTTGGCCCCTTTCTTGCCGCTGCCGAGCATGGCAGGGCTGGTGTGATCCAAGGGCCAACGGGGGCGGGCGGCAAGGGTCATGTCATCGCGGTGGCCAAGCGCAAAGAGTTCGGCCCCGGCATAGGCGATCATCGCGGCATTATCAGTGCAGAGCGCCAGCGGGGGCGCGACAAAAGATGCTCCCATCTCGGCGGCAACAGTCTCTAACCCGGCGCGAATGGCGGTATTTGCGGCGACACCGCCAGCGACGGCGATGACCGGGGTGGCGGGTGCCTCTGCCAGATAGGCGGTCAGGGCGCGGCGGGTTTTTTCGGCCAGAACATCACGCACGGCGGCCTGAAACCCGGCACAAAGATCAGCACGATCCTGACGCGTCAGGCCGAATTTCTGGGCCACGATCTCATCACGGGTGCGCAGGAGGGCGGTTTTGAGCCCGGAAAAGGACATATCGCAGCCAGGACGATCGAGCAAAGGCCGGGGAAAGCGAAAGCGGGTGGGATCGCCCTTTAGCGCCTCGCGTTCCACATTGGGGCCGCCGGGCTGTGGTAGGCCCAAAAGGCGCGCGGTTTTGTCAAACGCCTCGCCGGGAGCGTCGTCGATGGTGCCGCCTAGCCGGGTGAAATCATCCGCGCCGCGCACGATCAGGAACTGGCAATGCCCGCCCGAGACCAGCAGCATGAGATAGGGGTAAGCCACATCATGGGTGAGGCGCGGGGTCAGGGCATGGCCCGCAAGATGGTTGACGCCAATAAGCGGGAGGCCTGCGCCCGCAGCGATCCCCTTGGCACACATCACCCCAGCGATCACCCCGCCAATGAGCCCCGGACCAGAGGTGACGGCGACGGCCCCCACATCGCGCAGTGTCAGATGCGCTGCGGTCAGCGCTTCGCGCACGCAGATATCCAGCTTTTCCGCATGGGCGCGCGCCGCGATTTCCGGCACGACCCCGCCGAAATCGGCGTGCAGCGCGGTTTGACCATGCACCACCGAGGAGAGGATTTTGGGACGGCCATCTGCGTCAATGCGCAACACCGCAGCGGCGGTATCATCGCAGCTGCTCTCAAGTCCCAAGAGGATCAAAGGCTCTGTCATCGCGGCCATGCGTTGCGTGAAAGGTCCAAGGCAGGTAACACCGAATGAGACAGGCAACAACTCTGGATGGGCCATGACCGTCACGATCCTGATCACCCGGCCCGAGCCGGAGGCCAGCCGCATGGCCGCAGAGGTGAAAGCGCTCTGCGGTGATGTTGCTGTGGTGGTCTCGCCGGTGATGCAGATCGCTTATGGTGGGGCGCTGCCCGATCTTACCGGGGATGAGACGCTGATTTTCACCTCGCGACACGGGGTGGAGGGATTTTGCCGCCTGAGCGCGCGGCGGGATTCCCCCTGCTATGCGGTGGGCGATGCCACGGCAGAGGCGGCAGAGGCCCAGGGGTTGCGTGCCATTTCCGCCGGGGGTGATGCCGGGGCGTTGTTGGCGCGGATCGCAGAGGATGGCGCATGTGGGCCGTTCCTGCATCTGCGCGGGGCGCATGTAGCGGCGGACGTGGCCGGGGCCTTGCGCGCTGCGGGGCATACGGCGCGCGATGCGGTGGTTTATGATCAGGTTGAGGCAACGCTGAGCGCCGAGGCGCGGGCGCTCTTGCGGGGTGCGGAGCCGGTGATCCTGCCGCTGATGTCCCCCCGCACGGCGCGGATTTTTTTGGCGCAGGCCGAGGGCGTCAGCGCGCCGCTCTTGATCGCGGCCATAAGCCGCAATGCGGCGGATGCGCTGCCAGAGGATGTGGCGGCGTGCGTGCGAATTGCGGAAATGCCGGATTTGCCGGGCGTCTTGGCCGTAGTGCAAGACCTCGTGCAGATGGCCAAGCGGCTTGAGGGTGGAAAACGACCGCAGTAAGGTCAGATTGACAGGGACGTGTGGTGAGATTCGAAAGGATGGCACAAGGTGGCTGACAAGAAGCAAGCTCCGAAGGAACCGGGTGAGGCAGACATCGTGTCGGATGCTGTGGAGCCGGTCGCGGAGACAGCGCCCGAAATGTCAGAGCCAGAGCAGCCCGAGAGCACAGTGCAGGACGCCTCGGATGCGACAGGGCAGAATATGGATACGCCTGCCACGGAGAGCCAAGAGCCTGAAATCAGTCAAGACGGCGCGCCCGGCGCGATTTATGTCGGGGGCGACACGCCCGAGCCTGAGCCGCTTGCCCAAGACAAACCCGAACCGGTGATCGTGCGCCAAGGCGGGTTCTGGCCGATGTTGCTGGGCGGTGTCGTGGCGGCGGGTGTGGGTGTTGCGGCGGCGCCTTATGTGCTGCCGCCTTCGTGGTTTGCCCCCGAAGAGAGCGGCGTTGAGGCGGCGCTTGCGGAACAGGACGCGCGGCTGACCGCCCTGCGCGATGATCTGGATGGGGTACAAAGCCCGCCGGATTTGAGCGGCGAGATGCAGGGCCTGAGCGAGACACTGACCGCGCTTACCGGGCAGATCGCTGATCTTGAGGGGCGTATCGCGGCGCTAGAATCCCGTCCGGCGACGCAGGGCGGCGGCGTACCGGCGGCCGAGATCGAGGATTTGCGCGCATCCCTCGCGGCGCAAGCGGCTGAGGTTGAGGCGCTACGTTCGGCGGCAGATGCGCAGGAGGCGGCGGCACGCGATAGCGCAGTGGCCACGCTGCGCCGCGCTGCGCTGACGCAGGTTTTGACCGCGCTCGACACCGGCAGTGATTTCGCCCCGGCGCTGAGCGATCTGAGGGAGACCGGTGCCGAAGTGCCTGACGTGTTGGCCGATCAGGCCGAAACCGGAGTGCCGACACAGGCCGCTCTGATCGAGAGTTTCCCCGAGGCGGCGCGCGCCGCCCTTGCCGCTGCACGAGCCGAAAGTGGCGATGCTGTGGCCGGCGTGGGCGGCTTTCTCAAGAGTCAGCTTGGTATCCGCTCGCTTAGCCCTCAGGAGGGGGATGATCCCGATGCGGTCCTGTCTCGGGCAGAGGCCGCCTTGGCCGAGGGCCGCCTAAGCGATGCCTTGACCGAGATTGCAACGCTTTCCGAGGCCGCGCGCGCGCCCCTTGATGGGTGGGTCGCCGAGGCCACGCGCCGCCAAGAGGCGCTGGCCGCCGCAGAGGCGCTGGCCGAAACAGTGAATTGAACGAGAAAAGGCGAGCGCCATGCTTTGGTCGATTATCAAGATAGCGGTTTTCATTGCCCTGGTGGCGGGCGTGACGCTGGGCGCGAGTTTCCTGCTCGAACTCGATGGCGGTGTGCGGATTGTCATGGCGGGGGTCGAGATCAACCTGACCCCGATCAAGGCGGTGATTGCGCTGGGCGTGCTGGTGTTCATCATCTGGCTTTTGATGAAGTTGACCGGGCTTTTGGTGGCATCGCTCAAGTTCATCAACGGTGATGAAACCGCGCTGTCGCGCTATTTCGATCGCAGCCGTCAAGACAAGGGCTATCGCGCGCTCTCCGAGGGGATGCTGGCGCTGGCCTCTGGTGAGGGCGAGGTGGCGATGGCACAGGTTGCCAAAGCTGAAAAATACCTGCGCAAACCGGCGCTGACCAATCTCATCACGGCGCAGGCGGCTGAGATGGCAGGCAATCGGCGCAAGGCCGAAGAAGTTTACAAACAGCTTTTGACCAATGAGAAAACCCGCTTTGTTGGCGTGCGTGGAATTCTGCGGCAAAAGCTGGCGGAGGGGGATACCGAAACCGCGCTGAAACTGGCCAAGACAGCCTTTGCCCTTAAACCGCGACATGCCGAGGTTCAGGATACGCTGCTTGATTTGCAGGCCAAAACCTCGGACTGGAAAGGCGCGCGTGAGACGCTGAACGCCAAGCTGAAATATGGCAGCCTGCCGCGCGATGTGCACAAGCGCCGGGATGCGGTGCTGGCGCTGTCAGAGGCGCGTGATGTGCTGGATGAGGGCAAGACCATCGAGGCGCGCGAAGCGGCGATCGAGGCCAATCGCCTGTCGCCCGATCTTATTCCGGCGGCAGTGCTGGCTGCGCGCGGCTATATTGACCAAGGCAATACACGCAATGCGCTGCGCGTGATCAACAAGGCGTGGCTGGTGCGACCGCATCCCGATCTTGCGGCGGCCTTTGCCGCGATTGAGCCGAATGAGTCGCCACGCCAGCGTTTGAAACGATTTGCCAAGCTGCTCAAGGTTCATCCTGAGAACCGTGAAACCCGGCTGTTGGAGGCGGAACTGAATCTGGCCGCAGAGGATTTCCCGGCGGCGCGCCGTGCGCTGGGCACGCTGGCCGAGGTCGAGCCGGATGCGCGCGCGCTAACCATCATGGCGGCGATTGAGCGGGGCGAAGGGGCATCCGACGCGGTGGTCAAGGGCTGGCTGGCGCGGGCGCTGTCGGCACCGCGTGGGCCGCAATGGGTCTGCGATAAATGCCAGCATATTCATGCCGAATGGGCACCTGCCTGCGAGAATTGCAATTCCTTCGACACGCTTAGCTGGCGCGCGCCCCCCAATAGCCCGATTGCCACGCCCACGGGGCTTGAGATGCTGCCGCTTATCGTGGGCGCGCTGGACGAGCCCAATTCCGAACCTGTGAAGACAGAGGATGACACCGTTCCCGACGCTGAAATCGTAGAGGAAGAGCACATGGACAGGGCCGAAAAATAAGGCTTCCCTCCAGTGCCTTACGATGCCGTCGTGCTACTCTTGGCGTTGTAGCACTGATGCTGATCGCGGGTGGTTTTGGCTTGATCTGAGAAGGAGACCCGCACAATGGCCCTGCAGATCAAACGCGCCAAGATGGGCATTTGCGGTGTCGCTTCGAAGGCCATTGGCGGGGCCATGGTATTGATAGGTCTCGGCTCGGCTGCGAAAGCCGAGACTTGGGATGTGATCTTGCCCATCTTCGAGGAGCGGTGTGTCGCCTGCCACAGTGGTGAATTCGCCCCGCTTGCCCTGCGGCTTGAGACCTACGAGTTCCTGATGAGCGGATCCGAAAACGGCCCTGTGGTCCTTCCAAGTGATGCCGCGGGCAGCCCGCTGATCGCTCGCGTGGAAGGCCGTGCAGAACCCCGGATGCCGCTGGACGGGCCGCCTTTTCTTGACGAGGCGCAAATCGCCCTGTTGCGTGGCTGGGTTGATGCCGGGGCACCCGGCCCCTCGAAACCAACGGAACTGCCGCTCACTACAGAAGACCCGCTGGCGGACGGTATCGTAACCTATCCCGAGGTTCGGCGCATCTTTGGCCAGCGCTGTATCGAGTGCCATTCTGACAACGGGAAATACGAGACCCCGCCCGAAGCGCTCCGGCTTGACACGCTTGCGGATATTCTGCGCGGCGGGGACCGGATTGCCGTTATTCCCGGCAATCCGGTCGCCTCAGAACTTATCCGCCGGGTGCGCGGATTGTCTGATCCGCAGATGCCCTTGGATGGGCCGCCATGGTTGGAAGAGACCGATATCGCCTTGCTTGAGGCGTGGATCGAGGGTGGCGCACGGGATGCTGAGGGCACGCCAGCCCCTATCCCGGTGGGCGGGCGCGTGCGGCTGCGCGGCACCCTGAGTGCCCCGAATGCGGTGGACGGCGCAGTATTTGCCACCCATGCCGGAACTGAAATCCGCGACGCGGTGCAGCAAGGAGACCGTGTTGAACTGCGTGCCAGGATTGCAGCCGACGGCACTTTGGTGGCAGAACGCTTGCGAGCGCGTTAGCGCGCGATCCGCCCCAAGGGCTTGGATATTGTGCTGAAAAACCCCGTGCCAATTCCGACTTTTGGACAACATGCTCTAGGGCATCGGGACAACGGCGATTTCTTCGGTGCCGGTCAGTGGAAAATGTGCGTAGTCCAGTCCGATATCTACAAGCACCGTATCCCCAAGCGCCTTGAGCAGCCCCGCCCGGGTGACATCGCGCCCAGCCGCCTTTAGCGCTTCTGCGAGAACGGCGCCCGCCTCTTGTGCATGGATCTGGATCGGATGCGTCTGCGCCGTGATGGCATCCGAGACAATGCGTGGGGTTTCGATGGCGACCATGATCGTTTGGTCGGGTGCGGCTGTGGTGCTTCGCGCTGCAAGGCTTTGCCACGTGATCCAGATCCTTGCTGCGCTGTTCTGTGGCAGCGGGGAGGCATCGAGCACGACGATATCCTCGGCCTCTTTTGCATGATCGGTCTGCGCGCGGTCTGGTGCGGCCAGTGACAGTGCCAGTTCAAAGGCGCTGCGTTGCGCCGGGTCTTGCGATACGACCAAGATCGGCCCTTGCCCCTTTATCGCGACTTCCCCCGCGAGCGCTGCGTGCAGCGCATCCCGCGAGGGCGTGATGCCGCGCAGGATGCTGGAATCCTCGTTACCCGAAAGCGCGCCGACAGGTGCCAGAACAGGCAGGCCAAGCCGTGTGAAGGGGTTCACCGCCGCAACTGGCAGGCCGATCACGGCCAGCAGATCGTGCGCTTCGCCGGGCAGTGTTGCATCAACGGGCACCAATTCTATCTGCCGCCCGTAAACGCGGTCGCCGCCCAGCCGCTCCGACAGCGATTTCGCCAGCGCAGCCCTGTAGCCATCGGAAATTTCAGCGGCACCCGGAATGGTGGCAACCCCGATCCGCAGCCTGTCGGATAGCACGCCGCGTCTCTGGATTTCGTGCAGTCGGCCCAGATAGGCACGCAGGGTGTCTGTCTCGGCGCGGTTGAGCGCGTAACGCGGCATGAGGCGGCTGAGCGGCCTGCCGTCGACTGCGATACCTTCTGTTACCGCACGGTGGAACGTATCGACATCGTATCCCGGCCTGTCAGCGGAGGCCACCGAAAGACGCGACCATTCGATTGGCGGCACGTCGCCCTCGATTCCCCCCTGCCCGTCGCGCCCGTGGCAGGTGTGGCACGGAAAACGGATAAGACTGCGTTCGCCAGCCGGATCGGCGACAGCGGCTTGGCCGGTGAACATTTCGTGCCCGTCTTGCGCCATGCTGGCCGTGCCAAGAAACAGCAGCGCTGCCAGAAAAAGCCCCCTCACCGGATCAGCGATGCGACCAGATCTGCCAATTCTTGCGCCTCGGGTATGGATTGTGACCTGTAAAAGCGTTCCGACTGCAGATCCCCGACAATAAACACCGGGTCATGAAGGACGATATTGGCGAAATCTGCATCGAACGCTGCCAGAAGGCGCGACACCTCGCCCGGCGTGCCGGTCAGCCATGACCAGCGCTCACTTGCGCCAAAGGTGTCTGCCGCTTTGCGCATATGGGCGGGCGTGTCGCGACCCGGGTCGATGGTGATTGACAGCAGCCGCACCGGCGCATCGGTCGGCAGCATATCGTCCAGTTCGGCCATCACGTCATTGCCGATTGGGCAGATCGACTCGCAGGTTGTGTAGTTGAAGTTGATCACAAGCATCTGCCCATCGGTCAACGGGCCGTGGAACGCCTGCTCTCGGGCATATTGGTCAATCAGCGTCACCTGCGGCATCGCCAGACGTTCACGGGCAAAATCCGCCGTTGCAGGCCCATCGGCTAGAGCGGGGGCAGCGGCCAGAAAAAGCGTAACAAGCGCTGTGCGGATCATGGAGTTTCCTTCTCGGAGCGTGCCTTGAGGATGAGAGCAGAGCGTAGCGCCAAGCCTTGCGGCAAGTCGCGGGGCTGTACCACGAATGGCCCTTCATGCGGCAAGGTCAGGCGCGCCCGCAGGAGACCGGCCGCGTCGGCGGTTGCCGTCGCCTCGACCATCGTGCCCGAGAGCATGCTTGGCACCATCAGGTGCAGGCCGGGCAGGGGTAGCGGGCGGTCGTCGGGGCCCGTCACTTGGAATACGAGGTCAAAGGGTTCCCCGGCGACCGGGACTTGGGCACCCTCGCGCACAAGCCGTACCGGGGTTAGGGCATGCTGTTCGACGAAGCCGCGAACATGAAAGGGCACGCAGGTTGAGAGTTGGCCCGCGAAGGTTGTTAGAATCAGTTCGCGCGCGCCCGCATCAAAGGCCCATACTGTTTCGAAGACGCCGGTTTCCACCTCTTGAAAGCTGCGGTCGATCACCTGAAGCGATTGCGGAATACCACCGCGCAAGCGGATCGAGTCCATCGGCGGCATCTCGACGGTCGAGGCCAACTCGCCTACCAACCAGCCGGTCTGAAACCGCGGCTCGACCGCGATGACCTGTGGCGAGGGAAAGAGCGGCACCAGCAGCCCATCTGTGCCTTCGGGCCGCTCGGTCTTGGCCCCAAGGTCGATCTTGCGCAGCACGGCCGCCTTGCCCAGTGCGACAGTGGCGAGATCAATCGCACCAAGAAAGCCGCCATCATGGCTGAGGATGAAGGCGGCGTTATCGGTAAAGGTGACTTCGCTGACGCTGGCATCCGCCAGTTCCACGGATTGCACCACGCGGCCAAGTGCCAGGTCGATCAGCGCCACAATGCTATCGCCGGGGGTATAAGCCAGAGCGATACGCGCATCGGGCCCGGTTTCGATTCGGGCGAATGTCTTGCCAAGTGGGATCGTCAGTGGCGCATCGGGGGCATCGGCATAGCGCATCTCGGCCTGCGGGGCGTCGCGCAGAACGGCCAACAGGCCGGTATCGCCGACGATGCTCAGGTCTGCCACGGGGCTGGAGAAGGTGGTGTTCAGGATGTCTCGCCCGGTTGCCCCGTCAAGCAGAAACGCTGCGCCCGCTGGTGTATAGGCGGCGATACTGTCGGTTTCAGGATCGCGCGGACGGGTCAGCGTAACCGCGTCAACACCCAAGCGCCGCGTCTCGCGCAGGGTGCCGTCTGGTGACAGGCGCATCACCTGGCCTGCACGATCCCCAGCCCAGAGATCACCCGTGCGCGACGTGACCAGCGAGGTAACACCGGGCAACCCCTCGGCCAGCACATGCCGATCCGGGCCGGTCAGGCTGGCGGCGAGAATGATCCCGTCATCGGGATAGGCCACGTAAGCCCGCATTTGTCGTGCGCTGGTGGCGACAGAGGTGGGTGCGCCATCAAGGCGGTGCGCGGCGACCAAGTTCGAGGAATAGAAGTTCAGCTTGGGATCAACCACGCTGAGGCTTGCACCGCTGTTGTAGGTGGCCAGCAGGATTCCGTTCAAGTCTACAGACCCAAGCGGTGTTCGACGGGTCGCGCGGTAGTTTTGTGCAGCCCTTTCGCAGCCGGGATTATCCGCAGCCACGCCGCGCACCCAGCCCAACAAATCCACGCCGCGCGGTGGCAGGCCAGTTACAGGATCCGTAAGTTGGACGCGCAGGCGCACGGGTTTCCTGTCATCTGCGGTGGTGGGCGCGCCGGTGATAGGGTCGTGCAGGGTTAGTGCCGCAGTAAGGCTGGCCTGCGCCCTGCCTTGCCCCGTCGTGGCCAGTACGGCCAGCAGAAGGGCGATCAGCGGCGCGCGCTGCATGATGTCGCCTTGGGGTCGTGGGCCTGCGCCGGTGTCAGCACGTCGAGCAGCCCCCAAACCCCACCTGCACGCAGGTGTAGCGGGCCGTCAAACCACAGGTAGCAGCCCGGCTCGACCACTTTGGTCAGCGACGCCGTGATCGCCTTGCCCGGAGCGAGCAACGCGGCACGGGGGAAACCAAAGCCCGGGAACAGATCGCTGTAATCCTGCGCGATGGTGGCAAAGGCACGCTGGCGCGCGCGGCCGCCCGGATGGACCACGTGCACCACCACCTCTTCGCCCGCCACAGCCCTGAGAACCGGCATCGGTGCCTTGGTCGCGGTTGGGATTTCAGTTGGTGTCAGTTTCCAGAAGGCTGTGCCAAAGTCTTTTTCATTGAGGTTATAGTGGGATTCGACAGGCCCAAGATTGGTATCCCGAAGCCGCACATGGAATGGCTCGCTAAGATAGCTCACGCCCTTGTCGCCCCAATCGTAGCTGTCATCACAGATCGCGCAATCCTTGACCAGCCGCTCATTCGAGCCCCCGAGCGCCCAGATATCGGCGGTGTCACGGTCGCGCTGGTTCAACCCGTCCTGCCAGAACAAGGTGAATTGCCGGATCGGGTGGCTGCCTGCACCATCCGGACCTCGGGCGCGCAGTGTCGCGTGCCACATTGGTGGCCAAGCGCTGCGTGCGCCGGCTGGCGGCACGATCACGTAATTCTCACACAGGAGGCGGATCGTGCGGTTCGGCAGGCGCTCAAGCTCGAGCCAGCGGCGCGCCTGAAGCTCGCCCAGATCATAAAGGCGGAGCTGCGGCGCGATGCTGGTGCCCGGTGCCACGAGCCTGTTTTCACAAGCCTCGAAGCGTATTTTGCGGCCACGGACATCGCCGATAGAGGCGTTTTGTGGCACCACGGTAATGGCCCCGATCAACCCATGCGTCGGATGCCCGATCACATCGCCGAACGATTTGAGCGGCAGTGCGCCATAGGCATAGGGAATGAAATGCGTGACAAGTTGACGCTTGATAATCCCAAGACTGTCCGGGCCGGGCACAAGGCGCTCTCGGTCGATCTCGAACCCGTCGATTATGTCTGCCAAGCGACGGTCAAGGTCAGCTGGTCGCAGATTGGGGATGCGGTTCAACTGCCCGACCGAGTCTCGGAGCAGGGTATCCCCCGGCAGAACCACGCGGGCCTCGCCCGACATTTGCGGGACACGGCCTTCGAGTTGACGCAAGGTTCCCTGCGGGAGACGCCCGATATCGCGGAGTTGCCCGTCGATCGCGGGCACGCGGATTGGGGGGGCAACCTCGGGTGTGGGTTGTTGCGGGACCTCCTCAAGAGTTGTGCGCAGGCGCGAGATGGCCCCGTCGCGCTGGTCACGTAATTGTAGCAACTGATTGCCAAGAAGGGTCGGCGCGCTGCCCGAAGGGGCTGCCAGAGGAAGCGCGGCTATGCCCTCGGGGATCGTGATGCCACGGCCCAGATCACCAAGGAAATCGGCGGTTTGAGGGGCCAATGTTTCGGACAGGCTTGCGACAAGCGGCGTGGGCAGCGTGTAGCGATAATCGGCATAGGCAAGACCAGCGTAGAACTGGAACTGCTCAATCTCGGCAATGCGTGGCCGTTTTAGCCGATCGGTGCGGTCGCGGATCGACAGGGTTGGGTCGCGCTGATCGGCGGGAATACCACTGAGCGCCCAGATCGCATTGTTCCCAAAGGGCCGGCCATAGCTGCTCTGCCGCGTCAGGATCGGCAAGGGCAGCGTCACCGCGAGCCGTGCGGAGGGCACCACGTCTGTGCTGCGGTCGCTGTCGGCGTTCATCTCGTGCGGTGTGTTCTCTTCTTCCGAAGCAGCCTCCCATGGCCGCTCGACGTTGAGCGAGGTAATGCCGGGCATGCGCGCATCGCCTGTTCCGTCCGCAAGACCCGGAATGCGCCCGTCTTGGTAGCGCAGCGCATTGAGCAAGGTCACGAAAACGCAGTCACCGGCGTTCACGTTGATCACCAGCGGCTCTGGCTTGTCATAAAAGCGGCGGACGGCGTCGATCACCCGAGAGAGCGGGATCGCTTCCCAGTTCGTGCGCAGTTCGAGATCAAGGTCGGACACGCTTTGCGGCATATCGGGATTGATCAGAACTCGCGGATCGACAAGCGCAAAGAACAGACCGTCAGGATCGTTCAAGCTTGTGCTGTAGTTGGTGCCCGCCTGCCCCGGAAACACCGTCTCGGATTCGATGGCGACGATGGCAGTATAGACGTTGGGGGCGTTGCGCGGGCACTCGGCGACTGGCTGGTAATCGGGCACCTCGGTCTTGCCACGAAAGAACAGCTCAAGCTGGTTCAACTCGGGCCGCAAAATCGGGCTGCGCTCGGGCACCGGAAGCTGAAGCCGTTTGAGCGCCCGATCTTGGCGCAGCTCTGGCAGCGCTCGCAAGGTGCGTTGCGCCTCATCCTGAAACCGCTCGAGCGGAACGATCAGCGGCTCTGGTGTGGCGGCGGAGTCTTGATCCGGTGCGGCATCAAGGGTGCCGAGATTACGCGGCAGCGCCCGCAGTTGCGGATCAGTCGACAGCTCTGGCAAGCGCTTGACCGCTTCGTCGAGTGGAGCCAAGAGGAGGCGCGTGCTGTCACGCAACAGGGCAGGTGGCGGTGGTGCATCGGGATTGTCGCGTACCAGCGGCTCGGCCTCGGCGATGAACCGGTCGACCTGTTCCAACAGCGTGACATACGCAAGGTAGTTGCGATTGTCCGCCGCAACCCGGATCAGCCCCCAGGCCCCATTCCAAAGCGCGTCCTGCGATCCGAAGTGATACGGGGTGTCGGACACGCGCGTGCGAAGCACCAATTGCTCGCGCCGCTCGCGCAGCAAATCCAGCAGCGTTTGCACCGAGGTAATGCGCCCGGGCGCAAAGCGATTGCGGCTCACCTCTTCGCCCAGACCACCGAAATTGTTATCATAGAGAAAGGCGGCGCGGAACTCGAAATGCTCTGATATGCCGATTTCCTGTGCGGCGATGCGCCCATCGGCGTTGAAGCATTGCGCAAGCTGCGCCTCGATATCCGCCCAAAACTGCCGTTGCGAGGAACCCGCAGGCCAATGGTTGGCCCCATAGGCAGCCCATTGGCGATATTCGTCGGGTCGACCAGCCCGAGCCATGCGCACGCTGCTGGCTGCGCCCTCATTGGTTTCGCAGGTTCGCACCAAGGTCTCGCGCGGGGTGATCGGCTCGCGTTCCGAGGTTGCGCTTGGGAACATCTGGTCGATATTGCGGGGCAGTGTCATGCCCTCAACCGTAAAGGTGTGCTGCACCTCTTGCGCGCCCTGGATCAATCGGAACTGCAAGGGTTCGTTATCGAGCGCCTGAAAGATCGGCGTTGCCGGGTCTTGGTGCAGCGCGCTCAGCATGACATTCGCCGGATCACCGGGCTCACCTGTCTTTTGGCGACTGATCTCGCAGCGGTCTGTGACGCCGTTGAGCAGGGGGGTCACCCAGTCCTCGACACGCGGTGTAAGTGCACAGGATGATCCCGCACGGGAATCCTCGCCCAATCGCAGGGGAAAGGGCTCTCCGCGATAATTCACCAGATATGGATCGTGGTGGTCGACCGAAATGCTCTCGGGCCGGGCGGGTGGCGAGACGGGGCTGGCCAGCAGCGCCTCTGGACCGGGGGCATGGCCCGCCGCCTTGGCGCGGTAATCGGTCATGTAAAGTTGGAGGAAATCCGGTGCCGAATAGTCTGTGCCGTGATAGTTGACAGTAACCTGATCAAGAAGCGCGGGCGCAAGGCCAGCCTGATGCGCCGGATCACCCGGACGGCCCGCCGCAAGCCAGGCCGGTGGCAGATCGCCCATGGCACCAAACCAGCCGGTTCCATCCTTGGCCAAGGCGGAATCGCAGATATCAGACATGTCCTGAAGCCGCGCATCAACCTGCACCGAGGGCGCGCCGCTGGCCTCGAGCGCGGCGGCGCGGGCACCATGGCGCGCCTCACAGGCGAGGGTCAGCATGCCCTTCATCGCCATCGTGTCACCGCCCTGAAGCGCCTTTTCAACAGCCTCGACGGGCACGTTGTTGCGCGGATCGTAGAGCAGCGCGAAATCAGCGATGGATACCGCGAATTCACGGTAGGTCAGCACATCGGTATCGACCGGAAGCAGGTCTACGATCACCTTGCGTGCCCCGACATCCTGCGGCCCCGCTGTAACCAACTCGCGGTCGACGCGTGGAGCGGTGCAAGAGACCTTGCCCGGATCGCAAATCTGGGCGATCTGCGGCTCAATCACCAGCGCGGTGTAAAAGCCGTGTTGCTGGATAGAGGATGGACCGAAATGGTCGTGGCTGAACACCGTGCGAAGGGTGCGATCAGCCTTGCCTATGCCACTGCCGTCATCCGGCGCGCGCGTGTCCGACAGGATCGGATCGGCGAACCACCGTTGCGTCGTGGTCTGAAACAACTCACGATACCCCGACAAGGGGAGTGTCCAGATCTTGTGATCATAGGCCTCGCTTACCTTCCAAAGCCCGGTCTTTGGGTCCTTTGCACATAGGTCGCCCTTGTCGCCGGAATATTCCCGCATCAACAGCTCACCCGGACTACGGCTGAAACTGACATCTGCAACGGACGCGGTGTTTTTGGCCGCACAGATGCGCGCTGCGATTTCGCCCGGCGCAAAAGTACCGTCCTCGTAGTTGAAGCCGTTGCTCGACCCGTCCGAGGCGGTGACGTCAAACTTTACCAGATGGATGTGCTGGCCGATGGTGTCGGTCGGGGTTTTGACCTGAAAATCGTCGAGTTCCAGCTCTTTGGGCAACTCGTTGGTGTGGCGAAATTCGATGCATTCGCCCGAGAGTGCGCGAAAGAAGAATGGCTCTTCACTGGCTGTCACCTTGGGTGAAATGCGACCGCCGCCCTTTTTGTAGCTGTCCGAGCCGGGATAGCCATCCGCCGGATGGGTCAGAACGTTGATCCGCGCCTGCGGGTCATGCCAGCCTGCGCGGTTGGTGATCATATCCACCTGCACCGCCGAGCCCTCGTAGCGGCGGTATCCGATGACCGCTGGATCGGGCGTAAACTCCACAGACTTGAGGCCCTTGAGAAACGGATCACTTTCAAACACATGGGCACCGCGTTCGATCACCCGCGCTGTCGCACCATCCATATAGTAGAGCGTGGGAGGGCCGTTCGGAAAACGGTCGGTGCGTTCGTGCTCGACCCAATTCGAGACTTCGGCGTCGCCTGCATCTGCGCCGCCAACCAGCGGTTGACCTGCCGAAACGGTCAGGATTGGAAAGCTGGCCCCGCCGGAAACAAAGCTGTAGTTGTCCGCGTCAACCCGCGTGATCTGGCCAAAAGCCGAAGGTGCGCCACACGGATCAGCGAATGGCGCGCCAGGTTTGGCGGGCGCGCCGTTGACGGTAAATCGCTTGGCTCCGCCCTGTGTCGGATATCCGCCATCCGAGGGCTCGAACAGCGAGCTGCTGCCGTCCGGTGCCAGCACCGAAAGCGCCGTGCCATCCGGCAGAACACCGTTGTGGTGAAAGGCCATGGCCGAGCGTTCGATCGGCTCGCCATCGTATTCCAGCAGGTCGATCGTGAGGGCCTTGAGCTTCATGGTCATGTCGCCAAGCGATAGCGCTGTGGCAAGGATCTGCGATTGCAGCGCCTCGCGCTGTCGCAGCGCAGGATCTGCCAACGCCGAGGCAAGATTGCTCGTGCCGGGATCAGCCGCAAGACGGTCTGCCACGCTTTGCGGCACGGTAAAGGGCAAGGCGCGGGTGCTGTCATCGGTGACCACATGGCGCGGCATGCCGCCGTCGAGATAGTCACCCGTCACCATATCGCCATCCAAGGCGCGGGCGATGTCCATCGGTGCCTGTGGTGGGCGGTGGCCCGGTTGGCCTGCGATGTAGAACGGATAGCCTGCGAACGTGGTGATCTCGCTTACTGGATCGGCAGATACGCCGCCCTCTTCGTCAAGTTTCGCCACATCCATGGGATAGCTCGGCAGCACTGGCCAGGCCTGTCCCGGCAACGGTACAATCGCTGGCACTGGTGTGCCGACGTTCTGTGGGCCAAGCCCAGCTGACGGCTCTATCCAGCGGCCGGTCGCCTGATCAACCGACCCCGGCCGTTTGCGCGCCTTGATCTTTTCACCCATCTCGGCCAGCGACAGGACCGGTTCCCATTGCCCGTCTGGAAGTTTGCGAGAGCCATCCTCGAGCACGTCATGAACGCGCCAGAGTTCCCACATCCCTTGGGCAAAGTGCGGATAGAGATGGCAATGAAAGATCGAATCCCCCACCGTCCGGTTGCGGTTGCCTGACCCCAGCGTCTCGTACCAACCTTGCTCGCCCTGCGTGCCGCGATGATAGACCTCCATCCCGCCACCGTAGATGTCGTAGGAAAAGCCCTGCTGCGGTGCGACGGTCTGGCTGTCCAGATACGCGCCACGATTGCCGTCATTGCCCGCAAACCATTGATGCGCGTGAAGATGGAAGACATGCGTCTCCTTTGGTCCGGCATGGAAATTGCGGAAAACCACCGGATCGTTGAGATAGGAATGATGCACGTTTGACGGATCGTCGCTGTAATGCTCAAGAAGAGCGGGATCGCCATTGGCCCAAGAGGTCAAGAAGAACTCTTCATAGAGGCATTCCTGGCAATTTGCGGCGGGGCCGATGCCTTTGCGGTTGGCAAGCAGCATGTCCCCCATCCCGCTGGCCCCGTAATTGATGGCGAACCCGTCGCGGACCCCGGAAAGCTGGCCCGCACCAAAGGCGCCCAGTTCCTCGAAGTTGCGCGGATAGAAGGTTTTCAGCTCGTCATGGAAGAAAACCGAGAATTCTCGGAAGGCGAGCGGGCGGCCTGCTTCGCGATCTTCGCGATCTTCGCGATACACGATGGCGTTGAGATCGGAATGGACCACCTCGAACACGCCTTTGGCGAAATACGCATTCGGGTCTTCGTCGCGGAGTGCCGCGTCGGCGCGATCCACACGTGCCAGCATGTTCAACAAAGGCAATGGGCGGCCCGAGATGGGATCGCGCTCCACCACCTCGTAGCGAGATGGATCATCAATATCAGCGGCGCGGATCGCATGGCGCACGGCGTTTTCCGCAGCCCGCCATACTGCCCGGAACGCGCCTTGCGTCACCTGGCTGCGATACCAGCGTGATGCGGATGGTTCGGCCATGACAGCCCCAAAAAGCCCGTGCGTCAAGCTGCCGCCATCGCCCTGTCCGCCCGAAGGCGCGCCGGTGCTTGCCATAAAGAACGGGCCCTCACGCTCGATCATGTAAAAGCAATCGATGGCCGCGCCCGGTTTGATCGCGGCAAGACCCTTGCAGGCATCAGGGGCCTCGATCATCTGGCCGTCCCGTAACCCAAAAGATGTCAGTCCCTGAATGGCCAAATTTGCGCCGCGCGTCATTGGCCAATTGCCATCAGCGCTGGGTCGTGGAGAGCCGTTTGCCGGTCGGCAAGACGCCTCGCCATGATCAAGCTGCCCGGAAACGGTCTCTTCTGACACTGCGGCGCGCAGGCCATGCAGCTCTGCGCCATAGGGCATGCCCGGCTCATCTGCACGGGTCTTGCAGAATGTCTCGGAAAATCCCGGTGCCTCTGCGCGTAGCGCATTGCCTAATCTGATATGAAGAATGTCACCGACATTGGCGCGCAGCGTCAATGGTCTGGGCCGCTTGCAATCGCGCAGGCGGACCTTGCCGGGGGCAAGGTCAGTGCCGTGGCTTTCGATGCCGAGGCCCATGTCGCATTGATCGGCTGTCAGCGCCTTGACCGGGGTTGCACTGCTGACCACGTCCCGGCGGAGCGCATAGATCATCCCGTACGGGTTGAAGCTGCCAAAGCGGTTGTAAACCATCATCTGGTCAAGCGCGACGATATCCGCACAGAGCGTGCGAGCGAATCGAGCAGCGCCTTCCGCTTGATTGACGGTGTCGTGGATATTGCTGCACTCAATAGGTTTTTCTAAATTTCCCTGTTGCGCCAATACTTTACTTGGAAAATTCAGCAGCATCGCAACCGAGAGCGAAATACAAGCGACGCGATTAAAATTACTAAAAATTCGGTCCACCGGAATCTCCTGATAAACTGAAAATATTCTGCAACCTATCACATAAACTTGATTGCAAAAACCCGCATTGCGTGTTTTGCCCCGCCCGGCTTTACTTTGGGCAAGCGCTCTTGCGGCAGAGTGTTGAGAATGTTCCGAAATTCCTGCTTATGTCCTGCGCTGACCTGACCGTAGAACCATGGCCCGGAAAGCAATGCCGAGCGGCTTGTTCAAGAGGCGGCTGCTCTCCTCAGAACCTCTGAACTTTGCGGCGGGTGTGGCGTTTTCATTCTCGTTACGACGCCTGAGGGGCTGCAAGCAGAATCGGTCAACCACCTGTAATCGCGGATGAATCGCCACTTTCCGTGAAGATAACCGAACCAGCCCATCAGTGTCGCGCAGACTGACCACTGACATCTGATTGGCTGACCGCTTTGCGATGGTCGCTAAGCTGTAGTGTCTTGCTCATCCACGACGGTAATCCTGTACTCGCGCAGAGTATCGACGTTCCACGTCAATGGCCCGTGCAACGGGTTGGTCAGGAAAAGCTGAAGTGTCCACCTGCCAGCGATGGCAGGTACGCGGAATTCAAGTAGCTGGCCGCTCGTCGATGTCTTGGCAATGGCGATCACCTCTAAATGCGGCAGCACGCTGGCATCGCATTCCCAAACGGCCAGAACGTCATCGCCGGCCTGAAGTTCGGCGCATTTGATCGAGATCGTGATATGCTGCCTTGTCGCAACCGTCTGCGGGATCGTTTCGGGCGCCAAGGCCGACCGATCTGAAACTGCTGGAGCTTTTGGCAGGGCAAGAGCGTGACGCACCTCGCCTGCAAGCGCGGATATCGTATCTGGACGAAAATAGGTGCCGTGCCCCCCTGGCAATATCCGGCAGGTGGGATTCACAAAAAGCCGATTCCAGGCGGGCCAAGGATCAATATTTCTCAGAAAGGGATTATAGTCCTTGCTCTCGGCACCAAAGAGCAACGTGGCCTGCAGAGGCAAAGCCGGAACCTCTATCCATTCCATTGCTATGAAGCCTTGCACATCTATAGCGTTGAGAACCAAGTTGCGGGCCAATTCCCCTGCGATTGCTGCCCCTTGGCAATTGCCGCCCACTGTGCACGGCCTGTCGCGCAGATAGGAGACCAGGTCGTTGGCATAGGATGCTGCAAGCGTTCGGTTGTGCCAAGTGGTCAGGGATTCTCTCCGGACCACCGTATTCAAAGACCGCATGCCGATCAGGGGCTGATCTGGCCCAAGGGCCTCTGCCAGTGCCGGGAATTCGATCGCGCTATTGAAAACCCACAAAAGTGGCGGTTTGCTGCCAGCCTCGTTTGTGATTGCGATGTGGTTAAAGGCCCCAAACTTTCGGCCCGGCCATGGTTCCACAAAATTGCCAATGACCTTAAGCCAGTGTTCACACCTATGCGTGTCGCTCATTCTATTTCTCGATCAGATAATCATCTATCAGCACAGCATCCAAACCTGACGTCGCAAAAACGGCGAGAGCGTCTTCTACTGAATGAATGATGGGCTTGCCCATGATATTGAAGCTTGTGTTCAGAACGATGGGCACGCCTGTCAGCGCGCCAAAGGCTTGCGTCAAATCATGCATCCACGCTGCGTTTGTTGGTGACACGGTTTGCAATCGTCCGGTTCCATCCTCGTGAACGACGGCAGGAACACGCGCCATTCCAGCGGCACGCCACGGCAATGTCACCGACATATACGGAGAAGGTTGTGGGCGCTCGAACCACTCTGACACCCGGTTCTCTGCAATCACTGGGGCAAAAGGGCGATACGGCTCACGTCCCTTGACGCAGCGATTAATACGATCCTTCATATCTGGTGATCTTGGATCAGCAAGGATGGATCGGTTGCCCAGGGCGCGCGGGCCAAACTCTGCCCGCCCGCGCATCACGCCGATGATCTTGCCTTGAGCCAAATGCTTGGCAATCTGTCCCGCGCTATCGCCCGAGATATCGCTGACATGGCCCAACCCTTGTAAATGAGACAGGCGCCCCACGGCCTTTGGTGCCGAGGAGCTGCCCAAGTAGGCCGAACCGTTCGAGACAGGGATGCGGGTTTCACCCGTTGTTTGCATCCAACTGAGCATTGCCGCACCAATCGCGTTGCCATCATCCGCAGGTGCGGGCGGCACAAAGACACGCTCAAAGCCGGTGCGCCCAACAATGGTTCCGTTGTAAGACGAGTTTAACGCGCATCCACCGCTGAGGATCAGGGTTCCCTCAGACCCCTCAAGGCAAGAAGCCAAGATCTGGTCGGTGAGATCCGCAAAAACCGCCTGACCGCTTGCTGCCAGATCAGCAGCCTGCAACACGGGTGCTGTATCGCTTCGGCCAAACTGAGACAGCGTTTCATGCGCCTTCACAAGAATGGTGTGATCGGCAAATCGCAGACGCCCCTGTTCCACGCTCAAGACCGAGGCCATAACCTGCTGCAGCTCGGCCTTGGGAGTACCAAAAGCTGCCAGCCCCATGACTTTCCATTCTTCGCCCAAGCGCCAGTCAAATCCGCATAGGGTGGTCAGCCACGCGTAAAATGTCCCAAGGCTGCCGGGCCCCCAAGACCGCCACCGGCGCTTGAGCCGTCGGTCGCGCAGATCAAACAAGGAGACTGCCCCCACCTCACCCTCGCCGTCGATCACAAGGCATGCGGCATCGCTGGCCGTGGCGAACACAGTGGCGGATACGGCGTGACACAAATGATGATCAAACCGGCGTATCTTTGGCATCGTAGAGGCAAGGCGCAGACGCAATAGCGTGGCACCGGCCCCACGCTGGGCTGCTGATTGCAGCTCTCGCAGCCATAACCCGTCTGTAGCGGGCAGTAGAACGTTGGATAATGTGACAGGCACGTCAGCCTTGACGTGTTTCCAGCTTGTGGCAACCTGTAAACTGTCGGTTTCTGGGTCAAAGCCGATGGACGACAATGCCGATTGAAGATGCGTCACATGATCCGGGGCGATGCCCCAGGCGCGCTTGTCTTGCATAAATCGCTCGGTCGCTTCGGCAAAAACAACGCGGCCCATTTCATCAACGATTGCAAGGGCAGGATCGTGCCCCGAGGTCGAAAGGCCAAGATGGTACTGTCCCATCAGGCTTCTATGCGCCCCGCGATCTCTCGTACAAAGGCGCCCAACGTGTCATGCGCAAAGATGTCCGCAGGATCAATTTCCACTTGAAACTGATCCTCGATTTCACCGCTGAGCAGAACGGCCTCGATTGATTGCAGGCCAAGATCCGTAAGGACAGAGTCTGCCGTAATTTCCATATCGGCAGCCTTCGTGCGAACCTTTATTTGTTCAACAGCGAATGCAAGCACCTGCTCTTCAATAGACTGAGGCATTCTTCTTACTTTCATGAGGAGAGCACGCAGGGCAACGCCGAGAGTGCTACGGTTTGTGACATCGGGAAATAGCGCTGTCCTTGGTTTACAAGGGATAGGTTGGGAAACCGCTCGAACACGGCGGGAATCGCGCGTCGGATGATCAATCGCGATAAGGCTGCACCAACACATCGGTGCATGCCCTGCCCAAACGACAGATGCAAGGCCCCCGGGTTGCGGTCACGGTTGATAGCCTGAAGTGTGAGGCGCGCTGTATCTCCGGCTTTCATCGCCATGCCGGCCAGCTCAAGATCAGCGCGAGCCATGCGGTAGATATACTTGGGGCTTGCGCACAGGGCTATCAGCTCTTCAAGGCGGGTAGAAATCCAGTCTGGCGTCTCGATGTTGGCGCGCCCTTCGACCGGGCCCGACAAAATCAGATGCAAAATATTTGCAAGGGTGTGGGACAGATTGAAGCTGGCCCCGTAAAGCACCAAGACAACTGCTTTGAGATCATCGGTTGAAAACCCCTCGGGGGGCCCTGCCAAAAGATCGCTGAGAAGTGAGCAGTTTGCGGCAGTGGGCACCGTCATCAGCGCCATCGCTTCGTTGAACTTTTCCTGAACGGCCAAAAGATCCCGCATCGACAGCCATGGCTCGAGAACAGCCTGAAGCTCTGGCGCCAGACGCTCAAACTGCGACGGGTCGGACGGGAACACGCCAAGGATTGGCGCAATCACAGTCTGACGCAATAGATCGGTGAAGCCGGTGACCAGATCCGGATTGGGCATGCGCGTCAGGTTGTCGAGCGCGTCGGCGATGGCCGTGTCCGCTAGATCTGTCCAGTCTTGCAGCCGCGTTGCTCCGAGGCGTCTGCCAATTGCGGTGCGCAGGGCTTCATGGCGCGGGCCATCCATGAAGAACAGGGCATTCTGCGATATCTTAACCGCTATTGTCAGATCGCGCCCACTGTGCCGGGCTAACGTCGATAGGTAATTGGTCATCTGCGGCGGCGAGAAACGATCATTGTCGCGCACCACCTCATGGGCCAGCGCGGTATCACGGATGTCGCACAGCCGCGAGGTGGCCCGATGCGATCCTTGCGCCGTTTCGCAGGGCAGCGCAGTAGGGGCCTGCATCATGGGGGTTTGAACAAAACTGCATTGTTCTTTGTTCAGCACAATTCTCGGGAAACGACGGGCCAATGCAGGGATCGACTGCGCAAAGACCATCTCGCTTAGGAACGATCCGGGGCATTTATGCGCACCGCTGCCAAAGCTCATGTGCCGCACGCCTGATTTGGTGTCACTGCGCAGGCAGCTGTTGGTTTTGACGATGTCCACAACCGCCGCTTGCCCTTTGTGGAACGGGCACCCGGCGATGGTGGTCGCCTCGGGTGCGACCCGTACAAGGGTGCGCGTTGATTGATAAAGGCTAAGAAGCCGCGGCAACTCGCGCTCGGCCCAGCCAGGGCGGGCCGCGTCTTGCCAGTTGCGGGGTGGTCCGGTCAGCAGACCGTAGAGTGCAAAAGCAACAGACTGCGTGGCCGAGTTCGAGCCCACTAGAATTCCCAGAACCAGATACCTTGCGTCAAGCCCCGCAGGCAGATCGGAGCGCCGCCGATAGAGATACTCGATCAGCGTTTCGGGCTTGTCGGGGCTTTGATGCTCTGAAGGATCGGGAAAGGTGCGGATCAACAGACCCACCGCATGTTCGAGTTTGCGCAGAGTGGGCACGGAAAGATAAGGTTCGGTCAGCCGCTGAACCGTCTCGATGGCCCTGAAATGCGCCTCACTTTCGTCGATCTTGAGGCCAAACATCTGCGGCATGACCCGCAAAAACAACGGGATCGTGAAATTGGTGACCAGATCGGGCTTGGGCGCTGCTGCAAGCTGTGCAAGCGCATGGGAAACCCCAGCGTCCAGCATATCTGCCCAGTGCTTCAGCCCGTCTTTGCTGAAAAAGGGCGCAATGACGCGGCGTGTCTTAAGATGATCGTCACCCGTCATGGCAACAAGCGTATTTGCTGACAGGCGGTTGAGGTTTTCGAGCTTGATATCGCTGTTGTCTGACAGGGCTGCAAGATATTGGTCGATCCGAGGCAGCTCTAGGTCCCGAAGCACTGCTGCCGCATCCGATGGGGTGCTGAAAAACGAGGTAGGATCTGCCCAGATGTTGCCGCGCATGGCCGTTATTCCCGCCTGAGAACATCGTTTGGGTTGGCGACATAGGTGTCTGCCAAAACTTGACGGCGTATCTTTCCACTGCTTGTCCGAGGTAGCTCGCCCCGTGGCAGAATACGAATATCATCAAGTTTTATGCTGTACGTGCCAGTAACCGAGCGGCGGATAGCCGACACAAGCTGACGGTGGTCGCGCTGCGGCGTCATGCCTTGCCGAACCTCGATAAACAAAGCTGCATGGCCATTTGGCGCACCGGGCGGCACAAAGATGGCGGCCCCCATCGGATTAAGCGCGGTATCCTCTTTCGCCGCCAACCATTCAATCTCTGCTGCGGCGACATTCTGGCCGTTCGTGATGATGATGTCTTTCAGACGCCCGCTGATAAGAAGAAACTGCCCCGAGACCCGTCCGAGATCCCCCGTGCGCAGCCACGATTCGCCATCCGCCGTTTGCACGAAGGTTTGCGATGTGTCCTTAGTCTGGCCAATATATTCCGCAGCGGCAGATCCCCCGCGCAACCACAACTCTCCTGTCGCACCCTCGGGCAGGACATGGCCACTATTTGGATCGCAAATCCGGATGTTCGCGCGCGTTTCCGCAGATAACAGACAAGGCGCGACGGTGGAGTTGGAAAGCGTGGCCTCGGTTGCCGGGATACCCGGCTCTCCGGCGATGAAGAGCGTGTATTCTGCCATGCCATAGCAGGCAAAGGCGGCTTTTGGATCAAGTCCTTGCTTTGCGAACCGGGTCGAGAAGCGCCCCAAAAGGTCTGCGGGGATGGGTTCTGCGCCGCAAAACGCGCGTTTCCAGCTTGATAGGTCAAGAGTATCGCAGGCGCCTTCAGGAACACGATTCAGGCATTCCTGAAACGCAAACGCAGGCCCGCCACTGAAGGTTGCACGATAGGTTGAAATCGCCTTGAGCCAGGAGAGCGGGCTGCGGATCATTTCAAACGGGCTCATCTGCAGTGATTGCCCGCCGCTGAGAAGGGTGTAAAGAATACCCCCCATCAGCCCCATGTCGTGATAATGCGGCAGCCAGTTGACTGTAACAGTTTCCGCGTTCACGCCCCAAAGCCGTTGAAGCATCGCGCAGTTGGCGCGGATCTGTTGAGAAGTGATCGGAACGGCCTTAGGAAAACGGGTTGAGCCAGACGTGTGCTGTATGATCGGAGCCGCTATCTTGGGTGCGCTATTGAACGTTGCCAGCGGCACATTCGGGCCGTCCACCACATAGACCGGACAAATCTGATTGCCCTCATCATCACACAGCTGGGCAGCAACAGCCGCTTGATGGGCGCTTGTGCATAAAACCACCGTCGCGCCGCAGGTTTGCACAATATGGCGCATCCGGCCCGGTGCATCTGATGGTCGCGGTGGCGCGATGGGCACCAGACAGCCTTCGCCGATCAGCGACGCAAGCAGCGGGAACAAAAACGCCTCGCCAAAAGGGAGAGCGGCGATCATCACCTGCGGCCCGTTCCCCAGACAGGTGGCCCAGTCTTTCAAGCAGTTTTCTGCTTCTTCCAGTAACTGGGATCCGGTGTAGTGGGTTGCGCGATCACCACGCCCCAGCACACTGATCTGGCGCGCATCTGCACGCGCAGTCAGAACATCCAAGATATCCTGTCGCAGACTGACGGTCGTTCCATCGGTGGACTCCCGTCTCGCAAGACGGCCGCCCTGCGTCGCACGTTCCATATCAGGAGACGCGATCAAGCTGAGATGAGCGTATCATGGAGGATCGCTTGATGGCGAAATAGGTATTCAGATATTTGACCAGGATTGGCGAGAGATCCCATGCGATTTCGGGGCGCGCACGTGTCATTTCGTTCACTGCATCAATGACGCGTCTGGCGTTGGGGTCCTTGGCCCCAGACCGCATGAGTTTCAGCATGACACCGGAACCGGCAATCTTTGCCTTTGACTGGCGTCGCAAATGTTCGGGCGCGGGCTTCAAAAGTTTAGCGACATGCTCAAACCGCTTGATCACATTGTCTGGCTCAAAAAGCGCGTCCACAAGCCAGATTGCGCCCTCGGCCAATTGCTTGCGGGTCATGTTCTTGGGGATGATATTGGTCCAGCAATCCGTGCCAGCAAAGCTGATTTCATTGCCGTTCTGAATAAGGCGTCCTTCGGCCTCCATTGTTGCGTAAAGAGGTGTTGCAACCGGCGCGACCAAAACAGTTACCCTGATCGTCACAACCGGAAGGGCCATGCCAAATTCGAACTGGCGTTCAAAGCAGCTAAGATCATCGCTGTCAAAACCGATCATCATCCCAGAGGACACCACGATGCCGGATTCCACCACAGTCTGGGTTTGTTTGACGAGATCCTGCTTCAGGTTCTGACGCTTTTTTGACTCTTGTAGTGCCTCGTCGCTGTTGGTTTCGATGCCAATGAAGATGTCTCGTACGCCAGCTTCGTTGCACAAATCCATGATGCCCTGGTCGCGTGCGATATCTATGGATGCCTGTGTTGAGAATTGGACAGGCTCCCGACCGTCACGCCCATTCCAAGCTGCCAGCACCTCCAGCAACTCTCGCGTTCTTTTGCGATAGACCGTAAAGTTGTCATCCGAAAGGCTGATGTTTCTATAGCCGTGATCATAGAGCAATTGGCATTCTTCGATGACTTTTTCGGGCGGTTTGTGTCGCTGGGTTCGCCCCAGATACTGGATCACATCGCAAAAATGGCATTCAAACGGGCAGCCGCGACTGGTTTGAATAACTCCGGTGACGACACGCTCATTTCGATAAAGATCCCAGCGCGGCAAAGGAGAAAGCGCCATATCCGCCTTGCCACCTACATATCGCGGCTTGAGCGCGCCATTCCGCAGGTCGCGCATGAATTCCTCTGCCGAAGTTTCGAACTCTCCGATCACGAGGCAATCAGCGTCGGCTTCGAAAACCTCTGGGGCCAGTGAAACATGTGCGCCCCCCATGACGACAGTTCGCCCCATTTTCTTGAATTCCTGAGCGATTTCGATGCCGCGCCTTGCTTGGGAAACATTCATGCTGATGCAAACGATCTGTGCGGGATTGGTGAAATCCACATCTTCAATCAGTTCATCACACAGCGTTAAATTTACATCCGGGTCAAAGAACGCGGCGACGGTCACAATGCCCGCAGCAGCCATAAGAGTGAACCGCTCGTCCAGATTGAGGGATGCGTCGGAAATAAGCGTGTCGCGTCCAAATTCCGGTGTTGGAGCAATAAGGTAAACGTCCATTTCAGAAGAACCCCATTTTAACAGACCACCCAGCAAACGGTGGCGTGTCGCCCGACAGGGCTCGATCTCGTTGTTGACCCTAACGGCAGGGTTTGTAGCCTTGGGTTTGTGGGATGCTTCAGCGACATGTGGCCACGAGGTATCGTGGCTTTAATCGGACGATCTGCACCAACCAGAACCTAAGAAATTACGGGTACTTACGAGATAACTAGCAAAGCTATAGTGCGACGATAGCCGCGCGCGCTCAGCATATATAGCTGCTACAATCCCACCAACCCATCCATGAGAGGTAGTAACATCCTCCGGAAGATCGGTTTAAGCTCCATACTCAGTGGTCAACTCAAGCGACTGTACATCTTGACGCGTGGGGCTTGGTTTTTCACGATCTTCAAGGTCGAATTGTGATCGCAGTCCCCACAGCATCTCTCATCTGCGGATGACCCAGCGTAGCGGTCTTGGCGACAAATGTCATCCCTCAAGCGGGCATGGCGCGCTAGAACAGCAGGGGCCACCCCTGCACTGATTCCACCTTGCGCGCCGCAGTTCAGTCGTTTAAACGCCGCTTCGCGTTGCCTCGATTGATCTGTGGGTGGAGCATGTCGTTCGAAATTTGCGGGTCCGCTCGTGAATGACTTGCAAAACCATAGGGTTCAAGGCAAATGAGAAGAACCAGTAGGGCCATAGTAGCGCCCTCAAAGCCCCATTAGCTCAGCTGGTAGAGCAGGTCCTTCGTAAGGACAAGGTCGGCGGTTCGAGTCCGTCATGGGGCACCAGCCTTATTCGCCATTGCCAAATCACCCTCCGGTGGGGCAATGTGACGAACAAAAGCGGAACACGAAGGCAGCAGGCATGAGGCGATGAGCGCGTATGATCCCAGAACAATCGCGAACCTCATGCTGGATGAAGCAGATAAGCGCGGCTGGAAGATCACGAACCTTGCGCTCCAGAAACTACTCTACTTTGCCCACGGCATACATCTGACCCGCAACAAGCGCCCGCTCGTGTCGGGCTACTTCGAGGCTTGGCAGTACGGCCCTGTGCATCCGGCCGTATATCGTGCGTTTAAGCCCTCGGGGGCTGCACCGATCGTCAATCGAGCGGTAGCGAAAGACCCTCTCACTTGCAAGACGCGCGAACTGCCGAAGCCGACAGACGTGGAAATCATTGACCTCGTGTCTGACGTGATGAGGTCATACGGGCATCTGCCACCTGGACGGCTCGTGGACCTCTCGCACGCGAAGGACTCACCTTGGTCGGTAATCGTGGACAAAGCAAGAACAGGCGTTGCTTTTGGGATGCAAATACCGAATGATGTGATCATTGACCGATTCCGCCACCACAAGGTGTCTGTAGGCACCAGCCCTCGTGCAGGAGAACCACCTAGTGACGATACGCCTTTTGCCTGACATTGACCTTGCGCGCATCGCGCCCCAGCGGGATGACATCAAGCGCAAGAGCTTGGAGCAGATGAAGGGAGGTTTCTCGACCTTCTCCTACAAGCCGGTTCGCGCTTGCTTCTCCGACATCTTCAACATCCAGCCCGATCTCGACTTAGGCGCAGCCAAGCCGACGCCTTGGGCTGTGATAGAGGCCGAGTTGCGCAAGCGCAGCCGGTCGGATGAGGAGTTCACCTATAACTTGCGCGTTGCCCGTGGCCTGCACGACTTTGCGTCGTCTGGCCGGGTGTATGGGCGGCGGCAAGAGTTCTATCCGCTGTCGATGGGCATCGGTCAGAAGATCACCCTCTGGCTCCCCATGATCCTCGCCATCGACGAGCAGGCGAGCGCCCTGTTCATCGAACCGCGCCGCACGAGAGGCTTGACCGCTGAGGGCCGCCGGTTCACTTTCTCGATGATGCATGAGCGCATCCGTGCGGCTGACGAGGACTTTGCCAACGTGCGGTTGACTATTGTCCAATTTGGCGACCCCTCTGACGGTCGGCGCGCGGTCAGGCTTCACACGGACGAAGGCGTCGAACTCTACACCCGCGAAGAATTGGAGCAGATGGTGGCGTCGACCTATGAGATGTGGCGCGAGGTGCTGGAAGAACGCGGGCGCAAGGCGCGCGGTCGCGCGACCGGGACCGGCCCACTGATCTGATGCAGTCTTGCAACATCCTTGCAACGCGGCAGATGACCTAGAGAAAACGCTTAGTTGTCAGGTTGGTCAGGCACTTCCCCACGTCATTCGTAATGATGGGGTCGTATGTTCGGGTCCTATCAGCGCACCAGTTCTCTCGGGCAATGCGCTAAATTCTAACCAAAAATCGGCTGATGGCTGCCTCTTTGGGTTCATGTTCGGGTTCTCGGGATCAAAGCGGGGCTTCGGCCAGGCCGGCGCGGTGCAACAGAATTTCCGCACTGTCGTTCCAAACATTCGTTGACGTTATTTTGCCATCCCGCACCACGAACATATCAATGTAACGGTTGGTTTCGAACGGCGTGCCATCCGGCCATTCGCCGTATAGAAACCCAGTGTTGTAGACGTATACGGACCCTGTTTCGGCGTCGTAGGCGGCGTCTGTTCGCAAAAAGCGCTTTTTCACCCATTTGTAGCGTTTGGCGTTAAACGCAGTTGTATCCGCCGGGCCGGTAAACTGACGCCCACCGGTAAAGATGACCTCGAAATCATCAGCGACATAGGCGGCGGCCCCGATAGGGTCTGGCACCATGGAGCGTTCTAGGTAGGCCTCAACGATTTCTTTGGCGGCGGTAACGGGGTTTGACATGGGGTATCTCCAGGTGGGCTTGGTTCGGTAACTTGTGAGGGCGCGATCAGGGGGCGACGCAGCCTTTGATCTGACAGAGGTCTTTTGCGCCAAATATCAGCCGATTGAGAGGGCCGTTCGCCTGTCCGCCCAATCTGGGCCTGTCTCTAAAGGCGCCTGGGCGATCCTCCATCCTCAACGCTTAATGGCTGTGCAATTCAGGCAATGCATGGGTAAACACGGGCTTGCCGCGTTTGAACCCGTACATTGGCTGAGCAAGCTCGGCCACGGCCATTGTCGCATCCCGGGCATCAATTACGACCAGATCTGCGGGTGCGCCTTTCTGGATCCCGTAGTCTTTCAGGTTCAGAAGTTTGGCGGAGCGGGAGGACACCATATCAAGGCATCCGGCCATATCTTCGCGTCGTCCGATCTGTGCGATATTGGCGTAGAGGTTGGCCATTCGGATCAGGGAGCAATCGCCAAACGGAGTGAATGGGTTGAGCACATTGTTTGTGGACAAAGAGCAATTTACCCCTTCGGCGGCCATCAGATGTATTGGCGTTACGCCACGCGGCACGCTCAGATTTTCTGTGTGGTCGCGATGCATCAGGAAAAGATCGGTGGACGGAAGAACCGTGACGGCGACACCTGCATCCGCAAGGCGCCGTGAAAGCGCGGTAAGCCGATGGGCAGACATGTTTGCGAATTTGGTGACATGGCCCACCGCAACCCTGCCGCCCCAGCCATATTCATCCGCCTTTCGGCAGACATAGTCCACGTCGAGGGACGTGGCATCGGACCCGAAATCGAGATGCATGTCGATGTCTACGTCGAAGTCGCGGGCCATCTCGAAAACGCGGTCAATCTGGCCATGTGGGTTCGTGTCTGTGTAGGGTGCTGCCCCTACCGAGCCTGCGCCGTCCTTTAGGGCTGCGACCATCAATTCATCCGTGCCGGGGTTATTGAGCAGCCCATCCTGTGGAAAAACGCAGATTTCCACATCAATGGCCCATGCAAATTCCGCAATTGCATGTTTCACGCCCTCAAACCCCCGCAGACCAACGACAGGATCGACCTCGACATGGGTGCGCATCTGCGTGGTGCCCTTGAGCACACATTTTCGCAGCGTCTTGGCCGCGCGGAAAGCCACATCTTCTTCGGTAAAAGCGGCTTTCAGGCCAACGACCTCGGCGATGGCTTCCTGCAGGCCGCCTTTCATCTGACACCGGTCAAGAATGCATGATTTGTCGAGATGGATATGCGTCTCGACAAAGCCGGGGAGAACGATCCGACCGTTCAGGTGGAGGGCTTTGTCGCCTTGTTCCAGCGTGCCCGCCGCTTTCATCTCGACAATCTTGCCACCGTGCACACCCAGATCAAACGCCTGACCTGGCTCTGAGGGCAGGGTGATATTATGAAATGTCAGATCCATGAGGCTCCCTTTCTTCTCATTGCGCAGCCACCTCGGCACCGAGGTAGGCTTGCTCGATTGATGCATCCTTTTGCAAATCCACCGATGTTCCCGATTTCACGACTTGTCCGCTTTCCAACACATAGGCGCGGTCGGCAATGGCCAGCGCCAGCGTTGCCATTTGGTCCACAAGCAAAACAGTGACCCCTTCGTCACGCAGATCGGCGAGCACATCGTAGAGCTCTGCTATGATAGACGGCGCCAAACCCAGCGATGGCTCGTCCAGCAAAAGAATGCGCGGGTTTGCGATCAGGCCGCGGGCAATCGCGAGCATCTGCTGTTCCCCACCCGAGAGAACGCCAGCGGGCGCGTCGATCCGATCGCGCAGCCGCGGAAAGCGCTGAAGCAGTCTGTCGATCTCTGCCTCGGCGTCAAGATCGGTCCGGTTATAAGCGCCCATCAGAATATTGTCGCGTACGCTCATCAGTGGAAAGACCTGCCGTCCTTCTGGAACAAGCGACAAGCCCGCGCGTGCGATCTGGTGGGCTGGCCGCTCTTCAATGGGCACCATATCAAGCAGGATCGCCCCCGAGACAGGCCTGTGCAGCCCTGCAAGGGATCGCATCATCGTTGATTTTCCGGCACCGTTTGCCCCCAACACGGCGACCATCTCGCCGGGCTGAACATCCATGTCCAAAGAGTCGAGCGCTGCGGCGGCCCCATATCCCGCGGTCAAACTGCGTGTGCTGAGCACGTCCTTTTTGCCGCCTCGTATCCAAGGTGTGCTGCGTTCGCGGCCTTGATAGGCGCTGTCGCCAAGATAGGCCCGACGCACGGCGGGATCATTTTGAACATCACTCGGCGCTCCGGTTTTGATTGGAACACCGGCATCCAGAACGATAATCTCGTCTGAAATGCGCATGATCATCGACATATCATGTTCGACCAGAACAACGGCAACGCCAGCCTCTGCAATCTTGCGGATCAGCAGGCTTAGCGCCTCTTTGTCGCTATGCATCAAGCCAGCCGCAGGTTCGTCCAAAAGAAGAACAGAAGGTTTCGTGGCCAAGGCGCGGGCGATTTCCACCAGACGCTTGTCAACATGGGGCAAATCGCCGGATCGGCGCGCCACGGGGCCTTTGTATCCCACAAAGGCAAGTAGGTCGTCGGCGAGGGCGATCTGAGCATCGCGAGGCGGGCGTCCCAGCAACCAGCCAAGGTGCCCGGTGCCTAGGGCGATCAGGATATTCTCACGCACACTCAAGTCTTCAAAAAGCTGTGTGGTCTGGTAGGTGCGTGCAATGCCAGCGCGCGCTGTGCGCCATGCCGGGCGGCCTGCGATATCCTCTGACATTTCGATGCGGCCGCTGTCAGGTTTGTAAAACCCGCTGATCATGTTCAGCACGGTTGTCTTGCCCGCGCCATTTGGCCCGATCACACTGGTTATGCGCCCTGCGGGGGCGGTGAATGACACATCCTTTGCCGCCTGAACCCCACCAAACTTGATCCCAAGGTCAGTTACCTTTAATCCGCCGGTGTTTTCGTTCAGGCCTGAGAGAAAGTCACCAAGGGCTTTGCCGGATGCCTTTGCTGTGGTTGGATCTTCGGCGCTTAGGTATCCCATCAGCCCACCGATGATCCCTTTTGGTGCCAGCAGAAGCACGCCCATCATGATGCCGCCAAAGATGAGCAATCGGTATTCCGCGAGGCCTGATAAAACCTCGGGCAACAAAACCACGATCAGGCTGCCTATGACTGGCCCCAAAAGACGCCCGGTTCCGCCGACAATCACAGCCAGAAGAAACAGAATTGACTGGAAGAAAGGGAAGGAGCCTGGGCTGATGAAGAGTTGTAGCGGTGTGAAAAGCGCCCCTGCGAGCCCGGCCAAAAGCGCAGAAAGAACAAAGGCCGTGGTCTTGATCGCAAAGGGGTTAAGACCGATGGACTGTGCCGCCACGTCGCTGGAGGCCACTGCGCGCATCGCCATGCCCCACCGGCCCCGTGACAGTTGCAGAAACAACAGCAGGGACACTCCGGCAAGCAGCACCGCAGCAATCGCCACCTCGGTTTCAAAGAATATGCGCCCAGCAAATTCAGGCGACCGGAAGCCCATCAGGCCATTATGCCCACCGGTAAGATCCCGTAATTCGATCGCAGCATGTTCGACGATAAAGGCGAAGGCGATTGTCATCATCGCAAGATAGGGGCCCGCGACACGCAGGGCTGGCATAGCCAGCAACATGCCCGCAAAGCTGCTTATGATGCCAGACACGATGAAAGCCAGCCAATAATCAAAGCCTGCGATCACCATGATCGCCGTCGTGTAGGCACCGATCGCGAAGAACCCGACATGACCAAAGGAAATCTGTCCGGAAAGCCCCAACAGAATGTTGAGACCGACACCAACGACGACATTCAGCGCAAAAAGGGCGAGGATGAAGACAAGGTAACCATTGGCATTGAGTGCCAGCATGATCGTGATGGCGGTCAGAGCCACTATTCCCAAGATTGACGTGCCCGGATGCGCCAAAAGCCGGGTCAAGCGCAGCCGTGCGGATACGTATTCTTGTTCAGCCATGGATCAGACTTTCTTGAGTTCTGCGCGACCGAACAGGCCGTTCGGCACCGTCACCAGCACCAGTATGACAACACTGAATGAGACGATCTGCGTATAGCTCGAACCAATGTAAGCGGTGGTCAGGGCCTCGACGCAGCCATAAAGCACGCCAGCAATCATGACGCCCCAAGCGCTGCTGATCCCGCCGAGAATAGCAGCCGCAAACGCCTTGATACCAAAGACGACACCCATGCCTGCCGACACGTTGAAAAGCGGAGCGATCAGCAATCCCGCGACACCGGCAAAAACTGCCGAAATTGCAAAGGATGCTGCGATAACCGCTTGTGTATTCACGCCTGTCAGACGTGCCGCCTCTGGTCGTTGCACAGAGGCCAGCATGGCTTTGCCAAGTCGGGTTTTGGTCGTCACAATCGTCAAGGCCATTGCAATCGCAAGACCGACGACCGGAATGATCAGCTGCAACGGATAGGCGCCAGCGCCAAAGATATCGATCGCATTTTCAACAAACGGTGACGGCAGGCTGCGGGGTTCTTTGCCGAAGGTGAACAGAATGATGTTATCAAGGACAATCCCGCCTGCAACCGTCGCCATGAGCCAAGCGTCAGAGCCGCGCGCGGCGAAAGGGCGAACCAAGAACCGTTCCACCGCGAGACCCAGTATCGCACAACAGGCCAAAGCCGCCGGAATTCCAATCCAGAACGGCCAACCCAGCGTCACCATGAAAGTATACCCCATGACAGCGCCGAACATCATCGATGAACCCTGACTGAAGTTGACTGTTTTTGACACCGCATAGGTAATGTGAAAGCCCAGAGCCATCAGCCCGTACATCGAGCCAAGCGCCAGTCCGGTAATGAGTGTGGACGCGATCATGATCCTCTCCCGCAAGTGATACGGAAGGCCCTTTGGCCTTCCGACGTTTTGTTTCGGGGGCGTTACTTGATGGGGATGATCTCGCCGTCAATAAATCGCGTGAACACGTAGTCTTCTGCTCCAAGCGCGTCGTGCTGCTCTGGCGTGAAGGGGGTGGAATAGGTTTTGATCAACCCGTCATAGCTGTCGATGTCATAGAACCCTTGGCGAATTGCCGGACCGTCCGTTGAACCTGCGTTCTGAATGGCAAGAGCCGTAAGATGCATCGCGTCATAGGCATTCGCGATGCCCACTGCCGGGGTGACATCCGCCGGACCTTTGATTTCGGGAAACTTGGCCATTAGCGCGTCCAGAGTTGCCGCAGCTTTGGGCGAGTCGTTGCCTGAGAAGGTGAAGGTTTGGATCATTTCCACGTCTTTGGCACGCGGCCCGGCCAGTTCAGAGAAGCGGCCTCCGGCTGGTCCCCAATGGGATATGACCGGAACGTCCCAGCCCATGCGCTCCAGTGATTTCATGACCTGCGCAGACGGGCCCACATTGGCAACCATAAAGATCGCATCGGCACCGGCCTCTTTTAGTCGGGTCAACTGTGGAACGACGTCGATATCGTTTGCTTCAACCCGCTCAATCCCGGCTGTGGGCATTCCCTTTGCCTCAAGGGCGGCGGTCAATCCTTTCTCGTTTGACTCGCCCCAAGGGTTGTTGATCAGCATCATGCCGGGGTTTTTTGACCCATGAACTGTCACCGCGCGTTCGACGAGAGCGACGTCTACCATTTCATCCACGGCAGACACCCGGAAGACATAGTTCTCTTCGGCACCGTTTTGGGTGATTGGGGTGCCAGCGGCCCATGGCCCCATGAACGGAACTTTGGCTTGGTTCATGTAAGGCACCAAGGCGAGTGAGACAGGCGTTTGCAGGCCGCCAAACAACACCACGACCCCTTCGCGCTGGACCAGTTCACGCGCTGCGGTCAGACCTTTGCCGGGGTTGTCCTCGTCATCGCGGCGGATCATCTCGACCTGTTTGCCCAACAGCCCGCCGGCTGCGTTGATCTCATCAATCGCCAGCGCCATACCTCGGGTGATTGCTTCGCCGGACTTGGCAGAGGGGCCGGAGAGAGAGGCGATCAGCCCGATCTTGATGGTATCCTGCGCCAGGCCGGGTGTAGCAAACGCTGTGACCGTGGCGAGCGCAAGCCCGGCAAAGGAGCGGCGCGTGAACTTTTGGTTCAGAATGGTCTTCATGTGGTTTCCTTTCGGGTCTGGTTGAAGGGTTAGGTCAGTCGCCATTGATGCGCGCGGATCGTCGCGCGCTCAGTCATCCATCACGGACACAGGGACGCGACGATGTTGCGCCGATCCGGCGGGTGCGCCCAAGGATGACTTTGGCGACCGATCCTATGGGTAGAAGCTCTGGTGAATTCAGCGATGTGCGCGCCGCCGAGAAGTTTGTGGGCGGCACCGAACCGGATGATCTGAGTGCTCGTCCAAAAGAGCCTGTCCAATGCGCTGCCATCACTGCCCATGAGAGCTGCCGCATCGTCATCAAAAGACGTTGTTACCTCTTCACCAGTCTCTGTGATGTTAACTTTCATGCCTTATTGAGCCCCCGGACGAAACGTCAGAACGCGCGTGCTCTAGACAGGTCCGAGCGCGCGTCTGTTTTGAGGTCCACGCAAAAGGCGCGTCGTTGCAACTTGTTTGCAGGTTCAGCTCTGGCAATTCCGCAAGGGGTGGTGAGTAATTGCTTACTTACTATGCAAGTGCCTAAATATTGCTCGATTTTGGGGGCGGCGATTGGGGTGGAATTCGACCTTCAGAGTTTAATCACTTGCGGCTTCGGCCGAGATTGCGCGGTCTTCTTTGAAAATACCTTAGAAAGACACCGCCGCCGTGCCGGTGATTTTGGGCTGCATGGCCATTGCTCAATACGCTACCGCTCCACAAACTGCAGAGACGCTCTGCCGACAACGAAACGGGGCGCAGGGTTCAAGTGCTGATATCACTTGAAAGCAAAGCGAGTACTGCTTGTGTCACGTGCCTTTTTCGCTCTGCTAAAAATTCCGGTGATGACATATCCACGCCAAAGGTTGCCGTGAGAGTGAATCTGTTGGTGATGTGAATGAAACTGAGGCCCAGAATTGTGAGGTAGAGATTAAGCGCATCTGGCCGATACGGAAACTCGCCCGATGCATGACCTTGCGAAATCAGCTTATCTATCTTGGCGATGAAGGGCGCTGATGCTGTTCTGATCGAGTCGGCAATATTGACCGCTGCGCGCCCCTTGTTGAGGTTCTCATTGATGATCATGCGCGGGAAACTTTGGTTTCTTAGCATGTAGTCAAAGGTGAAATGCGTCAGGGCGATGATTGCTTGTTTAGGGGGCAGATTCCAGAAATTCGCAGAGGCTTCGCTGCTGCGCAGATGTTGGTAGACGCGTGTCAGAGCGGCAAGGTAGAGGCCATCTTTGCTTTCGAAATAATGGTACAGCATCCGGATATTGCAGCCGGCTGCACGGACAATATTCGTTGTGCTCGCGCCAGCATATCCGTGCTCGCAGAACTCTTCGATCGCTGCGAGCAATATCTTCTCTTTGGTTTGCGATGCGCTTCGACCTTCACTTCTGGGCGCGACCTCTGGGACTGCTGAAATTCTATTGCTCATGAGCGTTCCTCGGTGATTGGCCCAGCCCATCATAAACAGATTTTGTTTGCAGGGAACTATAAGTAATAGTTGACTTACTATTTTAACCCATGCCTCATATTTCCAAGTGCTCACTTAGAGGTGAAGAGATTGCTAAGCACAGCATTGGGATTTAACGGCGCATTCAGTGCCCCCCACCGAGCGGCAGCCTTGGCGGGGCGGGATGTGCTGAATGCAGGCGGCACTGCGATTGAGGCAATGGTTGCCGCGGCTGCAACCATTGCGGTCACATACCCCCATATGAACGGCATCGGAGGTGACGGGTTCTGGCTCATTCATCGGCCGGGAATGGCGCCTGTCGGAATATCGGCCTGCGGTCGGGCTGCCTCTTTGGCTACGCCCGGCTGGTATGCCGCGCAGGGCGTAACAGGTGCAATCCCTGCGCGGGGTGCCTTGGCCGCTCTGACAGTGCCGGGCACGATTGATGGCTGGGCCAAAGCGCTGGCACTGGTGCCGGACCGACGCCGGATGCCGCTAAAGGATCTGCTTGGTGCCGCGATTTCGCAGGCCCGTGACGGAATCGCGGTCACCGGCAATCAATCTCGTACGACGTTGGAAAAGCTGGATGGGCTCAGGGATGTGCCGGGCTTTGCCGAAACCTATCTGGTCGGGGGCAGGCCGCCTGCGCCGGGGCACAGACTGCGACAGTCAGCTCTCGGGGATACGCTCGCCCGTTTGGCAGAGGCCGGGCTGGACGACTATTACCGTGGCGACATTGCACAGACCCATGCCGCCTTTCTGGACGCGAAAGGTAGCCCGCTGCGACTGGAGGATTTCAACGCCTTCTCGGCAGAGCTGGTGACACCGCTCACAACGCAGATTGGCGCGGGGCAACTCTGGAATATGACGCCACCCACGCAGGGGATTTCATCGTTGATGATCCTCGCGATATTTGACCGGCTTGGCGTGACCAAGGCAGACGGTCTTGAACATCTGCATGGATTGGTCGAGGCCACAAAGCAGGCCTTCATTCAGCGCAATGCAGAGCTTGGCGACCCTGACTTTATGGAGCGCCCAGCCCAAGACTGGCTGCACCCGGATCATATAGCCGACCTTGCGGGCCGAATTGATCCTGCGCGGGCCTTGCCTTGGCCGCACCCGGCAAAGCCGGGCGATACAATCTGGATGGGCGCGGCCGATTCAGAGGGAACGATTGTCAGCTTCATTCAATCCGTGTTCTGGGAATTTGGCTCTGGGCTGACTTGCACCGATACGGGTGTTTTCTTTCAGAACCGAGGCGCGGGTTTCTCGTTGGACGCTGGTCCAAATCAATTGCGCCCTCGCGCGCGCCCGTTTCACACCCTCAATCCCGCACTTGCCGCGCTGAACGATGGCCGCATCATGGCCTATGGCACGATGGGGGGCGAAGGGCAGCCACAGACGCAAGCGGCAGTTTTCACGCGCTACGCAGTTTTCGGTCAAGACCTACAGCAGGCGGTCAGCGCGCCGCGCTGGCTCTTGGGCAAGACCTGGGGTGAAACAACCACAACGCTCAAACTTGAGGACCGCTTTGATCCCTCTCTTGTCGCGGGTCTACGTGCGGTCGGTCATGACATCGAGATGATTTCCCCATGGTCCGATCTTGCTGGGCACGCAGGGGCCGTGGTGCAGCATTGCACAGGGCTGATGGAGGCCGCGAGCGATCCGCGCGCTGATGGTGCGGCCCTTGCGTTCTAGAGGTTCAGCGAGTGCCCAAAAAGCAATCACCGTGCCGTTTTCCGGGGCAATAGTCTTTTAGCCCGCAGCCAAAAGGACACCAGAATTGCAAAGTAATTGTGCCCTTACCAAGTGTCGCTCACAGATTCGCGCGTCAGACAGAAACTTGTCCTACAGGAGAACGAAATGAATAAGAGAAAGATTACAATTGGTTGCCTTACTGCACTTGTGCTGAGTATGACATCGACTGTCGCTCTCGCAGAGGTCATCAAGTTTCACCATGACCTGCCAGACACCTCGGCACAGCACAAAGGTGCTGTAAAATTCAAAGAGCTTGTAGAGGCCGCATCGAACGGGGCCTATGAGGTTGAAATCTATGCCAACAACGCGCTTGGCGACGATGTTGAGGTTGCTCAGCAAATGCAATTTGGTGCGGTACAGGCTGCGCCCATTCCCACTGCCAAGCTTGCGAACTTTAGCCCGTCATTGCAGTTGATCGACCTGCCTTTCCTCTTTCCGTCAGTCGAGGCGACCTATGCACTGCTCGATTCAGAAGAGGTTGGTGGCGCGATGCTCAAATCGCTTGAAGAGTCGGGTTTCGTGGGCGCAAAATTCTGGGAATCGGGATTTAAACAGCTGACCTGCAACCATCTCGTCAGCAAACCCGAAGACTATGTTGGGCGCAACGTCCGCGTGATGGAAAGCCCGCTTCTGATTGCTCAGTTTGAAGCCTTGGGTGCAACGGCCATCCCCGTGGCCTTTTCCGAAACCTACACGGCCCTTCAGCAGGGCGTGGTAGAGTGCCAAGAGAATCCGATCGTATCAATCAACTCGATGAAGTTCTACGAAGTGCAGGACTACATGATGTTGTCGAACCACGGCTATATCGGGACCGCGTTTATCTTTTCCAAGGTGTGGTTCGATGCGCAGGCCCCCGAAATGCAAGACATACTGATGACCGCCGCGCGCGAGGCCGGCGATTACCAACGCCAGGTTTCGGCAGAGGACAATGGGCGCCTGCTTCAGGAAATCATTGATGCGGGCACCACCGAAGTGGTCGAAATGACACCGGAACAATTGGCCCTCTTCGCAGAGGCCATGCAGCCGGTACACGAGAAATTCGCAGACCGCATCGGCAGTGATCTACTCGAGGCGGCTTATGCGGAGATTAACTCCTTCTCCAAGTGATCTGATGCAAAGGGCCCTGTCGGTATGACAGGGCCTTGGGATCGGCCCTAGGCCCGCTGGGCTTTGCGGGCCGATCCAGGTGCTTGGGCTGAGCCCCGGCTTTTTGCCCCGTCAACAAGGACTTTGCCGATGCTGAAATGGCTGACACGGATCGACGCCACGCTGACATTTCTGGAACGTACCTCAGTCGCAATTCTACTGCTGGTTGCCGTTATAATCTTGGTCGCAGACGTTGCATTGCGTGCGTTCTTTGGTGTCGCGCTCGCTTGGGCGGCTGAGTTGACCCGTTATTCCATCGTCTGGCTTGTGTTTATCGGCGGGGCGATTGGGGCCCGCTCTGGGGCGCATATCTCGATTGATGTGCTGGGGGCTATTTTGCCGCCCGGCATGGCGCATCGTTTGGCACAGATCGCAGCGCTGATTGCCGCTGGCACCACGGCGATGCTGGCCTGGTATGGCTGGACCCTTGTCAGCCAGATGAAACAGTTTGGCCAAACATCCGCGTCGCTCGAATGGCCCATGTGGGTTGTCTACCTCGCCATTCCGACGGGGTGCACGCTCATGTCGGTGCGGTTTGTCCAGAACGCCTTGTTACTGTCAAAAGATGCGCGCCGTCTGACGGCTGCTCAAAGTACAGCCTAAGGATACCCAGATGCACGCCATTTTCTTTGGATCCCTCGTTGCTCTGCTTCTTGTGGGTGTTCCCGTCTTTGTCGTGTTGCTGTTGCCTGTGATGGTGGCGCTGGAAACCACGACTTCGACTCCGCCTGTGCTGATCATTCAGCGATTGTTTTCCGGCATTGATAAGTTTCCGCTGATGGCGATCCCGTTTTTCATCTTTGCGGGCAATATCATGGCCCAGGGTGGAATTTCCAAGCGTCTGATAAGATTGGCAAATGCCTTGGTGCGCCCGTTGCTGGGCGGATTGGGGATCACAACTGTTACAAGTTCGATGTTCTTTTCCGCGATCTCGGGCTCTAGCCCCGCAACCGTGATCGCGGTGGGCAAGATCATGCTGCCCGCCATGGAAAAGGAAGGATACAAACGCTGGTTTTCCATCGGCCTGCTGATGAGTTCCGGATCCATGGGCATCATTATCCCGCCGTCGATTTTCATGATCGTCTATGGCGCGGTCACGGGCGTGTCGATCGGGGCACTGTTTCTGGCGGGCGTAGGCGCAGGATTGGTCTATGGTGTGGCGTTCATCGGCGTTTGCGTTGTGTACGCAAGGGCCACAGGCATGGCCCGCGAGGCGCGCTGGGACACGACCGAGATACTCACTGCGGCGCGTGGATGTTTCTGGGGCCTTGCCACGCCGTTCATCATTCTCGGGGGCATCTATGGGGGCATATTCACCCCGACAGAAGCGGCGGCAGTCGCGGTCATCTATGCCGTCTTGGTTTCGGCCTTGATCTACCGCGAAATGACCCTGTCCGACATTCTTGATTCAGCAGTCGACAGTGCCATCACGACGGCGCAAGTCATGATCATTATCGCTGCGGCCTCAGCCTTTGCTTGGTATCTGACGACCTCGGGTGTCGCCAGCGGACTGACAGGCTTGCTGGCGGGTATCGGCAATAACCCGATTTACGTTCTATTGACGATCAACTGCCTCATTCTTTTGGCTGGCATGGTCCTTGATCCGAATTCGATCATCATCATCCTTGTGCCGTTCATCGTACCCGTGGCCGTTGCGGCGGGTATTGATCCCATTCATCTGGGCATCGTTCTTGCGGTCAACGCGGCAATCGGCATGTTCACGCCGCCCTTTGGGCTGAACCTCTTTGTTTCGGGGGCGCTTGGCGTGAGTTTCAACGAAGCCATAAAGGGCGCGTTGCCTTTCATTCTGGTCGGATTGATCGCCCTGTTCGTGATCACCTATGTACCGATCACGTCGCTCTGGCTGCCTGCGCAATTCTACCCGAATATCTCAACAACCTTCTAAGGAGGCACAAGATGTTGCCGACATGCGACCCATTCATAGCGAGATTTGACAGCCCGCTGAAAGGACAAAGCCCTTCTGGCGCACTTGCAGGCTTGCGCGTTGGCGTCAAAGACGGGTTTGACATTGCAGGGCATGTAACCGGGGCTGGATGCCCAGAGTGGGGCCAGTTCCACGGCGCAGCGACCGCGACCTCTCCTGTCGTGCAGGTTTTGCTGGATTCGGGCGCAGAGATTATCGGCAAAACCCAGATGGATGAGCTGGCCTATAGTCTGATGGGGGTGAATGCGCGCTATGGTACGCCCTTGAATCCCGCTGCTCAGGACCGCGTACCGGGGGGGTCCTCCTCTGGCTCGGCGGCCAGTGTGGCTGCCGGGTTGGTGGATATCGGCCTTGGAAGTGACACCGGCGGTTCCGTTCGTTTGCCTGCATCCTTTTGTGGCGTTTACGGCTGGCGGCCAACCCATGGGCTTATGTCTGGGGACAGCCTTGTGCCATTGGCACCCAGCTACGATACACCCGGCTTTTTTACGCGTGATCTGATGACCATGGCGACTGTCGCTTCTGTTTTTCAGGATGCGCCTGCGACGGTGAAGCCGATCAAGTTTTGGTTGCCCTCAGACCTGTGGTCCTTGGCTGAGAGCGGCGTTTCTGCGGCCCTGCGCGATGCACTTCCCGTGGTTGATCATCGCTCAGACCCAATTTTGCCAGACGGGGATCTAAGCGACTGGTTAGGGGCGTTCCGTATCCATCAAGGCTATGAAATCTGGCAAACGCTTGGCCCTTGGATCACGCAAAACCAACCTGATTTTGGTCCGGGGATACGAGAGCGGTTTGAAACCGCGAGCCGGATCACACGCCAAGACTTTGATAGCGCCGTTGAAAAGCGTTGCGCCATCCGTGAGCATCTGGAAAAGGCGATTGATCCCGCAACGATCCTTGTTTTCCCAACCTCGCCGGGTGCTGCTCCGCTGCGATCAACCCAACAGAGTGATCTGGAATTGTTCCGCAATGCCGCTTTGACCATGCTCTGCGTTGCAGGGCATGCGGGTTTGCCGCAGATCAGCATCCCGCTCGCGACCTATACCGGGGCGCCGGTTGGGCTGTCTCTGGCAGGGGCGAAGGGGGCGGATCATCTTCTCATCAAGACAGCGCAGATCTTTGAACCAAAGCCACAGGATCGCGCATGACCGAGCTGAGCTATATCAACCGCCCAGAGGTGCACGCCGAAGTGACAGAGGTTTTCTATCGCTACGAGACGGCCCTTGTCACAAATGATGTAGAGACGCTTGATGCCTTGTTTTGGTCCAGTGATCACACGATCCGGCTGGGTGCCTCTGAAAATCTGTTCGGGCAGGATGAAATTCTTGCATTCCGAAAGGCGCGGCCGGGTGTGGGCCTTGCGCGCAGTCTTCTGCGCGTGGTCGTCACAACATTTGGCGATGATTGTGCCACAACGAACGCGATATTCACCCGCGCGGGATGGCCTGCGTCCCGAACGGGACGGCAGAGCCAGACTCTGATCAAGCTTCCTGAAGTAGGTTGGCAAATTGTCTCAGCCCATGTGTCCATCGTCGATCTTGAGTAGTCAGCTTTGCAACGCCTTACTCTCATTGTCGCGCAGCCTATCGTTGGGGTCAGCCTCAACCTGTGTCGCGCAGACGTGGCAACCCGCGAGAACGACTGGGATGGCAGGCCAAGGTTTGCAGAACGGGCTTTAGGGTCACGCGATAAGGCGCAGGCGTGAACCCCAGCACCCCGAGACAATAGCCTTCATCCTCCGACTTCACCAAGGTGACACCTTGGCATCGTGGACGAGCCGAGCGCGGGGGAACCTCAGTTTTGCAGGATTTTTGACAGAAAGTCCTGTGCGCGTTCACTTTCGGGCGCGTCGAAGAATTCTTTCGTTGGGCGATCCTCTACGATGGCCCCCGCATCCATGAAGACGACACGGTCCGCGACCTTGCGCGCAAAGCCCATCTCATGGGTGACCACCATCATGGTCATGCCGTCGTCACGGGCCAGCCCAACCATAACGTCGAGAACCTCTTTGATCATCTCGGGATCAAGCGCGGATGTCGGTTCATCAAAGAGCATCGCGATCGGGTCCATGGCAAGGGCACGTGCAATGGCGACGCGCTGTTGCTGACCGCCCGACAACTGGCCGGGATATTTGGCGACGTGGTCAATCATTCCCACGCGCGTCAAGAGCGTCTCGGATCTCGCCTCTGCCTCTTTGCGGGTCCGGCCCAACACCTTTTCCTGCGCAAGGCACAGATTATCGCGCACGCTCATATGGGGATAAAGCTCGAAATGCTGAAACACCATGCCAATCTTGGCGCGCAGCTTGGTCAGTTTTGCTCCGCTGCCTGTCACTTCGGCGCCATCCACGACGATCCGCCCCTCCTGAACCGGCTCAAGCCCGTTCACACATTTGATCAGGGTGGATTTTCCCGAGCCAGAGGGCCCACAGACCACAACGACCTCGCCCTTTGCAACTTTTGTCGTGCAATCGGTGAGAACCTTGAAGTCCCCGTACCACTTGCTCACATTTTTCATTTCGATCATGTCGTCATCCGCGCTTGAAGCCGACGCACGAACAGCGAACCTGAAAAACAGATCACGAAGTAAACGAGCGCGGCAAAGAGATACATTTCAACGAGGCGGCCCTCGGTTCGGGCCACGATGGAAGAGGCGGTCATCAGGTCGCGAAGCGATACGACAAAGACCAATGAGGTATCCTGAAACAGGATGATTCCCTGTGTCACAAGGATTGGGATCATGTTGCGGAATGCCTGCGGCAGCACGATGTAACGCTGAATCTGCCAGTAGCCGAGACCGGTGGCCTGTCCCGCGTGTACCTGACCCGTCCGAACGCTTTGAATACCGGCGCGCATGATCTCGGAATAATAGGCGGCCTCGAACATGACAAAGGCGATGAGCGCTGAATAGAAGCCGCCGATGGGCCGGCCAAGCGCCAAAGGCACAAGGAAGTAGAACCAGAAAATCACAAGGATCAAGGGCACGGACCGGATCAGGTTTACATAGGCCGCAGCGAATATCGCCAGCGGCTTGATCCCCGAGAGCCGCGCAAGCGCGAGCAAAGTGCCCAAAGCGATACCGCCCAAAACCGCAAGAAAGGTAAGCCATAAGCTGAGTTGCAACCCCTGCCAGAGGAACGGCAGGTTGTTCAGGATGACGTCGAAATCAAAATCGCCCATCTCAGTTCCCCTTGCCAACATAGCCCGGAATGCGCGTGTAGCGTTCCAGGACAGTCATGACGATTGTGGCGCAGAGCGCGATGAACACGTAGATGACGGTGGCTGCCGTATAGGCCTCGAAACTCTGGAATGTGTATTCTGCGATCTGCTGGCTTTGCGCCGTCAGTTCGAGCAGCCCGATGGTCAGCGCGAGCGATGAGTTCTTGAAGACGGTCAGGAATTCCGATGTCATTGGCGGCACGATCAGGCGGAAAGAAATCGGCAAAAGAACGTATCGGTAGACCTGCGCCACGCCCATACCCTGTGCGGTTGCCGCTGATTTGAGGCCCGATGGCACCGCCTCAATCCCGGCACGCACCTGTTCTGCCACGCGGCTTGCGGTATAGAGGCCCAAGGCCACAACTGCCGTGACAAACTCGGGTTGTGGCATGTCGCGCTTCATCCAGCGCCCGGCATCCTCGGGCAACATCTCGGGGACGGCGAAATACCAGATGAACATCTGCACCAGCAGCGGAACGTTGCGAAACAGTTCGACATAGGTGGTGCAGAGTGTGCTTACCACTTTATTGGGCAGGGTTCGGCCTACGCCCACCAGCGATCCCACGACTATCGCGATCACCCAAGCGCAGAGCGCTACGGACACGGTCCAGCCAAGGCCACTCAGGAGCCAGCCGAAGTATTCCGGTTCCCAAAGAACGCTCCAGTTCCAGTTATAGTTCATCTTGGCCGGTCCCCCGATCTTGCGCGGCCCGCCCAGTCACGAGCGGGCCACAGGTCTTTTACTCAGGCAGGGCACCAAGCTGGAATGCGGCCTGCAGGAGCGGGTCGGCAGGCACGCCCATCGGGTCGAACCACTTTGAATAGATCTCGTTGATCTCGCCCGAGCGGAACACGTTGGCCAGCGCGGTCTTGCCCACAAGTTCAAAGGCACTGTCGTCACGACGGACCATCAGCGCATAGGGATCGAAGGACAAAAAATCACCGACAACGGCAAATTCATCCGGTGTCTTGGACTTGGCAATCAAACCGAACAGCAAAATGTGGTCTGTGGAGTAGGCATCAACCCGGTCGGTCTCTAGCGAGAGCATGCCTTCGGCATGGTCACGTACCGGCAGGATTTTCACCTCTAGCCCCTGGGCTTCGACCGCTGCCTTGACGGCGCGTTCGTTGGTTGTGCCCTGTGCCAGCGCGATGGATTTACCGTCGAGATCGGCAACCGAGGAAATGCCCGAATCCTTTCGGGTCAGGATCTTGGTGCCGGTCACAAAGGTCACGGGCAGATATTCAACCTGCTGCTGGCGCGTCAGGTTGTTGGTGGTGGACCCACATTCCAGATCAATTGTCCCGTTCGCCATAAGCGCGATGCGGGTCTTGGGATTGACGGGCACATAGCGGACTTCGATATCCTTGCCGAGCGTCTTTTCCACTTCCTCGACCACCTTCATGCACAGGTCAATCGAATAGCCCTCGGGCTGCTGCTGATCATTCAGATAGGAAAATGGCACCGAGCTTTCGCGATGGCCGATCACGATTTCTCCGCTGTCATTTATCTTGGCGAGAGTTCCCGTCAGATCCTGAGCCCAGAGCGCGGCAGGCGCCAGCCCGGTTGTCAAAGCCGCGACAGCAAGCACGCGGCGGGCAAGTTTAAAGTCCATGGTCAAATTCTCCCTCTTCTCATTGGTGGTTAGTTTGCCTGATAGCCTGGCAGGTTAAACGCGCCGGTGTATCCGAACAGCGCGGCTGATCCGCCAGTATGCAGAAAGACGACATTCTCCATGTCGCCAAAGGCGCCCTTGCGGGTCAGGTCAATCAGACCGTCAAGCCCTTTGCCGGAATAGACCGGATCGAACAGCAGGCCTTCAAGCTCGGCCAGAAGCCTGACGCTTTCGACCATGCCTTGCGTGGGAATGCCATATCCCGCCCCCACGTAATCGCAGTTGGCCCTTACGTCTTCACGACGGATGGCCTCTTCACAGCCGATGCGCGCACCGGTGCGTTTCGCAAGCTCAAAGACCATGCTTTCCTGCTTGTCCTGAGGGGCCCGAACGCCAATACCAAGGAGCTGGATGTCACTTTCCAGCGCCGCAAGGCCAGCCACCAAGCCCGCTTGGGTGCCCGCGCTGCCCGTGGCGTGGATTAATGCGTCGATCTTTAACCCCATGGTCGCGGACTGTTCGCAAAGTTCCAAGGCGCAATTCACATACCCAAGCGCGCCGGTGCTGTTCGAGCCACCTCCTGGAATGACATAGGGTTTCCGCCCGTCGGCGCGAAGCTCTACCGCCAGAAGCTCCATCTCTGCCGTCATGTCGGCGCCGCCCCGCCGCTTGGCCACTGTTGCGCCATGCAGCCGGTCAAGAAACACATTGCCGCTCAGCGTATATTCTGGGTCGGCAGAGCCGGTCCGATCTTCGAGCAGGATATGGCAGGCCATGCCCAGTCGTGCCGCTGCGGCCGCTGTCTGGCGCGCGTGATTGGATTGGGTGGCACCTTGGGTAATGATCGTATCCGCACCCTCTCCCAATGCATCGGCCATCAGGAATTCGAGCTTGCGGGTCTTGTTACCGCCAGAGGACAACCCTGTGCAGTCATCACGCTTTACCCAAAAGCGGGGTCCACCCAAATGCTCGGTTAGCCGATCCATGGGTTCCAGCGGGGTGGGAAAATGCCCCAGACGCACTCTGGGAAATGCCGCAAGCGCGCTTGCCAGATCCTTTCGGCGCGCGGCCGACGGCCACGCACTTTGTCGGATATGCCGAGCAGCCCCCGAAATATGCCCTTCGCCCATGAATGACCCTCACCCAATATCGGAAACAGGCTAACCCCCCTTTACAGCGGTGGAAAATGCTATTTTCTTGGACTACTCATATCAAAAGTATGGGTGAGGGATGAAAAATGGATCTCAACATCTTCGATGACGTGCTTGTTCTTTTGGAAGAGGGCAATATGAGCCGTGCCGCACGACGCCGAAATGTCACGCAACCAGCTTTTTCCCGACGCATCCAGAGCTTTGAGAATTGGCTTGGTCGGCCGATCGTCAAACGTGCAGCCAACCGCGTCGAGATTGAACCGGCGTTGTCTGAAAACATCGTCGAGCTTCAGGCGCTGATCCGGCATGTTGAGGCCCTCAGACAGCGGATCGCCAAATACAATGCCGCAAGATCGACCGTAACAGTCGCGGCGCAGCATTCGCTGATCGTCTCGATTTTCCCTGATTTCGCTGCGGGCGCACGCGACGCGCAGCCGGAGGTTGATTTTCGCCTAAGGGCGGCAAACCACAATGACTGCATCTCGCTTTTCCTGAGCGGCGAAGCCTCGCTGCTCATGTGCTATGAGCGCGATGGCGGAGAGCCGATGCCATTCGATGACCGTATCGTTCGTGCAACTTGGGGCCGCGATCGGCTTGTCCCGGTGATCGGCGGCGCGCTGCGCTTCACGCTTGATCGCAAGGGGGCCCCACCCGAGGATACACCTATGATCCGCTATCCACCCGGCAGCTTTTTCGCGGATATGCTTGCGGGTGCGAGTACCTCCTATTCCAACCACTCTGGCAGCACCTTTGCTGAGAGTGCATTCACCGTTGGGGTCAAGGAAATGGCCCTGATGGGATTTGCCCTCGCTTGGTTACCGATGAGCCTCGTCTACAGCGAGGTCCAAAGTGGTGCGCTGATCGTGTGCAATGGAGATACCGAAACCCTGCCGCTGCGTATCTCGCTCTTTGCCCGACCAACTGATCCAGTTGCAATGCGCCTTTGTAGCCTGCGACATGACAGTGTGGAACCATCGCGGATTTAGAACAGCACCGCGTAGCAAGGCCGTACCATTTAAACGGGGCCTTCATGGCTAGGCTATCCCGTTGCCCTTGAAATATTCGCCCGGTTGATGCGCCTAGCGCCGGGTAAACGATAAGCGGGTGGCCTGACCGTGGTCTAATTTCGCAGAATCATGATGGGCGTGTTGGCAAGAAGCTCCTGAAATGTCGTGCTGCTTCCGGTTTTGCCGAAACGTTCGTTCGCATTCAGCCCCGCGCCGATCAGTTGCACCACCTCCGGAGAGCCGGCGAACTTGGAATGGCTGCCGGAATTGGAATCCTCGATTTTGGACAGGTCAATCACGGTCACACCGAGTTTTTCCAACTGGAGCGCGTCTGCTGCGCCGACACGCGGCACGCCCCCCGCAATCCGGCGTGACAGCCGCAGTGCCGCGTCATCCTTGGAAATCAGAAGAAACATCCGCTGCTTGATCGACGGGTGCAGGGCCGAAATCTGAGTGCGAAACAGATCTATGTCGATGTCAGGAGAGGCCAGAATAATGTGATCAATCGGAATTCCCTTGCCAAGTCTGCCGGTTTGCTGCTGGTGGACAAGCCCCTCCATCGTCAGGAAGGTGCCCATCGAATGCGCAAAAACATCCACACTTTCGGCCTTGGTCCGGTTCAGGATGGCGGCCAGATTCCCTACTTCGGGGCGGGCGATGAGCGCGCTGTTGAGGTCGTAGACATAGCGCGTTCCCTTCGCCGCCGAGGCCCAGGTGAACAGCACAGGCACGCCTTGAAAGTCGGTGTCCTCTACAAATTGCGATAGGCGCAGGACGGCGTCGCTTGCGGTGTTGTTAAAGCCATGCACAAAAATCAGAAGTTTGCGGTCTCCGGGGGCGCGTTTGGCCAGCTCACGATTTATGCCCGAGATGAAGGCCGCATCGGTGCTGTAGACGATTGGGTTAACGACGGTGAATTCGGTGCGCGGATCAGGAGGCAGGCGCTTTGGCCGCTCCAGCACGCCGACAACATGGGTTGGGGGCACAGTGGCATCAACCGAGGCCATGCCAAGTTCTGGTGCCCGAACAGAGGAGTAAAAGGCCCCAGCCACCTCGGATGAGCCGCGCGTCGACATGATGAAAATACGGTGCTTTGTCAGGTCCTCGACAGATTCAACGGGGACATTCGCGTTTCTGATGCCAATGATTTCCGGCGCTGCCGAACATCCGACCAATACCAGCAAGACCAACGTGGAAATCAGGGATCGGGTGCCAAAATGACGTTTCATGACTTCTCTCAAATGGGGCGTCTCGCGCGCAGAGGCCGGACAGGGGCAGCGTTTTGTGAGTCAAAACTCGTTATTTCAGCATGCCCTTGGTTCCCACTTGGATCAACAGATTTGAGAGCCGCAGAGCACTTTGCTCTGGGCGCAGTCTAGCGCGTTGGGTGTGGGTGCGGCGGGGGTGCTCCCGCGCACAAGCCCTCGCAGGCTTAAGGGGCGGTGTCAGTGCAACCGACGATTTGGGTTTTGAGTGTCGCGGTCTGGTGTCACGTCTTCATACTCGGTCTCAACCACATCATCGCGCGCGGGCGGCGGTCGGCCGCCCATCTCAAAGTGCTGGACATGCACGCGCTGTCGGATTTGCCGGAAAACCCAACGGCGCACCGGCGGCATCAAAAGCGCAAAGCCCAAACCATCGGTAAAAAAGCCGGGTGTCAGTAGCAGCGCACCCGCAAAGAGGATCATCGCCCCATGCGCCAGCGGTTCCGACGGATCATCAAGATCCGAGAACGAGCGGCGCAGGTTCGACATTGCAACCGCCCCCTGCTTGCGCAAGAGCGATGTGCCGATCACAGCGGTCAGGACCACGATCGCCAAGGTGGGCCATAGACCGATCAGCCCGCCCACCTGAATGAACAGTGCGATCTCGATCAGCGGAACGGCGAGGAATGCCAGAAAAAGCCACATGAGCGGCCCCCCTTTGTTTTATGCCCCTTACGGTGGACTTGACCCTGTCCAGCCCCTACATAGGACTGAGCGCTGACGCTTACCATGCCCCGCACAACAAGAGGTGTCCATGAATTCGCCCATCTTGCAGTTACTGGTACTCGCCGGTATCGCCATTTTTCTGATTTTGCGGCTCAAGAGTGTTTTGGGCACCCGTGACGGATTCGAGGGTCCGACGCGCAGCGCGCCCGCGCCCGAGACCCGCCGCCGCAGAGAGTTCGAGGTGATCGAGGGCGGTCCAGATCATGACATCGTTGATCATGTGCCCGAAGATTCTGATGCCGCAGCGGCCTTGGCTGAAATGAAGCGCATTGAGCCAGATTTCAGTGTCACGACCTTTTTGCAAGGGGCGCGTGGTGCTTATGAGATGATCCTGATGGCGTTTGAGCGCGGCAAGCTGGATGAGGTAACGCCGTTTCTGGATCGCGATGTCTACGAGACCTTTGCGCAGGTGGTCGATGCCCGCGAACAGCAGGGGCTGACGATTGAGGCCGAATTCATCGGTGTGCGCGAATTGACACTGGCGGATGCCCGCTTTGATGCCGACACGCGGCGCGCGGAAATCTCTGTGCGGTACGTGGGCGAGTTGATTTCGGTTGTGCGCGATAGCACGGGCGAGATCGTCGAAGGGGTGCCGGGCCAGTCGAAGCGTCAAAAAGACGTCTGGACCTATGAGCGTGTAATGGGTGCGGATGATCCCAACTGGCGGCTTGTCGCAACGGGCGAATGATCCGGGGGCTGTGGCGATTGGGGCTGAGCTTGTGGCTGGTGTGTGTTGCACCAGCCAAGGCGCAGGACGTGACCCACGAGATCCTGAGCTTTGACGATCTGGATGGATGGGCCGAGGATGATCATGCCGCGGCCCTTTCTGTTTTCCTCAACACCTGCCCAGATATGAAAGACCTCGATTGGCGGTCGCTCTGTGCCTTGGCGCAGCAACGCCCCGACGCACGAGGATTTTTCGAGCTGTTCTTTCGCCCCGTGATGATGTCTGAGGGCAAGCCCGCGCTTTTTACCGGCTATTTCGAACCGGAATTGCATGGCGCGACGCGCCCCGATGGGCGCTATCGCTATCCGGTTTACCGCGAGCCGCCCGAGGCACGGCTTTCTAACCCTTGGCTTACCCGTCGCGAGATTGAGACAACGGATGTCATGCGCGGTCGCGGGCTTGAGATTGCGTGGGTCGATGATCCGGTCGAGTTGTTTTTTCTGCAAATCCAAGGCTCTGGGCGGATCAGGCTTGAGAATGGGCAGGTGATCCGCGTGGGCTATGCCGGGGCCAATGGCCATCCTTATCGCTCGATCGGGGTCGAACTGGTGCAGCGCGGGATTTATTCGGTGCATCAGGTGTCCGCCGAGGTGATCAAGAACTGGGTGCGGCGCAATCCCGAGGCCGGGCGCGAACTGCTCTTTCACAACCCGTCCTATGTGTTCTTTCGCAGAATTGACGATGTGCCCGCCGAGCGTGGCCCTTTGGGAGCGATGAACCGGTCGGTCACGACCCTGCGCACCGTGGCGGTTGACCCGGCCTTTGTGCCCTTGGGGGCGCCGGTCTGGGTGGAAAAGGATGGCGATGGCCCGATCCGCCGCCTGATGATGGCCCAGGATACCGGGTCGGCGATCAAGGGCGCGCAGCGCGCCGATATTTTCTTTGGCACTGGCGATGCGGCGGGGCAGGCGGCGGGACGGTTGCGCGATCCGGGGCGAATGGTTGTGCTTATGCCCATTCAGCGCGCCTATGCCATGCTGCCGGAGCAGGAACCGTGAGTCGCAGGCGCATCAAGCCTGAGGAGTTGGAGCTTTGGCAACAGGTCGCCCGGACCGCGCAGCGCCTTCGGCCTGAGACGCCCGGCCGCGTTTCGCCCTTGCCGCCCGAGCCGATGATCCGCAATCCGCGCAGCGCGCCGCCTACGCCGCGGTTGGAGGATTTTCAGATCGGCCAGAGGGCTCTGGGTACGCCCCCGGCGCATGATCTTCTGCCCGGTCTTTCGGAGCGTGTGGCAACTGTGCCGGTGCAGATGGATAAAAAAGCGTTTCAGCGGATGAAGCGCGGCAAGCTTTTGCCCGAGGCCAAGATCGACTTGCACGGCATGACGATGGATCGCGCGCATCCGGCGCTGACCGGGTTCATCCTGCGCTCACATGCGGCGGGGCTGCGGCTGGTTCTGGTGGTCACGGGCAAGGGCAAGGATCGCGATACCGGCGGGCCGATCCCGGTGCGGCACGGGGTCTTGCGGCACAATGTGCCACAATGGCTGCGGATGCCGCCGCTGGCACCGCTGGTGTTGCAGATCACCGAGGCGCATCTGAAACACGGCGGTGGCGGGGCCTATTACGTCTATTTGCGGCGGCAGAAATAAAAAGGGCGGCCCATTGGGCCGCCCCTTGTTGTGTTACTGTCCCACGATCATCTCGGATTGTTTGACGATCACCTCGGCCTGTTTGATCGAGGCGATATCGACAAGGCGGCCTTTGTAGGTGGTCGCGCCCTCGCCGCGCGCCTTGGCCTCTTCCATTGCCTTCAGGATTTCGCGGGCCTCTTGCACGGCGGCCTCAGAAGGCGTGAAAATCTCATTGGCGAGCGCGATCTGTTTGGGGTGAATCGCCCATTTGCCAACCATACCAAGCGTGGCCGAGCGCCGCGCCTGCGCGCGAAATCCCTCATCATCCGAGAAATCGCCAAACGGGCCATCGACCGGCAAGAGGCCGTGGGTGCGACAGGCGGCCACGATAGCGGTCTGTGCCCAATGCCACGGGTCAGACCAATAGCGCTGGCCCTCGCGCAGCATATAGTAATCCTCTTGCGTGCCGCCGATGCCGGTGGTTTGCATCCCCATGGAGGCCGCGAAATCCGCAGCCCCAAGGCTCATTGCCTCAAGCCGGGGCGAGGCGGCGGCGATTTCCTCGACATGGGCGATGCCAGCAGCAGATTCGATGATGACCTCGAAAGCGATCCGCTTCTTCCGGCCTTTGGCGGCCTCAATCGCGGTAACAAGCGCGTCCACCGCATAGATATCCCCGCCGCAACCCACCTTGGGAATCATGATCTGATCCAGCCGGTCGCCCGCCTGTTCAAGCAAATCCACCACATCGCGATACCAGAACGGGGAATCGAGGCTGTTGATCCGCACCGACAGGGTTTTCTTGCCCCAATCAACCGAATTGATTGCCTCAATCGTGTTTTTGCGGGCGATATCCTTGTCAGTTGGGGCAACCGAATCCTCAAGGTCGATATTCACCACATCCGCCGCCGAGGCCGCCATTTTCTCGAACAGTTTGGTATTGGAACCGGGGCCAAACAATTGGCAGCGGTTGGGGCGGGCAGGGGCGGGCGGTTGCAGGCGAAAGCTCATGGGCGGGTGGCTCCGTTACATAAGGAAATTGCGGGATTGTCGCGGCTGTGGTTATGAAATTGCGCAAGGCTCTGCAAGGCGCTTTTCCCGGCGCAGGGATTGGGCGGTTCGCGGGTAGAGGAAAGAAAATTCGATGATTTCACTCATTTGTCGAAGGAACATGTGTCACTTAAGAAATTTACATGAAATCAAACAGAAAATCGCAAGTAAATCGTTGGAAACTGCCGCCAAGCTATAGCGAAAGGATGCGCCATGATCGAGACCCCCTATCTGTTGTTCTTGGGCGACGCGCCCGACATGCTGGCAGCCAAGGTTGCCATTGGCATTCGTGACTGGCGGCCCGAGAATGCGCTGGGTCAATTGCGCCTGCCCGGCTGCGGGGCCGATCTGGGCCTGCCCGACATGACATTGGCCGAGGCCAAGGCGGCGGGCGTCAAGACCGTGGTGATTGGCGTGGCCAACCGGGGCGGTGTCATCAGCCAAGACTGGAAAAAGGTGTTGGTGGCGGCGCTGGAAGAAGGGTTTGATCTGGCGGCAGGCCTCCATAACCTCTTGCGCGACGAGGCAGATCTGCGCGCGGTGGCCGAGGCGACGGGGCGCACCCTGCATGATGTGCGGGTGCCGTCGGTCAAATACCCCATCGCAGATGGCAAGAAACGGACCGGCAAGCGCTGTTTGGCGGTGGGCACGGATTGCTCGGTGGGCAAGATGTATACCGCCATGGCGATGGAGCGCGAGATGATCGCCGCTGGGATGAAGGCCACGTTCCGGGCGACCGGACAAACGGGGATTCTCATCACCGGCGATGGCGTGCCGCTGGATGCAGTCATCGCGGATTTCATGGCCGGATCGGTGGAATGGCTGACACCTGACAATGACCCGGATCATTGGGATCTGATCGAAGGGCAAGGCAGCCTGTTCCACGTCTCCTTTTCCGGGGTCACGATGGCGCTTATTCATGGCGGTCAGCCCGATGCGCTGATCCTCTGCCACGAGCCGACGCGCACGCATATGCGTGGTCTGCCCGATTACACGCCGCCAACACTCGAGGCGCTGCGTGACATGGTTCTGCCCATCGCGCGGATTGCCAATCCGGCCTGTCAGATCGTGGGCGTTTCGGTGAATACGCAGCATATGACCGAGGAGAGCGCGCGCGCCTATCTGGCACGTGTCGAGGCCGAAATGGGCCTGCCTGCAACCGATCCTTACCGATTTGGAGCAGCGCCGCTGGTGGCTGCCTTGGCGGCGGTTTGAGTATGTTTGAAACGATGAAAGGGGGCGCGTGTGCAGATTGATGTAACGCGGGATGTGTTCCGGTTGGCGCAGGTGTTCACCATCAGCCGGGGATCGCGGACCGAAGCCAAAGTGCTGACCGTGCGTGTGACCGATGGGGGCGTGACCGGCTGGGGCGAATGTGTGCCCTACGCCCGTTATGACGAGACATTGGAGAGTGTGACAGCCCAGATCGAGGGTCTGTCGGGGGATTTAACGCGCGCCGCGCTCTATGATCTGTTGCCTGCCGGGGCAGCGCGGAATGCGCTGGATTGCGCGATCTGGGATCTGGAGGCCAAGCGCGCGGGACGCCGCGTTTGGGAACTGGCGGGTTTGCCTGCGCCGGTGCCGGAAATCACGGCCTACACGCTCTCACTTGATACGCCCGAGACGATGCAGGCGCAGGCCGCGAAACATGCACATCGGCCCTTGCTCAAGATCAAGCTGGGCACGCCAGACGACATGCCAAGGTTAGAAGCGGTGCGCCGTGGCGCGCCGCAGGCCAAGATCATCGTCGATGCCAATGAAGGCTGGAGCGCGGCGGTTTATGCTGATCTCGCCCCGCATCTGGTGCGATTGGGCGTCGCGCTGGTGGAACAACCGCTGCCCGCCGGAGACGATGAGGCGCTGATAGGCATGGCGCGTCCGGTGCCGGTCTGTGCCGATGAAAGCTGCCATGACCGCGCCAGCCTGCCCAAGCTCAAGGGCAAATATGACGTGGTCAATATCAAGCTGGACAAGACCGGCGGTCTGACCGAGGCGCTGGCCTTGCGCGAAGCGGCACGCGCCCAAGGGTATGGAATCATGGTGGGTTGTATGATCGGAAGCTCGCTTGCGATGGCGCCTGCGGTGCTTGTCGCCCAAGGCGCGATGGTGACAGACCTTGACGGCCCGCTGCTTCTGGCCGAAGACCGCGAGGATGCTTTGATTTTCGATGCTGCAGGCGTGCATCCGCCGCGGCCAGAGTTATGGGGATAAGACCATGCGCACTGTCTATGTAAACGGCGAGTATCTGCCGGAAACCGAAGCCACCGTTTCGATTTTCGACCGGGGGTTTCTGATGGCCGATGGCGTTTACGAGGTGACAAGCGTGCTGGGGGGCAAACTGATTGATTTCGGCGGGCATCTGGCGCGGCTGGAACGATCTTTGAATGAACTCGATATGAAAAAGCCAGCAGCCTTCGACGATCTGTTGGAAATTCACCGCGAATTGGTGCGGGCGAATGACATTACCGATGGTCTGGTCTATCTGCAGGTGACGCGCGGCAGCGATGGCGACCGCGATTTCGTGTTTCCCAATGCCGAAACGACCGAGCCGACGCTGGTCCTCTTTACCCAGTCTAAGCCGGGTCTGGCGCAAAACCCTGTTGCCCAAAAAGGCATCAAGGTGATCAGCATTGAGGATATTCGCTGGGGTCGGCGGGATATCAAGACGGTGCAGCTTCTCTATCCTTCCATGGGCAAGATGATGGCCAAAAAGGCTGGCTGCGATGACGCCTGGATGGTTGAGGATGGTCATGTGACCGAAGGCACCAGCAACAACGCCTATATCGTCAAGGGCAACCGGATCATCACGCGGCAATTGTCCAACGACATCCTGCACGGGATCACCCGCGCCGCTGTCCTGCGCTTTGCGCGTGAGGCGCAGATGGAGGTTGAGGAACGCGCCTTTACGATTGACGAGGCCAAGGATGCCGATGAGGCGTTTGTGACTTCGGCCAGTGCCTTTGTCATGCCGGTGGTCGAGATTGACGGCGCGGCCTTGGGTGATGGCACACCGGGGCGGGTGGCTGCGCGGCTGCGCGAAATCTATCTGGAAGAGAGCCTGAAAGCGGCGGTCTGAGACACGCATTCGCGCACAGAAGCTGGGCAGAATCGGGGAATTGAGCACGGGGGCGGTTGCGGCCATTTTAGGGGAAACCTGAGATTGGAGCCGCAAATGACCCCTGTTCACCCTGAGGCCCGCATCGGCCATGTACATCTGAAAGTGGCCGATCTGGACCGCGCCATCGCATTTTATTCCGGTGTTCTGGGCTTTGAACTGCAACAGAAATTCGGCACCCGCGCTGCTTTTTTATCGGCGGGGGGCTATCATCATCACCTTGGCCTGAACACATGGGAGAGCCTTGGCGGCACGCCTGCGCCCAAGGGGCACACGGGCCTCTATCACACCGCGTTTCTCTATCCGGACCGGGCGCAATTGGCAGATGCCCTGCGGCGGGTGGTCCGGGCCGGGATCACGATCGAAGGCGCGGCAGATCACGGGGTGAGCGAGGCGATTTATGTGAGTGACCCGGATGGCAACGGGGTGGAACTATACCGCGACCGCCCTGAATCCGAATGGCCCCGCGATGCGGCGGGCAATCTGGCGATGGTGAATGATCCCATTGATTTGACAGAGCTTTTGTCACACGCTCCTGCAGAGGGCTAGACGCGGCGCAAAGCAAGGCCTAGGCTCTGCCTGACCGCAAGGGAGGGCAGAGCAGATGGCGACGGGCACGAATATTCGCACCTATTTCAACGGGGCCTGGCACGAGGGCGATCCGGCAGTGATCCGGGCGGCGGATCACGGGGCCTGGCTTGGAACGACGGTGTTTGATGGCGCGCGCTATGTCGATGGAATTGCCCCCGATCTTGATCGGCATTGCGCCCGCGTCAATGCCTCGGCTCGTGCCCTGATGATCACGCCAACGGTCGAGGCGGCAGACATGGTCGAGAGGGTGTGGGAGGGGTTGCGCGCCTATCCCAAGGAGGCGGCGGTTTATATCCGGCCGATGTATTGGGCCCTAGAGGGGGGCGATCTGGGGATTGTGCCCAAAGAGGGTGCCACGGGCTTTGCCATCAGTCTTGAGGAAATCCCGATGCCGCCGCAGGGATTCAGCACAACACTTGGGCGCACGCGGTTCCGGCGTCCGGTGCTCGAGGACGCGGTGGTCAATGCCAAGGCGGGCTGTCTTTATCCCAACAACGCGCGGATGCTGAAAGAGGCGCGCGGGCGTGGTTTTGGCAATGCGCTGGTGGCGGATGCGCTGGGCAATGTGGCCGAAACCGCAACCGCAAATGTGTTTGCCGTCAAGGATGGTGCGGTGTTCACCCCCATTCCCAACGGCACGTTTCTGGCCGGGATCACCCGCGCGCGCCATATTGAGAATATGCGCCGCGAGGGGATCGAGGTGCATGAAACGGTGATGAGTTTCGACGATTTTCACGCGGCGGACGAGGTGTTCCTGTCCGGCAACCTGATGAAGGTGACGCCCGTTTCGGCCTTTGAAGAGACACAGTATGCCCTTGGGCCGGTCACCGAAAAGGTACGCCAGATGTATTGGGATTGGGCGCATTCCGCGAATTGAGAATTGGGGGGCAGTGCCCCCCATCCCATTCAGAAATCCAGATTTGCGACGTTGAGCGCGTTATCTTGGATGAACTCGCGACGCGGTTCGACGACGTCGCCCATCAGCTTGGTAAAGAGATCGTCGGCCTCGGCCACATCGTCGATCTTGACCTGAAGAAGCGTGCGCGCCTCGGGGTCAAGCGTAGTTTCCCAAAGCTGATTGGGGTTCATTTCGCCCAAGCCTTTGTAGCGTTGCAGGCTCAGGCCCTTTTCGCCCTCTTTCAGGATCGCATCCAAGAGGTCGAGAGGGCCATATATGGCCTGCGCCCGGTCCTTGCGGATGAGCGTGGCGCGCTCGCGGTAGATATCGCGCAGCGGCGCAGTCAATTGCGCCAGCTTGCGCGCCTCGCCGCCGCGCAGAACGGGGCCGTCGAGCGTGCGCATTTCCTCGACTCCGCGGACGGTGCGCGACAGGCGCAGGCCCTTGTCCTGGGTCGGGCGCCCCTGCCAGCCGCGTTCGTATTCGTTGGAAATCATGTCGAGCCGGGCCGCCACGGTATCCGCCACGCCTTGCAGGTCACTGTCCACGCGACCGGGCAAGAACGCCTCGGCAATCGCGGCCTGTTCAAGGATGTGGCGGGGATAGTGGGTTGGGAAGGCCTCTAGGATACGGCGCGCCTGCCGCGCTTCTTCGACCACGCGCACGAGGTCGGGGCCGGCGATCTCCTCGCCCGAGCCAAGGCGCAGCGCGGCATCGGTGGTGCCTTGGGCAATCAGATAGTCCTCCAGCCCGCCCTGATCCTTGAGATACACCTCGGACTTGCCGCGCATCACCTTGTAGAGCGGCGGTTGCGCGATATAGAGGTATCCGCCTTCGATCAGCTCCGGCATCTGCCGGTAAAAGAAGGTAAGCAGCAGGGTACGGATATGCGCGCCGTCCACATCGGCATCGGTCATGATGACGATCTTGTGGTAGCGCAATTTCTTGATGTCGAATTCGTCCCGGCCAATGCCGGTGCCCAAAGCCATCACCAGATTGCCGATTTCCTGACTGCCCAGCATCCGGTCAAAGCGGGCACGCTCGACATTGAGGATCTTGCCGCGCAGGGGCAAAACCGCCTGCGTGCCCCGATCACGGCCAGTCTGAGCAGAGCCACCGGCGCTGTCACCCTCGACGAGGAAAAGCTCGGTCTTGGAAGGGTCCTTGGACGAGCAATCCTTGAGTTTCCCCGCAAGGAAATTGACATCCATCGGATTCTTGCGCCGCGTCAGTTCGCGCGCCTTGCGCGCAGCCTCGCGGGCATGGGCCGCCTCGATGATCTTGCCCACGATGACGCGGGCCACCTGTGGGTTTTCCTCGAACCATTCGGCAAGTTTTTCGCCCACCAACCCCTCGACCGCCGGTCGCACCTCGGAGCTGACAAGTTTATCCTTGGTCTGGGATGAGAATTTCGGATCAGGCACCTTGACCGAGAGAACACAGGTCAGACCCTCGCGGGCGTCATCGCCGGTAAAGGTGACTTTTTCCTTTTTGGCGATGCCGCTGGTCTGGGCATAGGTGTTGATGGTGCGGGTCAGCGCACCACGAAAGCCCGCCAAATGGGTGCCGCCATCGCGCTGCGGGATGTTGTTGGTAAAGGGCAGAACCGTTTCGTGATAGCTGTCATTCCACCACATCGCCACTTCGATGCCGATATCGTCGCGCTCGCCGGTGATAAAGATCGGGTCTGGCATAGCGGGGGATTTGTGACGGTCGAGGTATTTGACAAATTCCTTGACGCCGCCTTCATAGAACAACTCCGAGCGGAGCGGCTCTGTCGGGCGCTCATCCGTCAGGATGATCCGCACCCCGGAATTGAGAAAGGCCAGTTCACGCAGACGCTTTTCCAGTGTCTCAAAGATGTATTCGAGATTAGAGAAGGTTTCTGTTGAGGCGAGAAAGCGTACCTCGGTGCCCTTGCGCCCGTTGGCATCGCCCACCACACGCAGGGATTCAACGGTAAAGCCCCCCTCGAACCGGGCATAGTGTTCCTTGCCGTTGCGCCAGATGCGCAATTCCAGCCATTCAGACAGGGCATTCACAACCGACACGCCCACGCCGTGCAGACCACCCGACACCTTGTAGGAATTGCTGTCGAATTTGCCGCCTGCGTGCAGTTGGGTCATGATGACCTCTGCCGCAGATACGCCCTCGCCTTCGTGAATATCTACCGGAATGCCACGCCCATTGTCGCTGACTGAAACCGAAGAGTCGGCATGGATCGTGACGTTGACGGCATCGGCATGACCGGCCAAGGCCTCGTCAATGCCGTTGTCCACGACCTCATAAACCATATGGTGCAGACCAGAGCCATCATCGGTATCCCCGATATACATCCCCGGACGCTTGCGGACTGCCTCTAACCCCTTGAGAACCTTGATGGAATCAGCACCATATTCTTCGGGTGCGGCGGCGGGTTCGGACATGCGGTTTTTCCTTCGGAAGTTTTGCCATTTTATACGAAGTCTGGGGGGGAATGTCACGCCATTCCCCCATATTTTGCGCCACCTCTGGTGCGCTCCTCTTTCCTTCAGCGGCGTTTCGCGCGAACAAGGCACATGCCGATTCTCGCCTTTCTCCGTGACAATGCGCCCTGGCTCACCGCCGGGGTCTTGCTGACCTTCCTGAGCAGTTTCGGGCAGACCTATTTCATCTCGATTTTTGCCGGTGAAATCCGCGAGAGTTTTGGCCTCAGCCATGGGCAATGGGGTGGCATCTATATGCTGGGCACCACGGCATCGGCGCTGGTGATGGTTTGGGCCGGGGGGCTGACGGATCTTTTTCGTGTGCGCAGGCTGGCGCCGCTGGTTCTGCTTCTCATGGTCGGCGCATGTCTCTTTATGGCGGCCAATCCGGTCTGGTGGCTGTTGCCGCTGGTGATCTTTGCGCTGCGCTTTACCGGACAGGGCATGCTGAGCCATCTGGCCGTGGTTGCCATGGCGCGCTGGTTCGTGGCCGCGCGCGGCAAGGCGCTCTCTGTCGCGACCTTGGGCTTTGCGCTGGGCGAGGCGTTTTTGCCGCTTATCTTCGTGTCACTCTTGGCGATTTATGATTGGCGCGTGCTTTGGGTTGGCGCGGCGCTGGTGGCGGCATTGGGCATCCCGCTCTTGCTGGTGCTCTTGGCCAAGGAACGCACCCCGCAAAGCTGGGCTGAAAGCAGCCAGTCGCTGGGTATGGATGCGCGCCACTGGACCCGCCGCCAGACGCTGCGGCACTCTCTCTTTTGGTTCATGGTGCCTGCGCTCTTGGGCCCTTCCGCCTTCAACACCGCGTTCTTTTTCCATCAGGTGCATATCGCTGAGGTCAAAGGCCTAAGCCATGTGGCACTGGTGGCGATGTTCCCGGCCTATACGGCGGTGGGTATTGGCGCGATGATCCTGTCGGGCTGGGCGTTGGACCGGCTGGGGACAGCACGGCTTTTGCCCTTCATGCAACTGCCGATGGTCGCTGCGTTCCTGCTCTTTGCCGTCTCGGGGGGGCCTGGCCTCTTGCTGTTGGGGTTCGTGTGTCTGGCGCTGACCACGGGGGCCAATAGCACCTTGCCCAATGCCTTTTGGGCGGAATTCTATGGCACCGCCCATCTGGGAAGCATCAAGGCCATGGCCGCCGCCGTCATGGTTCTTGGATCGGCTATCGGGCCGGGGCTGACCGGGCTTGGTATTGATCTGGGTCTTGGCATCGAGACGCAATTCGTGCTCATCGCGGGCTATTTCGTCTTTGCCAGCGGGATGATGACCATCGGGGTCTTGCGCGCACGCGGGGCGCTGACGGTCTAGCAGGCTTGCTGGCCCTATTCCGCCGCCACCGTGATCACCGGCTCCATCTGGTTGAACATCTCTTGCGACAGGTGGCATTTCACCTGATGCCCCGGCACCAGTTCGCGCACCGGCGGCACCTCGCGTTCGCACAGGCCCCCCGGCACCTCTGATTTCCATCGGCACCGTGTCTGGAACGGGCAGCCGGGTGGCGGGTTCATGGCCGAAGGCACATCACCCTCAAGCACGATATGTTTCTTGGTGATCCGCGTATCGGCAATCGGCACGGCCGAAAGCAGCGCCTCGGTATAGGGGTGATAGGGGGGGGCGAACACCTGATCGGTGGTGCCCAGTTCCACGACATGCCCAAGATACATCACCATCACCCGATCACTCAGATAACGCACGATGCTAAGGTCGTGGCTGATGAAGAGCAGGGTTGTCTTTTGCTTGCGCTGAATCTCCATCAAGAGATCCGTCACCGCCGCCTGCACGCTCACATCCAGCGCCGACACCGGTTCATCCGCCACCACGATGCGCGCACCGCCGGCAAAGGCGCGGGCGATGCCCACGCGCTGTTTCTGCCCGCCCGACAGTTGACGCGGCATACGTTCGGCAAATTCCCTCGGCAGTTTCACCAGATCAAGCAGGCGCAGCATCTCGTCGCGGCGCGCCTGATCCGTGTCGCCGATGCCAAACACCTCGAGCGCGCGGATGATCTGGCGGCCCACCGTCATCGACGGGTTGAGCGTATCGAACGGGTTTTGAAACACCATCTGCACATCCGCCACGGTTTGCGTATCGCGCTTCTCAATCGGGATCTGCTCGATATTGCGGTTATCCAGCAGGATTTGCCCCTCGGTCGCGGTCTCTAGCCCCATCAAGACCTTGGCGAATGTGGATTTGCCACAGCCCGACTCGCCCACAATCGCCAGCGTCTCGCTTTCGCGGGCCTCGAAACTCAGGGTTTCATTGGCCTTGACCACCTTTTTGCCGCTGCTCCCACCAAACAGCGCATTGGCTGCCACCTCGTAATACTTCTTGAGGTTCTCCATCTTGAGCACGACCTTGCCCGGCGCGGTCGCCTCATGTTGCGCCATGGCCTCGATCGGGGCGTTCCAATCAATGTCGGCAAACCGCAGACAGCGGGTGAAATGCCGGTCATCGCCCCTGATCCCCGCCATGGGAATATCGCCGCCATCGCACAGGCCCGCCTGAAAATAATCGCAGCGTGGACCGAAATTGCAGCCCTCTGGGCGTTCATGCGGCAGGGGGAAATTGCCCGGAATAGCCTTGAGTGGTCGCGTGTTCTTGTCCGCGCCGGGCAGGGGGATCGACCGGAATAGCGCCTGCGTATAGGGATGCTGCATCTTGTCGAACACATCCTTGATGCTGCCGGTTTCAACCGCCTCGCCGGAATACATCACGCAAATCCGGTCGCAGGTTTCCAGCACCAGACCAAGGTTGTGACTGATGAAGAGCATCGAGGTGCCGTATTTCTTGCCCAGATCCTTGACCAGCTCCACCACTGCCGCCTCGACCGTCACATCAAGCGCGGTCGTCGGCTCGTCGAGGATCAAGAGCGACGGTTTTGACATCAGCGCCATGGCAATGACGATGCGCTGTTGCTGTCCGCCGCTCAGCTGATGGGGATAGCTGCGCATGATGCGTTCGGGATCGGGCAGTTTCACATCGCGCACCACCTCCAGCGCCCGCGCCCAAGCCTCGGATTCGGAAATGCCCTCGTGGATCATGGGCACTTCGATCAGTTGCTTGCCGATCCGCATCGCCGGGTTCAGGCTCGCCATCGGTTCCTGATAGATCATCGCGATTTCATTGCCGCGAATATCGCGCAATTCGGCGGCGCTCATCTTGGCCAGATCGCGGCCTTTGAACCGCACCGATCCGCCAACGATGCGGCCATTCACGCCCAGATCCTGCATCACGCCCAGCGCCACGGTGGATTTGCCGCAGCCGGATTCGCCCACCAGCCCCACCGCCTCGCCGGGTTGCACCGTCACGGAAAAATCCATCACCGCCGGAATTTCGCGCAACCGGGTGAAAAAGGAAATCGACAGGTTCTCGATCTCGAGGATCGGCCCGTCATAGTCCAGCTTGGCCATGTCCATCTCCCTTGTCACCGGGGCGCTGCCGCCCTCTTTCAGCGTCCTTCAAATACTCATCTTCAATCACGCAGGCTTTCTTCGCGCAGACCATCCGCCAAGAGGTTGAGGCCCAGCACCAAAGACAAGAGGGCAAAGGCCGGCGGAAGTGCGGGATGCAGATACATCGTCAGCAATTTACGCCCGTCATTGATGGTGCTGCCCCAATCCGGGCTCTCGGGGCTGAGCCCCAGACCAAAGAACCCGAGCGTGCCCAAAAGGATCGTCGTATAGCCAATCCTCAGGCAGAAATCGACCAAGAGCGGCCCGCGCGCATTGGGCAGGATTTCCCACAGCATGATGTACCAAGGCCGCTCGCCCCGTGTCTGCGCCGCCGCCACGTAATCGCGCGTTTTGATATCCATGGTCAGGCCGCGCACGATCCGGAACACCGTGGGTGAATTGACGAACACAACCGCCACGAACACCACCAAGAGGTTGGGCGGAAAGCTGACCAGCCCCAGCGGATCGGCATCCCAGGCAATCCCGGAATAGAGCCAGAGGCCAATCACCAACGTGACCCCCACATAGACGTTCCGCCGCGACGGTTGCGTGTGATAGCGCGAATTCCACAACAGCAGCAGAAATATGATCGGAAAAAGAAACAGCACCGCCGCCATATAGACGGGGATCCCGGTTTGCACGATTTCGGGCGTGACCAGCAGGTAAAACAACAGGATCACCGGAAAGGCGAGGATCAGGTTAGCCATGAACGACAAAAGCGTGTCCAGTCGCCCACCATAATAGCCCGCGGGCAGGCCCAGCGTGATCCCCACCATGAATGAGAACATGCTGGCAAAGGGCGCGATCTTGATGACCTCCCACGCGCCCGCGATCATTCGGCTAAAGACATCCCGGCCCAGATTATCCCCGCCCAAAAGGTAATAGGGATAGGCCCCCGGATCGGGCGTGCCCATCATCTGGGTAAAGGGCGTGCCCGGCCCTTTGTTCTTCATTGTGGCGGATTGCGACAGCACGTCATGCGTCAGGATCATGTCAAAGGCACCGCCAAAGATGCCGGTGAACACCCAGAACATCACCATGGCAAAGCCGACCATCCCGATGGGGCTGTCAAACAGCTTGCCATAGAGACCCAGACGCCGCTTGAAGGTGATCGACAGCGCAAAGGTCACAATCAGCGCGATCCAGACCGGCAGGAACAGCCCCAGCATCCGCAGGGCAATCTCGCTCCAGCTTAATGGTTCCATGGTCCCGATACCCCCTAGCGCACGCTGATGCGCGGATTGAGAAAGACATAGCCGATGTCTGAAATCAGCTGCGTCACCAGCACCACCACCACAGAGATCACGGAAACCCCCAGCAGCAATTCGATGTCATTGTTGCCCGCCGCCTGCACCAGCGTCCAGCCAAAGCCCTTGTAGTTGAACAGGGTTTCAACAATCACGACCCCGTTCAAAAGCCATGGGAATTGCAGCATGATCACCGTAAAGGGCGCGATAAGCGCGTTGCGCAGCGCGTGTTTCATCACGACATTCGGGAAACTCACGCCTTTGAGGCGCGCGGTGCGGATATATTGCGCGGTCATCACCTCGGCCATAGAGGCCCGCGTCATCCGCGCGATATAGCCCATACCATAGAGCGCGATGGTCAGAACCGGCAAAAAGAAATTCTCGAACGTTGGGTTATCCATCGCCGCCGTCGCCGTGCCCTTGAACCATTTGAGGCCCACGGCAGTGCTGGCAAACACCGCGATGAAAAGCACGCCCGACACATATTCCGGTGTTGCCGTGGTGGTGATGGCAAAGGTCGACAGCGTGCGGTCGGTGCGCGACCCCTCACGCATCCCCGCCAAGATGCCAAGGATCAGGGCCGAGGGCACCATCAACACCATCACCCAGAACATCAGCCTGCCTGTCAGCGCCAGCTTGTCGCCAAGGATCTTGCCCACATCCTCGCGGAACACGGTCGAATAGCCCCAGTCGCCTTGCAGAATGCCGCAGAACCTTGGCGCATCCTCAGGGGCGGTGCCCGGTTCGATGCACTGCCCGCGCGTCACCCCGTCGCGATCAAGGATCACGAAACCCGGCACCACGCCCAGCCATTGCCCATATTTCACCGCCATCGGCTGCAAATAGCCATTGCGGCCCAGATAACTGGCCACTTCCTCATCGCTCATGCGAAAGTCGCCTTGGGTCTTGGCCAGCTTTTCGAGGTTGGGATAAAGATTGGTCAGGAAAAAGACGATAAATGTCAGACAGAGCGCCGTCAGGATCATGACCCCAACACGGCGCAGGATGAACATGGCCATAATCGCCCCCTGTTGGCGTTTTCAATGACGCTAGTCGACGGGGGGCAGGCGGTCCAGCATCATTTGCGACGTGGTCTTGTCAGAAAACGCCCCCAGCCTTTTCGGACTGGGGGCGCTGTCCGTTAGATCAGCGATTTGGGATCAACCGTGGCTATCCCCAGCGCCTCGCCGACAGCGGCATAGGTCAACTGACCGGCATGCACATTCAGACCGTTGAGCAAATGCACATCCTCGGCACAGGCGCGTTTCCAGCCCTTGTCGGCCAGCGCCAGCATAAAGGGCATCGTCGCATTGCCCAGTGCCAGCGTCGAGGTGCGCGCAACGGCCCCCGGCATATTGGCCACGCAGTAATGCATGATCCCGTCGACCTCATAAATCGGGTCTTGGTGCGTTGTGGCGCGCGAGGTTTCAAAGCATCCGCCTTGGTCAATCGCCACATCCACCAGCACCGATCCCGGCTTCATCATGCCGAACTGATCGCGGCGCACCAGCTTGGGTGCGGCGGCACCGGGGATCAGAACCGCGCCGATCACCATATCCGCCTGCGGCAGCAATTCTTCCAGCAACCCGGCCGAGGAATAACCGGTCTTGAAGCTGCCCCCAAACACATCATCGAGATAGCGCAGACGCGGCAAAGAGCGATCGAGCACGGTCACATCCGCGCCCATGCCTGCGGCGATTTTGGCCGCATGCGTGCCCACCACGCCGCCGCCGATCACGATCACCCGCGCCGGTCCGACACCGGGCACACCGCCCATAAGCACGCCGCGCCCGCCGTTGGCCTTTTGCAGCGTCCACGCGCCCACTTGGGGCGCCAAGCGCCCGGCAACTTCCGACATTGGCGCAAGCAGAGGCAAACCGCCTGCGCGATCCGTCACCGTTTCATAGGCGATGCAGGTCGCACCCGAGGCCAACAAATCCTTGGTTTGTTCGGGGTCTGGTGCCAGATGAAGATAGGTGAACAGAACCTGCCCCTCGCGCAGCATCTTGCGCTCGGCGGCCTGCGGTTCCTTGACCTTCACCACCATGTCGGACTGTGCGAAAATCTCTGTGGCGGTGCCAACAATCTTGGTGCCTGCCGCCTCATAAGCGGCATCGTCAAACCCTGCTCCAAGGCCTGCGCCGGATTGGATCAGCACCTCATGGCCATGACCCACCGCTTCTTTTGCGGCATTGGGCGTCATGCCTACGCGGAATTCTTGTGGCTTGATTTCCGTCGGACAACCTATTTTCATATTATACTCCTCCCTGTGTTGTTTTGCGCGGAGTCTGCAACAGAATGCGCGCAAGGAGATTGAAATTTCGCTCGCCTTTTACGGGATTTTGTGAATATCCTTCGGAAATTATGTGATTAGTGGGAAAGGTCTTGCGCAAATGTCCCTCGATCCGACAGATCGTCGCTTGTTGCATGTCCTTCAGCGGCGCGGGCGCATTTCCAACGCCGACCTCGCAGAAGAGGTCAATCTCTCAGCCTCTGCCTGTCACCGCCGCGTGCAGCGCCTTGAATCCGATGGGTATATCAAGGGCTATGTCGCTCTGCTTGACCCGCGTAAAATGGGCGTGCCCGCCACGATTTTTGTCGAGATTACGCTTACCACGCAGGCAGACGAGGTGCTCGACGCCTTTGAAAAGGCGGTGGCGCGGGTGCCCGATGTGCTGGAATGTCACCTCACCGCCGGCACTGCCGACTATATCCTCAAGGTCGTCGCAGAGGATACCGAGGATTTCGCGCGTATCCACCGCCAATACCTGACCCGGCTGCCCGGCGTGGCGAAAATGCAATCAAGCTTTGCCCTGCGCACCGTGTTCAAGACCACCGCGCTGCCGCTCTGATCCCCTACCAGTCCATCACCACCTTGCCCGAATTGCCCGAAATCATCGCGGCAAAGCCCTGCTCGAAATCATCAATTCCGATCCGGTGGGTGATAAGGCCCGACACATCCAGCCCCGATTGCACCAGCGCGATCATCTTGTACCAAGTCTCATACATCTCGCGGCCATAGATGCCCTTGATATGCAGCATCTTGAAAATCACCGCGTTCCAATCCACCGCAAATTCCGTGGGTGCAATCCCCAACAGCGCCAGCTTGCCGCCATTGTTCATCCGCGCGATCATCTGCTGCATCGCCGGGGCCGCACCAGACATCTCAAGCCCCACGTCAAAGCCTTCGGTCATGCCGATGTCGGCCATCACATCGCGCAGGTGCTCTTTGCCCACATCAACCACATGCTGCACCCCCATCCGCTGTGCCAGATCAAGACGGTAGGGGTTGATATCGGTGATCACCACCTTGCGCGCGCCCACCTTTTGCGCGACCAGCGCCCCCATGATGCCAATCGGCCCCGCGCCTGTGACAAGCACATCCTCACCCACCAGATCGAAACTGAGCGCGGTATGCACCGCATTGCCAAAGGGATCAAAGATTGCTGCAATCTCGTCGGGAATATCCTCTGGAATTGGCACCACATTGCTTTCGGGGATACAGAGATATTCGGCAAAGGAACCGGGGCGATGTACGCCCACCCCTTTGGTATTGCGGCACAGATGCCCTCGCCCCGCGCGACAGTTCCGACAGGTGCCGCAGACGATATGCCCCTCGCCGCTCACCCGCTGACCAATCCGGTATTTCACCGCCGCAGGTCCGGTATCGACAATCTCGCCGACGAATTCATGGCCCACAACCATCGGCACCGGCACGGTCCGGGCCGAGAACTCGTCCCATTTCCAGATATGCACATCGGTGCCGCAAATCGCCGATTTGCGCACCTTGATCAGCACATCCGATGGCCCAACCTCGGGCACCGGCACGTATTCCATCCAGAGCCCCGGCTCGGCCTTGGCTTTGACCAGCGCCTTCATCTCGTTCTGCATCAGATCACTCCTAGGTCGCGGCCCACGACCGCAAAAGCGTCAATCGCCCGGTCCAGCATATCGCGCGTAAGCCCGGCACTCATTTGCGTTCTGATCCGGTCCTGCCCCTTGGGCACCACCGGAAAGCTGAAGGCCGTCACATAAACGCCGCGATCATTCAGCCGCGCTGCCATTTCTTGCGCCAGCTTCGGATCGCGCAACATGACCGGGATGATCGCATGTTCGCCGGGCAGCATTTCAAACCCCAGTGCGCCCATCCTCTCGCGGAAATACGCTGCATTGTCCCAGAGCCGCGCACGCCGCTCCGCGCCGTCCTCCAGCATATCAAAGACTTTGAGCGAGGCCCCCGCAATCACCGGCGCCAGCGTGTTGGAAAAAAGATACGGGCGCGAGCGTTGCCGCAGCCAATCCACCACCTGCGCACTTGCCGCCGTATACCCGCCCGAGGCCCCGCCCAGCGCCTTGCCCAGCGTGCCGGTCAGGATATCCACACGGTCCATCACCCCGAACCGCTCGGGTGTGCCGCGCCCGGTCTCGCCGACAAAGCCGGTGGCATGGCAATCATCCACCATCACCATTGCATCATAGCGCGCGGCCAAATTGCAAATTTCATCCAAGGGCGCATAAGTTCCATCCATCGAGAACACGCCATCCGTTGCAATCAGCCGATGCCGCGCGCCCTTCGCCTCGCGCAAACACCGCTCCAGATCGGCCATGTCCCGATTTGCATAGCGATAGCGCTCCGCCTTGCAGAGCCGGATACCGTCGATGATGCTCGCATGGTTGAGCGCATCGCTGATGATCGCATCCTCTGGCCCCAAGATCGTCTCGAACAAACCGGTATTCGCGTCAAACGCCGCCGCATAAAGGATCGCATCCTCACACCCTAAAAACCCGGCGATCCGCGCCTCTAGCTCTTTGTGCTCTTCCTGCGTTCCGCAAATAAACCGCACGCTCGCCATGCCAAACCCGTAACGGTCCAGCGCCGTATGCGCCGCCGCGATCACTTCGGGATGATCTGCCAGACCCAGGTAATTGTTGGCGCAGAGGTTCACCACCGCGCGCCCATCCGCCAGCCGCACCTCGCCCGCCTGCATCGAGGCGATCACCCGCTCGCCCTTATAGAGCCCCTCATCGCGCAACCCGTCCAGTCGCCCTGCAATATCCGCGTCAAACCGATCTGCTGCTGTCATGTCGCCCTCCCGTTCAGTGTTCCCGAACTGCTCCGGGACCGGGGGCAGCGCCCCCACACCTCAGACGGCGATACGAGGCCGTCCACTCGCCTCTACCACGATTTCAGCTTCCAAAAACACCCGTCGCGCCTCGGCCTGCGCTTCTTTTACGGCACGGCGCGCGGTAACATGAATATCCACTGCCCCGGCCGCCTCGGCTTCGGCTTGTGCTTCGGCCCGCAAAACCGCCTCTAGCGCCGCCATCGCGGTGTCGGACGCGGCATAATCCTCTGGACCGCTTTCAAGATGCACGCGGTATTTGCCCTCAGAGGGTGATGTCACCGTGCCGCCCCGCCGGATCGTCACACGGCCCACCACCGCGCCAATCGCATTGGCCACGCCGCCATGCGCAGGCAGGATCATCTCGCAGCCCAGCCGCGAACCCACCGCGCCGTAATAGCTCGCCGCCGACGCACCGAGACCAATCACCGGCACCGCCAGCCCGCTTTCGATTCGCACCAAACCGCGATGCCCATCCAACCCTTTTTGCATCAGCACATGCTCGGCCAGCGCCGTAGGAGACAGGCCAAAGTCCATGTCTTCTTCGGCAAAAGCAGTCTCTAACAAGGCTAAACTTGTCTGATGCGTCAGGCGATCCACGATCATGCGCGCCAAATGCTCTGGCCCCTCCGCCAGCCGGTTGCCCGACCCGGTTCGCTTGCGCGCCACCAGTTCCAACGCCATGCGCGCGGCCTCTGCATCCCAACTGTCCAGCCCGCCCAGCACATGGCTTGCATCCGACGGCGTGATACCCGCCACCTGCACCAGCCCCCGGCGCACCAAGCGTGTCAGCGCCGCGCCATCCATGCGCGTCTTAAGCACCTTGCCGACGGGGCGCACATCGACACCAATCCGGCTCAACAAAGCTTCTTCGCGCTCGCCTAATCCCCCGGCCTCGATCCCCGGTACCGCGCGCACGAACCGCGCGTCATGCTCGCCGGGGGCCACTGCCCGCAATTGTTCCTCCAACACGCCATGCACCGCCTCGCGTGCCTCTGCCGCCATCAGGCTCACCGGCACCACGCGCCGCGGGCCGAGGATCACGCCGCCCTCTAGCCCTTCGTCGCGCACATGAACCTCACTGTCACCACCCAGCCCAAAGGTTCGCATCGCGACCGCTTCGACCATGGTGCGCCATGGGCCCACACGCGCGCCTTCGGGATCAATCGCCGGTCTCCCCTCGCGCAGGACCGCCACATCGGTCGTTGTTCCGCCAATATCCGACACCAGCGCATGCGCCGCCCCGGTCAGCCAGCGCGCGCCCACGATGCTTGCCGCAGGCCCGCTCAGAATGGTCTCGATGGGGCGTTCCCGCGCTTGATCGGCACTGATCAACGCCCCGTCTCCCCGCACCACCATCAGCGGCGCGTGTATCCCCAACTCGCCCAGTTTGCCCTCGGCTCGGTCGATCAGCCGCGCAATCATCCCGATGAGCCGCGCGTTCAGCAGCGCGGTCAGCGCCCGTTTCGGCCCGTTGAGCTTGGCCGACAGATGATGCGACAGGCTCACAGGCCGTCCCGTTACCGCGCGGATCGTCTCTGCCGCCGCCAATTCATGCGCGGGGTTTCTGGTGGCAAAGAGCGATGCCACCGCATAGGCCTCTGCCCCTGTTCTAGTCTCTAACCAAGCCAAAAGCGCCTCTTTATCCAGCGGCATTGCCTCGCCTCCGGCGTGGTTATGGCCACCACTCAGCACAATCGCCGGGTCACCGCCCAGCGCCTCGGCCAGCCCATGTGCCTGCAAATCTGCCGCCCGAAACCCGATATAAACTAGGCCTGCGCGCCCGCCTTGCCCCTCGACCAGCGCGTTGGTCGCCAAGGTCGTCGAGAGGGAGGCAAGGCCGATATCGCCCACATTCGCGCCGCTTTCGCGCATCACGGCCTCGACCGCAGCACCAATTCCTACGGCCAGATCGGCCCGTGTCGTCAGCGCCTTGGCGCTCGCAATCACCTCGCGCTCATCCCGGATCAGAACGGCATCGGTATATGTGCCCCCGGTGTCCACGCCCAACAACAACGCCATCTGCCTGCCCTCTTTGACTGTCAGGCTAGGGGTGTAGCGGGTTTCTCGCGCTATGCCAGCCCGTTTGCGTCACGATCCAGTCGTTTGACCGCCCACCGCGCCGCATCCGCGACGGCCGCATCCGCATCCTCGCACTGCGATTGCGCCACCGCGCGCAGGCTGGGATCTGCGGAATTGCCAATCGCGTAGAGCACGTTGCGCAAAAACCGATCCCGCCCGATGCGCTTGATCGGGCTGCCGGAAAATCGCGCACGGAACGCGGTATCGTCCAGCATTGCCAGCTCCGCCAGCCGTGGGGCCACCAGATCGTCGCGCGCGTGATACTTCACTTCACGCGCCGCGACCGCAAACTTGTTCCATGGGCAGACCGCCAGACAATCGTCGCAGCCATAAATCCGGTTGCCCAGACCGGGGCGCAGGGCTTCATCCACGGGCCCCTTATGCTCGATCGTCAGATAGGAAATACAGCGCCGCGCGTCCAACTGATAGGGCGCGGGAAAGGCATCGGTGGGACAGATGTCCAGACAGGCGCGGCAAGACCCACAATGATCGATTTCCGCCGGATCCGTCTCTAGATCCAGTGTCGTAAAAACGGACCCAAGAAAAAACCAGCTTCCCAACTCACGGCTCACCAGGTTGGTGTGCTTGCCCTGCCATCCCAGCCCCGCCGCTTGTCCAAGCGGCTTTTCCGGCACGGGGGCCGTATCAACAAACACCTTCACCTCCCCGCCGCCCGCGTCGATCAGCCAGCGCGCCAAGCGTTTCAACCGCTTCTTGACCGTGTCGTGATAGTCTCTGTTACGTGCATAAACCGAGATGTTGCCGCAATCGGACCGCTTCAACCCGGCCAAGGGGTCTTCCTCGGGGGTATAGCTTTCGCCCAACATGATGACGGTGCGCGCCTCGGGCCAGAGCGCCTCAGGCGCGCCGCGCCACTCGCTGCGCTCTGCCAGCCAGCCCATCTGCCCGTGATAGCCCTGCCCAAGAAATGCGGCCAAACGCTCGGGCACATGCCCCACATCCCATGGGCGACACATCCGACAGGCGTCAAACCCTTCGGCTAGCGCTTGATCAATCAGTCTCTGTTTCAGCCCAACATTCATCTGGCGCAAAATACCTCGGGGGAGTCGCCGCTTGCGGCGACGGGGGCAGCGCCCCCAACCTAAAAGTCGAGATCAGCATAATGCGCAGGCGGCGGAAATCCCGACACTTGATCCGCCAGAATCCCGCGGAACGCCGGGCGCGACTTGATCTTGGCATACCAATCCTTGACCGCCTCGCTGCGCGTCCAGTCTACATCGCTGATGTAATCCAGCGCGCTAAGATGCGCGGCCGCCGCAAAATCCGCCAGCGTCATCACATCGCCCGCCAGCCAGCGCCGGTGATCCAACAGCCACGCCATGTAATCCAGATGATATTTGATCGCCTTGGCGCCGTCCTTGACATTGCGACTGTCGGGAAAGCCTAGCTTCATCACCTTCTTGTTCACCCGCTCATAGACCAACTTGCTGGTCACTTCGCTATGAAACTTGTCGTCAAACCACCCCACCAGCCGCCGCACCTCATAGCGCGCATCGGTGCCTTTGGGCATCAGGGACGGTTCGGGATACTTCTCTTCGAGATATTCGCAGATCGCGGCACTCTCCGACATGGTCTTGCCGTCGATCCGCAGCACGGGCACTTTGCCAGCCGGGTTGCGGCGCAGAAAGTCCGGATCCTGCTCCCAATAGCGCTCTTCCACCAGCTCACATTCGATCCGCTTTTCCGCCAGACTCAGCCGAACCTTGCGGCAAAAGGGCGAGAGCGGGACATGATAGAGCTTGGCCATGAACGATTACCTGTGGTCTCGGGGGTCGCCCCTCAATGCCCCCTTTGGCTGCGGTTTTCAATCCTCGAAACAGGTGGCGCGCCCATCTCGGTCAATCGTTGCCGCTCCATCAAGGATACCAGCGGCCCGGTTGCGCAATGCCTGCGATGGTTTTGACGCGGAGCGTCCCTTGGGATCAGGCAGCACCGCCGCCAGCCGTGCCGCTTGCGTGGCGCTCAGGTCGGCGGCGCTCACGCCGAAATAGTGCCGCGCGGCGGCCTCAACCCCGAAAACCCCCTCATCAAACTCTGCGACGTTAAGATAGACCTCGATGATCCGTCGTTTCGACCAAAGCGTTTCGACCACCGGAGTAATGCTGGCCTCCAGCGCCTTGCGCGCCCAATTGCGCCCATGCCAGAGATAGACATTCTTGACGACTTGCTGACTGAGCGTCGAGGCCCCGCGCCCTGATCCCTCGGCGATCGCCGTGCGAATGGCCGCCATATCAAACCCCCAGTGCTGGCAAAAATTGGCATCCTCTGCCGCCACCAGGGACCGCGCCATCACTGGCGCAATTTGCGCCATTGGCACCCAGTCCTGCGCGATGCGGCCCAGTCGCCGCTCTTCCTGACCCATGTAATAGGTCTTGGGCGGTGCAATCTCACGGTGGGCTGCGATCACTCCGATCACGATCAGCACGGCCACAAGCGACCAGCGCACCAGCCATGTGGTCGGCGTCCATCGGGATTTCGCCCGTAAGGGTGGGGATTTGCGCGCGCGTGCCATGGAACAGCTATAACGCCCTGCGCGGGCACGCAAAACACCTTTGGCGCGGGTCGGGTTCTTCTTGGCGAAAATACTCCGGGGGTCCGGGGGCAGAGCCCCCGGATTTCGTCTCTATTCTGCCGGAATAGCCTCTGGCACCATGCCAAGCGGATGGCTCAGCTTGTTGAGCATCTCCTTGGGGCAAAGCTGGATGAAATGCGCCCGCTCTTGATCCCAGTATTGCAGGATGTCCTGCCCCCGGCGGCTGCCGGTTTCCGCGACATGCCGCTCGATCAGCCCTTTCAGCTCGGCCTCCCAATGCGGCTCTGTTACGGCACAACTGACCAGGGTTTCGCCATTGACCAGTGTCGGCGCGCGGCCCTGCGGATCATAGAGATAGGCCATGCCGCCGGTCATGCCTGCGCCAAAATTGGCCCCGATATCGCCAAGGATCACCGCAACGCCGCCGGTCATGTATTCACAGCCATTGCTGCCGCAGCCCTCGATCACCACCTTTGCACCCGAATTGCGCACGGCAAAGCGTTCGCCAGCACGGCCCGCGGCAAAGAGATAGCCATCGGTCGCGCCATAGAGCACGGTATTGCCGATGATCGTGTTTTCGGCGGCAACCAGCGGGCTGGCCATTGGTGGGCGTACCACGATGGTTGCCCCCGACAGGCCCTTGCCCACATAGTCATTGGCGTCGCCCGAGACCTCGATCTTGAGGCCCGGCGCGGCAAAGGCCCCAAGGCTCTGCCCCGCACTTCCCGTCAGCTTGACCGTCAGGTGATCCGGCTGAAGGCTATTGCGCATTCCGAACTTGCGCACGATATGGCTGGATACCCGCGTGCCCACGGTGCGATGCGTGTTCTGCACCGCATAATGCAGCTGCATCTTCTCACCATCGTTCAGGAACCGCGCGGCATCGCGCACGATCTCTGCATCCAGCGTATCGGGCACCTCGTTGCGCGGCTTGAGCCGGTCATAGCGCTGGTGTTGTGCCCCATCGACGGTGATCAGCATCGGGTTGAGGTCAAGATCATCCAGATGCGCCGACCCGCGCGACACCTGCGTCAGCAGATCCGCCCGCCCGATCACCTCATCAAGGCTGCGCGCACCGATAGAGGCAAGGATTTCCCGCACCTCCTGCGCGTAGAAAGTGATGAGGTTCACCACTTTGTCGGCATTGCCGGTGAACTTGGCGCGCAGCGCCTCGTCCTGCGTGCAGACGCCCACGGGACAGGTGTTCGACTGGCACTGACGCACCATGATACAGCCCATCGCGATCAGCGCTGCGGTGCCGATGCCATATTCCTCGGCCCCCATCATCGCCGCCATGACGATATCGCGCCCGGTACGCAGCCCGCCATCGGTGCGCAGCGTGATCCGCTCGCGCAGATTGTTCATGCTCAGCACCTGATGCGCCTCGGTCAGGCCCATTTCCCACGGCAGGCCGGCATATTTGATGCTCGTTGCGGGGGATGCGCCGGTGCCACCATTATGCCCGGAGATCAGGATCACATCCGCCTTGGCCTTGGCCACACCGGCGGCAATCGTGCCCACACCGGATTGCGCCACCAGCTTGACGCATACTTTGACGCCCGGATTGATCTGCTTGAGGTCATAGATGAGCTGCGCCAGATCCTCGATACTGTAGATATCGTGATGCGGCGGCGGCGAAATCAGCGTCACGCCTTCGGTCGAATGGCGCAGCCGTGCAATCAGCTTGGTCACTTTCATGCCCGGCAACTGCCCACCCTCGCCGGGCTTGGCCCCTTGCGCGACCTTGATTTCCAACTCTTCGCAATGGTTGAGATATTCCGCCGTCACGCCAAAGCGGCCTGATGCCACCTGCTTGATCTTGGCCGATGGGTTGTCACCATTGGCCTCTGGCGTGAAATGCGCCGGGTCTTCGCCGCCTTCGCCACTGTCCGAGCGCGCGCCGATCCGGTTCATTGCCACGTTCAGCGTCTTGTGCGCCTCGGGGCTTAGCGCCCCAAGCGACATGCCCGGTGTCACGAACCGCTTGCGGATCGCGGTTACGCTCTCGACCTCTTCAATCGGGATCGCCTTGCCCAGTGGCTTGATCGCCATCAGGTCGCGCAGATGAATGGGCGGATTGGCCTGCATCGCGGCGCTGTAGCGCTTCCAGAGCTCATAGCTTGCCTTGTTACAGGCGGTTTGCAGGATATGCATTGTCTGCGCACCCCAAGCATGGGTTTCGCCCGATTTCCGCGCCTTGTAAAAGCCGCCGATCGGCAGAATATCCTGCCCGCCGGCATAGGCGCGGCCATGCACCTCTTCCAGCTTGGCCTGAATCCCTGACACACCGATGCCACTGATCCGGCTGGTCAGACCGGGGAAATACTCTGCGCACATCGCACGGCTCAGCCCGACCGCTTCAAAGTTCAAACCACCACGATAAGAGGAGATCACCGAAATCCCCATCTTCGACATGATTTTGAGCAGACCCTGATCAATCGCTGTCCGGTAGCGGGCCACTGCTTCGGTCAGGCTCCCCTCGATCAATCCGCGCGCGATCCGGTCGGCGATGCTGTCCTCGGCCAGATAGGCGTTGACCACCGTGGCACCCGCGCCAATCAGCACCGCGAAATAATGCGGGTCGATACATTCGGCAGAGCGCACGTTGAGGCTCGAGAATGTGCGCAGCCCCTTGCGTGTCAGATGGCTATGCACCGCACTGGTCGCCAAAATCATTGGCATGCCGACGCGGGCCTCGTTCTGGTGTTGATCCGTCAGGATGAGATGCCCGGTGCCCGAGCGGATTGCATCCTCTGCCTCGGCGCGGATACGCTCTAGCCCGTCTTGCAGCGCGTTCTTGCCGGGCGCAAAGGTGCAGTCGATCTCGGTCACATCGGCGTTGAACTGTTTGATCATCTCGGCCCATTGGGCATTGCCCACGAACGGGCTTTCGAGGACCAGAATCTCGGTTTGCGCGCTCGATTCATCCAGCACGTTCTTGAGGTTGCCGAACCGCGTCTTCAGGCTCATCACCCGGTATTCGCGCAAGCTGTCAATGGGCGGGTTAGTCACCTGACTGAAATTCTGACGGAAGAAATGGCTCAGGGGGCGATACTGTTTGGATAGAACGGCACTTGGCGTGTCGTCGCCCATGCTCGCCACCGCCTCTTTGCCATCCTCGGCCATGGGGGCCAGAACCTGCTCCAGTTCCTCGATGCTATAGCCCGCTGCGATCTGCCGCTTGCGCAGGTCCGAACCGGAATAAAGCGGGGCCTCTGTTGCCCCCGAAAGCGCCTCATCCAGCTCGTTGATCTTGCCGACCCATTCGCCAAAGGGCTGCGCGTCCGCCAAACGGTTCTTGATTTCCGCATCGTGATAGAGCTTGCCTTGGGTCATATCCACGGCCAGCATCTGGCCCGGCCCAAGTGCGCCCTTTTCCTTGACCGTGCGCTCGTCAATCGGGACCATCCCGGCCTCTGACCCGGCAATCACCATGCCGTCACCTGTAACCACATACCGCATCGGCCGCAGCCCGTTGCGGTCAAGCCCGGCGCATACCCAGCGGCCATCGGTCATCGCCAGCGCGGCGGGGCCATCCCACGGCTCCATCACCGAATTGCAATAGGAATACATATCGCGCCACGACTGCGGCAGCTCTTCGGCCTGCTTGGACCAGGATTCAGGCACCAGCATCGTCTTGGCCATCGGCGCGGAACGTCCGGCGCGCACCAGCACCTCGAACACGGCATCCAGCGCGGCACTATCGCTTGATCCTTGCGGGATGATCGGCTTGATATCTTCGGCCAGATCGCCAAAGGCCCCGCTTGCCATGCGGATCTCATGGCTTTTCATCCAATTGGTATTGCCCTTGAGCGTGTTGATCTCGCCGTTATGCGCCAGCATGCGGAACGGCTGCGCCAGCCACCATTGCGGGAAGGTGTTGGTCGAATAGCGCTGATGATAAATGGCAAAGGCGCTCTTGAACCGTTCGTCCATCAGATCGGGGTAGAACACCGCCACCTGCTCGGCCAGCATCATCCCTTTGTAGATGATGCTGCGGCAGCTCAGGCTTGCCATGTAAAATCCCATGATCCCGGCAGCCTGCACCGCCTTTTCGATCCGGCGGCGGATCACATAAAGTTCCCGCTCGAATGTTTCCTCGTCCAATCCCTTGGCATCGGAAATCAGGATCTGTTCGATCTCCGGCCGGGTTGCGTTGGCCTTTTCGCCAAGACAGGAAATATCCACCGGCACATGCCGCCAGCCATAGATCGTATGCCCCATGCGGAGCACTTCGGTTTCCACGATGGTCCGGCACTGTTCTTGCGCGCCAAAATTGGTGCGCGGCAAGAACACCTGACCCACGGCAACCAACCGGCTCTCGTTCGGCTCGTGGCCAGTGCGGCGGATTTGATCGTAAAAAAACGACACCGGGATTTGCAGATGAATGCCTGCGCCATCGCCGGTCTTGCCATCGGCGTCAACGGCACCCCGGTGCCAGATCGCCTTGAGCGCGTTGATCCCTGCCTCGACCACGCGGCGCGACGGTTTGCCGTCAATCGACACGACAAGGCCCACACCACAAGAGGAATGCTCCTCTTCTTCGGCATACATGCCATTGGCTGCCAACCACTCGCGCTTGGCTTGCTGTTCTTCGGCCCAGTTAAGATCAAATGTCGTCATCGGTCTTTACCCTTCCTTAATCTGGTGGGTCAGTGTGTCTGTCACGTTGTCTCGTCGCGTGGCTGTCGGATCATCGTTGGAATACCGACAGGTTACCGCTACTCCGCAGCAACGGCTTGCGCTTGGTCCAGATAGTTCAGGATTGCCGCCGCCGAGTCGCGCCCGTCGCGGATCGCCCACACCACAAGGGATGCGCCGCGCACGATATCGCCCACGGCAAAAACCCCGTCCATCGCGGTTTGCCCAGTGGTGAACTCGGCCTTGATCGTCCCCCAACGGGTGACTTCCAATTCCTTTTGCCCCCAAAGGCTTGGCAGGTCTTCGGGCTCGAACCCGAGCGCCTTGATCACCAGATCGGCGGGCGCATCCTCGATCGCGCCCTCAATCGGCTCTGGGCTCTGCCGCCCTGTGGCATCGGGCGCACCAAGGCGCATCTTCTGTACCTTCACCGCTGTTACCGGGTCGCCAACAAAGCCAACAGGGGCGCTCAGCCATTCAAACTTAACACCTTCCTCTTCGGCATTGGCCACCTCACGCTGGCTGCCGGGCATATTCTCGCGGTCGCGACGGTATAGGCATGTAACCGATTTGGCCCCTTGCCGAATGGCCGTGCGCACGCAATCCATCGCGGTATCGCCGCCGCCTACCACAACAATGCGCTTGCCTTCTGCGTTCAACTCGCCGCTTTCATACTCTGGCACGCTGTCGCCAAAGCACACACGATTGCTGGCGGTCAGATAGTCAATCGCTCGCACGATCCCGTCTGCACCGGCCCCCGGGCCGTCCAAATCGCGGCTCTTGTAAACTCCGGTGGCAATCATCAACGCATTGTGTTTGCTGCGGATTTCATCGAAACTGATGTCTGTTCCCACATCACAATTGAGCACGAATTTAACGCCACCCTGCTCCAGTTGTTCGACGCGGCGCATGACCACGTCCTTTTCCAACTTGAAACCGGGAATCCCATAGGTCAGCAACCCGCCGCCGCGATCATAGCGGTCATAGACCGTAACCTGAACCCCCGCCCGCCGCAGCACATCCGCCGCCGCAAGCCCACCGGGGCCAGCACCAATAATGCCGACAGATTCAACGCGCTCCACACTTGGCTTGATCACCTCAACCCAGCCCTCTTCCCAGGCAGTATCGGTGATGTATTTTTCAACCGCCCCAATCGTGACCGTGCCATGCCCCGATTGCTCGATCACGCAATTGCCCTCGCACAGCCGGTCCTGCGGGCAGATGCGCCCACAAATCTCGGGGAAGGTGTTGGTCAACTGGCTGATTTCATAAGCCTCTTTCAGCCGACCTTCGGCTGTCAGGCGCAACCAGTCCGGAATATTGTTGTGCAGCGGACAATGGCTCTGGCAATAGGGCACGCCACACTGGCTACACCGTCCGGCCTGCTCCTTGGCTTTGGCATCGGCGAATTCGGCATAGATTTCATGGAAATCCTGCCGCCGATCATCTGCGCCACGTTTCTCGGGCATATCCCGCTCAACGCTCACAAATTTCAGCATGGGTTGCTTGGCCACGGCTTTTCCTCCCGAGTCAACTGGTTGCGAAGGTTTACAGCACTCCCCTTTGGATTAAAAGTCATAAACTATGACCTATTATGAATTAATTATAGTTGCTGTGCGCGCGTCCCCATTGATTTTTTCATAAATTAATTCCGATCCGGACCTACAATCAACTTTGCCTTTTTAAGACAATGCTTTATACGATTTCAAAAATCAGATCGGGACAGGCACCATGGCGCTCTTTCACATTTTCCTTGTCGCCATCGTGCAGGGGATAACCGAGTTTTTGCCGATTTCCTCGTCTGGCCATCTGATCCTTTTGCCGAATCTCCTGCATATTCCCGATCAGGGACAGATCATTGATGTGGCGGTGCATGTGGGCACGCTCTTTGCGGTCATTCTCTACTTCTGGTCTGACCTGCGGGGGGCCATCTTTGGCCTGCCTCGCCTGTTCATGGGGCGTGCCGACACGCCCGGCGCTCGGCTTGCGTTGCTGTTGATCGTCTCTGCGGTTCCGGTGATGGTGGCGGGCCTGCTGCTCAAGATCACCGGGCTAAATGACGCGCTGCGCTCGATTACTGTCATCGGCTGGGCCACGCTCATCTTTGGCGTCCTGCTCTATTGGGCGGATCAAACTGGCAAAACTGTCAGAACCAGCGAAGGTTGGACCCTGCGCGATGCCATCCTCTTGGGGATGTGGCAGGTCATTGCCCTTATTCCCGGCACCTCGCGCTCTGGTATTACCATCACGGGTGCGCGGGTCATGGGCTTTGCGCGCGAGGATGCCGCGCGCCTTTCGATGCTGATGTCTGTGCCCACGATCATCGCCAGCGGCGTCTTGCTGGGTGCAGAGGCCGTGATGACGGCGGATATGGGTCTAATCCGTGACGGGGCGATTGCCGCCGCCCTGGCCTTTGTCGCGGCCCTCTTGGCGCTCAGCCTGATGATGCGCCTGCTGCGCAGCGTCAGCTTTACGCCCTATGTGATCTATCGCATGGTGCTGGGCGTGGCTTTGTTGGCCATCGCCTATAGCTGAGGGTCAGCGCGCGCGCAGGTTCTTGGCCGATTCCTTGATCGCCGCATATTGCCCAGCCGGACGGAACCGCCAGAGATAATCCGGCAGTACCGCGCCTACCGCAACAGGGGTGATGCCAAGCGCGTCAAAGCCCTTGGCCCCGTCTCCGACAACATTATCCCGCCGCAGGCTACGCACCTGATCCCGGGTGATCTGCGGCGGCACAAGGCCAAGCGTGACCGTCTGAACAAGCTCCATCGCCCCAGCCATAAGCGCGGCCACTCCAAAGGGAATATTGGCGATCAGACGCCGCCGCCGGATCACCTGCAGCATCTGCTGCATCAGACCACGAAAGCTGATCGCCTCTGGCCCGCCAAGCTCGTAAATGCCCGGCGTTGCCCGGCCCATGGCCCCCATCACCGCGGCTTGCGCCACGTCATCCACATAGACCGGCTGGAATCGCGTGTCGGCACCGACCACAGGCAGTACCGGACCAAGCCGCGTCATCCCGGAAAAGCGGTTGAAAAACTGATCTTCGGGACCAAAGATGACCGAGGGGCGCAGGATCACGGCGTTCGGGAAATGCTGTAGGATACCCGCCTCGCCCGCTGCCTTGGAACGGGCATAGTGGCTGTCCGAGGTGGCATCGGCCCCAATTGCCGACAAATGCACCAGATGCGCCACGCCTTCCTCTGCGGCGATCCGCGCGATCCGTGTGGCCCCCTTGTCCTGCACAGCGTCAAAGCTGTTTTTGCCCTTGCGGTCAAAGGTGCCAACGCAGTTCACCACCGCATCAGCGCCCTGCATCACCGCGCGCACGGATGCATCATCGCGGATATTGCAAAATACCGGCTCGACCTGACCGACAACGCCATAGGGTTTGACATGCATCGCCTCATTGGGGCGCCGCACCGCCACCCGTACCCGCCAACCGGCCTGCGCCATGCGCCGCGCGATATAGCGGCCCACGAACCCTGATCCGCCGTAAATGGTGACAAGCTTTGACATTCGGGCCTCCGAGGCTATGCGCGTATCCTCACTTTCCTATCGCCCCTGCGCGATTTGGACAAGACGATAAGGCAATTGCAGCCAAGCGACAAAATCGCCGTTGACACCATCCGGGGCGAGCGATAAACGCCTGCCTCACGACACCTGCCCAGGTGGCGGAATGGTAGACGCGCTGGCTTCAGGTGCCAGTGGCCGCAAGGCCGTGGAGGTTCGAGTCCTCTCCTGGGCACCACTTTCCCTTTGCGGGGTGTTTTTGTCGCTAAACCACTCAATTCCGGGCGTTAGAGCGGGCGTTTAATGCGCTTCCGCCCAATTGCGGCCTTGGCCCGCATCCACTACCAGGGGCACGTCTAGACGCACTGCCGGGTCTGCGGCCCCCTGCATCACAGCGCGCGCAACGTCGATCAAGCGGTCTACGCTGTCCTCGGCCACTTCAAAGATCAATTCGTCATGGACCTGCAACAGCATCTTGCAGGGCAGCCCCTCGATCGCCTCGGGCATACGGATCATGGCGCGGCGAATGATGTCCGCCGCCGTGCCTTGAATTGGCGCGTTGATCGCTGCACGCCGGGCGAATCCGGCGCGCGGGCCTTTGGCGGCAATCTCGGGCGTGTGGATCTTGCGCCCGAACAGGGTCTGGACATAGCCATGTTCCTTGGCAAAGGCGGTGGTGGCGTCCATGTAATCCTTGATGCCCGGAAACCGCTCGAAATAGCGGTCGATGAATCCCTGCGCCTCGCCTCTTGGAATGCGCAGATTGCGCGCAAGACCAAAGCCCGAGATGCCATAGATCACCCCGAAATTTATCGCCTTGGCCTGACGCCTGATCTCGGGCGTCATCTCGGCCAGCGGCACGTTGAACATCTCTGACGCGGTCATGGCGTGAATGTCATGGCCATCGCGAAACGCCTGCTTGAGCGTCTCTATCCCGGCCACATGCGCCAAAATGCGCAACTCGATCTGGCTGTAATCGAGACTGACCAGACGATTGCCGGGGGCCGCAACAAAGGCCTCTCGGATGCGTCGCCCTTCTTCGCTGCGCACGGGAATGTTTTGCAGATTGGGGTCTGACGAGGAAAACCGCCCTGTGCTGGCCCCGGTTTGCAGATAGGAGGTGTGGACCCGCCCCGTATCCGGATCGATGTGATCCTGAAGCGCGTCAGTATAGGTGGATTTGAGCTTGCTCAATTGCCGCCAATCCAGAACGCGCGCGGGCAGATCATGCTCTGTCGCCAGATCCTCGAGCACGTCGGCCCCGGTGGCATAGGCACCGGTTTTGCCCTTTTCGCCGCCCGGCAGGCCCATTTCGTCAAACAGGATCTCTCCCAATTGCTTGGGCGAACCGACATTGAAACTGCGCCTGGCAAGCGCGTGAATTTCTGATTCCAAGCCGGCCATTTTCTGGGCGAATTTGCCAGACATGGCGCGCAGCGTGTCACGGTCGACCAGCACGCCATCCCGCTCCATGCGCGCCAGCACAGGCACCAACGGGCGTTCCAGCGTCTCGTAGACCGTGGTGACCTGGGCACGGTGCAGCTGCGGCTTGAGCGTGAGCCAGAGGCGCAGCGTGATGTCGGCATCCTCTGCGGCATATTTCACCGCCTCGGCCACTGGCACGCGGTCAAAGGTGACAGCGGCTTTGCCACTACCCAGCAGGGATCTGATCGGGATCGGGCTATGGTTCAGATAGCGCTCTGACAGCGTGTCCATCCCATGCCCGTGCAGCCCGGCATGCAGCGCATAGGACATCAGCATCGTATCGTCGATGGGGGCCACGGTTATGCCATGGGCGGCCAGAATCTTGGCGTCGTACTTCATATTCTGACCGATCTTGAGGATGGCGTCATCCTCAAGCACGGGTTTGAGGGCGTTCAACACCTCGTCCAGCGGCAATTGCCCCTCGGCCCGCGCGTCCGACCCAAAGAGATCATCCGCCGCCCCGTCTTTGTGCGCCACCGGGATGTAACAGGCGCGGCCCGGTGCCGTAGCCAGCGAAATGCCCACCAGATCGGCCTGCATTTCGTTGAGCGAGGTGGTCTCGGTATCAAAGGCGACATAGCCTTGGGCGCGGATGGTGGCGATCCAGGCGTCCAGCGTCGCGCGGTCCGAGACATGGACATAGGTCTCAGGCTCTATTGCTGGCCAATCGGGGGATTGATCGGGTGCCGTGGCAGCGCTTTGCGCGGCAGGTTCCGGAATGGTCGGCGCCACTGCGCCCAAGGCCTCGGCGATGCGCTTCGAGAGGGTGCGAAACTCCATCTGCGCCAGAAACCCCAACAACATCTCGGGATCAGGATCGCGCACTTCCAGATCGTCGAGCGTAAAGTCGAGCGGCGTGTTGCAATCCAGTTGCACCAGCCGCTTCGACATCTCGATCTGTGCGCGCTTTTCAATCAACGTATCGCGGCGCTTGGGCTGCTTGATCTCTTCGGCGCGGTCCAAAAGCGCCTCGAGTGAGCCGAATTCGTTGATCAAAAGCGCCGCCGTCTTGATCCCGATCCCCGGCGCACCGGGCACGTTATCGACACTATCGCCGGCCAGCGCCTGCACATCGACCACCCGGTCCGGGCTGACGCCGAATTTCTCGCGCACGCCCTCCACATCAATCAGGCGGTTTTTCATCGCATCCAGCATTTCGACTCCATCGCCGACAAGCTGCATCAGGTCCTTGTCGGAGCTGATGATCGTCACCCGTCCGCCCAGATCGCGCGCCTGACAGGCGAGCGTGGCGATGATGTCATCGGCCTCGTAGCCCTCTTTCTCTTCGCAGGCGATGTTGAAGGCGCGCGTGGCCTCGCGCGTCAGCGGGATCTGCGGGCGCAGGTCCTCTGGCATCGCTTCGCGGTTGGCCTTGTATTCGGGATAAAGATCGTTGCGAAACGTATGGCTGCCCTTGTCAAAGATGACGGCGACATGCGTGGGCGCGTCGTGGCCGTTGTTGCCCTCAACATAGCGTTGCAGCATATTGCAAAACCCTGACACGGCCCCGATAGGCAGCCCGTCGGATTTGCGCGTCAGCGGCGGCAGCGCGTGATAGGCGCGGAAAATGAACGACGATCCGTCGATCAGATGCAAGTGACAGCCTTTTCCGAATGACATGGGTTGCCCTCCCGATCAGGCGTCTTCTTGGCGAAAATACTCAAATTCCCGGGCCCGAACAGGGCACCCGGCCGATGGCTCAGACCTTGCCCTCAAAATCCTTTTGAACCAGTTTGGCATCGCAATAGGGGCATTCGACAAACCCTGTTTCATGCGGGATTTGCAGCCAGACGCGGGGATGGCCCAAAGCACCCTCGCCCCCGTCGCAGGCGACGCGGTAGCTGTCCACAATGCGGGTTTCCGGGGCCTGCGTTACCATCGGGGCGTTTCCTTTTGCCGTGCTTTCCACTAGGTGCGAATATGAGTGAACACAAGCCGAGGGGCAAGAGCAGCATGGCGTCCAATGCCATTGAAATCCGCGGATTGACCAAGACTTATGGCGCGGGGCGCAACAGCCCGGCCAAACAGGCGCTCAAAGGGATCAACCTCGACGTACCGCAAGGGTCTGTTTTTGGCCTGTTGGGGCCGAACGGGGCGGGCAAATCGACACTGATCAATATTCTGGCGGGCTTGGTGGTCAAGACTGCGGGGCAGGTTACGATCTGGGGCTTCGATCAGGATCGCAACCCGCGTCAGAGCCGCGCCTCAATCGGGGTGATGCCGCAGGAATTGAATCTTGACCCGTTCTTTACCCCGCGCGGTGCGCTTGAGGTGCAGGCGGGGCTCTACGGCGTGCCCCGGCGCGAACGGCGCAGCGACGAGATATTGCGCCTCATAGGGCTAGAGGACAAGGCCGAGGCCTATGCGCGCACCCTGTCAGGGGGCATGCGGCGGCGTCTGCTTCTGGGCAAGGCCTTGGTGCATCATCCGCATATCCTTGTTCTGGACGAACCGACCGCAGGCGTGGATATCGAGCTGCGCCAGATGCTGTGGGAAAATGTGCGGCGGCTGAACGAGCAGGGCATGACTATCATTCTCACCACCCACTACCTCGAAGAGGCCGAGGAAATGTGCGACGAAATCGCCATTATCAATCTGGGTGAAGTGGTGGCGCGCGACAGCACCGCCAATCTCTTGGGGCGTCTTGACCACAAGACGATGATCATTCAGCCCGACAAGCCCGCCGCAACCCTGCCGCAGGCGGAGGGGCTGAGCGTGACCAAGCGTGGCGATGGGGCGCTGGTCATCACCTATAAATCCGGTGCCACCTCTGCCGAAGAGGTGCTTGCTGCGGTTCATGCCGCAGGAATCACCATTCGCGATGTGAAAACAGAACAGGCGGATTTGCAGGATGTGTTCCTGGAGCTGACCCGGAGCCGGTGACGCCTGCACAAGACCCAAACGGAGGATGCCAGCAGATGCCGACACCCTCCGTTCCCCACGTGCTCCCTACGCACCACACGTGTCACTTGATCAGGTCTCGGCCATACTGGCCCGAATAAAACCACCTTACGCCAAACGCGCGGCAGCTCCAAACAGAGACTGCCGCGCATTCGTTTCAAATTGTGCTCAGCGCACTCTGGGGATGGCCGCGCTCAGGCGGCCTTTCTAGGGAGGTGGGTCACCTCGCTTTCGATCAGAGCGCGGTGCAAGGCGGCGATTCCCGCCTCCATCTCCTTGGCTCCGAGGACGAATTGAACATCCACGCTGCGCGGTGTCTGATGGGCGGCGATCACCTCGATCCCGGCATCTTCTAGCGCTGCCAGACCGCGGCTGAGTACCCTGAGCCCACTCAGATCACGCCCGATGGGCGACACCAGAGACAAGGTGCGCGCAGAGACCTTGGCCGAGGGGTAAATCTCTTCCAGATCACGCGCCACGCGCCGGACAACCTTGAGCGACGCCTGCACATAATGCGTGATCGTATTGGCGTTCGATGTCTTGGATACGATCCAGACATTGTGCCGCTTAAGCGCCTCCAGAATGGCCGCGTCATAGCCTTTGACGCCGACCATATCCTGTTCGAACAATTCCAATGCCACGACTTTGAGGCCGGTCACGATCTCGACGCTTGGCGTATCGGTCGGCTGATCGTCGATCAGCGTCCCCGGATCGCCCGGATCAAAGGCATTCGTTACCCGCAGCGCCACATCGGCCTGTCGCAGGGTCTTGGCCGCCTTGGGGTGAATCGCCTCCATCCCCAAATTCGAGAGCTGATCGGCCACGTCGTAATTGGTATGGCCCAGCTTGCGCACAGCGTCCGCCCCCACAAGGTTTGGATCCGCGGACGAGAGGTGAAATTCCTTGTGGATGATCGCCTCTTTCGCCCCTGTCCATGCGGCAATAGTGGCGAATGTGACCTCGGAATAGCCCCGGTCAAACTCGCGCATCAGCCCTTCTGTGCATTGCGCATAGCCCGTGACAATCGGCATTTCGCTGGATAGATCCACGTCACGCAAGCCTGCGGCGATCCGTTCTGACAGGTCATGCTCTGTCTCGTCGCGCCAACCGCTCAGGTCGATGAATCGCGCGTTGACGCCGGCCCGCTGCAACAAAAGCGTGGTGACAAAGGCAGAATGCGATTCCCCCAGACCCGAGAGCAATTCACGGATGACCAGCATGTGGTCGCTCAGGCGGAAATGGCCATAGGAACATAGCCGCTGCAGATCAAAGAGGCACGACCGCGCCCCCTCGATCCGCTCGCGCACGAACTCGTCCGCCATGCTGCGATCACCCGGATGTTCCAGAATATCCCCATGTGCCTCGCGCATCGCGCGACCCACCTCGGTCAGCGCATCAAGCCAACCGTGATCATCATCCCCGTTGGCAAATCGCGCATAGACCCCCGGTGTGCCGGATTTCTTGTGCTCCAACAGCTTGTTGGTGATCCCGCCAAAGGCCGAGACCACAAAGATGCGATGGTAAAGCGCGGCACCTGTCCGCTCTCCGATAAAGAGCGTTCCAAGCAACTCGTTCACGCGGCTCATGGATGTGCCGCCAATTTTTTCGACGGTATGGTCTGGAAATGTCATATCCCTCTATCCGGGTTTAAACCCGGACCCTTTTGTCAGGCGCTTTCCAGCGCGTAAGAGCCATCGGCCTGATGCACCTCTTTGCCTGTCACCGGCGGGTTAAAGCAGCAGGCCATGACAAGCTCTTCGTCTGCGCGCAGGATGTGGCGATCATGCTTGTCGAGCGCATACATCACGCCCGGCTTGATCTCATGCGTCTCGCCGGTGGCGATGTCCGTGATCGAGCCTTTGCCCTGCATGCAATAGACGCTTTCAAAGTGGTTCTTGTATTCGAACGTATGTTCCGAACCCGGCTCCAGGAAAGTGATGTGAAATGAAAATCCCATCCCGTCATCGGCCAGCAGCATCCGCACGCTCGACCATTGCGCATCAGAGACCACGCGCTCGCGCTCTTGCTCGATGATTTTGTTAAAGTCTCTCACAATCATTTCCGTTACTCCGCTGCAAGTTTATGTGTCTGTGTCACGTCGCGCGCTGCTTCTTCGAGGATGCTCAGCCCCGATTTCAGGGTCGCTTCGGGCGTTGTCAGGGCGGCAAGCACCTTGACCACCTCATCATGGGCACCCGATGTCTCGATGATAAGCCCTTTTTCAAAGGCTCGGGCACAGATAGCCGCTGCGAGTGTGCCGTCACCCACATCGACCCCCTGCATCATGCCGCGTCCTTTGAGACGGGCACCGGGGATGCCGTCCGCGATCCGAATCAGCGCGTCACGCAGAATTTCGGATTTTGTAGCGATGGATTTCTGGAACGCATCGTCCTTCCAGAATTTTTCGATCGCGACACGCGCGGTGACAAAGGCATGCGTGTTGCCCCGGAATGTGCCGTTATGCTCGGCCGGGCCCCAGATATCATGCTCGGGCTTGATCAGGAGTGCGGCAAAGGGCAGGCCCATGCCGGAAAAGCTCTTGGCCATCGGGATGAGATCAGGCTCGATCCCCATCTCCTCAAAGCTAAAGAAGGTGCCCGTGCGCCCGCAGCCTGCCTGAATGTCATCTACAATCAGCAGCGCCCCGTGTTCCTTGGCCAAGCGGGCCACGCCCTGCATAAAGGCGGTGGACGCGGCATTGAGCCCACCCTCGCCCTGTACCGGCTCTAGAATGAAGGCTGCCGGGGCATCGACGCCGCTGGACGGATTGCCCAGCATTTCCTCGATGATCCTGAGGCTGTCTACATCCGGCCCGAACGCCCCTTCATAGGGCATATGCGTGGTGCCACAGAGCGATCCACCGCCCGCGCCCGCGCGTTTGCCCGCGTTACCGGTGCAGCTCAGCGCGCCCATGGTCATGCCATGAAACCCGTTGGTAAACGCGATGATGTTGCGCCGACCCGTCACTTTGCGCGCCAGCTTCATGGCCGCTTCGACCGCGTTCGTGCCGGTCGGGCCGGTCATCATCACCTTATAATCCATGCCGCGCGGCTTTAGGATGATATCCTCGAATGCGCGCAGGAAATCAGCCTTGGCATCCGTGTGCATATCAAGGCCATGGGTGACCCCATCAGCGGTGATATGGTCGATCAAGGCCGCCTTCATGTCTGGGTCGTTGTGCCCATAGTTGAGCGACGAGCACCCGGCGAGAAAGTCGATATAGGTGTTGCCCGACGCATCGGTCATCTCAGACCCCTGCGCCTTGACAAAAGCGGTGGGAAAGCTGCGGCAATAGCTGCGCGCTTCGCTTTCGCGACGGGCAAAAATTTCCAGATCGGCTGACTTGTCAGTCGTCATAACGTATTCCTTCATATGATTGGGGAATGGGCGGGCAGGGGCCTGAGGATCAGGCCGCCTTTTTCATCCGCTCTTTCATGGCAATTGTGACCATGTATTCGGTGTCGTGCAGATCGTTGAAATGCAGCGATTTCGAGAAGTACGGCGTGCTCGACAGGGCGCCGTCGTTCAGATCGCTGAACTTGCGGAACAAGGCCCAGCTGCCAGCATTGTCGCGCGTGATCGTGGTTTGCACGCGGGTCACATCCTTGCAGACGTCACGCGACAGAAGCCCGCGAAGCATCAGCGTGCCCAGACCCGTGCCGCGTGCCTTTTCCGATACGGCCACCTGCCACACAAAGAGCGTTTCAGGATCGTCAGGCAAGAGGTAGCCCGAAACCCAGCCGACAACTTCACCACCCATCTCAGCTACGATGCAGGTGTCGCGGAAATGATCGCATTGGATCAGGTTGCAATACATCGAATTTTCATCGAGCGGCTTGCACGCCTGAATCAGCTCCCAGATCGCCGCGCCATCCTCTGACGAGGGCTTGCGCAGGGTTGGTAGGGCCTTCCGAAACATTTCCATCGCATGTCGCATCGCTGTGTGACCTCTCTATTTGCTTCGTAGAACTAAATATATTAAACAGGCCTATAAATCAACCATGCGCGTGTGAATTTATAAAATTCGCCATTTATTGCCAAAATACCTTATTTTTTCGGATAAAATACCCTATATATTTAATTAGCGAACTAAATTAGTTTCTCAGGAGGAATGAAATTGCAATTGAGCGACAGCTTTGCGACCATTACAGCCATCACCAAAGGGGCTCGTATGGACCGCACAGACCAAAGCTTGATCGCCCTGCGTCGCATCCTGCGCGCAACCGAGATTTATGGGCGCAAGCTCGCTTCTGCTGCCGGGCTGACAGCGGTTCAATTCCGTGTTCTTCAAATTGTGGCGGAGCGGGGCAATTGCACCGCAACCCATATCGCCCAACAGATGCGGGTGTCTCAGGCGACCATCACCGCTTTGGTGGACAAATTGGTGAAACATGGCGTGGTGACGCGGGAAAAATCCCAGACCGACCGTCGGCAGACGAACATCGTCATCACCGATGCGGGCCACGAGACCATTCGTCGTGCCCCCGACGCGCTGCAACAGCGCTATGTGCGCAAGTTCGAGGCGCTCGCGGATTGGGAACAGGCACAGCTTGTGGCATCGCTCGAGCGGGTTGCCACCCTGCTCGATGCCGAGGATATAGATGCGGCTCCAGTGCTCGATACAAGCGACTTTCGCACACATTCCTGAGCCACAAAAAAGAACACCCACCAAGGGGCGGGCGCTCTGACATTCGGTGGGATCATCGCCTCAGCGATAGACGGCTTCCTTGCCGAAATGCTTGGTCAGCATGTAATAGACCACAGCGCGATACTTGTTACGCTCGGATTTGCCATAGGTCTCGATCACCTGATTGATCGCATCCATCAGCGCCGGGCTATCGGCGAGGCCCAGTTTCTTGACGAGAAAATTCGTCTTGACGGTTTCAAGCTCTGCCGGTTGGCTGCCCGCAATTGTCGAGGCATCTGCGTTGTAAATTGCAGGACCACATCCAATGGTTACCTTCGTCAGCAGGTCCATATCCGGTTCCATCCCGCATTTATTACGCAGATCATCCGCGTATCTCACGATCAGGTCGTCACGCTTTCCCATCAATTCTCTCCCATTTTTCCGGCAAACGGCCGGCCCATCGTTTCAACAAGCCCCACAAATGACGCTCCGGGCACGATAGCCGGGGATTTTTTCCGGACAAAGGGAAATTTTCCAGAACGCTCCCCTTGGGCGAGTCTTCGGACCAATACCGCTTCTGGCGGTGCCGAACCTATCTCAGCACCACACCTTTTTTGCGTCCGTGGTCTGTGGTCTTGTCAAATTTGACGTCGATGGCGTTATACTTCTTGAGGATCGCATCGCCGCCTGCGCACCCGGCAGCCTCGATTTCTTGGGCGGCTGCAATGCCGTGACGCCCGTGCTGGCGTTCATGCTCTGTAAGCGCGGCCAGCATGGCATCGAATTTCGTTCGCACTTCGGCGGGCATTTTAGCGGGGTTTTTGTGCTTTGGCAGCGTGATATCGACTGTAACGCTCAGCTTGCAATCGCCGGTCCAGCGTACGTACCAATCTGTAAAGGCCCAGAATCCTTTCGGACCTTTTTCGTTCATCTCCTGCACCAACCCTGCAACTGACGTGGCAGAGACCGCGTAGGTCTTGATGGTTTCGGTGACTTTGGGTTTGGCGTGCGCTGTCGATAGGCCGCCAAACCCGAGTGCAAGGCCAAGGGCCAAGACACCGATATCAAAAAAATTCTTCTTCAATATCGGTCTCCTGTCCAATGGCTGATTAGATCAATACCGGTAGTGCTCTGGCTTGAACGGGCCATCGGTGCCAACACCGATGTAATCCGCCTGATCCTGCCGAAGCTGCGTTAGCTTCACGCCAATGCGATCAAGATGCAAACGCGCGACTTTCTCGTCAAGATGTTTCGGCAGGACATAAACCTCGTTGCCGTATGCGTCGCCCTTGGTCCAAAGTTCGATCTGCGCCAACACCTGATTGGTGAACGAGGCAGACATCACAAAAGACGGGTGGCCCGTGGCATTGCCAAGGTTCAAGAGCCGCCCTTCGGAGAGCAGGATGATCCGATGACCCGAGGGCATCTCGATCATATCGACCTGATCCTTGATGTTGGTCCACTTGTGGTTCTTGAGCGCAGCAACTTGGATCTCATTGTCGAAATGGCCAATATTGCCGACGATCGCCATGTCCTTCATCGCGCGCATATGCTCGATGCGGATCACGTCCTTGTTGCCGGTGGTGGTGATGAAAATGTCGGCGGTGTCGATCACGTCTTCCAGCACGACCACTTCGAACCCGTCCATCGCCGCCTGAAGCGCGCAAATCGGGTCCACTTCGGTGACTTTCACCCGCGCTCCGGCCCCACTCAACGACGCGGCAGAGCCTTTGCCCACATCGCCATACCCACAGACGACAGCCACTTTGCCTGCCATCATCGTGTCGGTGGCGCGGCGGATACCGTCCACAAGGCTTTCTTTGCAGCCATATTTGTTGTCGAATTTCGACTTGGTGACAGAGTCGTTCACATTGATCGCGGGAAAGGGCAGTTGCCCTTTCTTGTGCAGATCATACAGACGATGAACGCCGGTGGTGGTTTCCTCGGACACGCCTTTGATCTGGTCGCGCACCTTTGTGAACCAACCGGGGCTCGCCTTCATCCGCTTGGCGATTTGCGCCTTGATCACTTCTTCTTCTTCCGAAGCGGGAACCGGGATGATGTCTTCGCCAGCCTCTGCGCGTGCGCCCAACAGAACGTAAAGCGTTGCATCGCCGCCGTCGTCGAGGATCATGTTCGGGCCATCTGCGAACATAAAGGATTTGTCGAGGTAATCCCAATGTTCTTCAAGGGATTGACCCTTGATAGCAAAGACCGGCGTGCCGCCTGCGGCAATCGCCGCTGCTGCGTGATCCTGCGTCGAGAAGATGTTGCAGGAGGCCCAACGCACATCTGCGCCCAAGTCCACCAGCGTTTCGATCAGCACAGCGGTCTGGATTGTCATATGCAAAGAGCCCACGATCCGCGCGCCTTTGAGAGGTTTGGCCTCGCCATATTCCTTGCGCAGGGCCATCAGCCCCGGCATCTCGGTTTCCGCAATGTCCAATTCCTTGCGCCCGTATGCCGCGAGGTTGATGTCCTTTACGATGTAATCTTTTGTCATGTTGGGGTGGTTCCTTGCATGAGAATTTTGCTAGGCAGATAGCACTCACTCCCCCTTTGGGCAATGCGCGATTCGCCCGCCAGCCCTGCTGGATAGGCCCTGGCACAGATCTGCCTGCGCTGATTGTTTTAGGGTTTGCGCCGCGCGTACGCTTTGCCTACCTCTGTCCCCATGACTGCACAGAGACATCTCACCTTCTCCAGCCCGGCCGCGCGGGTACAATATGCTCTGTTGATGGGCCTGTTCCGTTGCGCCGTGACGCGCGGGCTCTATGGACGCTTTGCACGTGGTCTTGGAAAGGTTTTTGATCCCAAGAACGCGGTGATCCTGCATGAGGCCGGTGCTGCCCCTTATCGTATCCTGCTCAATGATGGCTATTGGACCCGCTTCGCGCTTTATCTTGCGCCCTACGAGCCCGAGGTCGATTCGGTGTTGCGCGCCGCCTCTGGGGCCACGCCGCTGTTTTGCGACCTTGGCGCAAACATGGGCTATTGGACCACCCGCGCGGCACCGCTTTTTGAGCGTGTGATCGCGGTCGAGGCGTCGGCGCGCACATTCGAGCGGTTGCGTGGTAATGGAGGCACGCTCTCCAATGTCACGCTCCATCGCGCGGCGATCCATGCAAGCTCGGGTCAGGTGCTGACCTTTGTCAACACGCATCTCAGCCATGCCTCTGCCCGGCTGATGGGCGACCTGCCAGCAAACGCGCAGGATCAAACCGAAACAGTCACAACGCTTGCCATTGACGATCTTGTTCCGCCCGGCACTGCCGCACTGATCAAGCTGGACGTAGAAGGAGCAGAAATTGCGGCCATTTCAGGTGCCGCCCGCGCCATCGCCGAAGGATCGGTTCTGATCTACGAGGATCATGGCAACGATCCCGCCTGCACGGTCAGCGCGCATCTGCTGGCGCAGCCCGGTCTTAGTGTCTACTCCAGCGAAAATGGCCTGATTGCGATGCCCGATCTTGCCACGATACGGGCGCTCAAGAGGGACCCGTTCAAAGGGTATAACTTTGTTGCGGCGCACATGGAATCGCCCTTGCTGGCGCAGATCATTCAGAGCTTTGCAAAATCGGCCAAGCCGCGCTAGGCAGGATCGTCCAACATTTCCGGAGGCCCAATGCCCAAACCCCGCGCCTGGCAAAAGATGCTCTCGGGTCGGCGGCTTGATCTGCTTGATCCCACGCCCGTTGATATCGAGATTGAGGATATTGCCCATGGTCTCAGCTTTGTCGCCCGCTGGAATGGACAGACATTGGGTGATTTTGCTTATTCCGTGGCAGAGCATTCCTTGCTCGTGGAAAGGCTCTATTCCCGCCTGACGCCCGCTTCACCTGCCAAGTGGCGGCTGGCGGCGCTGTTGCACGACGCGCCGGAATACGTCATCGGTGACATGATCTCGCCGGTCAAGAACGCGGTCGGGCCTGGCTATGATGAGCTCGACAAACGGCTTGCGGGGGCCATTCACATTCGCTTTGGCCTTCCTGCGGCCATCCCACCCGCGATCAAGAAACAGATCAAGCAGGCAGATAAGATCAGCGCATGGATGGAGGCCACGGAAATCGCAGGGTTTTCAGTGGCAGAAGCAGACCGTTTCTTTGGCAAGCCTGATCCGGCGCTCATGCAGGGTCTTAGCATCACACTCCGCCCCCCTGTCGAGACGCGGCAGGACTATACTGCGCGCTATCAGGTGCTCATGGCCGAGATGGCCTAAATCCAGCCGCCGCGTGACATGAGGCCCATGGCCTCTAGCTGTCGCCATCCGGTCAGGCGTGTGGATGCCTCACTCCACAGATCCGGATCGCCCTGCAACGCTTCGTAATAGCCGTCATAGAGACTGCTATTGGCAAAATGCTCTTGCCGCGCCTGTTCTTCGGCAGAGCGTTCGATCACGGTGTTGAGAAACTTGCTGTGCAGCAGGATACCCGAGGTCAGCTCGCCCCCGCCTGTGTCATAGACATGGTTGAGGCGTCGCGGCAAAAGCGAATGCGCGGAACTCACATAGGCATATCGCCGATTCCATTTCACGAGCGGCACCTTGCCCATGGTCGGCGCGCGGCGTGGATCGCTGGCAAAAAACATCCGGGCACGCGGGCCCCCCTGAATCCAGAGGCTGTGCAAATCTACCTTGCGCCGCATCCCATAATTGCCGCCATCGAACCAGCACAGCGCCTGAAACGGGTCTATTCCAGCCTGATAAGGGTATTCTGACAGGCGACCCTTGGGATACATATCCAACATCATCGCACCGAATGAGCGGCGCTTTTGCCCATCCAGCCATTCACAGAGCGCGGGAAGCGGGCGCGTGTCGTGATAGGGATAGATCAGGCATTCATCGGCATCGAGGGTCAGGCACCAATGGCCATGGCCATATTTCATTTGTAGCCACGTCAGCCAATCTACCCCAAAGCGTGACAGCTTGTAGCTGTGCGGCGTGCTCCAGAGCGAGACATCGGGTTGTGCGGCCAGATAGTCGCGCGTGCCATCGTCACTGGCATTTTCGACAATAAGGAAATGCCGCACCCCCAACCGTCGGTGATGGTCCAGGAAATAGGGCAGGCGCAGCGCCTCGTTGCGCACCGTGCTGAAACACAGGATATCGCCGGGCCTGATCTGGGCGGTTTCGTCACGAACACAGCGCAATTGCCGCCGTTTGCGAAAGCTGCGCCAGAGCAGGCGCCTTCGCTTCCACCGCAGGCGATAGGCCATCGCCAGATCGCTGATACTGTCGCCTCTGCCCATGCGGTCCCCGTGATCCCCCAATCGGCAAGGTCAGCGCTATTTGTCGTAATGTCCAGTCTGATGCCAGCGCCACGCGTCCCCGATCATCTGCGCGAGGGTCGAGCGTTTTGGCGTCCAGCCCAGTTCTGCCGCGGCACGAGTCGAGCCTGAAACAAGCCGCGTGCAATCACCGGGCCGCCGTTGCCCTTCCACGACTGGCACGGCGCGATTGGTGACGGCGGCGGATTGGTCAATCACTTCGCGCACCGAAAACCCCGAGCCGGTCCCAAGGTTGAAAATGCGGCTTTCCTTGCCAGCCTCCAGCCATTTGAGGCCCAGAACATGCGCGTCAACCAGATCACTGACATGCACGTAATCCCGGATACAGGTGCCGTCAGGCGTGTCATAGTCAGTGCCAAAGATCGTCAGCGCATCGCGTTTGCCCGCAATCGCATCCAACATCAGCGGGATGAGATGGGTTTCGGGTTGGTGAAATTCGCCAATTTCACCTTCGGGGTCGGCACCGGCGACGTTGAAATACCGGAAAATCACATGGCGCAGGCCAAATGCGGCCCCGAAATCGCACAACATATCCTCTATAGCGCGCTTAGAGGCGCCATAGGCATTGATCGGCGCTTGCACACATCCTTCGTCAAGCAAGACGTTGTCCTGATCGCCATAGGTTGCGCAGGTCGAGGAGAACACGAAATCGAGACAGCCTGCCGCCACGGCGGCCTGAATCAAACAAAGCGATCCGGCAACGTTGTTGTGCCAATAAAGGCCCGGATCGCGCATGCTCTCGCCCACTTGGCTGAGGGCCGCAAAATGCATCACGGCGGCGGGCCGATAGGTGGCAAACACCTGATCGAGCCGCGCGCGGTCGGTCAGGTCGCCTTGCTCGAAGGGGCCGAATTTCACGGCGTCCTGCCAGCCGGTACACAGATTGTCGTAGGTGACCGGCGTATAGCCTGCCGCTGCCAATGTCTTGCAGGCGTGGCTGCCGATATATCCCGCCCCGCCCGTTACCAGAATATGCGTCACCGCAGGCCCTTTCGTGGTGTCTTACTGAGCTGCTTTTTCAGAATGAACCACGTCCGAGATGTAATTCCAAAGCTCATCCCGCAGATCATCGCGCGCCAGAGCAAAGGCAACGGTGGCCTGCAAAAACCCTGCTTTAGAGCCACAATCAAAACGCTGCCCCTGGAAGCGGAAGCCATAGACTTCTTCACCGTCTTCACGCGCGGCGTCAATCGCATCGGTCAGTTGGATTTCTCCTCCGGCCCCGGCCTGTTTGCGATTCAGTTTCTGCAATACGGTGGGGGTCAGGATGTAGCGCCCAATTACCGCAAGATTTGACGGGGCCGTGCCCGCCGCAGGTTTTTCCACCATGCCCTTGGTCGATACGATGCTTCCCATATCCTCTTTGATATCAAGGATACCGTAGGATTTTGTCATGGCATCCGGAACCTCCATGGCCGCCACGATATTGCCCTGCGTTTCTTCAAAGGCCTCGACCATCTGCGCAAGACACGGCTTTTCAGCCGCGATCACGTCATCGGGCAGGATCACGGCAAAAGGCTCGTTCGAGATCAGCCGCCGCGCGCACCAGACAGCATGGCCCAAGCCAAGCGGCTTGTGCTGGCGCATATAGGCCACTTCGCCACTGTCCATATTGGTGGATTTGAGGATTTCGAGCAGGTCGTCCTTACCCTTGCGGCGCAATTCGGCCTCAAGCTGCGGCGCGTAGTCGAAATAATCCTCAAGCGCACCTTTGCCGCGCGAGGTGATGAAGATGAATTCCTTGATCCCAGCGGCGCGCGCCTCGTCTATGGCGTATTGCACCAAAGGGCGATCGACCAGCGTCATGATTTCCTTGGGCACCGATTTCGTGGCTGGCAGAAATCGTGTTCCCAGACCGGCGACCGGAAAGATTGCCTTGGTAACTTTGCTACGCATGGACTGCTCCTAAGATACTTTTTTTCACCTTACACAACAGCGCTGCCATTTGCATCGTGTTAAGGGGAAATTTCGCGAAATGTTGCGAATTGGCAGGGTTTTGCCTGTAGTTTTCAGGCCATGCCCATTTCCCGCATCATCGCCTCTATTCGGGGGACATCCTCGGGGTTGTTCAATTCCCAGAATTGCCGCCCCTGTGCTGCGACCTCGACGCAGAGCACGGCGCGTCCACGTTCAAGAAACCGCAACTGCTCGAGCCCCTCTAGCTGCTCAAGCGGCCCCATCGGCCACGTGGCGTAATCACGCAAGGCTTGCGGGCGATAGGCGTAAACACCGACATGGTGGAAAACCGGTGTCGCCTCTTCCGCCTCATAGCGACGAGGGGTGTAGGGGATCACTTCCTTGGAGAAATAGAGGGCGCGCGCCCCCTCTTCAAATACCGCCGTTGTGCCACCGACACGGCCATTGGCGCGGTCGTCGAGAAACCCGTTGAGCGCGCGCCCATCACAGCGCAGCACCGGTGTAGCCACCTCTGCCCCGGTATCGGCGCGCAGGCCGGCGATCAAATCCTCAACGAACCAATGCGGTGTGAGGGGCGCGTCGCCTTGCAGGTTGACGATAATATCATAGCCACCGCCCAAGACATCTAACGCCTCGGCGCAGCGCTCGGTGCCATTGCCGCAGCTCTCCGAGGTCATCACCACCTCGGCACCGAACGCCTCCGAGGCGGCACGGATACGGTCGTCATCGGTGGCCACAACCACCCGGTCGACCCCCTGTACTTGACTGGCGGCTTCCCAAGAACGTTGGATCAGGCTTTTGGCTTCACCCGTGGCACCGGTCAGGGCCACCAGCGGTTTGCCGGGATAACGGGTCGAGGCATAGCGTGCGGGTATGACGATAACGACGCTCATCTCAGGCTCCTTTCAGAACCACGCCGGGGGCAAGGGCGATAAAGAACGGATTGGCAAAGCCCGCTTTGCCATAGCTGAGCGGCTGATGATCCTCGAATTGTACCACCTGGCCACCGGCCCCGGCCAGCACGGCATGTCCAGCGGCGGTGTCCCATTCCATGGTACGCCCCAGACGCGGATAAAGATCGGCCTCGCCGGTCGCAACAAGGCAGAACTTGAGCGAGGAGCCCGCGCTTGTCATGTCTTTGACCGCGTATTTGCCGATATAGTCATCGGTGGCCTGATCCCGGTGCGATTTGCTCGCCACAACCATCAGCGCGGTGTTGTCTGGCTGCGCCACCCGGACGGGGTGCAAAGTGCCGGGCGCATCCATGGAAAACGGGCCTTCTTCCTCGACGGATGTTCCATCAGCCAATGTGTAGAACATGCGCCCTTTGGCCGGGGCATAAACCACACCACGGGTTGGCACGCCGGCTTCGACATAGGCGATATTGACCGTGAAATCACCGCGCCGGTTGATGAATTCCTTGGTTCCGTCCAGCGGATCGACGATCAAAAAGGTTTGGGCGGTCTCGCCATGCGACGTCGCCTGTTCTTCGGTGACAAGCGCAATTTCGGGGAATGCGGCGCGCAGCCCGGCAGAGATGATCGCATCCGCTGCCTCGTCCGCCTCGGTTACGGGGCTTGCGTCGGACTTTACCTTGACCGCGAAGTCATCGGCCTCGTAGATCTCCATGATCTTTGCCCCGGCATCGAGCGCCAATGCGCGCATCACCGAAATCAGCTTGTCATACTCCAAATCGCCGCTCCTTTGCCGCCAAGACGCCACTTTGCGCCGTTAACCGATGGATTATATCTGCGCCCTTATGATACGCTCTCGCAAGGACAGCAAGAAACCCGAACCATAAAATAAGAGGCCATCGGCACCGCGCCATGTTCAAGACCACGCGCCCAAGATCGAGCCTGCACTCGGCAATCAATATTGCCGAACTGATCTACCATGCCGCCGTGCGGGATGTGCGCAAGAGCGATGGCAATGCAATCATGGCGCTGCTCAAGAATATCATGACCGTGATCATCATGGTGATGGCGTTCTACCTGATGTTCAGTGTTCTGGGCCTCAAGGGCAATGCGCTGCGGGGCGATTTCCTGCTGTTCATGATGTCCGGCATTTTCGTATACATCACCCATATCAAGGCGATGAGCGCTGTTATCGGGGCCGAAGGACCGGCTTCGCCGATGATGCAGCATGCGCCGATGAACACGGTCATCGCGATCTGTTCTGCCGCGCTCAGCTCGCTCTATATTCAGGTTCTGTCGCTTTTTGTGGTTCTTTTTGTCTATCACGTGGGCTTTGTTCCGATCAGCATCCACCAGCCCATTCAGGCCTTTGGGATGATCCTTGCGGCGTGGTTCACAGGGATTGCCGTGGGGCTCGTTCTTTTGGCGATCAAGCCGTGGGCACCCGGCTTCGTGTCGATCTTTGCCATGATTTATCAGCGGGCCAATATGATTGCCTCGGGCAAGATGTTCGTGGTCAACACCTTGCCCACCTTCATGATGAACATGTTTGACTGGAACCCGCTGTTTCACATCATCGACCAGACGCGCGGTTTTGTGTTCATCAACTATTTTCCGCACCGAACCTCGCTCGAATATCCGCTATATGTCGGGCTTGCGCTCTTGATGATCGGGCTCATGGCCGAATTCTACACGCGCCAATATGCGTCAAGCAGTTGGGAGGCGCGGCGGTAAACCGCCCGTCAGTGCAGCACCTTACCCTCGGGCCATGTCAGCCGTGTCTTCACTGTGATGGCCTGTGTCTCTTTGGCAGGCAGATCAAAGGTCCATGCCAGAATGCCCCGTTCCCCGTCGATGTCACGCTCAGCGGGCATCGGTTCTGCAGTCCATGTGATCTCCAGATCCTCTTGCTCGGAGACCGGCACGCGGTCGATCAGGCGCAGCGGCCATGCCTCGCCGGTCAGGTTTTCGACGGTGATCTCTACCGTCTCGGTCTGTTCGTTGGATTTCGTCAGAATCCCCCGGTCGCCCTCGTTTCGGTCGCGCACCAGACGGGTCAGGCGCAGACCCTCGATCAGGCCAAAGGACATGTCGGCCTTGTCCCCATCCGCGATCAGGTTCAGCCAGCGTTGCCCAACATAGCGCCCATCAAGATAAAACCGCGCCTCAGAGGTGGGCAAGAGCATCTCGCCGGTGTCATTGGTCAGTCGCGCCATCAGATAGGCGGTCTGATCCAGCATCGGCACGGCTTGGGCCACGACCTCTGCCTTGGTTTCCAACGGGGTCAGCATCAGGCGGACATTATCGGCGCCGGTGGTAACGCTGACAGGGGCGGGATAGCTATAGGTGACAGATAGCCCGTCAAAGCTGGCCACGGCCATGTCAGACGCGGCGGCCTCTGCCATTGGCGCGGCCATAAGCACGGTTTCGGCCTTGCCACGCGCCATGGGTTGGATCGCTTGTGGATCTTCAATCCGCGCAATCCAAGGCCAGATCTGGCCCGGCTCGGTCTGTTCCGATGGGCGCAGGGTCGACAGGGTAAGCGCGATATCCTGCCAATTCTCGCCAGTGGATTGCTGCACGAATGCGCCCCGCTCGATCCTGACCGCGCCGCTGTCGCGCGCCAGATGCAGATCATAGAGCGGCTGCCAACCGGCATTAGGGATGGTGTAGGTCACGGTCAGCGTGCCTTGGGTCTCGGCGTCAGCGGTGATTCCCACGGCAAGCATGGCGCGGGCTTCATCCTCGGGCACCAGCGCCTCGAGCGCTTGACGCGCCGCATCGCGCGCCTTGATCTGGTCCTTCAGGGCACGTTTTGCTGTGTCAGCGCGCCGGGTGGCGGCGGCTTCTGCCTGACGGGCCTCTAGGGTCTCGCTGCCGATCACAGCGCTCAGAGCGCGAAGCTGGTCTGGCGTAAGGGTTGCTGCACCATCGCCCTGACCAATCTGCGCGAGAAAGGCGATGCGCGCACGGGCGGCCTCGGCCTCAAGCTCGATATCGGCAATGTCGTTGCGGGCAAGGCGCAGCGCGTCTTCTATCTGTGTCAGCGTGGCGCGGGCGTCGATCAGCGCGGCGCTTTCGGGGGCGTCGCGTGGCGGCACATAATCGTTGCGGGTGGTAACACCCCCCATGCGCACGCCCTCGACCACAACCCGAACCGAGGCCAGCGGCGTCCCTTGTGGCAGGTCGGCAAGGATAAGGTCATGCTGTCCGGCTGGGGCCGAAAACGCCACTTCACGGGTCACGGTCGCACCTTGCGGATAGAGAATCACGGCGCTGACACGGCTGGAGAGCGCGATATCCTCGGCCACGGCGGGCAGGGCAAGCGAGGCGAGAGGCAGAGCAAGGAAAAGGGCACGCATGGGCAACACTCCTGAACGGTTCGGCACGATGTTCCCGCCTTGTTGCCCAAGGTGCAAGCCTGCCGCGTGGTCATGCCCTGTGATAGGCCGGGATGCGCCTATGCCACCGGGTGCCGCCGCCGCACCGAACCGGCCCGCCCCGAGATCTCTAGCATGGCATCTCCACGCGGCGTGCGCGCTATAACCCGCCCTTTTGACACGACGGCAAGGCGTGCGGCCCGCAGGCGCACCGCCTCAATCGGATCGCCCGCATCAAGCACCACAAGCGAGGCCACGGCACCGACATGCAGCCCATAGCCCTCCAGCCCCAGAATCCGGGCGTTCTCGACCGTTACCATGTCGAAGCAGCGGCGCATCTCGTCGGGGCTCGACATCTGCGCCACATGCAGCCCCATAAAGGCGACGTCCAGCATATCGGCGGTGCCAAGGCTATACCACGGATCGCGCACGCAATCCTGACCCCAGCCTACGGTGATGCCCTGCGCCTGCATTTCCTTGACCCGTGTCAGGCCGCGGCGTTTCGGGAATGTGTCATGCCGCCCCTGCAACATGATGTTGATCAGCGGATTGGGAATCGCCGCCACGCCTGCTTCGGCCATCAGCGGGAGAAGTTTCGAGACATAGTAATTGTCCATCGAGTGCATCGAGGTGAGGTGGCTGCCGGCCACCCGCCCCTGAAGCCCGAAGCGCTGCGCCTCATAGGCCAGCGTTTCGATATGGCGGCTGAGGGGATCATCGCTTTCGTCGCAATGCATGTCCACGCGCAGACCGCGTTCCGCCGCAATCTCGCAGAGTTCGCGGACAGATGCCGCGCCATCTGCCATCGTGCGCTCAAAATGCGGGATGCCGCCCACCACATCGACGCCCATGTCGAGCGCGCGGACCGTATTGGCGCGCGCCGTCGGATCGCGGTAAAAACCGTCCTGTGGAAAGGCCACGAGTTGCAGGTCGATATAGCCTTTGACCTTGTCGCGCACCTCTAGCATCGCCGCCACGCCCTTGAGGCTGTCGTCACAGGTATCCACATGACTGCGGATCGCCAAAAGACCCATCGAGGCGGCCCAATCGCAATAATCGAGCGCGCGGGCGACCATTTCCTCTTGCGTGACGATCTGCTTGAGTTCGCCCCAGAGACCGATCCCCTCCAGCAGCGTGCCAGAGGCGTTGATGCGTGGCAGACCATAGCTCAGCGTTGCATCAAGGTGAAAATGCGGATCGACAAAGGGCGGGCTCACAAGATCGCCGGTCGCGTCGATCACTTGGCCTGCCTCGGCCCCTTCAAGCCGCCCAATCGCCGTGATCCGGTCGCCGGTAATGCCGATATCGGCCACGGTACGATCAGGCAGGGTGCCCCCCTTGACGATCAGATCGAACATCAGCGTTCTCCCTTGTTGAAGGCCACCATCAGGGCGGCGGGCACCTCGGCACGGCGCGACATGACGATAAGAGCGAGGATCGAGAGAACATAGGGCGTCATCAGGAAGATCTGATAGGGAATATCTGCCCCAAGCGGTGTCTGTTGCACCCGGATTTGCAGCGCATCGAAGGCGGCAAAGAGAACGGCCCCCAAGAGCGCCTTGCCCGGTTTCCACGCACCAAAGACCACGAGCGCGATGCAGATCCAGCCGCGCCCGTTGACCATTTCGAAGAAAAAGGAATCAAACGCCGACATGGTCAGAAACGCGCCCCCCACCGCCATCAGCCCTGATCCGACGATAACCGCGCCCATGCGCAGGCCCGTGACAGACAGGCCCTGTGCCGCCACAGCTGCCGGGTTTTCACCCGCCGCGCGCAGGGCAAGGCCCAGTGGCGTGCGGTAAAGCACGAGGCTGACAACGCCCACAAGGATGAAGGCCAGATAGGTCAGTGGCGTCTGCGAAAAAAGCGCTGGGCCAATCAGGGGAATATCGGACAGCAGCGGGATTTCCCAAGGTTGAAACGCCGTGATCTTGGGCGGGCTTGTCACCTCTGGCAGGGCCAGACGATAGGCATAGTAGGTAGACGAGGTGGCGAGAAGCGTCACGCCCAGCCCCACGACGTGCTGAGAAAGGCCAAAGGGCACTGTCAGCAGGCTATGCACCGCGCCAAATCCCATGCCGACGACCATGGCCACCGCGACACCGGGCCAGAGACCCAGACCGGAATAAACCGCCATCCAGCCCGCAAAGGCACCTGCCACCATGATCCCCTCAATCCCGAGGTTGAGAACACCTGCGCGCTCGCAGATCAATTCGCCCAGAGTGGCAAAGATCAGCGGGCTGGCAATGCGGATCGCAGCGGCCCAAAAGCTGGCAGAGAGCAGGATGTCGAGAATGTCCATGCGCTATTCCCTCACCACCCGGAACCTCGTGAGCAGAATCGCCAGCACCATCAGCAAGAGCGCCGTGGCCAGCATGATATCGGCCAGATAGGTCGGCACGCCCACCGCGCGGCTCATGCTGTCGGCGCCCACGAAGATGCCCGCCACGAATAGCGCGGCGGCGATGACACCCAACGGATTGAGCAGCGCGAGCATCGCCACAATGATCCCGGTATAGCCAAAGCCGGGGCTGAGATCGAGCGTCAGGCTCCCTTTGACCCCCGCCACCTCTGAGAAACCCGCAAGCGCAGCAAGGCCACCAGACAGAAGTGCGGTCTTGATCAGCACCGCATTGACCGGAATACCCGCAAAGCGCGCCGCCTCGCGGTTCAGGCCGACGGCGCGCATCTCATAGCCCAAGGTGGTGCGGCGTTGAATAACCCAGACAAGCGCGGCGGCAATCAGCGCGAGCGCAAAGCCCCAATGCAGGCGCAGCCCCTCGACGATGCGCGGCAGGCGCGCCTCTGCGATCAGGCGTTCGGATTTGGGCCATCCCATACCCATCGGATCTTTGAGCGGCCCCTCAAGCAGAAGCGAGATGAACAGCAGAAAGATGAAGTTGAAGAGCAGCGTTGTGACCACCTCATCAACGCCAAACCGCACCTTGAGCAGCGCCGGAACAAGCAGAACGACCGCCCCCGCCAGCATCGCCACAAAAACCAGCATGGGCAAGAGCGCTGCGGCGGGCCATTGCAACGCGCCTGTGCCCAGAACAACGGTCATCAACGCGCCTGCGTAAAGTTGTGCTTCGGCACCGATATTCCAAAGCCGGGCACGAAAGGCGACCGCGACAGCAAGCCCGGTAAAAATCAGCGGCGTGGCGCGGTTAAGTGTCTCTAACATGGCGAATTGCGATCCCGCCGCCCCCTTGAGGATCAGCCCCAGCACGGCAAAGGGATTGGCCCCCGCGAGCATCGCCAACAGAGACGCGACAACAACCGTCGCAGCAATCGCCAGCGCAGGCGGCAGGGTGCTGCGGGCGAGGCTCGGATTGGCGATGGGTTCAAGACGCATGCGCCAACCCCCCGTCAAAGCCGTGGCCCGCCATCCACACGCCAAGTTCGGCAGGCGTCATGGTGCCGCGCGCAAATTCCGGTGAAAGCCGCCCTACGGACATCACATGGATCACATCCGACAGGGCCATGATCTCATCCAGATCCTCGGAAATGAGCAAGACCGCCGCTCCCCGGTCGCGCGCCTTGAGCAATTGTTCATGCACATAGTTCACTGCGCCGATGTCCAAGCCGCGCACGGGTTGATTGGCAAGGATGATGCGCGGATTGGCCTCGAGCACGCGGCCAAGGATCAGTTTCTGCATATTGCCACCCGAAAGCAGGCGGATGCGGGTATCCGGCCCGGGACAGCGCACGTCATAGCCTTTGATGATCGCCTGTGTTTCAGCCTCGGCTTGCGACCAGCTCATCCAGCCCGCGCGGCTCATGGGCGGCTTGTGATAGCTTTCCAGAATGGCATTCTCGGTTAGGGAAAAATCAGCAATCGTGCCGGTTTTGTGCCGATCTTCCGGGATGCGGGCGATGCCATGCTCGACAGCGGCACGTGGCGACCATGTGGCCAGTGTGTGCCCATCCAGGTTGATCTGCCCCATCGCAGGTGTGCTTAGGCCGGCAATCAAATCGGCCAGCGCTGCCTGCCCGTTTCCAGAGACCCCGGCAAGCCCGGTGATTTGGCCTGCGCGCAAGCTGACAGTCACCGATTTTAACCCCGGTGCGCTGCCCCGGTCCGGTGTTCCGACTGCTTCGAGATGCAACAGCGCCTTGCCGGGTACGCCGGGGGCAACCCGTGGCGCGCTAACCGTGCTGCCAACCATTGCGGCGGCAAGCGCGTGGCGGTCGGTATCTGTCGTGGCCATTTCTGCCACCACCTTGCCGTGGCGCAGGATCACGACCCGATGGGCGATATCCATCACCTCATGCAGTTTGTGGCTGATGAACACAATCGACAGGCCCTTGGTCACAGCCTCGCGCAGGGTCGTAAAAAGATCGTCGGTTTCCTGCGGGGTCAAGACGGCGGTTGGTTCATCCAGAATAAGAATGCGCGCCTCGCGGTAGAGCGCCTTGAGGATTTCAACGCGCTGCCGTTCGCCAACCGTCAGGCTACCGACACGGGCGTCAGGATCGACCGCCAGATGAAAATCGGCAGAGAGCTTGGCAATCTTGTCGCGCGCGGCGGCACGATCAGACCGCCAACGCCAGAGCGGCTCGGTGCCGAGTGTCACGTTCTCCAGCACAGTCAGATTGTCGGCCAGCGTGAAATGCTGATGCACCATGCCCACGCCCGCCTCGAGTGCGGCGCGCGGATTGCCGGGGGGCAGCGCCCGCCCCATCACCATCACCTGTCCCTCATCGGCGGTGTATTGGCCAAAGAGGATGTTCATCAGCGTGGTTTTACCCGCACCGTTTTCGCCCAAAAGGGCAACAACCTCGCCCCGTCGCAGATCAAGGCTCACCGCGTCATTCGCGGTGAGCGCGCCGAAACGCTTGGTGATGCGATCGAGGCGCAGAACGACCTGCGCCGTGTCTGCGCCTGTCATATCAAGAGGATTTCGGCTCTTCGTCGTTGATCTCGACAGAGAAAGTGCCCGCCTTGATCGCCGCTTCACGTTCCGCCACCAGCGCCATGGCGGCCTCGGGCACTTTGCCCTCGAACGTCCCAAGCGGCGCCAAGGACGATCCGCCCTCTTTCATAAACGAATAGACGCCGTAATCGGCTGCGGTGAACGTGCCCGCATTGACCGCAGCAATCGCGGCATCCAGTGTCGGCTCGAAATGCCAGATGGCCGAGGCCACGACCGTTTCGGGATAGTCGGCTTGGGTGTCGATGACGTTGCCGATGGCCAGCACGCCCTTTTCCTTTGCCGCATCCGAGACGCCAAAGCGCTCAGCATAGAGCATGTCAGCACCGCCTTCGATCATGGCAAAGGCAGTTTCCTTGGCCTTGGGCGGATCGAACCAAGACCCGATAAAGCTTACTTGAAACTTGATCTCGGGGTTCATCTCGCGGGCACCGGCCATGAAGGCATGCATCAGGCGGTTGACCTCGGGGATCGGGAAGCCGCCGACCATGCCGATATTGGCGGTCTTGGTCATCGCGCCCGCAATGATCCCCGAAAGGTAAGAGGCGTCCTGAATGTAGTTGTCGAACACCGCGAAATTCGCGAGCGCCTCATCCTGTTTGAAACTCGACCCCATCAAAAAGGCGATATCGGGATAATCAGCGGCCACTTCACGGGCTTCCTGTTCGACTGCGAACACCTCGCCAATAATGAGCTTGTAGCCCTGTTCGGCATATTCACGCATCACGCGGGCGTAATCTGTGTTCGAGACATTCTCGGAATAGATGTATTCGACATCGCCACGCTCTTGCGCGGTCAGGGCGGCCTTGTGAATACGGCTGACCCATTGTTGTTCAACGGGCACGGTATAGATACCGGCGGTCTTGATCGGTTCGGCGGCGCGCAGCGGCGATGCAAGGCCAGAGGCCCCGGCGATAAGCGCTGCCCCGGCCGAGGTGGCCATAAAGCGGCGGCGGGAAAGTGGCAGGCGTGTCATGTGGTTCTCCATGTTGGCAGGTGGGCAGTCTTTTTGGTTTTACCAATTGGTAAAATTTATCCGGCCGGTTTTCTACAGAAATTTACCGATGGACGAAACTAAACCGCCGGTGGGTCGAGTCCCAGCGGTTTATGCTCAAATTGCGGGCAGGTCCGCAAGGGTCAGGCTGCGGGCAGGCGCGCGATGATGGGTAGTTTCTGCCATGCGCCCCCCGGCCCCGCCTGCATTGGCTCGGCCAAGAGCTTCAGTTGGGCCATTGTTTCGCCCATATCATAGCCGTGGCCCATGGAGTGCCCAAGTGCGACCCGCCAACCGGGACGCGGATTAAGGCCGGGGCGCGTTGGGCCAAGCCCTGCCTTCATGTGATGCGCGATGTCCCAGTCCAGCACTTCGCCCGCATGGCGGGTAACGACCCAGCAATGCATGTCATGGGTAACGCCCCCCTTTTCCGCTGGAAAGAAGTAGCCATAAACGTAACCCGCCTCATAGCCCGCCGCGCGCAGGCTGGCCACGAGATAGGTGTTGATATCCACACAAGAGCCGGGCGTCGTGCCACAAGAGAGATAGGGCACCGCATCGGTGCCATCATTGAACCGCGCGTCGGGATGGGCGTAGATGAAACGTGCCTCCGCTTCGGCCACCAATGCGTCGATGCCCGCGCGCCCCCCACCCGCCTTGGCGGCAAGGGCGCGGCTGGCCTCGGCCAGATCATCGGCGGCGCGGGTATAGCGGGTGATGCGCGGCACATAGACCGCCTCGGGATAGTCTATGCCCTTGGGCGCGGGGGCGATGCGATGCGTAAGCGTGAGGCTTTCGCCCGTCGATTCGATCCAGAGCGCAGCAAGGCCCAACTCGGCCTCTAACACCACGTCGATGATCTGTCCGCCGGTCACGCTTGCCCGCGTGACTGTCTCTTGCGGGCTGCACATCCCCGCCGGGGCCAGCAGGCGCGTGCCGGGTTTCAGGCCGCTCACCTCAATATGCAACTGTCTCATGCCATGTTCCAAAGCTGAAAAAGCAGGCCAGCGGCAAAGGCCCCCGAGAGCGACAGCGCGATATACAACGCAAAGACCCGTGGCTTGACCAAGGCCCAGACTGCGATTGCGGCCGGCAAGGAGGTGACGCCACCGGCCACGAGAAAGGCCAGACCAGCACCGGGGGCCATGCCCTGGCCGATCAAGCCGCCGACCAATGGCAGGGCGGCGTAACCATTCAGATAGGCAGGCACGCCCACCAGAGTGCCCAGCAGGATCGGCCCGATGCCAGTGCCCCCAAGCGCCTGCGTGATGGTCTCTGCCGGGATAAAGGCGAGCATCAGGCTTTCCAGAATAAACGCCAGAGTAAGCCATTTCAGCAGAAACAGGGTCACATTCCATGCCTCACGGCCAAACTTGGCCCGGCGCTCTGGCTCGGACCAAAAGCGCCAGACCACCGGCTTGGGCGCGCGCAGTTTGCTGCCACCACAGCCTCCGTTGCCGATACCGTCGCGCAACGGATCGCTCAGCCCCCCGGCACGGCCCATCAGATGCACAACCCAGCCCCCCATCAGACCCAAACCCACGGCAGCAAGCGTCTTGGCAATCGCGAATTCCAAACCCAAGACCCCGGTCGTGAGGATAAACATCGAGGGGTCCATCACCGGCGAGGCCAACCAAAAGGCCATCACTGCCGACAGCGGCACCCCCATCGCCAAAAGGGCGGCGATAAGCGGTATCACCCCGCAAGAGCAAAAGGGCGAGAGACCGCCCGCGAGGGCCGCAAGCAGGATCATCAAGGCCGGAGCGCCGGTAAAGGCGCGCGCGATCATATTGTCTGCGCCTGTCGCCGTGGCCCACGCCGCGATGCCGATGGAGAGCAGTAGAAACGGTGCAGTGCTGAGGAGGGCGTCGCTGGTAAACAAAAGCGTGGCACGCGCCTGCGTCGCGTCGAAAGCTGCAAGCACGATCAGGATCATGGCTGACACCATCCAGATGCGGTGATCCTTCCATAGGCGCCGCAGCAGGGCGGTGGCGCGCGGTTGAGGCAGGCTTGAGTCTGTCATGTCCATATCCCTAGAAATATCGTTTTGTTAAGCCCAAAAAAGGGCGTTCAGGCAGCCGTTTCTGTCTCTGTTTTGGCCAGTTTCACCCCTGTGCAGCATTCCGAGGTCAGGAAATCCAAGGTCCGGCGCATAGCGGCGTAATCCACGCGGTTGATCACCGTGCGCCCCTGTCTCTCTTGCACCACCAACCCGGCATCGACCAATGCCGAAAGATGATGTGCCAGTGTCGAGGGCGCCTGATCCAGGTGCTGGCCGATGTCGCCCACGTTCAACCCGTCGTCGCCCGCCCGCACCAACAGACGAAAGATCGCAAGGCGCGTGTCATGACCAAGGGCAGCAAGGGCGCGGGCGGTGGGGCTTGTGATACTCATGGGATAAATATAACGATAAATCTAGTTATGTCAATCTATCTCATTCCGCCTGTGCTGCCATGGTCGCCACCCCATCGCCCATACGCCGCACCCGCAGATCAATGCCGCCTTCATGCTGACGGGCCTCAATCGCCACGGGCAGGTTGCAGATAAGCGGCGTCAGCCCGCGATAAGAGAACCGCGCAGGCAGATGGCCTAGAATATGCGTGGCCAGATTCATCATCCAGACCGCCTGCATCGGACCATGCACCACCAGCCCCTCATATCCCTCAACCCCGGTCGCGTAGGGGTGATCATAATGGATGCGGTGACCGTTGAAGGTAAGCGACGAGAACCGGAAAAGCAGGGTCGAATTCGGCGTGATCTGCCATGCGGTTGCATCGGGCCACTCTTCAGCAGCCTCTGGCGTCTTGGTTTGTCCCGGCTTGGGGTCTTCGCGATACACGATGTCCTGCCGCTCGGTCAGACGCGCCACTCCGCCCACGCTATAGTCATGCCGTTGCGTGACAAAGCCCAGCTTGCCGCTGCGCCCCTCCTTGAAGGTTACATCGTCAATCGTCGTTTCCCGCGTGACCAGATCACCGGGCGCAAAGGGCGCGTGAAATTCGATCTCTCCCCCCGCCCACATGCGGCGCGGCAAGGGTAAGGCAGGCAGGAACAGCCCTGTCTTGGGGTGGCAATCACGCCCCAGTTGGTCGGGCGTTACCGTATCGGGAACCAGACACCAATGCAGCCCAACGGGCATCTCCGCCTCGGCCAATGTGCCGGCCAGCGTGGCGCGGTATTCGCGCACCAAGCGTTCGGAAATCGGCTCTGACCGGCTATAGCTGCGCCCGATCCAATCCGCGTAGTCGTTCATTCGCTTCCCCTATTGCCCGCGTCCCGGCCCATAAGACTTTGGCAGGCCCAGCACCTGTTCGGCAATATGGCACAGGATCAGATTGGTCGAAATCGGCGCAATCTGATAAAGCCGCGCTTCGCGGAACTTGCGCTCAACATCATATTCCTCGGCAAAGGCAAAACCGCCATGGGTCTGCATGCAGGCCTCTGCCGCCTCCCAACTCGCCTCAGAGGCCAAGAGCTTGGCGGCGTTCGCCTCGACGCCGGGATTGTGGCCTGCGTCATACATGGCCGCCGCGCGATACACGATCGCCTCAGCGGCCATCATATGCGCCTGCGCGCGCGCCAGCGGAAATTGCACCCCTTGGTTGACCCCGATGGGCGCGCCAAAGACAACGCGCTCGCGGGCATAATCCGACCCGGTCCTGAGGAACCATTTGGCGTCGCCGATACATTCGGCGGCAATCAGAATGCGCTCGGAATTCATCCCTGACAGGATATAGCGAAATCCTTTGCCCTCGTCGCCAATCAGGCAGTCCGCCGGAATACGCAGGTTGTCAAAAAAGACCTCGGTTGTGGCATGGTTGATCATGGTTCGGATGGGGCGGATGTCGATGCCGTGCCCCACTTTGCCGCGCAGATCGATCAGGAACACCGACAGACCGTCAGTTTTCGATTTTGCCTCTTCGCGCGGGGTGGTGCGGGCCAAGAGAACCATCAAATCAGAGTGTTCGACCCGCGAAGTCCAGATTTTCTGGCCGTTGATCACATAGGCATCGCCATCCCGACGCGCGTTGGTTTTCAGCGCCAATGTATCGGTGCCACTGGTCGGTTCCGTCACCCCAAAGGCCTGAAGCCGCAAAGATCCATCCGCGATGCCGGGCAGGTAGGCCGCCTTTTGCGCCTCGGACCCGTGGCGCAGAACGGTGCCCATTGTATACATCTGCGCGTGACAGGCGGCAGCGTTGCAGCCAGAGCGGTGGATTTCCTCAAGAATGACGGCGGCGGCGGTCAGGTTAAGCCCCGATCCGCCGTATTGCTCGGGGATCATCGCGGCCAGATACCCCTCGCGGATGAGCGCATCGACGAAATCCTTGGGATAGGCGCGGCGCGCGTCCAGATCGCGCCAATAGGCGCCGGGAAATTCGGCGCAGACGCGGGCCACACCTGCGCGGATGTCGGCGTAATCTGCGGTTGGATCAAAGGATGTCATGTCTGCCCCTCACACTACTTGGCCCCTAGGTGACAGGTTTTCGATCCCTGCGGAAATATCAATGCCCGCTTGCTGCCATTGGGCGCGCCTGTAGCCGCAGCTCACCTTGCCAGATGCCCCGCCGCACCAGATCGCGCAGCACGTCCAGTGTGATCGCCTCAACCGCACGGCTGGCGCGGCTGGTGGGAAAGGCGGGCTTTGAAACAAGATAGACGGGCCGCACCATATCGGGATCTGTGATGGGCGCGCCCACAAGCTCGCCGCGCGCCACTGCGTCATGGACCGCTGAGGGCGAAAAGATCGCATGACCCGATCCGCGCGCCACCAGTTCCTTGATCTGCGTCATCGCGTCCATCTCGATGGGCACGTTGAGGCGCAGGCCAAGCGGAGTGGCATAGCTCTCGATTGTTTTGCGCAGGCCATGTGCTGCCTCCGGCAGGATCATGTCGAGCGGTTCCAGGGCGCGCAGGGGCACGGCTGTGCCGGGGGGTGTTTCAAACGGCCAGTTGTCCGGGGCGGAATAGACATGTAGGCGCTCATCCAGAACATGGGTGATGCGGAAATGATCCGCGTCCTGAAGATCATAGATCAGCCCCATATCGACCGTTCCATCGGCCACCCATGCCTTGATATACCCGCTCATTGCCTCGACCACGCGCAGACGGATATCGGGCAGTTCCACCCGCACGGTCTCGGCCAGAGGCACGGACAAGACCATAGACACTGACGGCGGCAGTCCAAACCCCACCTTGCCACGTGGCGCGCCTGAGGCATCGCGCATCTCATCCTCGCACCGTGTCATCGCGGTGCTGATCTCGCGGGCATGGCGCAAAAGCACCTGACCTTCGGCAGTCAGAATCGAGCCGCGCGGCGACCGGTCGATCAAACGCACGCCCAGTTCGGTTTCCATCCGCGCCACATGCTGCGAGAGTGAGGGCTGCGCCACACCCAACCGATGCGCCGCCGCCGACAGCGAGGGTGCCTCGGCGATGGCGATGAAATAACGAAGTTGGCGAATATCCATAAGAGAAAGCTCTACCAAGCCGCCCTACCAGAGGGCAAGGCTATGGCACCCCATAGTCGGGCGCTATACCCGTTCAATCACACGGGTATTTCCCAGACCCGGTGCAATAGGGCATGTTCCTGCCAAACCGCACCTAAAAGAGAAGAGGCCCCGATGCGCACAGACCTAGCCGGACTATTGGTTGTTTCCGTCGAACAGGCCGTCGCCGCCCCCTATGCCTCTGGTCGTTTGGCAGAGGCTGGGGCGCGCGTGATCAAGGTCGAGCGGCCCGAAGGTGATTTCGCGCGCGGCTATGATGCGCTGGTTCATGGCGAGAGCGCCTATTTCGTCTGGCTCAACCGGGGCAAGGAATCACTCTGTCTCGACCTGAGACAAGAGGCAGACCGCGCGCTGCTGGAGCGCATGCTGGCGCGGGCGGATATCTTCATTCAGAACCTTGCACCGGGGGCGATTGACCGTCTGGGATTTGCCCCCGACCGATTGCGTGCCGATTACCCGCGTCTTATCACCGTCTCGATTTCAGGCTATGGCGAAGACGGCCCGCTCGCAGACCTCAAGGCGTATGATCTTTTGGTGCAGGCCGAAACCGGCCTCTCGTCGATCACCGGCAATGAGCATGGCCCGGCGCGCACCGGCGTTTCGGTTTGTGATATTGCGGCGGGAATGACCGCCTATCAGGCCATTCTAGAGGCACTGATCGGGCGCGCGACAACCGGCGTGGGGCGGCATATCGCGGTGTCGCTCTTTCATGCGTTGGGCGACTGGATGAATGTGCCCTATCTGCAATATGCCTATGGCGGCAAGGTGCCGCCGCGTGCGGGCCTCAACCATCCCACCATCGCGCCCTATGGCGTGTATCAGGGCCGCGATGGCAAGGCGGTGCTGATTTCAATCCAGAACGAGCGCGAATGGGCGGTGTTCTGCGAGGCGATATTGGGCGATGCCGCGCTGGCCCGTGATCCGCGGTTTGACAGCAATTCAGCCCGTGTTGCCAATCGGGCAGCTTTGGATGCGATCCTGCGGCCTATCTTTGCGGCTCTCCCTCGCGATGCCATGGCAGACCGCCTGCGTGCCGCGCGTATCGCCTATGGCCGCGTCAGTGAGATGGAGGACCTCGTCACCCATCCGCAAAATCGTCACGTCACCGTCGAGACCCCCTCTGGCCCGGTGCAGATGCTGGCCCCCGGCGCGCAGATGGATGGGTGTGATGCCACTCTGGGTGCCGTGCCCGCCCTTGGCGCGCATACCGATACCTTGCGCCAAGAGTTTGGCGATGACTGAAGCGCTGGATACATCCGCGCGCCTTTTGACGATCCTTGCCGACATCGGCGCGCGTGATGTGCTCGACATCGGCTGTGGCCACGGGGCACTGGCGCGCACCCTGCGGCGCGCAGGCTATACTGTGACCGGAATAGACCCCGCGCCCGAGGCAGTGGCCGCCGCGCGCATGGCTGTGCCCGAGGGTCGCTTTGTGCAAGGCGGGGCCGAGGCATTGCCCTTTGCGACGGCATCCTTTGACGCCTGTATCTTCCTTAATTCGCTGCATCACGTGCCCGTACCGCTGATGCAGGCCGCGTTGCGCGAGGCCTTGCGCGTGCTGCGCCCCGGTGGCGAATTGATGATTGTCGAGCCCGTGGCAGAGGGTGCGTTTTTCGAGGTGATGCGCCCGGTTGAGGACGAGACAGAGATACGGCACGCGGCGATTCGGGCAATAGACGCGCTGTTGGCGGCTCGCGTGGCCATCGGCCCTGCGCCCGTCACCTATGAACGGCCGACACCGATGGCTGATCTAGAGGCTTTTATCGCCTCCCTTGCCCGTGTCGATCCTGCCCGCCGCGCGCTGGCAGAGGCGCAGCGTGAAACACTCGGACGGCTTTTTGCGGCGCATGTCAGCGTCGGGCCAAAGGGCCCAGAGTTGATCCAACCGCTACGACTCTGGCGGTTGCGCGCCGCAAAACCCTAAGGGCCTGTCGCGTTAGGGGCTGGCATCTTATGTTTTTTTGTGCTTTTTTTCCCGCAGAGGGGAGAAATCGCACGTGTTCAGCTTTGGCGACATCATGGCAGAGGCGCTGGCGCTGATCCTCAATTGGGATCGAAACCTAAGCGAGATTGTCGTTCTATCGTTGCGCGTGACGCTGACTGCGGTTCTCTTGTCCTGTCTTATCGGGCTCCCGCTTGGGGCATTGGTGGGCGCGTTCCGCTTTCCGGGGCGCGCGGTTGTCACGGTGGTGCTCAATGCGTTGATGGGCCTGCCGCCGGTGGTGGTAGGGCTGTTCGTCTATCTCATGCTGTCGGCCTCTGGCCCCTTTGGTCCGCTTCAATTGCTCTACACGCCTGCGGCGATGATCATCGCGCAGACCATTTTGGTAACGCCTATCGTTGCCGCGCTCACCAAACAGGTGGTCGAAGATCTGCATGGCGAATATGCAGAGCAATTCGCCTCGATGGGCCTGCGCGCCTATCAGCGGGTCACAGCGCTTTTGTGGGATGCGCGCTATAGCTTGATGACCGTGGCATTGGCGGGGTTTGGCCGCGCCGTGGCCGAGGTTGGCGCGGTGCTGATCGTGGGCGGCAACATCAATCACGTGACCCGTGTGATGACCACCACCATCGCGCTTGAGACATCCAAGGGCAATCTGGAACTGGCGCTGGCGCTGGGCGTGTTGCTGCTGGTGATAGCGTTGCTGGTGAATGCGGTGGTCATGGCGCTTCGGGCCTCTGCGGTGCGTGCGGCCTATGCGTGACACGGTGATGGATATGACCCCGGCCAAAGTTGCCACGCAAGATAGTCTGCTCGCGGCGCGCGATCTGTGCTTTCACGCGGGTGGCAAGCGTTTGATTGACAAGGTGTCAGTGGCAATTCCCGAAGGTCGGCGCACGCTTGTCATGGGGGCCAATGGCGCAGGCAAGAGCCTGCTATTGCGCCTTTTGCATGGGCTTTTGCCCGCCACGTCCGGGCAGATTCTATGGCAGGGTGCGGCCCCCGATGATCGGGCGCGGCGCACGCAGGCGATGGTCTTTCAGCGCCCCGTAATGCTGCGCCGCTCCGTGCTGGCCAACCTAAATTTCGCCCTTTCGGTGCATGGTGTCCGTGGGGCAGAGCGCGCAGAGCAAGCGGCGCGTGCCCTTGATATGGCAGGGCTGAGCGATCTGGCGCGGCATCCAGCGCGGGTGCTGTCGGGTGGCGAGCAACAGCGGCTTGCCTTGGCACGGGCGTTGATCTGTAAACCGCGTCTTCTGTTTCTAGATGAGCCCACCAGCAGCCTCGATCCCGCATCAACCCAGAGAATCGAGGATCTGATCAACGCCGCCCATGGGCGCGGTGTGACCATCGTCATGATCACACATGACATGGGCCAAGCGCGGCGCATGGGCGACGAGGTGATTTTCCTGCATGCCGGCCAAGTGGCTGAAAGCGGCCCGATTGACCAAGTTCTTGGCCACCCCAAGTCTGAGGCCGCGCGCGCTTGGACCCAAGGTCGGCTCTACACAAGTTCAACCTTTTGAAATCCAAACGAAACGGGAGTTTTTCATGCTCAGACGTCACCTCTTTTCGCTTGCCGCCGGTGCGGCGCTTGCTTTGGGCCTTTCTGGCACTGTACAGGCGCAGGATCAGTTCATCGTGGTGCAATCCACCACCTCCACCCAGAATTCTGGGCTATTCGATCACCTTCTGCCGATTTTTCAGGACAAAACCGGCATCGAGGTGCGCGTCGTGGCCGTAGGCACCGGGCAGGCCATCAATAATGCGATGAATGGCGACGGCGACGTGCTCTTTGTCCATGCCAAGGCTTCTGAAGAGAAATTCGTGGCCGAAGGCCATGGGCTACAACGCTCTGACGTGATGTATAACGATTTCATCCTTGTTGGCCCCTCTGCCGATCCGGCGGGTATCGCCGGGACCAAGGATATTGCGGCGGCTTTGACCAAGATCGCAGAGGTCGGTGCCCCCTTTGCCTCGCGTGGGGATGATAGCGGCACCCACAAGGCGGAATTGAAGCTCTGGAAAGAGGCGGGCGTTGATGCTGCTGCCGCGTCCGGCGGGTGGTATCGTGAAACCGGCTCAGGCATGGGCGCCACGCTGAATACTGGCACGGCCATGGGCGCGTATGTGCTGACCGACCGTGCCACGTGGATTTCCTTTGGCAACAAGGGTGAGTATCAAATCGCAGTCGAGGGCGATAATCGCCTCTTCAACCAATATGGCATCATCCTTGTGAACCCGGAAAAGCATGCGAATGTTAAGGCCGAAGCCGGGCAGATGTTCATTGATTGGATTCTGTCGACCGAGGGGCAGCAGGCCATAGCTGATTACAAGATCGACGGTCAGCAATTGTTCTTCCCGAACGCAGAAGGCTAAGCCAAGGCTGAACAGAGCTTTGAAATGGGCGGGGTTTTCACTAACCCCGCCCAAAAATTTACGCCGTAATCGAACAGCACGGTCTCAGGCGGAAATCCAGCGCACCGCCCCAAGCCCGTCCAGATCATAGCCCCCAAGCGCTTCGGCCTTGGCGATCATCGTCTCAGACCGCATGAAGGCAACAAGGCGTTGCACCGGTTCAGTAAAATAGGCGCGGCGGTCGATGAGCAGGTCAAAGCGCTCTTGCACCAAGGGGCGGAACACCAGCCGAAATTGCCGCGCCATGGATTCGATCCCAAGGGTGGCCTCGGCCTCGCCTGCGGCCACAGCGGCGGCGGCATCGCTTTCGGTATGGGCCGGGCTTGTCGGTGTCAGGATATCCCCCTGTGACAGCCCCGCCTCGGCCATCATCCTGTCAAAGAGCGCGGTCGTGCCGGCCCCCTCTTGCCGCAGGATCACGCGCCGCCCGCGCAGATCGCCAAACCCCTGCACCATATCTGCAACTGCAGGGGTCAGGATCAGGCCGCGCGCACGCCCTGTCCAGCCGATCAGCACGGCGTCGCGCAGCCCGCGTGCCTCGAGCGCTGGAATATTCCAATCGGCATCGCCCGGAATATGCAGCCCCGCCAAAACGGCACGCCCTTCGGCAAAGACCTCCAGCCCGTCACAGCTGCCATTCCACAGCGTTGCCAAACCCGCGCCGCTTTCGCGCAGGGCCCAATCCAGCAGCGGATCGTGAGAGCCGGTCACAAGCGCGGGGCGCTCAGAGGGCAGGGTGACGCCCGTTCCCTCGATCCAGCACATCAACTCGTTATGGGGAAACAAGAGCTTGCCGGTGATCTTGCGATGCGGGATCTCGCCGGTGGCGACCATGTCGTAAACCTTACGCTCCTTCACCCGAAGCAGGTCTGCGACCTCTTTCGTTGTCAGGTAGGCAGGAAGTTCACTGTCCATGGGCTTTGACGATCACGCAATAGGAGGATTGATGCTGCGTTCCTACCGCATCTCTGCGCGGAAATCAGCATGAAACGCAGCCTTGTTTTGACTTGTATTTTGAGGCGTGCCAGATCATCATATTCACAAATGCGAATAAATGATGGAGAGGGAAGCCATGCGATTCAACCGACGTCAAGTTCTGGCGGCTATGGGGGCCAGCACGCTTGTCGGCCTGCCGCGCCCCAGCTTTGCCGCGATAGAGCTGACCTTGGGCGATGCCAAGATCACCACACTCAGCGATGGCAATCTTGTGCTGCCCATGGAGTTTTTGTTGGGCAACCTGCCCGCTGCCGATGCCGCCCCTGTTCTGGCGCAGTACGGCATCACCGGCGACACGGTCGAGCCGCCCTGCAACCTGACACTGTTACAGGATGGCACGAACACGGTGCTGTTTGATGCTGGGTCCGGGTCTGGTTTCATGCCCACAGCGGGCAAAATTCTAGATGCGCTTGGCGCCATTGGCCTTGGTGCCGATGATATCACCCATGTTCTGTTTACCCATGCGCACCCCGATCACCTCTGGGGCGTGTTGGATGATTTCGACGATCCGGTGTTTGCCAATGCCAGCTATATGATCGGGCAGGCGGAATGGGATTACTGGACTGATCCTGCCACGGTTGACAGCATCGGCGCAGAGCGTGCCAGTTTTGCCGTGGGCGCGGCGCGGCGGCTTGCGGCCATCGAGGATCAGATCGAATTCATCAGCGGCGGGCAAGAGGTGCTGCCGGGTATCCTCGCGCATCACACACCCGGCCACACGCCCGGCCATATCGCGTTTGAGGTTCGTCACGGCACCGAGGCGGCGCTGGTGGTGGGCGATGCCATCGGCAACGGGCATCTGGCCTTTGCGCGCCCCGATTGGGCCAGCGGATCGGATCAGGATGCCGAGACCGGGATTGCCACGCGCCTGCGGCTCTTGGATCAATTGGCGACCGATCAGATGGCGATGGTCGGCTTTCACCTGCCCGAGGGTGGGCTGGGCCGGGTAGAGCGCGATGGCGATGCCTATCGTTTCGTCACGGAGGTGTAAGATGTTGCGCGCGACGCTTTCCGCTCTTCTGCTTTGGTCTGGCAGTGCTGCACTGGCGAGTGAGGATATTGCTGACCAATATCCTGCGTCGCTGCTCTATTCCAAGCCTGTCGAAGTGATCCCGCATGTCTGGTCTGCCATCGGTGCCACCGCGCCGCCCACCTATGACAATGCCGGACATAACAACAACCTCAGCTTTATCGTGACTGGCGATGGGGTGGTGGTGATCAACGGTGGCGCGTCTTATGGATTGGCCAAGGCGCTGCACGCAGAGATCAAGGCGATCACCGATCAGCTGGTCAAGCTGGTGTTCAACGAGAATGGCCAAGGTCATGCCATGCTGGGCAATTCCTATTGGTCCGAACAGGGCGTGCCGATTGTGGCGCATGTGGATGCGGCGGCCGAGTTCGAGAACCACGGCGGCGGTGATCTGGACGCGGCGCAGCGCGTGACCAAAGAGCGCGCCGAAAGCACCAGCGTGGTGCTGCCGACCGAAACCTTCACTGATGAGTATACTGTCGAGATGGGCGATTTCCGGATCGAGGCGCGCTATCTTGGCCCCGCTCACAGCCCCGGAGACATTGTCATCTGGCTGCCCGACCAAGGCCTTGTGATTTCCGGCGATATGGCGTTTCACGAACGGATGCTGCCGATCTTTGCCGATACGATCACGGCGGATTGGCTGGAAACTTGGGATGCTGAATTCGAGCCGCTGGGTGCCACCTATGTGATCCCCGGTCATGGCCACCCGACCAACATGGATCAGGTACGCCGCTACACCAAAGGCTATTTGGAACATCTGCGCGCCCAAATCCGCGCGCATATCGACGCCGGCGGTGATTTGGCCGGGGCCTATTACGTCGACCAATCCGCCTATACGCACCTTGATACGTTCGAAGAACTGGCCACCAAGAATGCGGGCCGGGTCTATGAACAGATGGAATGGGAATAGAGCGGGATTGCAAAAGGCCCCCACGGTCGATGTGGGGGCCTTATTGGGTCAGTCCTTGACGAACATTTTGCGCGGGCGGTTGCAGAAGGTTTCCGCCGGGCCGCTTTCCTTGATCAGGATCGACTCGGTGATTTCCAAACCCCAGTCCGACATCCAGAGACCGGGCATGAAATGGAATGTCATTCCCGGTTCCAGCACGGTTTCATCCTCGGAGCGCAGCGAAATCGTGCGTTCGCCCCAGTCGGGCGGATAGCTCAGACCGATGGGATAGCCACAGCGCGCGCCGCGTTCGATGCCCGCCCGCTCCAACGGGGCGGCCAACGCATTGGCGATGTCACAGGCGCGGTTGCCTGCCTTTGCGGCCTCTAGCCCCGCTTCCAGCCCCTCGACCAGCGCCTTTTCCGCATCAAGCAGGAATTGCGGCGGCTTGCCCAGAAACAGCGTGCGGCAGAACGGCGTGTGATAGCGGCGGTAACAGCCGGAAATTTCAAAGAAGGTCGCTTCCCCCGTCGCAAACTCGCGCCCGTTCCATGTCAGATGCGGCGCTGCGGCATCCGAACCTGACGGCAAAAGCGGCACGATTGCGGGATAGTCGCCCCACGCGCCCTCTACCCCTCGGATGGCATCACGGAAAATCTCGGCCACGATTTCGTTCTTGGGAATGCCCGGCTCGACCCGTTCCATCAACCCGTCGGTGATCTTCTCCGAAATCAGCGCGGCCTTGCGCATGAAGCCAAGCTCTTCTTCGGATTTCACCGTGCGTTGCCAGTTGACCAGCGCGGTGGCGTCAAGGAATGTTGCCTCAGGCAGTTCCTCGCGCAGGGTCTGCATCGCCTTGGCCGAGAAATAGTAGTTGTCCATTTCCACGCCGATGCGTTTATCGGCAAGGCCCATACCCTTAAGCCGCTCTGCCAGATCCTGCATCGGGTGGCGTTCGGTCGACTGCACGTAATTGTCGGCATAGCCGATCACGCGATCGTCCGTCATCCAGACCGTGCGCACACCGCCATTGGCATCCTGATTGCGGCCCCACCAGATTGGATCAGCCTCGGGAAAGACCAAAACGCCCTGATGCACATAGAACGACCAGCCATCATAGCCGGTCAGCCAATGCTGATTTGAGGGGTCGGTCACAAAGAGCGCGTCAAGGTCAAGGCGGGCCATGGCAGTGCGGGTCTTGTCCAACCGGCGCTGGTATTCCTGAGCCGAGAAGGGCAGGTCTTTTTCAATCATGTCGGGGGTCCGTCGTTGAAATATCCCCGCCATACTTGTGGCTTTGGAACAGGCCTGCCCCAAGAAAAACGCCCCGTTTTGTCGTTTTCAGACCATCCTGCGCCGCAGAGTTGACGCTAGGCTCGCCGCAGCGCACTCTGCCCGCACCCTAAACAAGGAAGACCCTCATGCGCCCTGTTCTGGCCGATGTCTATGCTGCGGCACAGGTGATTTCTGGGGTCGCTGACCGCACGCCTCTCGTTCCCTCGCCCTACATGAGCGCGGTAACAGGCGATGACTTCCTGCTCAAGCTCGAGAATATGCAACCCATCGGTGCCTTCAAGCTGCGCGGCGCGCTCAACGCGGTGGCGGGGGCGCAGGATGCGGCGGGCGTCACCTGTTGCTCGACCGGGAATCATGGGCGCGGCGTGGCCTATGCCGCGCGGGCACGCGGTTTGCGGGCGGTGATCTGTATGTCGGACCTGGTGCCGCAGGCCAAGGTGGAGGGCATCCGCGCGCTGGGCGCAGAGGTCAGGATCATCGGGCGCTCTCAGGACGCGGCACAGACCGAGGTGGAACGGCTGGTTGCCGAGGACGGGTTAACCGAGATTTCGCCCTTTGATGATCCGCTGGTCATTGCCGGGCAGGGGACCATCGGATTGGAAATCATGGCGGCGCGCCCGGATACCCAGACGCTGCTCGTGCCGTTGTCGGGCGGGGGGCTGGCGGCGGGGGTGGCGCTGGCCGCCAAGACGATCAAGCCGTCCCTGCGCGTGATCGGGATCAGCATGGACCGAGGTGCCGCGATGTATGAAAGCATCCGCGCCGGGCATCCTGTCGAGGTCGAAGAAGTGCCAAGCCTTGCCGATAGTCTGGGCGGTGGCGTTGGGATGCAGAACCGTCTCAGCTATGCCATGTGCCGCGATCTTTTGGACGATGTGATCCTTGTGACCGAAGAAGAGATTTATCATGCCATGCAGGTGCTCTATTACGAGGATCGGATCGTGGCAGAGGGGGCCTGCGTCGTGGGTCTTGCGGCGGTGCTGAGTGGCAAACTTGCGCCCCAAGGGCCAACCGCCACCATCATCACGGGCCGTAACCTTGATATGGCGCTCTTTACCAAGGTGATGACCGGGCAAACCGTGATTTTAGGCGACAAGGTGATTGAAGGTCGGAAATATGGCACATGATATAAGGATCGTGACAGAGACAGAATTGCGCCGCGCGATCACGCTCGACCTTGAGACGGTCAAGGTGATCGAGCAGGCCTTTGCCGCGCTGTCGGATGGCGGGGTGGTCATGCCGCCGGTGATGTCGATGGATCTGGCTTCCGTGCATGGCGAGGTGGATGTGAAAACCGCCTATATCCCCGGCTTTGACGGTTTCGCGATCAAGGTCAGCCCCGGTTTCTTTGACAATCCCAAATTGGGCCTGCCCAGCCTGAACGGTCTGATGATCCTCTTTTCCGCCAAGACCGGTCTGGTCGAGGCGGTGTTTCTCGACAATGGCTATCTGACTGATCTGCGCACGGCGGCGGCTGGCGCGGTGGCGGCGCAGCATCTGGCCCCCAAGGTGGTGCAGACGGCGGGCATTATCGGCACCGGCGTTCAGGCGCGGCTTCAGGCGCGGGCGGCGCGGCTGGTGCGCCCCTATGACCGTCTGCTGATCTGGGGGCGCGATGCCGACCGCGCGCGCACCTGCGCGGCCGATCTGGCCGATCTCGAATGTGATATTCATGTGGTGGACACCCCCGCAGATCTGGTGATGGCCAGCCAGTTGGTGATCACTACAACCCCGGCAAAGACGCCCGTAATCGAGGCGAAATGGCTGCATCCCGAACTGCACATCACGGCCATGGGATCCGATCAGGCCGGCAAGAACGAGATTGATCCGCAGGCGCTGGTCCGGGCCGATCTCTATGTTGCCGACCGCGCCGCGCAGGTGGAACAGTTGGGTGAATTGCGCAGCGCGATCGAGGCCGGGATATGGACCAAGGGCGCGCCAGCCGAATTGGGCGACGTAATCCAGGGCCGCGCGGGCGGACGCAAGAGCGATGCCGAGATCACCATTTGCGATCTGACCGGCACCGGTGTGCAGGATACCGCGATTGCCACGCATGTGATGGCGCGGCTCAAGGGGCGCGATCTGGGCACGGTCATTACCGCATGAAACTCGACGCCCGCGATCTCGATATCCTGCGGGTGCTGGCCGAAGAGGGCCGCATCACCAAGGCCGATTTGGCCGCGCGTGTGGGCCTGTCTGCCAGCCCCTGCTGGGAGCGGCTCAAGCGGCTGGAGGAGGCGGGGCTGATCGAGGGCTATCATGCGCGCATCAACCTCAAGAAGCTGGGCTCGCATGTGACCGTCTTTGTCGCGGTGGAACTTGCGGATCACACCCCTGCCAGTTTCCGCGCCTTTGAGGACAGTATGCACCGTTATGAAGAGGTGACGGCCTGTTGGGCGTTGGGCGGCGGATTTGACTATCTGATGCAGATCGTCACCCGGGACATCGACAGCTATCAACGACTGATTGATCAGATGCTAGAGGCGCGGATCGGATTGGCGCGCTATTTCACCTATATCGTGACCAAGCCCGTAAAATCCCCGCGCCTGCCACCGTTTGAGATGTTCTTTGAATGAAACATCCGTATTTCTGCGGCCTTGCAGAAGAATAATCTGCAAACTCCAAAAACTTTAGCGTCACCCTCTGCGTGAACCAGACATTCTCTGGCGCAAAGGGAGTGCCACAATGTCCGACTCAGCCATCTGGACCCGCAACGGGATCACCGACACGCGCCTGGTGCGCAGCTTTGCCTATGTGGGCGGCAAATGGGTGGGCGGAGACGAGGCCGCGACCTTTGCCGTCACCAACCCCGCCGATGGCAGTGTCTTGGGTGCTGTGGCCAGCCTCAGTGCCGATCAGGCACGCAAGGCTGTGGATGCGGCGCAGGGCGCATTCGATGGCTGGGCAATGACCCTGCCGCAAGATCGCGCCGCGCTCTTGCGCCGCTGGTTCGATCTCATCCTTGCGCATCGCGAAGACCTCGCGCGGATCATGGTGCTGGAGCAGGGCAAACCCCTTAGTGAAGCGCGTGGCGAGATCGACTATGCCGCAAGTTTCGTGGAATATTACGCCGAAGAGGCCAAGCGCCCCAACATCGAAGGGGTCACAAGCCACCTGCCCGATGCCGAGGTGGAATTGTGGCTAGAGCCGGTGGGCGTGGCCGCCCTTATCACGCCGTGGAATTTCCCCGCAGCGATGCTCACGCGCAAGGCGGCGGCGGCCTTGGCGGCGGGCTGCAGCGTGGTTTCTCATCCTTCAGCCGAGACACCCTATTCGGCACTGGCCCTTGCAGAACTGGCCGAGCGCGCGGGCATCCCGGCGGGTGTGTTCAACGTGGTGACAGGCCACGCGGCAACAGTGGTTGAGCCTTGGACCCAAGACGCCCGCGTCCGCGTTCTCAGCTTTACCGGCTCTACCGACATTGGGCAGTTGCTCTATCGCCAATGTGCGGGCACGGTCAAGAAACTGGTGCTGGAACTGGGCGGCCATGCTCCGGTGATCGTGTTCAAGAATGCCGATCTGGAAACTGCGGTGACCGAGTCGATCAAGGCCAAGTTTGCGACGTCGGGGCAAGACTGTTTGGGGGCTAACCGGATTTACGTAGAGCGGCCAATCTATGACGCCTTTTGCCGACGTTTTACCGACGCGATACAGACGCTCAAAATCGGGCGCGGCATGGACGATCCCGACATCGGCCCGCTGATGAATGAGCGTGCGGTTCGCAAGCAGGAAGAGCATGTGGCGGATGCGCTGGCGCATGGTGCAACGCTTGCCTGTGGCGGCAAGCGCGACCCGCTCGGCCCTCTCTTCTTTCAGCCGACGGTGCTCATGGATGTGCCCGACGCCGCCGCGATCATGCACGACGAGACCTTTGGCCCGGTGGCGGCGATCACGCCCTTTGACACCGAGGAAGAGGTGGTCGCCCGCGCCAATGCCACGGAATATGGCCTCATTGCCTATCTGCACTGCCATGATCCCCGCCGCATCTACCGGATGACGCGAGCGCTACAATTCGGCATGGTGGCGGTGAACCGCACCAAGGTAACGGGCGCGCCGATCCCCTTTGGTGGGGTCAAGCAATCGGGGCTGGGCCGCGAAGGGGCGCGGCGCGGCATGGAGGAATTCATGGAAATCAAATACGTCTGCCGCGATTGGGCGTGACGATCGGGATTCGAGTATCTTTGGAACGATGAAGCTGGGGGTGCGCCCCCGAGGAAAGGAAACACGATGCTGCGCAACGACCAACTTGATCAATGGGATCGCGAGAATTTCTTTCACCCCTCGACACATCTTGGGCAATTCGCCCGTGGCGAGGCGCCGAACCGGGTGATCAAAGGCGGGCAGGGCTGTCATATCGAGGATCGTGATGGCAATCGCTTTCTCGATGCCTTTGCCGGGCTTTATTGCGTCAACGTCGGCTATGGTCGCCAAGAGATTGCCGAGGCGATTGCCGCGCAGGCGCGCGAACTGGCTTATTATCATGCCTATGTCGGGCATGGCACCGAGGCGTCGATCACCCTGTCCAAAATGATTATGGACCGCGCCCCCAAGGGCATGAGCAAGGTCTATTTTGGCATGTCGGGCTCTGACGCCAATGAAACCAATGTCAAATTGATTTGGTATTACAACAACATCCTCGGGCGGCCCGAGAAGAAAAAGATCATCTCGCGCTGGCGCGGCTATCATGGCTCTGGGCTGATGACCGGCTCGCTTACGGGGCTTGAACTGTTCCACAAGAAGTTCGATCTGCCGCTGGCGCAGGTCGTTCATACCGAAGCGCCCTATTATTTCCGTCGCGCCAATCTGGATCAGACCGAGGCGCAGTTTGTCGCGCATTGTGTGGCCGAGCTTGAGGCACTCATCGCGCGCGAGGGGGCCGATACCATCGCCGCCTTTATTGGCGAGCCGGTGCTGGGCACCGGAGGCATTGTGCCGCCGCCTGCAGGCTATTGGGCCGCCATTCAAGAGGTGCTGCGCAAGCATGACATCCTGCTTGTGGCCGATGAGGTGGTGACGGGCTTTGGTCGTCTGGGCACGATGTTCGGCTCGGACCACTATGGAATGACGCCAGACCTCATCACCATCGCCAAAGGCCTGACAAGCGCCTATGCGCCGCTCTCGGGTAGCATCGTCAGCGACCGCATGTGGAAGGTGCTGGAGCAAGGCACGGATGAGAATGGCCCCATCGGCCACGGCTGGACCTATTCGGCGCATCCCATCGGGGCGGCGGCGGGTGTGGCAAATCTCAAGTTGCTTGATGATCTGAACCTGATTGCCAATAACCGCGATGTAGGCGGCTATCTGAATCGGGGCATGGCCGAGGCACTGGGCGCGCATGCCCATGTAGGCGAGGTGCGGGGCGAGGGGATGCTCTGTGCCGTCGAATTCGTCAAGGATCGGGAAAATCGGATATTCTTTGATGCTGCCGACAAGGTGGGCCCACAGATTTCCGCTGCGCTGGCAGCTACCGGTGTTATCGCGCGGGCCATGCCGCAGGGGGACATTCTGGGCTTTGCGCCGCCTTTCTGCCTGACAAAATCAGAGGCGGATGAGGTGATTCACAAAACCACAAAAGCCGTGCAATCCGTGCTGGGATAGGTCGGTTTCCGGTGAAAACACTGCCGAGGCTCGCGTTAAAGCGGAGCGTGCCTCGGCCATTTGCAGGAAATTTGACTTATCTTGCTTCACTTGCAGGCGATTTGACCTGCGCAGGTCGGTTTCGGGAAAAAAGCGCCGCAATCCGCTTGCATGTGAGGGTCCATCTTGTTTTAGTTTCTTCCGAACGCGAGGCAAACGCTTGCGATGAATAATAGGGAGCCGAACTTGGCAGATACCGGGAACAACGATGCGTTCGTTGCGTTTGAACGTGTCCAAAAGAGCTATGACGGCGAAACACTGGTCGTCAAGGATCTGAACCTGACCTTGCCCAAGGGCGAATTTCTGACGATGCTAGGACCGTCGGGGTCGGGCAAAACGACCTGTCTGATGATGCTTGCAGGGTTTGAAACCGCCACCCATGGCGAGATCAAATTGGACGGTGTGAGCATCAACAACATCCCGCCGCACAAACGCGGCATTGGCATGGTGTTCCAGAATTACGCGCTCTTTCCACATATGACGATTTCCGAAAACCTCAGCTTTCCGCTTGAGGTGCGCAAAATCGGCAAGTCCGACCGCGAAGCCAAGGTTAAGCGGGCGCTGGAAATGGTGGAAATGGGTGCCTTTGGTGGGCGTCGTCCGTCGCAGCTGTCTGGCGGCCAACAACAGCGTGTGGCTCTCGCGCGGGCGCTGGTGTTCGAGCCTGAGCTGGTGTTGATGGATGAACCGCTCGGCGCGCTAGACAAGCAATTGCGCGAAAAAATGCAATTCGAAATCACCCATCTTGCGCACAATCTCGGGATCACCACAGTTTATGTGACCCACGATCAGACCGAGGCGCTGACAATGTCTGACCGTGTGGCGGTGTTCAACGATGGCCGCATCCAGCAGATCGCGCCGCCAGATGAATTGTATGAAAGCCCCAAGAATAGCTTTGTCGCGCAGTTCATTGGCGAGAACAACACCCTTGAGGGGCGGGTCAAAGAGATCAAGAACGGTATTGCCGTCGTGCAGCTAGACAACGGCGACCTGATTGATGCCAAGCCCGTCAATGTCGAAAAGCCGGGCGACCGCACGCTGATTTCCATTCGGCCTGAGCGGGTCGAATTCAATCGTGACCGGCTGAAGCCGGATGCGCATACGCTCAAGGCCGAAGTGCTGGAGTTCATCTATATGGGTGACATTTTCCGCACACGGCTCCGGGTGGCTGGGTCCGATGACTTTATCATCAAGACCCGGAACGCCCCCGATCAGCGCCGCCTGCAACCGGGCGAGCAGATCGAGATCGGCTGGTTGCCAGAGGATTGCCGCGCGCTGGATGCGCCCCAAGTATAAGAATACGCGCGCCGGTCACGGAACCGGTGCGGGTTGAGCAAGGCCCTCGACGTTCTGCCCGTAGCGCAGGGCCCAACCATCGAAAAACGGGATAAACTGGGAGTATGTTTATGAAACTGACGAAAACCCTGCTCGCGACCACGGCTCTGACCGTTGCTGCGGGCACTGCCGTCACCGCACAGGAAATGGCCAACAGCATGACGATCGTCAGCTGGGGCGGCGCCTATCAGGCGAGCCAAGACAAGGCTTATGTGCAGCCCTACCTTGCTGCTAACCCCGGCGTGACCGCGACTTGGGACGAAAGCTCGGCCGAGGCCGTGGCCAAGCTGCGCGCCATGAACGAGGCAGGCAACATCACTTGGGATCTGGTCGATGTGGTGGCGTCCGACTCGATGCGCCTCTGCGACGAAGGTCTGGCGATGGAAATCGACCACGACACCATGTTGGCCGCGGCCCCCGATGGTACCTCTGCCAGCGATGACTTTGGTGATCTGATTGTCAGCGACTGCTTCATTCCGCAGATCGTTTACTCGACCACCTTCGGCTATCGCACTGATCTTGTGCCTGCCGGCACCGAGCCGCCGACCAGCGTTTGCGACGTGTTCGACCTTGCCAAGTATCCGGGCAAGCGGTCGCTGCAAAAGCGCCCGATCGACAACATGGAATGGGCGCTTTATTGCGACGGCGTTGCCAAGGACGAGATTTACGACGTTCTGGGCACCGACGAGGGCGTAGAGCGCGCGCTGGCCAAACTGGGCACCATCAAGGACCAAGTCGTCTGGTGGTCTGCCGGTGCGGAAACCCCGCAGCTTCTAGCGGATGGCGAAGTGTTCATGGGTTCGACATTCAACGGCCGTCTGTTCTCGGCCATTGCTGAACAGAACCAGCCCATCGCAATGCTGTGGGACATGCAGTCGTTTGACCTTGATGGCTGGATTGTTCCCGCCGGTCTGCCCGCAGACCGTCTGGCGCGCGTGATGGACTTCCTCAAGTTCGGCACCGACACCCAGCGTCTTGCTGATCAGGCGGCGTATATCTCCTACGGTCCGGCGCGTGCGTCTTCGGCACCGTTGGTAGGCAAGCACGCCGAGCTTGGCATCGACATGGCGCCGCATATGCCGACCGATCCGGCAAATGCCTCCAACGTTCACATCTATGACTACGAATGGTGGGCTGACAACCGTGACGATCTGGACGCCAAGTTCCAGTCGTGGCTGGCCCAGTAATCTGGCGACCAATAGAGGTGGGGCCGTACGCGGCCCCACCGCTTCTTTGACCGGGCACAAGACCCGGCCTGAATAATCGGACCATTTCGACGGGGAAGACATGAGCGATAGCACCAACACCGGCCCGATGCTTGCCGCCGATGGCACGCCTCTGAAACGCAGCCTGCGCCGCGCTTTGCGCGCTCAGAAGATGCGAGCGCTGGCGCTGATCGCCCCCCTGTTGCTCTTTGTTCTGCTCACCTTCATCGCGCCGATCATTGATATGCTGTTCCGTTCTGTCGAGAACCAGATCGTGGGCAATACACTGCCAATGACTGTCGAGGAGTTGCGGGATTGGGATTCCGGCGATGCCCCCGACGAGCAGGTGTTCCGCGCCTTGTTCTTTGACCTTTTCCTTGCTGCCGAGGCCAAGGAACACACCAAGCTGGGCAGCCGTCTGAACTACGAGAAAAGCGGCATTTCCTCGCTCTTCCGCACGTCTGGGCGTGACATGAGCGACGTTGGAGAGGTGTTCCAAGACGCATTGCTCGAGGTTGATCCCGCCTTTGACGAGGCCGCGACATGGGTCGAGATGATGTCGGGTGGGGCTGGGGCAGAGCCCAATGAACGGCTGATGTCCAATCAGATTGCCCGCCTAGAAGCGCTGGAAGCCACAGAATTTAGTGGAGATGCCGAATTTCAGCCCGGTGCTGCGATTTCCGACATTCTACCCAATACGGCACGTGCTTATTCGGCCTTTGCGGCCTTTACCCAGTTTGTCGATGGCAAGAGCGTAACCAAGGAAGAGCCATGGGAGGCAGTTCATGCCGCCTTGGCGCTGGACCTTGAAGACCCGGCTACGAAAACGGCCATAGAGACCTATGCCGGACCCGGTGGCGATCTCTTGCGTGCTGCGGCAGCGGCGCAGTTGCCGCCTGTTGCGATGCGCGAAGCCTTTTTCGAGTCGAACAAGGACTGGGCAAATGTGACATTCTGGGAAACCATCAAGACCTATTCGCCGCCCTATACCACCGGCTATTTCCTCAACGCTGTTGATATGGAAAAGACGCCCCAAGGTATCGCCTTGCGCAGCGAAGATGAGCGTATTTATGGCATCCTCTTCCAGCGCACGATGTTCATGTCGCTGATGATTACCTTTTCCTGTGTTGCTTTGGGCTATCCCGTGGCGTGGATTCTGGCAAATCTGCCGTCACGCACCGCGAACCTTCTGATGATCCTTGTCCTGCTGCCATTCTGGACGTCGCTTTTGGTGCGCACCAGCGCGTGGAAGGTGATGTTGCAGCAACAAGGGGTTATCAACGACGTTCTGGTCTGGCTGGGGCTGGTCGCAGATGAGAGCCGATTGGTTATGATCAACAATCAATTCGGCACCATCGTAGCGATGACCCATATTCTGCTGCCCTTCATGATCCTGCCGATGTATTCGGTGATGCAGACCATTCCGCCGACCTATCTGCGCGCCGCCAAATCGCTGGGGGCGAACAATTGGACGGCGTTCTGGCGGGTCTACTTTCCGCAATCGGTGCCGGGCATCGGCGCGGGCTCGATCCTCGTCTTCATCCTTGCCATCGGGTATTACATCACGCCTGAGATTGTGGGCGGCACCACCGGCACGTTCATTTCGAACCGGATCGCCTATCACATCTCGTCCTCGCTCAATTGGGGCTTGGCGGCGGCGCTTGGCACGATCCTGCTTGCCGTGGTCCTCATTCTCTACTGGGCCTATGACAAGATCGTCGGCATCGACAACGTGAAGCTGGGGTAAGAGACATGAACGGATTCACACTGACACCTGTCGAAACCAAGCCACTTTCCTTCTCACTGCCGGTGATCGGCGCTGCAGGGGCCTTTGTTGGGCTGTTTGTCGGCACGGCGCATGGCTCGGGGTTGATGGGCATCGCGATTGGGGCCGTTGCGCTTATGGTTCTTGCCTATCTTGCGCTGGCAGTCTTTGGACTGGGGCAGGAGAAGACCACGCGCTGGGGCCTTATCGCGCTCTTTATCATTGCGGGCGTGCTTCTGGCTGGCTTGCCGGGGTTTGTGCTGGGGCTGCTGTTTGGTCTCTTCTTTTCTTGGTTCATCTTCTGGATTGGCGAAGAACGCTATCGCGCCAATCTGGCACCCTATCTGACCAGTGGTCAGGTGCTTTGGCACTATACGTTCCGAGTGATCTGTGGGGCGATTTTCGTCTTTCTGATTACCCCCATTCTTGTCGTGATGCCGCTCAGCTTCAACGCGCAAAACTTCTTTACCTTTACACCGGAAATGCTGCGGTTTGATCCCGCCGGTTATAGCCTCAAGCATTATCAGGATTTCTTTACCTCGAACGAATGGCAACAGGCGTTGCGCAACTCGCTGATGATCGCGCCAGCGGCCACGATTCTTTCGGTAAGTTTCGGAACGCTGGCCGCGATTGGCCTGAGCTCCGAACACGTGCCGTTCCGCCGCGCGATCATGGCGATCCTCATTTCGCCGATGATCGTGCCGCTCATCATCTCTGCGGCAGGGATGTATTTCTTCTATAGCCGCATTGGCCTGCAAGGCACCTATTTCGGCGTGGTTCTGGCGCACGCGGCGCTGGGCATTCCTTTTGTAATCATCACCGTGACGGCCACGCTTGTGGGCTTTGACCGCTCACTCACGCGCGCGGCGGCGAATATGGGCGCAGACCCCGTGACCACCTTCTTTCGGGTGCAGATGCCGCTGATCCTTCCCGGCGTGATTTCGGGTGGCCTGTTCGCGTTCATCACCTCGTTCGATGAGGTGGTTGTGGTGCTCTTTGTCGGCTCCGCCAATCAGCAAACCCTGCCATGGGAAATGTTCACCGGCCTGCGCGAACAGATCAGCCCGACCATTCTTGCCGTGGCGACGATCCTTGTCGTGATCTCAATCGCGCTTTTGACAACCATGGAATATTTGCGACGCCGGTCTGAGCGGTTGCGCGGCATGAGCCCAAGCTAGTCGCGCATCCCTGACGCCACGTCGCGCTTTGGTCGGGGGAGGTCTCCGGCATAGCGTGACGAGGCAGAGGGAGGCGGGCTATGATCTATGACTACATCATCGTGGGGGGTGGATCGGCGGGCTGCGTGCTTGCGGCGCGGCTAAGCGAGGACCCCGGCCTATCCGTCTGCCTGATTGAGGCGGGCGGGTCTGGGCGCGATATCTTCATTCGTGCGCCGGGTTTGGTGGCAGCGATGGTGTCTGGGCGACCCAAGATCAACAACTGGGCGCTCAAAACTGTGCCACAGCCGGAATTGAACGGTCGGCAAGGGTTTCAGCCGCGCGGGCGTGCGCTTGGCGGCTCTAGCGCGATCAACGCAATGCTCTATGCACGCGGTCATCCCGGTGATTATGACGAATGGGCCGATCTGGGCTGTGATGGCTGGAACTGGCAGAGCGTGCTGCCATGGTTTCGCACGGCAGAGAGGAACGCGCAGCACGGTGACGCCCTGCATGGCCAATCCGGACCACTACAAGTCACCAACCAAAATGCGCCCCGTGCCATTTCTGAGGCTTTCGTAACCGCCTGTGAGAGCCTGCAAATCCCCCGCAATCCCGATTTCAACGGCGCGACCCAAGAGGGCGCGGGGCATTATCAGGTGACGCAGTTCTTTGACGGCCCCCAGCGCGGTCAACGGTGCTCTGCTGCTGCTGCCTATCTTTTCCCGGTCCTGACACGGCCCAATCTGACGGTGATCACGCAGGCCATGGCTGAGCGGGTGATCTTTGACGGCAAGCGCGCCACCGGCCTACGCTATCGCCACAAAGGGCGGATGCGCGAGGCGCGCGCGCGGCGGGACGTGATCCTGAGCAGCGGTGCTTTTGGCTCTCCGCATCTCTTGATGCTTTCAGGCATCGGCCCGGCCGAGGCGTTGCAGGCGCATGGTATAAGCCCGGTGCATGAGCTGCCCGGAGTGGGTGAGAACCTGCAAGATCATCTGGACTATATCCTTGCCGAAACCTCTAAGCGCGACGATGTCATCAGCCTTGATCCCAAGGGCCTCTGGCGTCTGGGAAAGGCGGCGCTTGAATGGCGCAAGACGGGGAAGGGCCCGTTCACCACACCCTATGCTGAGGCCGGAGCCTTTCTGCGCTCTGAGCGCACAGTGTCTCGGCCCGATCTGCAACTGCATTTTGTGATCGGCATTGTCGAAGATCACATGCGAACCCTGCATTTTCGCCCCGGCTATTCGTGTCATGTCTGCGTGCTGCGGCCCCATAGCAGGGGTCGGGTGGCGCTACGCTCTGCCCGCCCTCAGGATGCGCCTTTGATTGACCCTGCGTTCCTTAGCGACAGCCGTGATCTGACCCTGATGATGCAAGGTGCGCGGCAGATGGATGCGGTGCTACGCGCGCCTGCTTTGGCACCTTGGCGCAAAAAGCGGTTGCACCCCCACGACTGGACCGATGCGGCACTTGAGGCCGATATTCGCGCCCGCGCCGACACGATCTATCACCCGGTCGGCACCTGCGCGATGGGGCAGGGCGCTATGGCGGTTGTTGATCCGCAGGCGCGTGTTCATGGGCTTGAGGGGCTGCGCGTGGTCGATGCCTCGATTATGCCCCGCCTCGTGGGGGGCAATACCAACGCGCCCACGATCATGATGGCAGAAAAGATTGCGGCGGCGATGATGGGGCGTTCCGCCCCGGATTAGGCGCGATAACGCGCGAGAAACATCTCAACCGCGCCATTGACCACACGCTCTATATCCGCTGGCTCTACTTCTTTGCACATGCCGCACAAGCTGCGCATAAAGAGATCGCTTTTGCATAACTCGCCAAACTGGTTGGCGGCGAGATCCATGTCGTCAATTTTGAGAATCCCGGCATCGACATAGGGGCGCAAGACTTTGCTTAACCGTTCGCGCACAAGGTCTGGTCCAGAGGCATAAAATCGGCGTCCCAATTCGGGAAACCGATGCGCCTCCGATACGCAGATGCGAAACATTTGTTGTCCGAAGTCTGACAAAAAGAACCGAACGATCCGGGTGGCTGCCTCGTGCAAGACATGATCAATGGTCGCGCCCTTAGCGATCACTTCCATCGCCTCTTCGGCCTGCCGGTTGCATTCAAGCCGCGCGACTTCGGAAAAAAGCAGCCGTTTATCCGGGAAATAGCTATAGAGGGTGGCCTTGGACACCTGCGCCTCACGCGCAATTTCGTCGACGCTGGCGCCTTCGAATCCATCGCGCATAAAGACGCGACGCGCCCCTTCGAGCACCTGGTCGAACTTGCGGCCCTTCTTGATTTCAACGGCGGGTGCCGACATCCAATCCCTCCCCACAGGTCGGAACAGTGTAGTCGGCGCATGCCCGTAACCGCAAGCCCGTCTGCGCGCGGTCACGGGAGGCTGTTTCTGACGCAGATTATCGGTCGATTCCTGCATTGCCTTGTGTCACGGGGGCAGGCGCGGGCGCAGGGTAGGTCAGTGTCGGTGTCAGGCTGTTGGTGTCAAAGCTGAAAGCCAAGACAGGGGCCGCGATGAGGCTGAGCGAGAGGGTAAGAACGATCAAGGCGCTTTTCATATCGAACTCCATAACTGAACTGTTGCGTTCAGATATATAACTAAACAGATCGGTTTAGAAATCAAGATAAAAATGAACCGAGTAGTTCACTTTTACCCATACATCCCCCTTTGCCTTCGTAGAATGTAGCGCTAAACTGATTTAGAATAATTCTAACTGAGGTGTCCGATGATTCCCGGTATGACGTCCCGCCGCCGTTTTCGCGATCTCAGCGAACAAGAAATTCTCGCATTGGCGATCTCCTCGGAAGAGGATGACGCGCGCATCTATCGTTCTTATGCAGAGATGTTGCGGCAAGATTTTCCGGATACCGCTGCCATCTTTGATGGGATGGCGACCGAAGAAGATGGTCACCGTCACCGCCTGATCGAACTGCACCGCAGCCGGTTTGGCGAGGTGATCCCCCTGATCCGGCGCGAGCATGTTGCCGGGTTCTATGCGCGACGTCCTGTCTGGCTGATTGAAAACCTCGGGATCGAGCGTATCCGCGACGAAGCCGAGGCGATGGAGCGCGATGCTGGTGCGTTTTATCTCAAGGCAGCACAGCGCACCACCGATGCCGACACCCGCAAATTGCTTGGTGATCTCGCCGCCGCCGAGGCTGGTCATCAAACCCGCGCCGAAGAGCTTGAGGCTGAGCATCTCGATGCTGATGCGCGCGACGCCGAGGATCGCACCGCCAAACGCCAGTTTGTATTGACATGGGTGCAGCCGGGGCTTGCCGGATTGATGGATGGCTCCGTGTCCACGCTCGCCCCGATCTTTGCCACGGCCTTTGCCACGCAGGACACCTGGACCACGTTTCTTGTTGGTCTTGCGGCCAGTGTGGGCGCAGGCATTTCCATGGGCTTTACCGAGGCCGCCAGCGACGATGGCGAACTCTCTGGGCGCGGCAGCCCGATCAAGCGCGGTTTTGCCTCTGGGATCATGACCACCGTTGGCGGCTTGGGCCATGCGTTGCCTTATCTTATTCCGGATTTCTGGACTGCCACAATCATCGCCTTTGTGGTGGTGTTTATCGAGCTTTGGGCGATTGCCTGGATTCAGAACAAATATATGGAAACGCCGTTCTTTCGCGCGGCGTTTCAGGTTGTTCTGGGCGGAGCGCTGGTCTTTGCCGCTGGCGTGCTGATCGGCAGTGGCTGACGGGCCATAGCAAGTGTTGCGACGAAAGGATGAATGGCGGCGATTGACCCTGCCCCTCAACCTGCTACCACACATCGCATGCTAAGTATCTTTCTCCAGACCCTACCTTTCTTCATGATCATCGGGCTAGGGTATGGCGCCGGGCGCACCGGGTTCTTTCCCGAGGAGGCGACGGCGTGGTTGACGAAGTTCGTCTTTTACTTTGCTCTTTCGGCGATGCTGTTCCGCTTTTCGGCCAATCTCACGCTGGCGGATGTGTTGGATTGGAATTTCATTCTTGCCTACCTCTGGGCCACGGCCTTTGTCTATGGCATCGCCACGGCGGTAGCGCTGGTGCGCCGCGTGAATATCCAAGAGGTCGCTATCGAGGCCCAATGCGCGGTCATCGGCAACGTTGGTTTTCTGGGTGTGCCGATGCTGGCCATGCTGATGGGGGAAGCGGCGATTGGCTGGGTGATGATCGTCTTGGCGGTGGACCTTATCGTATTTGGCTCGCTTGTGGTGATCCTGATTACCGGCACGCGGGATGGTCGGCTCAGCTTTGGTATCTTGCGCACCGTCGGAATGGGTCTCTTGAAGAACCCGATGATCGTCTCGATCGTGCTGGGCCTCACATGGTCCGGCCTGCGCCTGCCTATTCCAGATCCGATCAACGATTTCGTGCGCATTCTGGGCGGGGCGGCCACCCCCGGTGCGCTCTTTGCCATCGGCGCATCGCTCGCGTCGAAATCGGCTGAGCGACCTCATATCGCGGGGTGGCTTTCTTTTTGCAAACTTGTGCTGCACCCGGTTTTCGTGGCCTTTGCCGTGCTCGTCTTGTTCGAGGTTGATCCCTACGCCGGGGCGGTGATGATTGCGGCGGCAAGTCTGCCCGTGGCGGGAAATGTCTTTATGCTCGCCCAGCATTATGGCGTGGCACCCAAGCGTGTGTCGTCCTCGATCCTGATTTCAACTGGCGCTGCCATTGTCACGGTGTCGCTTGTGATCGGTTGGGTGAACCAACTTTACTGAACAGTCCTACGGACGTGAGAGGAGAACATGATGAAAACGGTTTCGGAAAATACCTGTTTTGGTGGCACGCAGGGCGTCTATACCCACGCCTCCGAGGTGTGCGGCGTTGACATGACCTTTGGCCTCTTCCTGCCGGCTGAGGCGCAGGATGGGCCGGTGCCGGTGCTGTGGTATCTCTCGGGCCTGACCTGCACCCATGAGAATGCCATGGTTAAGGCCGGCGCACAGGGTTGGGCGGCAGAGCAGGGCATCGCACTCGTGTTTCCGGATACAAGCCCGCGCGGCGAGGGTGTGGCCAATGATGACGCCTATGATCTGGGGCAGGGGGCCGGGTTCTATGTGAATGCCACGCAATCCCCTTGGGCGCCGCATTTCCGGATGTGGGATTATATCGCCACGGAATTGCCTGCGCTCATTGGTGAGAATTTTGCCGTGGACATGGACCGTCAGGCCATTACCGGGCATTCGATGGGTGGGCATGGCGCGTTGACGCTGGCGATGTCACTGCCGGGGCGGTTCCGGTCCGTGTCGGCCTTTTCCCCCATTTGCAACCCCACCAACAGCGATTGGGGCCGCAAGCAATTCACGGCCTATCTGGGCGCAGACGAAGCCGCCTGGGCAGCGCATGATGCCAGCCTGCTGATGGCAGAGCGTGGATTTGATGGGCCGGTTCTGGTGGATACCGGCACCAAGGACCAATTCCTTGACCTGCTGCGCCCCGAAACGCTGGCCCATGCCATGACCGCCCGCCGCCAAGAGGGCACGTTCCGGATGCAAAAGGGCTATGATCACAGCTATTTCTTCATCTCGACCTTCATGGAGGATCACGTGACCTTCCATGCCGAGGCGCTCTATGCGGATTAAGACATGAGCCATTATGATCTGATCATCGTTGGCTCGGGTCCTGCGGGGCGCGCCGCCGCCATTCAGGCGGGCAAGCTCAAGCGTCGCGTGTTGGTGATTGACCGCAAGGACCGGTTGGGCGGCGTGTCGGTGCATACCGGCACGATCCCGTCCAAGACGCTGCGCGAGACGGTGCTCAACCTGTCGGGTTGGCGTGAGCGCAGCTTTTATGGCCGCGCTTACCGAGTCAAGGACAACATCGGTGCCGAGGATCTCAAGGCGCGGCTGCACATGACCTTGGATCACGAGGTTGATGTTCTGGAACATCAGTTCAACCGCAACCACGTGGATACGCTGCATGGCATGGCGCGCTTTGTTGATGCCTATACCATCGAGGTTGCAACCGAGGCGGGCGATGTCACGCGCCTGACTGCTGACCGCTTTCTGATCTCGACCGGGACCAAGACCCATCGCCCAGACACTGTGCCCTTTAACGGGCGCACGGTGGTGGACAGCGATGAGTTTCTTGAGCTTGCCCGGATTCCGCGCAGTCTGATCGTGGTGGGCGCGGGCGTGATCGGGGTGGAATATGCCACGATGTTTTCCGCGCTCGACGTGCGTGTGACCTTGATCGAGCCACGCGATACATTTCTCGATTTCATCGACCGGATGCTCATTCAGGATTTCACCCATCAGATCCGCGAGAATGGCGTTGATCTGCGGCTGGGGTCCGCGATCGAGCGGATCGAGGACGCGGGCGAGCATATCGAGGTGAGCCTTGCCAATGGTCGCCACGTGCGTGCCGAAATGCTGCTCTTTGCTGCGGGGCGGATGGGGGCAACTTCGGCGCTCAATCTGGCGGCGGCGGGTCTGACGACGGATCATCGCAACCGTATTGAGGTTAATCGCAAGACCTATCAAACGGCTGTGCCGCATATCTATGCTGCGGGTGATGTGATCGGGCATCCAAGCCTTGCCTCGACCTCTGTGCAACAAGGGCGCGTTGCGGCCTGTCATGCGCTCGACATCCCGACCCTGCCTGAAAGCCCGTGGTTTCCATATGGCATCTATTCCGTGCCAGAAATTTCCACCTGCGGCATGTCGGAAGAGGAAATGCAGACGCGCGGTATCCCCTATGAGGTGGGTGTTGCACGGTTCCGCGAAACCAGCCGCGGGCATATCATGGGGCTGGAACATGGCATGCTGAAAATGCTGTTCTCGCTCAAGACGCGTCGGGTTCTGGGCGTGCAGATTGTAGGCGAGGGGGCAACTGAACTCATCCACATCGCGCAGGCGGTTTTGAACCTCAAAGGCACGGTGGATTATTTCGTGCAGAACACCTTCAACTATCCCACCTTGGCTGAGGCGTATAAAATCGCGGGGCTTGATGCCTTCAACCGGATGCCCATTCCCGAGGAATATAAGGTAAAGCGTGAGGCAGCCAACCCAGAGGCTTCCTGACGGTTTGTACGATTAAAAACGCCCCCCTGATCACTCAGAGGGGCGTTTTCACGGTCAATGAACCACGGCGTCTTGTGGGGGCTCTTGTGTCGTGCTGCCAACCCGGTTTCCGATGATCAACCCTTCGGGGCCTGCTGTAACCGGCACCACCGCCCCATCGAGGATTTCCCCGGACAAGAGCGCCTCTGCCAGAGGGTCTTGCAACGCGCGCTGGATCACCCGCTTGAGCGGACGCGCGCCGTAGACCGGATCATAGCCTTCATCCGCCAGCCATTTATGGGCCGCGTCATCCAGCGCCAGCGTGATCTTGCGGGCGGCCAGACGTTTCAGCAGCCGCGACATCTGGATATCGACGATGCCATCCATCTGTGGCCGCGTGAGGCGGTCAAACACCACGATCTCATCCAGCCGGTTCAGGAACTCGGGCCGGAAATGCGACCGCACCGCGTCCATCACATCGCGCTTGGCGGTGGCGGCATCGGCCCCTTCTGGCAATTGGCTCAGAGCTTGGCTCCCAAGGTTCGACGTAAGGATGATCAGCGTTTGCTTGAAATCCACGGTGCGGCCCTGACCATCGGTCAGCACACCATCATCAAGCACCTGCAAAAGCACGTTGAACACCTCGGGATGCGCCTTTTCGACTTCGTCGAACAGGACCACCTGATAAGGTCTGCGGCGCACGGCCTCGGTCAAAACACCGCCCTCGTCATAGCCGACATAGCCCGGAGGCGCACCGATCAGACGCGAGACCGAGTGTTTCTCCATGAACTCGCTCATGTCGATCCGGACCATGGCACTATCGTCGTCAAATAGGAATTCTGCCACGGCCTTGGTCAATTCGGTCTTGCCCACGCCGGTTGGCCCGAGAAAGAGGAAACTGCCCAAGGGGCGCCCCTCATCGTTGAGCCCCGCCCGCGCACGCCGCACGGCATTGGCCACGGCCTTGACGGCGGTATTCTGACCGATCACGCGGCGATGCAGGTTGGCTTCCATCCCGAGCAGCTTGTCGCGCTCGCCCTCCAGCATCTTGGCTGTGGGAATGCCGGTCCAGCGTTCCACCACCTGCGCGATTTGCTCGGGGCGCACGGCCTCTTCGACCATGACGCCATCATCGCCTTGGGTTTCGGCCTCGGCCAGCTTTTTCTCCAGCCCCGGAATGACACCATAGCTCAGCTCACCGGCACGCGCGAGATTGCCCTCGCGCTTGGCGATGTCCAGCTCGGCGCGCGCGCGGTCAAGCTGTTCTTTGAGGTCGCGCGCACCGGCCAGCTTGTCGCGCTCAGCCTGCCATTTGGCGGTCATCTCGGATGAGCGCTGTTGCAGATCGCCCAGCTCCCTTTCCAGCTTTTCCAGCCGATCCTTGCTGGCGGCGTCGTCCTCTTTCTTGAGTGCTTCGGCCTCGATCTGCTTTTGCAGGATTTCGCGGTCAAGCGCGTCCAACTCTTCGGGCTTGCTGTCCACTTCCATACGCAGCCGACTTGCGGCCTCGTCCATCAGGTCGATGGCCTTGTCGGGCAAGAACCGGTCGGTAATGTAGCGATGCGAGAGCGTGGCGGCGGCGACAAGCGCCGAGTCAGAGATGCGCACACCGTGATGCAGCTCATACTTTTCCTTGATGCCGCGCAGGATCGAAATCGTATCCTCGACCGTTGGCTCCTCGACCACCAGCGGTTGGAACCGGCGGGCAAGGGCCGCATCCTTTTCTACATGCTTGCGATATTCATCGAGCGTCGTTGCCCCGATACAGTGCAATTCACCACGCGCGAGGGCGGGCTTGATCAGGTTTGCGGCATCCATCGCGCCATCGGCCTTACCGGCACCGACCAGCGTGTGCATCTCGTCGATGAATAGGATGATTTCGCCTGCGGCCTGCGTCACCTCGTTCAGCACGCCCTTGAGCCGCTCTTCGAACTCGCCGCGATATTTCGCCCCGGCAATCAGCGCGCCCATATCAAGCGACAAGAGCCGCTTGTTGCGCAGAGATTCCGGCACGTCGCCATTGACGATGCGCAGGGCAAGGCCCTCGGCGATGGCGGTTTTACCCACCCCCGGCTCCCCGATCAAAACCGGGTTGTTCTTGGTGCGACGGCTGAGCACCTGCATCGCGCGGCGGATTTCATCGTCGCGACCGATGATGGGATCGATCTTGCCTTCCCGCGCTGCTTTGGTCAGGTCACGGGCGTATTTCTCGAGCGCCTCGTAGGTGTCCTCTGCCGATGCGGAATCTGCCGTGCGCCCCTTGCGGATATCGTTGATCGCTTCGTTGAGCTTTTGCGCCGAGACAGCCCCTGCCTCTAGCGCATCCTTGGCTGGGGATTTCACCAGGGCCAGCGCGGTCAGAATGCGTTCCACGGGAACAAAGCTGTCGCCCGCCTTTTGTGCCAGTTTCTCGGCCTCGGCCAAAACCTTGCCGGTCTGCTGATCCATATAGGTTTGCCCTGCATCGCCAGACACCCGTGGGATTTTGGCCAGAGCGATGTCATTCGCTTGCGTCACGCGTTCGGGCGCGCCACCGGCGCGTTTGATCAGGTTGCTGGCCAGCCCCTCGGGGTCGTCAAGCAAGGCTTTCAGTATATGTTCTGGGGATAGTTTCTGATGGCTTTCGCGCATCGCGATGGTCTGGGCGGCCTGAATGAAACCACGCGACCGTTCCGTGAACTTGTTGAAGTCCATGGGCTTTCTCCTTTTGACAAGCGTTCCCCCGGTGGCGCACCCAGCATTAGGCATGCGGCGGTCGGGGACCTCTCACCATAAATGGGTAACAGTGCCGTGAGGTTCAAGACGGATCGCGCCGGAATCGCGTGAGCGGCACTTTTTCGTGAGAGGGACTTGGCAGGACCTGCTGCAATACCGATCTGTCGCAGAGTTATCCACAGGGCTATGTCGCCCTATAAAGAGGATAGAAGCCATGACAGAGCAGGCAGTGAGACTGGAAGCGATCGGATACAATCCCGAATGGTCCGCCTTTTTCGCGCGGGCCGAAGTGGTCGACGGGCAGGAACGGTTGGTTTATCCCGTGCTTTTCCGGGCACCTCTGACCGCAGAATTCGCAAGGGTGACCCACGGTTTGATGGAGCATGCGCGGTATCTGCATCGCTCTGGCCGGTCCGACCTTCGGCTGCGCCGGGCGACTGTCCGCCCTGTGCCACCAATTGCCGCCTGACTCCGCATCCCGAAAAAAGATGCAAAATCGTCGTGATTTCACCGTGAAATCGCGTAAGGCTATCTTTAGTATTAAGCCTGTAAACAACCGGCGTCATGCGCCGTTTGCCCTGTAAAGAGTAATAAGGTTCGTAAGATGCATATCATCAAGGTCCGCGCGCGCGAGATGCGCCGTGATAGTCACGCTGCCTGCGTCAGTGGCGTGTTGTTGCTGGAAACGGAAACCGGCCAAATCAGCCTGAATGTCACGGTGCCAGCAAAAGAGGCGAGCCATAACGCATTGTGGCTGGATGCCTTGCGCCAATTGCAGCGCTTGCCTGAGTTTCGGCGCAACGGGCGTCAGATCACCTTGGCTGATACCGCTTTTGACGGGATGTGCGCAGAGGCTTGACGCCGCGCATCGCCGCCGCGACAAGGGCGCTATCCGACAGCAGAGGACCGCGCCCCATGACTGATGACCGCCTGATCGTAGCCCTTGATGTGCCCAATGCGCTGGAGGGTCTCCAATTGGCAGAGCAATTGGGTGCCTCGGTCGGCTTTTACAAGATTGGCCTTGGAATGCTGACGGGGGGCGGATTGGCCCTCGCTAACGAGTTGAAAACCGAGCAAGGCAAGCGAATTTTCCTCGACATGAAGCTCTTTGACATCGGCGCCACGATCGAGGCGGCGGTGCGGGGACTGGCCCAGTTCGATCTGGATTTCCTGACCGTACATGGTGATCCGCATGTGGTGCGCGCCGCCAAAGAGGGGGCCTCGGGCAAGCCGATGAAAATCCTTGCGGTCACGATCCTCACCTCGCTTGATCGCGCCGATCTTGATGCTGGGATGATCAAATCGGGCGATCTGCCTGATCTGGTGGCCGAGCGCGCGGGCCGTGCCTTTGACGCCGGGGCCGATGGGGTCATTGCCAGCCCGCAAGAGGCGGCGATGATCCGTGCCCTGCCCGAAGCCAAGGGTCGCCTGATCGTCACACCGGGTGTGCGCCCTGAAGGCAGCGCTTTGGGTGACCAAAAGCGGGTGGCAACCCCGGCACAGGCCATCGCTGACGGGGCCGACCACATTGTCGTCGGCCGGCCCATTTGGGCGGCACAAGATCCACGCGCGGCGGCAGAGGCGATCCTGTCACAATTGCGCGGCTGATACTGGCACGGAGTTTTGGAGCGGGTAACGGGAATCGAACCCGTAACTGAAGCTTGGGAAGCTTTCGTGATACCTTTTCACCATACCCGCCGCGGCGCTCTGGATAGCACCGTCACTTGGCCAGCTTCAAGCGAAAACTTGTGGGTCAGGCCTGTGCAAACGGAATGTCGGGTTTGGTTCACGCGCCAAAGCGGATTACGGTTTGCCCCTTGGGGGTGGTGCTGCGATAGACCACCGTATCGGGCAGGTGCAGCGTCAGCGGCACCTCAGCCTGTTCGGCACGCCACGGCTGTTTAAGGTCAAGGCAACTGGCCTCGGCGCCGGTGTAGTCACCGCGCGCTGAAACGCGGCGCAGATTGCCCAGATCCCGCGCAATTTCTTGGCCTGATTGCATTACGTGACTGCGGCGCAAAATCTCACGCCCCAGCCCCTCGGTTTGAGCGTCCTGACCCGGCAGGTCGGACCAGACCCCGCAAAGATGCGCACGCCCATTGATCGGCCGCAGTTCGGCGGCAAGGCGCAGGCCCCCACCGCTGCTATAGCGCCCCTCGATAACCTGCGATGCACTCGAAAGCGGCAGGGTGCGGCTGTTACGGACCAAAAGCGGGATAACCTCCAGCGCCGCACTCATCGCGCCGGTGCCGGTCTGGGCAAAGTCGATCTGCGGACCACTGCCGCCGCCACTGCTGCGGCTGATCTGCTTGCGCGGCATGAATACTTCGGGCATGCGGCCCGGCTGCCATGACAGAGTGGTCAGGATACATCCCGCTGGCGCACCCGCGTAATCAAGCCGTGGGGCGATCTGGGGCAGATCCCCCAGATTCTGCGCAATGCGCTGGCCATCTACATACACCGTCGCCAAGCGCACGATCTCGCGGGCGGCACCTTTGGTATAGCTCGATTGGCTCTCGCTCTCGGACCATACTCCGCACAGGGCGGTGCGCCCATCGGTCGTGGGGCGCAACTCGGTCGCAATGGTCAAGCCGCCACCGTTGCTGAAGGTGCCATGCGCGAGGCTCACTCGCTCACTGAGCGCGGTTTGCGCCTCTGCCCCCCCGACCAGTCCGACGATCAGGGCAAAAGTGATGGCGATCTGCGGCATGAGGTTCTCCGGTGCGGTTTATGCCAACCTAACAGCGCGCGCACACCGGCTCAATTGCAGTCATCCTTGGACAGGATGATGTCGGCGTCAGACCGCCACTTGCAGCAATTGTTCCTCAACCATCCGATCCGCGAGGGTTGCAGGGCTCAGGTCTTCGCCCGTCGCGCGCGTCAGGATATGCGCCATGCGCGCCTGCATCGCGCCCAGCCGCTCCTCGACCCAAGGCGCGCGTGGGCTGATCCGCAGGATTTCGGCGGCGACATTGATGATCCCGCCACCATTGGCGACGTAATCGGGCAAATAGAGAATGACGCGCGCGCGCAGGCGCTCTGCATCCTCGGGCGTAGCCAGTTGGTTATTGGCGGCACCACAGATCATCTTTGCCCCAATCTCGGGGATGCTCCGGCTATTGAGCACGCCACCAATGGCACAGGGCGCAAAGATATCCGCGTCAACAGCATGGATGGTGCGCGGATCGACCATGGTTGCGCCGAATTCGCGTACCGTGCTGTCTGCATGGGCCGGGTTCATATCCGCCACGCTCAGCTTTGCGCCCGCCTCGTGGAGCAAGTGGCAGAGATGCCAGCCGACATGGCCCAGCCCCTGCACCGCCACATGGCGACCGCTGAGGGTGTCTGTGCCCCAAAGCTGCGCCGCGCCGGCGCGCATCGCGCCCAAGACACCGCGCGCCGTCACTGGCGAGGGATCGCCACTGGCATGCGCCCCGCAATCCAGCCCCGCGACAAACCGCGTTTCGCGGGCAAGCTCAGCCATATCCTCGGGCGACATGCCCATATCCTCGGCGGTCCAGTAGCGCCCTTGCAGCATGTTGATCGCACGGCCCATGGCGCGCAGCAACGCGGGCGTCTTGTCGCGCGCGGGGTCCCCAAGAATAACCGCCTTGCCCCCGCCCAATGGCAGACCGGCGGCGGCGTTCTTGTAACTCATGCCGCGTGACAGGTTGAGCACATCCTCAAGGGCGGCGTCGTCACCCTCGTATACGCGCATGCGCAATCCACCCGCAGCCGGGCCAAGCCGTGTGGAATGCAGCGCGATAAATCCGCGCAATCCGCTGGCGTGATCCTCGACGCGGTAAACTTCCTCATGGGTGGGGCTGGCAAGACGTGTGAGCATGTTGGACTCCTCCTTGCCCGCAAGGTAAGAGCGGTCAGGCGCGATAAAACAGCAAACTCATGTCAATCGCGTGTGACTTTTGGGTGATATCTCTAACAACAGGGGGCAAAACAGGAAAAATGGATCGCATTGACCGCCAGATCATCGCCGCCCTGCAACGCGATGGACGTCAGCGATTGGCCGATTTGTCGACGGCAGTGGGCCTGTCGCCCACGCCTCTGGCGCGGCGCATCGCCCGGCTTGAATCCGATGGGGTCATCACGGGTTATGCCGCGCGCGTGGATCAGGAAAAACTTGGCCTGCCACTGAATGCCTTCATCTTTGTCGAGTTGGAGCACCACACCCGTGATGCGATCACAGCGTTTGAGAACCGACTTCGGCGGTTTGATGAGGTGATGGAATGCTACCTAATGACCGGCACACGCGATGTCCTTTTGCGGGTGGTGGCCGCAGACTTGAAAGATTTTGACCGGTTTCTTGAGGAAGGGTTGATGCAGACACCTGGTATCCGCTCCATGCGGTCAAGTTTCGCGTTGCGCACCATGATCCGGCGCGATGCGCTGCCAGAGGTCTGAGCGGTGCAGCGGTTCGATGTGATCGTCATAGGGGCCGGGCCTGCCGGTGCCTCGGCTGCTTATGTGGCGGCGCGTGCCGGGCTGCGCGTGGCCCTGATCGACCGCAAGACCTTTCCACGCGAAAAACTTTGTGGTGGCCTTATCACCGGACGCGCGCGGCGGCATTACGCCGAGATTTTCGGGCATGAAATGCCATTTGATCCACAGGACCGCAAGACTACGGTGGATTTCCGCTATCGTGGTCAGCCGGTGGGGCTGATCGAGGACGCGCCAGTCCTTTGCGCCACAATGCGCTGGGATATGGATGCGATGCTCTGCGGGCATGCGATGGCGGCTGGGGCGCAGGATTTTACCGGGCAGGCAGTGGCCGAGATCGACTGTGACGCGCGGAGAGTGACGCTCAAAGACGGCGCTATACTGCAGTATGAGGTTCTGATTGGCGCGGATGGTGTCAATTCCCAAGTGGCGCGTGCGCTCTTTGGTCAGCCATTTGACCGGCAGCGCATTGGGTTTGGGCTTGAGATTGAGGCGCGCGGCGCGCATCTAAATCGTGCGGGGCCAATCCGGATTGATCTGGCGGCGGCGCAATGGGGCTATGGCTGGGTTTTTCCCAAACGGTGCTCGACCACGGTTGGGGTGGGCGGTCTCTTGTCGGAGAACGCGGATATGAAACAGGCCATGTCAGCCTATTGCGAGATGTTGGGCATTGACGCCGCAGACCTGCACGTCAAAGGCCAATTCCTGCCTTTTGGTGATTTCCGCAAAATGCCGGGGCAGGGCGCCGTTCTGCTTGCAGGCGATGCGGCGGGGCTGGTTGATCCGATCACTGGCGAAGGTATCGGCTATGCCATGCAGAGCGGGCAATTGGCGGCAAAGGCGGCCCTTACGGCGCTGAACGCGGGGCGGCCCCAGACTGCACTCAGTCACTATCGCCGCGCGCTGCGCCCCGTGCATCGCGCCCTGCGAATGGCGCGGCTGATCCGTCCAGTGATCTTTCTGCCCGCGCTCGAGCCTGGGTTTGCCCGTGCCTTTCGACGTTCCTCCACCTTGCGCCATGAGTATTTGCGCCTGATGGCGGGCGAGGTCGAGTATGGTCAAATACTGACCCGTCTCGTGCTCCGCCTGCCCCGCCTTGGGCTACTGGCACTGCGCGCCCGTTTCTGACAGGGATGGAAGGATGGGGGACGCTGTCCCCCAAACCTTCAGAGTGCCGCTTTGAACAGCGCCGTCAGATTGGCCTCGGTCAGCGTCACCGGGTTGCCGCCACAGCTTGGGTCGGTCAGCGCATCGCGCACGAGGTCGGGAATCGCCGCTTCGGTCACACCGAGATCACGCAGGCTGCGCGGAATCCCGAGGCTGTCGTTTAAGTCCTGCACAAAGGCGCGGAAGCCGTCGTAGCCGCCGGTGATGCCGAGATATCCCGCCGCCCGGTCGAACCGGTCGCGGATCACGTCGGCGTTCAGATCCAGCACTGCTGGCATACAGACCGCATTGGTGGTGCCGTGATGGGTGTTGAAATGCGCGCCAATCGGATGGCTCATGGCGTGGATCGCGCCCAGACCCTTTTGAAACGCGGTGGCCCCCATCGCGGCCGCACTCATCATCTGCGCGCGCGCTTCGATATCCGTGCCATCGGCATAGGCGCGCGGCAGGTAGTCGATCACAAGGCGAATGCCCTCTAGCGCGATGCCCTGCGACATCGGGTGGTAATGCGGGCTAGAGAACGCCTCGACGCAATGCGCAAAGGCGTCAAGCCCGGTGCCAGCGGTGATGAATTTTGGCATGCCGACGGTCAGTTCGGGATCGCAGATCACGACCGTGGGCAGGAATTTGGGGTGAAAGATGATCTTTTTCGCATGGGTTACGGAATTGGTGATCACGCTGGCGCGCCCCACTTCCGAGCCGGTTCCGGCGGTGGTGGGCACGGCGATGATCGGCGCGATGGCATCCGCATCGGCGCGTGTCCACCAATCGCCCACATCCTCGAATTCCCACACGGGCCGTGTCTGCCCCGCCATGAAGGCCACGCATTTACCCAGATCAAGACCCGAGCCACCGCCAAAGGCGATCACCCCGTCATGCCCGCCTGCCTGATAGGCGGCAACACCGGCGGCAAGGTTGATCTCATTGGGGTTGGGATCAACTTCGGAAAACATCGCCCGGCCAAGGCCGGCGGCCTCGAGGATATCGAGCGCCCCCGCCGTGACAGGCAGGCCCGCCAGCCCCTTGTCCGTGACAAGAAGCGGGCGCTTGATCCCGGCCTGTGCGCAGGCGGCGGGCAGTTCAGCAATCCGGCCAGCGCCGAATTTGATCGCGGTCGGATAGGACCAGTTGGCAGTCAGGGTCATTTCGTCACCTTCTTGAGATGGTAGGATTTGGGGCGCGTGAGGTTGTGATAGCCGATCACCGACAGACCACCGCCGCGCCCGGTGTTCTTGCAGCCGGTCCAGCAGAGGCCAGGATCAAGGTAATCGGCACGGTTGAGGAAAACCGTGCCGGTCTCGATGCGGTCGCCCACCGCCTGCGCGCGGTCGACATCGGCGGTCCAGAGGCTGGCGGTCAGGCCGAATTCGCTGTCATTCATCAGCGCAATCGCCTCTTCGTCCGAGGACACCGGCATGATGCCCACCACGGGGCCAAAACTTTCGTCGCGCATGACGCGCATCTTGTGGCTGACATTGGTCAGGATTTGGGGCGTCAGATACGCGGCACCGTCGTCCTCGGGCATCGTGGCGATATGCGCCTTTGCCCCCATTTCCAGCGCTTCGGCCACCTGTGCACGCACCTCTGCGGCAAAGCGCACATTGGCCATTGGCCCGATAGTGGTTTCAGCGTTCATCGGGTTGCCCAGTTTGTAGGAATTCACCAGCGCCACGGATTTCTCGACAAAGGCATCGAACAGGCTCTGATGCACATAAATCCGCTCGATCCCGCAACAGCATTGACCCGAATTGAACATCGCCCCGTCGATCAGCGTCTCGACGGCGGCGTCAAGATCGGCGTCTTCCATCACATAACCGGGGTCTTTGCCGCCCAGTTCCAGCCCAAGCCCCGTAAAGGTGCCCGCCGCCGCGCGCTCCATCGCGCGCCCGCCACCCACCGAGCCGGTGAAGTTGATGAAATTGAACGCTCCGCCCGCAATCAGCGCCGATGTGGTGTCATGATCCAGAAACACGTTCTGGAACACATCCTCCGGCACGCCCGCAGCATGAAACGCACGTGCCATGCGTTCGCCCACCAACAGCGTTTGCGTGGCATGTTTCAGCACCACGGTATTGCCCGCGATGAGCGCGGGCACCACGGTGTTGATCGCGGTCATATAGGGGTAATTCCATGGGGCCACGACGAAAACCACCCCATGCGGCACGCGCTTGATATAGCGCAGGAAGGTGGCATCTTCGCCCACGGCGATATCCGCCAGCGCGCTCTCGGCAATCGTTGCCATATGGCTTGCACGCTCGTTGAAGCCGCGGAATTCGCCGCCATAGCGCACCGGGCGGCCCATCATATGCGCCAGTTCCGGCACGATCTCGTCGTTCATCGCGCCCACGGCGGCGACACCGGCCATCACCAGATCAATACGCTCTTGCAGGGGGCGCGCGGCCCATGCCGCCTGTGCTGCCCGCGCGCGGGCCGCCACCGCTTGCGCCGCCTCCAGCGTCAGGACGGGGCGCTCAGCATAGAGCGTTCCGTCAATGGGAGAGATACATTTCAACATTTGCATGATCGCATCCTTGATCGCGGGCATGGTGCCCGTCCTTTTGTCGTTCCAAAAATACTCAAATCCGCGCGTGCGGCACTCAGGCCCGCTCGAATCCGCGCGCCACCTCGTAATCCGTGACCACGCGGTCGAAATCCTCGATCTCGACCTCAGCGGCACGGGCATAGTGATCTACGACCTCGTCGCCAAAGGTTTCGCGCAGAAATTGAGACTGCTTGAGGGTGTGATAGGCATCCCGCAGCGTTTCCGGGATGCGCCCCGTCTGGCCACTATAGGCATCGCCCGTCGCGGGCGGGGCCAATTCCAGCTTGTCCTCGATGCCCTTGATCCCTGCTGCGAGCATCGCCGCCATGGCGAGATAGGGGTTGAGATCTGATCCGCCCACGCGGCATTCGACGCGCACCGCCTTGGACCCCTCGCCACAGAGGCGAAAGCCCGCCGTGCGATTGTCCACCGACCACAAGATGCGGGTAGGGGCAAAGGTGCCCTTTTGGAACCGCTTGTAGCTGTTGATATAGGGGGCGAGAAAATAGGTGTAGTCGGGCGCGTATTTCAGCAGGCCCGCCATGTAATGCTTCATCAGTTGCGACATCCCAAGGCTGTCTTGGGGATCAAAGAACGCGGGCTTTCCATCCTGCCACAGCGATTGATGCACATGGCTGGACGAGCCCACGCGCCGGTGATCCCATTTCGGCAAGAAGCTGGCGGCATGCCCCTGCTGCCATGCAATTTCCTTGATCGCATGTTTGGCGATGGTGTGGTAATCGGCCGTATCAATAGCGGGGGCATATTTGATGTTGAGTTCCTCCTGCCCTGCCTCCGCCTCGCCTTTGGTGTTTTCGATGGGCAGACCGGCGGCATAGAGATGATTGCGGATGGGCCGCATCACATGCTCTTCCTTGGTGGTCTGGAAGATATTGTAATCCTCGTTATAGCCCGAGAGCGGCGTCAACTCGCGATAGCCGGATTTGCGGATGTCGTCATAGCTTTTCTCAAAGAGGAAGAATTCCAGTTCCGTCGCCATCATCGCGTCAAAGCCCATGGCCTCGAGCCGCGCCATTTGCCCCTTGAGCATGGCGCGGGGGCTGTGCGGCACCGGTGCATGGGTGTGGTGATCCAAGACATCGCAGAGCACCATCACCGTGCCTTCGAGCCATGGCATCGGGCGCAGCGTGCTCAGGTCGGGTTTCATCACATAGTCGCCATAGCCACGTTCCCAGCTTGTGGCGGCAAAGCCTTCGGGTGTGGTCATTTCCAGATCGGTGGCCAGCAGGTAGTTGCAGCAATGGGTCTCTTCCCATGCGCTGTTGACGAAATGGCCAGCGTGAAAGCGTTTGCCCATAAGGCGGCCCTGCATGTCCACAAGGCACACAAGCACGGTATCCACCTTGCCCGCCGCGACCTCTGCCTTGAGGGTTTCGAATGTCAGCCCCATGATGTGCTCCGTCTTTCCGTATCTGAACGTCTTTAATGGTTTCGGGTTGCGGGTAAAAGCGCCCCCCGGTGTGATGCCGGGGGGCGGTGTTATCAGGTATAGCGATAGGGCCGACCGGCCTTTTGCATGTCGGCGTTATATTTCTTGAAGATTTCGACAACCTTGGCCTTGGTCGGGCTTTCGGCGGCGATCTCATCCCAGAACACAAGGGCTGCATCCTCGACTTGCTGCCATTCGGCATCGGGAATCGTGGTCAGCTTCATCTTGTCCCCATTGACGCGCAGGCTGGCCTCGCCGCCCCAATACCACCACTGGCGATAGTAATGCGACTGGTCACAGCAGACCCGGAACAGGGTTTGCAGATCCTCGGGCAGTTCGTTCCAGCGGTCCATATTGGCAAAGAACGACCCGGCCCAAGCGCCCGAGATGTTGTTGGTCAGGAAATAGTCGGTCACATCGGCCCAGCCCACCGTGTAATCTTCGGTGATCCCCGACCATGCGATTCCGTCCAACTCGCCGGTCTGCACCGCAACCTCGATGTCTTCCCACGGCAAGGTTACGGGGACGACGCCGAACTGCGTCAGGAACCGCCCCGCCGTCGGGAAGGTAAAGACGCGCTTGCCTTCCAGATCCTTGAGGCTGTTGATCGGCTCTTTGGTGGCGAAATGGCAGGGGTCCCATGCGCCCGCGCTGATATGCTTGACGCCGACCTTGGAATATTCCTCATCCCAGATTTCATTCAGCCCGTATTGGTTGAAAAGTACGGGCACATCCAGGCTGTAGCGGCTTGCAAAGGGGAAGTAGCCGCCAAAGACCGTCACTTCGGTTGGGCTTGCCATGCTGTCATCGTCGGACTGTACCGCATCAATCGTGCCGCGTTGCATGGCGCGGAACAACTCGCCTGTCGGCACCAGCTGATCGGCAAAGAAAAGCTCGATCTGCATCCGGTCGCCTGCGATCTTGTTGAACATGTCGATGGCGGGTTTCACCACATGCTCGGCCAGCGCGGCCCCGGCATAGGTCTGCATCCGCCAAGTGATCTTGGATTGCGCCAACGCGGGTGTGGCGAGCGGAGCGGCCAGCGCGCCCGCTCCAGCAGCGGTCAGAAACTTGCGTCTTGTGGTCATCGTCTTCTCTCCTTGTTGTGAAATCCGGCCCCTGTCCAGGGCTCTTCTCGGGGTTATTTTCCGTAAACATACTCTGGCAGCCAGAGGGCGATTTGCGGGAACACCATCACCAGAACCAGCGCCAGCACCATCACGCCGACAAATGGCACAATCGAGCGATAGATGTCGCGCAGGCTGATTTCCGGTGGTGCCATGGCCCGCATGAGAAAGAGGTTATAGCCAAAGGGCGGTGTCATGTAGGCAATTTGCGTGGTGATTGTATAAAGCACGCCATACCAGATCAAATCAAAGCCAAGCGCGCCCACCAGTGGCACGTAAAGCGGTGCGACAATCACCAGCATCGCGGTGTCATCCAAAAACGTGCCCATCAAGATGAACGAGAGTTGCATCAGGATCAGGATCATCCACGGGCTGAGATTCAATTGCTCGGTAAAGAGATATTCAATCGCCTTGACCGCGCCCAATCCGTCGAACACCGCACCAAAGCCCAAGGCGGCCAGAATGATCCACATGAACATGCACGAAATCGCCAGCGTGTTGCGCACCGAGGTCTCGAACACCTCTCGCGTCATCCGTCGCTTGAGCACCGCCGCCACAAAGGCTGCCATCGCGCCAATTGCCGAGCTTTCCACAAGGCTTGTCCAACCTTTCACAAAGGGGATCATCATCGTGGCAAAGATCACCAGTGGCAGCAGGCCCGCGCGCAACAACCGCAGCTTTTCCGCCAAGGGCACATTGCGCTCTTCCTCTGGCAGCACCGGACCAAGCTCGGGCTGAATCCGGCAGCGCACATAGATGTAGATGATGAACATTGTGGCCATCATCAGCCCCGGCAGAACCCCCGCCAGCCACAATTGCCCCACCGGTTGCCGTGCGATCATTGCATAAAGCACCAGCACCACCGACGGTGGCACAAGGATGCCAAGGGACGAGCCCGCCTGAATGACCCCGGTCACCATGATCTTGTCATAGCCGCGCCGCAACAGCTCTGGCAGGGCTATGGTGGCCCCAATCGCCATGCCCGCCACGGATAGGCCGTTCATCGCGGAAATCAGCACCATCAAGCCAATCGTACCAATCGCCAAACCGCCCCGTACCGGCCCCATCCAGACATGGAACATCTTGTAGAGATCATCTGCGATCTTGGATTCCGACAGAACGTAGCCCATGAAAATGAACATCGGCAGCGTCAGCAGCGGATACCACTTCATCAGCTTCATCGCGCTGGCAAAGGGCACATCCACCCCGCCCACACCCCAGAGCAGCATTGCCGCCGCCGCGCCCACAAATCCGATGGCACCAAATACCCGCTGCCCGGTCATGAGCATCAGCATCATCGAAGAAAACATCAAGAGGGCGATCATTTCATAGGGCATCAGACCGCCTCGCCTTTTAGCCTAAGGATGTCGCGGCAAAGCTCTGCAAGTGCCTGCAACAGCATCAGGAATACGCCAAGGCACAGAACGGCCTTGATCGGCCAGATCAGAGGCCGCCACGCGGTCGAAGACCGTTCCATGAAGCCGAACATCTCGCCCGCCGCCGTTGGCCCTTGGGTCACGAGCGTCTTGAACACCTGCCAGAACCACGAAAACGGCTCTGTCCCGAAATACCCCAGCGAATAGGCGGTAGAGCCTACAGCGCCATAGAGCAGCACCCCCAGATAAAACAGCAGGAAGAAGACCGTAAAGGCATCCACCCACGCCTTTGTGCGGACGGACCAAGCCCCGTAAAACAGGTCCATGCGCACATTGCTGCCCAGTTGGATCGAATAGGGCGCGCCCAGAACGTAATAGGCCACCATCACGAATTGCGCGGTTTCCAGCGTCCAGAGCGAGGGGTTGAAGAATGTCTTGGACACTGACGACCACAGTAGCACGCCGATCAGCACGAAAATCAGATACATCGCGACCCGCCCGATAAAGCGGTTCATGGCGTCAATGGCGCGAATATAGGCCCAAACGATCCTAGGCATGGGCGCCCCCTTTGACGGTCTCACCAAGAACGTTCAACGCCGGACGCAGCAGGGTCAAAACCTCATTCGCGAGGTGGGCTTGGCTTTCCGCACCTTGCAACAGGTCATTTCGGATTTCGATCATCACATTGGGCAGATCATGTGCCAGCCCGTGCAGTTGTAGCGAATGGGTGACGCCATCCTCTGGCCCATAGGGATCATTGCGGCGGATCACGCGGTGGGGCAGGCGGTGCGCTTCAGCCAGCATGGCATCGGCCAGGCGCGTGTCGCTGTCATGCAAAATGCCGATCTCGCAGTCACGCTGCGCTCCGAACCATACCGGCGAAAAGCTGTGGATGGTAACCAGCGCTGTCGCCAGCCCAGCCGTTTTGCGTGCGCAGATTACTTGGCGAACCGCGCTGCAAAACGGCGTATAGACCTGCGCCACCCGTTGGGCGCGTTCCGCGGCGCTCAGCCCACGATTGCCCGGCACCTCGATCACCTCAGAGCGGTCGGGCATCGCACTTGTCGCCTCGGGCGGGCGGTTGCAATCATAGACGAGGCGCGACACGGTGGCGGCCACCATTGGTGAGCAAAGCGCCTCCGCCAGCTGTACCGCTACCGCGCGTGCGCCGGGATCCCAGGCCGCATGGCTGCTGCGCGCCTCTGCACTCAGCCCAAGCCCGCCATACTGCGCGGGGATGACATTCGAGGCATGCTCGCACAGGATCAGAACCGGCCCATTGGCCTGCGCACCGATCACCTCGACCACGTCAGAATCATCCCAGTTCAGATTGCGTGTCATGCGCCCCCCTGCGGCATTTGTAAAAATGTTTCCACATGGGGAAATTTGTGTCAATATATTTCCAGAAGGCATTGTCGGATTGCCATCCGGCCTGCCTGTTTCGACAGCACCCGTTCAGGAGCCGCGATGTGACCAAGCCCCCGCCAACCGTGCGCGACCTGATCCGCGCGCATTACAGCGCTCTCACTCAATCCGAACGCAAGTTCGCGCAGGCGCTGTTGGACAGCTATCCGGCGGCGGGTCTGGCCTCGATCACGATCGTCGCGGCGAATGCGGGCGTGTCAACACCCACCATTGCCCGCATGGTGCAGAAGCTGGGGTTCAAAGGCTATCCGCAATTCCATCAGGCGCTGCTTCGAGAGTTGGAGGCCAAGGTATCCGGCCCAACCCAACGCCGCGCCAATTGGGCGTCAGAGGCGCCCGCCACCCATTCGCTGAACCGATTTGCGCAGGCGGTCACGCAGAACATCGAACAAACCTTTGCCAATATCGACAGCGCCCGGTTCGATGCGGCGGCGCGCCTTTTGGCCGATACCGACGGGCGGCTCTATCTGGTTGGCGGTCGTATCACGCGGGCGCTGGCCGATTACGCCTTTACCCATTTTCAGGCCGTGCGCGGACGGGTCACGCACATGACCTCGTCCTCCGCCACATGGCCGCATTACGTGCTGGATATGGCCAAGGGCGATACCCTTTTGATGTTCGACATCCGCCGCTATGAAACCAGCCTGATGCGGCTGGCCGAGATTGCCACGGCGCGCGGTGTCCGCGTGGTGTTGATCACCGATCAATGGATGAGCCCGATTTCAGATCTGGCCACCCATACCTTTAACTGCTGGGTCGAAATCCCCTCGGCTTGGGATTCCAATATCTCGACCATGATGCTCCTTGAGGCGTTGATTGCCGCCGTGCAAGAAGAACGCTGGCCCGCCACCCGCGAGCGGTATGAAGAGCTGGATGCCCTGTTTAACGCGACCCGGTTGTTTCAGAAATAAGCACGCCCTTGCCAGCGATAAGATGGGTGATCTGCACCGCCGCCTGCGCCACTGCCGCACCAAACTCTGAAATCTGGGCATCACGAAAACGGCTGCTGGGGCCAGAGATCGACACGCCGGCACATGGCTCTCCACGATCGTTGAAAATCGCGGCGCCGATGCAGGACATGCCGTCATACCTCTCGTTGCGATCAAACGACCAGCCGCGCGTGCGGGTCTCTGCCAGATCATCAAAAAGGGCACGCGGCGTGATCAATGTCTCTTCGGTGAATCCCTTGAGGCCCGCGCCCTTGAGAAGCGCCATCAGCCGATCCTCGGGCAGGGCTGCCAAAATTGCCTTGCCGGTTCCCGAGGCATGCATTGGCGTGCGCGATCCGGGGGGAAAGAAGGCGCGGATCGGATTTTGCGTCTCGACCTGACCGATGAAAACCACCTCTGCCCCATCCGGTACTGCCAGATTGGCGGTCTCGCCGGTCTGTTCCATCAAGCGCCGCATCACCGGGCGGCCCGCATCCGCCAGATTGGTCCGCTTGAGATAGGCAACCCCTGTGCGATAGGCTTCGATCCCGATGGTCCAATCCTGTCGCTCTTCGTCGAACCGCACAAAATCGCGCTTTTGCAGGGTCGTCAGAATGCGATGCGTCGTGGCGGTGGGAATGCCGAGGCTGAGCGAAAGATCCGTCAAGTTCACCCCTTCTTGCCGCGCCACGGCGGTCAGCACGGACAGCGCCCGGTCTAACGCCTGCATGGTGCCGGCGCTGCTATCGGCGAATTGCGATTTCGGGCGGCCGCGCGCGCGTTTGGTCTGGGTCATGGTGGCGATTCCCTTGCTAGAGGTCTTGGTGGGCAATTGTATGCAGAATAAAAAATATTTTCATGTTATTCTTTGAATTAGATATGGAAAAATGAAAATCAAATAAAATCATGCATTTAGATATTTAATTAATAAAATGAAAATACTTTTCAAGAAAATTGCAAAGCGACGCGCCTCACGTCATATTACCGCTATCTCAGAGGAGGATGGTGCAATGTCAGATCAAAACCCGGTTTTCATCCCCGGCCCCACGAATATCCCCGACCGGCTGCGTCGTGCCATGCAGGTGCAGACACAGGATCACCGCTCGCCCGCGTTCGTTAATACGCTCGCCCCGGTTCTTAAGGGCTGCAAGACCGTCTTTGGCACTGCCAAGGGCGAGATCATCACATTCCCCGCCTCCGGCACCGGCGGTTGGGAAGCGGCAATCACCAACACCCTCAGCCCCGGCGACAAGGTTCTGGTGGCGCGGTATGGCATGTTCAGCCACCGTTGGATCGACATGTGCCAACGTCATGGGTTGGATGTTCAGATCATCGAATGCCCATGGGGCAGCGGCGCGCCTGCCGACCGTTTCCAAGAGGCGCTGAGCGCCGACAAGGATCACAGCATCAAGGCCGTTCTCGTCACCCATAACGAGACCGCTACCGGCGTCCGCTCTGATATCGCTGCCGTTCGTGGCGCGATGAAGGCGTCCAATCATCCTGCGCTTTTGATGGTCGATTGCGTCAGCTCGCTGGGCTCGATGCCCTTCGAGATGGATACATGGGGCGTTGATATCGCGGTCTCCGGTTCGCAAAAGGGCTTCATGCTCAACACCGGGATGGCGATCCTTGCGGTCAGCCCCAAGGCGCTGGCAATGATGGAAACCGCGAAATTGCCGCGCACGTTTTTTGATTTCCGTGATATGATGGGCGCAAATGCCAAGGGCGGCTTTCCGTATACCCCGCCGCTCCAGCTGATCTACGGCATGGCCGAGAGCCTGAACATGCTGTTCGAGGAAGGGCTGGACAATGTCTATGCCCGTCACACCCGGATTGCCGAAGGTGTGCGCCGTGCGGTTGCTGCTTGGGGCTTGAAACTGGTGGCACAGACGCCAGATCTGTACTCTGACACTGTCAGCGCGGTTTTCGTGCCCGAGGGCTTTGACAGCAACCGTCTGACAGAGCGTGTGTTTGGCACTTATGGCATGAGCTTTGGTGTGGGTTTGGGCGAGATGAATGGCCGCGCTTTCCGCATCGGCCATCTCGGGAGCCTGACCGAGTCGATGATGCTTTCTGGTCTGGCGACGCTTGAAATGGCCATGGCGGATCTGAATTACCCCGTTAAAATGGGGTCTGGCGTGATCGCTGCGCAGGAATACTATCGCGCAACCGCCAAGCCTGTTTTGGCCGAAAAGGCCGCGTGAAAGGAAGACTAAATGCTGGATCAACATAGTCCGAGCGACCTCACGATCGACCACGTGCGCGCCGCGCATGAGCGGATCAAACCCTATATCCACCGCACCCCGGTGCTGACCTCGTCTTATCTCAACGATCTGACCGGGGCAGAGCTGTTCTTCAAATGCGAGAACTTCCAAAAGGCGGGGGCTTTCAAGGTGCGCGGTGCCTCAAACGCGGTCTTTGGCCTCAGCGATGAAATGGCCAAGATGGGCGTGGCAACCCATAGCTCCGGCAATCACGCGCTGTCGCTCAGCTATGCCGCCGGGCGCCGGGGCATCCCGTGTCATGTGGTCATGCCCCGCACCGCCCCGCAGGCGAAAAAAGACGCGGTGCGCGGTTATGGCGGAATCATCACCGAATGCGAACCCTCGACCAGCAGCCGCGAAGAAGTGTTCGCCAAGGTGCAGGCAGAGACAGGTGCAGAATTCGTGCATCCCTATAATGACCTGCGCGTCATCACCGGGCAGGCCACCTGTTCGCTGGAACTGCTCGATCAGGTTGACGCGCTTGATGCCGTGATCGCGCCTATCGGTGGCGGCGGCATGGTGTCGGGCACATGCCTTACGCTGTCGAACCTCGCGCCGCATGTCGAAATCTACGCAGCCGAGCCAGAGCAGGCGGATGACGCCTATCGCAGCTTCAAGGCGGGTCACATCATCGCCGATGACGCTCCAAACACCGTCGCGGATGGCCTCAAAGTGCCGCTCAAGGAGAATACGTGGCATTTCGTAAGCCATAATGTCACCGACATCCTGACCGCCAGCGAAGAGGAAATCGTCGAGGCGATGAAGCTCACGTGGAAGCGGATGAAGATCGTGATCGAGGCAAGCTGTGCTGTTCCCCTTGCCACCATCCTCAAAAACCGTGAGGTTTTTGCGGGCAAGCGCGTGGGGGTGATCATCACGGGTGGCAACGTCGATCTTGATACGCTGCCTTGGATCAAGTGACCAATTCCCTTCGGCGCGCGATCCTCGCGCGCCGCAACTGAACAACCCGAATTCTGGGAGGATATCCGATGAAAGACACGATCAATCTCGACGCCTACGAAGTGGGCTATGACATCCCCGCCCTGCCGGGCATGGACGAGGCCGACATCCAGACCCCTTGCCTTGTTCTTGATCTTGATGCGCTAGAGCGCAACATCAAGAAGATGGGCGATTGGGCACGTGATCATGGCATGCGTCACCGCGTTCATGGCAAGATGCACAAATCCGTTGATGTGGCACTCCTTCAAGAAAGCCTTGGTGGTGCCTGCGGCGTGTGCTGTCAAAAGGTCAGCGAAGCCGAAGTGTTTGCCCGTGGCGGCATCAAAGACGTGCTGGTGTCCAACCAAGTGCGTGACCCCGCCAAGATCGACCGTCTGGCCCGCATGCCGAAACTGGGCGCGCGGACCATTTGCTGCGTCGATGATCTGACAAATGTGGCGGACCTGTCGGCCGCTGCGCAAAAGCACGGCACCCAGATCGAATGTCTGGTGGAAATCGACTGTGGCGCAGGCCGCTGTGGTGTGACCACCACCCCTGCCGTGGTGGAAATCGCCAAGGCAATTGATGCGGCGCCGGGCCTCAAGTTCGCGGGCATTCAAGCCTATCAAGGCGCGATGCAGCACATGGACAAATACGAAGACCGCAAGGCCAAGATCGACCTTGCTGTGGCGCAGGTCAAAGATGCTGTCGACACCCTCAAGGCCGAAGGGCTGGAGTGCGACATCGTCGGCGGCGGCGGCACTGGCAGCTATTATTTCGAAGGCAACTCGGGCGTGTATAACGAGCTTCAGTGCGGTTCTTACGCCTTCATGGATGCTGACTATGGCCGTATCCTTGACAAGGACGGCAAGCGTATCGACCAAGGCGAATGGGAAAACGCACTGTTTATCCTGACCTCTGTCATGAGCCACGCCAAGGCCGACAAAGCCATCGTTGACGCGGGCCTCAAGGCGCAGTCGGTCGACTCTGGCTTGCCGGTGATCTTTGGGCGCACGGATGTGCAATATGTCAAATGCTCGGACGAGCACGGCGTGGTTGCCGACCCCGATGGCGTGCTCAAAGTGAATGAGAAACTGCGCCTTGTGCCGGGTCACTGCGATCCGACCTGCAACGTGCATGATTGGTATGTCGGCGTGCGGAACGGTAAGGTCGAAACCGTGTGGCCAGTATCGGCACGCGGCCGGGCCTACTAAGGGCTGGCAGGATGAATACCCACAAAGAAGTGGCCGCCGACGGCTTCGTGATCGTCGGCGAGGAAATCTGCCAGAAGATTATCAGCCGGGCTGATGCCTTTGGTGCGGTCGAAGCGGTCTTTGCCGCCATGGCGCGCGGCGATGCCTATAACTTCCCCGTGGTACGTGAAGCCATCGGCCATGCCGATGCTCTTTACGGATTCAAAGGGGGGTTTGACCGCTCTGGCCTGTCGCTGGGCCTTAAGGCGGGGGGCTATTGGCCGGGCAATATGGACAAGGGACTGACCAACCATCAATCCACCGTGTTCCTGTTCGATCCAGACACCGGGCGGCTTTCGGCACTGGTGGGCGGCAACTACCTGACTGCCATTCGTACCGCCGCCTCGTCTTCGGTCTCGATCGCGCATCTCGCGCGCAAGGATGCGAAGGTGCTGGGCATGGTCGGCGCTGGCCACCAATCCGCCTTTCAATTGCGCGCCGCCGTCGAGCAGCGTGCCTTTGAAAAGGTCGTGGCGTGGAACCCGCATCCCGACATGTTGCCGCGTCTTGGCGCAGTCGCCAAGGAGCTGGGGCTGGAGTTTGAGGCGGTCACCCAAGAAGAGCTGGGCGCGCAGGCCGATGTGATCATAACGATCACCTCTGCGTTCGAGCCTCTGATGATGGCAGATTGGGTCAAACCCGGCACGCATATCGCCTGCATGGGGACAGACACCAAAGGCAAGCAAGAGGTGGATCCGGCGCTCTTTACCCGTGCCACGGTCTTTGCCGATGAAATCGCACAGTCGATCACCATCGGTGAAGCGCAGCATGCCGTGGGCAAAGGGCTGATTGCCGAGGGTGACATCACCCCCATCGGGGCAGTCATCAACGGCACCCACGGGGGGCGCAGCAATGCCGAGGAAATCACCCTCTTTGATGGCACCGGCGTCGGCCTTCAGGATCTCGCCGTGGCGTCGGTCGCGGCCAAGCTGGCGCGCGAGCAAGGGCTTGTAACGCCCATAACCTTGGGCTGATCCGCTTTATAACAGTTTGACGAAATTTGCACAGGCAGCCGTCACCACGGTTGCCTGTTCTCTTTTTACGTGTAGCTTGATCGCGCATGACGCGGCCGGGTGGTACGATCCAGGCCTGCGTTCCACAGGGAGGATCAGATGTCTAAATTCGCTTTTGGCGCCATGCTTGCCGCCACCACGGCGCTTGCGCCGCTTGCCGCTGCCGCACAGACCGAAATCCAGTTCTGGCACGCGTTCACCGGTCGGCTGGCCGAATTGCTGGATGAACAAGTGGCAGGCTTCAACGCCGATCAAAGCGACTACAAGGTCACGGCCACCCCCAAGGGCAATTATTCCGAGGCGCTCAACGCTGGCATCGCGGCATTCCGTGCGGGCGAACAGCCGCATATCCTTCAGGTCTTTGAGGTTGGCACCGCCAGCATGATGGCCGCCAAGGGCGCGATCAAACCGGTCTATGAGGTGCTGGAGCAATCGGGCCTGCCGTTTGATCCCAACGCCTATCTCGCCGCCGTCACGGGCTATTACACCACTCCCGAAGGGCAGATGCTGTCTTTTCCCTATAACTCTTCCACGCAGGTTCTCTATGTGAACCGCGATGCGCTGTCTGGTGCGGGCATCGACCCTGACACCGATCTCAGCACTTGGCAGAACGTTGATACGGTGCTGGGCCAACTCAAAGAGGCGGGCCATGCCTGCCCCTATACCACCTCTTGGCAGAGCTGGGTGCATCTCGAGAGCTTCTCGGCCTATCACAATGTGCCCTTTGCCACGCAGGCCAATGGGTTTGGTGGGCTTGATACAGAACTCGTGTTCAACGGCCCGCTTCAGGTGCAGCATATCGCCAAGCTGGGGGAATGGGCCAAGGACGGCAAATTCATCTACGCCGGTCGCCGCAACGAGGCGGGTGCCAATTTCCGTGGTGGCGACTGCGCGCTCTTTACCGAAAGCTCGGCTGGCTATGCAGGCGTCAAAGCCGAGGCGCAGTTTGACTTTCAGATCCGCCCGCTTCCCTATTGGGATGGGGTCGAGGGCGCGCCGCAAAACACCATCATCGGCGGGGCCTCTCTCTGGGTGATGCAGGGGCATGAGGCCGAAGAATACACGGCCGTGGCTGCCTTTCTCAATTTCCTCTCCTCGCCCGAGGTGCAGGCGCAATGGCATCAGAACACCGGCTACCTGCCCATCACCTCTGCCGCAGCCGAGGTGACGCGCGCGGCCGGTTTCTACGAGGCCAACCCCGGCACCGATATTGCCGTGACCCAGATGACCAGCAAGGAACCGACCGAGAATTCCAAGGGCCTGCGCCTTGGGTCTTTCGACCAAATCCGCGCCATCATCGACGAAGAGCTGGAGGCGGTCTGGTCCGGTGACAAGGACGCGCAGGCGGCACTTGATACGGCAGTGGAACGCGGCAACCAGCTCTTGCGCCGGTTTGAACAAGCCAACCGCTAAGTCAGGGCGGGGCCGGGCAACCGGCCCCTGACCGCAGATGGAAAAACGTGTCACCTTCAAGGGCTGGTTGCTACCGCTCTGCCTCATCGCCCCGCAGGTGTTCATCTCTGCGGTGTTCTTCTTCTATCCGGCAGGGCAGGCGGTGTGGCAGTCGCTCTTTATTCCTGATCCCTTTGGCCTCTCGTCGCAATTCGTGGGGCTGGGGAATTTCGAATACCTGCTTGGCGATCCCTATTATCGCGCGTCCTTTGTGACCACGGCGGTCTTTTCCACGCTGGTCACGCTGGCGTCGATGATCCCGGCACTCTTTCTCGCGGTCATGGCCGACCGGCTGGTGAAATCGGCGGGCACTTACCGGACGTTGCTGATCTGGCCCTATGCCGTGGCCCCGGCCATCGCCGGGGTGCTCTGGATGTTCATGTTCAACACCCGCGTCGGCGTGGTGTCGTGGTATCTCGGGCAGTTGGGCTATGACTGGAACCATGTGCTGAACGGGACCGAGGCGATGGGATTGGTTGTCGCCGCCTCTGCTTGGGGGCGGATCAGCTATAACTTCCTGTTCTTCTTTGCCGCCCTTCAGGCCGTGCCCCGCTCGATCATCGAGGCCGCTGCCATTGACGGTGCGCGCTTTTGGCGGCGATTCTTTACCATCGTGCTGCCGCTCTTGTCGCCGACCACGTTTTTCCTACTCGTGGTCAATATCGTCTATGCGTTCTTCGAGACCTTCGGCGTGATCCACACCATCACCGCCGGTGGCCCGCAGCAATCCACCACCATCCTCGTCTACAAGGTGTTTTCAGACGGGTTCGTCAGTCAGGATCTCGGCTCCAGCGCGGCGCAATCGGTGATCCTCTTGTTGGTCGTCGGTCTGCTCACCGTGCTGCAATTCAAATACATCGAAAAACGGGTGCATTACTGATGGCCCGCGAAATCACAGGCATGGTAGAGCGGCGCGGCCTTGGCCTCTGGCTCACGCATCTGGCGATGATTGCGGGCGTCTTGGTGATCTTTTTCCCAATCTGGCTGGCTTTCGTGGCCTCGACCGTCACGCAGCCCGAAATCGTGCGCCCGCCGATGCCGCTCTGGCCCGGCGACCAACTGATCGAGAATTACACCGCAGCCCTCTTTTCCGGCGTGAATGTGCCGGTGCTGAGCATGCTTGGCAATTCGCTGATCATGGCTGTGGGCATCGCGGTGGGCAAGATCATCATCTCGCTCACCTCGGCCTTTGCCATTGTCTATTTTCGTTTCCCGGGGCGCAATCTGTTCTTCTGGTTGATCTTTCTCACACTCATGCTGCCTGTTGAGGTGCGCATCGTGCCCACCTATGAGGTGATCGCAGGCTTTGGCATGCTCAACAGTTATCAGGGGCTGATCTTTCCGCTCATCGCCTCTGCCACTGCGACCTTTCTCTTTCGGCAGTTCTTTCTGACCATCCCTGATGAATTGGCTGAGGCCGCGCGCGTCGACGGCGCCAACCCGATGCAGTTTTTCTGGGATATCCTCTTGCCGATGAGCCGCACCAATATCGCGGCGCTCTTTGTGATCCTCTTCATCTATGGCTGGAACCAATATCTCTGGCCGCTTCTGATCACCACGGACCCCTCGATGAACACCATCGTGATGGGCATCCGCCAGATGTTTCCCTCGGGCGATGACGTCGCCGATTGGCCGGTGATCATGGCCACCTCGATCCTTGCGATGATCCCGCCGGTGGTGGTGGTCATCTCGATGCAGAAACTCTTTATCCGCGGCCTTGTGGACAGCGAGAAATAAACGACATGGCAACCGTAACCGTCGACGCTATCAAGAAACGCTTTGGTCCGACCGAGGTCATTCAAGGCGTCAGCCTAGATGTGGCGGATGGGGAATTCATCGTCATTGTTGGGCCCTCTGGCTGTGGAAAATCCACACTCCTGCGTATGGTCGCGGGGCTTGAGACGATCACCGAGGGGGAATTGCGCATCGGCGACCGCCGCGCGAATGATCTTGAACCGATGGACCGCGACATCGCCATGGTGTTTCAGAATTACGCGCTCTATCCGCATATGAGCGTGGCGCAGAACATGGGCTATGGCCTCAAGATCGCGGGCCTGCCCAAATCCGAGATTGCCGCCAAGGTTCAGGATGCCGCCAAACTCTTGCAACTGACCGAACTCCTTGATCGCAAGCCCCGGCAGCTTTCAGGCGGCCAGCGCCAGCGCGTAGCCATGGGCCGCGCCATCGTGCGCGCGCCCTCGGTGTTCCTGTTTGACGAACCGCTCTCAAATCTTGATGCCAAGCTGCGCGTTCAGATGCGGCTCGAAATCCGCGAACTACAGGCCAAGCTTGGGATCACATCGCTTTATGTCACCCATGATCAGGTCGAGGCGATGACCATGGCCGACCGCATGATTGTGATGAACGCAGGGCGCGCCGAACAAATCGGCACACCTTTGGATGTCTATGAACGCCCCGCCACGCTTTTTGCTGCGCAGTTCATCGGCAGCCCGTCGATGAATGTGCTCGAGGTCGAGGGGCGCGATGGCGCGCTCTGGCTTGGTGATGCGGGCTTGCCCAACCCCAAAGGCCATAGCGGCCCCGTCATGCTGGGGATGCGCCCCGAACATCTGACGCCTGATCCCGAGGGGCCAATCGCCATGCAGGTCTTGCTGGCCGAACCTTTGGGCGCCAACACACTTTTGCACGGCAAACTTGAGGGGGGGCAAAACTTTACTGCCAGCTTGCCGGGGGTGCATCAGGTGGCCCAAGGCGGTGCGCAATTGCGCCTTGGTATCGCGCCTGCAAACATGCATCTGTTTGACCACAAAACAGGCGCGCGGCTTTGAAAACCCGCCACTAGCCCTTGGGGTCTCAGATGTCCTTGAGAATGCGCCGCGCCACGTCCTGTCCTGACAAAACGGCCCCATGTGCTGTGCCGAAATGGTCCGCCGAACAAGCCTCGCCCGCAAACCAAAGCTGTCCGTCCCAGTCTGGCCCGGCCAGAGCGCGCCGCGTCGCAGGCGTGGTGCCGACGGCATTGAAACTATAGCTGCCATAGCTCAGTGGTTCTTGCCCCCACCGCGTTATCTGGGCATCCAGTGGGGCGGGAAACCCCGTGCCGAACATCCCGCGCAGCGCGTCATGCGCGGCGGCCAGGGTGTCACGATCACTGAACCCTTCAAGCTCGGTCGCCGGGTCTGCGGCGTTGAACCCGATCAGCACCGGCACCGCCATTGATCGCGCAAGCGAGACCCATTCCCCCCAGAACCCCGGTCGCGGGCCCAGCCAGCCGATCCAATCCACGTCCTGAGGCCAGTCTATGCGGTCAAACCGCAGAATGCATTTGTTCAAAAGACCCATGCGCAGGCCGTCGATTGCCGCCTGACGCGCGCGCGCCAAATCAGTGGCAAAGCGCACCCGCCCGGATTGCAGCACACCAAGCGGCAGGGTGCAGATCACCCGATCCGCCACAATCCGGCTGCCATCGGCCAGCTGCACCATCCCCGGAGCCACTTCGCGCACTGGGGCGGACAGCCGGATATCCAGCCCCTGCGCAAGCGTTGTAGTGATCTGGTCAAACCCTTGCGGAAAGAGCACATCTGCCCCGCCGAATTCTGCGCCCTCGTCCCCGTACCACGCCGACAAAAGACGCGCGGGGCTGCCGTATTCCTGCTCCAAGGTGCTGTTGACCAGATAGAGCACCAGACGCCGCAGGTTTGCATCGGCACTCTGCCACTCGGGCGATGCCTCCAGCGCTTGCATCACTGAAATGTCGCGCGTGCGGCTCTCGGTTGCGGCAAGGGCGCGGCGCAACAGGGTTTTGGCGGGGCGCATGTCCGGGTCGATCTCTGCGCCGTCTGTCGCCAAGAGGATCGCCGCATTGTAGCTTGTCGCGACCACGCGCGCGCCGCTCTGACGCGCCAGATCCGTCAGGGGATTACCGCGCTGCCCGTGTATCCAGCTTGCGCCAAGGTCCACCGGCATATCGGGCCATAGCCGCGATGTGCGAATGCGCCCCCCAACCTTTGCTCCGGCTTCTAGGACTGTGACCGTTTGTCCGGCATCATGCAGGGCCCGCGCGGCCGAGAGGCCCGCCAAACCGGCACCGATGACAACCGTTCGCGTGCCGTCTTGTGCAGATGCGCGGCCTGCCGCACAGGCGACCGCGCTCAATCCCGCCAGTACCGTGCGACGTCCCAGCCGGGCGCTCATAGGACCACTCCCGCAGCGACAGCGCCCCGATTACACCCGGTCTGCAAAAAGTTGGTCTTTCGCGCAAGAACTTGGATCATCACCGCATGCTTCTCAAACCGTCCTGTCACAGATATCTCGCTCTGATGTGCCTTGCTTGACGATACAGTATTTTGGGCGTTCGGCGAACCGGGATAAAACCCGCTTCTTGGCACTACGGTTTGATTGCTTGGCCGATCAGCGCGTCATTGGGCCCACCAACCCTCTAGCCTAAGTGCTTGGTGGGCGGTTTCCTGCATGTGGCAGGCCATGGTCGCAGGCCCGCCGCCCGTACCGCCCATCCATTGCGCCTGTTCATAGAGACAGGCCGCATCGCGAAATGCCATCCACGCGCGCTGCATTTCGCGCAGGCTGTTCTCTAGGGATGGCACGCTGGCGCCGATGCTGGCCATTTCGGCATCGCTCGCCCGGGCGGCATCCATCTTTGCGGCATAGGCCGCGTTCAGCCGTCCATCCCACAGCTTCAATTCAGCGTCGAGACAGTCAATCATGCCGATAGTCGTCTCTCCTCCGTCTGTCGTCATGCAGGCCTGCGCCGAGCGCCCGACGCAATCAAGCACCGCATGCCCCGAGAGGTTGGGCGCAAGGCGCTCGGCCTCGCGGGTACAGGCAAGGGTCGCATCGGGCAGGAAAACCGGCTCGGCCTGTGCCGCCCCACTGCTGGCCAAAAGCAGAGCGAACGCCAGTTGCCCCGCCCTGTGTCCGAAAGGCCCAATGATGTTAGTGCCTGGAATGCCGTTGCCCATGTGTTCATCACTCCTACGCCCGGATATGACACGCGTCAGACGACCACGTCGAACTCTTCTTGTGCGCCCACGCCAAAGACGCGCCGATACCTTGCAATCTCTTGGTTTGGTCCCATCGCTTTGCGCGGGTTATCCGACAGCTTGACCGTGGGCCGCCCGTTGGCCGCCACCGCCTTGCACACCAACGAGAACGGCGCCAAGGCATCATCGGGCGTGAGCCCGCGAAAATCATTGGTCAAGAGCGTACCCCACCCAAAGGAGCACCGGACACGCCCCGAGAACCGCTGATGCAGCGCGATGATCCTCTCCACATCCAGACCGTCGGAAAAGATCACCATTTTCTGCCGTGGGTCCTCGCCGCGCGATGTCCACCATTTGATCGCTGTTTCTGCCCCTTCCTCGGGCGCACCAGAATCGATGCGAATGCCGGTCCATCCCGCTAACCAGTCGGGGGCATTGTCGAGAAACCCACGCGTGCCATAGGTATCGGGCAGGATGATACGCAGGTTGCCATCATGCTCTTCATGCCAGTCCGACAGCACCTCGTAGGGCGCGCGCGCCAAGCCTGCGTCATCCTCGGCCAGTGCGGCATAGACCATTGGCAGTTCATGGGCATTGGTGCCAATCGCCTCAAGATCGCGGTTCTTGGCGATCAGGCAATTCGATGTGCCGACAAATCGGTTGCCCAAACGCTCGCTCATGGCCTGCACGCACCAGTCCTGCCACAGGAACGAATGCCGCCGCCGCGTGCCGAAATCGGCAATGCGCAGCCCCTCGATCGGGCGCAGATGCTCGACCTTTTCCCACAGCTTGGTCATGGCGCGGGCATAGAGTACCTGAAGCTCGAATTTCTTGAGGTGGTGCAGCACGGCGCGGGATCGCAACTCCATAAGAACCGCCAAGGCCGGGATTTCCCACAGCATCACCTCGGGCCATTTGCCCTCGAAGGTCAGCTCGTATTGTCCGTCCCGCTTCTCCAGATGATAGGGCGGGAGGCGCAGCGTCTCGAACCAATCCATGAACTCTGATGTGAACATGCTCCGCTTGCCGTAGAACATGTTGCCGCGCATCCATGTGCTTTCGCCCCGCGACAGCGACAATGACCGGATATGATCCAGCTGTTCCCGTAGCTCGCCCTCGTCCACCAGATCGGCCAATCGGATCGCGTTGCTGCGATTGATAAGCGAAAAGGTAACGGTGGTGTCGCGACGTTTGCGAAACACCGATTGGCACATCAAAAGCTTGTAGAAATCAGTGTCGATCAGGGATCGGACAATCGGGTCGATTTTCCATTTGTGATTATGCACACGTGTGGCGATATCGACCATTGGTGGCCTCCGGCGGGACAATTGCAGCGGTTAAATCAAAGCGGACGGGCACGTGCAAGGCGCATTGGTGGGCTTGGCCCCGACGCAAGGCCGCTGTTGCGTGGCTAGACACAAGAAATCAGGCCAATTTGGTAAATTAATCTTACCAGAATGCTTGCCTTTGCCCACATAACCGTTACGATTGCCCGCGTGTGGCGGAAACAGGGCCTCGAATCGCCCGTGGGGGATATGCTTTGCCCGCCATCCGATGCGAATAGACGCAACAGATTTATGGGAGGACTACCATGACAAACAAGTCGAAGATGGATCGGCGCTCGTTCCTGCGCCGCGCGGCGGTTGGGGCGCCGGCGGTTGCTGCGGGCGCGCTCGCGGCTCCGGCGGTGTTGGCACAGGCGCCGTTGGTGCTCAAGATGCAGACATCTTGGCCCGCTGGCGACATCTGGCAGGAAATGGCGCAGGATTATGCAACCCGCGTTGAGGAAATGTCCGGCGGCCGTCTGAAGATCGACGTGCTGCCTGCCGGCGCTGTCGTGGGCGCATTTCAGGTGCTCGACGCCGTGAATGACGGTGTTCTCGACATTGCGCACTCGGTGCCGGTCTACTGGTATGGCAAGAACAAAGCGGCCTCGCTCTTTGGGACTGGCCCCGTGTTCGGCGGCTCGGCAACCACGATGCTCAGCTGGTTCTACGAAGGCGGCGGCAAGGCGCTCTATGACGAGCTGACCCAGGATATCATGGGCCTCGAAGTCGATGGTTACATGGGCTTCCCGATGTTCGCGCAGCCCTTCGGCTGGTTCAAGGGCGAGGTGAACACTGTCGCTGACCTGCAGGGCTTCAAATACCGCACCGTGGGTCTTGCTGCTGACCTGCTGCAGTCGATGGGCATGTCTGTCGCCCAGCTTCCGGGTGGCGAAATCGTGCCCGCGATGGAGCGTGGCGTTATCGACGCGTTCGAGTTCAACAACCCGTCGTCGGACCGTAACTTTGGTGCGCATGACGTGGCCAAGAACTACTATCTGTCCTCGTATCACCAGGCCTCCGAGAGCTTTGAATTCCTGTTCAACAAGCTGACCATGGAAGATCTCGATCCTGATATGCGCGCGATCCTGAAGTACGCGGTTGAAGCGGCTTCCACCGCGAACACCGCCAAGGCAATGCGTCGCTATTCTGCAGACCTCAAGTGGCTGCAAGAAGAGGCCGGTGTTACCATCCACCGCACCTCCACGGACATTCTGAATGGTCAGATCGAAGCATGGGACAAGTTGATCCCGGTTCTCGAAGAAGACCCCTTCATGAAGAAGTGTCTCGACAGCCAGCGCGCATGGGTGGAGCAAGTCACCTATTACGAACTGATGAACGCGCCTGACTATGCGCTTGCCTTCGATCACTACTTCCCGGGCAAGCTCAAGATGTAATCACGGTGTAAAAACCGGAAAATCCAGGGCCCCGGCGCAGGAAACGCCGGGGCCGCTTTCAAAATAGAGGGGGCTCCGTGTGATCGGTTTCATACGTTTCGCCGACAACCTGTCGGCCTGGTTCGGCAAGGCGTTCGCCTGGCTGATCGTCCTGATGGCCTTTGGCACCGGCTATGAGGTGGTGGTGCGCTATCTCTTCAATAATCCGACGGCTTGGGCACTTGATGTGTCCTTCATTATGTATGGCACGCTCTTCATGATGGGTGGCGCCTACACGCTGTCACGTGGCGGGCATGTGCGGGGTGACTTTCTCTATCGCCTCTGGCAGCCGCGTAATCAGGCCAAAGTCGATTTGGTGCTGTATATCCTCTTCTTCTTTCCGGGTATTCTGGCGCTGATCATTGCCGGATGGAAATATGCTGCGCGCTCTTGGTCCTATGCCGAGGTTTCCGTGAACAGCCCGGCAGGTATCCCGATCTATCAGTTCAAGACTGTGATCGTCGCCGCCGGAATCCTTCTCTTGATCCAAGGTGTCGCTCAGGTGTTTCGTTGCATCCACTGCATGCGTACCAATGAATGGCTCAAAGCCGATGAAGATGTCTTCGAAACCGAAGACCTGCTGATGCAAAAGGCCGCTGAGGCCGAAAAGGACGCACATCCATGACCGATCCGCAAATCGCCCTGATGATGCTGGGCCTTTTCCTTATCTTCGTCTTTCTAGGCTTTCCCATCGCATTTACCCTCATGGCTATGGGTATCGGCTTTGGCTACTACGCTTATTTCGATGCCGGCCGCATGTGGCGCAGCTTTGACAGGCTGGCCGAGGATGCCGGGGCGTGGGACCAATGGACTCTCTGGCTGGAGGGGTTCTTTAACAATCGAATATTCGATTTGTTCGTGAACCAGACCTATACGGTTATGTCGAACGAAGTTCTGACCGCCGTGCCGCTGTTTTTGTTCATGGGTTACATCGTCGAGCGCGCGAATATCGTCGACCGGCTGTTTGGCACGCTCAACATCGCGGCGCGCAACATGCCGGGCTCTATGGGTGTGGCGGCGCTGATTACCTGCGCGCTTTTTGCTACCGCCACCGGCATCGTCGGCGCGGTCGTGACACTGATGGGCCTTCTGGCGCTGCCTGCCATGCTCAAGGCGCGGTATGATCCGTCCTTTGCGTCTGGCATCATTTGCGCTGGCGGCACGTTGGGCATTCTCATTCCGCCGTCGATCATGCTGATCGTTTACGCAGCGGCGTCGAGCGTCTCTATCGTGCGCCTCTACGCGGCGGCACTTTTGCCGGGTCTGACGCTGGTTGGTCTCTATCTCATCTACGTGATCGGTCGCTCGATCCTGCAACCGTCTGTGGCCCCCAAGCCGACCAAAGAGGAAATCCCCGAGATTCCCAAGACCCAGCTCTTTGTCATGATCCTGACATCGCTGGTGCCCTTGGCCTTTCTCATCCTCGCAGTGCTTGGTTCCATTCTGTTCGGTCTGGCCACCCCGACCGAAGCGGCATCAATTGGCGCACTGGGCGGCATCTTCTTGGCCTTCGCCTACCGTGCGATGACATGGCAGCGTATGCGCGAAAGCGTGTATCTGACGGTGCGTACCACAGCGATGGTTTGCTGGCTCTTTGTTGGGTCCTACACCTTCTCGGCGGTGTTCTCTTACCTCGGTGGCGAACATGTGATTTCCGAATTCGTCCAGAGCATGAACCTCACCCCGCTGATGTTCCTGCTGTTGGCACAGCTCATCATCTTCCTCTTGGGCTGGCCGCTGGAGTGGTCTGAAATCATCATCATCTTCGTGCCGATCTTTCTGCCGCTTCTGGCTTTCTTCGAGATCGATCCGCTTTTCTTTGGCATTCTGGTGGCACTCAACCTGCAAACCAGTTTCTTAACGCCACCCATGGCCATGTCGGCCTATTACCTCAAGGGGATCGCCCCGCCAGAGATCAAGCTTACGCAGATTTTCTCGGGCGTCATGCCGTTCCTCTTCTGCGTGTTCATCGCCATGGCCATGATGTATAATTTCCCGCAGATCGTCTATTATCTGCCGGAGCTTATGTATGGCAAATAAGGCCGATATCCTGATGCTATCCGCGTGCGAGTTGCGCACGCGGCTGGCTTCGGGGGCGCTGAGCGCCCTCGATCTGGTTGAAGCGTGCATAGACCGGATCGAGGCGCGAGAGCCTGAAATACACGCTTGGGCTTGGTTCGATGCCGATTTTGCGCGTCAGCAAGCCAAGGCGCTGGACGCACAACGTCAGGCCGGGCGCCCCATCGGGGCGCTTCACGGTCTGCCGGTTGCCCTCAAGGACATCATCGACACCGCCAAGATTCCGACAGAGAACGGCTGTCCGCTGGACGCGGGCCGCATTCCCTTCAAGGATGCGGCCATCGTCGCCCGTCTCAAGGCGGCGGGTGCCGTGATCATGGGCAAGACGGTCACGACCGAACTGGCCTATATGCATGCGGGTGCCACCCGCAATCCACTCAACACCGCACATACGCCCGGTGGTTCGTCCTCGGGCTCTGCGGCGGCGGTGGCGGATGGGATGGTGCCGCTCGCCATTGGTACGCAAACCGGCGGATCGGTGATCCGGCCTGCGTCCTATTGCGGCGTGACCGGCTTCAAGCCCAGCTTTGGTGCGATCCCCCGTACGGGTGTTCTGATGCAGTCGCCCACGCTCGATACGCTTGGGGTTTTTGCCCGCACCCCCGCCGATGCGGCGCTTTTGACTGAGGTCTTGATGGGGTATGACGAGGGCGATCCGGCGACAACGCCTGCCCCAGTGCCGCCGCTCTTGTCGGTGGCCACATCAGAACCACCGCTCAAGCCGGTTTTTGCCTTTCTCCGCCCGCCGGGTTGGGACAAGGCCGATCCGCAGCTGCATGCGGCCTTTGACGAGCTGATCGAGGCTTTGGGCGATCAGGTATTCGAGGTGCCGCTCCCCAATGCCTTTAACGAAGCGGCGGAAATCCGGGCGCGTATCAACTTCGCCGAAATGGCGAAATACTATTACCGCTATGGCAAATCCCTCGACGCGCTTGGGCCACGCACCCAAGAGGCGCTGAACACCGGCAATGCCACGCTCGCGCGTGACTATCTCGCGGCACTCGACTGGGCTGACGTGCTTTATGCCGGCCTGGGCGAGATTTTTGAGCGGTGTGATGCGATCCTCTGTCCCGCTGCCACCGGCCCCGCACCTGAGGGGCTAGAGTATACGGGCGATGCAATTTTCAACGGGCTCTGGACGCTAACGGGCACACCGGCGGTCACGGTGCCCGCGTTCACGGCGGAAAATGGCCTGCCGATGGGGGTGCAATTCGTCGCCGCACGCGGCAATGACGCGCGCCTCTTGCGCAACGCAAACTGGTTCACGGGCTGGCTTTCCGAAGCCGCCGCATGAGAAAAGGATGACGATATGAACAGATTTCTGGCGCTTTTCGCCTTCGCGCTCTTGGCCGCCTTTCTCTACATCCTTGTGCGCAAGGTTGGCACGCTCGACCTCTGGGTCGTGGTGGGCCTGACAGTGGCACTGGCGGGCTATGATTTTCTGAGCTCGAGCAAGAACAAAAGCTGACATGCCTGATAAGAAAGTCCTCTGGATTCCGCGCCGCCTGTCCGACGCCACCCTTGCGCGTGCCCGTCGCGATTACGATGTGATCGTGAACGAGGCGGATACTCCCGGCACCGCCGAGGAAATCATCGCGATGAGCGCCAAGGTCGACGGAATGATCCCCTGTCATTCCGAGCATTTTTCGGCCGAAGTGGTGGCGAATCTCAACCCACGCCTCAAAATCGTCGCCAACCATTCGGTTGGGGTTGATCACTGCGACCTCGCGGCGCTCAAGGCCGCTGGGATCGTTGTCACGAACACGCCCGATGTGCTGTCGGATGCCACCGCCGAGATTGCGATGCTGCTGATGCTGGGGGCCGCACGGCACGCGGTTGCAGGCGACCGCATCGTGCGTCAGGGACAATGGGATAGCTGGTCGCCGTCGTTCATGGTGGGCAAACAGATGACGGGTGCCCGGTTGGGTATCGTCGGCATGGGGCGCGTGGGCCGTGCCTTTGCCGCCAAAGCGCGCGGCTTTGATATGGAAATCCATTATCACAACCGCACACGTCTTGCGCCGGATGAGGAACATGGCGCGGTTTTTCACCCCGATGTCGAAAGCCTGCTCGAAGTGGCGGATTTTCTCTCGCTGCATTGTCCGGCCACACCCGACACGGTCAACCTGCTCAACGCGACGCGCCTTGCGCGGTTGCCTGAGGGGGCTGTGGTCGTCAACACGGCGCGCGGCGCGCTGATTGATGAGGATGCGCTTTTGGCCGCTTTGAAATCCGGCCATGTTGCTGCCGCTGGTCTTGATTGCTTCAAGGTAGAGCCGGGTGGAAATGCCGCCTTTGCGGCGCATGAAAACGTCTTCATGTTGCCCCATATCGGCAGCGCCACGCGGGCAACCCGCGATGCCATGGGCTTTCGCGCGCTCGACAATCTCGATGCTTATTTTGCGGGGCAAGAGCCGGGCGACAGGCTGGTCTAAGACTACCAGCCGCCCGATAGGGCGTCAGGCGGCTTGTACCGCCTGCGCCTCTGTAACGATGGTATAAAGCGTCAAGGGATCGGTATTCGAGCGTAGCTTGGCGCGCAGCCCTGCGTCCCGCAGCGTGCGAGACACCAACGCCAGCGCCTTGAGATGTTCAACCCCCGCATCAATCGGTGCAAAGAGCGCAAAGGCCAGATCCACCGGCTGCCGATCCACAGAATCAAAGTCGATCGGTTTCTCCAGCAGCGCCAGCACCCCAACGACCTGATCCAACCCATCCAGCCGCGCATGCGGCAAGGCGACGCCATGGCCCACACCTGTCGGGCCAAGGCTCTCGCGTTCCAGCAAAGCTTCGACCGCAGCAGAATGAGACACGCCATAGGCCGCCTCGGCAATGTTGCCGAGTTCATGCATCAGGCGCTTCTTGCTGGTTGCACCGGACAGCACGCGTACGGCCTCTGGCTTGAGGATCATAGGAAGTTCCATGAGTTGAGCCGCTCAGACAAGCGTATCACCGCCTGCCACCCTCTCGTTATGGGTCAATCCAGCCGATATTGCCGTCTTCACGACGATAGACCACATTGACCGTATCCTTGCCTTGTTTGCGGAAAACAAGAACAGGTGCCCCTGCCAACTCCATCTGCATGACCGCCTCGCCAACCGAGAGCGACGGAATTTTGGTTTCCATCTCGGCCACGATGATCGGTTGCAGGCTGTCGGGCTCTGATTCCGGTTCCGCGCTATCTCCGGCGAGGATATAAGTGGACGCTCCAAAGAGTTCAACCGGTTCCGCCCGGTCGCGGTGATGGTCCTTGAGCCGCCGCTTGTAGCGGCGCAATTGTTTTTCCATCTTCTCGCAGCAGGCATCAAAGGCGGCGTAGATTTCATGCGCCTTGGCGCTGGCCTGCGCCGTCAGGCCGGTCGACAGATGCACGATGGCTTCGCAGGCAAATTCGCTGGCGCTCTTGGAGAAAACGACCATCGCATCGGTCGGGCGTTCGGCGTATTTCGCAACAGCCGTGCCCAATTCTTCTTTCACATGCGTTTGCAGGGCCTCGCCAATGTCGATCTGCTTTCCACTGATTTGATACCGCATCTCATCTCCTTCGATTGACAAACCGGGGCCATACGCGGCGTATGCGCCGCGGGTTTGGTTAATCCCGGATGCTGAAAACTGACCGGTGGCGAAATTGTCCCAAGACAGGCCCTTGTCGCGGGGGCCATTCAGGGAACAGCGCGAGATCACCACATGTCATAGCTCAATTGACGCGCTTTCCGCGCGTCTTGTCAATCTGATTTGAAGGAGAGGAGCGCGGATTTGCCGCCCGTAGCGACATTAGGAAATACGAAAACTGTCGCCCAGATAAACACGGCGCACGTTCTCGTTTTCCACCACATCACGCGGGCTGCCGGACATGAGCACCTTGCCATCATGCAGGATATAGGCGCGGTCCACAATTTCGAGCGTTTCGCGCACATTGTGGTCGGTGATCAGCACGCCGATCCCGCGTTTCTTGAGGTCAGCCACCAGATGCCGGATATCGCCCACCGAAATTGGGTCCACCCCGGCAAAGGGCTCATCTAGCAAAAGGTAACGCGGATTGGCTGCAAGGCAGCGCGCAATTTCGACTCGACGCCGCTCGCCCCCCGACAGGGCGAGGGCCGGCGCGCGCCGCAGATGCTCGATCGAGAAATCCGACAAGAGTTCTTCCAGCCGCTCGCGCCGCTTGTGCCGATCTTTTTCGGCGATATCGAGAATCGCGAGGATATTGTCCTCGACCGAAAGACCGCGAAAAATCGACATCTCTTGCGGCAGATAGCCGATACCCAGCTTGGCCCGGCGATACATCGGCAGTCCGGTCACATCGCGCCCGTCGATCCGAATATGCCCACCCTCAGGATATATCAGCCCGGCAATGGCATAGAATGTCGTGGTCTTGCCCGATCCATTCGGGCCAAGCAGCGCCACCACCTCACCCTGACGCAGCGTGAGCGTGACGTCACGAATGACCAGCCGCTTGCGATAGCTCTTGCGCAGGTTCTCGACCACCAGACCGGTGCTCTCATGGGCCAGTGTCAGCGTCGGTTGGTTCATGGGGTGGTCCCCGGTTGCAAGATGGTCTTGACCCGCCCGCTGACCTGCGCGGTCCCTGCGGCGGTATCGACCAATACGGTCTCGCCAGCGATGGCGCTGGTTCCCTGCACCAAAAGCACATTGCCGCGCAGTTCGATCAAGCCGGTTGAGATGTTGTAATCGGCGCGCTCGGCCTCGGCGGCATCTTCGCCGCTGACCAGCGTTACGCCGCCCGTTGCCTCTAGGCTCTCGATCCCGCTTCGGTCGGGCAGGTAGACTACCAGCACTCGTGGTGCCGCCAACCGCATCTCGCCCTGACCGATCACCACATTGCCGGTAAAGGTGGCGGTATTGTCGGCCTGATTGACGCTAAGGTTGTCTGACGTGACTTCGACCGGCAAGCCGCGATCTGCTTGGGTCTTGCCAAAGGCCACTTGCCCGGCCTGTGCCCATGCGCCAACAGGCAGAAGAGCCATTGCGATGGCCGCGATCAATCCGGAAACTCTTGGCACTGGTCTCATTCCCCCGTTTCCCCCGGCTGGTATATCAGCTTGACGCCCTCGGTGAAAAGCAATTCCGGTTCACCGCTCTCGGCATTGTTATGCAATAGCATCCGCCCGGCAGTCAGCGTGCCAATCGGCCCGGTTGCCGTGACCTGTCCAGGCGTTTCGGCATAGACCTCGTCCAGCCGGGAATTCAGGCGCTCGGTGTCGATGACATAGCCGGTCGAGGTGGTGATATGGACCTGTCCCATCAGGCTGGCGGTCATCTGCCCCTGCTGCATGTCGGCCTGACCCGCAGTGATGTCGATCACCGTCCCGGCGTTCAAGCGAAGCTGCGCGGTCACCCCGTCTGCGATCAGATTCTCGGGCGTGTCCCGATTGGGGCGCGCGAATTCAGCAGCAAAGCGGATTTCGTCGCCCTCTTGCGTCACCCCGGCAAAGCGCGGGTTGGTGGCCCCCAGATCTTGTGCGCGCTGCTCCAGATCAATCTGTGACGAGGGCACGGACAATGTGGGATCAACCGTGCGCGAGAAAAGGAACAGCGTCGAGAGCAGCCCAAGCGCGCTGAGTGGCAGGATGATCTTGATCCAGGCCACAATCCGCGAATAGGTGTTCTGCGCGCGCGCCATCCGTCAATGCGCGAAAATGTCGATCTCGGGCCAACCCGCCAGATCGAGCAGCGCCCGCTGCGGCAGAAAATCGAAACAGGCCTGTGCCAGTTCCATCCGGCCCTCGCGGATCAGCCGCGCGTTCAGCTCGTCGCGCAGGCGGTGCAGATAGAGCACGTCCGAGGCGGCATAGTCGAGCTGTGCGGCACTCAGGCTATCGGCCCCCCAGTCAGAGCTTTGCTGCTGCTTGGAGATGTCGATGTTCAACAACTCCTGCAACAGATATTTAAGGCCATGCCGATCCGTATAGGTCCGGATCAATTTCGAGGCGATCTTGGTGCAATAGACGGGGGCCGCCAACGCGCCAAAGGCGTTCTGCATGGCAGCAATGTCAAACCGTCCGAAATGAAAAAGCTTGAGGACATCGGGATTTTCCAGCAACCGCGCCAGATTGGGTGCGGTTGTCTGCCCCTTGGAAACCTGCACCAGATGCGCATGGCCATCCCCGCCTGAGAGCTGCACGACACAGAGCCGGTCCCGATGCGGGTGCAGTCCCATGGTCTCGCAATCAATCGCCACCACAGGGCCAAGATCCAGCCCATCGGGCAGGTCGTTCTGATAGAGATGGTTTGCCATTGGAAATCCTTGTGGCCGGTGCGATCCGGGGCCGTGAAATTGGGCGAATTGCGTTTTGATTAGGCGCTTTCGTTCGGTCTCTCAACCCAGATTTAGGTCTGCGACCACAGGAAAACCAGTATCGCCCCGGTCTTTGCGCTGCGAACCGGGCTTGCGGTCGCTTCTGCGCTCGGCCACAAAGTCGGCAAAAGGAAAGAGGAGCCCGCCCGTGACCGTGACCCAACAAAGCCAGAATCGCGCCGCTGATTACCTTGCGCGCCGTCTTTACGAGGCAGGATGCCGCCACGCCTTTGGCATGCCGGGCGGTGAGGTTCTGACCGTGATGGATGCACTGGCGCGTGCGGGAATCGAGGTGACGCTGGCGCGGCACGAAAACGCCGCCGCCTTCATGGCCGAAGGTGTCTGGCACCGCACTGGCGCGCCCGGCATCCTGATTGCCACGCTGGGGCCGGGGGTTTTGAACGGCGTCAATGCCATCGCCAACGCGCATCAGGACCGTGTGCCGCTGATTGTGATTTCCGGCTGTGTCGATGCCGATGAGGCGCTGACCTATACCCATCAGATTCTTGATCATGAGGCGGTGCTGGCGCCGATCACCAAGGCCACTTTTCGCCTGACTGCGCAGGGGGCCGATATCATCGCCGACAAGGCCATTGGCATCGCCACCGAAGGCCGGCCCGGCCCGGTGCATATCGACGTGCCGATTTCGGTGGCGGATATGCGCGTGACCCCGCCGCGCCTGCGCCGCCGCCCCGATGCTGTGCTGATGCAGCCTGCAGCCCCTGAAGCGGCGCGCGATTGGCTGGCGGCGGCAGAGCGTCCGGTGATGATCGTGGGCCTCGATGCGGTCAATGAGGGGGCAAGCGCGGCAATATGTGAGACCGCCGAACGCCTGAATATCCCCGTCATCACCACGTACAAGGCCAAGGGGATCATCCCCGAAACCCACCCGCTTTGCTTGGGTGGTGCGGGCCTTTCACCGCTGGCCGATGGTATCCTCGTGCCGATCGTGCAACAGGCCGATCTGATCCTCTGTGTGGGCTACGACCCTATTGAGATGCGCCCAGGCTGGCGCGAGATCTGGGACCCTGCCGAGGTCAAGGTGATCGACATCGCCGCCGTCCCCAATGACCAATATATGCATCAGGCGACAATGAATATCGTCGGGGCCTGCGCGCCCTCTCTTGCGGCCATCACCGAGGGCGTCAGCCCCCGTGCGACGTGGACGGGGGGGCAGGTGGCCGCAGCCCGTGCCGCGCTGGCGGGTGCCTTTCCAACGGATGACGAATGGGGGGCCGCCGGTGTCATCGCCGAGGCGCGCGCCGTGCTGCCACAGGATACCATCGCCACCGTCGATAGCGGCGCGCATCGCATCCTCCTCTCGCAGATGTGGACAAGCTACATCCCCCGCGCGCTGCTGCAATCCACCGCGCTTTGCACCATGGGCTGTGCCGTGCCGCTGGCGATGGGTGCGAAACTCGCCACGCCCGATGTCCCCGTCGTCAGCTTTTCCGGCGATGCCGGGTTCCTCATGGTCGCGGGCGAACTCTCGACTGTTGCCGAACTCAAGCTGCCGGTGATCTTTGTCGTCTTTGTCGATGCGAGCCTTGCGCTGATTGAAAAGAAACAGCGCGAGCGGCAGATGGTCAATCTTGCCGTGGATTTCGGCCATCACGATTTCGCCGCCATCGGGCGCGCCTTTGGCGGCCATGGCGTGCGCGTGACCAACCGCGCCGAACTGCGCGCCGCCCTCTTGGCTGCGCAAGAGGCTGACACCTTTACCGTCATCGCCGCCGAAATCGACCGCGGCTCGTATGATAACCGTATCTAAGGAGCTGCCCATGCCCGGCCCATTGGATGGTCTCGTTGTCCTCGACCTCAGCCGCATTCTGGCGGGTCCCACTTGCACGCAGCTTTTGGGGGATCTTGGGGCCGAGGTGATCAAGATCGAGAGTCTTGAGGGCGACGATACCCGCCAATGGGGCCCGCCCTTTGCCTTGGATGCCGATGGCACTCCCACCGATCTTTCGGCCTATTTCATGTCGTCCAACCGAAACAAGAAATCCGTGGCGGTGGATCTGACCGATCCAGAGGTGCAGCGCCTTTTGCATGCTCTGGCCGCCCGCGCCGATGTGGTGATCGAGAATTTCAAACCCGGTGGCCTTCGCAAATACGGTCTCGACCACGAAACGCTCTGCGCCGCCTATCCGGGCCTTGTCTATTGCTCGATTTCCGGCTTTGGCCAGACTGGCCCCAACCGCGACAAGCCCGGTTATGACCTAATGGCGCAGGGCTATGGCGGCATCATGTCAATCACCGGCGAGGCGGCAGGCGAGCCTATGAAAGTGGGCGTGGGCGTCGCCGATGTGGTGTGCGGGCTTTATGCCGCGACCGGCATTCTGGCGGCGCTGCGCCACCGCGACGCGACGGGCGAGGGGCAGCATATCGACATTGCTCTGGTCGATGCCACGATGGCGTGGCTGGTCAATCAGGGGCTGAATTACCTCACCTCTGGCGTTTCGCCCACCCGCGCGGGCAATGCGCATCCCAATATCGTGCCCTATCAGGTCTTTGCCACCGCCGATGGCCATGTGATCGTGGCCGTCGGCAATGATAGCCAATATGCCCGGTTTTGTGATTATTTGGGGCAGCCGGATTGGGCCACTGATCCGCGCTATGCCACGAATACCGCCCGCCTTGCGCAGCGCGACACCCTCGTGCCGATGATCGCCGAGGTGTTGGCAACCCGCACCACCGCGCATGTGATCGCGGGGCTAGAGGCGCGTAAGGTGCCAGTGGGGCCGGTCAACACCATCGGCCAGGCGCTGGAAACCGAACAGGCGCAGGCGCGCGGCATGACGATCACTATGACCGCACCACATACCGCCAAGGGCGATGTGCGCCTCATCGGCAACCCGCTCAAATTCTCGCGCACGCCGGTCAGCTATCGCAGCGCGCCGCCCACCACCGGGGCCGATACCGAGGCGGTGCTGGGGCCGCTCAAAAAGGGATTGTAATCGCATTTTCGCCGCCCGTGTCGCGGCAGGACTCGTGGCCCGATACACCTTTACACAACCAAGAATGCAGGCGGCACTGCGCCGCTTGCACCCACGGCGGTCTTTCATTTTAGTCAACAAAATCGGGTGTGATCCTGGCGCGCTTGCAACCGAATTGGACGGCGTTTTCAAAACTGTCGCCGAATCCGCCATCGCTGAATGATTTTGAGGCGGCGCGGCCGCTCGCAATCTACGCCTAAGCGAAATTGCGCCTATTTTCCGGTGTATTACACCCTGCGCCCTGCCACTCACCTGTCACAATCGTTAAACTGAAGATAACGAGTTGGTGAGTAAGGCGGTGCATGTGTTGCTGCTTTCATATTTGCCGGGATAGCTGTGATAAAAGCTAGGAAAAGGATTTCGGGTCATGCGTGCAGATCAATTCGGGTATGAGTTGACCATATCCTCCCCCACCGTCGCCGAGGCGTGGGACAAGATGGTATTGGCCTTTCTCGCCCATTCCGCGAAGACCCCAGACCACCTAGGCACAGTCCTAAGCCAAGAGCCGGATTTTGCCATGGCCCATGCCACCAAGGGGCTGTTTTTCCTGATGCTTGGGCGGCGCGAATTTAATGAGACGGCGCAACAGGCGCATAGCATCGCCACGGATGCCGCCCTGCGCACTGCGCCCACGGCGCGTGAGGCGGGTTATGTCCGCGCTTTGGGCGCGTGGCTTGATGGGCATCTTTCTGAAACCGTGCGCGAGATGGAGGCGATTCTTACCCGCTGGCCCGAAGATGCGCTGGCGATGAAGATCAGCCATGCCACACGCTTCATCCTTGGCGATGGTAAAGGCATGCGCGCCTCGATCGAGGCGCTCTTGCCGACCTATGACGCCAAGAACCCGGCACGCGGCTATCTCTTTGGCTGTCACGCTTTCTCGCTTGAGGAAACCGGCGATTATGCCCGTGCCGAGACGGCTGGTCGGCTCGGCCTCAGTCTCTCGCCCGATGATGCTTGGGGTCTACATGCAGTGGCGCATGTGTTCGACATGACGGCCAATTCGCGCGCCGGGCTTAGCTGGCTTGAGGGGCGCGAACACGCTTGGGCGCATTGCAACAATTTCCGCTATCATGTGTGGTGGCACAAGGCGCTGATGCATCTCGACCAAGGCGAGATCGACGCTGTATTCGACCTGTATGAAACAGAAATTCGCCGCGACAAGACCGATGATTTCCGTGACATTTCCAACGCGACCTCGCTTTTGATGCGATTAGAGCTTGAGGGGCATGACGTAGCGAACCGCTGGGAAGAATTGGCCGATATCTCTGAGCGGCGCAGCGAAGATGGCTGCCTGCTCTTTGCCGACCTGCATTATCTTTTGGCGTTGATTGGTGACAACCGGGACATGGCCGCCAAACGCATGCTTGGACGGATGCACCGCGACGCCAAACAGACAAACGCGGGCGAACTCATGGCGCGTGTGGCCAATCCCGGCCTTTCGGCGGCCACCGGGCTCGAGGCTTTTGGTGAAGGGGATTACAAGACAGCGTTTCTTAACCTTGGCCGGGCGCGGCGCTCTATGCAACTGGCCGGTGGCAGCCACGCCCAACGCGATGTGTTCGAGCGCCTGACGATTGACGCCGCTATTCGCAGCGGCTTCCTAGACGAGGCCGAAAATATATTGCAAGAGCGCACCACGCAGCGCGCAGGCCGTCTTGATTCCTATGCCAACACCCGATTGGAACTTATCTCACGGTCGCGCGTTGACTGGACTGGCGCTGACCGTTTGCCAGCGGAATAGGCGCGGACAAATTCACGAAAAGGAGTCGGCACCGGTATGACGAGTGTTGCAGATCCGTCTATGACGCATGGGCGCGTTACAAATGCGGCCGCCAAGCCGGTCGCAAGCACGCGCGACATCCGGCTGGATTTCTTTCGCGGCATTGCGATGTTCATCATCCTGTGTGCCCATACCCCAAGCAACTTTTTCACAAGCTGGATTCCCGCGCGCTGGGGCTTTTCGGATGCGACCGAGATCTTTGTGTTCTGCTCCGGCATGGCCTCGGCCATCGCCTTTGGCCGCACCTTTGACCGAGCGGGATGGACCTTGGGCACCGGGCGCGTAGGCTACCGCGTCTGGCAGGTCTATTGGGCGCATATCGGCATGTTTGTTGTCATCGCGACCATGCTGGCGGCCTTTGATGTGTGGGGCGACTTTGGAAAAAGCTACATCAGCTCGCTGAACTTGCAGCATTTCTTCGAGAACCCAGCACCGCAATTGGTGGGGCTGCTTACGCTTAGCTATGTGCCCAACTATTTCGACATCCTTCCGATGTATCTGGTGATCCTCGCAATGATGCCCATCATCATGGCACTCAGCCGCATCAGTCTCTGGGCGGTGGCAGCGGCGATGGGCCTGACCTGGCTCATGGCGCAGGAATTCCTGCTCGACTCATTGGGCTTGGGTCAATGGCATGTGGCCTTTTCGGCAGAGCCGTGGTCCAACCGCGAGTGGTTCTTTAACCCGTTCGGCTGGCAGTTGATCTTTTTCACCGGCTTTGCCTTTATGCGCGGCTGGCTGCCCAAGCCGCCGGTCAACCGGGTTTTGATCGGTATCGCAGCGGCGCTTGTGATCGCGAATATCCCACTTTCCAACATTGGCGTGCGCGAATTTGGCTTTGACTGGGCCCGCGACTGGCGCGGCGCCAATAGCTGGCTCTTCAACAAATCCGATTTCGGTATCCTGCGCTACATTCATTTTCTGGCGCTTGCATATCTGTGCTGGGCAGCGGCCGGAGAAGGTGGTATGCGCCTGCGCGCCACTGGCACTGGCATCATCTCATATGTGTGGGGAGTTCTGCTCAAAATGATTCTGAAGGTCGGGCAGCAATCGCTGGCGGTCTTCGTCTTCTCCATGGTGTTTGCTCGGTTTTCGGGCTTTGTCATGGACCAGATCGGACGCAATACTTGGAACATGACGGTTGCGAATTTCGTAGGATTCGCGGCGTTGATCGCGGTGGCTTACATCGCGGGCTGGTTTAAATCTCATCCATGGCGGGTCGCGAAATGATCCGGCGTGATGTTCTCAAATCCATGGCAGCTCTCGCGCTCTGGCCCGGCATGGTCCGTGCCGAGGATGGCGTGGCCTTTTCCGAAGAGGCGCTGCACGAACTGGCGCGGCAGATCGCGGCCAATCCCTATGCAGAGCGGCCCTTCGTGCCCGATGCCTGGCGTGACCTGACCTATGACCAGTATCGCGGAATCCGGTACAACACCGATAGGGCAATCTGGGCGGGCACCGACACCACGCTTGAATTCGACATGTTTCCGCCGGGCCTCTATTTCCCGCATGCGGTCGAAGTGAACATGGTCGAGAATGGCGTCGCCCGCAAACTGCCGTTCGATTTCGCGCTCTATGACCTGCATGAAATCGTGCCGGAACTGCCAGTCGATGACGCACTGGGCTATTCGGGTATTCGCCTACGTGCAGAGATCGAAAAGCCGGGCTTTTTTCAGGAATATGCCGTGTTCCAAGGCGCCAGCTATTTCCGCGTGATTGCGCGCGATTTGGCTTACGGTCTTTCGGCGCGCGGTCTGGCGCTCAACACCGCCTCGCCCGATGGTGAGGAATTCCCGGATTTCACCCGCTTCTGGATCGAGAAGCCAGCACCCGGCGTCACCGAGCACAAGGTCCACGCCCTGCTCGAGAGTCCCTCTGTCACCGGCATCTACCACTTTACCCTGCGCCCCAGCGGCACCAAGACCGAGGTCGATGTGCGGTGCACCCTTTGGCCGCGTACAGAGCTTGCGAATGTCGGCATCGCGCCGCTGACCTCGATGTTCTACTTCGATGAAACCAACCGCGGCCGTTTCGATGATTTCCGCCCCGCCGTGCATGACAGTGACGGGCTTAGTATCCATAACGGCAATGGCGAATTGATCTGGCGGCCTTTGGCCAACCCGACCTTTATCCAGATTTCCAGTTTTGGGGATGAGAACCCGCGCGGCTTTGGATTGGCTCAGCGCGAACGGGCCTTTTCCAACTTCGAGGATCTCGAAGCGCATTACCACGAACGTCCCAGTCTCTGGATCACACCCGGAGAGCATTGGGGGCAGGGCGCGGTGACGCTTGTTGAAATTCCCACGGACAAGGAAATCTACGATAACATCGTCGTGTACTGGCGACCCCGCACGCCGCTTGCCGAAGGGTCCGAACATGCGTTCTCTTACCGCATGACCTGGACTGACCAGATTGAATCGGCCAAGCCGGTGACGCCTGTGCTCAACACCCGTCTGGGCAAGGGCTTTGCTCAGAATGAACACAAGGTCGTGGTCATCGACTTTGCCCCGCACCCCGCCTTGCCTGAGGATTACGAAGAGCTGGTGGCCTATGTGCATGCCAGCACGTTCGAAACCTCAGTCCCGCAAATTCAGCGCAATCCCGAAACCGGCGGTCCCCGGCTTGTGTTTTCTTTTGATCCCGCAGAGGTGATGGCGTCCGAAATGCGCGCGCAACTCTATCACCAAGGACAAGCTGTGTCCGAAGTCTGGCTCTACCGATGGACCGTTTGACACCCTTTCCCGGTTCTGGGCTGATGCCCGCGCCCGCGCCTCTGGCCCATCCGGTCCAAAGCCTGCGCCACCCCTATCGCGATCCCAACGCGCCGCTCTGGCAGCCCTCTGCCGTGTTCCAGTGGCGGCGTTTGGCGGCCTTTCTGCCTGCAGTGATCACCACGGGTGTTCTGGCTTGGGCGTTTGGCGATTGGTTGTCCACCAACGGAATTTGGTGGCTGGAATGGGTGCTGCTGGCCTTTGTGGTTGCCACCTTCTTTTGGATCGCTCTGGCGATGGGTACGGCCACGCTTGGCCTTGCTGTCCACCGTAAACAGAAACGTGCGCGCGCGGGGGTTATGCCAGAGCCGATGCGCGTGGCGCTGCTCGTGCCGATCTACAACGAGGATACCGCCGAGGTTTTCGGCAATGCCAGTGCCATGATGAGCGCCCTGCGCGTGGCGCGCAGTGCCCATCGGTTCGAGCTGTTTATCCTATCCGATACACAGGACAGTGACATCGCCATGGCCGAACAGCGCGCCTATGCCACGCTGCGCGCGACCATGCCGCCCGATGCGCCCGTCTGGTATCGTCGGCGGGTGCAAAACACGGAACGCAAGGTCGGCAATATTGCGCAATGGCTGGAAAACTGGGGTGGCGCCTATGAGGCCATGCTCGTGCTCGATGCCGACAGCCTGATGAGCCCCGAGGCGGTGATCGCACTTTCCGACGAGATGTCTCTTGATCCCACGGCGGGCCTTATTCAATCGGCGCCGCTGGTGGTGGGCTCGGATACGCTCTTTGGCCGGATGCAGCAATTCTCGGCCTCGGTCTATGGCACGCTCCTGTCTCAGGGGTTGGCGGGGTGGACCGGGTCCGAGGGGAACTACTGGGGCCATAACGCCATCCTGCGCACCCGCGCCTTTGCCGATTGCGCGGGCCTGCCACGTATGCCGTCGCTCCGGGGCAAGGGCGGGCTGATCCTCAGCCACGATTTCGTCGAGGCCGGTCTTTTGCGCCGCGCCGGGTGGGCGGTGCGGTTCATTCCCACCATCCCCGGCAGCTTTGAAGAGCCGCCCGCCACCTTGATCGACTATGCGTTGCGCGACCGCCGCTGGTGCCATGGCAACTTGCAACACCTCAGCCTTTTGGCCACGCGCGGCCTGCATCCGGTGTCCCGCTTCCACCTGTTTCATGGCGCGATGAGCTATCTCTTGTCGCCAGCTTGGTTTGGACTGCTGGTGATCTGGGCGATCCTGGGCAATGGGCAGGACAGCGTCATCACCTATTTCTCAATGGAAAACCCGCTCTATCCGGTCTGGCCAGAAATGAGCCGCGTCAGCTCTGTGCTGATCCTGCTTTTCATGTATGGCATGTTGCTTGCCCCCAAACTGTTGGGCGCGCTGGCGCTTGGCCTTGAGGACCGGCATATGCACCGCTATGGCGGGGGCGCGCGCTTTGCGGTCTCGCTTGTGGTTGAGGTGCTGCTGTCGATCCTCTTCTCGCCGATCATGATGGTGCAGCAGGTGGTTGCCGTGTTGCGGACAGCCATAGGAATTCGCCCGACTTGGTCGCCACAGGCGCGCAAGGGCGGCGATTACAGCCCCCGCACCGTGCTCAAGTTCCACGCGCTGGAAACCGTCAGCGGTGCGCTCTTGGCGCTGGGCATGGTGGCTGGGGTTGTGTCTCTCTGGCTTTTGCCGATTGCGATCAGCTTGGTCGCGGCGGTGCCGCTCTCGATGATGTCGGGTCTGCGGCTGGATCAGCGGCGCGGCCTTGCCTCGCTCATGGCAACGCCCGAGATGGTAGACACACCGCCCATCCTGCAACTTGCGCGCAATCATCGCATGATGTTTCGCCTGCCCGAAAGCCCGCCAATCGCAGCAGAATAACGCTGCGCTATTGGCTGGGCTCCGCCAGCGCCTCGAACCAGTCAAGCGCCAGCGTGCTCCAACCCTTTGGCACGCCATGCCCCCCGTCGAATAGCGCGAATTGCAGCGCTGCGCCGGGGGCGCATCGTGTCCAGGCGCGGCGCATAAAGCCGTCTGCCGTCTCGAACCAGTCGGCGCGGTGAGCCTCGCAACCATTGGCCGCGCGCCACAGGCTCATAGCGTGAAACACATCGCCTTGCGCAAAATCGCGCCCAGCAACCTGACGGATCACGCGCCCTTCTAGCGGCACCACCTCATCCCGCCAGCCATGCGTATGCAAAAGCCGAACAGGTCCGGCGCAGCCCATGGGATGTGGCCGCCAAAAGCTGCCAGAAACCGGGGCATAGGCGCTGAATGCCTCTGGCGTGGCGCAGGCGATATAGCTCGCCAGCGATCCACCGATAGAGAACCCCGCCAAGAGGCTGCGCTTTGGGTCAACGTCAAACCGGGCGGCGGCATCCTGCATCACCTCGTGCAGAAACGCGGCCTCATCCCGTTGCCCCGGAAAATCCGGGTGGAAACTCCAACTTGGTCGATCCCGCCCCGGTCTGACCAGCCCATTGGGCGCGATATAGGCATAGCCTCGCGCGGTCGCTTCCCGCGCTGTCTCGCCTTCGACCATCGGCCCACCGCGCCCACCATGCCCGTGCAGAAAAACCAGCACCGGATACGGTCCCGGCCCCTCGGGCAGAGCAATGTGATAGCTGCCCGTCGCTGTCTCGCAGGGCGTGTCTGGATCGCCGCAAACAGGGGCGGCCTGAAGCGGCCCGGCAAAACACAGGCAGAGCACAAGAGCAGAAGCGAGGCGCATCAAAGGCTCCGATCAGGGGTTAAAAGCCCGCAAGCTTCCCACAATCTGGCGCTCTTGCACAGGGCACCTGCGTCACCCTTGCGTGAGGTCCAGCCGCATCACGCCCAATCGCCAAAGCCAAAGGTCAAGTAGTCGCGCAGATAGGCGTCGCGCGTCAGCGCCTCGATCTCGGCATCGTAAATCTCGGCCAGCGGGAATGGCCCGGTTTCCGGCGCGGGCAAGGGCGCGGGGGCCTTGGAATAGCCCACCTGCCGTGCAAGCGCGGTCAGATACCCCGCCATTTCATTTTCCCGTACCACCATGTCGGGCGGGGCGAACTCGGCCAACCCTTCCAGCACAGCGGCTTGCGTTGCCCAATGCGCATCCATCCTGATCCCTGTCTGTCCCGCCAGATTGGCCTTGAGGAACCGCAGAAAGGCGGCAAAAGCCTGCCTGTGCGCGTCGCGATCATAGCTTTCGTCCAATTCCCCTTGGGGGATCGGCAGTTTGTGGAAATTGCGCAATGTGCGGCGGATGTCGCGATAGCATCCCGGCCCTTTGATCAGGATTTTGTCGCAAAAGGCGGCATGTGCCCGCGCCACCGGATGCCGCAGCACGGTAAAGCGCCGATGCCCCCCCTTGCGCCGCATCCATTGCCGCAAAGCCTTTTGATTGAGCTTCGTGGGCAATGTCTCGACCGGCACAGCGTCAAGTGCTGCCAGCCATGCGCAGACTTCGGCCTCGGGACCGGACCGCACCGGCATGTAGAGCAGGGGCGCACGCGCCCCGCTCACGAAACCTGGCACTGCCGCGCCGCGGCGTGGCTCGAAATTGGGCGTGCGCGTCAGGTTGAACGGGTCCAACCCCGCCAGCGCCCGCTCCATCTCGGCGAAATTCTCGACTTTGCTTTCCAGCGGCTCTGGGTTCTGCTTCTTGAGCGAAGCATCCAGCGCCTCGAGCCGCGCGTCGCAGCCCAGATAGCGCGCCAGCCCGTTCATCACCTCAAGGCTCTGCAAATCCTCATAAGCGAGGTAAAACCCCGTCTGGCCCGCCGCTTGTAACCGGTTGAGCAAGAAAACCTGAAACGCCTGCAACCGCCCGACATGCAGCTCGAACTCAGCCGGATCAAAGGTGATCTTGCTGTCGCGACGCCGTTTGACATTGGTTAGCTTCCATTGCCCCGTCGCCTGCGCGATTTTCCACGATACATAGCTCTCGACCGGATTGCGCGTCAGGATGATCTTGGCACAGCGCGGATCATCCAGCATCAGGTCCAGAATGCGCGGGTCGTGATCATGGAAATAGCGAAACCCGCCGATCCCCTGTGACTGCCCCTTGACCGCCCCGATCAGACGCTCTGGCACCTCGTCGCGCTCGGCCTGTGTCAGCCCTAGCATCTCGGTCTTGTTGGGATAGCCTATGAAATGTGGGTTGAACGCCTCGCCATGGCATTCAATTCCGTCAAAGGCATTCAGGTTGGTTTCCAGAAAATTGGAGCCGGTGCGCATTTCCGCGAACACCACGAAGTAATCAAAATTGCCTGTCATTCGGCCTTATCGCACAAGATAGGGTTTGCGGGGACTGCTCTGTGGTTCGTTCATACCCTGCTCTACCGGGAAATCTCCCATCACATAGGGATGCATCCCCTGATTCTTGAGGTTCTGCAGGAACTGGCCAAAGCCGGTCAAATCGGCCATGCGCGGCACTTCGGCCAAACCGCGCAGGTTCTGCTGGCCGATTTCGTCGATGATGGTCTGCAACGGCTCCATCGGGGCCTCGATGAATTCGGCCATGGTCCAGATGCGCACCCGCGCCTTGATCCATTGCGAGCGTAGAACCTCCAGATGCTTGCTTTCGACCCGCTGCAACTGCGCCGCTTCGCGCCGGATATCCGAGAAATTGGCATTGGATTTAAAGAGCGGTACGGCCCAAGCCCCTGAAATCACAGAAACCTGTGCATTGGGATCGCGGACAATATCCCACTCGATATCCGTCAACACATCGCGCGGCCCCATCTGAAAACACTGCCGCTCGCCGCGCGTGTTCCAGATCAGATTGGCCAGAAAGGCGCGGGGGTTGTAATCGCGCAGCGCAGCACTGTCCGACAGCGCCCCATTCATCACCGTTTGCCCATCCGAAAACTCGGCCCGCTCCGGCGCAAAGAGATGGCCATGCACCCGCATGCCCGTCATCCGCGCCAGCCATGGCTCGAAATTCTCAAAGAGATCGCTGAAGCCCTCAAACACCGAATAGGGTGCGCAGGTCAGCCCGTTTTCGCGACCCTCCACCGGAAACCGGCTTTGCATATAGAGGCCCGGACGGCCGCGCGTGCGCCGCTCCACCGCCTTGGCGAAAATGCGGTCAATCTTGCCGGGGTTCGGTTCCGTGCGCTTCATTGCACTGGCCTGATCGGTCAAGAACGCCTCATAAAGACGATCCGCAAAGGGCCAGATCTTGCGCGCGACGAAACAGTCAGAGCGCCGCAAGAGTTGCAGGTGATCATCATAGAAAATATGCGGCTTGCCCTGATAGTCGAATTTCGACAGCGTCAGCGACCGGCTCTCGATCTGGCGGGAATATTGTCGTGCCAGCGTCTGAAAATAGCTTTCGTCAGGTATCCAGACTTTGGAAAAATAGCGGTCATAGACGCTGCGCTCGGGGTCTTCCAGAATGGCCGAGAGCGTTTGCCGTGTCAGGCACCACCACTGGCTGCCCATATGGGGCACGATCCCGTTGGGGATGCGCCGCTTGAACCGCACCAGCCGTTGCAGGGCCACGTATTTATCAAAGAGATAGCGGTTCTTGCGCCAAGAGAACGGAAACCGCAGCGTGAACCGTTCCTGATCCAGCCCGCCGATGGTCCAAGGTACATCTGCCGTCGTCGCGCTTTCGATGAAATCGGTATGTGGCCGCTTGCCCAGATAGTCGATCAACTCCTGCACCGGGCGCAGCGGCAGACATGAGCCAGAGGCCAGATAGACATGCCGCACGTCCTTGAAATCGCGTAGCATGATCTCAGACGCCCCTTGGGTGGCGGCCACTAGCCCCCATGTGCCCCATTCACAGCGATGGCGCGGCGCAAAGCGCACATCGCTCATGTCTGACAGCGCTTGCACAAAGGCGTTATAGGTCTTGCGCGGCACTGCCTTGTCGACATGGATCACCAGCGGACAGCCAGACGCCGCCCAATGGCGCGCCACCTGTTCGGCGCGACCAAAGGCCGTGTGAACCAGCATGATGATGCCGACGCTCATTCTGTCCCTGTATCTTTCCTCGCGCTCATGCCCAGTTCCCTTTGGACATTAACCCGAGAATTTCTAATTGCCGCCAGTTTATATATTTTTCTGACCATTTGCACCAAAGTTCGGGATTGTCCTTCACGATCTCTGCATAGGCTTTGTATTCGACGCTGCCGGAATAATGCTGGCGGCGGGTCAATTCCTCTGCGGCCTTGACGGTAAAGGTATCCAGAAACTTGGCATGAAGCAGGATGCCGCTCGCCTTTTCTCCGCCCCACTCGTCATAGGTCAGGTTCAAACCGCGCGGCAGGATCATATGGGTCGAGCTTTCATAGGCATAGCGCCGGTCCCATCGTACCAGCGGCGTCTTGTTCAGCGCTGGTGCTTTTTTGGGGTTGTCCGGGAAAAATACCCGCGCCCGTGGCCCGCCCTGAATCCAGAGATTGCCATAAAACTTGTTCTTCTCGATGATATAATTGCCCGGATCGAACCACGCGGCAATTTCCATCGGGTTTTGCCCCGGCTGGTAAGGCACCGCATCAATCCTGCCCTTGGGATACATATCCAGCAGCATCGCGCCAAAGGATTTCACCTGAGAGGTGTCCAACCAGTCGGTCAGCGCGCGAATGGGCCGCGTGTCGCAGAACGGGTAGATAAAGAATTCGTCCGGATCGACCACAAGCGTCCAATGGCCATGGCCATATTTTCCCTGCAGCCAGTTAAGCCAATCCACCCCGAACCGGGCGCGCTTGTAGCTCGACTTGGTGGACCAAAGTGACACATCCTCTTGCGCGGCCAGATACTCTGCGCCGCCGTCGGTGCTGTCATTATCGACGATCAGGAAATGCGAAATCCCCAACTCGCGGTAATACCGTAGGAAATAGGGTAGGCGGATATGCTCGTCGCGCATGGTCGAGAACAACAGCACATCGCCCGGTTTGATCCGGTCGGTGCGGTTGATGACCGGAGTGAGCGAGAAATGCTTGCGAAACGCGCGAATCTTCGCCCGTTTGCGCCGCAGTCGCATCCGATATGATTGCCATGCCCCCAAAAAATCACGTCCTGTTGCCTGCCCGAAGTGGCGTCAAACTATTCTCCAAGATTTAATACGAGCTTTTGAGAAACAATCTTAGCTAAAAATATAATTTGTTGACGCAAAAATGATCAAATTGCGCCCCTCACGGGCGCAAACTTACTTGGGCGACCGCTTGGCGAGGATACGTTGCAAGGTGCGGCGATGCATGTTGAGGCGGCGCGCCGTCTCGCTCACGTTACGATCACACAGCTCATATACACGCTGGATATGTTCCCACCGCACCCGATCTGCGCTCATCGGGTTTTCGGGCGGTGGCGGCAGGTCTGCACCAGTGGCCAAGAGGGCATTGGTGATGTCGGTGGCATCCGCAGGCTTGGACAGGTAATCCGTGGCTCCGATCTTGACTGCCGCCACAGCGGTGGCAATCGCGCCGTATCCCGTCAGCACAACGATCCGGCTATCGGGCCGTTTTTCCCGGATCACCTCGACCACGTCGAGCCCGTTGCCATCCTCTAGCCTCAGGTCGCACACGGCATAGGCAGGGGGGCGTGCCGTGGCAATCGCGCGCCCGGCTGCGACCGATCCGGCGGTTTCAACCTCGAACCCGCGCTTTTCCATCGCCTTGGCCAAACGTTTCAGAAACGCTTCGTCATCATCGACAAGCAGAAGCGACCTGTCTTCGCCGATATCCTGAACCTCGTCAGTCATGCCGTTCCTCCCGCTCTGCCGTCCTGACACAGGTTCTAGCCCGCAGCCTGACCTCCGTCAAACAAACGCGCTATTCTAACGAGCGTCAAGAAAACACTGAACACGATCAGCTATTTGCTCTGCGGTCGCGTCTCGACGGAAAAACTCGACAAAGCCATGTTCGGGCAGTGTCAGATAGGTCATCGTGGAATGGTCCACGAGATAGAAATCTTCCTCGCCCTCGGTCGGCTGATGCGCCTGAAAAAACGTGCGATAGGCCTTCGAGGCGGCGCGCACCTGTTCTTCGCTACCGGTCAGACCCAAGAGGCGGGGATGCACATAATCTGTGTATTCGGCCATCACCTCGGGCGTATCGCGGTTGGGATCGACCGAGATGAACACCGGCTTGACCATGAGGCCCCGCTCCTCCAGCAGATCAACCGCCTCGGCATTGCGCGTATTGTCGAGCGGGCAGACATCTGGACAGAACGTATAGCCAAAATAGATGAGCGACGGTTGGTCGATCACCTGCTTGTCGGTCACGGTCTCTCCGGTCTCGCTGACAAGGGTGAATTCCCCGCCGATCTGCGCCGCGCCCCCGGCAACGCTTGACGCCCGGCATTGTGCGAACTGGTCTTCTTCGCCCCCCATCATGGTCAGGGCAAAGGTTAGCCCCAGCCCGGCGACAACAGCGAGTGCAGCGGCAATGGCGATCAGGTGGGTCATGGGATGTCCTTGCGTTCGTAGGGGCAGAGTGCGACTTTGCTTATGTATCATCCCACCTCTCGCATGCAATGGGACGCAGGCGCACACATGGTCCATCTTTCGCCCGAACCCTTGAAATCCCGCCAGCGTGGTAACTGGATTCGCCTGCGCACGCTGGTCCTGTTGCGGTGGTGGGCCATCGTGGGGCAGGCCACGGCCCTGATCATCGCCGAGCGGGTTTACCGCCTTGATCTGGAGATTGGCCTTTGCTTTCTGGTGATCGGAGTTTCAATCGCAAGCAATCTTGTCGCCGCCTTCGTTTTTGCCGAGAACAAGCGTCTTTCAGAGCAAGACACCTTTCTGGTCGTGCTTTTTGACATGCTGCAACTCGGGCTTTTGCTCTATCTCACAGGGGGGCTGCACAATCCCTTTTCAATCTTGATCGTGGGGCCGGTCACGGTTTCGGCCTCTGCGCTTTCGGGCCGTTCAACCGCCTTTCTCGGTGCGATGGCGATCATGATCGTGACCTTGCTCATGCAGTTCTACTTGCCGCTGCGGCTTCAGGATGGGTTCGTTTTGGCAATGCCGGATGTGTTCCGCTTTGGAAACTGGGTGGCCATTGTCATCGCGGTGCTCTTTCTCGGGGTTTATTCGCGCTGGATCGTGCAGGAAATGCACGCCATGTCCGACGCTTTGCAAGCCACGCAAATGGCCTTGGCGCGTGAACAGAAACTGACCGATCTAGGGGGGGTGGTGGCGGCCGCCGCGCATGAGCTGGGAACGCCACTGGCGACGATCAAACTGGCCAGTGCCGAATTGGCCGAAGAGCTGACCGATCACCCGGACCTGCGCGAAGATGCGCTCTTGATCGTGCAGCAAACTGACCGCTGCCGCGACATCCTGCGCTCCATGGGCCGCGTGGGCAAGGATGACCTGCACCTGCGCACCGCCCCCCTGACCGCCCTCATCGAAGAGGCGGCAGAGCCGCATGTCGATCGTGGCAAACGGATTCATTTCGACCATGGCGTTGGGGATCTGATCACGCAACCCACCGTGCTGCGCCGCCCCGAGGTGATCCACGGGCTGCGCAACCTGATCCAGAACGCGGTGGATTTCGCCCGTGATAATGTCTGGGTCGAGAGCGGCTGGACCGAAGATGCCATTACCCTGCGGATCATGGATGACGGGCGCGGTTACCCGCCCGACATGCTGGGGCGCATCGGTGATCCTTTTATCCGCCGCCGCGCCCCCGCCAGCGATCCAGAGCGTCCGGCCTATGAGGGCATGGGATTGGGTCTCTTCATCGCCAAGACCCTGCTCGAGCGGTCGGGTGCCGATCTCACCTTTGCCAATGGCTCGGATTCTTTTCGCACGCAAGTCAGCCATGCCGCACGCACCGGCGCACTGGTCGAGGTGTCATGGCCCCGCGATGCGCTCGAGGCCCCATCCGGTCCGCTCGCCCCCGCCTTGGGTCTCAATCAGCCTTTGCGTGGGTGATCCCGGTCGGCGTTAATGCCCCCTTAACCACTCTGCGCCAGACTTACCCCCGATAACAGCCTGCGGGGGATGCAGATGCCTGAGATGACCGTTTCGGATATCGCCGTGCTCGTGCCGCTGGCCCTTCTCTTGTCGTTGGCGGTTCTCTGGCTGATCGGTGGCCTCAGCCTGCCCGTCCGGCGCGGGCAACCGGTGCCGGGCACACAGGATGCGGCCTTTCTTTTTCGCGATGGTGCGCTGCTGGATCACGACGCCAGCAGCCTGTCTCTGCCCGATGCTCTGCCCGATGGATCGCCCGAGGACAGCGATTGGTCCCGTTTCCGCCTTTGGATGGGCTTTCGCTTTGGCGATCTGCCGCAAGATCAAGAGGATATGCGCCTAGGCCAAAGCCTGTGCTTGCAGGCCGAGGATGGCGCAAGCCTCACCCTGACCCGGCAGGAACACAGCCTGCGCGCCGTGCTGCGTGACACGGCCCCCGCCGATGCTATCACCCGCCATGCCGCAGCGCAGGAGCGTTATGATCTGCTGGCGCGCGCCCTAGCCGCCGAGCATGCGCCGATGCCAGTCTGGATCATGAATGCGGCCGGCACCGTGATCTGGCACAATGACAGTGCCCGCGCAGTGCCGCCCGCCCATGTCTCGCCCCTGACCGCACAGCCCGACATCCCGCCAGAGCTGGGCGAGACCTCTTGCGTCCGGCTCGACCTTGCCGGGGATACGGGGCAGCCGGATCATATCTATGACCTGCATGTGACCCGCACCGCGCTGGGCTACATCCATCACGCACAGGACATCACCCGCCTCATTCGCGCCGAAACGCTGCAACGCGAGTTTGTCCAGACGCTGAGCAAGACATTTGCCGATCTCACGACCGGCCTTGTGGTCTTTGATCGGGCCAAGACGCTGGCAATCTTTAATCCGGCGCTGACCGATCTTACGGGGTTGCCTGCTGAATTCCTCAGCGCGCGGCCTAGCCTATTTGGATTTTTCGATGCTCTGCGCGACCGGATGGTGATGCCGGAACCCAAAAACTACGCAAGCTGGCGCAGCCAGATCACTGATATGGTCAAAAGCGCCACGGGTGGTCTGTATCACGAGGTTTGGACACTGCCTTCGGGCCAGACCTACCGCGTTACCGGACGGCCCCATCCCGATGGTGCTGTTGCCTTTCTGTTCGAGGATATCTCGCTTGAGGTGTCGACCACCCGCCGCCACCGGCTCCAGATGGACTTGCGTCAATCCGTTATCGACTGCCTGCAAGAGGGGATCGCGGTGCTGGCACAGGATGGCCGCCTGCTCTTTTGCAATACCGCTTTTGGCGAGATGCTGGGCATCGACCCGGATTCGAGCTTTGCCGATATGGGCCTGCATGACGTGATCGCGGCCTGCGCCGCGCGCTACCCCGATCCCGGCCTCTGGCCCGAGGTAGAGGATCGCATTGCCTCCCGGCGTCTGGTTGCGACCCTCCATGATCGCGCCATATCGTCGGGGCAGGCGGGGGCGGATCTTCGGGTTGTGCCCTTGGGGCGGGGTCAATCCATGCTTTGCCTCAAGGATCGCGCCCCCATCGCGGCAGACCGCGTGGATCTGCCCCTGCGCTGAACCGGGTTGCGGGCGGACGCGGCGCGTGTAGTGTCGGGGCATGTCCGATGCCCGCGCCCAAATCCTCCTTGCCAGCCCCGAGGCGACCTGCGCCTTGGCGCGCAGCTTGGCATCCTGCCTTTGCCCCGGCGATACGCTTCTGCTTTCGGGTGGTGTCGGCGCGGGCAAGACCCATTTCGCCCGCTGCCTGATACAATCCCTGCTTCTATCGCCCGAGGATGTGCCCTCGCCAACCTATACGCTGGTGCAGACCTATCAGGGCCAAAGCGGTGAAATCTGGCATGCCGATCTTTACCGTTTGGGCGATGCGATGGACCTGGTCGAACTTGGCCTGACCGACGCATTCACAGACGCCATCTGCCTGATAGAATGGCCTGACCGGCTGGGTGACCTGACCCCGCCCGATGCGCTTTTGCTGGACTTTGACACTGTGCCACGACCCGGCGCAGAGGATCACCGCCTCTTGCGGATCATGTGGCAGGGTGACAGGTGGGGGCAGCGATTGAAGGGGGTGTTGAATGAGTGACCGCAGCGCATTGATGCAGGATTTTGTCGCCAAAACCGATTGGGCAGGCGCGGCCATTGCGCCCTTGGCGGGCGATGCCTCCAACCGGCGCTACCTGCGCCTCACCCATCCCAAAACCGGGACAACCGCCGTGCTGATGGACGCCCCGCCCGAGCGTGGCGAGGATGTGCGCCCCTTTCTGCAAATCGCCCGCTACCTGACCGGCCTTGGCCTCAGCGCCCCGCATATTCTGGCGCAGGACGAGGCGCGCGGCTTTCTCATCCTCGAGGATCTGGGCGATGCGCTCTTTGCGCGTGTCATTCCGGTTGCCCCTCAGATGGAGGATCAGCTTTACGCCGCCGCGACCGACGCCCTGATCGACCTGCACCGTGCGGCACCCCCTCAAGGTCTCAAGCCTTATGGCCCCGACACCATGACAGACATGGCAGCCCTTGCCTTTGACTGGTATCTCACCGGGGCGACAGGAGAGGTGAGCCCCCAACGTGCCGAAGCCCTCGCTGCGCTCAACCGCCTCTTGCGTCAGCACGCCGCGACCACTGATGTGATCGTGTTGCGAGACTATCACGCCGAAAACCTGCTTTGGTTGCCGGGGCGCAGAGGGTCGGCGCGGGTGGGCCTGCTCGATTTTCAGGACGCCATGACCGGGCATCGCGCCTATGATCTGGTTTCGGTGCTGCAAGACGCCCGCCGTGATGTGCCCCGGGCTATCGAGACAGCGATGATCGCCCGCTATTGCCGCGCGACCGAGACGGATCAGTCCCTTTTTGAGGGGGCCTATTACTGCCTTGGCGCACAACGCAATCTGCGCATTCTGGGCGTCTTTGCCCGCCTCTGCCTACGTGATGGCAAGGCGCATTACATTGATCTTATCCCCCGCGTCTGGGACCATTTGCAGCGGGATCTCGATCACCCGGCGCTGGCCCCGGTTGCAGATCTCCTGCGTGCGGCGCTGCCTGTGCCGACCTCTGCGATCTTAGAGCGCTTGCGCGCACAACGCGCGTCATGAGCCTGCCTTTGATGCTCTTTGCCGCCGGGTTCGGCACGCGCATGGGGGCGCTGACCGCGACCCGTCCCAAGCCGCTGATCGAGGTGGCGGGCCGCCCGCTCATCGACCACGCGCTCGATCTTGCCACGGCGCATGGCGCGGCCCCGGTGGTGGCCAACCTGCACTACCTGCCCGACCAACTGGCGCAGCATCTGGCGGGGCGTAACATCCGCCTCTCTCTTGAAACGCCTGAGATTCTGGAAACCGGCGGCGGGCTTCGCGCCGCGCTGCCTCTGCTTGGCACTGGCCCGGTCTTTACCATGAATACCGATGCCGTCTGGCGTGGCCCCAATCCGCTTGACCAACTGGCTGGCCTCTGGCGTCCCGCAGAGATGGACGCGCTTCTGCTCTGCATCCCGCGGGCGCAAACCGTCGGCCATTCCGGCACGGGCGATTTCCAGATTGAAGCCGACGGGCGCGCCACGCGCGGCCCCGGTTCGGTCTATTCCGGGCTTCAGATCGTGAAGCCTGACCTGCTGCATACCATCCCCGAGCGCGTCTTTTCCCTCAACCGCCTTTGGGATCTGATGTTGTCCGAGGGCCGGCTCTTTGCAGCCGATTACCCCGGCCAGTGGTGCGATGTCGGCCACCCAGAGGGGATTGCCCTTGCCGAATCCCTGCTCGCGGCCCCCGATGTTTGATCCTTCAGACACCCCCCGCCTCTATGGCGTGCCGCCCGGTGTGGATTTCCCCCGTGCTCTGGTCGAAGGCCTGCGCGCGCACCACGCAGGAAAGCCGCCCGAGGCCCTCGCGCGCGTGCAACTCATCGTCAACACCCGTCGCATGGCCCGCCGCATCCGCGAACTCTTCGACGCAGGGCCCCCCTGCCTTTTACCGCGCATCAGCCTCCTGACTGATCTCGGAGAGTTGTGGGATCTGGCCCATATCCCCGATCCGGTGCCGCCCCTGCGCCGCAGGCTGGAATTGGTGCAGCTTATCGCGACACTTCTCGACAACGCCCCTGATCTTGCCCCCCGCAGCGCGATTTACGACCTGTCGGATAGTCTTGCGGGGCTGATGGATGAAATGCACGGCGAAGGTGTCGCACCGCAGGCGATCGAAACGCTCGATATCACCGATCAATCCGGTCATTGGGCGCGGATCAAATCCTTTCTCGGCATCGTCCGCCACTATTTCGAGATCGGCGGCGCCGCGCCCGATGTGGAAACCCGCCAGCGCCTTGTGATCGAACGGCTGGCCGCCCTCTGGGCCGATACCCCGCCCGCGCATCCCGTCATCCTCGCGGGGTCCACCGGCTCACGGGGGGCGACACAGCACCTTATGCAGGCGGTAGCGCGCCTGCCACAGGGGGCGGTCGTGCTGCCCGGCTTTGATTTTGAGATGCCCGCCCCCGTCTGGGATGCGCTGGGTGATGCCATGCTCTCTGAGGATCACCCGCAATACCGTTTTTGCCGGGTTGCCGCCGGGGCTGGAATCACGCCTGCGGACATTCGCCCATGGTCTGATATCTCCCCCGCCAACCCGGCGCGCAACGCGCTGGTGTCGCTGGCCCTACGCCCCGCCCCTGTCACCGATCAATGGCTGCGCGACGGCCCGCATCTGCGCGACATCGCCGGGGCCATGGCCAATGTCACGCTGGTCGAGGCCCCGTCGCAACGCCAAGAGGCGCTCGCCATCGCCCTGCGCCTGCGCCAAGCGGCAGAGGACGGGCGCACCGCCGCCCTCATCACGCCAGACCGCACGCTCACCCGCCAAGTGACCGCAGCGCTCGACCGATGGGATATTCTGCCTGATGACAGTGCCGGTCTGCCGCTGCATCTGTCACCACCGGGGCGCTTTCTGCGCCATGTCGCCGATCTGTTTCGCACCCGGCTCAGCGCCGAATCTCTGCTCACACTGCTCAAACATCCGCTGGCACATCAGGGGGCCGAGCGTGGCCCACATCTGCGCCTCACCCGCGAGCTGGAATTGCATCTGCGCCGCCACGGCCCCCCCTATCCGACCGAGGAAAGCCTGCGACTTTGGGCAGCCGATCAAAAAGATCCCCTTGCCCCTGAATGGGTGAACTGGCTCTGTGCTTGCTTCGTGAACAGAGACTATTCCGGCGAAATCCCTCTTGATCATAGCGTGGCCACGCATCTCGACCTCGCGGAAAAGATCGCCCAAGGCTGCCATGGCACAGGCTCTGGCACGCTCTGGCTGAAGGATGCTGGGCAAGAGGCGCAAAAGGCCGTGACCGAACTTCGGGCCGAGGCCCATCATGCGGGCGCGCTCAGCGCCAGTGACTATTCCAGCCTGTTTCACAAGATTCTGAGCGCGCGCGAGGTGCGCAATCCTGTCGATCCGCACCCCCATATCCTCATCTGGGGCACGCTGGAGGCGCGCGTTCAGGGGGCCGATCTCTTGATTCTCGCCGGGCTGAATGAAGGGAGCTGGCCCGAATCCCCCAAACCCGACCCATGGCTCAACCGCGCCCTGCGCCATCAGGTGGGGCTTTTGCTGCCCGAGCGGCGCATCGGGCTCTCGGCGCATGATTTCCAACAGGCGATCGCCGCGCCCGAGGTCTGGCTTACCCGGTCCGTCCGCTCTGCCGATGCCGAAACCGTGGTCTCGCGCTGGCTCAACCGCATTTTGAACCTGCTCTCTGGACTGCCGGATCAGGGGGGGCAGGCGGCGATTGAGGATATGCGCAACCGTGGCCGTCTCTGGCTTGACCGCGCCACGGCGCTAGAGGACCCGGGCGAGGTGCCGCGTGCCACCCGGCCTGCGCCCGCGCCGCCCGTTGCCGTACGCCCCGACCATCTGACCGTAACCGAGATCAAGCGGCTCATTCGCGACCCCTACGCCATCTATGCCCGCCATATCCTCAAACTGCGCCCGCTTGATCCGCTGATGCGCGCGCCCGATGCGCTTTTGCGCGGCACCGTGCTGCATGAAATTCTTGAGGGGTTCATTCGCGAAACACTGGATCACCCGGAGCACTGCGACCACGCCACATTGATGCGCCATGCAGAGACTGTTCTGGCCGAAAATGTCCCTTGGGCCGAGGCGCGCGCGTTGTGGCTTGCGCGGCTGGACCGTGTTGCCGACTGGTTCATCGACACTGAGGCGCGGCGTCGAACGCTGGCCCGCCCCGTGCATTTCGAGGCTAAAGGCCGCGCCACCCTGCCAGATCTGGGCTTTACCCTTTCGGCCAAGGCCGACCGGCTCGATCTCGATGATCTGGGGCAGCTGCATATCTATGACTATAAAACCGGCGCGCCCCCTTCGACCAAGGAACAGACCAGTTTCGACAAGCAATTGCTGCTTGAGGCCGCGATTGCCACCCGCTCCGGCTTTGAGGGGATGGGCCCAACCCGTGTCGCCCGCGCGGTCTTTATCGGGCTGGGTAGCGAACCCAAAGAATTGGACGCGCCGCTGGACACAGAGCCGCCTGAGAAAATCTGGGCCGAGTTCCACGCGCTGATTTCGGCCTATTTCGACCCTGATATGGGCTATACCGCGCGCCGCGCGCCGCGCAATGCCGATGAGGATGGGGATTACGACCAGCTGGCGCGCTATGGCGAATGGGACCAGACCGATACACCCGAAGTGACCAAGGTGGGCCAATGACTGCGCGTGATGCCGCCACTCAGGCACAGGTCGAGGCCGCGCGCCCCGACCTCTCGACATGGCTGTCGGCCAATGCCGGATCGGGCAAAACGCGGGTGCTTACAGACCGTGTGGCGCGGCTTTTGCTAGATGGGGTCGATCCTCAGCATATCCTCTGCCTCACCTATACCAAGGCCGCGGCAAGCGAGATGCAGAACCGTCTTTTTCGCCGCCTTGGCGCTTGGGCGATGCTGGCCGATGCCGCGCTGATGCAAGAGCTTGACCTTTTGGGCCATGAGGGCGCGATCACCGAACAGACCCTGCGCGATGCCCGCCGCCTCTTTGCCCGCGCGATCGAGACGCCGGGTGGGCTGAAAATCCAGACGATCCACTCCTTCTGCGCCTCACTTCTGCGTCGTTTTCCGCTCGAGGCGGACGTCACGCCGCAGTTCACCGAGATGGAGGACCGCACTGCCACCCTCTTGCGCGCCGAGATTGTCGAAGACTTGGCCGCCGGGCCGCAGGCCGCCACGTTTTACGCCCTTGCCAGACACTATTCCGGCGAAACTCTGGAAAAACTGACCGCTGAAATTGTCCGCAACCGCAGTGGATTTGCACAGCCGCTCAGCGATGCTGATCTGGCCGCCCTCTTTGATCAGCCCGAGGGGCTGAGCGCCCAGATGATCCGTGACGGGGTGTTTCTGGGCAGTGAACAGGCGCTTCTCGGTCACCTCATGCCTGCGCTTCAGGCCGGGTCTGCCAATGACGTCAAGGCCGCCGCCAAGCTGGCGCAAATGAGCGCGTTGGACCTGCGCGCGCTGCCCGTGCTCGAGGATGTCTTTCTCACTGGCAAAGGGGCAAAATCGCCCTTTTCCGCCAAGTTAGGCTCTTTTCCTACCAAGGCGACCCAAGGTGTCCTTGCCTCTGTCCTGCCGCAGATCGAACAATGGATGCTGCGCGTCGAAGCGGCGCGCCCGGCGCGCCTTGCCCTCCTTGCGATGCAGAAAACCCGCGCTTTGCATGACTTCGCCCGCGCTTTCCTGCCCGCCTATGAACGCGCCAAGCAATTGCGCGGCCTTCTTGATTTCGACGATCTGATCCTGCGCGCCCGCGATCTTTTGACCGATCCAGCGGTCGCGGCTTGGGTGCTCTACAGGCTTGATGGTGGCATCGACCATATTCTTGTGGACGAGGCGCAAGACACCAGCCCCGTGCAATGGCAGGTCATCGAACGTCTGGCGCAGGAATTCACCAGCGGCGAGGGCGCGCGCGCCGATGTGGCGCGCACGATCTTTGTCGTGGGCGACAAGAAACAGTCGATCTATTCCTTTCAGGGGGCCGACCCGCGCGAATTCGACCGCATGCAGCAGGAATTTGGCCTGCGTCTGAGCGCCACCAACACCCCGCTGCAATCGCGCGTTCTGGCCTATTCCTTTCGCTCGTCGCGGGCGATCCTGACCACCGTCGATTGCTGCTTTGATCAAAGCAGCGAGAGCGGTTTTACGCCGGAAGAGGGTCACAAAGCCTTCTTTGATACCCTCCCCGGTCGCGTCGATCTCTGGCCTCTGGTCGAGAAACCGGATGAGGACGAGCCGCCCGCCTGGCACATGCCCGTAGACATCCGCGCCACCAACGATCCGGCAATCCTTTTGGCGCGGCAGGTTGCGGCGGCCATGCGCGATATGATCACCGCGCGGCAGGCCATCCCCGATCCCAAATCGCCCAGCGGTTTTCGCGCCGTGCAACCCGGTGATTTCCTCATCCTTGTGCGCCGCCGGTCCGCGCTCTTTCACGAGATCATCCGCGAATGCAAGGCGCAGGGCCTGCCCATCGCCGGGGCTGACCGGCTCAAGGTGGGGGCGGAACTTGCCGTGCGCGATCTTGAGGCGCTCTTGTCCTTTCTCGCCACGCCCGAGGATAGTCTGGCGCTGGCCACCGCCCTGCGCTCGCCGCTCTTTGGCTGGTCCGAACACCAGCTCTACACCCTCGCGCAGGGCCGCAATCGTCCCTATCTCTGGGAGGAATTGCGCGCCCGCGCCGCCGAGCATCCCGACACCATCACAATCCTGCGTGACCTGCTTGATCACGCCGATTTCCTGCGCCCCTATGACCTGATCGAGCGTGTTCTGACCCGCCACGAAGGCCGCCGCCGTCTGCTCGCCCGTCTGGGGACCGAGGCGGAGGATGGCATTGACGCCCTTCTGGCGCAGGCCATGGCCTATGAACGTCGCGCGGTGGATAGCCTCACGGGCTTTCTCGTCTGGATGGAAACCGACGATCTCGAGATCAAGCGCCAACTCGACAGCGCTGGCAACCGCATCCGCGTCATGACCGTGCATGGGGCCAAGGGGCTTGAGGCGCCCGTCGTGATCCTGCCTGAATGTGGCGTTTGGCGCACGCCCCCAGCGCCACAGATCGTGACGCAAGCGGGCCATGCCCTTTGGACCGGGCGCGCCGATGACATGCCGCCCAGCTTGGCCGCAGCGCTCGATACTGAACGCCGCGCGCTTTTGGCGGAACGTGACCGCCTGCTCTATGTCGCCATGACGCGGGCCGAGACGTGGTTGATCGTTGCCGCCCATGGCGATCTGGGTAAACAAGGCGACACCTGGTATGAAAAGGTGCAGCGCGGGATGCTGGCCGCAGGCGCGCAACCCCACAGCTTTGCCCATGGCCCTGGCCTGCGTCTTGATCATGGCATTTGGGCCGAAACAGAGACTGACTCTGCGCCCTCGGCGCCCCCTCAAACAATCACCCTCGATCCGCTCTTTCAGCGCCCCGCCCCGCTCCCTGCGCGCATCAAAACGCTCAGCCCTTCGGATTTGGGCGGGGCCAAGGCGCTGCCCGGCGAACGCGGGCTGGATGAAGAGGCAGCCAAACGGCGCGGCCGTCAGATCCACCGCCTGCTTGAATTCCTGCCCACTGTGCCTGCCCATGACTGGCCCGCCACCGCTGCGCGGCTTCTGTCCAATGGGGGTGATGCCGCGACAGGCGAAGAACTCGCCCTTCTTCTCGCCGAGGCCGACAAGGTGCTGACACGGCCTAGCCTTCTGGCCCTTTTCACGCCCGCTGCGCTGACAGAGGTGGCGATCACCGCCACCCTCGACCCGCTTCAGGGGCGGCGCATCCATGGTGTGATTGACCGCCTGATTATCGACGATACCCGCATCCTCGCCGTTGATTTCAAGACCAACGCGCTGGTGCCCGACACGCCCGCCGACTGCCCTGATGCCCTGCTGCGGCAGATGGGGGCCTATGCCCACGCGCTCGGGCAGCTCTACCCGGATCATCGCATTGACACCGCGATCCTCTGGACCCGCACTGCCACGCTCATGCCCTTACCCCACGATCTTGTGACTGCGGCGCTGGAATCCACCACCATCGCTTGACGCGCCGCGCCCGGCTCCATAGGTTCACGACCGAAACCCTGACCACTAGGAGACAGATCATGGCCACCGTTGCCGTCACCGACGCCACATTCGACGCCGAAGTCAAGAATTCCGACATTCCCGTCGTCGTGGATTTCTGGGCCGAATGGTGCGGCCCCTGCAAACAGATCGGCCCGGTTCTGGAAGAACTGTCAAGCGAGATGTCCGGCCGCGTCAAGATCGTTAAGGTCGATGTGGATAGCAACCCGAATTCCGCCGTCGCCATGGGCGTGCGCGGCATCCCGGCGCTCTTCATCTTCAAGGACGGGCAGGTTGTTTCGAACCGCGCTGGTGCTGCCCCCAAGGCCGCCCTCCAGAGCTGGATCGAAGACAGCATCTGAGCCTGCAACGCCACAAGATCAAAAGGGGTCGCGCCGGTCGCGGCCCCTTTTCTTTGGCCACAAAACCCGCATGATCACACCATGACCCTGACCAATGCTGACATTACAGAGCTGACCGCGCTACGCCACCTGCTGCACCAACACCCCGAAGTGTCTGGACAAGAGCAGGGGACAGCCCGGCGTGTTATCACGGCTCTCACGGACCACACGCCCGATCGCGTGCTGACGGGGCTTGGCGGGCATGGCGTGGCGGCTGTCTACGACGGTGAGGGTCAAGGGCCAACGCTCCTCTTTCGCTGCGAACTCGACGCGCTGCCGATCACCGAGCAGAGCGATCTGCCCCACCGCTCGACGGTGCCGGGCACGGGGCATCTTTGCGGCCATGATGGGCATATGACGGTGATTCTGGCGCTCGCGCGTCTCTTGTCTCGTCAGCGCCCTGCGCGGGGTCGTGTCGTGCTGCTGTTCCAGCCCGCCGAGGAAACCGGCGCAGGCGCAGAGGCAGTGCTGCGCGATCCAGAATTCGAGACTATTTCACCTGATTATGCCTTTGCCCTGCACAATATGCCGGGCCTGCCCTTGGGGCATGTCGGCCTCATCCCCGGCCCGGTCAATTGCGCCTCGCGCGGTATGTCCATTACCCTCAGCGGAAAATCCGCCCATGCGTCAGAGCCAGAGAATGGCCGTTCGCCGATGCAGGCGCTGTCGCATCTCATGCCCGCGCTGACCGCCCTCAGCCGGGGCACACCACAAGATCACGATTTCACTCTGGCCACCGTCACCCATACCAGCATGGGCGCGCCTGCCTTTGGCATCGCACCGGGCGAGGCCACGCTCTACGTTACGCTGCGCACTCTCGTTGACGCTCAGATGCAGGCGCTGTGTGATCGTGCTGAAACGCTGGTGACAAACACCGCAGCGGCGCACGACATCAGTGTTGAAATCAGCTATCACGATATTTTCACGCATTGCGCAAATGATCCCGATGCGACTCTGATTTTGCGCAAGGCGCTCGATGCGCTGCACGTGCCCCATGACGCGCGCGGCTTGCCAATGCGCGCGTCCGAGGATTTTGGCCGCTTTGGTCAACGCGCCCGCGCTGCCATGCTCTTTCTTGGCGCAGGTTCCACCCATGCCGCGCTGCACAATCCAGACTACGATTTTCCCGACGACCTCATTCCCATTGGGGCGCGCATCTTTCATCAGGTCGCCCGCGACATGCTGGGTTAGCCTGCCCTTGCGCCCTCTCCCGACCCCTTCCATATAGGGGACACAGAATAAGGAGGCCCAAATGAGCGATTTTCCCGGGTGGCACGGCACCACCATCATCGGTGTGCGGCGCGGCGGCGAGGTTGTCGTTGCCGGGGATGGGCAGGTCAGCCTTGGACAGACGGTGATCAAGGGTACCGCCCGCAAGGTGCGCCGCCTGTCGCCCGGGGGGCATCCGGTGGTCGCGGGCTTTGCCGGGTCTACGGCGGATGCCTTTACCCTGCTCGAACGGCTGGAAACCAAACTTGAGGCGACACCGGGCCAATTGCAACGCGCCTGCGTGGAATTGGCCAAGGATTGGCGCACCGATAAATACCTGCAAAAGCTCGAGGCGATGCTCATCGTCACCGATGGCGATCAGCTCTATGTCATCACCGGCGCGGGCGACGTGCTCGAGCCAGAGCATGACGTGGCCGCCATCGGCTCGGGCGGCAACTTCGCTCTCGCTGCGGCGCGCGGTCTGGCCGAGAATCCCGACCTGAGTGCCGAGGATATCGCCCGCCGCGCCATGGCCATCGCCGCCGATATCTGCGTCTACACCAATGGCAAGCTGACGGTGGAAAGGATTTCCAAATGACCGACCTGACCCCGCGCGAGATTGTCTCGGAGCTTGACCGCTACATCATCGGCCAGAAAGAGGCCAAGCGCGCCGTTGCCGTCGCCCTGCGCAACCGTTGGCGGCGCAAGCAGCTCTCCGATGACCTGCGCGACGAGGTGTATCCCAAGAATATCCTCATGATCGGCCCCACCGGCGTTGGCAAAACCGAAATCTCCCGCCGTCTCGCCAAACTCGCCCGCGCGCCCTTTATCAAGGTCGAGGCGACCAAATTCACCGAAGTCGGCTATGTCGGCCGTGACGTCGAACAGATCATCCGCGATCTTGTCGACAGTGCCATTGCCCAGACCCGCGATTGGATGCGCGACGACGTCAAAACCCGCGCCGAACAGGCCGCCGAAGAGCGCGTGATCACCGCCATCGCTGGCGAGGATGCCCGCCAAGGCACCCGCGATATGTTCCGCAAGAAGCTGCGCGAAGGGCTGCTTGACGACACCATGATCGACATCGAGGTGGCCGATACCTCTAGCCCCTTGGGCATGATGGATATTCCCGGCCAGCCCGGCAGCCAGATGGGCATGATGAACCTTGGTGATATCTTTGGCAAAGCGTTCGGCCAGCGCACCACAACCAAGCGTGTCAGCGTTGCCGATAGCTACGCGCTTCTGATTGGGGAAGAGGCCGACAAGCTTCTTGATGATGAAACCGTCCACCGCACCGCACTCGAGGCGGTCGAACAGAACGGCATCGTTTTCCTCGATGAGATCGACAAGGTCTGCGCCCGCTCTGATGCGCGCGGCGCCGATGTCAGCCGTGAAGGCGTGCAGCGTGATCTCTTGCCGCTGATCGAGGGCACAACCGTTTCGACCAAATATGGCGCGGTCAAGACCGACCATATCCTCTTCATCGCGTCTGGGGCCTTTCACATCGCCAAACCGTCAGACCTCTTGCCGGAATTGCAAGGCCGCCTGCCCATCCGGGTTGAGCTGCGCGCGCTGACCGAAGGTGATTTCGTCCGCATCCTGACCGAGACGGACAATGCCCTCACCCTGCAATACACCGCCCTCATGGGCACCGAAGAGGTGACGGTCAGCTTTACTGAGGATGGCATCGCCGCCCTCGCCCATATCGCGGCAGAGGTCAATCAATCGGTCGAAAACATCGGCGCGCGGCGGCTCTACACCGTCATGGAACGGGTATTCGAAGAACTGTCCTTCACCGCCCCCGACCGCGCCGGCGAGACCGTGACGGTCGATGCGGGCTTCGTCGAGGCGAACTTGGGTGAGCTGATGAGGTCTGCGGATTTGAGCAGGTATGTGTTGTAGGGGGGGGATTTTCGATTATGAGACAGGAGGCAGATGTCGAGCGCACTATTTCTCGGTAGTTTTTGTAAATTAGTGAACGCGGCTAGCCGCCTTTATCAAAGCATCAGCCACTATTTGACTTTCATCTTCGTCAACAATTGCTTCGGCAACCTTAGCCTCTCGTAGCAAGGCAAGAGCTCCCTCGTATTCACGTCGAAGCTCGTCCTTACTAGGTGCCCCCGCGACAATGTAAGAGCAAACCTCTGGGTTCTCTCTCAGCCGCGTTAAGGTTCCAACTAATCTCGAAGCCTTTCCGAAAAGAGTATCAGCGTTCGCCATGTCCAAAGAGATGGGTTGCACGACATGCAACCGACCATTCTGATAAGCGTGCTTAAAGCGAACCTCCCCGAAACGAGGAGTTTTTACGATTTTTTCTTCGAGCATAAGGTCCACTGGCGCAGTTCTTAGCTTCCGTTGGAAAACAGAGTATACGTCCTCATCTGATCGAGATTCACGTCCAATGTCCGCGTCCCATCTACTCACATAACGAGAAAACAGCCGGTCAAGCTCGTCTTTGGGGCACGACGTAATTCCCGCTCCAGGCTCAAGCCAGCGGAGCGAGCTATCGTCCTCAGGTAATAGTTTTCTGGCAATACTGTCTGACGTAAGCTTGCTATCAAACAACGAGCCTTGCTCGATCTTTTGCCCAATTGAAGTGACCTTTGCCTCAATTGCGCGGATAAGCTGCCGGAACCCGTTTGCCCCTAAATCTGGATAGGCCTGCGTTAGCCGTGGGCTCGCTGTCCTGCCCCTCATTCTAAGAAAGCCTTGCTCTGGCGCAGACAGCAAAACACCAACATTCAATGCTTCACCTATCCATGCATCATGACGATACTGGAGTACAGAAAACGTGTAGATTGTCTGACTCAGTTGCATCTGTTCGCTTCAACCTGCATGTGAACGGCGTCAATATTATCAACAGCCTCGAGAAGATACTCTATAATTTTGTTCGCAACGTGGCGGGACCACTCGTCGAATACTGGTTCGTTCGCATACCCTAGAACTTTGGTAGTGGGCAAGGACTTCCAACGCTGAACGCTCTTGTCAAATGACGCTTTTCTATTCAGCTTTATCCCCCGCCATAACGGATGCTCGTTGATCTCCCCAACATCGTTCACCACACCGCCCTCCTTCCATGGCTTCGGTGTGATCGCACGTTCTGCATCTGTGCCGGCTGCTTCCACAAAGCTTTCTTCCTGATCTATCATACCATAAGTATCATTTTTTATCAGAAGGTTAGGATTTGGTATAACACGGTCCCAGTTTTGGATCATCGTGTCGAAGAAATAAATCCCTGTAGCCATTTCGAGCTGAACATCGCGTACGCTCATCGCTTGGGACCATTCTGACCACCCAGGACCTAGGGAGACCGAGCCAATCAATAGCTTTGGGCCCGAAACCAAGCGTTGCGCGAGTGTTGGGCCAGACTCGGTCTTAATGGGGGTATGATCATAGATAGCAGAGGCCATCTGAACAAGCTCCGGTGTGACTTCAACCGGAACCACTCTGGCGCACGGCAAACCTAAGTCCTGAGCCAAGCGAGTCGCGATCCATTCTCTCTCGAGGCAGTATGGGGACTTTGCTTCATGGAACTCAGGAGATTTTAGATACGCTTCGTTGGTCTTGCCAGTCGCATCTACCAGCTCCACCATTGGTGGCCGAGCCCTACCACTCTCCGCACGTCCATGGATAATCGATACCCGCCACCGCATACTGCCCTCAATCCCACGCTGTACTCGGTAAATGTCCAAGCAAGCCGATCATCCGTTTCTACTCAGTGTTTAAACAAATACATATTCCTAGCCCTAGTCAACGTTCGCTAAACGAGGCGCGCAGCCGCCTAACAAGGGTGGGGTGGGCAGTCCTGCCTTTGGCATCCGTCTTTCCCGCGCCGGCGGGAATCTATCTCATGTTGCGGCCACCTCACAAGACCCCCGCCTTCGCGGGGATGATGTCTCTGACATCGACGGGGCCCAAATCCCCCACTTCCCCCTCCGCATCCCCCGCGCTAAACACCCCTTATGGTTGTTCCGGTTCTCCTTCTTGCCCTCTCCCTCATCGGCGTTGCCGTGGCGCTTTTGTTGCCCGGCTATGGCGATCTGATCCTGCTGGCGGGGCCTTGCACCATCGCGGCTTTGATCCTGCTTTGGCGCGCCCTTTTTCTGAGGATCACGGCCCCGGCTGCGCCCGAGCCCGAGACAGAGCCGAACCGCATCCTGATCGACGGTTCCAACGTCATGTATTGGCGCGACAACACCCCAAGGATCGAAACGCTGCGCGAGGTCATCGGGCAGCTGCGCCGCATCGGCTTTGCGCCGGGGGTCGTTTTTGATGCCAATGCGGGCTATCTGCTGACCGGCAAATACAAACATGATGATGCCATGGCCGGCTATCTGGGGCTGGCCGAGGATTGGGTGATGGTCGTGCCCAAGGGCACCGTTGCCGATCGCTACCTTCTGACCGTTGCCCGCGATGTCGGTGCGCCCATCGTCACCAATGACCGCTACCGCGATTGGGCCGCTGACTATCCCGAAATCAAACAGTCGGGGCGTCTGATCCGGGGGGGCTATCGTGACGGGGCACTCTGGTTCGAAGGCATGGACATACCGACGTAAGACCGACACGATACTGACGCAGATTTCCCCCGGTTTTCAGCGCACTACCGTCCCCGCGCCCCGTCGATCCGCGCCCGCGCGGAATTGGAGCGCGGCATCCACAGCCCCCGATCAATGGCCTCTGCCAGCCGCTCCGCCAACTCGCGCAGGGCCGATGGGTTATGCGCCGCGATGAAGGCCCGCGTATCCTCATCCTCTAGGAACGCGGCCTCTACCAGATCAAAGTGATGCCCCCGCACAGCGCCAGTTGTGGCCGCAAAAGCAAAGAGATAGTCCACCGTCGCGGCAATCTCGAACGCGCCTTTATAGCCGTGCCGCTTGACCCCTTCGATCCACTTCGGATTGACGACGCGGGATCGCACCACCCGCCCGATCTCATCCTCGAGCGTGCGGATCACCGGGCGTTCGGGGCGTGAATGATCGTTATGGTAAACCGGCCGGTCGCGCCCCTGCAAGGTGCTGACCGCCGCCGCAGCGCCCCCCTCGAACTGATAATAGTCGTCAGAATCAAGAAGATCATGCTCGCGGTTGTCTTGGTTCTGCACAATCGCCTCAGTCTGCCGCAGCCGGGTTTCAAACCCCGCCCGGTCCGGCGTGCCCGCCTCTTTGGCCCCATAGGCATAGCTGCCCCAAGTCAGGTACGCCTCTGCCAGATCGGCCTTGTCCGCCCAGAGCCGCTCGTCGATCATCGCTTGCAGGCCCGCGCCATAAGCCCCGGGTTTTGCGCCATAAATACGCGGGCCAATCCCCTCGCTCCGCGCCCTCGCGGCGGCGGGATTGCTGTCTTCGGCCTCGTCCAGCGCCTGAACCGCCCGCGCCGCACTGTCAAACAGCGCGATAAGCTGCGGAAACGCATCACGGAAAAACCCCGAGATGCGCAGCGTCACATCCACCCGCGGCCGCCCCAGCACGCCCTCGGGCAGAATCTCGAACCCGGTCACGCGCCGGTTGGCGGCATCCCATTTTGGCTTGACCCCCATCAGCGCCAGCGCCTGCGCGATGTCATCGCCGCCCGTGCGCATATTGGCCGTGCCCCAGGCGGTGATCAGCAGGGCGCGCGGCCAATCACCATGGGTTTGCAAATGCTTCTCAATCAATAGATTGGCAGATTTCCAGCCCAAGGCCCAAGCGGTCGGCGTGGGCACGGCGCGGCTGTCCACACTGTAGAAATTGCGCCCGGTTGGCAGGGTATCGAGCCGCCCGCGCGTGGGTGCGCCCGAGGGTCCGGGGGCAATCGCCCGCCCGTTCAGCGCGTGCAACAGCCCCGCGCCCTCGTCCGGCCCACAGGCGGCAATGGCGGGGCGAATGCGCGCCGCCATCTCTGCCAAAACCGCCGACGTATGCGGTCCGATCTCTTGGTCGCCCTCCCTCAAGAGGCGCTGCGCCATAAGTTCCAGCCGCTCCACCGTGTCGCCATTGCTGCGCCATGGATCGGCGCAGAGACCGGCCAGCGCCTGCGGCTTTTCAGTGGCGGCCCCGGCCATATCGCAATCAAGCGGATCAATGCCCAGCCCGAAATCACGCGCCAGCGCCCGGATCAGCGAGGCGTCTCCCCCTTGGCCATCGCCGCGCGGCACCCGGGCCAAGGCAATGGCCAGATCAATCTCTTGCTGCCCTGTGGGCGATTGACCGAATACATGCAGCCCATCGCGGATCTGCGCCTCTTTCAACTCGCAGAGATAGGCATCAAGCTGCGCCAGATCAGACTCTTCATCCGCCCCGGACATGCCGACATCCTTATCGAGCCCGGTGGCGGAACTCAGTGTCAGGATCTCGCGCCGCAGATGGGCGATGCGGCGTGGATCGACCCCGGCGGCCTCGTAATACTCATCCACCAGCGCCTCGAGATCGCGCAGCGGGCCATAGGTTTCGGCGCGGGTCAGAGGCGGAGTAAGGTGGTCGATGATCACCGCCTGCGCGCGGCGTTTGGCCTGCGTGCCCTCGCCGGGATCGTTGACGATGAAGGGGTAGACATGCGGCATCGGCCCTAGCACCGCTTCAGGCCAGCATTCGGCGCTCAGCGCCAGCGCCTTGCCCGGCAACCATTCAAGATTGCCATGCTTGCCCATATGCACGATCGCGTGGACGCCGAAATGGTGGCGCAGCCAGATGTAGAAGGCGAGGTAATTGTGCGGCGGCACCAGATCGGGGGCATGATAGGTCTCGGTCGGGTCGATGTTATAGCCCCGTGCGGGCTGCAACCCGACCACGACATGCCCGAAGGTCAGGATTGACAGGGCAAAGCCTGCACCGGTGCTGCCGTCGGATTTGAGAATTTGGGGAACAATGAAAGGGTCCGTCTCAGGCGCGCCCCAACGGGTCGTCATCGCCTCGCGCAGATCCCACGGCAGGGCGTTGAAATGCTCCAGATAGATATCCAGCGGCAGGGTTTCACCGCCGTCGCGCGATGCGCGATCCGTGAGCCAGTTGGTCGGCCCCGCCATCACCGCGCGCATCAGGGCGTCGCTATCTTCTGGCGGATTGGCGACGGTATAGCACGCCTCGGCCATCAGGCGCAGCGTGTGCACCGTGGCCGCAGGCGTATCAAGACCCACACCATTGGCCAGCCGTCCATCCTTGTTTGGGTAATTGGCAAGGATCAGCGCCACCCGCCGCTTGGGCGCAGGCGTCTGGCGCAGTTTGGCCCAATTGGCGGCCAGCTGCGCCACAAAATCTACCCGGTCGCCAACCGCGCGATACGTGGCGATGGCGCATTCTGTGGATGCGTCGAAAAACGCCTCGCCCTTGAAACTGATGGCACGGGCAAGAATGCGGCCATCGACCTCGGGCAGGGCCACGTTCATGGCGATGTCGCGGCCTGAAAGGCCCGTGAGCCCCTTGGCCCATGCCTCTTCGGTCGATCCTGCCAATACCACCTGAAACACCGGGGCGCTATTGGCGGCGGGCATGGCCAGCGGATTCTCTGGGTTTTCGTCGCCCGCATGTGGCGAGCCTACGGCAAAGGCGGTGCAGTTCAGGATCACTGCAGGTGGTGCCACGCTGAACAGATGCTCCAGCGTTGCCACCGATACCGGATCTTTGAGCGATGCGACAAAGACCGGCAACGGATTAAGCCCGGCGCGCAACAGCGATTTCACCAGCCGGTTGATCGGATGAAGCCCGGCCCCCTGCACCAGCGCACGGTAAAAGATAACGGGCACCACCGGCTGGCCGGCACCCCAAGCCTCTTGCGCGGCACTTAGGCCTGCGACACCCGCACCCGGCCAATAGACGCCCGCGCGCAGCAGCGGGCTGGCGGTGGCAGGGGGTTCGCCGCCCTCCAGCATGGTCTGCGCATAGCGCAGGAAATTCCCGGCATTTTCCGGCCCACCTTCCACAAGATAGGACCAAAGCGCATCGTAATCCGCATCCGACACCGTGGACAGGCCGCGCAATTCTGCGTCTGGCTTGTCATCGCCGGGCAAGAGCGCCAATGGCACGCCGGCCTCATGCAGACGCGCGGCATATTGTTCGGCCCCGTATTTCCAATAGCCCACACCGCCCAGAACCCGCGCGATCACCAGCCGCGATTTCGTGGCGCAGTGATCGAGATGCAAGTCGACGGACATCGGGTGCTGCAAATGGCTGAGATTGGCCAGCCGAAGACTGGGTGGGTCTGCCATTTCGCCGCGTGCCTCGCTCAGTGCCGCAAGCTCGGTATCGGCGGCCGAGACAAAGACCACATCGGCGGGGGTTTGGCCCAGATCGACGGGCTCTTTGCCATCCTCGATGGCCCCGGGGGTGGCGGCGAGAAGATGCATCAGACGGTTCCAGCTTGAACGGGGCGGTAATTTGCGGCAATAGCGGCGTTAGAGCGGCCCCATCTGGGGGGCCGGGCCGAAAGGGCAACGACATGGATTACAACGCATTGGGCGCCTCCAAGAAAGGCGGCAAGATTCCCCGCCACAAGGAGCATAACGCACCGGGTACGGACAAGAACCCGTTTGGCAAGCGCCCCTCCAAGGAAGAGCTGATCGCGCGCCTCAAGGCGAAGGCCGAGAAGTCGTCGAAATAGGCTCATAGCCGCTTTTCCATGAAAATGGACGAGGGCGCGTTGGGATAATCGCCGAACGGGCCCCTTGGCATGAAACCGTGCCGGGCATAGAGCTTGTGGGCTGCGGTTAGCAAATTGCCGGTTTCCAGTCGCAGGCAGGGCAGGGCGTGGGTGCGCGCCTCGTCCTCGATCTGGCGCAACAGGGCGTCTGCTACGCCCTGTCCACGCGCTGTCTCAGCCACGAACATGGATTTCACCTCGCCATAGCCATCGCGCAATGCAAGCGCGCCGGTGCCAAGGATTGTGGTGCCGATGCGCGCAGCAAAAAAGCGGATATCGGGCGCGCAGAGCGCGTCGATATCGAGAAAGAAGTTATCCTCGGGCGGAAACAGCGATTCCATCAGGGCATGGCTTGCGCGCAAGAGCGCGCTGGCCTCTGGATGCCTTGGGTCTACCGCCTCGACGATGATCATGCCAAGAGCGCGGAGGTGATCGCCGCCCGGTCCATCCCGGCCTGACCGATCACGACCAGCCGCGTTTGGCGCGGACCGGACCCAAAGGGTTGGTCGAAATAGCTGTCGACACGCGGCCCAACCGCCTGAATCGTCAGACGCATCGGCTTGCCCGCCACGGCGGCAAAGCCCTTGAGCCTCAGGATATCATGCGCGCGGATCACCTCTGTGATCTGACGGGCAAAGCTGGCCGGATCGGTGATCTCGGGCCGCGTCACCACAAAGCTCTCAAAGGCGTCATGGCCATGGTCATGATGGTGATCATGGTCATCATCGTCGTCGTGATGATCATCATCGTCGTCATGGTCATGGTGATGATGGTGCAGTTCATGCCGCGCCTCCATATCCGCCTCGGCGCCGATACCCTGTCCAAGCAGCACCTCGACCGGCAGCGCGCCCATCGTCGCGGTCACGACCTGCACACCATCACGCGAGTCTGCGCGCAGCCGCGTTGTAAGCGCGATGCGCTCCTCCTCGGTCAGCAGATCGGATTTGTTGATCACGATCATATCGGCACAGGCCATCTGATCCTCGAAGAGTTCCGATAGTGGCGTTTCGTGGTCAAGGTTTTCATCAAGCTTGCGCTGGGCATCGACCGCCGCCACATCATGCGCAAAGCGTCCTTCGGTGACGGCCTTGCCATCGACCACTGTCACCACGCCATCAACCGTCACCCGCGTGGAAATCTCGGGCCAGTTAAAGGCCCGCACCAGCGGCTGCGGCAGCGCAAGACCAGAGGTTTCGATTACGATGTGATCGGGCGCGCGGTCGCGGTCCAAAAGTTTTTGCAGCGTGGGAATGAAATCCTCTGCCACGGTGCAGCAGATGCAACCGTTTGACAATTCCATCACATCCTCGTCTGAACAGGTCTCGATCCCGCAGCCCTTGAGGATGTCGCCATCAACGCCCAGATCGCCAAATTCGTTGATGATGAGCGCAATGCGCTTGCCGCCCGCATTCTCGAGCATATGCCGGATCAACGTAGTCTTGCCGGCCCCGAGAAATCCTGTGACGACGGTGGCGGGAATCTTGGCTTTCATGTCTTGGCTCCTTCAGGGGCTTGCATCGGGCGGGGCGGCTGGCCTAAGCCCGGTGGAAAAGGGGATCGGGCATGATGCACCGGATTGTGGTCTGTTCTACGTGCGAGGGCACGGATGGCAAGGGCTTTGCGGCCCGGTTGCGCGCGGCTTTCAGCGAACGGGGTATGGAGTTCACGGTGCAGGACCATGACTGCATGTCCAATTGCGCCCGTCCGCTCAGCGTGGCCTTTTCCGCGCCGGGCAAGGCCACGTATCTGTTTGGCGATATAGACCCCGCAGGCGATCTTGAGGATACGCTGGCCTTTGCCGCGCTATATGCCGAGTGCGCCGATGGCTGGATCGAGGATGCACGCCCTGCCGGACGGCTCCGGCATTGCCTGATCGGGCGCGTGCCGGGCTGAGGGATCATTCGATCACCACCGCAATCGTGGCCTCTATGGGTACGCCGCCCACGGCCAGTTGCGTATGGTCATTGGCATTCAAAGTCACGCGTAGCTCATGGCTGCCGACAGGCAACGCATCCAGCTGCATCCATGGACCATAGGCACGCGCGATCTTGATCCCGTTGAGATAAAGATGCGCATGTCCATGCCCCGGCATATGCGGGCCATTCACCCCCTCGGGATCAAAGGTAAAGTTCTCTACCCCGATATGCAGGTTGCGGCTCTGCGCTCCATCAGCGTGCAACGTCAGGTCCAGCATCGGGGCAGGCGTGCCCGCTTCGGTCAGTGTGGCATGAGCGCTGCCGCCATGATCATGCGCGCTGTGGTCGTGCACTGCCGCACCGTGATCGTGGTCATGCCCCTCAAGCTGCGCGCCCGATGTAGCGGCAATCAAAAACCCCAGACCTGTTCCGAAAAAAAGGCCGATGCCGAGAAAGGCAAATGGTTTTGCCATAATATCGCTCTCCTTGCGGATGGCCCCGGCACCGTGATGCCGGGGTGATGTCATGTCAGGCGGTGGCGCTTTCACGTTGCCAGAAATACCCGGCAAGCGCGCCAAGACAGACCCAAGCCGCCATCCCGACGCCAAGCGCACGCGCAGCAAAGAGCGCGGCCAGTTCCGGTGGCACCGGCCCGGTAAAGCTTTCGGGTTCAGGCGCGCCGATCAGATGCGGTGCCGCCAGCAGCGCGATCGCAACCGCCAGCATCACAGGCCCTTTGCCAAAGGCCATCAAGCCAAGCCCCACCGCCGTGGCAATCACTGTGCCCCACCACCAGATTTGTCGTGCGGTGATGTCGGTATAGGCCACGCCCGGCACTTCCGGCGGCAGCGACACAGCGGGTGCGAAATGCAGCGCGACAAATCCCGCCAAACCCCACATCACACCGCGACGCGCGTCGATGCGCACGCCATATTCCGCCGCCATCCCCATGCAGGCCACCAGAACCAGCCCGTAGCCCACGTAGATCAGCGCCGCAAACAGGATGCTTAGCCCGTCGCGCATCACGTCAAACCCCGGCAATTCGGGCGTGGCGCTGATCGCCTCTGCCCCGAAATGCACAAGAGTGCCCCCTTCATACAGCTCGGCGTGCAAAAGCACGGGCTGAATGAACACCATCTGCAACAGGGCGGCTATCAGCCCTGCACAGAAACCAGCGAACAACGCGCTGGTCGCAATTTTTGAGAACATAGGTTAGTGGCAGGGAAAGCCGGTTGCGTGGCGCACATCGTGCGCTGCGTCATGCAGTGCCGAGGCTTGCACATGGCCTGCGACGGTCACGATGCCCAAGCCCAGAAAGAGCGCGGCAACGAACGGCAGGACGGTAGATTTTGCAGCAGTTTGAACCAATGTGGTCATGGCGATATCTCCTTTGCGCCTCTCACCCGAGGCGGGATTGACGAACGCAGGGCTGGTCTCCTGGCTCGCGGGTCGTCGCCTGTCTGCCGCCTTCCCAAGGTCATAGGCACCTCAGTGGCATCTGGCAGGGGCTCGCCGCTTACAGTCGCGGGGGCGGCTGACGCATAGGCGCCCTAATTGGGTCCACCGGCACGTCATTCCCATTTCATCCCCGAGGCGCTTTGCGCCCAAACGAGGAACCTTGCACGTCCGGTATGCAGGCTGTTCTGCGACCCGTCAAGGAGGATTGCGACCGCTTTTTGGCAATCCGCGGCATTCTTTCTGCGGCGCTTGGCGGCGGTTCGCCCAATATCATGTGGATAAATGCTGTGACCGCCCCATATCATGTGGTTGGTCGTTGACAGGCCCGCCCCTCAGACATCACAATTCTACGACAACGGAATCACCGGACACGAAGGGCGCGCGCGCAGGTGCAGTTCTCGAAACTCAGATTGACCGGCTTCAAAAGCTTTGTCGACCCGACCGATCTGATCATCGCGCGTGGTCTTACCGGTGTTGTTGGTCCCAATGGCTGTGGCAAATCCAACCTGCTTGAGGCGCTGCGCTGGGTGATGGGTGAAAACCGTCCCACTGCGATGCGCGGCGACGGTATGGAGGATGTGATCTTTGCCGGGGCCGCAACCCGGTCTGCCCGCAACTTTGCCGAGGTGGTGATTCACCTCGACAATTCCGACCGTCTGGCGCCCGCCGGGTTCAACGAGGCCGATCAGCTTGAGATCACCCGCCGTATTACCCGCGATGTGGGCTCTGCCTATAAGGTGAATGGCAAGGACGTGCGCGCCCGCGACGTGCAGATGCTCTTTGCCGATGCCTCAACCGGCGCGCATTCGCCCGCTTTGGTGCGTCAGGGGCAAATCTCGGAGCTGATCAACGCCAAGCCGAAATCGCGGCGGCGGATCCTGGAAGAGGCCGCTGGCATTTCCGGCCTCTATCAGCGCCGCCATGAGGCCGAATTGAAGCTGCGCGGGGCCGAGGCCAATTTGACCCGTGTCGATGACGTGGTCGAGCAACTGGCAAACCAACTGGCGCAATTGGCACGACAGGCCAAGCAGGCGGCACGCTATCGCCAAATTGGTGAAGAACTGCGCTTGGCTGAGGGTCTGTTGCTCTATCGCCGCTGGAAAGAGGCCGATTTGGCCCGTGCTCGTGCCGAGGATGACTTGCGCGAGCGCACCACAGTCGCCGCCCGCGCAGAGTTGGCTGCACGCGAGGCGGCCAAGGAGCGCGCCCGCGCCGAAGATGCCCTGCCCAAGCTACGCGAAGAAGAGGCCATCGCGGCGGCAATCCTGCAACGCCTGAGCGTGCAGCGTGACACCCTGACCGAACAAGAGGCGTCCGCCCGCGACCGCATTGCCACGCTGCGCAGCCGGATCGAGCAACTCGCCCGCGACATGGAGCGCGAGGCGGGGTTGAACCGCGACGCAGGCGAAACCATCGCGCGTCTGGAATGGGAGGCCGGCGAACTTGCCAAAGGGGCCGAGGGCCACGATGCCCGGCTTGAAGCGGCCCAAACCGAGGCGCGCGAGGCTGCGCAAATCCTGCAACAGCGGGAAAATGATCTCAGCCAGATGACCGAGGATATGGCGCGCCTTGCCGCCCGCCACCAATCTGCACAACGCCTTCTAGAGGATAGCCGCAAGACCTTGATCAAGAGCGAGGCCGAGGCCGAACGTGCCCGCGCCGCACAAGCCGATTTGCGCGCGGCCCTAACGCGCGCCGAGGCCGACCACACCGCCGCCCAAGAGGCCGAGGCCGAGGCGGTCGCCCGCGCAGAGGCGGCGGAATCCGCCCTGTTCGCCGCTGACGAGGCGCGCGCCGAGGCTCAGGCTCAAGAGGCCGAGGCGCGTGCCGCGCGCTCTGAGGCCGAGGGCGAATTGGGGGCCTTGCGCGCCGAGGTCACGGCCTTGGCCAAGCTGGTGCAGCGCGACACGGCCGAGGGCGGGCAGGTGATGGACCGCCTTCAGGTGCAACAGGGCTTTGAGAAGGCGCTGGGCGCTGCCCTTGCCGATGATCTGCGCGCCCCCGAAGTCGAGGCCGATGGCCCCTCTGGCTGGACCGTGTTGCCTGCTTATCACACGCCGCAACCCCTGCCCGAGGGGGTGACCGCGCTCAGCCGCCATGTCTCGGTTCCCGAGGTGCTGGCCCGGCGCATGTCGCAGATCGGGTTGATCGATCCCGAGGATGCAGCCCGTCTGCAACCCCTTTTGAAACCCGGTCAGCGTCTGGTCAGCACCGAGGGGGATCTATGGCGCTGGGACGGATTTCGCGCATGGGCCGAGGATGCCCCCTCTGCCGCCGCCCTGCGTCTGCAACAGCTCAACCGGCTTGAGGAACTCAAGCAACAGCTTGAACACACCACAGCGCGCGCAGAGGGGGCCGTGCGCGGCCACGAGGCGCTGCGCGAGGCGCTGATCCGTCGCACCGAAGAGGACCGCGCCGCCCGTGAGGCCCGCCGCTCTGCCGATGCCGCCGTCAACGAGACCAATCGCGCCCTCAGCCGCGCTGAGGCGGATCGCAACCTTGCCGGATCGCGGCTGGAATCATTGGGTCTCGCGGTCACCCGCCATGACGAAGAGGCGATGACCGCCCGTCAGAGCCTGTCTGAGGCGGAAAAGGGTCTGGCGGGACTTGGCGATCTGGATGCCACCCGCGCCGATCTCGAAGATATCAAGATGGCCGTCGAGGCCGCGCGCATGACCATGATGACCAAACGGTCAGGGGCCGACGAACTGCGCCGCGAGGGCGAGCGCCGGACGCGCCGCAGTCAGGAAATCACCAAGGAAGTCAGCGGCTGGCGGCACCGGCTCGACACTGCCGAGCGTCGGATCGCGGAACTGGCAGAGCGCAAGGAAGAGTCCGAAGAGGCCCTCGCTGATGCCAGTGCTGCACCCGAACTTCTTGCTGCCAAGCGCGCCGAACTGGGCGAGGAAATCACCCGCAGCGAGGCCCGTCGCGCCGCCGCCGCCGATGCGCTCTCGACTGCTGAAGGGGCCGCGCGCCAAGCCGCGCTGGACGAGCGCGACTCCGAACGCCTGGCCTCAGAGGCTCGTGAAATGCGTGCTCGGGCCGAGGCCCGGCTGGATGCCGCGCGCGAGACCCGAGACTACGCCGCCGAGCGGATCAACGAGACGCTGGAGCAAACCCCCGAGGCCCTCTTGCAGAGCCTCGCGGTCGATCCCGACACCATGCCCGCCTCTGATGCAATCGAGGCTGATGTGAACCGCCTTAAACGACAGCGCGACGCACTGGGGGCCGTGAACCTGCGCGCCGAAGAAGACGCCAAAGAGGTCGAGGCCGAGCATGACAGTCTGATCAAGGAAAAGACCGATCTTGAAGAGGCGATCAAGACCCTGCGCAGTGGTATTGCCAGCCTCAACCGCGAAGGGCGCGAGCGGCTTTTGACCGCGTTCGAGACGGTCAATTCCAACTTTAGCCTGCTCTTTCGTCACCTTTTTGGCGGTGGCGAAGCCAGTCTTGTGCTGGTCGAGAGCGAAGACCCATTGGAGGCGGGGCTTGAAATCATGTGCCAACCGCCGGGCAAGAAGCTCTCGACACTCAGCCTCTTGTCGGGCGGAGAACAGACCCTGACCGCGCTGGCGCTGATCTTTGCCGTGTTTCTCGCCAATCCCGCGCCAATCTGTGTGCTGGATGAGGTGGACGCGCCCCTTGACGATGCCAATGTCACCCGCTTCTGTGATCTCTTGGACGAGATGTGCCGCCGCACTGAAACCCGCTTTCTCATCATCACCCATCACGCCGTGACCATGAGCCGGATGGATCGGCTTTTTGGCGTTACCATGGCCGAACAAGGCGTAAGCCAACTGGTTTCGGTCGATCTCAAGAAGGCGGAAGCAATGGTCGCCTGAGCGAGGTAAGACGGCGGATGCATGCGCGCCTTTGCGTGGCGTCATCCAACCCCGGGCTTGACCCCAGGGGATATTCCAATAGGTTTTACGCCCCTGACGCCGAATGGCGCGGCGCGCTTTTCACATCCCTGCGCGCCATCACGGGCGCGTCCATGTGCCCAAAATTCAAACGGGACATGGAGAGCCTTTGTCATGCTACGATTTTTTGTGCAGTTTCTTGCCGCCCTTTTTTTGACCATCACCACCGCCACAGCTCAAACCCCACAAGAGCCTGCGGTTGATCCCGATACCGCGCGTTCCAGCGTCGATGTGCTGATCGAGGTGATCGAGGATGAGGCCGCGCGCGCGGAACTGGTCGAGCGGCTGCGCTCCGCCGGTCTGCCTGAGGCGGTCGAGGCGGTGGTTCCCGCCGCTCCACCGCCCTCGGACGTGTCCTTTGGCCGTCGGGTGGCCGAGATCACGCAAGCCGCCGCCGAAGATGTTGCTGATTGGGTTACGCATGTCGCCCGCCAGATCACCCGCGCGCCCAATGTGCTTGACGGCCTCAGCGGTGGAGAGGTCGCCGTGCTGCTTACGGCTTTGGCGGATCTTGCTGTGGTGATCGTGGGCACTGTTGTGGCCTTTCTGGTTTTGCGCGGGCTTGGCAAAACGCTCTACGCCCGCATGAGCGCCTCTGCCCGCGATGGCGGCCTCGCGCGGACCGTCTTGCTCTTTCTCGCCTCTGCCATCACGGATGGGGTGATCGTGCTTATCGCTTGGGCGGCGGGCTATGCGCTGGCAATCCTTGCCTTGGGCGAGTTTGGCCAGATTGGTATTCGCCAAACCCTCTATCTCAACGCCTTTCTGCTGGTGGAAATGGCCAAAGTCGCGGTCAGGCTGGTGCTTTCGCCTTCGGCGACTGCGCTGCGCCCGCTGCCGATCAGTGATCGCGCGTCGGCCTATCTGTGCTCTCGCATCAACCTCATTGTCGGGATTGTGGGATATGGGCAATTGCTGGTCGTGCCGATCATCAACGGCAATGTGTCCTTTGCCGCCGGTCGGGCGGTTTCGACGCTGATTGCCGTGGCGGTTCTGGCGCTGGCGATTGGGCTGGTGCTGCGCAACCGGCGGGCGGTGTCCGACTGGCTTTTGGGCGCGCAAGTGGACAGTGCAACGCCGCCCAAGGGCGCATTGGCCTATCTGGCGCGTCACTGGCACTGGCCCGCGTTGACCTATCTTTTGGCGATGTTCGTGGTCGTGCTTGTGCGGCCCGGCAATGCGGTCTTTCAGACCTTTCTGGCCTCTGGTCAGGTGCTTGTTGTTGGGCTTGTCGGATTTTCTGTTGCGACATTTCTCAGCCGCATGATGGTGCGCGGTGTGGCGCTGCCGCCGGGCATTTCGGCACGGGTGCCGCTTTTGCAGGGGCGGCTCAATGCCTTTGTGCCCAAGACACTTTTCGTCCTGCGCGCGGTGATCTTTGTTCTGGTCGTGCTTTTGGCCCTGAACGCGATTGGCCTTATTGACCTGCGCGGCTGGATGGTCAGCCAGTTTGGCCTCCGCCTTACCGGTATGATCCTGTCGGTGTCGCTGGTGCTGCTGGTGGCCTTTGGTCTCTGGCTGGCCTTGACCTCTTGGGTCGATTACCGGCTGAACCCTGAGTTTGGCAAAGTGGCCACCGCGCGGGAACAGACGCTTCTGACGCTCTTGCGCAATGCCGCCACGATTGCGCTTGTCGTCGTGACGCTGATGTTCGTTCTGGCCGAAATCGGCCTTGATATCGCGCCGCTTCTGGCCTCTGCCGGGGTTCTGGGTCTTGCCATCGGTTTCGGTGCGCAAAAGATGGTGCAGGACATCATCACCGGTATTTTTATTCAGTTCGAGAACGCGATGAATGTCGGCGATGTGGTGACAGTGGGCGGTGTCACCGGCACCGTCGAGCGGCTGACGATCCGTTCGGTCAGCCTGCGTGATGTGCAGGGCGTCTATCATATCATTCCGTTTTCTTCGGTCGATATGGTGTCAAACTATGTGCGCGATTACGGCTATTTCGTCTGCGACATGGGCGTGGCCTATCGCGAGAATGTGGATGAGGTGAAGCAAGCGATGCTCGATGCCTTCGCCGAACTGATGGGGGATCCCGATCAGGCAGATGGCATTCTGGATGAATTGGAATGGTTCGGCGTCAACAGCTTTGGCGACAATGCCGTGATGCTGCGCGCCCGGATCAAATGCGTGCCGGGTCGGCAATGGAGCATTGGACGCGCCTATAATGGCGTGTTGAAAAAGGTGTTCGACGCTCGCAACATCGAAATCCCCTTTCCGCATCAGACGATCTATTTCGGCGAAAGCAAGACAGGCCGCACACAAAGTCTGAGGGTCGATATGGATGCAGAGCGCGCCAAGGCGTGATCCGCTTGCCATGGATCACACGCCGATCACGAAAGCGTGTTAATCCCTGTTGACTTATCGCGCAGACCAGAGAAATTCCAACCAGGACACGCGGCGGGATCCCGCCGCGTGACGTAATGCAGACCTGTGGCATTGTTGAAAACAATGTTGAAACCTGTGGTCGCGGCGGCTTTTTCGCAGCGACTTCTTTGATTGAATAAATTGGAGCGAAAATGAATTCCACCGAAGTCCTGCGCCTGTCTAACGGAAACTTCTTCAGCTTTGAGACCGTTTTCGCTGCGCCCTCACCGGGTGCCGCGTTTGAGCAGGTTCTCACTGTGACGCTTCATGGGGTTGACGGTTCTCAGATCGGCGATCCGCTGCGTCTGCGTGTCGGCGAGTTGCCCGAAGCTGAGGTGGGGCTCTATCGCAACAGCGTCGAGTTCTCGATTGCCCAGCCGGATGGCGGTGCGGTGATTTATCTTAATGAGACGACTGACGGTATATTCGATTTTGAAGCCAACACTTTTTTGGTCTCCAGCACATTCAGCGACTTTATTGTCAGGCTTGATGCACAGGGTGTGATTTCCAGTGTCGCGCCGCTGTCGGAAAGCTTGGCACTACGCGGCTTTTTTCGTGATCCGGGCACGGTCATTTCCTTATCAGATGGCTCGGGCCTTATCGTCCACAATGTCTTGGCGAAAGTCTCGGCGGATGGCACCGTGGGCGATGTCTTCTTTCAGATCGATCCTGCAGAGATGACCGCTGGCACGATCATCAACACCGGGGCCGTAGCCTTGCCCGATGGTGGCTTTTTCGCCATTGGCTACACCGATCCGTCGGCCCGTGCCAGCACCGGCAATTTCCTATATGGCAGCTTTGTTGACGCGGACCTTGCCGCCGTCGGCGATCCCATCGTTCTTCTGGATGATACTTTCTTTCCCGAGGCGATTTTTGGCGAGTTGGATGACTACGCCATTCTGCGGCTGCCCAATGGCCGTATCGCGATTGCCGTCAACACCTACGATTCCGCCGATGCGCTCAGCCGTGTCAGTGAGATGACGCTACTGATCCTCAACCCGGATGGCACGGTGAACACGCCCGCCTTCAGGGCCAACGGCGGCGGTGAACGCGCGGCGCGTCAATTTGAGCCGGAATTGTTCCTGTTGTCCGATGGCGGATTTGCCTTGGCGTATCAGACAGGCAATGAATTTGTGAGCAGCATTGATTTGCATGTGCGCCGCTTCAGCGCAAATGGTGTGTTTCAAGAAGAGATCGTGGTGGTGGACGGCGGCATTGTGGGTGGCTTTGATCCCGATATCGTGGAACTGCATGTCAATCCCAATGGCGATATTCTGTTCTTTGGTGTCTTCGGCGATGCGGCCTTGCTCGGTCAACTGGCAGTCGGCACCGTTGTAGAGCCGGAACCCACCGATGTGATCACCGGCACCGATGGCGATGACACGCTCGCGGGCACGGATGGCGGCGATCAGATCGCCGCAGGGGCAGGCAATGACAGTATCGACGGTGGGGCGGGAAATGACTCGATCTCGTCCTCCGATGGCAACGATCAGGCCATTGGCGGTGCTGGCAACGACAATATCGGCGGGGGCCAGGGCGATGACACCATCGACGGCGGGGCCGGTGACGACATCATCGGCGGTGGCTTTGGCGCCGATAGCATCATGGGCGGCGCGGGCAATGACGTTGTTGCAGGCGGGGCGGACAATGACACCCTGTCCGGCGGCGACGGCAATGACAGCATGTCGGGCAGCTTCGGCAATGACAGCATTGATGGCGGTGAGGGCGCGGATGATATCGGTGGCGGCACCGGGCGCGATACGATTGACGCAGGCGCAGGGGATGATCGCGTGGGCGGTGGCGAAGGCGATGACAGTATCCTTGGCGGTGACGGCGATGACTTCCTCGCTGGTGGCGGGCGTAACGATCTGATCGACGGCGGCGCAGGCAGTGACACGATCAACGCGGGCGCTGGAAATGACACGATCACTGGCGGTGCGGATGCTGATCTGTTTGTCTTTTCGTCCTTCTTCGATGGCGAGGCCGATATCATCACCGATTTCGAGGATGGTTCAGACAGTTTCCTGATCCGCCGCTTCGATCCCGATACCGGCGTTGAGAATATCAACAATGGCGGCAATGGTCTGGCGGGCTTTGTTGCCGCGATGAACATCGTCGATGTGGCGGGCGGCGCGCAGATGACCGTGGGCGGCAATACGATCCTCGTTGAGGGGGTCACCGCTGCGCAACTCACAGTGGATGATTTCACGTTCCTCTAACACGAAAAGGCATGGCTCGCCCAGAACAGGGCGGGCCATTGCATTTTGGGACAAACCCCGTCCCGCCTATTCTGATACATGCTGTCGCAGCCCTGCGCAGCTGGCGCTTTTGGCTTCTCTGAGCATCTCATTTTACACTAATCTTTAGTCTCGAAAGGATATCTTTTCGCGAGATGCCTCTGGCGTGTATCTTGCGCCTTTGAACACAACCGAGACTAGGAATCGGAGAACAATGCCATGCCGGAGCTGAGCGGCACAAAATGGGGCTCGCACCTGCTGGGCACGGCAGGTGGCGTCGTGACATGGAGCATCGCGCCCAGTGGTCAGGATATCTATTGGTTCACTGACGAAGATCCCGGCACCAGTTTTTCCGTTGATCCTGCCTCTGTCTACACCTTCGATGTCGAGGCCGCGCTGCGTCTCGCCTTTGCTGAATGGTCGCGCTATGGCGATATCGAATTTTTGCAGGTCCAAGATCCCGGTGGTGCCGCCGGAGGTCAGATAGACCCCGATATTCGTATCTTCTTTGCTCCGATTCCCGGCAATACATTGGGGTTCGCGTTCTTTCCCTCGCCCCTAGAGGTGCCCATCGCCGGAGACATCCTTCTCGATGTGGATGCATCGCTGAATTTCGATGTGCCGCTCTTCGAGGGGTTGGCAATCCACGAAATCGGCCATTCGCTCGGGCTTGAGCATATCGAAACCGTCGCTGCGATCATGAACCCGATCCTGACTCAGCCTGATATTCTCGCCGATGACATCTCCGGTATCCGCCAAATCTATGGGGCGCAGGATGGTGCGGCGGTGGTCTATACCATGCCGACGGGGCTTCGGGATCTGACCTTGCTGCACAATCCCGAAGATTTGACCGTTCTGGGAAACAACTTTGGAAACCGCATTACCGGAACCGATGCGGATGAGACCCTGAATGGGCTGGTGGGCAATGACACCCTTGATGGTGGCGCGGGCGACGACCTGCTGATTGGCGGTGTCGGAAACGACTGGGCCGAGTTCAGCACAATCGCCCGCTCTGCGGCTGCGTTTAGTGTCGTTGAGAACGGGCTACAGGTGGTCTCGTCTCTTGGCACTGACACGCTGATTGACATCGAATGGATCCAATTTCTGGACGAGTCGATCCGCGTGGCCGAGGTGATCACAGCGATCAGCGGTCCGATTGGGCTTCAACTGATTGGCAGCGGTCTCTCGGACAGCCTGATGGGCACTGATGACAATGACACCCTCAGTGGGGGTGCTGGCGATGATGTGCTCGCAGGCGGTCTGGGGAATGACTCGCTTGACGGGGGCGATGGCAATGATCGGATTTCTGCCTCCGATGGCAATGACATCGTGTTTGGCGGCCTTGGCAACGACAGTATCGGCGGCGGCCTTGGCAATGACACTATCGATGGCGGGGCCGGTGATGACATCATCGGCGGTGGCTTTGGTGCGGATAGCATCACGGGCGGCGCTGGCAATGACGTGATCGCGGGCGGGGCGGACAATGACACCCTGTCTGGCGGCGATGGCAATGACAGCGTGTCGGGCAGCTTTGGCAACGATCTGATTTTTGGCAACGGGGGCGCGGATGACATCGGCGGCGGAACCGGGCGGGATACGATTGACGCAGGTGCAGGGGATGATCGCGTGGGCGGCGGCGAAGGCGATGACAGTATCTCGGGCGGTGACGGCAACGACTTCCTCGCTGGCGGTGGGCGTAACGATACCATCGACGGTGGCGCAGGCAGTGACACGATCAACGCGGGCGCTGGAAATGACACGATCACCGGTGGCGTGGATGCTGATCTGTTTGTCTTTTCGTCCTTCTTCGATGGCGAGGCGGATGTCATCACCGATTTCGAAGACGGCATCGACAGCTTCCTGATCCGCCGCTTTGATCCCGATACCGGCGTTGAAAACATCAACAACGGCGGCAATGGTCTGGCGGGCTTTGTTGCTGCGATGAATATCGTTGACACCGCCTTGGGCGCGCAAATGACGGTGGGCGGTAACACCATCCTCGTCGAAGGCATCTCCGCCGCGCAACTCACAGTGGATGATTTCACCTTTATCTGAGTGATGACTCGACTTTGGGCATCACCGATTTCCCTTTAACTTTCGGTAAATGCCGCAAGGCTGCCATGATTTGTTAAGCGCATGGCAGCCTTGCTTTGCCACCTTGGGTCTTGCGTGGGGACGCGGGAAACGGGTGGATATACATGGCAGTCAGGCTGACGCATGTCGGGACGAATCGTGCGGCAAATTTCGAGGTCGCGCGTGCGGTGGTGGCAATCACGCCCCTGCCGGACGGGGGGTTTATACTGGCCGACTTCGCCGCCGGTCAAAGCCGCGTGGTGCGCGCCACCGCCGCCGGTCCACTGCTTGAAGCGCCGTGGTTTCACGAGGCAACGCCACGCATCGCCGTGACGGTCGGCGATATGCAAGGCGCGCTGCCACCGCTGCTCTTGTCCGATCTGCGCGCGGCTTGGGATGCCGGATTGCGCAGCGCTGTGCCGGGGTTTCTGGGCCAAGGCGGGGTGCAGCCGCAGGCCGCAACCCTGCTTGCTGCGCGGCTTGCGGGGCGCGATGTTGTGATTGCTGCCGCCGCTGATGGTCAGGGTTTGTCCGTCCTGTCGCTTGGTCCGGATCAAAGCATCGCGGCGGTGACGACCATGATGGACAGCGACAGCCACTATCTGCGCGCCATTTCCGATATCGCGGTCATCGAGCGGCCCGGTGAAGTGCTTGTCTTTGCCGCCTCTGCGCAAGAGAGTGGCATAACGGCCCTGCGCCTCTTGGAAGAAGGCGGGCTAGAGCCTGTTGCCAGCCTTGGGCGCAATGACAGCCTGCCGGTCCAGACGATCACGGCGCTTGCCCCGGCAGACATCGCCGGGCGTGCGTTTCTGATCGTCGCTGCGGCGGACAGTTCCAGCCTGACCGTGCTTCGCGTCGGTGACGGGGGCACGCTTGATGTCGCGGATCACGTTATCGACGGGCTTGCGACCCGGTTCGCCGGGGTATCGCATCTCGAAGTGGTGTCCGTAGACGGGCATGTTTTCCTGCTGGTCGCAGGCCGGGATGCGGGGCTTAGCCTTTTGCGCCTGACCGCCGAGGGGCGGCTCTTGCATATTGATACGCTCGCGGATGAGGTGGCCTTTGCCCTCAACGGTGTCTCAGGCCTTGCGGCACAGGTCCGGGCGGGCGGGATCGACATTCTGGTCACTGCGGCGGGCGAGGCGGGGCTAAGCCTCTTTCGTGTCGATCTTGGTCCTTTGGGGCTGGTCTTGCACGGCAATGCTGCACGGATCGAAGGCGGCATGCGCGATGACCTCTTGTCGCGCAGCGGCGGCAACGGCGTGCTTGACGGCGCAGAGGGGGACGATACGCTCAGCGATGGTCCCGGCGCGGATACGCTTGTGGGCGGCACGGGGGCCGATGTCTTTGTCCTGCGGGGCGATGGGCAACGCGATGTCATTGCCGATTTCACCTTGGGTGAGGACCGGCTCGACCTCTCGCTCTGGCCAATGCTGCGCAATCTTGGGCAGTTGGCGTTTACTCCGACAGCTACGGGGGCCTTGCTGCGTTTTGGCCTTGAAGAGGTGGACTTGCGCAATGCCGCAGGCGGGGCCTTTGTTGCCACGGATCTGCCCGGTCTGCTTTTGCCATTGGTCTCGCATTTCGACGTAGTTCTGGGGCCGTTGCAGGTGGCACCCCCTTCGGTGCGCCTGCCTCCCTTGCCGCCGCCCCCGCCTGTTCTGCCCGAGGTCGCCGCCCTCCTGCGGGTGGGGGGGGCGGGCGATGACTTGCTTCAGGGCGGACCCGAGGACGACACGCTTGCAGGCAATGCGGGCAATGACACGTTGCGCGGTAATGCGGGCAACGACCGTCTGGCCGGGGGTGATGGGCGTGATCAGATCGACGGTGGCGCAGGCCATGACAATATCGGGGGTGGTCTGGGGGCAGACCGGCTTTACGGGCAGGCGGGGGATGACACGATCGGCGGCGGCGCGGGGGACGATATGCTCTTTGGCGGCAACGGTGCCGATATCCTGAGTGGCGGGCCGGGCAATGACCTGCTTGAGGGCGGGGCGGGCAATGACCGCCTTGCCGGTAGCTTTGATCACGACACGGTGCGCGGCGGTCTTGGCGATGACCGCATCGGCGGCGGTCCGGGGCGCGACCTGCTCGACGGCGGCGAGGGCAATGATGAGCTTGGCGGTGGCGAGGCCGATGATACCGTGTTGGGCGGTGCCGGGGATGATTTTCTGGCCGGTGGTGGCCGGAACGACCTGCTTGATGGCGGCACCGGCAACGATACGCTGAACGCTGGCGCAGGCCATGACCGGCTGATCGGTGGCGAGGGGGCCGATATCTTTGTCTTCAACGATTTCACGGTTGGCGAGCGCGACGTGATTGTAGATTTTCAATTCGGAGAGGATCGCATCCGTCTGACCGGCATCGAGGGGCAGGGGCCAACCGGCCGCTTTCTCGCGCTCGACATTCAAGACACCGACGCAGGCGCTGTCCTGCGCTATGCGGGCCATGAGATATTGCTCGAAGACGTGACGGCATCCAGCCTCTCACGTGACGATTTCATCTTCCTGTAAGGCGGCCCAAGGCTGGGAAAGTGCGGTTTAAAACACCCACCCATCCGCTGCCATGAAAGCCATCCCTCGGATCTAGCGGATAGTCGAGGGTTCTGAAATCAATGTCATAAATGCTTTGAATCGTCGCCAGCGTTTCGGGGGTGATGAAATTGTCATAGTTAAAATTCATCTCGCTCAGCGCGCGGGCAGGCAGATTGCCCAGATACCCCGCGACCGGGCTTTCGGGCAGGCGGGTGCGGTTCAGCACGCGCGGTGTATAGTTTAGCCCCAGCTTTCGCGCGACCCGGGGCAATTCCACATCCAACCGTTCGACATGCACGACAAAATCATAATGGATGCCGACCTCTTTGTAGAACGCAGGCACCTGCGTTTCCCAATGCCCGTTGATCAGGTTCTCAGGGCGCGGTCGGCTTGCATGCAGATGCGCGACCGTGTCCAGAAACGCCTCAAAGGATATGCTGTTATCGTCGGGATCGGCACCGGTGCGCGCGCAGTAGAGGTCATGCAACTCCTGAGCAAAAGGCTCCAGATCCGCACGACAGAGCAATTGCCGGCCGCGATAGATGCAGAATTTGTTGAAATAGGCGCTGATGATCCGTGTCACTGGATGCCGAACCAGAATCACCGAGCGATAGTTGCGCGCCGATAGCGCCTCGGCGCAGCCACGAAAGGGGGCGCTGTTGGTGTGGAAATACTGCTTGCGGGCCGGGCGTGACGGCATGTTATCGGCCAAAAAGTTGAACAGCGTGGTACAGGCCGCCTTTTGCGACCAAAAGAACACCGTTTTGCTGTCATCATGAATATAGCCGCGCCAGCCCATGCGCTCCGCCTTTGGCCAAGGGTCGTCCCCCATGGCTTAATGCGCGGGGCCTGCCTTGGCAACGCGCGGGTGGGGTTTTTGCGCCTTGTCTCGCGTGGCATGGGTCACTAGGTTGCGCCAGACCGATTGGAGGGCTTCGTTCATCATGGCCAAGCGCCTTTTTCTGCATGTCGGGATGCCAAAATGTGCGACGACGTCGATTCAGGCCTATCTCGCGGCTCATGCAGACGATCTGGCCGCGCGCGGCCTGAATTATACATTCGCACCCGGAGAGCAAATTCCAGAGCAGGGTAATGCCAGCCATCTGGCCAATGCCCTCATCACGGGCGACACGCGGCGCGGCTGGGAACTGCTGGATTACTTTCTGCGGCCCGAGGGCAATGTGATCCTCAGTTCCGAGTATCTTTTTGGGGTCTCTCGCGGGGCCGTCGCGGAAGAGTTGATTACGCGCATCCGTCAGGCCGGTTTCGACGTCTGCGTGATCTGTTATTTCCGCCGACAAGATCTGTGGATCGAATCCGACTACAAGCAGCATGTCAAAAGCGGTGCAGACTGGCGTCGGGGAATCGTGGCCCTTCTGAACGAGCGGGTCGAAAAACAGGTGCTCAACTACAACGCGATGCTGATGAACTGGGCGCGCTTCGTGGGGCATGACAATGTGCTCGCGGTGCCCTTGCGACCAGAGCAGGGGCCTGACTATGCGGTGCGCCGCTTTCTTGAAGCGCTCGATGTTGCGGATATGCTGCCGCAGGGGTCTGCCGGTCCAAAGCATCACAATGTCAGCCCGCCGACCGGCCTGATAGAGCCTGCGCGCTATCTCAAACGTGCGATGCTGGATCGGGGCGTATCACTATCGCTGGTCCAGCAAGAGGTGGATCGCTTCTTTGACGTGGCCCCACGGCTGGTCCGCGTGCCGCAGCGCCGGTTCCTGTTGACCCATATTCGTCGGCAACGCTTGTTGCGAAATTGCGAGACCTCGAATGCCGCGCTCGCACGCAATTTTCTCGGGGGCATACCAGCCTTTGACATGGTGCCAGAGGAGGATGCGCCAAGCGAAATTCCGCTAGGCGCAGAGGCGGCCGGCATCCTTGCAGCCTATCACGTGGACAGCCAAAATAACCTGTTCGCGCGCGGGACCATCGAGCGTGGATTGGGTCTGCTCAGGCGCTCTGTGACGGCACTGCGCGTCAGAAATTGATGATATCCCGGTGATACCGGCGGAGCAGCAGTAGCCCAAGCGCCAGTGTTATGCCCGATACGGCCATCACGAAAACCGAAGAGACATAGGTGGCGTCATAGGTGCTGTAGATGCCCTTGCGCACCAGCCCGATAGGATGGATCAGCGGATTCCACCACATCCAATCCCGATAGGGCAGCGGGACGGTATCGAAGAGAAAAATCACACCGGAAATGATCAAAAGGGGGCGGTTCAACACGGCCCAAGCCCGTTCCCAGATTGGAAATACCGACAACAAAAAGCAGTTGAGCGTGCCAACCCCGGCCCCAAGCGCAAAGGTAAGCGTATAGCCCCACGCAATAGCCCTCATGTCGACGATAACATTAAGATCATAAACAATGATAATCAGAGGCAACAGGATCACCGCGATCATGATGCTGGTTATGACGTTCAGAATGAACCGTGCAATCAGGGCATCGGTGTAGGTCACACCGGGATAGAACAACAACTGCTTGGAAAAGCGCAGCGAGACCGACATTTTATTGCTGATGTCCATATAGGCCATGAACGGCAGAATGCCGGTTGCAAAGAACAAGGGAAAATTGGTGCCGAGACTTGGGCTTTTGAATCCTAGGGAAAAGATAAAGGTCAGAAGGAAAATCCCTGCCACCGGCTCAAGCACCGCCCACAGGTATCCAAGCGCCGAACGCCCATAGGTCGCCGACATCTCGCGCAGCATCAACGCAATCACGGTCTGAACGGTGCCCGTGCGCTTGCGCGGCAGGGCCGGGGCAAAGGTTACATTTGTCATCTTGACGGATGGTGTATCACCCTGTCCTTTGATAGAAAATCCCCATCCGACAGATGTGATCGGACAACAACAGACCAAAGAGCAAGATTTGAACCAGTCCAATTCTCCTGCGGAAAAAGCGGCTCAACCCTCTGAACAGGGTGCCGCCCCCAAGACTGGGCCGGGTCCGAACGTGGTTCAGGCCCCTTCCGGCAAGATGTCCTTGCGTCCGCCTGCAAGGCCGGCGGGTATTCGCACGCGGCATGTTCTCATTGCCCTCAGCTTTGTGATTTGGGTGATTCTGCCAGTCGTAGTGTCGGGCGGGTATCTCTACACAGTCGCACGTGACCAATACGCAAGCCATGTCGGCTTTTCGGTGCGCACAGAGGAAATCGGTTCTGCCATCGAGCTCTTGGGCGGCATCACCGAATTGTCGGGGTCCAGCTCTTCGGACACGGATATTCTCTACGAATTCATCCAGAGCCCGCAAATCGTGCGCGCCGTCCACGATCAACTTGATATGGCACGGATTTATCAGCGCTCCGGCGATCCGGTTTTCACGCTCGGCGAAGATACAAGGATCGAGGCGTTGCTGTCCTATTGGCAGCGCATGGTCAAGATTTTCTATGATCGCAGCAGTGGTCTTGTGGAAATCCGCGTGCTCGCCTTTGAGCCGCAAGACGCCAGAGCCGTGGCAGAGGTTGTGTTTGCCGCGAGCAGCAACATGATCAACCAGCTGTCGGCCATCGCCCGCGCCGACGCCATGCGCTACGCCGAAGAAGAACTGGCGCGCGCCGAGGATCGGCTCAAAGTATCCAACCGGTCGCTCACCAGTTTCCGCAACCGGACACAGATCGTCGATCCGGCGGCCGATGTTCAGGGGCAAATGGGTCTGTTGAATTCGCTCAGCGCACAGATGGCTGAGGCACAGATCGAGCTTGAGCTTTTGCTCGATAATGCCAACGAAAGCGACCCGCGCGTCAATCAGGCCAACCGCAAGATTGCGGCGATCCAGAAACTGATCAACGAAGAGCGGTCGGCTTTCGGTGGCGCTTCTGGTGTGTCCGGGGTTCAGCAGTATTCTGAATTGATCGAAGAGTATCAGGCTCTCGAACTTGAACGGCAATTCGCCGAAAAGAGCTATCTTTCTGCGCTTGCCGCGCGCGACGTTGCCTTGGCCGAAGCGCAGCGGCAATCGCGCTATCTGGCCACCCATATTTCCCCGACCTTGGCCGAAACTGCCGAGTATCCACAGCGCGAATTGCTGTTGCTGATGATCTCAGGCTTCCTGCTCTTGTCCTGGTCGGTCCTGGTGATGGTCTATTACTCCTTGCGCGACAGGCGCTGAGCGGACACGTCCGATGATCGAGATACGCAACCTGTGCAAGACCTTCGTGCTCAACGGGCGGCGCAAGGTGGTTGCTGACAACATTTCCGCGGTTTTCCCGGATCGCACGGCGGTGGCCATTCTCGGTCGCAATGGTGCGGGCAAGTCGAGCCTGCTCAAGATGTTGTCGGGGTCCATGGACCCCGACAGCGGAGAGGTGATCAGCACCGGCACGATTTCTTGGCCAGTGGGCTTTGCCGGTAGCTTCCATCCTGAGATGACCGGGCTACAGAATGTCCGCTTCATTGCCCGGGTATATGGCGTCGATACTGCGGAACTTGTCGATTTCGTCGCTGATTTCGCGGGGCTGGGCCAGCATTTCAACTTGCCGGTGCGCACCTATTCCTCAGGCATGCGCTCGCGCCTCGCGTTTGGGGTGTCGATGGGCATCCACTTTGAAACCTATCTCGTGGACGAGGTGACAGCGGTCGGCGATGCTGCCTTTCGTGAAAAATCCGAATTGCTTTTTGCTGAGCGGATCACGCAGAGCGGGGCGATCATGGTGACGCATAACATGGGGCAGGTTAAACGCCTCTGCTCGCTTGCCGGTGTGCTCGAGGATGGGCATCTCAGCCTTTATGACGATGTCGACGCGGCCATCGCGCACCATCAGGAATTGATGAAAAGCGACAAGGCGGCTTCGGGCTGATCACGCCCTGACCGCGCAAACGCTTCTGTTACACCGGCGTTTTTCAGGCGTCCGTGTCACGGGGCACGGGGGCGCGGTTGTCAAAGCCGAATTGCGCCAGAAGAGCCTCGTTATGCGGTCTAAACTGCTCTTCCAGCCAAGCGACCCGTTCTGGATTGCGGCCCATATCCGGTTCCTGCGTGTGGTGAAACGCATTAAGAAACATTTGCTTAATGTCGTCATCAGCACAGGCCGGATCCAGCATGGATGCCGCGATGATATCGCAGTCCTGCATCCTTAAAGAGGGGTTGGTCTCGTGATGCGGAACGTCCCAGACCATATCTTGAGGCTGACCCAGAACGGTATCGAGAACAGATTTGATGTTGCGATGGCTGTCCAGAATGATCGGTAGCTCGGGAAACAGCTTGCTCCAATTCGTCAGATAGGCGGCGGGCTTCATCGTGTCGATCCGACGTTTGGCAAAGGTCTCGAAATCGCGGCCCCCATAAGGTTTGCGCTCTGCCAGAAAGGTATCGAAAAACTGCTTCATGAATTGCGAATAGTCACCAAACACGAAATCACTGAATGGGCGCAGGAAGACCAGCAGTTGCACAGCAATCCCGGCCTTTTTGGTGATCTCGGCAAGCGCAATGCCCCGCTTTGACAGCGAATAGAGATCCTCATGGCTCAGCACCACCGTATGCGCCCCCTCTGCGAACATGGCGTCGATCTCGGCTTGGCTGATCTCTGCCAGATGCGCAGCATTGCCCGGATGCGAGCCCTCAGGCGCAGGATAGTGAATGCCCTGCCGCAAGAGCGTCTCAGAATTCTGCACCATCACGCGCTGGAGGTAGGTCGAGCCACATTTGGGCGAGCCGATGTGCAGAATGATCTTTTGTGCCATGGTGCAGATATCTAGATTCGTGCAAGCTGTGTGGCAAGCCGATTGGCAAGATCGTCGATCATGTCTTCGGGATGACTGCCTAGATCGCGCAGATCAATCTCGCGTTCAGATCGGCTCACGGGTGCTGCGTGCCATGCGAGGCCAAGTGCGTCGGCCAAATCCGGTGCCGTGGCAGGCACCGACAGGATGGCGGGGCTCAACCGGCTCAGGTCCTTTGGGCCAAATCCATTGGTCACAACCCGTACCCCGGCCGCAGCCATTTCCAGCGGTGGATGACTGGGATGAGGCGAATACATCAGCGACAATCCCAAATCGACTGTACCTAAATAGTCGGGATAATCTTCCCAAGGCAACTTACCGAGGCTCCGCAAAACATGCCCGCCCGGCAGGGCGACATCACTGTGATGCTGGCCGATGGATACAAGCTCGATATCCTCAGGGCCCAAATTCTCTTTGCTGACAAACCGCGCAAGCGCCTCGATTGCGGTGGCATACATATTGCGCGGCACATCTGGCCGCCCATAGAGCGCCAGACGGCGCGGCCCCTTGCCCGCTGCCCGGCGCGTGACATGACTATAGCGTTCAATGTCGATTGAGGGGTGAAACGCCAGAACATCCCCGGTGGCAAAGCCGAACCCCTGATTAGCGAACCAATCGCGCAACAGGGTCGTGTTGAACACCGGCTCGAAATCAAAGTGATAGCTGGCCATGGCATCGGCGAATTCCGGGCCCCAGGCATAGAAATGCGGCTCGTAATCCTGAATGAGATAGAGAAACCGGGTTTGCGCCATCTCATGCCGCCGGATCAACCTTTCGGCGACATGCGCGCTCCACCATGCCGTGGCCATGAACATATCCCCGGAATGGAGCGGTAGGGTTTCGTTCTGCACGCCGCAGAGCAGGCTGATGCGCGCGGCTGTCGCTTCCCGGTCCTGACCCTGCCCAAGGCGCCCCAACACAAAGCTGCGTGAGGTGCCCGGAGAGGACATCGGGAGATCGGTGGCAATGAAGCGCACAGGATAACCCCGCACCGCAAGACCCAGCCCGATGTCCAACGCTGTGGCGATGCCTGCAAAAATCTCAGTCGGGTTAAGCGTCGGCACCAGAATATTCAGCGCGGCATGGGGTGCAGTGAACTCCGGCACAAAGCGCGGTTCCTTGCGCAGATCAACAATGCTCTCGTGCTTGACCGGTGGCTTTGCCGGTGCTGTCAGGTTGCGCGGCGGACGCGGTGACATCCCCGGCGAGAGCGAATAAAGCCGTGTGTCAAATCCGTCGATCGCGCTCTTGAGGCCTGGCCCAAACGCTTCCCGCAGCGTCCAGACGGCACGGCCGATACTGACCACGGCAAATCCCGCTGCGATCCGTGCTAACCCCGCATGCCCCTGCAGGCCCAACACAACCGCATCGCGCAAATGTGTCCCCATGCCGCGCATCCGCCGCAGATAGGGGCGCAGCGGCGCGGTTTTGGCCTCGCCATGGCTCAGGCTGCCATCGGTGACGGCATCGCTCAGCCGGTTATAGGTCGATTGCCCAAGGTATCGCGCCAGCGCATAGGCAGTCGCCTCCTTGCGCATCCACATGGCATCGGGGCGCTTCCAGCGCGGTCCTCGGGGCTGGATGCGGTCAATCGCGCCCATCACATTGCTTTGATGCTGGCGATAATCGACGAGGGCCGCGTCGATCAGATGCACGCCGCCCGTTGCCGCAGCCAACAGGCCAAGCCAGAGGTCATGGTAAAAATGCACCCCGCTCTGCGGCGGAAAGGGTAGCGCCAACCGCACCAGCCGGGGCCGCATCAGCGTGGTCATGCCGGTGATGTTATTGCGATAGAGCAGGCCGCGCAGGCCGGGGTTTTTCTTGCGCCGCTCAAAGGCGAACATCGAGCGGTGCAGCACGGTTGTGCCATCCGGCCCGACGAGGCGCGCATCGCTATGCACAAGATCGGCACCGCTTTTGACCAGGGCTGCAACGCCGCGCTCCAGACGATCCGCATGCCAGATGTCATCCTGATCGCAAAGGGCGATGAGCGCTGCGTCTTCGCCCAGCCCCTCGGCGTCGATCAGGCGCAGCGCCTCGCTTAGCCCCGCCTCAAAGGCGCGCACAGAATCTAGCGCGACATCGCCGGAAACCAGCGTCAGCGGCAGGCCCGGTGCTACAGCCATCGCCGTCTCGAGGACCAGATCCTTTGAACAGGTGTCCGCGATAACGGCCACCAAATGACAGTCGGTATGAGACTGCTCCGCAAGCGACCGGATCTGCTGCGCCAGATACTCAGGCTCCGGCTGAAATACAGCCATTATGATGAAAATGCGAGGCGTCATCATGTCCTGAGTGATCGAAATAGTCTCTGCGCTCTAACCGAGCCCTCCTGCCAATGCAAGCCACGCACGTCCGACATGGGGGGTTCGGCCTGCGTCACCTCTCTTGTCATTCGACCGTAACAGATTTTGCAAGGTTTCTGGGCTGATCCACATCGGTCCCTTTGGCCACGGCGGTGTGATAGGCGATCAACTGTGCGGGCAGGGCATAGAGGATGGGTGCCAGAATGGGATCGGTATCGGGCAGGGTGATGGTCTGCCACACGCAATCGCCTGCCTGCGTCACACCCCGCGCATCTGACACCAGCAGGATACGACCGCCGCGCGCCATAACCTCTTGCATGTTGGAAACGGTCTTGTCGAACAGCGCATCGCAGGGTGCCATAACAACCACCGGCATCGTCTCGTCGATCAGCGCAATTGGTCCATGCTTCAACTCGCCCGAGGCATAGGCCTCGGCATGAATATAACTGATTTCCTTGAGCTTCAGCGCTCCCTCCAGCGCCAGTGGATACATCAATCCACGCCCGAGAAACAGCGCACTAGGTGCAGTCGCAAGCTGGCGCGCGATGGCTCTGATCTGTTCGTTGCGTTCCATCGCGGTATTGAACGTGGCGGGCAAGGCGCGCAGCCCGGACAAGAGATCCGCCAGACGTTCCGCCCCGACATGGCCCCGGTCCTGGGCCGCCTTGAGCGCCAAAAGCAGGAGCACGGTCAACTGACAGGTAAAGGCCTTGGTCGAGGCCACGCCAATCTCGGCCCCGGCATGAATCGATAGCGCCAGATCGCTTTCGCGGGCGATGGAACTCTCGGGCACATTGACCACGGACACGATTTTTGCCGCGCGCCCCTGCATATAGCGCAGTGCTGCCAGCGTATCGGCGGTCTCGCCGGATTGGCTGACAAAGAGCGCGGTTGTGCCTGGGCTCACGGGCGGCTCACGATAGCGGAACTCAGAGGCGATATCGACTTCGACCGGCAGGCGTGCCAATTGTTCGAACCAGTATTTCGCAGTGAGACAGGCGTAATAGGCGGTGCCACAGGCCACCAGAGTCAGCCGCTCCACTTTTGCAAAGTCTGGCACGCCTTCTGGCAGGGTCAGGCGGGTTCCATCGCTGCTCAGGTAATGCCCAAGCGCCGCGCCGATCACCGAAGGTTGTTCGGCGATTTCCTTGGCCATGAAATGCCTGTGCCCGGCCTTGTCCACGCGGGCGGCCTCGATCTCGATGGTCTTGATCGGGCGGTTGGCCAGATGGCCATTGACGTCTGTGATCACAAGGCTGTCGCGCGTTACGACGGCAATGTCACCCTCTTCCAGATAGGTGATCCGGTCGGTCATCGGGGCCAGAGCGATGGCGTCTGAGCCCACGAACATCTCACCGTCGCCATGGCCCACGGCCAACGGGCTGCCGCGTCGCGCCGCGACCAAAAGATCAGCCTCGCCTTCAAACAGAAAACAAAGCGCATAGGCCCCCTCTAGCCTCGCGATTGTGGCGCGTGCCGCTTCGACCGGTCCCATGCCCTGCTGCATGAAATGATGCGCAAGAAGGGCCACGGTCTCGGTGTCGGTTTCAGTCTCATGGGCGATGCCATGCGAGGCCAGTTCTGCCCGCAGCGCCCGGAAATTCTCGATAATGCCATTATGCACCACGGCCACCGGGCCAGAACGGTGCGGATGCGCATTGGCCTCAGTGGGCGCGCCATGTGTGGCCCAGCGGGTATGGCCAATCCCCGCCTTGCCCGCCAAGGGATTATGGACCAGCAGATCGGCCAGATTCACCAGCTTGCCCACCGCGCGGCGGCGATCTAGGCGCCCGTCGTTGATCGTGGCGATCCCGGCGCTGTCATAGCCGCGATATTCCAGCCGCTTGAGCGCTTCAACCAGCAGCGGTGCCGCCTCGTGATCCCCCAGAACTCCGACAATCCCACACATCAGTTTGATCCTTTGTCGCGTTTTCCGGCGCGTGCTTTCAACATATCGAACAGCTTGCGCGCGCGCCCCGGCATGTCCACCTGTGGGGCGCGTGCAATGGCCAGCGCGTCCGGGGCCACATCGCGCGTAATCACCGATCCCGAGCCGGTCATCGCCCCGTCCCCCAGTGTCACCGGGGCCACCAGCATCGTGTTCGAGCCCACGAAAACCCGCGCACCGATCACCGTTTCATGCTTGCTTACACCGTCGTAATTGCAGGTGATGGTGCCCGCGCCGATATTGCTCTCGTCGCCTACACGCGCATCGCCGATGTAGCTCAGGTGATTGACCTTGGCCCCCTCGCCGATCAGCGCATTCTTCACCTCAACGAAATTGCCAATGCGGGAATGTTCCGCCAATTCAGTGCCGGGGCGCAGGCGGGCATAGGGGCCCACCACCGCGCCACGCGCCACATGACAGCCCTCAAGATGGGAAAAGGCGCGGATATGCGCGCCCGTCTCGACCGTGACGCCGGGGCCAAAGACCACATAAGGCTCGACCAGACTATCGCGGCCCAACCACGTGTCATAGGCAAACTGCACCGTATCAGGCGCGACAAGCGTCACGCCAGTTTCCAGCGCCTCGGCCCGTTTGCGCGTCTGAAACGCGGCTTCTGCCCGTGCGAGTTCGGCGCGGGAATTGATGCCCATCGTCTCGGCCTCGTCGCAAGTAACAGCGGTTGCCGATAACCCCCGCGCCCGCGCCAGACCCACGATGTCGGTCAGGTAATACTCGCCCGCCGCATTCGCATTGCCCACCTCTGAAATCAGATCGAAAAGCAGCGCTGCCGGTGCCAGAACCACGCCGCTATTGCAGAGCGTGATCGCGCGCTCGGCCTCGGTCGCATCCTTGAATTCGACAATTTTAACAAGGTCTTGTCCCTGCATCACCAACCGGCCATAGCGGCCCGGATCAGCCGCCTCGAACCCCAGCACAACAATGTCATGGGCGGCGCGCGCCGCCTGCATCCGTTCCAGCGTTTCAGGCTGAACAAAGGGTGTGTCGCCATAGAGCACCAGCGCATCGCCCGGATAATCCACCAGACGCGGCGCGGCTTGCGCCACCGCATTTGCAGTTCCCAGTTGCTCGGACTGGATTACGATCTCTGCGGTCTCGTCAAAGTCATGGGCCGCTGCACGCACCGCCTCGGCCCCGTGCCCGGCCACCACGATCACCTGATCTGGCTCCAATGTCGCGCCTGCCTGCATGGCATGCCCTAACATCGGCGCGCCGCCGATAGGATGCAGCACTTTGGGAAGGTCGGAATTCATCCGCGTCCCCTGACCTGCTGCCAATATGATCAGTGCCGTCGCCATTCTGCGCCCTTTGCCCGTATGCCTGTCCGTTTTATCCGGTTGCGGCACAGGTGCAAGGGTGGGGGCTGGTTCAGCTAAAAATCGCCCAGATTATCGACAACTTTAACCTCTCCTTCACGCCAACCGGGTGCTGTAGTCCTGCTGCAACCCATTGCAGCGCAAGGAGGTGAGGAAACTGAAAGAACCCGACTTTCGGAAATGGATGGTTTTACTTGCAGCGGGCACGCTGCTCGTTGGGATCATCCGGCTCTTGATGGGGATCTAACCCCTGAAAGAAAAGACCCTGCGGAGTAGCAGCTCCGCAGGGTCACGTTTTCGGTGAGGACACTGAAAACCGATTTTCGGATGTCCTGTTTATACCCCAATCCTTACCAAAAAGTAAAGCTGCGCCGGTGCCCCATGCAAAACGCCGCCCCAAAGGGCGGCGTTTGTCGTATCCGGCTGGAAACAGGGTTTAGAACCCGAGACCAGCGTATTTGTTCTTGAACTTGGACACACGGCCACCGGCATCCATCAGACGCGAGCTGCCACCGGTCCAGGCGGGGTGCACCGTGGGGTCGATGTCAAGCGACAGCGTGTCGCCCTCTTTGCCATAGGTCGAGCGCATCTGAACGATGGTGCCGTCGGTCATCTTGACGTCGATGACGTGATAATCGGGGTGGATGTCTTTTTTCATCGTACCAATCCTTACGCGGAAGCGCCCGATTGGGCCTTGTAGTTGGAATCCTCTGCAATACGCGCAGACTTGCCGCGACGCGAGCGCAGGTAATACAGCTTGGCGCGACGTACGCGACCACGGCGAACAACCTCGATGTTGTCGATGTTGGTCGAATAGAGCGGGAACATACGTTCCACACCTTCGCCAAAGGAAATCTTGCGGACCGTGAAAGAACCGGCGATGCCCTTGCCATTCTTCCGGCTGATGCAGACGCCTTCAAAGTTCTGAACGCGGCTACGGGTGCCTTCGGTCACTTTGTAACCGACGCGGATCGTGTCGCCGGCTTTGAAATCGGGAATGGTCTTCCCGAGGGCGGCAATCTGTTCCGCCTCCAACTGAGCGATAATATCCATCGCTTCTCTCCTGATTTGCTTGCGGTTTTTCCCGCAAAGATGTCTCGCGTCCTCAGAGCTCTTGGTCTTCTTCCGGGTCCGCAGATGCGCCCGCCAGAGTTCAGGTCGTCCTTGTCTGTGATCCGTTTGCCGGGGCTGCCGCAGGCGACCGAAGAAAGTCTGGCGGGAGATTTAGCCAATAACAAACGCACCCGGAGCCGCAACCGATTCCAAGCAAGGCGGTGTATAGGCGCAAGCGTGGGCTGGATCAAGCCTTGTCAGGATGGGTTCTGCGGTGTTTTCCCCACAGATCGGGGCGTCGTTCGGCGGTCAGCCGCTCGGACATCGCGCGCCGCCATTCCGCCACCTTGGCGTGATCGCCAGAGGTCAATACCTCGGGGATGACCCGGCCCATCCATTCGGCGGGGCGGGTATAGTGCGGATGCTCCAGCAACCCGTTGGAATGACTTTCTTCTTCCGTGCTCTCGGCATTGCCCAGAACACCGGGCAACAGGCGCACACAGGCGTCGATCATCGCCTGTGCGGCTATTTCACCGCCGCTCATAACGAAATCGCCCAAAGACACCTCTTGGATGCCATAATGCTCGATCACGCGCTCATCCAGCCCCTCGAACCGGCCACAAATAAGGGTGACACCGGGGCGTTGCGACAGGTCTTGTGCCATGGCCTGATCAAACCTACGACCACGCGGGCTCAGGTAAATCAGCGGCCAGCCGGGCGGGGTGCCCGCCATCACCTCGTCAATCGCACGCCCCATCACATCCGCGCGGATCACCATGCCCGCGCCACCCCCGGCGGGCGTATCATCGACATTGCGATGTTTGCCCTCGCCATAGGGGCGCAAGTCAATGGCATCGAGCGCCCAAAGACCGTTTTGCAGCGCGCGTCCTGTCAGGCTCTCGCCCAACACACCGGGAAAGGCTTGTGGGACAAGGGTAATCACCCGCGCTGTCCAAACCCCCGCCAGTTCCGGCGTGGGCGTGATCAACTCGCGCGGGGTCATGGTGGCGCGGATGGATTTGCGCCCATGCGAGCGGGGGGTATCGCTCATGTCAGGCCATCGGGCGGATCGGCGATGATGCGCCCTGCGGCCAGATCGACGGTCGGCACCGCTTCGGTGGTAAAGGGCAACAGGATGGTTGCAGACATCCCCGGCGCATGGATTTCCAGAATGTCGGACGCGCCGTGGTTGAGCACGGCCTTGACCCGCCCCAATACCGCGCCGCCGGTGTCATACACCTCAAGCCCGATCAGATCAGCGTGATAGAATTCATCATCCGGCAGATTGGGCAATTGCGCGCGCAGCGCATAGAGCCGCATGCCGCGCAGCGCATCGGCGGCCTCTTTGGTGCTGATGCCAGAGAGTTGCGCGGTCAAGCCATTGGTGGTCTGGCCCGTCAGGGTCACGTCAAAGGCGCGTGCGCCATCCTCGGTGCTCAGCGGGCTATAGGCCGCGATGTCTTCGGGCATGGCGGTAAAGCTCTTGAGCCGCACCTCGCCACGCACGCCGAATGCGCCGCCGATGGCACCTACGCAAATGCGGTCACTGTCGCTCATGGGGTTGTCTCCGGTTGTGCGGATAGGGGGATGATCCGCTCAATTCCCTTGATGCGCAACAGGGTCATGCTCAGCGCACCTCGGTTGGCAGGGTTGGACGGCGGGTTTCCCATCCGGCCAGCTCTAATTCGGGTGTGTCGCTCGCGGTCTCGGGCCAGCCGACGCACAGATAGGCCACCAGCGCCCAGTCAGCGGGTACCTCAAGATCGCGCGACAACTGCTCAGGGTCGAGGATCGACACCCAACCCACGCCCAGGCCCTGCGCGCGCGCCGCCAGCCAGAAATGCGTGATCGCGCCCACCACCGAATAGCGGCGCATCTCTGGCATGGTGCCGGCCCCCAGACCTGCGCCCTTGTCGGTTGCCTCGTCGCAATAAATCGCCAGTTGCACCGGGGCCTCTTGCATCCCCGATAGCTTCAAGCCCGCGTAAACGCGCGCCTTGTCGCTCTCATAGCCCGCCAACGCCTGCGCATTGGCTGTGGTGAAATTCTCTAGCGCCGCAGCGCGCGCGCCGGGCGATTGCACCCGGATCACGCGCCATGGTTCGCTCAGCCCCACAGAGGGCGATAGAAGAAAGGTGTCGAGGCAGTCTTGCAAGACAGCCTCTTCCACCGCGTCCCGGCGAAAGCGGCGCACATCGCGCCGCCATCGCATGAGATCGCGCAGACCGGTCTGGAAGTCCTTGGAAAATTGCGACATTCCAGCGCCTTTCCAGTCTTATTCCTCGGCGGCTGCCTCTTCGGCAGGGGCGTTGGCGGCCTCGGCCTTGGCGGCTTTCTCTGCAGCGCGCTCTTGCGCTTTCTTGCCCGGAACGGCCTTTTTCAGGTTTGCACGCTCTTTCTTGGCAACAATACCTGCGGCTTCCAGCATGCGGCTGATGCGGTCGGTCGGCTGTGCGCCCTGTGCCAGCCAGTGCTGAACGCGCTCGATGTCCATCTTGACGCGATCTTCGCTGTCTTTCGGCAGGAGCGGGTTATAGGTGCCCAGCTTCTCGATAAAGCGGCCATCGCGCGGCATGCGGCTGTCGGCCGCGACGATGCGGTAGAAGGGACGCTTTTTGCTGCCACCACGGGCGAGACGGATTTTCATGGCCATTTGATATTCTCCTTATAATGGCGTGGGTTTGGCGGGGCTCAGGCCCACCTTACGATTGGTGCTTTTGGTGATGTCGGATCACCTCGGCGATGATGAAGTTCAGAAACTCCTTGGCAAAGGCGGGGTCCAGATCAGCCGCTTTTGCCAATTCTTCGAGCCGTTCGATCTGTTGCGCCTCGCGCGCGGGATCGGACGGGGGAAGGTCGTATTCAGCCTTGAGTTTCCCCACGGCCTGCGTGTGCTTGAAACGCTCGGCCAGCGTAAAGACGAGGATCGCGTCGAGCCGATCAATGCTCTGGCGATGCTCCTTGAGAAGCTGCGCGGCAAGGGCGGTTGCGTCAGTCATGCGAGACTCCGGCGGCTGAAAGAAAAAGCGTGGGTCATGCGTAGGCCTCAACCGAGCCGTCATCATCGCGGCCAGAGGCGGCATCGGGGCCGGGATGGCGATAAAGCAGGTCGCGGCCCATGTGGATGTTGTCATATTCCCGCTCGAACCACGCGCCCAGCCGTTCGGCCAGCGCGACAGAGCGCGTATTGCCCGGCACGATATTCGAGGTCAGCGTATCAAAGCCCAGATCTTCATAGGCATAGCGGCGCGCGCGCGCGGCGGCCTCATAGGCGATGCCGCGCCCCTCGAACCCGGCATAGAGCGCCCAGCCCAATTCCGGCTCGGGCCAACCTTCGGGGTTCCAGATGCCCGCGATGCCTGCGATCTCGCCCGTGTCTTTCATCTCGATCGTGAAATACCCATAGCCGTGGATATGCCAATGCCCGACGTTGAGCGCGAACCACCGCCACGCCTCGCCCCGGTTGGGTGATGACCCAAAGCCCTCGGACCGGCTCCGGTCGAGCAGAAAGGCGATTGTGGGCTCAATATCCCGTTGCTCTGGTCCACGCAGGACAAGGCGCGGCGTTTCCAGTGTGGGCGCTTGGGTGAGGGTCATGGCCGGGTCCCCCTCTGGCGGGGTGCCGGTTGCGGGGTCGGATATGAGTATTTATGCCAAGAAGAAGCCATGGTCACTTCTTCTTGCCAAAGCCAGAGAGGCCGGGGGGCAGGCCCATGCCGCCGCCGAGGCCCGGCAATTTGCCACCCAGACCACCCATACCGCCGGGCAGCTTGCCGCCCAATGCCTTGGCCGCTTCTTCCATGGCCTGCGGGTCGTTCATATCGGGCATGCCGCCCTTGCCAAACATGCCTTTCATCGCCTGTTTCAGCATGCCGCCTTTGCCCATCTTGCCCATTTTCTTCATCATATCCGCCATCTGGCGGTGCATCTTGAGCAGCTTGTTGAGGTCAGACACATCCATGCCCGATCCGGCAGCGATCCGTTTTTTGCGGCTGGCCTGAAGCAGCGCGGGATTGGCGCGCTCTTTCTTGGTCATCGACTGGATCATGGCGATCTGGCGGGTGAGCATCTTGTCGTCAAACCCGGCATCTTCGACCTGTTTGGCCATCTTGCCCATGCCGGGCATCATGCCCATCAGCCCCTGCATGCCACCCATCTTTTGCATCTGCTCAAGCTGACCCTTGAGGTCGTTCATGTTGAACTGACCCTTGGCCATGCGGCGCATCATCTTTTCGGCCTCAGCCGCCTCGATGGTCTCCTGTGCCTTTTCCACAAGGGCCACGATATCGCCCATGCCCAGAATGCGGCCTGCGATACGGTCCGGCTCAAAGGTTTCGAGCGCATCCATCTTTTCGCCAAGGCCGACAAAGCGAATGGGCTTACCGGTAATCGCGCGCATCGAGAGCGCCGCACCGCCGCGCCCGTCCCCGTCCATCCGGGTAAGAACAACGCCGGTCACGCCGATCTTGTCGTCAAACTCGGTGGCGACGTTGACGGCATCCTGACCAGTCAGGCCATCGACCACGAGCAGGGTTTCGCGGGGGTTGGCCACATCCCGCACCGCCGCCGCCTGCGCGATCAGCTCTGCGTCGATATGCAGCCGTCCTGCGGTGTCGAGCATGTAGACATCATAGCCGCCAAGCGCCGCTTGCGTCTTGGCGCGTTTGGCGATCTGAACCGGGTCTTCGCCCTTGACGATGGGCAGGGTATCGACGCCAATCTGTTTGCCCAGAATGGCCAGTTGTTCCATCGCCGCCGGGCGGTTGGTATCAAGCGAGGCCATCAGCACCCGCTTGCCCTCGCGGTCCTTCAGCCGCTTGGCCAGCTTGGCGGTGGTGGTGGTCTTCCCCGAGCCTTGCAGACCGACCATCAGAATCGGCGCAGGCGGGTTGTCGATCTTGAGCGCGCCGGGATCGCCTTCGCCGCGCAATGTCTCGACCAGCGCGTCATGCACGATCTTTACGACCTGCTGGCCGGGTGTCACGGATTTGGTGACAGCCTGCCCAGTGGCGCGGCTCTCAACCGTCTTGATGAAATCACGCGCGACGGGCAGGGAAACGTCGGCCTCCAGCAGGGCGACACGCACCTCGCGCAGGGCGGTTTTCACATCCTCTTCAGACAGCGACCCCTGTTTGGTCAGCCGGTCAAAGACACCGGAGAGGCGTTCGGATAGATTTTCAAACATCGCTCAGGCTCCTATGCCGGTTGCTGCCATGTCACCCCATATAGGGGCAACGGTTCAAACGATAAACGCCCCCGTGGGCGCAACGCGCTGACGGGGGGCGATCCCGACACAGGGCCGGGACCGGAAGCATGGGCCTCCGGGATTGCGTGGGCGTTTAGCGCGCGGGTGGGGCAGAGTCAAGCATGGGGTCAGGACCGCGCAACTCGGCCAACCAGTGATTGATCGCGCGCACCACCTCAGCCGACGCGCGGCTGCTGTCATAGATCTCGGTGATCGGATGCAAGAGCGGCGCGCCGCCCGCCCCATCACGCAGAACAAGCGTGGGGCGATGCACGGGGCGGCGCACGCGCGACGGATCGGTGCTTGTCTCGCCGCCCGATAGCGTGCTCTCGCCCGTGGCGCGGATCACGTCCGAGAGGTCAAGGACCGTCTCGCGGTGACGCAGGATGGTTCGGCTGCGCAAAATCGCGGTGCCCGCGCGCGCATCCAAGATCACTTGCAGACGTTCAACAAAAATACACACACCTGCAAAGCCCAACCCGCCGCCGCCGATCAAAAAGACCAGCCCGCCAACAAGGGTCTGCGGCATAACCAAAAGGCCGACACCTGCAAACAAAACTGTGAACAGGCCCAGCATGATCGCCATGAACCAAGGCATGTCCTCGATCATCAAAAGATCTGGGCTGCTATGCGTGACTTTCATCGGTTGGCCGCTGCTGTGAGAGACGCGTACAGGCTACGCGCATTACGGGTGATTGCAACCGCCGCGTCGCCGCCGCATAGTTGCTAGGCGAACGGGATAGCTGGGCAGGGTGATCGGCGTGATGGAGAATTGGGACGAGGTGCGGACCGCCTATAATGTGGCGCGGATCGGCACCGTGAGCGGCGCGGCCGAGGTGCTGGGCGTGCATCATGCCACCGTTATCCGCCACATCGACGCGCTCGAAGAGAGGCTGGGCGTCAAGCTCTTTCAGCGCCATGCGCGGGGCTATACCCCGACCGAGGCGGGCGAAGACCTGTTGCGCGTGGCGCAGGCCACCGATGACCAGTTCAATCAGTTGGCCGGGCGGATCAAGGGGCAGGGCAACGATGTCTCGGGCGAGTTGGTCGTGACTTCGGTTGGCGGGCTCAGCCATCTGCTTGTGCCGGTGCTGGCCGCGTTTCAAGAGATGTATCCGGCATTGGTGGTGCGTTATTTGACCGGCGACCGCCTGTTTCGGCTTGAATACGGCGAAGCGCATGTTGCGATCCGCGCAGGCGCTGTGCCGGATCAGCCCGATAACGTGGTACAGCCGTTCTTTCAGCAGCAGTTCACGCTTTATGCCAGTGAAAGCTACGTCGCGCGCCATGGCCTGCCCAAAGGGCCCGAGGATCTGCCGCATCACCGCTTTGTCGGCGCGGATGATCCCAAGACACGCGCGCCGTTCCTGCGCTGGTTGCAGGACAATGTGCCGGGCGAGGCCATCGTGTTTCGCTCGGGCGATGTGCATGCACAACGCAACGCCATCCTAGCCGGGGCTGGGATCGGATTCACCTCGGTCTTGCAGGCCGCAGAAATGCCGGGGCTTATCCAGGTGACGCCGCCCCGTCCTGAATGGGCGGCCCCCCTTTGGCTGGTCACTCATATGGACCTGCACCGCACCACCAAAGTGCAAGCGTTCCTGAACCATCTCAAAGAGCGCGCGGCGGCATGGCCAGTGACGTGAGCGCGGGCATGACGCCTGCGCTCAAGGGGCATCTGGCGATGCTCTGTTTCTCTGGGCTGGTGGCGGGATCATTCGCGCTTGGGTCTATGGCGGCGCAGCATATCGCCCCCGCCGCCCTCAATGCGCCGCGTTTCTTGCTGGCCGCCGTGATCCTTGGCACAGGGGCGATGCTGGGCCGAGGCATTCCGCGCCGCACATGGTCTGCCCCATGGCGCTACCTCCTGCTGGGTGGCGCGATGGGCCTGTATTTCGTGATGATGTTCGAGGGGCTCAAGACCGCAGCGCCAGTTTCGGCAGCGGCGGTCTTTACGCTTACGCCGATCATGGCGGGCATCGCCGGCTATCTGCTCTTGCGCCAGATCACAACGCCGCGCATGGCGGTTGCCTTGGGCGTCGGGGCGATGGGCGCGCTTTGGGTCATCTTTCGCGCTGATGTCTCGGCGCTCATGGCGTTCGAGGTCGGGCGCGGCGAGGCGATCTATTTCTTCGGCTGCGCGGCCCATGCCATCTATACGCCGCTGGTGCGCCGCCTCAATCGCGGCGAGCGTCCGGTGGTGTTTTCCTTTGGAACGATGCTTGGGGCGGCGCTCTTGGTGACAGCCGCAGGTTGGGGCGACCTGCGCGCGACCGATTGGTCAAGCTTGCCCGCCATCGTCTGGATCACCATTGTCTACACGGCGGTCTTTGCCACGGCGATAACCTTTGTCTGCCTGCAATACGCCAGCCTCAACCTGCCCAGTGCCAAGGTGATGGCCTATACCTATCTCACCCCCACTTGGGTCACGCTCTGGCAGACGGCGTTGGGGCATCCCTTGCCACAGCCGGTGGTGCTGATGGGGGTGGGGCTGACGGTGGTTGCGCTGGTGCTGTTGCTAAAGGATGAAAGTGCCGCGATCACCTAGCGGCCTCACATCTCAGCCCTCATCCGGCAGTTCTGCCTTGAGAAACCGCTCGAACGCATCAAGATTGACTGCCTCGAACTGCCCAAAGCTCTGCATCCAGATCGAGGCATCGCGCAGCGCGTCCGGTTCCAGCTTGCACCATGTCACGCGGCCCCGGCGTTCCTGAGTGATCAGCCCGGCGCGGCCCAGAATGCCCAGATGCTTGGAAATCGCGGCAAGGCTCATCTCGAATGGCTCCGCCACATCCGTGACCGCCATGTCATCCTCCAGCAGCATCGACAGGATCGCGCGCCGGGTGGGGTCGGCGAGGGCGGCAAAGACCATATCAAGGGCGATCGCATTCTGCATGCCCTTCATAAGCCCAAGCGCGCGCCCCGCGTCAACGGCTGATCCATGCCGGGTGGGCTGAAACCGCCCTTGATCTGTGACAAGGTCGGGCGGCGCACCAGCCATTAGGCTGGGCGGACGCAAAACGGAAACACGAAAGGAAAGACGATGTTCTCGACAATCCTGGTTCCGGTCGATCTGCTCCACAAGGACACATTGGCCAAAGCGCTCGACGTGGCGGGGGATCTCGCCAAGCGGCATGGGGCGCGTATCATCGTGGCGGGCGTGGGCGGTGAACTGCCCAATGAGCTTGGCCATAACGCCGCCGAATTCACGCAGACCCTTCACAGCTTTGCCGAAAACCTGCGCAACAAATACGCCGTCACGGTCGAGGCCGAGCCGATCATCAGCCATGACCCCGAGGTCGAAACAACCTCGGCGCTGATGCAGGCAATCGAGCGAAGCGGTGCCGATCTGGTGGTCGTGGCCAGCCATGTGCCCGGCTTTCTCGAGCATATCTTTGCCTCGCATGGGGGCTATATCGCGCAACACGCCAAGGTCTCGGTCTTTGTCGTGCGCTGAAACTCAACCAAACGGTTGAATATACCAAACCGCCCCAGATCGCCTTTGGGGCGGTTGCGACGGAATGACCGCCCTGCATCTTCTTGGTAAAAATACTCAATAAAACAACGCTTTAACCTGGCGTCACGCAGGGGTCTCTGGCGCTTGACTCAGGCGTGCTCAGGACGTAGCACATGCGCAACATCCTGAGGGGGCTCCCGTGACCGATCCCGAGCAGCGCGCGCAACTGGCAGAGCTGGAAGCGAAGATAGCGAGGCTCAAGGCCAAGGACGCACCACGGCCCCATCAGGAAGAGCATTATTCTCAGGCCCAGATGGCTTGGCGAATGGTGATCGAGCTGGTGGCCGGTCTTTTGATCGGTTTCGGCATGGGATACGGGCTTGATGTTCTCTTGGGGACGATGCCGGTGTTCCTTGTCATCTTCACGTTGCTGGGGGTGGCCGCGGGCGTCAAAACGATGATGCGCAGCGCCGCCGAAATCCAGCAAGGCATGGACAAGCCCGCGCAAGGCGGGGATGAGAGGGCAAAGAATGGCGACTGAAGCGCACGGTGCCGGGGAACCCGGTCTGGTTTTCCACCCGATGGATCAGTTCATGGTCAAGCCGCTCTTTGGCGAGGGTGCCGTGGGCGTGTTCACACTGACCAACGTCACCTTGTGGATGGCGCTGACAGTGCTCGCGATCATTGCGCTCATGGTCATGGGCACATCGCGCCGGGCAACGATCCCAAGCCGCACGCAATCCGTGGTCGAGCTGCTATATGATTTCATCCGCAAGATGGTCGAGGATGTGGCGGGCAAGGATGCGCTGGTGTTCTTCCCCTATATCATGACGCTGTTTCTCTTCATCCTCTTCGCCAACTTCTTGGGCCTCTTGCCGATGGCCTTTACCACCACCAGCCATATCGCGGTGACGGCAGTGATGGCGATGATGGTTTTCCTGACCGTGACCGTTGTCGGTTTTGTGAAACATGGTGTGGGTTTTCTGGGGCTCTTCTGGGTCAGTTCCGCGCCGCTCGCGCTGCGCCCGGTGCTGGCGCTGATCGAGGTGATTTCCTACTTCGTGCGTCCCGTCAGCCACTCCATTCGTCTTGCCGGTAACATGATGGCCGGTCACGCCGTGGTCAAAGTGTTCGCCGCCTTCGCGCCGATGATCCTGATCTCGACCGGGATCGGCATCGTGGTGACGCCGCTCTCGATCCTTGCCATCTCGACCATCTATGCGCTCGAGGTGCTGGTGGCCTTCATTCAGGCCTATGTCTTTACCATCCTGACCTGTGTGTATCTCAAGGATGCTCTGCACCCGAGCCACTAACAGGATGTGGTGGGTTTCACCCACCCTACCAAACGACGGCGGGTTCGCCCGCCCCACGACCAACCGATCAATGCCAATTCCAACGTAAGGAGACATCACTATGGAAGGCGATATCGTTCAAATGGGTGCATATATCGGCGCTGGCCTGGCCTGCATGGGCATGGGCGGGGCTGCGATGGGTGTGGGCAATGTTGCCGGCAACTTCCTCGCTGGCGCGCTGCGCAACCCTTCGGCCGCTGCTGGCCAGACCGCGACGCTGTTCATCGGCATCGCCTTCGCAGAAGCGCTGGGGATTTTCTCGTTCCTCGTCGCCCTTCTGCTGATGTTCGCTGTCTAAGTCTCTCGGGTAGCTGATCCTTACGGCTGGGGGGTGGCGCAACGCCGCCCCTCGGTGACACGGAACTTTCCCCTAGGAGGACGACATGGCAAGCGAAACGCATGACGCCGCTGGTCAAGCCGCATCCACGCCGGGCTTGCCCCAGCTGGATTTTACGACCTTTGGCAACCAGATTTTCTGGCTCCTCGTCACGCTGGTCGTGATTTACTTTGTCCTGTCGCGCATTGCGCTGCCGCGCATTGCGGCCGTGCTGGCAGAGCGTCAGGGGGCCATTACCAACGACCTCGCCGCTGCCGAAGATCTCAAGGTCAAGGCTGTCGAGGCCGAACAAGCCTATCTCAAGGCGTTGGCCGATGCCCGCACCGAGGCGCAGACCATCGTGGGTCAGGCCAAGGCCGAGATCAAGGCAGAGCTGGACGCCGCAACCGCCAAGGCGGATGCCGAGATTGCCGCGCGTGCGGCAGAAGGCGAAAAGAAGATTGCCGATATCCGGGCCACTGCGATGGACAGCGTCAAAGAAGTGGCCGTTGCAGCCGCTGCCGAGATCGTTGCCGTCATGGGTGGCAAGGCCGACGAGAAAACCGTCGGGGCCGCTGTTGCCGACCGGATGAAAGGATAATCGCCATGCAAAAGATGCTTTTGACCATGGTTGCCGCCGTCTTCGCCAGCCCCGCGCTGGCGGCTTCGGGTCCGTTCTTTTCGCTCTCCAACACGAATTTCGTGGTCCTGCTCGCCTTCCTGCTCTTTGTTGGCTTCCTGATTTACGTCAAGGTGCCGACACTCTTGGGCAAAAAACTCGACGAGCGTGCCGCCAATATCAAGGGCGAACTCGACGAGGCGCGCGCCCTGCGCGAAGAGGCACAGACCTTGCTGGCCAGCTACGAGCGCAAGCAAAAAGACGTGCAGGCACAAGCCGACCGGATCGTGGCGCAAGCCAAGGAAGAGGCGAACGCCGCCGCCGAAGAGGCTAAGGAAGAGATCAAGGCTTCGATTGCCCGCCGCATGCAGGCCGCCGAAGAACAGATCGCCAGCGCCGAGGCACGGGCCATCCGCGACGTACGCGATCAGGCTGTTGTCGTGGCGGTTGCCGCCGCGCGTGATGTGATCGCCAAGCAGATGACCGCCGCTGATGGAAATGCATTGATCGACGCGGCCATTGCGGATGTAGAAGCCAAGCTGCACTAAACAGCGTCATGGCACAGAATAGGCCCGGGTCGTAAGCGCCCCGGGCTTTTTCTTGTCTGCTTGACTTTTGTGATCACAAAACCATGCGCTGTCCGGGCGAGTCCTAAGAGAGTTTCCCGCACCAGCCCAGAGACTCAGGGAAACCATCAGGGAAAACCTGATTCCCATTGGCCTAATTTGTGATCACACGATTATTTACGTGATCACAAAAGCAATATTTTTGCGGCCAATTGCCTCAAAACAGGGGTTTTGGCGCGCGGGACAGGTGACAGCGCCGAGAAAAAGTATAACAAGAAACCCAGCAAAAGACGGCTGTCGCGCCGCCCGCCATCTGCAAAGGAGTTGCTCCATGGCTGAAACCAAACCGGTTGAACGCCCGCTTTCGCCCCACCTGCAAATTTATCGCCCACAACTGACCTCGATCACCTCGATCCTGACACGGATCACCGGCAATGCCCTGATCGTGGCGGCGCTTCTGATCGTGTGGTGGCTTTTGGCGGCCTCTACCTCTGACGCCTATTTTGCCATGGCCGATGCGGTGCTGACCTCTTGGTTTGGCGATCTGGTTCTGTCCCTCTCGGCTTGGGCGGTGTGGTATCACTACCTTGCGGGGCTGCGGCACCTTTATTTCGATGCGGGCAAGGGAATGGACATTCCCACCGCCGAGAAACTCGGTTGGGGCTGCATCATCGGCTCGGTCGTGCTGACCGTCATCACCCTGCTTCTGGTCTGAGGAGAGCATCATGCGTTATCTGACCGCACGCAAACGCGCCGAGGGCAAAGGGGCCGCTGGCACCGGGACCGAACATTTCTGGTATATGAAACTTTCGGGTGTTGGCCTTGCCCTGATCATCCCGGTGTTTCTTGTGGCCTTTGGCCGCGCCCTTGGCGGTGACCGCGCCGAGGTGCTGGCCGCCTTTTCGCATCCGGCCATGGCCATTCTCACCGGCCTCGTGATTTTCTTTGGCCTGCGCCACTACGCAAGCGGCGCGCAGACGATGATCGAGGATTACAGCCACGGCAGCACGCGCCGGGGCCTGATTATTGCCGTGACCGTTCTAAGTTACGGGCTGATCGCCACCGGGCTTTTCGCCCTTGCCAAGATCGCGCTGTGAGGACCTGAACAAATGGCTGCTTATGAATACGAGACGCATGATTATGACGTCGTGGTTGTCGGCGCGGGCGGCGCGGGACTGCGGGCGACACTCGGCATGGCCGAACAGGGGCTGCGCACGGCCTGCGTGACCAAGGTTTTCCCGACCCGCTCGCACACCGTTGCGGCACAGGGCGGCATTGCCGCAAGCCTCGGCAATATGGGCCCCGATAGCTGGCAGTGGCATATGTATGACACGGTCAAGGGTTCGGATTGGCTGGGCGATACCGACGCAATGGAATATCTCGCGCGCGAGGCGCCCAAAGCGGTCTATGAGCTGGAACATTACGGCGTGCCGTTCTCGCGCACCGAAGAGGGCAAGATCTATCAGCGCCCCTTTGGCGGCCATACCACCGAATTTGGAGAAGGCCCGCCCGTGCAGCGCACCTGTGCCGCCGCTGACCGCACCGGCCATGCCATTCTGCATACGCTCTATGGTCAAAGCCTCAAGCAAAAGGCCGAGTTCTACATCGAATATTTCGCCATTGATCTGGTGATGACCGATGGGGCCTGCACCGGCGTCGTTTGCTGGAAACTCGACGATGGCACCATCCACGTCTTCAACGCCAAGATGGTCGTACTGGCCACCGGCGGCTATGGCCGCGCCTATTTTTCGGCGACCTCTGCCCATACCTGCACCGGCGACGGTGGCGGCATGGTGGCGCGCGCCGGTCTGCCGCTGCAAGACATGGAATTCGTGCAATTCCACCCCACCGGCATTTTCGGCGCCGGGTGCCTGATTACCGAGGGTGCGCGTGGCGAGGGCGGATACCTCACCAATTCCGAGGGCGAGCGTTTCATGGAACGCTACGCGCCCAATTACAAGGATCTCGCCCCCCGCGACTATGTCAGCCGCTGCATGACGATGGAAATCCGCGAAGGGCGCGGCGTGGGCGCGGATGGCGATCACATCCACCTCAACCTCAGCCACCTGCCGCCCGAGGCGCTGCATCTGCGCCTGCCCGGCATTTCCGAGTCTGCCCGCATCTTTGCCGGCGTTGACGTGACCAAGGAGCCGATCCCGGTTTTGCCCACCGTGCATTACAACATGGGCGGCGTGCCGACGAATTACTGGGGCGAGGTGGTCAATCCCACTCAGGACAATCCCCATGCCGTCGTCCCCGGCCTCATGGCTGTGGGCGAGGCGGGCTGCGCCTCCGTGCATGGCGCGAACCGGCTTGGCTCCAACTCGCTCATTGACCTTGTGGTCTTTGGCCGCGCTGCTGCCATTCGCGCAGGCAAGGTGGTGGATCGCGACTCGGCCGTGCCCGCCACCAACAAGGCCGAGGTGGACAAGGCGCTCAGCCGCTTTGACGGGCTGCGCCATGCCACCGGCGCTGTGCCCACCGCCGAATTGCGGCTCGAAATGCAGCGCACGATGCAGGCCGATGCCGCCGTGTTCCGCACCTCGAAAACGCTGGCCGAAGGCGTCGAGAAGATGAAGACCGTCGCGGCCAAGATGGATGACATCAAGGTCACGGACCGTAGCCTTGTGTGGAACAGCGACCTGATGGAAACGCTGGAACTGACCAATCTCATGCCCAATGCGCTCGCCACGATCTTTGGGGCCGAGGCCCGGCAAGAAAGCCGCGGCGCGCATGCGCATGAAGATTTCAGCACCCGCGACGACGAGAAATGGCGCGTTCACACGATTGCGCGTGTCGACGGCAATTCCGTCGATCTCAGCTATCGCCCGATCATCACAACGCCTCTGACAGACGAGGATCAGGGCGGCATCAGCCTCAAAAAGATCGCGCCAAAGGAACGGACGTTCTGATGCGGATCGCCTTGGCCTGTCTCGCGCTTGCGGCCCTTACCGCCTGCGAGGCGACCAATCAGGTCGCCGACACCCTCGCGCGCGAGCGAGCTAAGAGCGTGGTCAACACAGTCGTCGCACAGCGCTTTCCGGGCCTCAACGCTGCCCCGATCACCGATTGCGTGATTGATGCCGCCTCTGCCGGAGAGATCATTCAGATCGCAAGCGCCAGCGTGTCAGGCGTAACACCTGAAACCACGCAGCAAGTGATCGCAATCGCACAGCGCCCCGAGGCCGTGCAATGTATTGCCCAAAATAGCCTGACCCTCTTGGGCGGCTGACAAGGAGTAGCAAGATGGTTCAACTCACACTCCCCAAGAATTCGCGCATGACCACGGGCAAGACATGGCCCAAGCCCGAGGGTGCCAAGACCGTGCGCAAGTTCCAGATTTACCGCTGGAACCCGGACGATGGCAAAAACCCGCGGGTGGACACCTATTTCGTGGATATGGACACCTGCGGCCCGATGGTTCTGGATGCGCTGATCAAGATCAAGAACGAGATTGATCCCACGCTCACCTTCCGCCGCTCCTGCCGCGAGGGGATTTGCGGTTCTTGCGCGATGAATATCGACGGGATCAACACGCTGGCCTGCATCTACGGTATGGATGAAATCAAGGGCGATGTGAAAATCTACCCGCTGCCGCATATGCCGGTGGTCAAGGATCTGATCCCCGACCTTACGCATTTCTACGCGCAGCATGCCAGCATCATGCCGTGGCTGGAAACCAAAACCAACCGCCCCGCGAAAGAGTGGCGGCAGAGCATCGAGGACCGCGAGAAACTCGATGGGCTTTATGAATGCGTGATGTGCGCGTCCTGCTCTACCTCTTGCCCGTCCTATTGGTGGAACGGCGACAAATACCTTGGACCGGCCGCACTTTTGCATGCCTATCGCTGGATCATCGACAGCCGGGACGAGGCAACAGGCGAGCGGCTTGATGATCTTGAAGACCCGTTCAAGCTTTATCGCTGCCATACCATCATGAACTGCACGAAAACCTGCCCCAAGGGCCTCAACCCCGCCAAGGCCATCGCTGAGATCAAAAAGATGATGGTCGAGCGGCACGTCTGATCGGACACAGGGACAATGGCAAGCGAGGGCTTATGGTTTGCGCTGCTCTTGGCCCTGATCGCGGGCGCGGCCATGCCCCTTGGGGCGGCGCTCGCGCTCTCCGCAACCTTTAGGCGGCTGCCTGCGCCTGCGACCCATGGCATCGTTGCCTTTGGTGGTGGCGCGCTTTTGGCGGCGATTGCGCTGGTGCTGGTGCCCCATGCGCGCGATACGCTTTCTGCGCCCGTGGCGCTTGGTGCCTTTGCTGGCGGCGGGATCGCCTTTTTTGCCATCGACCGCTTTCTTGAATCGCACGGTGGGCGCGGTGCGCAGCTTATGGCGATGCTGCTCGATTTTCTGCACGAGGCCATGGCCATCGGGGCCATGCTGACCGCGCAGGCCGAACGCGCACTCTTGCTGGCCGGCCTCATTTTCCTGCAAAATCTGCCCGAGGGCTTTGCCGCCTTTCGCGACATCATGCGTGGTGGGGCGGTCCGGGGGCATCGGATCGTCTTGCTCTTTGCCGGGCTTTCCCTGCTTGGGCCGGTCTGCGCAGCCATCGGCTTTTCTTTTCTCTCCGAGATGCCGCAGGTTCTGGGGATTATCATGATGTTTGCGGCGGGCGGCATTCTCTACCTGATTTTCCAGGATATCGCCCCCGCCGCCCGTGCGCGCCACAGTTGGTTGCCGCCTTTGGGGGCGGTCTTTGGCTTCACGCTGGGTTTGGCCGGGGATATGCTGATCGGCTAAAATCCGTGCCTTGCATCAGACGCATGGCAAGACTGCGCGCTTGGCGGTTTATGCCGCAGCGCAGAAGATTATGTAAGTGCCATGGAAATATGGAGATAAACCCATGGCTTACCCGGTCAAAACCCCTGTCGCCCCGGCTGTGAAATCGGCCCCAATCACCCCGGATTGGGTCGCCGTCTATTACACGCCCGAGGTCCCCGCAAACCTGCCGCAAGTGCCCCAAGCGTCCGGTCTGGACGCGCTCGAACAGATGTATGCCTATTACGAGGCTTGAACGCCCCGGCACAAATCGGGGCAGGGCCTTATGCCTTGCCCCGGCCTTGCCTCACTCTACCGCCCGGATCAGTTTGCGCTCTAGCACCCGCAGCACGGTCTTCAGGTCATGCCCGCGCTTGAGCACCTGACCATCCATGCCAATGACCGCATATTGCCCTTGCTTGCCCTGCAATTTTGGCCGCTTTTCGATCCGGTAGAGCGGATGTTCCGCCGTGCGGCGAAAGATCGAAAACACCGCCACCTCGCGCAGGCATGAAATACCGTAGTCGCGCCACTCTCCCGCCGCGACCATGCGCCCATAGAGCGACAGGATCACGCCCAGTTCAGTGCGTTGGAACGCCACCTGAGTGGTTGAGGGATGCGCGCCCGCAATCGGGCCGAGGCTTTGCAAACTCATACCTCCAGAGTTGCGCCAATCCTGCGCCAAATCAAGCGCTTTCCTGACCGGCCTCAGGCAAACCGCCCCTGACAGAACCACCCGCCCGAGATTTGCCCGCCATGGGCACGAAACAGCCACAGCCGCTCGCCGCGCGTCGTCACCACCTGCCAGTAGTCGCGCACCCCGCTGCGCCACGCCGGGTCCTCCAGCCACCATTCCGGCGCAATCCGCTCTGGTCCGCTGGCCCCGGCCACCTCATGCACCCGCCCGCGCCAGCGAAACGGCAGCGTGATATCTCCCGTCTCGGGCCGCGTTACTGCCTCGGGCGACCAGATCAGCAACGGGCGGCGCGCCTCGGGTGTGGGCCAAGGCGCGGGGGCAGGCTCTGACCAGGCGGCGGCAAGGGTCAGCGCCGATTTCTCGGGAATATGGCTCTCGGCGGGATGGCGGCGGGTGATCGCCTCCAGCCCGATACGCCCTCCCAGCCGCGTGATTAGATCAGCCAGCGCCGCCTCTTGCGCACCGGGCCCCCGCCCACGGCCCAAACCGCTTTCGCCCTGCCGGGTTTCCATTCGCGCGGTCACAATCGTCTCTAGCCGCAGCATGTCGATCCCAAACCCGGCGTCGATCCTGTCAAGCTGCATCTCCAGAAGTGGGCGCATCGCCTCTGGCTGGTCCACCGCACGTGCCAGCCGCACCTCGACCGCTTGCAGCCCACCATCGGCACGATAGGCCTCGAGCCGCAGATGCCGCGCGCCCTGTCCCTTGCCCTGCAACAGAAGGCAGAGCCGCTCGGTCAATCGGCACACTGCGGCCTCCAGATCACCGCGCAATCCGATCGGGTCCGGCAGGCTCAGCCGGGTGGCAAAGCGCGGGGCCGGGGCCGAGGGCGACATCGGCTCTGGTACATGGCCCAAGGCCTGATCCAGCCGCAACATCACCTCGGGGCCAAAGCGGCGGGCAAGGCTGGCGCGCGGTTGCGCCGCCAAGTCCCCGATCCGCCGCAGCCCCAGCCGCGCCAGATCCGCCACCACCACAGGGGGCAGCCGCAGCGCCGCGACTGGCAAAGGTGCCAGCCTGTCTGGCAGATGCCCCGGCGGGGCAATCTCATCCGCCTCAGCGCCCACCGGCACCACAGGGGCCGCGCCGCCGCGCTCCCAATGCCGCCGCTTGGCGGCACGCGACCGGGTGGCGCGGGCCTCTTGGTCGATGGCATCGCCCGAACGCTGCGCCGCCACCCCTTGCCCGGCATAGCGCGCCAATGCCCATGCGCCCCCCACCGTATCCGCCAGCCCACAGCGCAGGCTGAGGCCCAGATCCCCGGCTTCGGCGCGCAGCGTGGCGATCAGCCCCGCTTCGCCGCCAAAAAGATGCGCACAGCCCGTGACATCCAAGAGCAGGCCCGCCGTGCCCTCGATCCCCACCAAGGGCGAGAACCGCCCGGCCCAACGCCCCAATGCGGCCAGAAATGCCGCCTCCGCCGCACGGTTGCGGGGGCGGGTGATCAGGTCCGGGCAGAGCGCCTGCGCGGTGCGCAGCGGCTGCCCCGGTTTCAGCCCCAGCGCCTCGGCGCGCAGTGACACAGAGGTCAGCACCTGATCCTGCGCCTCGGCACTGACCACCGCAAAAAGCCGCGTGTCCGGGTCCGTCACCCGCCGCAACAGGCGCTCGGCCCCAAGCCGGGGAAACCAGATCGACAGGATGCGGCGGGTGGGCATGGCGGGTTTCGTTCTCTATTTGTTCCATATCAAATAGAGCGGGGGATGGGCGGAGTCGAGTCAGCCGCCGCGCGGATTGCTGGGCCGGGGACTAGCGAAGCAGCGGCACCGTCTGGCACTTTATGCACGCAAAGTTCGTGTGATCCCACAGCATAGCGCTCCCTCTCCAAATCGCTAGGCCGCGGGACGGCCCAGCGATCCGCGCGGCGGCGCGTGCCGCGCCTTGTTCCGCGCGGGGGATAGCCGACACTGCCGCACCGCGCTGTTCAAAGCCGTCACATCGAATTTCGACGTGGTGCCCCCTCACCCACAGGCGATCCGTGTGATCACCCCGTCCGCGTCATGCTCGACATTCAGCCGATCGGGGCGGTAATCCATCGTTACCATCGCCCCCGGTGGCAGAATCCGCACCGCAGCGCGCCCGCTGAAATCCTGCGCCGCAACCGGCGTGCCGATCAGCGCCTGCATCTGCGCCGCACCGCAGGCATCGCCCTCAGGCGCCTTGTCCTGTGGGCCAACACACCCCGCCAATGCCCCGATCATCAGGGCTGTGCTAAGGATTTTCTTCATGGTTTCGCCTCTCTTGCCGGAAATTGCCGCAAAAAGTGCCGCAGTCCGGGGTCTGCGTGACGCTCTCGATATTGAATCACCGCGCCGCATGACGCAAGACTGCGGCAAATTGCAAAGGAAAGGATAACACATGCGCACACGTGCTGCGGTTGCGGTTGAGGCAGGCCGCCCGATGGAGATCATGGAGGTGAACCTTGAGGGTCCGAAGGCGGGCGAGGTTCTGGTGGAGATCAAGGCGACGGGCCTGTGCCACACCGATGATTTCACCCTGTCGGGGGCCGATCCCGAGGGGGCGTTTCCGGCCATTCTGGGGCATGAGGGCGCGGGCGTTGTGCTCGAGGTGGGCCCCGGTGTCACCAGCCTGCAACCGGGCGATCACGTCATTCCGCTTTACACGCCCGAATGCCGTGAATGCGAATACTGCCTCAACCCGAAAACCAACCTGTGCCAGAAAATCCGCTCGACCCAAGGCCAGGGCGTGATGCCCGATGGCACCAGCCGGTTTTCGATGCTGGATGGCACGCCGATCCTGCATTACATGGGCTGCTCGACCTTTGCCAATCACACGGTCCTGCCCGAGATTGCGCTCGCGAAGGTGCGCAAGGATGCGCCCTTTGACAAGATTTGCTACATCGGCTGCGGTGTCACCACGGGCGTGGGGGCGGTGATCAACACCGCCAAGGTCGAGATCGGCAGCCGGGCGATTGTGTTCGGTCTGGGCGGCATCGGCCTCAACGTGCTGCAGGGGCTGCGGCTGGCGGGGGCGGATCAGATCGTCGGCGTCGATATCAATCCGGGCCGGATCGAGATGGCGACGCGCTTTGGCATGACCGATTTCGTCAACCCCAAGGAGGTTTCGGGCGATCTTGTGGCGCATCTTGTGGCGCTGACCGGCGGGGGGGCGGATTACACATTCGATGCCACCGGCAATGTGGGCGTGATGCGCACGGCGCTCGAGGCGGCGCATAAGGGCTGGGGCGAGAGCATCATCATCGGTGTGGCACCTGCGGGCGCGGAAATCAGCACGCGGCCGTTCCAACTGGTCACGGGGCGCAGCTGGCGCGGCACAGCCTTTGGCGGCGCGCGCGGGCGCACGGATGTGCCCAAGATTGTCGATTGGTACATGCAGGGCAAGATCGAGATCGACCCGATGATCACCCACACCATGCCGCTCGAGGATATCAACAAAGGGTTTGAGCTCATGCACGCCGGCGAAAGCATCCGCAGCGTGGTGATTTACTAAGCGCGATCCTAAGACCCCATGCAACGCCGCACAGCCCCCTGTGCGGCGTTTTGCATTGCGGGCGGCACGCCAGCGATTAGATTTGCCGCCAAACCCGATGGAGGATCACAAGATGAGCGACAGCACCTATACCCCGCCCGATGTCTGGACATGGGAGGCCCCCTCTGGCGGGCAATTCGCCTCGATCAACCGCCCCATCTCGGGCGCGACCCATGACAAGGAACTCCCCAAGGGCGCGCATCCCTTTCAACTCTATTCACTGGCCACGCCCAATGGGGTCAAGGTCACGGTGATGTTCGAGGAGTTGCTCGCCGCAGGCCATGACGCCGAGTATGACGCCTGGCTCATCAATATCAGCGAGGGTGATCAATTCGGCTCGGGCTTTGTCGCGGTCAATCCCAATTCCAAGATCCCGGCGCTGCTGGACCACACCGGCGACACGCCCCTGCGCGTGTTCGAAAGCGCGTCGATCCTGATGCATCTGGCCGAGAAATTTGGCGCCTTCTTGCCCAAGAGTGGCCCTGCGCGCACCGAAACCCTGAATTGGCTTTTCTGGCAGATGGGCAGCGCACCCTATCTGGGGGGTGGCTTTGGCCATTTCTACGCCTATGCGCCCGAGAAATGGCAATATCCGATCGACCGTTTCGCGATGGAGGTGAAGCGCCAACTTGACGTGCTCGACCGTCAATTGGCCAAGCGGCCCTTTATTGCAGGCGATGAGTATACCATTGCCGATATGGCGATCTGGCCGTGGTATGGCCAGCTTTGCCTTGGGCGGCTTTATAATGCGGCGACGTTTCTGGATGTTGCCAGCTATAAACACGTCATGGCCTGGGCGGAAAAGATTGACGCGCGCCCCGCGGTGAAGCGGGGCCGCATGGTCAACCGCAGCTTTGGCGAGCCGAAGGAGCAACTGCGCGAACGCCACGCGGCCACGGATTTCGACACGCGGACCCAAGACAAGATCGGCTAACTCGGATGGTGCCACGGCCCCGCATAGGCGGGGTCGTGGCGCATTATTCTGAACTGGCCTCAGCCCTCGTGTTCCGCCAGCCAGCGCTCGGCATCAAGTGCCGCCATACAGCCCATGCCCGCCGATGTGACCGCCTGACGATAGACATGGTCGGTCAGATCGCCTGCGGCAAAGACGCCGGGAACAGATGTGCGCGTGCTGCCCGGCACAACCTTGACATACCCGCCATTGTGCAGCTCCAGCCGGTCCTTGACCAATTCGCTGGCAGGGGCGTGACCGATGGCGATGAACACGCCCTTGCACGGGATTTCCATGATAGCACCGGTTTCGACATGACGCACTCGCACGCCCTCGACACCTTTGGGATTGTCGCTGCCAAAGACCTCGTCCAGCGTGTGAAACCACAGGGTTTCGATCTTGGGGTTCTTCATCAGCCGGTCTTGCAGGATCTTTTCGGCGCGCAGGGTGTCGCGGCGGTGAATAAGCGTGACCTTTGAGGCGAAATTGGTCAGGAACAGCGCCTCTTCCACCGCCGTATTGCCCCCGCCGATCACCACGATTTCCTGACCGCGATAGAAAAACCCGTCGCAGGTGGCACAGGCCGATACGCCAAACCCCTTGAACGCCTCTTCCGACGGCAGGCCCAGCCATTTGGCTCGCGCCCCGGTGGCGAGGATCACCGCATCGGCGGTATAGGTGGTGCCGCTGTCGCCCTTGGCCACAAACGGACGGACATCCAGATCAAGCGAAGAGATGATATCGCCCACGATCTCACAGCCCATCGCCTTGGCATGCGCCTCCATCCGCACCATGAGGTCTGGCCCCTGCACTTCGGTATCGCCGGGCCAGTTCTCGACCTCGGTCGTGGTGGTCAACTGGCCGCCAGGCTCGATCCCTTGCACCAGAATGGGCGAGAGCATGGCACGGCTGGCATAGACGCCTGCGGTATAGCCAGCAGGGCCAGAACCGATGATCAGGCATTTGGTGTGACGGGTGTCGGGCATGGGGGCTCTCTCATGTGATCTGCGGATTTGGCGCATGATATAGCCCTCTGGCGCGGGGCATGTAACCCCTTGCAGGGCGGATATGCACAGGGCGCTGGGGGGTCTATTCGGGAAATGATCTTGCGCAATAGCGAAACATAATTGCGCATGTGACCCATGATGCTATAACAATTGCGAAATTCAATAAGGAGTCCCCCATGGCCGCGTCCCGTCTTGATCCCATAGATCGCAAGATTCTGGCGGAGTTGCAGGCCGATGGCCGGATGACCAACGTGGAACTGGCCAAGCGCGTGGGTATTTCGGCCCCGCCTTGCCTGCGCCGGGTCCGCACGCTCGAAGAGCAGGGCTATATTCGCGGCTATCACGCCGATGTGGACCCCCGCGAACTCGGGTTCGAGGTGCAGGTGTTTGCCATGGTCGGGCTGCAAAGTCAGGCCGAGGCAGATCTGAGCGCCTTTGAGGCGCGCTGCCGCGCTTGGCCCTTGGTGCGTGAATGCCACATGCTCAACGGCGAGGTGGATTTCATCCTCAAATGCGTGGCCCCCGATCTCAGCACCTTTCAGCGCTTTTTGACCGAGGAACTGACAGCCGCCGACAATGTCGCCAGCGTCAAGACATCGCTGGTCATTCGTGGGGCCAAGGACGAACCCGGCGTGCCGTTCGAGATCCTTGAGGCGCGGCTCAGCCAGTCGGCCTGAGGTCAGGCAACGCTCAGCGTATCAGGCGCATCAAGCGGCAGACGCAGATGGGCCAGCGGGCCAAATTGATGCGGCTCTTGAATCTGCGGAAAAAGGGATAGGAAGAGCGACAGCATGCTCGGCCCCACGTCGCGCTCGAACCCGGCACCGGGGTGAAAGCTCTCGACCTCAAGCCCGTTGGCCGTGATCAGCGCATGTCGCCGCAGCCAGAGGTGATAGAATGTCACCGCACGCGGCGGTGTGACACCAAAGGCATGTAGCCCATCCGCCAGCACATGCGCCGGGCTCAACACGTGATCCGATCCAATGCTTGCGCGCATGTTGCGTGGGCGCGTCAGAATGCGCGCGCCGGGACCGGCCAGCAAATCAGCCATTGGCCGCGCAATGCCAAAGGCATCGGCCATGATGCGCGTCAGCTTCACCGAACGGCTGGCAATATCCTCGGGGCGCAGGGTCATGCGACCAATCCAGAGCACAGGCAGTGGGCCATGCGCCGAGGTCTGCAAGAGATCACCGGGCAGCAGGTCTTCGATTGCAATCGGCCCGCGCGTGGTGGTGATCAGCGTGCCGCGCGCGAAGGCAGAATGTGCTGCATCAAACAGCGGCAGGGCCGGGGCCATATGCTCGCGTTCCTCAATGCCACCATCGGCCTTTAGCCAGAGGTTGGTATAATGCCGCATCGGCAGGCGAGGTGTTTCGGGATTCGCAAGAATGCGGCGCACAGGCGTCGCATAGGCGGCATTTGCCGTCAGGCGGGGGATACTCATTGCTGTGTCACCTCGAATTCAAGGATGTCACAACCGCGTCGGCCCCCACCGACAACGACAGATGGACAAATCTGTTTGTATAGTGGGGCCAATATGCGGGCGTTGCGGGCTTTAAGTCAAACTTTCAGGGTAATTGTTCGCAGCCCGTGACAAGTGGCGGCAATCCGGCGCGATTGTCCCCGCTTCGCTCAATCGGCTTGCCACAATTCAAAGCCATATCCGCGAATCACCTAACCCCTGCCTGTCCTGCTTGACGCAGTGATCATTCGGGATGTATTCTGAATTTGGAATGTTTAAACCCCTCTTGGGATTGCGGATCGCCCAGACCCGAAACGCATCAGATAACGTGGCGCAGGCCCTGAGCTTGTGGGATTGATAATCATGATTTTTGGACGCTGGATGCGCAGACGAAAGAGGGTTGGCTTTGCGCCGGCGCTGCTCGTCTTGTTGCTCAGCGTTCGGGTCGCCACAGCCGCCGCCGTCGATTGCCAACACGAATTGGCCGATGCCGCGCAGGCCCATCACCACGCCCAAGACCTCCTCAAGATCGAGGCCATCGCGCTTGGCGGTGCGCTGTGTCTGGTCGAAGAGAATCCCGGCGCGCTTGTTGCACCCCCCGTCGAGGCCAAGCATGACAGCCCGCATCTGAATACACCCTGTCCCTTCTTCAAGTCGCCGGTGGTGCTGACGGATGTGACCATCGCGCTCATTGCGCGAGAGCATAGCTTTTCGCGGGTTGTGCGCGTTTACGATGACATGCGCGCCGCAGTGGGCGATCTGCCCATCGCCTATAGCCCGCGCGCGCCGCCCGTGGTTGCCGTGGGATAGCTGGTATAGGTGCCACCCGGTACGCCCCTGCGCTTGCCGTTGCGTGGCAAGCGGTCGCTCGAGCGGGCCAGATGACAGGCTAAGCACATTGCATCGCGCCCGCGTGACCCATGCCAGCCCCCTTTGGCCCAAACTGACATCGGAATGAAACCCTGATTTTCAATTGATCGCCGTCGCGACTGTTGCGGGCTCTTTTGCGCCCGGTCCGACGTGCATCCCCAAGAACAAGAGACTGAAAGACCATGACACAGACCTCTCTGACGGCCGGTGCTCTTTGCGCCGCGCTTGCCCTATGGCTGACTGCGCCCGCTATGGCGCATGACGGCACCACAGCCCCCAAGGACGGGCTGCGCGTCCGCGTGACCGATCTGCCGCCGTTGCGCGCCGATGGCCACGCCCCCATTGGTGTGATGGGCGAACACCGCCACAAGACCGGCGAAGTGATGCTGTCCTACCGCTTCATGCATATGGACATGGAGGGCTATCGCAGCGGCACCAACCGGCTTAGCCCCGAACAGGTGGCCATGACGCCCAATACGTTTTTCGGTCTGCCGGGCCAGCCGCCCAACATCCGCGTCGCGCCCACCAGCATGACCATGGATATGCATATGTTTGGCGCGATGTATGCGCCGAATGATCGCCTGACTCTGATGGCCATGCTGCCCTATATCACCAAGCAGATGAACCACATCACCTTTGCAGGCCCCGCCGGCACCACCCGTCTGGGCACATTCAAGAGCCAATCCGAAGGTTGGGGCGATCTCAAGGTCTCCGCGCTCTACGGGCTTGGGACTTGGGGCAGTCACAAGCTGCACCTGAATTTCGGGGCCAGCCTGCCCACTGGCTCTACCACGGAGCAGGCAACGGTCCTCACCCCAACAGGGGCGTTCGCGACGATGCGCATGCCCTACGGGATGCAGTTGGGTTCTGGCACCTTCGATCTCTTGCCCGGCATCACCTATAGCGCGCGGTCGGGCAATACCGGCTGGGGCGCGCAACTGACTGGCGTGATCCGCACCGGCAAGAACAACGGCTACCATCTGGGCAACGAGATGGCGATGACCACATGGGCCAGCTATCAGCCCAGGCCGTGGATCAGCCTGTCGGGCCGCATCGAGGCCAAGAGCGTGGGTGACATCAGCGGGCGCGATTCGCGCATGGTCGGCCCGTCGCCCACTCTCAATCCCGATAACTACGGCGGCGAAACGGTAACGCTCTATGCGGGCGTCAACCTTGTGGCGCAAAAGGGCGCGCTGCGCGGGCATCGTCTGGCGCTCGAGGTCGGCGCGCCGGTCTATCAGGATCTGAACGGGCTTCAGCTTGAGACGGATTGGACCACGACACTGGGCTGGCAATACGCTTTCTAAGCTGTGTTGCCTGTCATCGAATCGACACCCGCCCCGAGCTTGACCCGGGACCTCGCCGATCCTGCGTAGAGGTCCCTAGTCAGGCCCGAGGCGATGTGACCCCGATCAGACGCTCCAGGTCCAAGCAACGCGGTGCGCGGTTCAGGCCGCGCGCCGCACACACTCTTGCAGGCCTGACATGCTCTTGCGCCCCAGTTGCGCCAGCGTCAGGCTCACCTCTTCGGTCATCACCTCCCAGAGCCGGTGCAGCCCCCGCTCGCCCCCCGCCGCCATGGCAAAAAGCAGGGGCCGCCCGAGAAAGGCAAAATTCGCCCCCATGGCATGTACCTTGACGATATCCTCGCCCGACCGCAGCCCGGAATCGAAAAACAGCGGAAATTCCGGCCCAAGCGCCGCGCGCATCTCTGCCAGCATCAAAATAGGCTCCGGTGCGCCATCCAACTGCCGCCCGCCATGGCTGGAAACCTGAATTGCATCCACCCCAGCCGCACGCAGCCGCACGGCATCCTCCACGTCCAGCACGCCCTTGATCACCAGCTTGCCGGGCCAGGCCGCGCGCAGACGGTCAAGATAGGACCAATCCGCCGCCGCCCGGCTGGCGGTGCGGTCAAAACCACCCTGCCGGAAATTCGCCATCTCTGGCTTGCCATGCAGCAGCGTGCCCAGCGACCAGCGCGGATGCAGCGCGAAATCAACGAATTGCCGTGGTCCGATCTTGAACGGCATCTTGAACCCGTGGCGCAATTCGCGCGGGCGGCGGCCTACTTCAGGCACATCCAGCGTGACGACAAGGGTTTGATAGCCCGCCGCCCGCGCCCGCTCGACCAGCGCCATGGTGCCGCTACCATCACCACTGAAATAGAGCTGAAACCACGCATGCCCCTCGGCCACCTCGATCATCTGCTCCAGCGGGGTCGAGGCGACGGTTGAAACACCCAAAGGCACGCGATCCCGCGCCGCCAGCCGCGCCAGCATCAGATCGGCCCCCGGCGTGCTCAGGTTGCACATCCCCATTGGCGTGATGCCAAAGGGCACGCGCGCCGCGTGCCCGAACACATTCAGCGACAAATCCCGCTTGGCCACATTGCACAGAACACGCGGCTTCAGCCGCAAATCCCGCAACGCCGCACGATTGAGCGCCTCGCCATGTTCTTCCCCCGCAGCGCCGTCGATATAATCGAACACCATCCACGGCAGACGTCGCCGCGCCAAACGGCGCGCATCTTCGGCGGAATGAATGGCATCGGCCCCCATCGCCTTACCTAGCGCAGCACATGCACGGCGCAGGGCGCATGCCGCACCACCCGCGCCGCCGTCGAACCCAAGAGAAAGTCGCTCAGCCCCGGTTTGTGCGACCCGACGATGATGCAATCCGCACCGTGCTTTTCGGCATAATCCGTGATCGCCCGTCCCGAATGGCCGCGCAGCATCACCGGTGTCACGTCGGGCGCCCCCGCCACCCGCTCGGCCAATTGCGCCTGCGCGCGCTTATAGGCCCCTTCGACCACCTCTTCATCCAGATAGGCCCGCACCGAGCCTTGGACCGGCTCATAGGCGTGCAGGGCGATGATCTCGCCCCCGTCAGCACGCAGCGCGCGGGCAACCTCCAACGCGCTTTCGCTGATCCCGTGTTCCAGCGACAGGCCGACAATGATTTTGCGATACATGACGCTCACTCCTCTTCAGGGGACAAGGATGATCTTGGGGCTGGTCACGCGCCCACCACGAATATCGGCAAAGGCGCGCGCACCATCGCTCAGCGCACGCTCCTCCACCCAGTCGAGCGCGCCCAGACGCCCGTCGAACATCGCCTGCGCACAATCGCGGAAATCCTGCGCGGTATAGGTATAGGTGCCGATAAAGGTGATCTCTTGCAGCGTCATACGCCGGATATCGAGGCCGCCGGTGGATTGCCCCAAACCGATATGCACGATCACCCCACCGGGCCGCGCATGGGCAGAGGCCTGCGCGCGCGTGGCCTCATAGCCCACGCCATCGACCACGATGTCGAACTGCTCGGACGGGTCCAGCGCATCGGGCGCAATCGCCTTTTGGTCGCACCGCAGGTCCAGAAACGCCCGCCGCGCGGCATGCGGCTCAACCATCGTGACATCCGCAATGCCCTGCGCGGCAAGGCTCAGCGCGGCACCCAGACCAATCGCACCACCGCCCAGCACCAACGCGCGCTGCGCACCCTCACCCAAAACTGCACGGCCCAGCCGCACGCCATGCCAGCCGCAGGCAATCGGTTCGGCCAGCGCCGCTTGATGCGTGGTCATATGCTCGGGCACCGCCACAAGATTGCGCTCTGGCATCGCCAAAAGCCCGGCAAACGCCCCCTCGCGCGGTGGCATGGAAATGATCTGGCGTGTGCTGCACAGGTTATCGCGCCCCGACCGGCAGGCGGGGCAGGTGCCGCATGTCACCAGCGGATTGACTGTCACGCGCGCGCCCGTCATGGCCCCGCTCAGCACCACACCCGCCGCCTCATGCCCCAGCACCAGCGGCGCGGGGCGGCGGTCATCATGGCCCAGATAGGCGTGCATATCTGATCCGCAAATGCCCACGCTCTCAACCCGGATCAGCGCCTCACCCTCTTGCGGCGCCGGGTCCGCCATCTCGCGATAGTCGAGCGCCTCTGGCCCGGTATAGACTAAAGCCTTCATTTTGCGGTGAATCCTCCGTCCAGCATCAGGATTTGGCCGGTGACATAATTCGATGCATCCGAGCACAGGAACAGCAGCGGCCCATCCATATCCTCCGGCTCGCCATTGCGCCCGATGCAGGTCTGCGCCGCATTGCGCGCGGCGCGCTCTGGGTCATTGAACACCGGCGCGGTCAGCTCTGTGCGCACAAAGCCGGGGGCCAGCGCGTTGACGTTGATGCCCCCCGGCGACCATGCCTCGGCCATGGCGCGGGTCATCTGCGCCACGCCGCCCTTGCTGGCCCCATAGGCGATGCCCCCCGGAAAGGCGCGGAACGATTGCAGCGACGCGAAATTTATAATCCTTCCCCAGCCACGCGCGCGCATCGCGGGCACAAGGTGCTGGCTCAGGAAAAACGGCGCGGTGAGGTTAAGCCCCAATGTCACATCCCAGCCTTCGTGCGTCACGTCATCTGCCACCTGCCGCGTGTTGATGCCCGCCGCGTGGATCACGATGTCGGGCGCGCCAAACGGCTCTGATGCGCGCCGCGCCAGATCGGCCAGACCGTCGCGATCCGCCAGATCATGCGCGATGACTGCGCCCTGCGCGCCCACCTCTGCCTGCCATCCCGCCAGCGCATCGGCACGGCGGGCCACACCCACCACCCGCGCGCCGCGCATCGCCAGCACCGTCGCCGCGCGCCGCCCAAGGCCAGCACTCGCCCCGGTCACCAGCGCCACGCGCCCCGCGACGTCAAATAGCCCCCGTTCAGCCATTGGCGGTCAGGTCAAAGGTTTCATCGGGGAAATACTTGCGCAGGCGAATATCGGCGGTGCGGGCATGCCCCTCCATCCCTTCCAGCCGCGAAATGCGCGCGGTGGCCTCGGCCACGGGCTTGGCCCCCTCGCGGGTGGCGCGCTGCCAAGTGACGATCTTCATGTATTTATGCACGCTCAGACCGCCGGTATAGCTGGCCGCGCCAGAGGTGGGCAGCACGTGATTGGTGCCCGATGCCTTGTCGCCAAAGGCGACCGTGGTTTCTTCGCCAAGGAACAAAGACCCATAACAGGTCAACCGCCCCAGCCACCAATCCAGATCTTCGGCCTGCACCGTCAGATGCTCGGGCGCGTAATCGTCCGAGGTGGCCGCCATTTCTTCGCGATCCGCGCAGAGGATCACCTCGGCATAGTCACGCCACGCGGCGGCGGCATTATCGCGATTGACCTCGGGCAGATCGGCGATCAGGTCCGGCACAAGGCGCATGACCTCTTCCGCCAGCGGGCGATGATCCGTCACCAGCCAGACGGGCGAGTTATAGCCATGCTCGGCCTGTCCCACGAGGTCGGTCGCCACCACCATTGCATCAGCCGTCGCATCCGCCAGAACAAGGCTGTCGGTCGGCCCAGCGATCATGTCGATGCCAACGCGGCCAAAGAGGATGCGCTTGGCCTCGGCCACGAACTGATTGCCGGGGCCGACAAGGATGTTCGCCTTAGGAAGCCCAAAGAGGCCGAATGTCATCGCCGCAACACCCTGCACGCCGCCCATGGCCATGATCACATCCGCGCCGCAGACATGCGCCGCATAGATAATGGCCGGGGCCACGCCCACACCGGGACGGGGCGGGGAACAGGCCACGATATGCTGGCCCCCTGCCACCTTGGCGGTGGTCACGGTCATGATCGCGCTCGCGATATGGCTATAGCGCCCGCCCGGCACGTAACAGCCTGCCGCATGGACCGGAATGCTCTTTTGCCCGGCAATCAGCCCCGGCACCACTTCGATCTCGATGTCACGCAAGGTTTCGCGCTGGGCCTCTGCAAAGCGGCGCACATTGGCATGGGCAAACTCGATATCCCGCTTGAGCTTGTCCGGCACGAGCGCTGTCGCAGCGGCAATCTCTTCCGGTGTCAGGATGATATTGCCCTCATAGCGGTCAAATTTGGCGGCATAGTCCATCGCGACCTTGTCACCGCCCGCTTCGATATCGGCCAGAATCCCTTGCACGGTCTCATGCACGTCACTGGCGTGCGAGGTTGAGGTCAGGGTTGCTTTCTTCAGGTATTCACGGGTCATGGTAGGGTCCTATTTGTAGACATCAGGAAGCATCGTGGTCGAAATCGCCGGGACATAGGCAATCAGCAGCACAACGATGAGCATGAAGAACACGAACGGCACGGCACGCCATGCAATCCGCAGGATGGATTCGCCGGTAATGCCCGACACAACAAAGAGATTGAGCCCCAGAGGCGGCGTGATAAAGCCCACACCCAAGGCGGTGATCATCATGATGCAGAACTGAATCTCGTTCATGCCGATATTGTCGGCCAGCGGCTTCAGAATGGGCGCGAGGATGACGATATTGGGCGTCGTCTCCATCACGCAGCCCGCCGCGATCAGGATCAGGATCATCAAAAGAATGAGCGTGGCCGGATCATCGGTCAATCCCGTCACCGCCGTTACAAATCCCTGCGGCACGCCCATGATGGCCAATGCCTGCGCCAAGGGCAGGGAAAAGGCGATGATCGGCAGGATCACCCCGTTGACCTTGGCTGAACTGATCAGCATGGCCGGAAAATCCGCCAGCTTGAGCGTGCCAAGAATAAAGCCAAGGATCACAGTGACAATGACCGCAGTCGCGCCCGCTTCGGTCGGCGTCAGCCGTCCCGAAAAGATGCCGTAAAAGATGATCCCCGGCACGATAAAGGCATACCAGCCCGACGCCAACGCACGGCCCAGATTGGCGAAATATTCGCCAAACCCGACATTGCCGCCGCCCTCATAGCCATAGATACGATTGACCACGATATTGGTGATCAGGATCGACACAAGGATCAGCATCCCAGGAATAAGCGCCGCCATAAAGAGCGTCGAGGCCGAGATACCCAAGACCAGACCGATGATGATATAGGCAATCGACGGCGGGATAAGGATGCCGGTACAGGCCCCCGCCGCCACCAGCGCACAGGCATAGGGGCGCGGATAGCCCGATTCCACCAGCCGGTCGATGGTCATCCGCCCCACCGCCGCAGCGCCCGCCGCATCCGACCCCGAGATGGCCGAGAACATGCCGCAGACAAGCACCGTGGCAGAGCCGAAACCGCCCTTGGCAAACTGTGTCAGCGCCTCCGCCACGTTCAGAAACTTGCGACTGAGCCCGGTTCGCACCAGCACATCACCCGTCAGGATAAAGAGCGGCACCGCCGTCAGCGCAAAGGCGTCGATCCCGTCAAACAGGCTCTCCCCCACAAGGCTGAGCGGAAGCGCGCCCGACCACATCAGCATGACAATCGCCGCCGATCCAATCGCCGCCCAGACCGGCACAGCCAGCGCCACCAGCACCACGAATAGGATCACCGGCCCGTAAAAATCCCAGCCCAGATCGACGGTTTGCGAGAATGTATTCCACATGACGCGCGCCCCTCAATCAAACAGCTGATTGCCTTCGTGAACGGGTGTTCCGTCACGAAGGGCGCGCACGTCGCGCAAGAAGGATTGCACGAGCCGCAAAAGCATCAGGCCAAAGCCCACCGGCACCGCCAAGAGGAACCACACCATCGACACCCGCAACCCGGCACTGACCGAGCCGAACTTGGCCGAAACCAGCACCGTCTCCCACGACCAGTAAAGCGCGACAACTGCCACCGCTGCCATCACCAGATCGCCCAAGATATACAGCGCCGCCTTCAGGCGCGGCCCCACGTAATGCATGATCACGTCGATGCGGATATGCGCGCGCTCGCGCACCGCCGCCGCCGCCCCGATCCATGCGAGATAGATAAAGGCATAGCGCACGATCTCTTCGCCCCAGACCGAGGAATAGGCGAATACCTCGCGCCGGATCACCTCGATCGCCATGGTGACGACAAGCATCATGTAAAAGATCAGAAGCGCCCATCGCTCCAGATTGCGGTCCAGTGTGCTGAGCATGTCAAACCTCTCCGGTTCAGCGCACGCAGGTTGCGGCCCTGTCCCTATCGTTAGCGTCGTTGCAAAGGCCGGGCGCGGCGGTCACGCGCGCGCCCGGTCGGTCACGGCTCAGGCGTCGTGGACGTAGAATTTGCCCTGCGTGCCAGCGGCTTCGACCAGCTTGTCAAAGGTCTCCATCGACCCGGCCAACTCGGTCTTGAAGCTGTCCCACTCAGAGCGCTGATAGCCCACCGTGTCCTGCCATTCCGCCAGTTGATCGGCGCTCAGCGAATGGAATTCCACACCCGATTTGGCCATTTCAGCCATGGCAAAGGTCCGCGACGACGGCACCTTGGCAAGGTTCTGATGGAAGCTCATTTCAGAGGCCCATTCAATCGCCTCCTGCACATCGCTGGACAGGGTGTTGTACCATTCGAGGTTGCAGGCATAGGTTTGGCTGTCCGGCACCGCTTGGGTAAAGGTGACGTGGCTCAGAATATCCTTGAAGCCAAAGGCATAGAGCGCGCCCACCGCCGGGTCGAGCGCATCGGCCACACCCTGCTTGATCGCCGAAGGCGTTTCACCCCATGCAACCGGCGTCGGATTGGCCCCGCCCATGCGATAGAACTGTTGCAGCATCTGCGAACCGGGCACCCGGAACTTGACCCCCTGCAAATCCGCAGGTGTCATGATCGGGCCACCGCCGCCCTTACGCACGGCCATCACACGCGGGTCGATGCAGAAATAGAACATCGGCTTAAAGCCCCGCGCCTCAACCAGCGCATTCACCTCGGTCTTCCAGATGTCAGAGGTCACAAGATTGACGAACCGCTGATTGGCCCCGCAGAAATAGGGCATGTTGATCAGATCCACCGCCGGGGCGAAGGGGGCAAAATTCGAAAGCGAGAATTGCCCCGCATTGATCGTGCCGCCCTGCACCTTTTGCGCCAGCGCCGACCCCACACCCAACTGCCCGCCGGGCGCGAGCTTGACATAGATCTTGCCGTTCGAGGCGTTTTGCAGGTTCTCTTTCACATCGAGCTGCATCATCGGATAGCTGCGGGTGGTGCCGATCACATATTCCGTGGCCAGCGTCATCACATGCTCTGCCGCCGCTTCGCGCTCGCGCTCTTCATTGGCGGTCTGTGCGCTTGCTTCGGATGACCAGAGCGTGCCCGCCGCCGCCGCGACAACCGCCGCGGTAAAGCTGCCGGTGGTGGCCAGTTTCAGAAAATTGCGCCGCTCTTCGGACGCAAGTTCTTTTGCTTCTTCAGTCATTCTTGTCTCCTCCCTGAGATCTGATTTATTTTCCGCGCTTGCGCGCCGCCTCGCTCCTCAACGTGGCAACGACAAAGGTCACAACCGCCGCCAAAAGCAGCAGCATTTCCCCCACACCTGTCAGAAACGCGGCATTAGCAAAGGCCCCCAACGCCACATTCACGCCAAAGGCGCCGAACAGGATCAGTGCTGCGATCAGGAACATGCGGCCCTCCCTCTCGCCGGAATTGCCGACGATTCGAGAGAAATGTAAGCGCTTACATATTTTCACGCAAGCTGTTATATTTCTCCAATGTCCTTACAGACGGATAGATTCCATCACGCAGACACCGGGCCACAGGATGAACCGACGCCTCTCCGACACCGCTCCGAACCTGCCCACGCTGGCGGATGTCGCCCGCGTGGCGGGGGTTTCGACCGCCACCGTTTCCCGCTGCCTGAACTCGCCCGCGCAGGTGCAGACCGCCACGCGCGACCGGGTTCTGAGCGCGGTCGCAACGCTTGGTTATTCCCCCAATTTCGGCGCCCGCGCCCTTGCCGCACGGCGGACCGGCATCATCGGCGCAATCATTCCGACGATGGAAAACGCGATCTTTGCCCGCGCCATTCAGGCCTTTCAAGAAGAATTGCATCTCAGCGGCCTGACCCTTCTGGTGGCCTCCTCCTCGTATAGTCCCGAGATCGAGGCGGATCAGATTCGTACCTTGGTGGCGCGTGGGGCGGATGCGCTCTTGCTCATCGGCCATGACCGCGATCCCGGAATTTATGACTTTCTCGCGCAGCGCGGCGTGCCCGTGTTGATAGCTTGGGCCTATGATCCCACACAGGCGCGCGCCTCGATAGGCTTTGACAACCGCCGCGCCATGGCAGGTTTGGCCGATGAGGTGCTGCGCCTCGGACATCGGCATATCGGCATGATTTCCGCGCTCGCGGCGGGCAATGACCGTGCTCGCGACCGGATTGCCGGGGTTCACGATGCTTTGCGCGGCCATGGATTAGACCCCACCACGTTGCACCTGATCGAAACGCCCTACAGCATCGCCAACGGGGCCGAGGGAATGGCGCAGCTCATGGCGTTGCCAACCCCGCCCACTGCCGTGGTCTGCGGCAATGATGTGCTCGCGGTCGGTGCCTTGCAAATGGCGCGTCAGCTTGGCCTCAGAGTGCCGCAGGATGTCTCGATCACCGGCTTTGACGATATCGAACTGGCAACCGTGGTTGATCCGGCGCTCACCACCGTGCATGTCCCGCACCGCGACATGGGCCGCGCCGCGGCGCGCCTCTTGGTCGATATGGTTGGCGATGGTGTGGCCCCCACCCCCGTCTGCCTTGACACGAACCTTTGTTTTCGCGGCACGCTCGCCGCCCCCAAAACATGACAAAGCCCGCCACCGGATCACCGGGGCGGGCCTTGAACATCACACAAGTCAGTTAGACAAAGAACTGCGCACCATTGGCCGAAATCGTCGACCCGTTGATAAAGCTGGCATCCTCGGACACGAGGAAGGTCACGCAGCGCGCGATTTCCTCTGGCTCGCCCAAACGGCCCGCCGGAATCATGCCGATGATCTTTTCACGCACCGCTTCCGGCACGGCCATGACCATTTCCGTGGCGATATAGCCGGGGCAGATCGCATTCGCGGTGATGCCCTTGGCGGCACCCTCTTGCGCCAGCGATTTGATGATGCCCAGATCGCCCGCCTTGGTCGCGGCATAGTTGACCTGACCAAATTGGCCCTTTTGCCCGTTGATCGAGGAAATCACCACAATCCGGCCAAAGCCACGGTCGCGCATGCCCGACCAGACCGGGTGAACCGTGTTGAACACGCCCGTAAGGTTGGTGTCGATCACCTCTTTCCACTGCTGCGGCGTCATCTTGTGGAACGGTGCATCGCGGGTGATGCCCGCGTTGGCGATCACGATGTCAATCGGGCCCAATTCCGCTTCGACCTGCGCGATGCCGTCCTTGGAGCTGTCATAGTCCGCCACGTTCCATTTGTAGGTCTTGATGCCGGTTTCCTCGGTGAACTTGGCGGCGGCCTCATCATTGCCGGCATAGGTCGCGGCGACGGTATAGCCCTCCTCCTTGAGCGCCCTGGAAATGGCGGCGCCGATTCCACGAGAGCCCCCGGTCACGAGTGCGGTTCTTGCCATGATATCCTCCAATCTGGCTGGTGCGTTGAAACTTGGTTATCGGTTTGAATTGAATTGCGCAATATTGTTGCGCAATAAATTTTCTGCGATGCAGCTTGCGCCGAAGGGATCAAGAAAAAGGGCACCGTCTGAGGTGCCCTTGATCCTGTCTCAGACCGCGCCAGCGCGCCTCACGGACGCTCGACGCAGAGCGCAACGCCCATGCCGCCACCGATGCAGAGCGTGGCCAGACCACGCTTGGCACCGCGGCGCTTCATCTCGAACAATAGCGTGTTGAGCACGCGACAGCCCGAGGCCCCAATCGGGTGGCCAATGGCAATCGCGCCGCCGTTCACGTTGACGATGGCCGGATCCCAGCCCATTTCCTTGTTGACCGCACAGGCCTGCGCGGCAAAGGCCTCATTCGCTTCGACCAGATCCAGATCGGCGACAGTCCAACCGGCCTTGGCCAGCGCCTTGCGGCTGGCATGGATCGGACCCACGCCCATGATCGACGGGTCCAGCCCGGCGGTTGCATAGGACGCAATGCGCGCCAGCGGTTCGATCCCGCGCCGCTCGGCCTCATCGGCGCTCATCAGCAATGTCGCGGCAGCACCGTCATTCAGACCGCTCGCATTGGCGGCCGTGACCGAGCCATCCTTGGTAAAGGCGGGGCGCAGCTTCTGCATGGCGTCAATTGTCGCGCCGTGGCGGATGTATTCATCCTTGTCGACGATGATGTCGCCCTTGCGCGTCTTGACGGCAAAGGCGATCACTTCTTCGTCAAACTTGCCCGCCTTCTGCGCGGCTTCGGCCTTGTTCTGGCTGGCCACGGCGAATTCGTCCTGCACGTCGCGGGTGATCTGCCACTGGTCGGCGACGTTCTCGGCGGTCTGCCCCATGTGATAGCCATTGAACGCATCCCACAGACCATCGCGAATCATCGTGTCGATATAGGTCATATCGCCCATCTTGTGCCCGGCGCGCAAATAGGCGGCATGGGGGCTCAGCGTCATGTTTTCCTGACCCCCGGCGCAGACGATGGCGGCATCGCCCAACTGGATGTGCTGCGCGCCCAGCGCCACGGCCCGCAAACCAGAGCCGCAAACCTGATTGATGCTCCAGGCGGCGGATTCAATCGGCAAACCGGCGTTGATATGCGCCTGACGCGCGGGGTTTTGGCCCTGCGCTGCGGTCAGCACCTGACCGAGGATCGTCTCGGACACTTCGCCCTTTTCGATGCCTGCACGGGCAACCACTGCCTCAAGCACGGCTGCGCCCAGATCATGCGCCGGCGTATTGGCGAAAGCGCCGCCAAAAGATCCGACAGCGGTGCGCGCTGCGGATGCGATTACTACATTGGTCATCTATGTCCTCCACCAGGATTTGCCGGGCCAGAGCATGGCACGACAGTGTCACATTTTCATGCACACCCTGTCTGTCACCTCCGCCGTTACGCGGCGTCATATCGTAGATGCCGCACTGCGGCAACGGACGGAGTGTCACATTCAAGCGGTGGCGCGGTCAAGGGCGCTGTCAATCCAAGGTGGCCGCACCGTGGGGGCCCCAAAGTAATACCCTTGCAAACAGTCGATCCCCAGCGCCGCAAGATAGGCGGCATCCTCTGGCTTCTCGACGCTTTCGGCCACTGTCACCATGTCAAATTGCTGGCCGATGCTGGCCAAGGCGGCGGTCAGCACCTGATTATCCGGGTCCGTGGCGATGCCGCGCACGAATTGCCCGTCGATCTTGAGGATGTCGAAATAGAACTCCTTGAGAAACCGGAACGAGGTATAGCCCGCCCCGAAATCATCAAGCGCAAAGCTGATTCCCTTCGCCTGCAACTCTTTCATAAAGCCTGTCACCAGTTCGGGCACCAGCATCGCCGAGCTTTCCGTGATCTCCAGAATCAGCCGCTCGCCAATGGTGGGATCATCGCTCAGCCCCTTTTTCAGCGTGCGCATCCAGCGGGAATAGCCGATCGAGCGCGCCGACATATTGATGGCCAGCCGCAGATCAGGATAGTTGATCAGCGTGCGCAGCCCCTTTTCCAACGCCAGACAGTCGATGATCCGCCCGGTTTCCGTCACCTCAATCTGGGTGATGAAATCCTTGGCGGGGATCACCCGTCCGGTGGCATCGAGCACACGAATCAGCCCTTCGTAGAACGCAGGCCGATCCTGCTGGCGCGCAGGCACCACCGCCTGATAGGCCAACAGCACCTGTTTGTGATGCACCGCCTGATTGACCATATCGAGCACGGATCGGTCCCGCGCCGAAACGGCATAGGACAGCGGAGTATCGAATCCCGCTGGAATATCGGCCCATTTGTGTTTCTGTCCCATTTGCCCCTCCGGAACGCCTGTTCTCAAACTGGGGCAGATGGCTTAAGGATGGCTTAAAGCGCGCATTTGAACGAAACCGCCTGCGCGCCGGGCTAGAGGGGAAATTGCATGGAGCGTTGTGGCTGGGTCAGTGACGATCCGCTTTACCTGTCCTACCACGATACCGAATGGGGCGTGCCCGACTATGACAGCCGCGCCCTCTGGGAAAAGCTCATTCTCGACGGGTTTCAGGCGGGGCTGAGCTGGATCACCATCCTGCGCAAACGCGAGAGTTTTCGCGCGGCATTCCAAGGGTTTGATCCCCATGTCATCGCTACTTGGGGCGAGGCTGAGGTCACGCGCCTCTTGGCCAATCCCGGCATCATTCGCCACCGCGGCAAGATCGAGGCAACCATCGGTAACGCCCGCGCTTGGGCGGTGATTGAGGCCAACGAGGGCTTTGATCGCTACCTCTGGGATTTCGTCGGCGGGCAGCCCATTCAGAACGAATGGCAGACGCTTGCAGAGGTGCCAGCGCAAACCGATATTTCTGTAAAACTTTCCAAGGATTTGAAAAAGCGCGGCTTCAAGTTCTGCGGTCCCACCATCACCTATGCCTTCATGCAGGCGGTGGGGATGGTCAACGATCACCTCGTCACCTGCCCCTGTCATGCGCCGGTGCGACAGGCCGCCCCTGACTGCCGCCTTGGCACCATGGCCAAGGGATAGCTTCATGCTCGTCGTCGCGGGCTTGGTCATCGCCTTCGTGCTGGTGTTGATCCTGTCCAACCGGCGGACACGCTCCTGCCGCTGGCGCGCGGACCGGCGACAAGACCGCGATGGGCAATCCTATTACCGCTGCATGGCTTGCGGCGCGCAGGTCTTTACATCCAACGGCAAACCGCCTTTGGATTGCGCGGTAAATCCCCGCGACACCCAAGAGGACTAAGATGACCAACGCCCCCGCCGATGCCGCCGCCCGTCGCGCCGTGCCGCCTGTGATCTGCTACCCCAATGATACGCTGCCGGTGCCGGATCTGGCGCTCTATGCCGCCGCGCGCGCCAGTGCGACCAAAGTGTCAGAGGTGCTGGTGCCTGCGCGCGAGGCGGCCTGCTTTCGCGCCGAGGCGGGGCAATTCTTTCGCATCACCAGCGTGGATGGCCCGCAAGTGGGCGATCTCAACCTTTGGAACGCGCATGACCTCACAGAGCGGTTCTATTCCGGCAAGACCCGCGCGCTCCACGGCACCCATGTGACCACCGGTGAACGGCTCTGGTCGTCCTTCCCGCACCTGCGCCCGATGGCCACGATCACCGGCGACAGCTTGGGCTGGTATGGCATCGACGCCTTCGGCGGCTCGGTGCATGACGTGATCGGCACGCGCTGCGATCCCTATACCGGCAACCTCTTGTCAGGTGTGCAGTATCACCATTGCTGCCACTCCAACCTCACGCGCGCTTTGGCGGATGAATTGGGCGTGACACTGGCCGAGGCAGAACCCCATATTCATGATGTGCTCAACGTCTTCATGTGCACCGGCTTCACCCGCGACACCGGTCAGTATTTCATGAAAGCCAGCCCCGTGCGCCCCGGCGACTATCTGGAGTTCTTTGCCGAGATCGACATTCTGGGATGTCTCAGCGCCTGTCCCGGCGGCGATTGCTCCTCTGAGCATACCAGCGACACAGCCGCCTGTTACCCGATGCTGGTCGAGGTTTTTGCACCCGCACCGGGCACGCTCAATGGTTGGCAAAGCCCCGTGCGCAATGGCTATAACGGCAGCCACGGGCGGTAAACAGGGCAGGGCAGGGCGCGTTGGCCCTGCCCGCACCTTACCTCAGACGCGGCCCTTCCACGGCACCAGCCAGTTTTCGGCCTTGCGCATCAAGATGTCGATGCCATAGCCGATGATCCCGATCAGGATGATCCCCATCAGCACGATATCGGTAAGCTGAAAGCGGCTCGCGACCATGATCATCATGCCTGCCCCCTTTTCCGCCGCGACCAGTTCGGCGGCCACCACCGTGCCCCAACAGACCCCCATCGCAACGCGGGCGCCGGTGAAAATCTCGGGCAGGCTGTTGGGCACAATGACATGGCGCATCAACTGCCATTTACTTGCCCCCAGCGAATAGGCGGCATGCACCTTGGAAATCGCCACGCCCGACACACCTGCGCGCGCCGAAATCGTCATGATCCAGAGCGCGGCCAAAAACAGCAGAATGATCTTGCCGCTCTCGCCAATGCCCGCCCAGATGATCACCAAGGGAATCAGCGCCAAGGGCGGCACTGGGCGCATGAATTCGACAATCGGATCGAACCAGCCGCGAAACCAATCACTCAGCCCCATGGCATAGCCCAGCGGAATCCCCACCAGCGCACCAAGGGCAAAGCCCACGATCACCCGGAACAGCGACCAATAAAGATGCTCCCACAGGGTGAAATTCTGATACCCCTGCTTTGACACTTCGATCAGTCGCGACACCACCGCCTCAGGCGCCGGAAGCCAGATAGGCTCCATCTGCATGCCCTTGGCGGGGGCGAAGTTCAGCGATCCCTTGGCGGTCACGGCCACGGTGCCATCGGCCACGGAAACGGTCTGCCCTTCGCTCACCGGCTTGCCATCAATCGCGACAACCCGCGCGCCCTGATCACGCGTCACCTCGTCGTTCTTGTCCATCAACAACAGCTGCGACCGCCACGCGCCCACTGTCAGCACGTCATTCTTGGCAATCCCATCGCCCGGCTCGATCACCGGATCTTCAACCGTCTCGCCCACGGTAAACACTCGCACCGTCACCGTCGCATCGTCGCGCGTGCCGTCGGGGGCCTCTAGCGTATAGGTGAATTCGGTATCGCCCATGAACGGCCCCGGCGCATGGATCGGCACCCATTTGCTGCCGGTAAATGCGCCCCAGATCAAAAAGATCGTCACGATTGAAATCACGCTCGCCCAGCGATCCGGGCGCACAGCGCTTTCATCCCCGAATGTCACCGTCTTGAGCGAGGTAAAATCGTTCATCTGCCGAAACTTGCGCACGCCAAAGCGCACGACGAAGAACGATGCCGCGAAAATCGCCACATAGATAATCAGGATGATCATGCGCCCGCCTCCTCTGCCCGGCCCATGATCTCTTCTTCCATGTCCCAGATCATCGTCAGGATTTCCTCTCGCTTGGCGGCGAAATCAGGAACTTTCTTGACCTCGCGCAGATCGCGGCCCGCGCCCATTTCGGCAAAGGGCAGGCGGTATTCCTTGTGCACCCGCCCCGGTCGTGGGGCCATCACCAAGAGCCGCTCGCCCAAAAGCAGCGCCTCTTCCACCGAATGGGTGATCAGGATGATGGTCTTGCCGGTTTCTTTCCAGAGCTTCAGCACCAGACCCTGCATCTTTTCACGCGTCAGTGCATCCAGTGCCCCAAGTGGCTCGTCCATCAGAATCACATCGGGGTCATTCGCCAGACAGCGCGCCAGCGCCACGCGCTGCTGCATCCCGCCTGACAGCTCATAAACCGCCTTTTCCTTGAAATCGCGCAGGCCCACGACATCGAGCAAATGATCGACCGTGCCCGCCCATTCCTTTTCCCGCTTGCCCGCCATACGGGGGCCAAAACTCACGTTGTCGCGCACGCTCATCCATTCAAACAGCGCGCCTTGCTGAAATACCATGCCGCGCTCGGCATCCGGGCCGGTGACACGGTGCCCGTTCAGCGTGATCTGCCCCTCACTTGGGGCCAGAAATCCGGCAAGGATGTTCAAAAGCGTGGTCTTGCCACAGCCCGACGGCCCCAGCACGCTCATCAACTCGCCGGTCTTGATCTCTAGCGAGACATTTTTAAGCGCCTGCACATGGCTGCCATTCGGCAGATCGAACCGCATCGAGATGTTATCAATGGTAAGTGTCGACATCCCCACCCCCTGTTGTTTTTTTGGGATTGTTGGGCAAAGGCCCGCCCGTTTGTGCGGGGCGGGCCTCGTTTCAGTCCGTCAGCCGGGCTTACATGCCGTTGGCAGCGGCCAGCGGTCCGGTGTTGACGTTGTTCTCATAGGTGGCCAGCGCCGAATCGATGCTGCCTGCCTCGACGAACACCTCAGCCACGCCCTTCATGAATTCCTGCGCGCCGCCGCCCAGCCATTTGGCGGTCAACTGCTCTTCGGCAGAGGGGAACACAAAGGTGTCGATCGTTGCTGCCGTGGCCTCGACATCCATGCCGCTATCCTTGGCAATGACCGGCAGCATCGTGTCGCGATTGGCCGGATCGGCCCACATCGCATTGGCATCAGCCGTCACTTTCAGGAACTTGGCAACCAGATCGGGGTTTTCCGCGACAAAAGCAGCCGGGCCGGATGTCACGTCAAACACCAGAATGCCCAACTCTTCCTTTTCCGCACCGGTCAACAGCACATTGCCATGTTCCAGCGCGCGACGCAGCGAACCGCCCCAGCCGCAGAACATATCAACCGCGCCCTGCGCGATGGCGGCGGCCCCTTCTGGCGGGGCCATGTTGACCACGTCCATGCTGGAAATATCCACGCCGAAATGGTTCATCTGCTTGAGGAACCCGTAATGCGCAGCGGTGCCCAGCGGAACGGCAACCTTCTTGCCGGCCAATTCGCCCGCATTGGTCTTGTCGATCTCCAGCGCCGAGGCGACGACACAGTTGTCGTTGTCAGCATAGCTGACGGCCACGTCGAGTGTCTGCAAATCCTGCCCGGCGCTTGTCGCCACAACGAAGGGCGGAACGCCTTGGCTGACCGACAGATGCACATCGCCGGATGCCATCGCAGCACTCATCGCGGTGCCGGTGTCGAACGCGCGCCAGTTAACCTTGACGCCCATTTCCTTGTCATAGGTGCCCATTTCCTTGGCATACTGGAACGGCATCGGCCATTCGAGGAAATAGGCAACGGTGATTTCCTCTGCGCTGGCCGCTCCGGCCCCCGCCAGAAACGCCGCGCCAGCCACTGCCGACATCAGTTTGCTTTTCATACTCATCTTGTCTTCTCCCGTTGGTTACAGTCGTTTTTCTGTCTTACACCGCACGTATCGGCGGGTTTCTCCTGCGTCAGTGTCTTGTGGATCATACGCACTCCGAAACAGGCAACAGCCAAGAGTGAACCCGATCCACAGGCACTGATCAACGCAATTATAGCAGAGCTAAGATCATTTCAGTATTTCCGAAAAGGGGTTTTCGGATAGCCTTAGACAGCCGCCCCTTCCGCTCCTTTGGGTGAAAAACCGAAATTTGCCAGAGAGTTACAGCCAGACTCATAAGGTGGCGGGCCATTCTGGACCTATTTAATGGTATGCTCTGGCCCTAACGATCTGCCCGGATTCTCGGCTGATATGCGGACAGAACAACCCATGATATATAAAGACGGCCTGAGCCCCGCGCCGGGCCTCAACCTGATGGAGCATCCCCATGGACGGCAAACTTCGCGACAACGACATTTCTCACGTGGTCGAGGCCGACCGCGCGCATGTCTGGCATCACCTGATTCAGCACGCGCCCTGGAGCGGCACAGACCCCAAGGCGGATCCCCGCATTATCGTCGAGGGGCGCGGCATGCGCGTCTGGGACCAAAAGGGCAAAGAGCATCTCGACGGCGTGTCGGGCGGCGTCTGGACCGTGAACGTGGGTTACGGGCGTGAACGCATCGCCAATGCCGTACGCGACCAGCTCATCAAACTGCCCTATTTCGCAGGTTCCGCAGGCTCGATCCCCGGCGCGCTGTTTTCCGAGAAACTGATCTCGAAAATGCCCGGAATGAGCCGCGTGTATTACACCAACTCCGGCTCCGAGGCGAATGAGAAAGCCTTCAAAATGGTCCGCCAGATCGCGCACAAGCGCTATGGCGGCAAAAAGCACAAGATCCTCTACCGTGACCGCGATTACCACGGCACCACGATTGCCTGTCTCTCGGCGGGCGGTCAGGATCAGCGCAACGCGCAATATGGCCCCTATACCCCCGGTTTCGTGCGCGTGCCGCATTGCCTTGAATACCGCGCGCAATGGGATCTGGAGGGCGAAGAATACGGCATCGCCGCCGCCAACGCGATTGAAGAGGTGATCTTGGCCGAAGGCCCCGACACCATCGGCGCGCTCTGCCTTGAACCCGTGACCGCCGGTGGCGGTGTGATTGTCCCGCCCGTCGGCTACTGGCCCCGCGTGCAAGAGATTTGCCGCAAATACGACATCCTCCTGCACATTGACGAGGTTGTCTGCGGCATCGGGCGCACCGGCACTTGGTTTGGCTATCAGCATTACGGGGTCGAACCCGATTTCGTGACCATGGCCAAGGGCGTGGCCTCGGGCTATGCCGCCATCGCCTGCTGCGTCACCAACGAGCGTGTGTTCGATATGTTCAAGGACGATACCACCGATCCGATGAACTATTTCCGCGACATCTCGACCTTTGGGGGCTGCACCGCTGGTCCGGCAGCGGCGCTGGAGAACATGGCGATCATCGAGGAAGAAGACCTCTTGGGCAATACCGTCGCCATGGGCGATTACATGCTCGATCAACTGGCGGCCCTCAAGGACAAGCACGCCGTCATCGGCGATGTGCGCGGCAAGGGGCTGTTTCTTGGGGCCGAACTGGTTGCTGACCGCGCCACCAAGGAACCGATGGATGAAAAGCGGGTTCAGGCCGTTGTCGCCGATTGCATGGCGCAGGGCGTCATCATCGGGGCCACCAACCGCTCGATTCCCGGCTTCAACAACACGCTGTGCTATTCGCCCGCGTTGATCGCGACCAAGGACGATATCAACCACCTGATCGCCGCAACCGATGCGGCCCTGACCCGCGTGTTTGGCTGATCCAAAACGGGTTTCCCCACCTGACCCGGCACGCACCCGCGTGCCGGGTTTTTTGTTGCGTCCCGCCTTTGCCTTCCCCATGCTGCGGCTCAGGCGCGACTCACCCCGAGGCGCCGGTTGACCCCATAAGGAACCCTTGATGAAACACCTTCTCGCCCCGCTCCTAATTCTCGCCGCCAGCCCCGCTGCGGCGCATCTGCCTGAGGGCGAATACGGCTCTTTCCTCGCGGGTGTGACGCATCCGCTCTTTGGCCTTGATCATGTGCTGGCGATGATCGCCGTCGGCCTCTGGGCTGCGCAAATCGGCGGTCGCGCGCTCTGGACTGTGCCAAGCGCCTTTGTTCTGGCGATGATCGTGGGGTTTCTGGCGGCCATCATCGGTCTGCCCCTGCCGATGGTTGAGCCGATGATCTTGGCCTCCATTATGGCACTTGGCCTTGTCGTGGCGCTCGCCCTGCGCCCCGCGCCGGGGCTGGCGATGGTGCTGGTGGCGGTCTTTGCACTCTTTCACGGTCACGCCCATGGCGGCGAATTGGGGCAGGCGCAGGCGCTGCAATTTGGCGCGGGCTTTGCCATCGCAACGGCCCTTCTGCACGCGGCGGGCCTCGTTATCGCCTTCACCGCGGCGCGCGAAACCCGCCACGCCAGCGCCGTGCCGCTCCGCTTGATGGGCGGGGCCACCGCACTCGCCGGGGCCTATATCGCCTTCATCTGACGCCTTGAAACTGGCGTCAGGTTACTTCTTCCTCAAGATGCAGCTTCATTTCGATCAAAACCTGCTGCAATTGCGTCGTTTCGCGCAATAGCCGCTTGGCTTCGTTCACGGTGATACGCCCATCCGCGATGCTCTGCTGATACTCGGCCATGAGCATCGCGAACCGCTGCGACAGCGCGATCACGTCGCTGTTCACATTTGCCCGCTCCTGCGCGTTGCGCCGCTCTGCGATCAGGCTCAGACTGACGCCGCCCAACTCTGCCAAGGCGCTCGTCACATGCGGATAGCTCGCGGCCGCCTCAAGTGCTGCAACAGTGTCCACCGGCATGAACCTGTCGGCGTGTTCCTCATGGTCTGAATAATAGCGGCCAAGCGTCGCCTTGGACTTGCCCGTCAACTGACAGGCCGCCTCGATTCCTACATCCTTGACCAAGGCTTCGGTGTGCTTTTTCAGGTAACTTCCCGTCGTCGACATACGCTTTCCCCAATAGAGCCCTTGTCCCGAGGGCTACCCTTGCTCAATTTTCCCTTACTGACTTTGCCGCCCGATGTCATTTCCAAACTGATCCAAGGGTTTGCGCCGCCCTTAGCCGCGTTCCACCAGAACCGATCCCACCGAATAGCCCGCGCCGAACGAACAGATCAGCCCTTGGTCGCCGGGCATCAGATCCTCGGAATATTTGGAAAAGGCGATGATTGATCCGGCAGAGGACGTATTGGCATAATCTTGCAGGATATTCGGTTGCTCATGTGCCTCTGGCACCCGGCCCAGCACCTTGCGCCCGATAAAATCATTCATCGCCTTGTTCGCCTGATGCAGCCACAACCGCCGCAGGTCATCCGGTGCAACACCTTCCTCCGCAAGATGCCCCAGAATATGCGCCGAGACCATCGGCAACACCTCCTTGAACACCTTTCGCCCCTCCTGCACAAATTGCATATCCCGGCGGTCGGCCACACCATCGGGGCGCGTTCGGCGCAGAAACCCGTTGTTATTGCGGATATTGTTGGAAAACTGCGTCGCACAGCGCGTCGAACGGATCACAAAATGCGGGCCCTTGGCCTCATCCGCCGCCTCGATCAGAACGGCGGTGCAGACATCGCCAAAAATGAAATGACAGTCGCGGTCGCGCCATTCCAGATGCCCCGAGCAGATTTCAGGGCTGACCACCAGCGCGCGGCGCGCCGATCCCCCCCGGATCATGTCAGCGGCGGCCTGAATCCCGAACGTGGCCGAGGAACAGGCGACATTCATGTCAAAGGCAAATCCGCCCGCGCCCAAAAGCTGCTGAATCTCGATGGCAATGGCCGGGTAGGGCCGCTCGTGGTTCGAGGCAGCGCAAATGATCAGATCCACCTCAGACGCCGCCCGCCCCGCTTGTGCAAGCGCCTGCGCGCAGGCGTCCATCGCCATTTCGGCCATGATCCCCGGTTCGTCATCCCGACGCTGCCGCAACAGCGGGTGCATCACCTCGGGATTTAACACACCGGTCTTGTCCATCACATGCCGCTGCTCGATGCCAGAGGCACTCACGATGAACTCGGGCGAGGATAGCCCCTTGGCTTCGATCTCTCCCGCCGCAATCTCAGACGCATGGCGCGCGTTGAACGCCTCTGCATAGGCGTTAAAGGCTAGGACCAGTTCCTCATTGGTGATCACCTCGGACGGCGTGAACACCCCCGTTCCCGTGATTGCGGGCAAACCCATTCTCATTCTCCTCAAAGATTTGATCAGATCACCTCAGTCCCGCCGCCGGGTCAAGCCCAACGTCGCGCCACCGTCTTGCCGGTTTTGGCGTAATCGCGCTACGGCTCAGTCCTCGCCCTCCACCTGACCGCGCAGCGCCTTGACCTCTCCGCGCTGCTTTTTGGCGGCAAGGCGGCGTTTCTTCGATCCGAGCGTCGGTTTGGTCGCCACCCGCCGCTTGGGCGCGATCAAGGCTTGGCGGATCAGATCGGCCAATCTGTCCCGCACAATCTCGCGGTTGCGGGTCTGGCTGCGGGTCTCGTCGCATTGCAGCACGACCGCCCCTTCTTTGGTCCAGCGTCGCCCGGCCAATCGCCGCAGCCGTGTCTTGACCGGCAAGGGCAGGTTGGGCGACCGCTCGGCCTCGAACCGCAATTCGACAGCGCTCGACACCTTGTTGACATTCTGCCCCCCCGGCCCCGAGGCGCGCATGAACTGCTCGGTCAATTCCCAGTCTTCGATGGCGATCTGATCGGTGATATGCAGCATGATCCCTGCTCCGTGATTCAGCATCCGGCAGGCGCTGCAAACCGGTGCCACGACCTTACAAAATCGAGGGGGGTTTTGTAAGGTCTGTAAGGGGGCTCGCGGCCCGTTCCAATGCCGGATAGCGCAGCCCCAACGTGATGCCGCGCGCCACAAAACTGATCAACAACGCCAGCCACAGGCCGTGATTGCCCATCGACGGGGCCAACACTAGCGCCGCAACGATATAGACCAAAAGGCTCAACGCCATCATGTTGCGCATGTCGCGGGTGCGTGTAGCCCCAATGAAAACCCCATCAAGCATATAGGCCGCCAGCCCAAGAACGGGCGCAAGCGCCATATATATCAAGTATTTACGCGCCTCTAGCTGCACCTCTGGTGCCTTGGCCATCAGGTCGATCAACGCCCCGCCAAAGCTGGCAAAGATGACTGCGAGGGCCACGCAGACCACCACACCCCAGACGCTCGTCAACAGCGCCCCGCGCCGCAAATGGGCCACGGACCGCGCCCCAAACGCCTGTCCCACCAGCGCCTCGGCGGCAAAGGCAAACCCATCTAAGGCATGCGCGGTGATGCTCAGGAACTGCAACAGCACCTGATTTGCCGCCAGCGTGACATCGCCAAAATCGCTGCCCCAAAACAGGAATGAGATGAAAATAATCTGCAACATCAATGATCTAAGAAGAATGTCGCCGTTCACCGACGCCATGTTTTTCAGCCGCTCACGATCAAACACCCGCGGCCAGTCGCACCACGCGGGTACTGCAAAGGCATCGCGGCAAAACCAGAACCCCAGCGCCAGGCCGCCCCATTCTGCAATCACCGTTGCCCGCGCCACGCCCGCAACCCCCCAGTCGAGCCCCAGCACAAACCACAGATCCAAAAGGATATTTATGCCGTTCATGGCAACTTGCAGCAGCAAAACCGCCCGCGTGCGTTCCTGCGCGATCAGCCATCCGGTCATGCCGAACAGCGCAATCATCGCCGGCGCGCTCCAGACCCGGATCGCCATGTACTGCCGGGCAAGGGATTCGACCTCTTCGCTGGCTGGCGAAATCTGAAAAGCGGCCCGGAAAACAGGGACTTGCAGCGCAATGAGCGCGATACCCCCGGCAAAGCCGATCATCAGCGCCCGCGTCAGAAGGGCTGCCACCTCGCCCACCTGTCCCGCCCCTTGGGCCTGACTGGTCAGCCCCGTGGTGCCCATCCGCAAAAAGCCGAAAAGCCAATAAATTCCGGTGATTATGACCGCACCAATGCCCACTGCACCAATCGGTGCTGCCGCGCCCATCTGCCCGACAACGCCAGTATCCACCGCGCCAAGGATGGGCACCGTGGCATTGGAAATCACAATGGGCAGGGCGATTTTCAGAACACGGGCATGCGTGACCGCCCGCGCGACCTCAGCCATCGCGGCGCGGCATCAAGAAATGCCCGGTGGCTTGGGCAAAGGGACGGCTGCGATTGTCCTGCCACGCTTCGACGTGGACGCTGGCATAGCGACGGCCAGAGCGATTGACCTGTGCCCGCGCATAGGCATCACGCGGCAGGCCGGATCTTAGGTAATCCACTGTGAAATCAATGGTTTTTGGCAGTCGGGGCAGCTTGCCGCCGACAATCGCCTCGGGGTCGAACGCACCACTTTCGATCTCTTCCCACAGCATCCCCCAGCTCAATCCGATAATCGCCGTGATCTCTAGAAACGCCGCTGTCGCGCCACCATGCAGCGCGGGCAAAAGGGGGTTGCCAATCAACTTTTCTTCAAACGGCATCACGGCGGTCAACTCATCCCCCCGCCGATCAAACTGCACCCCAAGAAATCCGATATAGGGAACCCCCGCAACCAAGGCTTTCAGCGCCGCATCACGCCGCTGTTTGACAACCTGCACAGGTTCGGGACGGGCACGGGCCATCATTTGCCCTCCACGGTAAAGGTTCCAGTGGCCGTCGCCACCGGGCGCGCCTCATCCTCATCCATCGCACGCGCCCGCACAAACGCCACAGAACGCGTGATATGATAGCATTCCGCATGCGCGCGAATGCGCTGCCCCGGTGTTGCCGGGCGCATATAGTCAATGCGCAGATCAATTGTCGCCGTGCCGCCGGGCGATGCTGGATGGCTCATCGCCGCCGCCCCGCAACAGGTGTCCATCAGGGCCGAAACCGCCCCACCATGGATTACCCCCGTCTCGGGATCGCCAACAAAGCGCGGATCATAGTCCATCTCGATCTCGGCCTGTCCGTCACCCATGGACACGAGCCGCATGCCAAGCGCACGCGCATGCGGCAGGGCCTGCATGAATTGCTGTGCGATTTTGGTTTTGGCGTCGGTCATGGTATCCCTCACGGATCGTGCTGTCGTCTTTATGATCCCTAATCCATACAAGCTGCAAGAGCACCGGTTGCAAGGGCTGCGTCTTGGTCCTAACGTCTGAGCAACAGGAGGGCTTGCCATGTCGGATAAGAAACTATCCTTCAAGGAGATGTGTGCGACCTATGATGTTACACCGCGCACCCTGCGATATTACGAATACATCGAGCTTTTGGAGCCAGAGCGCGACGGGCGCGCACGGTATTACGGCCCGCGTGAATGCGCGCGCATGACGCTGATCCTGCGCGGCCGCAAATTCGGATTTGCCTTGGAAGAGATTCGGCAATGGCTTTTGATCTACGAGAAAGAAGGCACTGATGCGCAGATGCGCAGCTGGATTGAATTGGCCGATCGTCAGCTTGCGGGACTGGCCGAACAACGTCGTCAGATTGACGAAGCGATGGCCGAATTGAAGAAATTGCGCGACGACACCGCCGCGAGCCTTGGCTGAGCGGGTGACGTTGGGGCAAGAATATTTCCACTTTGCCCCGCTTACCTTGCCTTATCTTACGTCAACTTGAAAGTGACGCGACGTAGTGGTTACGTAAAGCCATCCGGCTGTTGTAACCATACTCCATGATCCGCAGATTGTCGGCAAATGTGCTGTGACATGGGTAAACTGATGACCGACGATATGATGACCATTCGCCAGATGTGTGAAGCGTTCGATGTAACGCCCCGCACTCTACGCTTCTACGAGGCCAAAGAACTGCTCTCGCCCCGCCGGGTTGGGCAGAAACGGCTCTTTACCCGGCGCGACCGGGCGCGGCTGAAACTGATCCAACGCGGCAAGCGTTTCGGGTTCAGCCTCGAGGACCTGCGCCAGTTGCTCGACCTCTACGACAAAGGGGATCAGCAACACAGCCAGATTGCCCGCGCCTATGATGTGGCACGGATGCGTCTGGCCGAAATGGAGAAACAGCGCGACGAGCTGGAGGCTGCAATCTCTGAGCTGCGCGAACAGATGACATGGGGCGAGCGTATGCTGGCCTCGCTCAAGACTAGCCAAAAAGCCGCCGAGTAATCCGGTCCGGCACCTGTTTTAGGGAGAGAGACATATGCCAAGCTACACCGCCCCCACCCGCGACATGCAATTCGTGTTGCACGAGGTGCTGAACGTGTCTGAGCAGACCACGCCCGGCTATGCCGAGCTTGAGCCCGACTTTACCAAGGCTGTGTTGGAAGAGGCGGGCAAGATTGCCTCTGAGGTGCTGATGCCGCTCAACGCCGTGGGCGATACCGAGGGTTGCGTGTTGGAAAACGGTGTGGTGCGCACGCCCAAAGGGTTCAAAGAGGCGTTTGAGCAGATGAAAGAGGGCGGCTGGACCGCGCTCGACCTGCCCGAGGAATTCGGTGGGCAATACATGCCCTATATCCTTGGCACAGCAGTGGGCGAGATGTTCTCGGCCGCCAATCAGGCCTTTACCATGTATCAAGGTCTGACCCACGGCGCGGCCTCTGCGATCCTTGTGCATGGGTCCGAGGATCAAAAGGCCACCTACCTGCCGAAAATGGCCAATTGCGAGTGGACCGGCACCATGAACCTGACCGAGCCGCATTGCGGCACCGATCTGGGCCTGATGCGCACCAAGGCCGAGCCGCAGGGCGATGGCAGCTACAAGCTCACCGGACAGAAGATCTTTATCTCGTCGGGCGAGCATGACATGGCCGACAACATCATCCATCTGGTGCTTGCCAAAATCCCTGGCGGCCCCGAGGGGATCAAAGGCGTGTCGCTTTTCATCGTGCCGAAATTCATTGTCAAAGAAGACGGTAGCCTTGGCGACCGCAATGGCGTGACTTGCGGCAAGATCGAAGAAAAAATGGGGATTCATGGCAACTCCACCTGCGTGATGAACTATGACGGGGCGACCGGTTGGCTCTTGGGGGAAGAGCACAAGGGCATGCGCGCCATGTTCACCATGATGAACGAGGCGCGGATCGGTGTGGGCATGCAGGGTCTTGCACAGGCCGAGGTCGCCTATCAAAACGCACTCGCCTATGCCAAGGACCGGCTTCAGGGCCGTGCGGTGACCGGCACGGAAAACCCCAATGGCCCGGCCGATCCGCTGATCGTGCATCCTGACATCCGTCGCTCGCTGATGGATCAAAAGAGCTTTATCGAGGGCGCGCGCGCTTTCATGCTCTGGGGCGCGGAGCTGATCGACCGCTCGCATCGTGGCAATGACGCCGCTGCCGAAGGTCTGATTTCGCTGATGACGCCGGTGATCAAGGGCTTTCTCACCGATGAAGGCTATGACATGACCGTGCTCGCGCAGCAGATTTACGGCGGCCACGGCTATATCGAGGAATGGGGCATGTCGCAATTCACCCGCGACGCCCGCATCGCCATGATTTACGAAGGTGCCAACGGCGTTCAGGCGCTCGATCTGGTGGGGCGCAAGCTCGCGCAGGATGGCGGCAAGCATGTCATGGCCTTCTTCGAACTGGTCAAAACCTTCCTCAAGGAAAACGAAGGCAATGAGGCGCTGAAGGCTGATTTCCTCGATCCACTCAAGGCGGCCTCTAAGGACCTGCAAGCCTCGGCCATGTTCTTCATGCAGAATGGGATGAAGAACCCCAACGCGGCGCTGTCCGGCTCTTATGACTTCATGCACCTCTTTGGCCATGTCTGCCTTGGCCTGATGTGGGCAAGGATGGCGAAATCGGCCCACGCTGCGCTAGAGGCGGGAACGTCGGACGAGGCGTTTTACAAGACCAAGCTGGCGACCGGCCGCTTCTACATGAAGCGCCGCCTGCCTGCGACGGCCCTGCATCTGGCACGCATCCAGAGCGGTGCTGATACGGTCATGGCCTTGGAGGCCGAAGCGTTCTGAGGAGAGACTGCTAGGGGAGGAGGGACAGATGCCGAAACGCTTTCGCCTCACGCGCCGCTTCAACGCGGCGATGACCGAGGATGGCTACCGCCGCCTGCGCCGCTTTGCGCAGGACTCGGGGCTCGACGAGGGCGAGGCACTGTCCTTTCTCTTCGAGAATTTCGACAGCGTGATCAATGAAGAAACCTTTGCGCATCGCCTCAGGCTCTTCAATTCCGAGCTTGAGGCTCGAAAGAAATAGCAATGGGTTTTATCGTAATCGGTGCAGGGATACCCATTCTGGCGGCTCTTCTGTTCGGGCGCTTTAACGCTCGCACCGCACCATTTGTTATCGCCGGAGTGCTTTTAGGACCACTTGCGCTCGTTATTATTTTGCTCGGCTTTGAGTTCATCATCCAGTGGGGCGCCGAATGCAGAATGGAGCCGTCTGGCGCACTAACTTGTGGAGAATTTCTCGGCCAATGGCCGGTTAACGGCAGAGCAAGAGGGTTCGTAGGCACGGGTTATGCGGCGGGTTTTGCAATCCTTTGGGCCACTATTGGACTTGTCCTGCTTTTTGCTGCGGGCATCGCAACGGCGATAATCAGGAGGTTTTGGTAACTCAAATGACCCAGACATCAGCCTGGATGACAGACGAGCATCAGATGCTCTCCGAAATGACGGCCAGATTCATCACCGATGAATGGCGGCCGCATTTCGCCCGTTGGCGCAAGGCGGGGATCATGGACCGCGACTGCTGGCTCGAGGCGGGGGCTTTGGGCCTGCTCTGCACCTCTATCCCCGAGGAATACGGCGGGGCTGGCGGCGATTTCGGCCACGAGGCCGTAATCTGCATCGAACAGGGCCGCGCCAATCTGGCAAGCTGGGGAAATCCCATCCATTCCGGCATCGTCGCGCATTATATCCTCGCCTATGGCTCAGAGGCGCAGAAGCAGAAATGGCTACCCAAAATGGTGTCGGGCGAGATGGTCGGTGCGCTTGCCATGACAGAGCCGGGTGCCGGATCGGATGTGCAGGGCATCAAGACCCGCGCCATTCGGGACGGCAACGCCTATCGTCTTACGGGACAAAAGACCTTTATCACCAACGGCCAGCATGCCGAACTGATCATCGTTGCGGCCAAGACCGACCCCAAGGAAGGGGCCAAGGGCATCTCCTTGGTGGTTGTGGAAACCGAAGGCGCGCAGGGCTTTGCGCGCGGGCGCAATCTCGAAAAGGTCGGGATGCATGCGGGGGATACGTCCGAGTTGTTTTTCGACAATGTCGAAATCCCGCCGGAGAACATCCTTGGCGGCGAAGAAGGGCGCGGGTTTTATCAGATGATGCAGCAACTGCCACAAGAGCGGCTCATCATCGCCTGTGGCGCGCAGGGGGCGATGGAGGGTGCGGTGGAACGCACCATCACCTATTGCAAGGAACGCGAGGCCTTTGGCGGTCCGATCCTGCAATTCCAGAACACCCGTTTCAAATTGGCGGAATGCCAGACCAAAACCGCCGTCTGCCGTGCTTTCTTAGATTCCTGCATCACGGAACACATGCGCGGCGACCTTAGCGTTGAAAAGGCTGCGATGGCGAAATACTGGCTGACCGATACTCAGGGCGAGGTGCTGGATGAGTGCCTGCAACTGCATGGCGGCTATGGCTATATGCAGGAATATGACATCGCCGAAATGTGGGCAGATGCCCGCGTACAACGCATCTACGGCGGCACCAACGAGATCATGAAAGAACTGATCGCGAGGGCGCTGTGAGGATTGGGGCGGCGGTCAGCATGGCACAGTCGCAGCCGGGGGTTTCACACCCCCGGACCCCCGTGGAGTATTTCAGCCATGATGAACCACGGGCCGCGCTTTCACTGTTCCCAGAATATTCAAATCCAACGCCCGACATGGGCGAAACGCCGGGAGGGCACATATGACCATCAACCTCTACTGCTTTGGCGAGAGCGGCAATGCCTACAAGGCGGCGCTGGCGCTTGAGCTTTCCGGTCTCGACTGGACGCCGGTCTATGTCGATTTCTTCGGCGGCGAGACGCGGCAGCCCGCCTTCCGTGAGATCAACGTCATGGGCGAGGCACCTGTGCTGGTCGATGGCGACGTGACCCTGAGCCAATCGGGCGTCATGCAGATGTATATCACCGAGAAGACCGGAAAATTTGGCGGCACCACACCGGAAGAGGCGCGTGAGGTGATGCGCTGGATGTTCTGGGACAACCACAAATTTAGCAGCCCCATCGGCATGACCCGTTTCCTCATGAACTTCTTGCCTGAGGACAAGCGCCCCGAAGGCGTGATCCCCTTTACCCAAGCCCGGCTCAAGGCGGCCTATACAACGCTCGACACGCACCTTGCGGGGCGCGACTGGATCGTTGGGGAGGCGCTGAGCAATGCGGATTTGAGCTGTTGCAGCTACCTTTACTATCCAGAGCCCTTCGGTTTTGACCGCCCGGATTGGCCCAATATCGACCGGTGGCTGGACAACATCAGCGCCACGCCCGGCTGGAAACACCCCTATGACCTGATGCCCGGCAGCCCCGCTGACCGCGCCTGAAAGAAGGAGACCGATATGTCTGACGCCTATATCTACGACACCCTGCGCACCCCACGAGGCAAGGGCCGCAAAGATGGCGCGCTGCACGAGGTGACGGCTGCGCGCCTAAGCGCACAGGTGCTCAATGCGCTGAAATCCCGCAACGGTCTTGATGGTCACGCCGTCGAGGATGTGATCTGGGGCAATGTCACGCAGGTGATGGAGCAGGGTGGTTGCCTTGCGCGGACTGCCGTTCTCGCCTCTGATCTGGACGAGAGCATCCCCGGCCTTGCCATCAACCGCTTTTGCGCCTCTGGCATGGAGGCGGTGAACCTTGCCGCCAACCAGATCAAGGGCGGGGCCGGTGAGGCCTATATCGCTGGCGGGGTCGAGATGATGGGCCGCGTTGCCATGGGCAGCGACGGGGCGGCGATTGCCGTGGACCCGTCGATTGCGATGGACACCTATTTCGTGCCGCAAGGCATCAGTGCCGATATCATCGCAACCGAATATGGCTTTACCCGTGACGAGGCAGATGCGCTTGCCATGGAATCCCAACGCCGGGCCAAAGCGGCCTGGGATGACAATCGCTTTGCGAAATCCATCATCGAGGTGCAGGATCAGAACGGTCTGACCATTCTTGACCATGATGAGTATATGCGCCCGGGCACCGATATGCAGACACTGGGCGCGCTCACCCCGGCCTTTCAGGCGATGGGCGAGGTGATGCCGGGCTTTGATACGATCGCCAAGATGAAATATCCCCATCTGGAGCGGATCAATCATATTCACCACGCGGGCAATTCATCCGGCATCGTCGATGGCGCGGCAGGGGTGCTGATCGGGTCCAAGGAATTTGGCGAGAAATGGGGCCTTAAGCCGCGCGCGCGGATCGTGCAGACCTGCAAGATCGGCACGGACCCAACGATCATGCTGACCGGCCCCGTACCGGCCACGCAGAAAATTCTTGCCGACAGTGGCATGTCGATTTCCGACATCGAGCTTTTCGAGGTGAACGAGGCCTTTGCATCGGTGGTTCTGCGTTTTCAGCAGGCGTTCAATGTCGATCCAAACCTTGTGAACGTAAACGGTGGATCCATCGCCATGGGCCATCCGCTGGGGGCGACGGGCGCGATCATCATCGGCACGCTGCTGGATGAGTTGGAGCGCACGGGCAAGGGCACCGGCCTTGCCACGCTTTGCATCGCCTCTGGCATGGGTGCCGCCACCATCATCGAACGCGTGTAAGAGGAGCTGACCAAGATGACTGATTTCACAATTCAAAAACACGCCGATGGCGTCGCGATCATCACCTGGGACACGCAGGGCAAGTCGATGAACGTGATGAACGCGCAAGGGTTTCTCGACCTTGAGGCGCTGATTGATGACGCGCTTGCGGATGATGCCGTCAAGGGCGTGATCCTCACCTCGGGCAAGCCGGGCTCGTTTGCGGGCGGTATGGACCTCAATGTTATCGCCAAGATGCGCGATGACGCGGGGGACAATCCTGCAAAGGGGCTTTTTGACGGGGTGATGGGGATGCACGCCATCCTGCGCAAGATCGAGCGCGCGGGCATGGACCCCAAGACCAACAAGGGTGGCAAGCCGATTGCGGCGGCGCTGCCTGGCACGGCACTTGGTATCGGGCTTGAGATTCCGCTCGCCTGCCACCGGATCTTTGCAGCTGACAATCCGTCTGCCAAGATTGGCCTGCCCGAGATCATGGTGGGGATTTTTCCCGGGGCGGGTGGCACTACGCGGCTTGTGCGCAAGCTGGGCGCGATGGCCGCCTCGCCGCTCCTGCTCGAGGGCAAGCTCAACGACCCGAAAAAAGCCAAAGCCGCCGGTGTGGTGGATGAGGTGGTGCCCGCCGATCACCTGATCGAAAAGGCCCGCGAATGGGTGCTGAGCAATCCCGAAATCGTCAAACCCTGGGATGACAAGGGCTATAAAATGCCTGGCGGCGCGCCCTATCACCCGGCGGGCTTCATGACCTTTGTCGGGGCCTCTGCCATGGTCAATGGCAAGACCCAAGGCGCGTTTCCGGCGGCCAAGGCGCTGCTCTCTGCGGTTTATGAAGGCGCGCTCGTGCCATTTGACACCGCTCTCAAGATCGAGGCGCGCTGGTTCGTCAATGTGCTGATGAACCCCTCGTCCAGTGCGATGATCCGCTCGCTCTTCATCAACAAGGAAGCGTTGGAAAAGGGTGCCAACCGCCCCGATGTGCCCGATCAGCGCGTGAAGAAAGTTGGCGTCATGGGGGCCGGCATGATGGGCGCGGGCATCGCGCTTGTCTCTGCCATGGCGGGCATGCATGTGGTCCTGATCGACCAGAAACAGGAGGCCGCGGACAAGGGCAAATCCTACACCGCCGATTTCATGGATCAGGGGATCAAGCGCGGCAAGGCCACAGCCGAGAAGAAGGCGGCGACGCTTGATCTTATCACCGCCACTACGGATTACGCAGCGCTCAAAGGGTGCGATTTGATCATCGAGGCGGTGTTCGAGGACCCTGCCGTCAAGGCCGCAGTCACCAAAGAGGTGCTCAAGGTTGTGGGTGAGAACTGTATCTTTGCCACCAACACCTCGACCCTGCCGATTTCGGAACTGGCCAAGGCATCTGACAATGCTGAGAATTTCATTGGCATCCATTTCTTCTCGCCGGTGGAAAAGATGATGCTGGTCGAGATCATCAAAGGTCAGAAAACCGGCCCGCGCGCCGTCGCCAAGGCGCTCGACTATGTCCGGCAAATCCGCAAGACGCCGATCGTGGTCAATGATGCCCGCTTCTTTTACTGCAACCGCTGCATCATTCCCTATATCAACGAGGGTCTACGCATGGTGGCCGAAGGTGTGGCGCCCGCGCTTATCGACAATGCCGCGCGGCAGCTTGGCTTTCCGGTGGGGCCGCTGCAACTGGTCGATGAGACCTCGATTGATCTGGGTGCCAAGATTGCCCGCGCCACCAAGGCCGCGATGGGCGACGCCTATCCGGATGCCGCCGTGGATGAGGTCATCTTTTACATGGAGGGCGAGGGGCGTCTGGGGCGCAAATCCAAGGCTGGCTTCTTTGACTATGACGACAAGGGCAAGCGTCTTGGGTATTGGCCGGGGCTGGCCGCCCAATACCCCCGCGCCGCCGAACAGCCTGACCTGCACGAGGTTCAGCAGCGTTTGATGTTCGCTCAGGTGCTCGAAGCGGTTCGCGCGCTTGAGGAGGGTGTTCTTGAGGACATCCGCGAAGGCGATGTGGGGGCGATCCTCGCTTGGGGTTTTGCGCCGTGGTCGGGTGGACCGTTTGCTTGGCTCGACATCATTGGCACGCCCTATGCCGCAGAGCGGTGCGATCAGTTGGCCGAGCAATTCGGCCCGCGTTTCGCAACCCCCAAATTGCTGCGTGAGATGGCCGACAAGACCCAGAGTTTTTATGGGCGCTTTGGTGGACAGGCGGCGGCAGCCTGACCATAGTAAAAAGCCCGGCGCGCCTTGTTCGAGCGCGCCGGGCTTCTTCTTGGATCAAATACTCATAATCTTTTCTTTGGCTGATCCCTGAGAGGCGCACGAGGCTATGCGCTCAGAGTGGCACAAAGGCATCCTGATTGCCGCTATATTGCTCCAGTGCACCAGAACCTATTTCATGCCAGAGCCCATGCAGCGTCAGCGCGCCCTCTGACACGGCCTTGGCGACAAACGGAAACGTCATCAGGTTCTCAAGCGAGATCACCACCGCCTGCTTTTCCAGCGCATTCATCTGGGCATCGGCGTCAGCCATATCCTTGACCCGCTCATAGCCTGGCCGCAGGATATCAAGCCACCGACCGACAAAGCTGGTCTGCTTGTCCAGTTCCGGCGCATGGCCCGAGCACATATCAAGACATCCCTTGACCCCGCCGCAGGCGGAATGACCAATCACGATCACATGCGCCACCTTGAGCGCTGTCACCGCATATTCCACTGCCGCCGAAGTACCGTGCTGCGCACCATCACTCACATAGGGCGGGACAAGGTTGGCGATATTGCGATGAATAAAGAACTCTCCCTGATCCGCGCCAAAGATCGAGGTCACGTGCACCCGGCTGTCGCAACACGAAATCACCATGGCGCGCGGGTGCTGACCCTGCTGCGCCAGATGCCGATACCACGACTGGTTCTCGGTATAGCTTGTGGCCTTCCAGCCATGAAAGCGGTGCACCAGATAAGCGGGCAGGGGGCGGGCGTGTTCCATGGTCTCTCCCGGGGTTTGGGCAATCGACTGGTCAATAGTCGGGATTCGCCTCGAATTCGAGGGACAATTTGCGATGCCGGAAACCATTTGGGAACCGCGACAATGTCATTCTGCCCGCGCCGTGGGGGCAGAGTGAACATGACAACGTGGGTGAGAATGTGGAACAGGTGACATTGCTGAAACAACAAGAGCAGGTGCGGCTCGACGCGCATCGGCTTGCGGCCCTCTATTTGCAACTGGGCGATAGGAATGCCGAGGATGTCGTGTGCCGTGCGCTTGAGGAGCTGGCGGCGCGGCTCACGCATGCTGAGCGGCTTTACCGCGAGGGGCAAATGGCCGATCTGCGTAAATGTGCGCGTAGCCTGATCGCAATTGCGGATCAAATCGGCATGCTGCATCTGGCACGGGTGGCGGGGGATGTGACGGGTTCTATCGACGCGGGCGATGCCAATGCACTTGCCGCGACCTTTGCACGGCTTTTGCGGATTGGCGAAGGCTCGCTCTGCGAAATCTGGGATATGGCGGACCCGCTCAATTAGCGGGATCAATTGACGGGTTGCAGGCGGCGTAATCGTGGCTAGGCTGGCGCGCAATACTCCTGCCAAAAGGTCTGCCAGAATGAGCCTCAGATTCGCTGCTCCCGACACGCCCGCCCTGCCGCTGCATCTTGTAGCTGAGGAGGCCCTTGAGGGGTGGCTTGCAGGGCAAACGCCCGAAGTTGCGGCATGGGTGCGCGCCATGGGGTTCACGGGTGCCCTTGGGCGCGTGCTGGTTGTGCCCGATGCGGCGGGTGGGATTGCCATGGGTTTGGGCGGTTACGGATCGGCGACGTCGCGCGCACGGGGGCGGTTTCATCTTGCCGGGATTGCCGCGGCCTTGCCTGCGGGCACCTACCGCGTTGCAGGCCTGCCCGAGGATCAGGCCGAGACCGAGGCGCTTGGCTGGCTCTTGTCGCACTATGCCTATGAGCGCTATCGCGACCAATCCCCGGCCAAGGCAAGGCTTGTTGCGCCCGAAGGCGTCGATGCGGCACGGTTGGAAATCATCGCGGCGGGCGAGGCGCTTACCCGCGACCTCATCAATACCCCCGCGAATGATCTTGGCCCCGATGCGCTTGAGGCGGCCTGTGCCGCCATCGCCGATCAGCAGGGCGCGCGCGTGACCTGCGTGCGGGGCGAAGATCTGCTCGCGCAGAACTTTCCGCTGATCCACACGGTTGGGCGCGCCTCGGCTGTGGCCCCGCGCCTCATGGACATGCGGTGGGGGCAGAGTGGCCCGAAACTGACACTGGTGGGCAAAGGCGTTTGTTTCGACACGGGCGGGCTCAATCTCAAACCCGGCTCTTCCATGGGGTTGATGAAAAAGGACATGGGCGGTGCCGCGACCGTTCTGGGGCTGGCGCATATGATCATGGCGCTCGGCTTGCCGGTGCAGTTGCGTGTGCTCATTCCGGCGGTGGAAAACGCGGTGGCCGGCAATGCGTTTCGTCCCGGCGATATCCTGACCGCGCGCAATGGTCTGACGGTCGAGGTCAACAACACCGATGCCGAGGGTCGATTGGTGCTGGCGGACGCGCTATCCTATGGGGCCGAGGATGCACCCGATCTGATGATCTCCATGGCCACCCTCACCGGGGCCGCGCGCGTGGCGCTTGGGCCGGACCTTGCGCCCTATTACACTGACGATCCCCGCTTTGCCGGGGCACTCGAGGCCGCCGCCGCGCGCGTGGCCGATCCGGTTTGGCGCTTGCCGTTTCACACGCCTTATGAGGCGATGATCGAGCCGGGCATCGCTGATCTTGACAACGCGCCCTCGGGCGGATTTGCAGGCTCGATCACCGCTGCGCTCTTTCTGCGCCGCTTTGCGGGTGGGCTGAACTACAGCCATTTCGACATCTACGGCTGGACGCCCTCCGCCGCCCCCGCACGCCCCAAGGGTGGTGTCGGCATGGGCGCGCGTGCGCTTTTGGAGGCGCTGCCAGAGGTGCTGGGGCTGTGACCACACCCTGCCTGATTGCCTTGCCTCTCGTTGACCTATTGCGCGGCCCCGACGGCCCGCGCGATCGACAACTTCTGATGGGTGAGGGTGTCACGGTGCAGTCGATCGCTGATGATTGGGCAGAGGTTACAGCCATCCGCGACGGCTATTCGGGTTTTGTGTCTGACTCCGCCCTGACTGAGGGGACAGTTACCCACCGCGTCAGCGCCCGCGCCACGCATCTTTATCCCGCGCCGGATTTCAAGACCCGCGAGCGCTTCAGCCTTAGCCATGGTGCGCGACTTCAGGTGCTGTCCCAACAAGGCCGATTTGCCGAGACGCCGCAGGGATACGTCCCGCACGCCCATCTGTCATCGCTGGACGTGCTCGACACTGATCCTGTCACCGTCGCCGAAACCCTGCTGGGCACGCCCTATCTCTGGGGTGGAAATGCCAGCTTTGGAATTGATTGTTCGGGGTTGGTGCAGGCGGGGTGTCTTGCGTGTGGCATTGCCTGCCCGGGCGACAGCGGACCGCAAGAGCGCAGCCTTGGCGCGCCTTTGTCTGAATCCGCCCCCCTCCAACGCGGCGACCTTCTCTTCTGGCGTGGGCATGTCGCATGGGTGTCTGATCCCGCCACGCTCCTCCATGCCAACGCGCATCACATGGCCGTGGCCTATGAACCCATAGCGGATGCCATTGCCCGCATCACCGCGCAGGGGGGCGGCCCCGTCACCTCTCGCAAACGCCTGAAAGGACTGTCATGACCTCTGATCCCTTCTTTCACCCGATTTCCGGGTTTGAGCTGCCGCGCTTTGCCGGTGTGCCCACATTCATGCGGCTGCCCTATGTGCCCAATGGGCATGAGCGCTACAAGGATGTGCAAATTGGCCTGATCGGCGTGCCCTGGGATAGCGGCACCACCAACCGGCCCGGCCCCCGCCATGGCCCCCGCCAATTGCGCGATGCCTCGACCATGATCCGCGCGCAGCATCCGACATCCGGCATGCGCCCGTTCGAGGCGGTGAATTGCGCCGATCTGGGGGATGTGGGGCCAAACCCTGCGGATATCATCGACAGTATGCGCCGGATTTCCGAGTTCTACGATACGGTCACCGGTGCGGGGATCATCCCGTTGACCGCAGGCGGGGATCACCTCACGACCCTGCCGGTGCTGCGGTCGCTGGCCCGCCGCGCGCCTGTGGGCATGATCCATTTCGACAGCCATACAGACCTCTATCACTCCTATTTCGGGGGCACGATGTATACTCATGGCACGCCGTTCCGTCGCGCAGTCGAAGAGGGGCTGCTTGATCCAAAACGCGTCGTGATGATCGGCCTGCGCGGCACGATGTATGACACCGAAGATCGCGATTTCGCCGCAGCTGAGGGTATACGCCTGATCCTGATCGAGGAATTCCACGCCCGCGGCCCCGAAGATGTGATGGCCGAGGCGCGTGAAATTGCAGGCGATGGTGACACCTACGTCAGCTATGACATCGACTTTGTTGACCCAACCTTTGCCCCCGGCACCGGCACGCCCGAGGTGGGGGGGCCGAACAGCTATCAGGCATTGCAGGTCGTGCGCGGGCTGCACGGGGTCAACATCATCGGTGCTGATCTGGTCGAAGTGTCGCCACCGTTTGACGCCTCTGGCGGCACGGCATTTCTAGGGGCGTCGATCATGTTTGAGCTTCTCTGTGTCATGGCGGGGCAACACGCCGAGGGGTAAGGCCCCAACAGATCACACATGACGCATGGTTTGGCGGCGCGCTCCGCCAAACCCTTTGGAATCCGTGCGCGAATCCTATATGGGGTCATATCCCAGCCCGAACCGCGACAGGCCCATGACCCAAACTGCCCCCATTACACAGGATGTGCTGACCATCCCCCGCAAGCTGCCCGACGGGCCGATCAACCTGGTGGGGTTAACGCGCGATGCGCTGCGTGAGGTGCTGATCGCGCATGGCACGCCCGAAAAGCAGGCCAAGATGCGGGTCAATCAGATCTGGCAATGGATCTATCAGTGGGGTGTGCGTGATTTTCATGCCATGACCAATCTGGCCAAAGCCTATCGTGCCCAATTGGCCGAAAACTTTGTGGTAACAATCCCGGAAGTCGTGAGCAAGCAGGTCAGTGCCGATGGTACGCGCAAGTATCTGGTAAGGATCGCGGGCGGCCATGAGGTCGAGGTGGTCTATATCCCCGAAACCGATCGCGGCACGTTGTGCATTTCCTCTCAAGTGGGCTGTACGCTCACCTGTTCGTTTTGCCACACCGGCACGCAGAAACTGGTGCGCAACCTGACGGCGGGTGAGATCATCGGTCAGGTGATGCTGGCGCGCGATGACTTGAACGAATGGCCCAAACCGGGCGAGCCTGCAGGCGAGCGCCCCCGCCTTATCAGCAACATTGTCCTGATGGGCATGGGCGAGCCGCTCTATAATTTCGACAATGTGCGCGATGCCATGAAAATCGCAATGGATGGTGAAGGGATTTCCCTGTCACGCCGTCGTATCACGCTCTCGACCTCTGGTGTTGTGCCCGAGATCGCCAAGACGGCTGAGGAAATCGGATGTTTGCTGGCTGTCAGCTTTCACGCCACTACGGATGAGGTGCGCGATACTCTGGTGCCGATCAACAAGCGATGGAACATCGCCACGCTGCTGGACACGCTGCGCGAATATCCGCGCCTGAGCAATTCCGAGCGGATCACCTTTGAATATGTCATGCTCAAAGGTGTCAATGACAGTGATGCCGATGCCCGGCGCCTTGTTCAACTGATCAAAGGTATTCCGGCTAAGATCAACCTTATCCCATTCAACGAGTGGCCCGGCAGCCCCTATCAACGCAGCGATTGGGAGCGGATCGAACGCTTTGCCGACATCATCTACAAGGCTGGGTATGCCAGCCCGATCCGAACGCCGCGTGGCGAGGATATCATGGCCGCCTGCGGCCAGTTGAAATCCGCCACCGAACGCTCCCGCAAATCCCGCGCGCAGATCGAGGCCGAGGCAGGGCTTTAGCCCAATGACCGCCTTTGCCCCCCTGCCGCAGCCATTGAACGCTACGGACGATCCGCGCCTTGTCGGTGTCGAAATCGAGCTTGGCGGCTTGCCGGAATCGCGCGTGGCGGACCTGTGTGCATCCAAACTGGGGGGCACGGCGCAACAGGTGGACAGCCATATCTGGCGGGTTGAGAATAGCCAGATCGGACAGATCGACATCTATCTCGACATCTTTCTGCGCAACGCGGAACACAGCAAACTGCGCGATCTGGCGCTAGATCTGGGGCGCGAAGTGGTGCCGGTGGAAATCGTCACCAAACCGCTTGATATGGATGGCCTTGCCCGCCTTGATGATTTGCGGATGACGCTTCGTGATGCAGGGGCTTTGGGCAGCGGCGCGGGCTGGTTCTTTGGGTTTGGCCTGCATCTGAACATTGAGATGGCCAGCGATGCTGATGCCGACACGGTTCGCCCTTTGCTTGCCTATGCGCTGATCGAGGACTGGCTGCGCGCCGCCAATCCTATTGACGAGGCCCGCCGTCTCTTACCCTTTACAGACCCATACCCGATTGATTTTACCCGTGCGCTGATCGAAATGGGGCCAGAGGCCGCGCGTGAGAGGGTGATCGGCAGCTATCTCGAACTGACGCCAAGCCGCAATCGCGGTCTCGATATGCTGCCCCTCTTTGCGCATTTCGACGCGGATCGGATCAAGGCGGCCATTTCCGACAAAACATCGGCACGCCCGACCTTTCATTTTCGTTTGCCCGACTGCCGGATAGACGAGGCCGCTTGGTCGATTGCCGATGAATGGCAACGCTGGTTGACTGTGGAACGGGTGGCCGCCGATACCGCGCTGCTCAAGCGCCTGTCGCAGGCCTGGCAGGACGATCACGGCCTGCTCACGCTGTCGCGTCAAAGCTGGGCCAATCGCGCAGGTCGTATCCTGCAATCGGCGGGGCTTGATCGAGTATGACCGCACGCCGCCCCGTGATCGGGGTCACAGTTTCGCGCCGGTCAGGGTGGCGTATCTTTCCGCTTATCGCGCTTAATGTGTGGTTGGCGGGGGGGCGCGCCCTGCGGTGGCAAGCGGGCCGCGCGGCTGACATAGAGTTGGTGGATGGGCTCATCATCGGCGGTGGCGATGACATCTCGCCGGATCTCTATGGCGGGCGGCTGGTTAAATCCGCGCGACTAGATCCCGACCGGGACGCGCTGGAACGTGGGCTGGTCTTGGCCGCCTTTGCGCATGACAAGCCAGTTTTGGGTATCTGCCGGGGTAGTCAGATGCTCAACATCGCTCTTGGGGGCACATTGCATCAAGACGCGTATGAGACCTATGCCGCCAGCGATCACATCCGCACCGTGCTGCCGCGTAAGACCGTTCGGATTACCGCCGGCACCCGTCTGGCACAGCTTGCGGGCACCCAACCGATGAAGGTGAACGCCCTGCATACCCAGGCCGTTAATCGCTTGGGGGACGGTCTGCGCATCGCTGCGCGGGATAGCGCTGGCATGATTCAGGCTGTCGAGCGGGTCAAGGAACCCTTTGCCTTGGGCGTGCAATGGCACCCCGAGCATCTTTTTTATGCGCATCGGCAAATGGGCATCTTTCGTGCGCTCATCGCGGCGGCCGCAGCGCGGCGCGATCATGCGGCGCAACTGCCCGGCGTGGATGCTGTGGCACGTTGACCCTGTCGCGATAATTCCCCGACCCTGCCATAATCCGGCACGATTACCGCCACATCCGTCACCTATCCCTAAAGTCAGAGGCAAATTTTAACAGGGATAGAAACAATGAACCTGAACCAGAATGAAAGCAGCACCGAAATCCGCAATCTCGTGATGCGCGAGCGTCATCTCGCCGTTTCCGAGCGGGAATGGAAGCACCGCCTGCGCGGCTATGGCTATGCGATCCGCGACACCGCCGAGGGGCGTTTTGTCACCTCGATCCGTCAGGATGCACCGCTCTGCCAACTGAGCTGACCGCGGCCTGTTTCTGGCTGAAATCTATAGGCGACCGGCCCTTGGGCTGATGGGGCTAAGCCCCAAAAACGACAAACCCCCGAAGCATCTGCCCGGGGGTCGTCAAACGTGCCGCAAAAACCTGCGGAGAGCGCTCTTAGAGCATGCCTTCGCGCTGCGCTTTCTTGCGCGCCAGTTTCCGGGCACGGCGAATCGCTTCGGCCTTCTCGCGCGCTTTCTTCTCGGACGGCTTTTCGAAATGTTGCTTGAGCTTCATTTCACGAAAAACGCCTTCGCGCTGCAGTTTTTTCTTCAGAGCGCGGAGCGCCTGATCGACATTGTTGTCGCGAACACTAACCTGCATGTGGTGTCACCACCTTCCTAAGTTAAAGTTGCAATAGATTGCAGGAAGGCGCCGTATAGCAAAGCATCTTGGATTTGTCTAGGGTGCGCCGCAAGGAGGATTTTCGATGTCCGAACCCGATCTGATGACCCGTTTGCTGGATGCCGCAGCGCTCCACGTGCCCTTCGATGGCTGGAGCGAAACCACCCTGCGTCTTGCCGCTGAGGATGCTGGGATTGCCCCCGGCCTTGTGTCCGCGATTTGTCCGCGCGGCGCGGTCGATTTGGCGCTAGCCTATCATGCGGCAGGCGATGCCGCGATGCTTAAACGACTGGCCGAGACCGACCTGAGCGCCCTGCGTTTTCGGGATCGCGTGGCGTTTGCCGTGCGTGTCCGCCTTGAGGCGGTCGAGGATCGCGAACTGGTACGTCGGGGGATGACCCTCTTTTCCTTGCCGCCCTATGCTGCCGATGGTGCGCGCGCCCTCTGGCAAACGGCTGATCACATCTGGACCGCTCTTGGGGACACATCGCAGGATGTGAATTGGTACACCAAACGCGCAACGCTCTCGGCTGTCTATGGCGCGACGGTTCTTTATTGGTTGGGTGACGACAGTGACGGCCAAACCCGTACATGGGAATTTCTTGATCGCCGCATCGAGGGTGTAATGCAGATCGAAAAGCTCAAGGCGCAGGCCCGTGACAACCGTTTGGTGTCGGGCCTCATGGCGGGACCGCTCAGTTTTTTGAGCCGTATCCGTGCGCCGCAGCCGGGCGCACAGACGGGTATGCCGGGCCGCTGGAATGGCCCGAACTGAATATAAGGACAGATGAATGACCAAGACGATGCAGGCCGTCGAAATCACGCAGGCGGGTGGCCCCGAAGTATTGCAACTGACCACTCGCCCCATTCCCGCGCCACGCGCAGGCGAAGTCGTGATCCGGCTGGCCTATGCCGGTGTCAACCGCCCGGATGCCTTGCAGCGTGCCGGGCTCTATGCGCCGCCGCCCACGGCCTCTGACCTTCCGGGGCTTGAAGGGGCAGGGGAAATCGTGGCGCTTGGTGCGGGCGTCACGCATTGGACGCTTGGCGATCAGGTCTGCGCGCTATTGCCCGGTGGCGGCTATGCCGAATATGTGGCCACGCCCGCAGCGCATTGCTTGCCGGTGCCGCATGGCCTTAGCCTCGAACAGGCCGCCTGTCTGCCGGAAACCTTCTTCACCGTCTGGTCTAACGTGTTTCAGCGCGGCGCACTCAAGGGCGGCGAGCGGTTTCTTGTGCATGGCGGTTCATCCGGGATCGGCACCACGGCCATTCAACTCGCCCACACCTTCGGCGCGCGGGTGTTTACCACGGCAGGCTCTGCCGAGAAATGCCAGGTCTGCATGGATCTGGGGGCCGAACGCGCGATCAACTACCGCGAAGAGGATTTCACCGAGGTGTTGTCTGCCGAGGGCGGCGCAGATCTGATCCTTGACATGGTTGGCGGCGATTACCTGCCCCGCAACGTCAAGGCGCTTGCCGATGATGGACGCCTCGTGCAGATCGCCTTTCTCCAAGGCCCCAAGATCGAGCTGAATTTTTCTCAGGTGATGATGCGTCGCCTCACGATCACCGGCAGCACGCTGCGCCCGCAAAGCGATCTCGCCAAGGCGCGGATTGCCGAAAGCCTGCGCACCCATGTCTGGCCGCTGCTGGAGGCGGGTAAAATCGCGCCTGTAATGGATTCCGAATATCCGCTGGCCAAGGCTGCTGCTGCGCATGCGCGGATGGAGTCGAGCGGGCACATCGGCAAAATCGTCCTCAAGGTTGCGTGACCCGGTTCAACGATCGAGACAAATAAAAAGCCGCCCCATTGGGCGGCCCTTTTGATCTCTGGTGCAGACTGGCGTTGCGAATGCTGCGCCAGCGGGCCGCGGATCAGCCGTTCACGCTGTCCTTGAGTGCCTTTGCAATGGTCATCTTGACCACCTTGTCGGCCTCTTTCTTCATCTGCTCGCCTGTCGCGGGGTTGCGCACCATACGCTCGGGGCGCTCACGGCAATAAATCTTGCCGATGCCGGGCAGGGTCACGGCACCGCCGGCGGATACTTCACGGGTGATGATCGCGATCACGGCGTCCAGAGCTGCGCCAGCGGTCTTCTTGTCACTGCCCATATCATCGGCCAGAGCGGCGACGAGTTGGGTCTTGGTCATGGGTTTTGCCATTTTATGGTCTCCTTACAACTGCCCGTCCCTTGGGCCTCATGCGCGTGATTAAACGCCATGATGTGGCTAAACACAACGGCTAGTGGGCAAAAGCAAGCCCTTTTGCTGGATTTTGTGCGGATTTCCGTCGGGTCAGAGGAAGGCTGTCTCTTCAAAACTGCGCAATTTGCGGCTGTGGATGCGTTCAAGGGGCATGCGGCGCAATGATTCCATGGCGCGAATCCCAATCATAAGGTGACGTGAAACTTGGGATTTGTAAAAATCCGAGGCCATGCCGGGCAGCTTCAATTCGCCCTGCAACGGCTTGTCCGAAACGCAAAGCAGCGTGCCATAGGGCACACGGAAGCGGAACCCGTTGGCGGCAATCGTGGCGCTCTCCATGTCCAGCGCGACGGCGCGCGACTGGCTGAGGCGTTGCACTGGCCCCGATTGCTCGCGCAGTTCCCAGTTGCGGTTGTCTACGCTGGCGACTGTGCCGGTGCGCATGACGCGCTTGAGGTCGAACCCCTCAAGCTGCGTCTCGGCGGCCACCGCCTCTTGCAGTGCGATCTGTATTTCGGCAAGCGCGGGGATGGGCACCCATGCGGGCAGATCAGCGTCAAGCACGCGATCTTCGCGCAGATAGGCATGGGCCAGCACGAAATCGCCCAAGGATTGCGAATTGCGCAGCCCCGCGCAATGGCCGACCATCACCCAAGCATGCGGGCGCAGCACGGCGATATGATCGGTCGCGGTCTTTGCGTTGGATGGACCCACCCCAATATTGACCAAGGTGATCCCCGATCCATCCGCCCGCTTGAGGTGATAGGCGGGCATCTGCGGCAATCGTTCGGGCGCAGGTAGGATATCATCTGGCCCGGTGATCTCGGCATTTCCGGTGCTGACAAAAGCCGAATAGCCGCTGTTCGCGTCCCCCAGCATGCGCCGGGCGTAGGTCTCGAATTCCGAGACATAGAATTGATAGTTGGTGAAGAGCACGTAATTCTGGAAATGGCAGGGATCGGTTGCCGTGTAATGCGTGAGGCGTGCCAGCGAATAATCCACCCGCTGCGCAGTGAACGGTGCCAAAGGGGCTGCCCCGTCCAGCCCCGGCAGCCATGTGCCATTGACGATATCGTCATTGGTGGTCGCCAGATCCGGCACGTCAAAGTAATCGCGCAGGGTGAACTCTGCGGCACCTTCTTGTGGCACGCTGAGGTTTGCATCCCCCGCCACCGCGAAATGTACAGGAATAGGCGTGTCAGAGAGGCCGATCATGACCCCGACACCGTGATTGTCCATCAAGAGGCCCAGTTGCTGCTCCAGATAGGCGCGGAACAGGATGGGGCGCGTGATCGTTGCGGCATAGGTGCCGGGGTTCGAGACATGGCCAAAGCTGAGCCGACTGTCGACCTTGGCATAGGTCGTCGTGGTCAAACGTATTTCGGGATAAAAGGCGCGCACCCGGCCCATCGGCAGGTGCCCGGCCAAAGCCTTTGCAAAGGCTGTGCAGAGAAACTCTGTGCTTGCCGCATAAAGCTGACAGAGCCGATCCACCGCCGCGCGCGCCTCTGTGAACGCCTCTGGGGCGATCTTGTTGGGGGTGCTGATGTTCATGCGTGTCTCCTGCGGCATGCTCTCAGGTTGACACGTGCCGGGGGCATGATCAAGCTGAGGCCATGGATTACGAAACGATTACGCCTGAGGAATTCGGGGCCAGCCTGCGCGGGCTTGGCCTCAACCTCTTGGTGCGCGATGTGCGGGTTGAGGCGGCTTTTCTTGTCAGCGTTTTCGGCATGGCGGCCCACCGTCTGAGCGCGGATTTTGCGATCATGGTCTATGGCGATCAGGTGATGCAACTGCATGCCGATCATACCTACGCCGCCAACCCGATCCTTGGCCTTGTGCCTGAGAGCCCGCCGCGCGGGGCCGGGGCGTCTTTGCACCTTTTCGACAGCGATCCCGACACGGTTGCCGCCCGCGCCGAAGGTTCAGGCGCCATGATCCTGCAACCGCCCACCAACAAACCCCACGGGCTGCGCGAATGCTGCATCCTGTGCCCCAATGGTTATGCGTGGGTCGCCTCCCGGCCCCTGACCGAGATTGAAAGGAAAGCGAAATGAATGTGACAAACCTGCGCCCCAACATGGACCACTGGCAAGAGCGCGTGGATCTTGCCGCGGCCTTTCGTTGGACCGCGCGCCTGAACATGCACGAAGCGGTTGCCAATCACTTTAGCCTCTCGATCAATGATGATGGCACGCGGTTCCTGATGAACCCCAACCAGATGCATTTCGCCCGTATCCGCGCCAGCGATCTGATCGTTGTGGATGCCAATGATCCCGAAACGCTAGAGGGGCCAAATGCGCCTGATCCCACCGCCTGGGGCCTGCATGGGGGGCTGCACCGGCACTGCGCCCATGCCCGCTGCGCCATGCATGTGCATTCTATTCATGCCACCGTGTTGGCCAGCCTTGCCGATAGCCGCCTGCCGCCCATCGATCAGAACTGTGCCACGTTTTATAACCGGCATGTGGTCGATGAGGGCTATGGCGGGCTGGCGTTCGAGGATGAAGGCGCGCGCTGTGCACGGCTTTTGACCGACCCCAAGAAGAAGGTGCTGATCATGGGTAACCACGGGGTGATGGTGATTGGCGATAGTGTCGCGGACACGTTCAACCGCCTCTATTATTTCGAGCGTGCCGCCGAGACTTATATCCGGGCGTTGCAAACCGGGCGCCCCCTGCGGGTTCTGTCGGATGCGGTTGCGGAGAAGACGGCGCAGGAACTTGATGATTACCCGGGCCAGGCAGATCGGCATCTGTCGGAACTCAAGGCCATTTTGGACGCTGAAGGCTCGGACTACGCGCAGTAGATTCTTGGGGTTGCAGCCACGTGCGGCGCGCCTGTCTCAGATGCGGGACAGGCGCCACGTTGGGAAAAGGGTCGCTTGACTGAGATAGGCGCTGGTGTCCTGACCACAGAAGAGGCCGTCTTGTTCTACAAGGACCGTTTGCCAATCCCGCGCCGCAGCCCCCAGAATATCTGTGTGAAGCGTATCGCCGCACATGACGATTCGATGGCGCGATAGGTTAGACAAGGACGCCTCAACCATTTCGTAGACGGCAGGAAACGGTTTGCCAAAGAACCGCACGTCTGGAATGCCGCGATCCGCAAGTTGATGCCCGAAATAACCGGGCTCTAGCGAAAAGCCGTGTTCGCGCGGGGCAACCAGATCGGCGTTGGCGATGATCACTGGCCTCGGGCGCTTTAACAGTGCGGTTTCGAGCAGCGCTTGGCGATCCAGCGACCAGACCTCGGTAGAGAGAAAAACAAAGCCTTCGACCTGATCATAGCTGATGGGATCATCCACCAGTCGCCGGGTAGGGGCGGAAATATCGGACAGATTGTCCTGTGGCGCGGCGATACATCCCCAAAGCCTGTCATCCAGATGCGCCAATGTGGCATCTCGGCTGGTGATGATCTCGTGATCCCTGACCCCCATGCCCAGATTTTGAAACTTGGTCATGGCGCCGGCATGGGTGTAGCTGGCCGCGTTGGAGAGAATGCGAATCTGGCATCCGATTTCTCTCAACTCTCTCAAACGTTGCGCGGCGCCGGGTATGGCCGCCTCGCCGATATTCAGCACACCGTAAGCGTCAAAGACAAAGGCATCCGCTTGTGCCGCGATGTCATGCAGAGAGCTGATTTCCCGCGTCCGTGTTGGCGAGTGAACCATTGGCAAGCGGTGGCGCACGGCCTCGTAGCGGTCGAAAATAGTCGCGACAGTGTCCATCAGTTTGGTGAAGCCTCCGACTTGGTCGAACTGCGTGTGCCGCAAGGCCGCAGAATAGACCCAGCTCGGGAAAACTTACAGTGCAGAGAAGAAATTGAAAGTACAAAACAACAAAGCGACATTTCACATAGGTGTCATATTTTCGAGTTAGGCCTGTAAAAGGGGTTTAATTTGGAGAGTATTTGCGATTGCTGTGATGATCTTAAGGTTTTGGCCCTGAGACTAGAGGAAAACCAAGCAAAAAAATGTTGCTTTGTTGCATTTCGTGACCAACAATCGCGCAAAGTTATGGAAACTCAGATGGCGTCCAAGAAAAGTCGGCGACACGACCTTATTCAACAGGTTGTTCAAGAACAGGGAGGCGTGAGTGTGGGCGCGCTCGCCGACATGTTCGGCGTCTCGATGCAGACGATCCGGCGCGATCTTGATCTGCTTTGTGATGGTGAAACCCTCCACCGCGCGCATGGGCGCATCGAGCTTGCCGAGGGCCGCCGCAATACACCGTTTGACCAGCGGGCGGGCACCAATCTTGTAGGAAAGCGCGCTATTGCCAATGCGGCGGCGGCGATGATCCCCAATGGGGCAACGGTCTTTATCTCCATCGGCTCTACCGTGCTCAGCGTGGCGCGGGCGCTGCATCGCAAAAGGGAATTGACCGTCGTCACCAACAACCTCAGCGCTGCCATGGCGCTGAGCGAAGAGATTTCCAATCGCATCATCGTTCCGGGTGGGGAACTCCGGTTGCCAGACCGCGATTTTGTAGGCGAGGAGGTGGTCGAGTTCTTTGGTCGTTACCGCGCCGAATTCGCCCTCTTTGGAACGGCGGGGATCGGAGCGGAGGGCGAGTTGCTGGAGTTCCATCAAGCCGAGGTGCGGGCCACCGACCGCATGTGGCAGAACGCGCGAACATCCATCCTTGTGATAGATCGTAGCAAATTCGGGCGTCTGGCCCCCGCCGTTGGCGGCAATATTGCCCAGATCGATCATATAATCTGCGACCGCGCGCCAGCCGCGCCGTTTGACCAACTGGTCGAGCGTCTGGGAGGCCGGATCACATTTGCAGAGGACATTGGCTGATGTCGGATGCGTTTGTAGACGTGCGAGAGGTCGCAAAGCGTTGGAAGGGGCAGCTTGGCGTCGAGCGGGTTTCCTTGTCGATCCCGCGCGGATCGTTTGTGGCCCTGCTTGGGCCATCTGGTTGCGGAAAGTCGACCACTTTGCGCCTGCTCTCGGGGCTGGAACTGCCGGATGCGGGGCAGATCTTGATTGATGGACGGGACGTGACCACGGCCGCACCGTCTGAGCGAAATCTGTCGATGGTGTTTCAGTCCTACGCGCTCTTTCCACATCTCAGTGTCGCGGAGAATGTGGTTTTCGGGCTCAAGGTGCGCCGGGTGCCTGCGGCTGAGCGGCGGGAAAAGTTGCAACGCGCCCTCGAGATTACCGGATTGTTGGGGTACGAGGCACGTAAGCCGGGTGAGTTGTCCGGGGGCCAGCGGCAGCGCGTGGCGCTTGCCCGTGCCATTGTGGCGAACCAGCCGCTTTGCTTGATGGATGAGCCTCTGTCGAACCTTGATGCCAAGCTGCGGGCGTCCGTGCGTAAGGATATCAAGAAACTACAGGTCGATCTGGGTATCACCGTCATCTACGTGACCCATGATCAGACCGAAGCCATGAGCATGGCCGATATCGTCGTGTTGATGAAGGACGGGCGCATCCAGCAAACCGGCGCACCCGAGGACCTGTATTACCGCCCTGCCAATACATTCGTCGCCGAATTTGTCGGCTCTCCGCCGATGGCATTGATTGATAGCGCGACGCTGCCCGGTTTTGAGGGGGCTGATAAAATTGGCCTGCGCGCAGAAAGTTTGCGTTTGGCCGGTCCGGGCAAGGGGCGCCTGAAATGCCGCGTCTCCGAATGTGAATTCCTCGGGTCAGAGACCTTCGTAGGGCTGACACATCCCGGTGCGAATGGGTTGGTGATCGCGATGCCGGGATTGCGGAACATCCCAGCCGGAGACGTGCTCGACATAGATTTTGCCGATGAGGATCTGCACTTCTTCGACACAGAAGGAAACAGACTTCGGCATCCGAATGGCGTGACGGCGTGAGGTCACGTTGGAAATACCGTGTTTAATTCTTGGGAGGACATCATGAACACCATCAGAAAGATCACTCTGGCCACCGCGTTGGCGACATTGACTGCCGCGCCGGTGGCTGCGCAAACCGAATTGACGATGTATTACCCGATTGCGGTTGGCGGCGCGCTGACCGAGGTTGTTGATGGCATCGTCGCCAAGTTCGAAGAGGCCAATCCGGATATCAAGGTCAACGCGATCTATTCGGGCAATTACGACGACACGCGCGTCCGTGCGCTCTCGGCCATTGCCTCGGGGGAGTCTGCGCAATTGGCGGTGATGTTTTCCATCGACGCCTATGACCTGATCGAGCAGGGCCAGATTGTGGCCTTTGAGGATATCGAAGGCGTCGACCAAGGCTGGCTCGATAGCTTTTATCCCGCGCTGATGGCCAATGGCCGGATCGAGGGCAAGACATGGGGCATCCCGTTCCAACGCTCGACCATCGTGGCCTATTACAACAAGGACATGTTCCGCGCTGCAGGTCTTGATCCAGAGGCCCCACCGGCCAGCTGGGACGAGATGGTGAGCATGGGCAAGGCCCTGACCAAGGATGGCACCTATGGGCTGATGATCCCCTCGACCGGCTATCCCTATTGGATGTTTCAGGCGCTCGCCATCCAGAACGGCAAGGAGCTGATGTCCGGCGACGGGCTGGAAACCTATTTCGACGACCCGGCAGTCGTCGAAACGCTGGAATTCTGGAAATCGCTCTCGACCGAGCATGGCATCATGCCGACTGGCACAGTTGAATGGGGCACATTGCGTCAGGCCTTTCTCGAAGGGCAGACCGCAATGATGTGGCATTCCACCGGCAACCTGACGGCGGTCAAGAACGAAGCCAGCTTTGATTTCGGGGTGTCGGTGCTTCCGGCGAATGTGCGGCCCGGCTCGCCCACCGGCGGCGGCAATTTCTATGTTTTCGAGGACACAACCGCAGAAGAGCGCGCCGCAGCCCTCAAACTGATCGCGTTCATGACTGCACCCGAACAGGCGGCGGAATGGTCGATTGCCACCGGCTATATGGGCGTGTCGCCTGCGTCCTATGAAACGGAGGCGCTCAAGGCTTATACCGCAGAGTTCCCACCGGCTCTGGTTGCGCGCAATCAGCTTGAGAACGCGATTGCCGAATTCTCAACTTTCGAGACGGCGCGCGTGCGTGATGGGCTCAATAACGCCATTCAGGCGGCCTTGACGGGCGGCAAATCGCCCGCCGATGCACTGGCCGAGGCGCAGGAGGCTGCCGAGCGGCTGTTGAAAGACTACCGGTAATTTGTCGCCCGGTGATCCTTTTGTCGACGTCGGGCTTGGGTCTGGCGTCGACATTGACTGTATAAAAGGCCGAACATGGGGCAGCACGTGAATATAGAACGCCGCAGACAGGCGATATACGGATGGCTTTTGCTATCCCCCGCCGCAATCCTGCTTACGGCTTTTGCGTTTTATCCCTCTATGGCGACGTTGTGGACAAGCCTGTTCAGCCGCGAAACGCGGCGCAAACCCAGTGAATTCGTAGGCACAGAGAATTACACGGATCTTTTCGCCGATCCGACTTTTTGGAAGGTGGTGACGAACAACCTGATCTATGCTGGCGCAACAATTCCGATTTCCATAGCGATTGCTCTTGGCATGGCGCTTTGGGCCAATTCCAAGATCCCGGCACGCGGATTCGTGCGTACCGCCTATTTCACGCCGACCGTGCTACCGATGATTGCCGCCGCAAACCTGTGGCTCTTCTTTTACACGCCGGGATTGGGCGTTCTGGATCAAATTGGGGCGCTCTTTGGCTTGCCGTCGGTCAACTGGCTGGGCCAGCCGGAAACTGCGCTTTGGGCGGTGATTATCGTGACGATCTGGAAGGAGGCGGGGTTCTTTATGATCTTCTACCTTGCCGCGCTTCAGACCATCCCCGAAGACCTCAAGGAAGCTGCTGATATCGAAGGGGCCAGTCGCTTTACCTATACGCGCCGGATCGTGCTGCCGCTTTTGATGCCGACTACGCTTTTCATCATGGTCAACGCCCTGATCAACTCGGTCAAGCTGATCGACCACCTCTTTATTCTGACCAAGGGCGGCCCAAACGACGCCTCGAAGCTGATCCTCTATTACATCTGGGAAATGGCGTTCGCCTTTTTCGATGCGCCGCAGGCGGCGGCGATGACTATTCTTATTTTGCTCGTTCTTGGCATCGTGGCGGGGATCAAGTTCACCATTCTCGATAAGCGGACACATTACCAATGAGCGTCCTGTCCCGACATCTTGAGACTTTTGGCGCGCTTTTGCTGGCCGTGATTTGGATCTCGCCGCTGGTCTTCGCTTTTTGGGCGGCGTTTCACACAACCTCGGATGCGGTCAATTTCAACCTGACCGCGCCATGGACGCTGGACAACTTTCGCACCGCTTGGGCGGGTGCGCCGTGGCTGAAGTATTTCCTCAACACATTTCTTTTGGTGACGGTCATCCTGATCGGACAGTTTTTTGTCACGACATTGGCCGGGTTCGCCTTTGCACAGGTGCGGTTTCCGGGGCGGGATGTGGTGTTTCTTCTGGTCTTGATGCAGCTCTTCATCCTGCCAGAGGTGTTGATCGTCGAGAATTATGTGATGGTTTCGCGGCTTGGTCTGTTCGACACGATCCTTGGGGTGGGCATGCCCTATATGGCATCTGCCTTTGGTATCTTTCTGATGCGGCAGGCCTTTAAGGGTGTGCCTATTGAGCTGCATGAAGCGGCACGTGTCGAGGGCTGCGGCTGGTTCGGCATCTTGTGGCGGGTCTATGTGCCCCTCGCGCGGCCCACTTACCTTGCCTATGCGCTGGTCTCGGTCTCGACCCATTGGAACAATTTTCTCTGGCCGCTGATTGTCACCAACTCGCCGGATACTCGGCCTCTGACCGTGGGGTTGTCGATCTTTGGCGCACCCGAGAATGGGGTGAATATCAGCGTGATTTCCGCAGCGACAATCCTGTCAGTGGCCCCCTTGCTCGTGGCATTCCTTGTCTTTCAACGCCAGTTCGTACAGGCCTTTTTGCGCACAGGGATCAAGTAAACATGGCGCGGTTTCTCCATCTGTCCGATCTTCATGTCGTCCCCGAGGGGCAGTTGGTCTCTGGTCGGCTCGACACGGGCCGCTTGCTGCAAGAGGCTGTGGACACGCTCCGCACACGGCTAGATGCGATTGGGCCGGTAGATGCGATCCTTGTCACTGGCGATCTCAGTGAGGATGGCAGCGCCGAGAGCTACGCGATTGCGCGCCGGGAGCTCGAGCGACTGGGACACAGGTTGCTTGTGGTGCCCGGCAATCACGATGGTCGAGAGACGTTCAGAGCTGCGTTTTCCGACCTGCCCGAAATAAGGCCGACCGGCCTGATCGACTGGGTTGCAGATATCGCAGACACGCGCGTCATTGGTCTTGATACGTTGATAGAGGGCAATGGCGGCGGCATCTTGCGGGCCGAAAGTCTTGCGTTCCTTGACCAAGCGCTTGCAGAGACGGGCGGAAGGCAGGTGGTGGTGGCATTGCATCACCCGCCGCTCCGCACGGGTATCCGGTTCATGGATGCCATAGGGCTTGAAAACCCCGACGCCCTGCGCCTTGTTCTGGAGCGGCATCAAGCTCCGATCTGGGTTTTGTCGGGGCATGTGCACGGTGTTTATCATGGTCTTTTAGGGCGGCATCCGGTCGTGACGGCACCATCCTGTTGCAGTGCATTTGCACTGGACCTGCGTCAGGAGGCGCCAGTCGGCTTTATGACAGGTCCTACGGGTTGCGGGCTGATCGATACGGGCCCAGGCGGCGTCTGGACAGAACTGCCGCTGCGCCATGGGGATGGGCCTTTTGCGTTCTGAGGCGTATCCGCACTGGCGCGAAGCTGGTTAGCCTGCGGTAAAACGCGGACTGGACCCTTAGTCGCGCCTGCGCGATGATGCGGATAAAGCGAAACCTGTGCGTGACCATGGAGAGCACGGTCGCATGGAACAAACCGGATCTGACCGCCTCAAGATCGTGCTTCTGCTGCTGGCGGTAGCCGGTCTGCTGTTGGGGCTTGCGCTCTATTTTATGGGCGAGGTCCGCTTAGCCAAATTCCTCTGGATTGCCGGGGTTGCGCCCGCGCTCGTCGCACTTGTCATCGAGATCCTCCGCAGCTTACGCCGGGGTGAGGTCGGGCTCGATATCGTTGCCGCGCTTTCTATGTCGGCGGCGCTTGCCTTTGGCGAGACACTGGCAGCCGCGGTCGTCGCGGTGATGTATTCGGGCGGCACATTTCTAGAGTCCTTTGCAGAAGGCCGTGCGCGGCGAGAAATGCACGCTTTGCTGTCCCGCGTTCCGCGCACAGCGACGAGACACCGAAGCGGTGGGCTAGAGGATATACCTCTGGACGAGATCATACTGGGTGACAGGCTGTTGATCCGGCAGGGGGATGTGGTGCCGGTTGATGGCACTCTGGCGTCAGAGACTGGTTTTGTTGACACATCGGCGCTGACGGGCGAATCCCTGCCGGTGCGGCTTGTGCGCGGGGCCGAGACCATGAGCGGCGCGACCAATGCAGGCGAGGCCTTTGACCTCATAGCCTTGCGCCCCGCCAAAGATAGTACCTATGCCGGGATCGTCCGGTTGGTTGCCGAGGCACAGGCATCCAAGGCACCGATGTCCCGGCTGGCGGACCGCTGGTCGCTTGGGTTTCTTGTGGTGACGGTTGCAATTGCCTTTGCCGCGTGGTGGTTCACCGGGGATCCGATCCGGGCGGTCGCAGTTCTGGTTGTGGCCACGCCTTGTCCGTTAATTCTTGCTGTGCCGGTGGCACTGGTGGCGGGCCTCTCTCGTGCTGCGCATTTCGGGGTGCTGATCAAGGGTGCGGGACCGCTTGAGACAATGGCACGTATCCACACGCTGATCCTGGATAAAACCGGCACCCTGACGGATGGTCGCCCGCAAATCGTGTCCATCGCCTGTCACAGTGACAAGAGCGAGGATGAAATCCTGCGCTTGGCCGCAGCGCTAGATCAGGCGTCGAAACATCCTGTGGCGCAGGCCATCGTTGCGGCGGCAAAGGCGCGCGGTCTCAGCTTGCCTGTGCCCTCAGAGGTGGTGGAGCTGCCCGGTGAAGGGCTAATTGGCCATGTCGCGGGGTGCCGGGTTATTGTGGGTGGGGATGGCTTTGTTGCGTCGCGCATCGCGGGGCAATCGGGGGGCCCGTCCAGCATGGCCGCTGGGGCTGTTCTTGTCGCTGTGGCGATTGACGGACGTTTGGCCGGGCATCTGGTGATGTCCGATCCGCTGCGCGAAGGCACGGGCGCGATGCTGGACAGGCTGCGGCGAGAAGGGGTTGAGCGTATTCTGCTTGCAACGGGCGACCGCGCCGATGTGGCCGAGCGTGTGACCGAGGGGCTTGGGCTAGATGGTCTGCGGGCGGGTCTCACGCCTGATCAAAAGGTGCTGCTTGTTCTTTCCGAGCGCAAGCGCGGCCCGGTGATGATGGTGGGGGACGGCGTTAATGACGCGCCGGCGCTCAGCGCCGCGGATGTGGGTGTCGCCATGGGGGCGCGGGGTGCGGCCGCATCTGCCGAGGCGGCAGATGTGGTGCTTCTAGTGGATCGTATCGACCGGCTGGTGCCGGGGATCGAGATTGCCCGCGCGGCTCGCCGGATCGCAGTGGAAAGCGTTGTTGCCGGGATCGGCCTATCGGTGCTTGGCATGATCGCCGCGGCCTTTGGCTATCTCAGCCCGGTGCAGGGTGCCCTGTTGCAAGAGGCGATTGATGTTGCCGTCATTTTGAACGCCCTGCGCGCGCTGCGCATTTCCCCTGTTGACGCGCCCCTTGCGTGACCGTGGGCCGTCCAAATTCATGGGTTGGGTTCGAGGTCCCCGGCCAACAAATCCTTGAGCCTGACACGTTGAATTTTGCCCGACGGCCCTTTGGGTAACTCGCCAAGAAAGTATATGTGATCCGGGCTTTTGAATGCCCCAAGCCGGTCTTTGCACAGTGTCAAAAGGGTCTCAGCCGTCAGTGTCGAGCCGGGCCTTAGGGCGACTGCCGCCTCGACCCGCTCGCCGTAGCGCGGGCAAGGACAAGAGAAGGCCGCCGCCTCGACCACATCGGGATGCGCATAGAGCACCTCGTCGATTTCACGCGGCGCAATATTCTCACCGCCCTTGATGATCAACTCCTTGAGGCGTCCGGTAACAAAGAAATACCCCTCGGCGTCTTTGCGCCCCAAATCGCCTGTGCGCAGCCAGCCATCGGGTGTGAAACTGGTGCGCGTGGCCTCGGAATTGCGGAGGTATTCCAGCATCACATTGGGGCCTTTGACGATGATTTCACCCTCTTGGCCGGGGGGGAGCGGGCGCATATCCGGCCCCGCGACCTCGGCCTGATTGCCATAGGCGATACCCGGAGAGCCAATCTTGCGCGTGCCGGGTGGAAGGGGGTTTGACAGGATTTGCGCCGCCGTCTCTGTGAGGCCCATCGTCTCGACAATGGGCACATCGAACCGAGCTTCAAAAGCCGTATGTACCTCGACCGGAAGCGGAGAGGAGGCAGAGCGCCCGAACCGAAGCCGTTTGCGCGTCTCTGGGTCTGGTCCTGTTTCCCCATGCAACAGATGCGATACAATGGTGGGCACGACCGAAAACCAAGTGGCCCGTGTCTCGGCTGCCTGCGCCCAGAACCGGCTTGCAGAGAACCGTGCGCACATGGCCAACTGTCCCCCCGACACAAGCGATCCCATCACCGATACGCAGAGGCCGTTGATATGATAGACAGGTAAGACACATAGCCCAGTATCCTCTGGCCCGAGATTATGGGCGATGGCGGTGGTCCATCCCCCGGCCAAAAGGCTGGCTTGGGTGTGCACGACCCCTTTGGGGCGCCCGGTCGTACCCGAAGTATACATAAGCAAGGCGTGGTCGTCGGGTGTGACGGGATGCAGGACAGTGTCTGGCGCGGCCGCAGTCAGGCTGAGGACGGCAATGCGCCCGCCGGGATTGACGCTCTGGAATACCGCCTGTTGGGAGGGATGCACCAGAGCCACGCGCGCCCCGGAATGGTCGAGCGCATAGCCAATCGCCTCTGCCCCGGCGACGAGGTTTATCATCGTGGCGCGAAATCCGCCGTAGAGGGCACCATAGATCGCTTCGATCGCCGCCTGTCCGTTGGGCTGCATGATCGCAACGCTTTCGCCCTTGGCGATGCCCTGTGCGGTCAACATGCCAGCGATGGCGCGGGCCCGGTCACGCAGACCGGGCCAATCCAGCGCCGTGCCTTCATCAGGAAAGGACAGTGCCGGGCCGCCCGCCTCGGCGCGGGCATCGACCCAGTCCCGTAGCGTGCCCTTGGGCGGTGTGTCCCGGCACAGCCTCATTGGCCTGCCACCCGCCAGTAATCAGCGAAAATCTCGTCGAGTGTCGGCTCTCTTGGGGGGATTTCACGCACGATCTTGGTGGTTTGCAGGAAATGTCGCCAGTTGAGGTTGTCGTCGATGGAATTGCCGCCCCAGCCTCCGCAGCCCATCGAGAGTGAGAAGGGCATGCCGTTGTTAAAGGCACCACCTGTTGCAAAGCAATGCGCCTGATTGACGATCACCCGGCAGGTGGGCAGCGTGGCCCCAAGATGGCGTGCGCGGCTGTCATCAGCGCTGTGCAGGCCAACGGAATGACCCGCTCCCTGATGGGTAAGGATGCGCTCGACAAGAGTGGCCGCATCTTCGAAATCCGCGGCGCGATAGAGCGCGAGAACAAGGCTCAGCTTCTCGCCCGAAAGGGGGTGATCGGGCCCGATATCCCGTGTTTCCACCGCAACAAATCGGGTTCCCTCTGGTACCCGCCCCGAAAGGCCAAGCGCCTCAATCATGCGGGGGGCGTCCTGTGCAATCACTGCGCGGTTGAGATGGCCATCGGGCCAGAGACGCGCAACGATTTCATGCGAATTGCTCTCGGGGATCAATGCGCCGCCTTCGCGTGCCAAAGCTGCGACAAAGGCGTCATAGACCGCATCCACCACCACCACCGCATTTTCCGAGGAACAGGAGGTTGCGTTGTCAAACGTCTTGGAGGCTGCAATCTTGGCTGCCGCTGCCGTCAGATCGGCGGTTTCATCCACGATGACACATACATTGCCAGCACCGACGCCAATTGCAGGCGTGCCGCAGGTATAGGCGCGGCGCACATTGTCCTGACTTCCGGTCACAACCACCAGATCGGACAATTCCAGCATCCGCTGCGTTTTGGCCTTGGAGCCCGGAGCGGGCACCATCTGCACCAGATCGGGGTTTGCCCCGATCTTGGCAAACTCGGCATGGATATGCTCTAGCAAGCGCTCGCAGGTCGGCACCCCTTTGGGTGAGGGCGACAGCACTATGGCATTGCCACATTTGAGCGCATTGATGATGTTGTTGGCCGGGGTGGCCCCCGGATTGGTCGAGGGCACCACGGCACCGACGACCCCGATGGGACGCGCGATTTCAGTAATCCCTGTTGTCGGATCGTCACGGATCACACCGAAGGTCTTAACCCCGGAAATGTCGCGCATGAGCCCAAGCGTCTTGCGGTGGTTTTTGGTGATCTTGTCCGGCACATTGCCGATGCCGGTGGTGGCCACTGACAATTCCGCCAAGGCACGGTTGCGGGTCGGTTCCATGATCGCCCAGGCTGCGGCTTGCGCGGCGCGGTCATAGCGCTCTTGCGACCCGCCCGCCTCATAGGAACTTTGCGCGGCCCGAGCCTTGGCCATAACGTTTTCGACAGCGGCGATATCACCTTCAGCGCTCATGTGGTGTTCCTTATTGGGGTGGATGCAGGGCATGCCGGGGGCTGCCCTGCTTAGGTAGGCTTTGCGTCGGGATCAAAGCCCGGCCAAGAGTTTCTCGAGTGTCTTCTGACGGGCAGCCCACATCTCGATCACCTCTTGCCGCGTCATGATCTTGATCGGCGATCCGCCCGCCTCCATTTGTTTCATGACATTGGGATCGGCGAACATGGCTGGCATCACGGCAGCCAGCTTGTCTATTGCCTCTTGAGGGGTGCCTTTGGGGGCCATGATGCCACGATAGTTCACGCTGGAATCGTCGATGTCATAGCCCGCCTCTTGCAAGGTGGGCACATCGGGCAGGAAGCTGCTGCGCTCGGTGTCGAATACACCCAAAATCTTCACACTGCCCGCATCGGCGGCACGAAAGGCGTCCGACAGGTTGTTGATGCCGCCCATGACCTCTCCGGCGATCACGGCCTTCATGGCACCGGCACCGCCAGAATTGTTGGGAATATAGGCCAGTTTGACCTCGGCGGCTGCTTCGAGTTGGAGCGCTGCGATATGGTGCCCCACAAACAGGCCTGCCCCCGAAAAGGTCAGTTTGCCAGGGTTCTCTTTGGCCCAGGCCACCACATCTCGCATCGAGTTGAATTCACTGTCGGCACCCACGATGAAAACTGCCGGATCAGCACCCCAATTGGCAATCGGCTCAAAACTGTCGGCGCTGTATTCGACCCCACCTTCGATGGACTGCGCGATGAAATGCGGGATGTTGTAAACGCCAAGCGCGTAGCCATCCGCCTCTGCCTGCGTTGCCAGCCAATTCCAGCCGACACGCCCGCCTGCGCCGGGTTTGTTTATGATGGCGATAGGTTGGCCAAGCGTGTCTTCATTTCCCGCCGTCATCGTCACGATTCTGGCCTGAAAATCGGTGGCTCCCCCGGCGCCATAGCTCACCATCATCATCACGGGGCGGTCTGGATAGTCCTGTGCCACGGCGGGGGACGCCGCGAGCAATAGGGCCGTTGCCAACCCTCTGAGTATCTTGGTCATGGTCTTCTCCTCCCTTGGTTTTGATTTTCCGGATCGCTCCGGCAGTTCTAGAAAAACAGGCCCCGTGGCGTGAACACGCTGAGCAGCTTTGCAAAGAGCAGATACATCACGAGAATGAACCCCGATGTGATTACCGCCCGGCGCATCCAGCTTTTGATGTCGCGATGCGGGGCGGGATCGTAGAGGCTGAGCAGTGCAAAGAAGGCCAGTGCGCTGCCGCTGTAAAATCCGAGCGTTTCAGCGGCCCAGAAGATATAGACACTTGCCACGACCAGCCCCGGCAGGATGTTGAGAAACATCGTGCGGCCAATTCCTGTTCCGGCGCGCGACAGGCCCATAACCGCACGACCAAAGGTCCAGAGTGCCAGCACGACAAAAACGCTTGAAATCAGCCTTGGAAACAGGAACGCCTGTGCCGGCTGCTGCGTAAAGCTGACATAGCAGACCCAGAGGCCAAGGGCGGCGATAGCCCCGGACGGGATGACATGTTGCCACTGTCTCATGCCTTTGCCTCCTTGGCCTGATCGGCGCGGTCCTGGCGACGTTGCAGAACCTCCATCCAGGCCGAATAGGCGACAGAGGCGATCACGATCAGGATCAGCGCGATATTCAGCGTTCCGCCAAAGAAGTAACTGAACCGTCCATCGGTCGCGTCGGCGATCATCGAACCTTGCGTGAAATTGGCCTCGGCGATTGGTCCCAGAATAAGACCCAGCACAAGCGGTGCGGCGGTAAAGCCGAACCGCTCTAGAAAGAACATGCCAATGCCCAATGCGGCCATCACATAGACATCGCCCATCGAGTTTTGAACTGAGTAAGAGCCAAAGACAGCCAATCCCAGCACCACTGCGGCCATGACATATTGCGGCACCTGCGCCACCCGCGCGGCAAGACCTGCCACGTAAAGGCCAAAGATGCACATCAACACCTGCCCGATGAGCATCGAGTTGATAAAGGTCCAGGCCACATCCGGGTGATTGTCGAAAAGGTCGCTACCCGGAAAAATCCCGTGGATAAGCAAGCCCCCCAAGAGCACCGCCGCTGTCGGGCTACCGGGCACGGAGAGCGTCAGGAGTGGCACCAGCGATGGTCCGACCATCGCGTTGTTGGCGCTTTCTGCGGCGATCACGCCTTCAGAGTGACCCTTGCCGAACTTCTGCCGCTCCGGGCTAAACTTCTTGGCCTGATCATAGGCCACCAGCCCGGCGATCTGTCCTCCGATACCCGGAATGAGGCCGATTATAGACCCGATAGCTGTCCCGATGCTCAGCGCGCGCCAACGGCGGATGACTTCACGCATTGCCTTGCCGATGGGGTGTTTTTGTACAGCGATCACATCGCTCCCGGCTGGCTGTCGCCCTCTCGCGAACATCGCCAGCACCTGTGGAATGGCAAAGAGCCCGATCAGCGCGGGCACAATGCTGATCCCACCTGCCAGCGAAGGGTGAACGATAAAGCGCTGTGCGCCCATGATATCGTCAAAGCCGATGGTCGCGAGCCACATGCCCATGCAGCCCGAAAGCAGCCCTTTGACGACCGAGTTGGTATCCAGCGTGCCGATCACGGTCACGCCGAGTATGGCCAGCCAAAAGAGATGCGATGGCCCAAAGGCGAGCGCCCATTTCGCCAGCATCGGCGTGAGAAAGATCAGCAGTAGAACACCAAAAATGCCGCCCGCCGCCGAGGATAAAAACGAAAGTTGCAACGCTTCTGCCCCACGGCCCTGCGTAGCCATTGTATGCCCGTCCAGTGTCGTTGCGATATTGGCGGGCGCACCCGGGATCTTGAGCAGGATGGCACTGACCGCACCGCCCGCAACGGTTGAGGTATAGGCCGCCCCAAGCAGAATGAGACCATGAGCTGGCTCAAGTCGAAAGGTGAACGGAATGAGCAAGGCTACCGCCATGGTCGGCGAGAGGCCCGGAGTGGCCCCGAGGATCAGCCCGCCGATCGTGCCGCCCAAAAGCAGCATGAAGGCCATAGGCGTAAAGACCTCTCCGAAGTAGTAGATGAATTCCAACGCGCACCTCCCGTTGCGGTCTCCGACGAAAACGCCGGTTGATCTTCTACGGTAAGTGATGAAAATAGTAATGCAAATGTTTTCATAAAATCCCCGAAATGGTGGTTTAGGTGTCTGATAAATATAATGAAAAAGTGGATATTGTGGCTGTTGCAAAGGCTGCGCGCGTGTCGCCATCGACCGTGTCACGCAGTTTCAATCATCCCAGCCTTGTCAGCCCAGCTACCCGCAAACGCATCACCCGTGCGGTGGAAAAGCTGGGCTATATCCGCAATCGCGCAGCGCAGTCGATGCACGGACGGCGTAACGCGACCATCGGTTTGATCGTACCCACCATTGATCACGCAATCTTTGCCGAGGTGATTCAATCCTTTTCCGATTCTATCGACCGGGCGGGTTTCACCCTGCTCATCGCGTCGCATTCCTATGACCTTGATCGTGAATATGCGATGATGCGCAAACTGATGGAGCATCGCGTCGATGGCATTGCTCTTGTTGGGTTGGAACACTCAGATGCCAGCCTGCGACTTTTGGAGCACCATCGCACCCCGGCGATGGCGCTTTGGAACTACGCTGCCGATTCAGCCTTGCCCTGTGTCGGGGCAGACAACCACGAGGCGGGGCGCAGTGCTGCTGATCATCTTCTCAGCCTTGGTCATCGGGATATCGGGTTGGTTTTCCCCCGCCCCGAGGGCAATGACCGTGCAAGTGCCCGGCTCTCTGGCGCGCGTGACCGGCTCTTGGCGGCCGGCGTGCCGCTGATTGCGGATTGGCAATGGGAGGCACCCTATAGCATTGCGCAGGCCAAGCAGGTGGCGCAGGATCTCTTGCGCCGCGCCCATCGTCCCACTGCGCTTTTGTGTGGCAATGACGTGATTGCCCAAGGGGTGATCTATGGCGCGCAAAGCTGTGGCTTGCGGGTTCCCGAAGATCTCTCGGTGATCGGAATCGGCGATTTCAAAGGCTCAAGCGAGATGGAGCCGGGCCTGACCACCATCCGTATTCCCGCCCGCAGCATCGGCGAAATTGCAGGCGAGCGGTTCACAGACCTGATCACCGGAGCAAGCGAAGATCACTTCCGCATCCGTTGTCCGCTGGAATGCATCGTGCGCGGCACGTCGCGCGCGGTTCACTCGATGGGTGACTGAAACACGAATTCCACGCCGGTCATTGGCCAGCAGCCTCTGTTGAACTCGATTGCCGTTCCATCCGGGGCGCGGTTAATGGCGGTGACATATTGCACCGGGGTGTTTTCGTTCAGACACAGGATTTCGGCCTCATCGGGTTGCGCGAACCCACCGCTTACGCGGGTTTCGGCGCGGCGAAACCAAGGGATGCCTGCCGCTTTGTAAACCGCGCTGACCGATTGGCCGATTTGGTAGATCTTCTCAAACTCCGGGAAGCGGTGTGCGGGTAATTCCTTGCGCGTGAAATAGATCGGCGCGCCGTCCAGAAGGCGCATCCGGTGCAACACGATCACCCGATCGGTTGGTTCCAGATCAAAGAGACGCGCGGCCTCGGGGCTGGGGCAGGCGCGTTCCAATCGGAGGGTGCGCGATGTCACCTCGGCGTCGCAATCAATCAGCGAGTCGGCAAAGCGCATATCGTTGCGGATCACAAAGGCGCGTGGCACCTGTCGTACGAAAATGCCTACACCCTTACGCGCCTGCAATTTGCCCTCGCTTTGCAAGAGCGCCAGAGCGCGGCGCATGGTGACACGGTTAACCTGAAACATATCGGCCAACTGGACCTCACCGGGCAGGCGGCTGCCGGGGGTCACGACAGCCCCCTCAATCGCTTGAGCCAGACGATCATAGATTTGCAGCCAGATTGGGCGTGTGGATCGGGCATCATAGGCCGTGCACGCAAGCGCCGCGAGTCCGGCCTCGGCGCGTGAGAGATCAGACAGGTCAGCCACGGGCTAACACCTTTCTACCTTGGACGAACACCGTCTCGATCCTACGTGTGTCCGGGTTTACCACAAGGATATCCGCTCGTTTGCCAACGTCCAATGTGCCGCGGTCCCGCAGCCCGACAGCCTCAGCAGGATTGGCCGAGACCAAGGCCCAAGCCTGCGCAAGTGGCAGAACATCAGCATCGTGCAGCCGCCAAACGGCATGAAATGGTGCGGGATAATAATAGTCAGACGCCAGTACCGTGCAAAGACCTGCCCGGACCGCCTCTGTCGCACAGAGTGCGCCATTGTGACTTTCGCCGCGCAGCGCGTTGGGCCCGCCCAGGATCACTGGCTCATCTGCGATGCGCGCCTCTTGCGCCGCCTCTTGGGTCATCGGGAATTCAGCCAATGTCACGCCGCGCGCGCGTCCCGTGCGACGATCCTCTTGCGTCATATCATCATGCGACAGCACCGGGCGGCCCAGTCGGACGGCCTCTGCGCATATCCGATCTATCGCTTCGGGCACCTCATCCCGACGGGCGAGAACCGCCGCAATCGCAGCCTTGGCATCGGTGGGCGCAAGGCCCATGCGCACCGCCATCCGCTTGAGTTTGGCACTCTCCTCGCTCAGCTTGTGATTGGCGCTTGTGTGATCATTGAGCGATAGGATGTCGCCCGACCGCCGTGCCAACCAACCCAGAACTTCGTCTATATGGTCGAGTGCAAAAGTCTCCCACCGGATATTCAGCCGAGTGTCGCAGTCGAGCGTCGGCGCGACGCGCTCCAGCGCCGATAGGAGGGCGCGCGTGATCTCTATGTCACGCAATCCCGGCTCCCACGACACCGTCAGCCCGTGATAGGCGGTTGTGATGCCGTTGGAGATGAGCTGCGCATCCGCCTCGCGATAGGCAAGATCGTAGGGAAAATGCACCCCCGGACGCGGCTGAACCAGGGCCTCGAACCCATCGCCGTGCAGGTCAATGATACCGGGCAGGATCAACCGGCCGGCTGCGTTGTAGGATTCGGCCTCTGGTGCCGGTTCTTGCGTGATCCGACCGTTGGTCACATGCAGGGGCTGCGCCGCAAAAGTTCCGCCCAAGAGCATCTGACCGCCGGTGAGTGTCCAGTTATTCGTCATGTCGTCGCAAATCTCCATGTCACGAAAGTGTCAACCGAATCCCGTATGCCTCGGTTGTGTGACGATCCTGTATACACAGCAACCCTGATTTGCCCCGAACCCACCGGAGACCTCTCATGATCCGTTCCCTGCTCGCCGCTGCTGCGGTATCCCTTGCCAGCACTTTGCCTGCCTTTGCAGAGCCGCTGAAATTCGCCGTGACTGACATTGAGGGGCTCGAAGCCCTGCAACAGGAGTTTGGTGCGTTCGAGGCAAAACTCGAAGAGATGACAGGACAGGAAATCGAGCTTTTCCCGGTCAGTTCGCGCACTGCGGCCGTAGAAGCGCTCAATCAGGAACAGGTGGATCTGGTTCTAACTGGCCCGGCTGAATATGTCGTCATCAAGGAGTTGACGGATGCACAGATCGTAACCGCATGGCAGCGCCCGAATTACTTTGCGCAGATCGTCACCCTTTCGGACGGGCCGATCAAATCGGTGCAGGACCTCAAGGATAAGGTCGTGACCTTTGGGTCTGTCGGTTCGACATCGCAGCACCTTGGGCCTGCGCAGGTTCTGGCTGATTTCGGTCTTGTGTATAACAAGGATTACCAGCCACAGATCATTTCCCGTAACACGGCGATCGAGGCGCTGATCCGGGGGGATGTTGCGGCGGTCGGCATGAACGAAAGCCACCTTGGTCGCATTCGCGAAGCCTTTCCAGATGTGTCCTTTACCGTCGTCGCCCGTGGTCGAGATCTGCCCAATGATATTCTTGTTGCACGGTCTGGCATCGACGCGGACGCTGTTGCCGCCGTCAAGTCAGCGTTTGTGGACCACGCAGAAGAGTTGATGTCGGCGATCCTGACCGGAGAGGACAACCAGAAATTCAAGGGTGGGTTCTTTCTGACCAATGTGCAGGACAGCGACTATGACTATGTCCGCTCGATGTATGGCACCATTGGCGTGGATACCAAATCCTTTGTCGGAAACTGACAGGGCTTCATTCCACAAGGCCGGGGTGTGTGCCCACGACCTTACGCACTCCGGAGACTGATGATGCAGGTTCTAGAGCGGACCACGACAAGCGCGCCCGAGGGTCGTGCGGCTGATGTCGCACCGCTGATCGTCGCGCGTGGCTTGACCAAGGCCTATGACACGCGCGCAACCGTGCTTCAGGGAATTGATCTCGAAATCCAAGAGGGCGAGCGTGTCGCCCTGATCGGTGCCAACGGTTCGGGGAAATCCACCCTCCTCAAGAGCTTGATTGGGCTGCATTCGATTTCTGATGGTACGCTTAGCTGTTTTGGTCACCCGGTCGGCCGAGAGGCAGGGCGCGCTCAGCGATTGCGCATGCGGCGTCAGACCGGCTTTGTTTTTCAGAAACATTGCCTCGTGCGACGCCGCTCTGTGCTGTCGAATGTGATCCATGGCCTGTTCGGCGAGCCGGGAAGTTGGCGCGCTTTTTCTCATAGCCTTGCGCCGCTCGAGTGGCGCAACCGCGCCATGCAGGCGCTTGCAGATGTCGATCTAGAGCATAAGGCGTTGCACCGTGCGGATGCCCTCTCAGGTGGACAGCAACAGCGTGTCGCCATCGCCCGCGCGATTGTGCGCAGACCGCGGCTGCTGATTGCCGATGAACCCGCAGCCAGCCTTGATCCGCTGTCCGGCCACAACGTGATGGAGCTTTTTACCCATCTGTGCCGCACGCAGGGCATTACGTTGATTTATACCTCGCATGATATGGCGCATGCCATGGATTATGCCGACCGGATTGTCGCGCTAAAGCGCGGAAAGGTATTCTTTGACCGACCTGTGACCAAGGTTGCGCCTGCTGATCTCAAGGACACGTTCGATGATTGATCGCCGGGCTCAGGCCCCTGACAGGTTTCGACGGTTTTCAACGCTGAACTTTGTCTTGATCGTCGCACTTGCGGCGATCCTCCTTGCCTCCATGGGGCAAGTCGCCCCCTCGCCCAAGCAGCTGGCTGACGGGTTGCCCGGTATGGCAAACTTGGTCGGTCGGATGCTGCCACCCAACACAGAACCGGATTTTCTGGCGCGTATCGCGGTGAGGATGATCGAAACCTTTCAGATTGCCTTGGTCGGCGCAGCCATCGGTATTGTCCTCAGCCTGCCTATTGCGTGGTGCGCAGCGCGGGGTGTGTCCCCGCTCGGGCGCGGCAATGTTTTGGTCAAGGCGGCTATCTCGTTTTTGCGCACGGTGCCTGATCTGGTCTGGGCGCTAATCTTCGTGGCTTCGATCGGGCTTGGGGCTGTGGCGGGCACGATGACCATCATGGTCGATACCATCGGGTTTTGCGGGCGTTTCTTTGCCGAGGCGATGGAGGATGCCGAGAAGGAGCCGCAAGAGGCGCTCGCGGCCATCGGTGCAAACAGACCGTCGATCCTGATCGGGGCCATCCTGCCCGATATCATGCCGTCACTGATCAATTCCTCGCTGTTTGCATTGGAAAAGGCGGTCCGTTCTTCCGTCGTGTTGGGGCTGGTCGGGGCAGGGGGCATTGGTCAGGAACTCAAGGTTGCCTTTGATCTTTTTCAGTATCGCAATGCCTCGATGATCATTCTGGCGATCTTTGTGATTGTTCTGCTGATGGAAGTTTGCACAGACAAATTGCGCGCCCGCCTGCAGTGATCGCCCCCAGAAGACGGGTGTGAGGCCTCAAATTGTCTTCTATGGTCAAGGCCAACCGCGACGATTCGCCGGGCATGGTGTCCGCGACTCCACCTGTCGACCGGAACCTTTAATCGGCAGGAGCCGTCATGACCGCCTTTCCCCGTCTCCAATCCCGCCTTGCAGACCTACGCACCCGTATGGAAGCTACGGGGACTGATCTTGTGGCACTTGGACCGTCGAGCCATATGGCATGGCTCTCGGGCGTGCATCCGCATGGCGACGAGCGGCCCGTGATGCTGTTGGTCACGCGCGATTATGCCGGGTTTCTCATGCCCTCACTCAATGCCGCCTCAGCGCGGCAATCAACGGATTTACCATTTCATTTGTGGCGGGATGACGAAGGTCCGCATGCGGCCCTGCAAGACATGCTGAGCGCCTGTCAGGCAAACCGCCCGGGCCTATCGGTCGTGCTCGATGAAACCATGCGTACGGATTTTTCGCTGTTGCTGCTGGATCATCTTCAGGCCCCGAACCGACGTTTTACCGACGATACAGTCGGTGCGCTGCGAGCCTGCAAAGACGCCGCAGAATTCGACGCGATCAAGGCTGCGCACCTGCTCAATGATCGGGCGGTTGAGGCCGCTTTTGATGCGCTCCGCTTGGGCATGACCGAGCGCGAGTTGGTTCAGATTATTCAGGATTTCTATGGGGCGAATGGCGCGACGCTGGAATTCTGCTCGGTCTGCTTTGGCCCATCGGGGTCCTTTCCGCACCATACGCCCGGCGCGACGCGGTTGGAGCGCGACATGCCCGTGTTGCTCGATACGGGCTGCCGTCTCAATGGGTATCCATCTGATATGACGCGATGCGGCTATTTTGGAACGCCCGATGCCACCTATACTGAAGTATTCGCGGTGGTGGATCAGGCTGTGCGCGCCGCTCTCGCTGCGGCGCGCCCCGGCGCATTGGCGCGTGACGTCGACAAGGCGGCGCGCGATGTGATCACCGCCGCTGGATATGGCGACCGTTTCTTGCACCGCACTGGTCACGGGCTTGGCATCGATATCCACGAGCCGCCCTACATTACCGCAACGTCTGAGACGCCGCTGTCGGTTGGCAATGTCTTTTCCATCGAGCCGGGCATCTATCTCGAGGGTCGCTTTGGGCTGCGGCTTGAGGAAATCGTGATCCTGCGGCCCCAAGGTCCAGAGGTGTTTTCCAACATGCCGCGTGATTTGATCGTGCGTCCATTGGTTGGGTGATCAAGCAGAAACATCCTATGCGTGTGGAGCAATATAGGTCCGCTTCGGTGACAAAAAATTTTCCAGATGGAAGAATTTTTGTTGCAATGCTTTTCCATTTCGTCTGATGTGGGCCTCACGAAAGCCTTCTGACCCAAGGATGCCGATGACTCATACACCTGCCGGCGCGCCGCTCGCCTTGGGGCGCCGCATAAGAAAACGCCGGCAGCTCATGTCGATGACCTTGCAGGATCTCAGCAACGGATGTGGAGTATCTGTGAGCTATCTTAGCCAAATCGAGCGCGATAATGCGGTGCCCACCTTGGGCACCCTAGCCGAGATTGCGGCGGCGCTCGATGTCAGCATCGACCACTTTATCGCGACCCCGCGACAGGCAGATAGCGTGACACGCGCAGAGACGCGCCCGCAGTTTTCAATTTCGGGCACCTCGATCATCTACGAACAGATCGGCGCCGAATTTCCGGGGCATGAGCTCACATCGTTTATCCTCAATGTCCCGCCCGGCTACGAATCTGAAACCGTGCAACATTCCGGCGAAGAGTTGATTTTCGTGCTCGATGGTGAGGTGCTGCAAGTGGTGAACGGTCAACAGTTTCTACTGCGGACCGGCGATAGTATGCATTACCTCGGTCAGCATCCGCATTCTTGGTCCAACGTTAGCGAACGTTGGGCGCGCCTGCTATGGACAGGCAAGATGCTGCATGGGGCAACCCCTTCTTCCTATGTGCCGCGCACAGGCGCGGAGACCCAACAACCTGACATCCCCTGAACGACGCCACAGCATGTCGCGCAGGTATCAGCCGGGTTAACCGGCGCACCTTTCCAAATCCAACAAGGAGAATAACCCGTGAAACACCTACTGCTCTGCGCTTCGGCACTGGCGCTGACCGCCACGATGTCTGAGGCCAAAACATTTGTTTACTGCTCCGAAGCCTCGCCCGAGGGTTTTGATCCCGCCCCCTTTACTGCGGGTGGCACCTTTGATGCCTCTGCGCATCCAATCTACAACCGCCTGACTGAATTCAAGAAGGGTACGACCGAGGTCGAACCAGGCCTCGCGACAAGCTGGGATGTGTCCGAGGATGGCACCGAATACACGTTTCATCTGCGCGAGGGTGTCAAATGGCACTCCAACGACAACTTCACGCCAAGCCGCGATTTTAACGCCGATGACGTGATCTTTTCCTACGAGCGTCAGGGTTCGGCCGATCATCCGTGGCACCAGTATATCGCCGGTGTGACCTATGAATACTACACCTCGATGGCGATGCCCGAGCTGATCAAATCCATCGAAAAGATCGACGACTACACGGTCAAGTTCACCCTGAACCAGCCCGAGGCCCCGTTCCTTGCCAATATCGCCATGCCCTTTGCCTCGATCGTGTCCAAGGAATATGCCGATACGCTGGATGCGGCAGGCACCAAAGAAGATCTCAACAACCTGCCCATCGGCACCGGCCCGTTCAAGTTCTTGGCCTATCAAAAGGACGCGGTGATCCGCTACACCAAGAATGCCGACTATTGGGGCGATGGGGCAATCATTGACGATCTGGTCTTTGCCATCACCCCCGATGCGGCCGTGCGCCTGCAAAAACTGAAGGCGGGCGAATGCCACCTGATGCCCTATCCGGCCCCTGCTGACATTGAGACGATCAAAGCTGATCCCAACCTCAAACTTGATGAGCAGGCCGGTCTGAACGTGGGCTATCTGGCCTATAACACCACTGTCGCGCCGTTTGACAACGCCCGCGTCCGCAAGGCGCTGAACATGGCGATCAACAAGGACGCCATCGTTGAGGCTGTGTTCCAAGGGGCTGCCGCACCCGCCAAGAACCCGATCCCGCCAACCATGTGGTCCTATAACGAGTCGATCGTCGATGATCCCTATGATCCCGAGGCCTCTAAGAAGATGCTGGAGGAAGAGGGCGTGACTGACCTCTCGATGAAAATCTGGGCCATGCCGGTACAGCGCCCCTATATGCCCAATGCCCGTCGCTCGGCAGAACTGATGCAGGAAGACCTCTCCAAGGTCGGCGTCACGGTCGAGATCGTGTCCTACGAGTGGGGTGAGTATCTGCAAAAGTCGATGGAAGCAGGCCGTGACGGCGCGGTGATGCTGGGCTGGACCGGGGACAATGGTGATCCCGACAACTTCCTGTCGGTGCTCTTGTCCTGCGATTCTGCTGGTGAAGGCGGTGCCAACCGTGCCTTCTGGTGCAACGAGGATTTTTCCAAGCTGCTGAAGGATGCCAAAATCACTGCGGACCCGGCAGAGCGGACCGCGCTGTACGAACAGGCGCAAGTGATCTTCAAGGATCAGGCCCCTTGGTTCACCATCGCGCATTCCACCCAGTACGTGCCGATGTCGAACAAGGTTTCGGGGTTTGTGATGAGCCCCTTGGGCGACTTCACCTTTGAGACTGTCGATATTGCCGAATAACCAGATCGCCTTGGTATGAAACCGGACGCGCGGGGGCACAGCCCTCGCGCGTTTTCAAAGGAAAGCGGCGCATGATCCGATTTATCCTGTCCAAACTGCTCTACTTGGTCCCGACCTTTATCGGGATCACGATCATTGCCTTCAGCTTTGTGCGTATCCTGCCCGGTGATCCGGTGCTGCTGATGGCCGGAGAGCGTGGCGTTACCCCGGAACGGCATGCCGAACTCAGCGCACAACTGGGCTATGACCAGCCTATTGTGCTTCAGTATTTCGATTTTCTCGGGCGCCTTTTGCAGGGCGATATGGGCAATTCGCTTGTGACCAAGAAGCCCGTGCTGGACGAATTCCTCACCCTCTTTCCCGCGACCGTGGAATTGGGTCTTTGCGCCATCATCATCGCCACGGTTATTGGCGTCACCGTCGGCGTGTTTGCCGCCATCCGTCGCGGTAGTTGGTTTGATCAGATTTCCATGACGCTTGCCCTTGTGGGCTTTTCCATGCCGATCTTTTGGTGGGGGTTGCTGCTTATCATCTTTTTCTCGGGCATTCTGGGTTGGACGCCGGTGTCGGGGCGTATCAGCCTGCTTTATTATTTCCCCAATGTGACGGGCTTCATGTTGATCGACAGCCTGCTCTCGGGGCAAAAGGGGGCGTTCACCTCGGCGCTGAGCCATCTCATCCTGCCCTCTTTGGTATTGGCCACGATCCCGCTTGCGGTTATCGCCCGCCAGACCCGGTCTGCCATGCTCGAAGTGATGGGCGAGGATTATGTTCGCACCGCCCGGGCAAAGGGCATGCCACAATACCGCGTCATCGGCATTCACGCGCTGCGCAACGCCATGGTGCCGGTGGTCACGACTATCGGCCTGCAAATCGGCGTGCTGATGGCGGGTGCAATCCTGACGGAAACTATCTTTTCGTGGCCCGGTATCGGCAAATGGATGATCGATTCCATTTCCCGGCGCGACTATCCCGTCGTGCAGTCTGGCCTTCTGCTCATCGCGGCGCTGGTGATGATCGTCAACCTGTTGGTTGATCTGACCTATGGCCTCATCAACCCGAGGATTCGTGTGAAATGAGCGATACATCCAACCTTGCTGCCCCGGTAAAGCTGTCCGACGCCGCGATCCGCCGCCGTATGCTGGCCGAATTCTGGTTCTACTTCAGCCAGAACCGGGGCGCTGTGATCGGTCTGGTTGTCTTCGTGCTGCTGGTCCTAACAGCGGTCTTTGCCGGAATTATCGCCCCGCACGACCCGACCACGCAATACCGCGAAGCGTTGCTTGTGCCCCCCGTCTGGGCCGAAGGCGGCAGTGCGCAATTCCTGCTGGGCACGGATGCGGTTGGGCGCGATATGCTTTCGCGTCTGATCTTTGGGGCGCAGTATTCGCTCTTTATCGGCATTGTCGTGGTCTCTATCGCGCTTGTGGGCGGGATCATCATTGGGCTCTTGGCCGGGTTTTTTGGCGGTTGGATCGACAATGTCATCATGCGGATGATGGATGTGATCCTTGCCTTTCCGTCGCTTCTCTTGGCGCTTGTGCTGGTGGCGGTGCTTGGGCCGGGGCTGACCAATGCGATGATCGCGATTGCCATTGTCTATCAGCCGCATTTCGCCCGCCTGACCCGCGCTGCCGTGATGACCGAGATGAAGCGCGAATATGTCACTGCTGCTCGCGTGGCGGGGGCGGGCAACCTGCGCCTGATGTTCAAGACGATCCTGCCCAATTGCCTTGGGCCGTTGATCGTGCAGGCCACGCTGTCGTTTTCCTCGGCGGTGCTCGATTCCGCCGCTTTGGGCTTTCTCGGCATGGGTGCACAGCCACCTGCACCCGAATGGGGGACCATGCTGGCAGAGGCGCGCGAATTCATATTGCGCGCGTGGTGGGTTGTTACCTTTCCCGGCCTTGCCATTCTGGTTTCGGTGCTGGCCATCAACTTGATGGGCGACGGGCTGCGCGATGCGCTTGACCCCAAGCTGAAGCGGAGTTGACGATATGGCACTTCTGAACATCAAGAACCTGACCGTCAAATTCGCCACCGCCACCGGTAGCTTTACCGCCGTGGACGGGATCGACGTGCATGTCGACCGAGGTGAGGTATTGGCCATCGTGGGTGAGAGCGGCTCTGGCAAATCGGTGTCGATGCTGGCGGTTATGGGTCTCTTGCCTGATACCGCCACCATCACCGCTGATGAGATGACCTATGACGGGCGCGACATCTCGAACCTCTCTGCGTCGGAGCGCCGCCACCTGATTGGCCGCGAGATTACCATGATTTTCCAAGAACCGGTGGCGTCGCTCAACCCCTCGTTCACCGTGGGCTTTCAGATTGAAGAGGTGCTGCGTCTCAACCTTGGGCTCTCGCGGGACGATGCCCGCGCCCGTGCGCTTGATCTCTTTCGGGCCGTCGGCATCCCCGAGCCCGAGACCAAGATCAATGCCTATCCGCATCAGATGTCAGGCGGCCAATGCCAGCGGGTGATGATCGCCATCGCTATTGCGTCGAACCCGCGCCTTTTGATCGCGGATGAACCGACAACAGCCCTTGATGTGACCATCCAGAAACAGATCCTCGATCTGTTGATGAAACTGCAAGAGGATTACGGCATGGCGCTGATCCTGATCACCCATGACATGGGCGTCGTGGCCGAAACCGCCGACCGGGTGGTGGTGCAATATCAGGGGAAAAAGATGGAAGAGGCTGACGTCCTTTCGCTCTTCGAGGCACCGCAGCACCCCTATACTCGCGCTCTGCTTTCGGCCCTGCCCGAGAATGCAACCGGCGACCGGCTGCCCACTGTCTCTGACTTCTTCGCGCAGGAGGCAGCACGATGACCGCTGACGCCCACTCTCCCGTTGTCGAAGGTCGGGGCATTGTTCAGGACTACGCAGTGCCGGGCAGCCTTTTTGCCCGTGCGGGCAAGGTGCGCGCGCTCAATGGCATCGACTTTGCTGTCGAGAAGGGCAAGACACTGGCCATCGTTGGTGAAAGCGGTTCTGGCAAGTCTACCCTCGCGCGGATTATCGCGCTGATTGATGCCCCCTCGAGCGGCGAATTGCGGATTGACGATCACCCCGTTGATATTGCCCGTAAACGCCCCAGCCCGGCCCTGCGTTCCAAGGTGCAGATGGTGTTTCAGAACCCCTACGGTAGCCTCAATCCCCGCCAGAAAATCGGCAATGTGCTGATGGAACCACTGGTGATCAACACCGATATGCCCGCATCCGAGCGCCGCGACCGCGCCGAGGCGATGATCAAGAAGGTCGGCTTGCAGCCCGAGCATTTTAACCGCTATCCGCATATGTTTTCGGGTGGGCAGCGGCAGCGTATCGCGATTGCGCGCGCGCTCATGCTCAATCCTTCGCTGCTGGTGCTTGATGAACCGGTGTCGGCGCTCGATCTCTCGGTGCAAGCACAGGTGCTCAACCTTTTGGCGGATTTGCAGGAAGAGTTTGAGTTGACTTACGTCTTTGTCAGCCACGATCTTTCGGTTGTGCGATACATTGCTGACGATGTGATGGTGATCTCAAAAGGTGAGGCGGTCGAGCAGGGCAGCCGAGAGGCGCTTTTTGCCGATCCGCAGCACCCCTATACCCGTGCCTTGTTCGCCGCGACACCTATCACCGATGTCGCGGCTATCCGCGCGCGTGTCGCGCGGCGTCAGGCCGCAAGGCAGGGTTAAACGGCCTCGGGTTCCGTCATTTCCTTGGCGCGTGTGCGCAACAGGAATTTCTGGATCTTGCCGGTCGACGTGCGTGGTATTTCTGTAAAGACGAACCGCCCCGGCACCTTGTAGGGTGCCAGATGATCGCGGCACCACGCCCGCAGGGTTTCCGCATCCGCCGCCTGCCCGTCAGCCAGTTCGACAAAGGCGCAAGGGGTTTCGCCCCATTTCTCATGCGGCATGGCGACAACGGCTGTCACAGCCACCGCCGGGTGCCGATAGAGCGCCTCTTCGACCTCGATAGACGATATATTCTCGCCCCCTGAAATGATCACATCCTTGGAGCGGTCCTTGAGCTGGATGTATCCGTCCGGGTGCCGCACGCCGAGATCGCCGGAATGAAACCAGCCCCCCGCAAAGGCCTCTTGCGTGGCCTTGGGATTGCGGAAATAGCCCTTCATCACGACATTGCCGCGAAACATGACCTCGCCCATGGTCGTGCCGTCGCGGGGCACAGGGTTCATGGTCTCCGGGTCCAGAACATCGAGCCCCTCAAGTGCCAGATAGCGCACCCCCTGACGTGATTTCAGGCGGGCTTGCTCTGAGGCGGGCAACGTCGACCAACTGTCATGCCAGTCATTCACCACGGCAGGCCCATAGGTTTCTGTCAGCCCATAAAGATGGGTCACGTCAAAACCAGCATCCTTCATATCCGCCAATAGCTTTTCAGGCGGTGGTGCCGCAGCGGTAAAGAATTGCACCGTGTGATCCAAAGGACGTTTAACCGTCTCGGGGGCAGAGATCATAAGCGACATCACAATCGGCGCGCCGCAGAGATGTGTTACCCGCTCTTGCGCAAGCGCCTCCCAGATTGGTTCTGCCCGCACTTGGCGAAGGCAAATGTGTGTGCCGATGATGGCAGAGAGCGTCCAGGGGAAACACCAGCCATTGCAGTGAAACATCGGCAGGGTCCAGAGATAGACCGCATGCTTGGCCATCGACGTCGTCAGGGCATTGCCCTGCGCCAAAAGATACGCCCCGCGGTGATGTGACACCACTCCCTTGGGGTCGCCGGTGGTGCCGGATGTGTAATTGATGGAAATCGCGTCCCATTCATCCTCTGGCATCAGCCAGTCGAACGATGGATCGCCCGCTGACAGGAACGCTTCGTAATCTTGTGCTGTGGCTGCGATTTCTGGCCCGCTGAATTCGGGATCGTCATATTGGATCAGGAGTGGGGTGACTTTGACGAGCGCTAGGGCCTCTTGCATCAGCGGCATGAATTCGCGGTCCACGATCACCACCCGCGCCATCGCGTGATCAAGTTGAAACGCGATGATCCCGGCATCGAGCCGCGTGTTGATCGAATGCAGCACCGCGCCGCACATCGGCACGCCGTAATGACATTCCAGCATCGCGGGTGTGTTTGCCAGCATCACCGAGACAGTATCACCGCGCCCCAATCCATGCACGCTCAGCGCCGAGGCCAATTGGCGTGAACGGTTATAGAAGGCCGCATAGCTGCGCCGCAGGGGCCCATGCACAATCGCGGTATGATCCGGGAACACGGTCGCCGCACGCTCCAGAAAACTGAGTGGCGTCAAGGGTTGGTGGTTTGCGGGGTTGCGGTCGAGATCAGAGTTATAGGGGTTCGGTGTCATGGGTCAGGCATCCTGCCATTGGGGCGCGCGTTTCTCGATAAAGGCACCGATGCCCTCTTGGGCGTCGTGCGCCAGCATATTGTCCACCATCACGGCAGAGGCATAGGCATAGGCATCTGAAAGGGTCATCTCGCGCTGTGCGTAAAAGGCGCGCTTGCCGGTCGCGAGGGTCATGCTTGATTTCGACGCGATCTTGCGGGCCATGGCCATCGTAGCGGACTGCAAGTCCTCAGGGGAAACCGCATGGTTGATGAGGCCCATTTCCGCCGCCCGCGGTGCCGGGATCATATCGCCGGTGAGCAACAGTTCCATCGCATGTTTGCCCGCCACATTGCGCGACAAGGCCACCATCGGTGTCGAGCAGAAAAGGCCGATATGCACACCGGGCGTGCTGAATTGGGCGGTTTCCGCCGCAACCGCCAGATCGCAGCTTGCGACCAACTGACATCCCGCAGCGGTGGCGATGCCTGTCACCTCGGCAATCACCGGCTTGGGGCAAGTGACGATGGATTGCATCACGCCGGAACAAAGTGCCATCACCGTGGTGAAATAGGCGCGCCCCCGGTCAGGGTTGGCGCGCCCAGCCGTCATTTCCTTGAGATCGTGGCCCGCGCAGAACGCGGGCCCGTTTGCCGCCAAAATGATGACCCGCACCGCAGGATCATTCCCGGCCTCTCGAAAGACCCGACCCAGTTCCGCCAGCATCGCCTCGGACAGCGCATTGCGCCGTCCCACGTCATTGAGCGTCAGGCGCAGGATACCTGCGCCGTCGAGGTCACAAAGAAGGATGTCGCTTTTCTGCATGGGGTCTCGTCCTTTCAGAGGTCAGAGAATGTTGATCTCCACGCTTTCGGCGAGCGTGTTGGCGATAAAGCAGTAGCGGTGCGCGCGGTCCTGCATTTCGGCCAAGTGCGTGTCATCCACAGTAAAGCCGGTGTCGAACCGAACCACCGGATGCAAATCAATGCGCGTGACCGACATCAGTCCCTTGGGATTCTTGCCCAGATGGGCCACGGCATAGTCATGATAGCTCGCGACTGGCCAGCCGGCCTTGGCCGCGAGCGCCAGAAAGGTCATCATGTGGCAACTGGACAGCGCCGAGGCGAGCGCCTGTTCAGGATTGGTGTGGGCGGGATCGCCGCCCCAATCCGGGGCGGCATCCACTTGCACATCATGGTGGTTGTTGAACTGCACGGTATGGGCGTTGGAATATTTGCCGGTGTGCAGCACAGGTTCGGCGCGCTGCCAATGCAGCTCGATTGCGAGGTCAGACATCTATCAGGTCTCGTTTTGGTTGGGCGCGCTTAGGCAGCGGCAATTTTCTTGTTGGGGTCGTAGAAGGGCCGTTCCACCATCACGGCACGCACTGGCCCTTGGCTGGTCACGATCTCGACCTCGGCACCGATGTTGGCATGCTCTGCCGCGACCATGGCCAGTGCGATATTGCGCTCCAGACGCGGCGAATAGACGGCTGATGTGACCTTGCCCACCTGCACACCCGCGACATTTATCGCCCAGAAAGTGGTGTTCGGCCCCTTGAGCGGTGCGCCGTCAATGATCAGGCCGATCTGTTTGCGGCTCGGCCCTTGCGCCTTGATATGACGCAGCGCGGCCTTGCCGATGAATTCGGCCTCAATATCGACGTTGACCAGACGGTCCAGCCCCAACTCATAGGGGTTGGTTTTGATGTCGGCATCAGCATGATAGGAAAGCATCCCGCCCTCGATCCGGCGGATAGAAGAGGTGTGACCGGGCTTGAGGCCAAACGGCATACCTGCCGCCATGATCCGCTCCCACAGAGCATCGCCATGGGCGCTGTCCCGCAGGTAAATCTCGTAGCCCAACTCGCTTGACCAGCCGGTGCGCGACACAAGCAGGGGAATGCCATCCAGTTCAAGCTCACGCAGCCAGTAGTATTTCAACTCCATGATGCTCTCGCCAAAAAGCTCTTGCATGATCAGGCCCGATTTCGGCCCCTGCAATTGCAGCGGCGACACATCAGGTTCGCCAATGGTGACGTCCATACCGGAATGTACCGCCACGCCCTGCGCCCACAGAAGAATGTCGCTATCTGCCAGCGAAATCCAAAAGTGATTTTCGGCCAGACGCAGCAGGATCGGATCGTTGAGAATGCCACCTTCCGCATTGGTGATCAGGATGTATTTGCACTGGCCTACCGCCATCTTGGACAGGTCGCGCGGGGTGAGCATTTGCACGAAGCGCGCGGCGTCCGGTCCCGTGATTTCGACCTGACGCTCAACCGCCACATCGCAGAGGATGGCATCATTCACCAGGTTCCAGAAATTCTGTTCGGGATCACCGAAATCGCGGGGGATATACATATGATTGTAAACCGAAAATCCCTTGGCGCCCCACCGCACGGTGGCGTCGAAATAAGGGGATTTGCGGATCTGGGTGCCGAAGCCGAAGTCGTCTGCTTGCATCATGGTTTTCGCCCTTGCTGTCCCGTCGCGCCACAAGCGGCGGACTGTCTGAAACTGGCGATCTTCTAGGGCCATTCAGTGCTGCAATTTGGTCTGAAAAAACGATCCGCGCAGGCTGAACAGCCTGATTTTTGGGCGGGTATGGACTGCGCAGTCGTAACGATCACTTGCCGTCTTTGGCCGTGAGAATCGCGAGGTTCGGCTGACCGGATTTGACCCGTCGCGTGGCGATATAGGTCATGTAACGGTCGATGCCCAACTCAGCGGCAAGCATGGCCTCCATCACGGTCTGGAACCGCGCAAGGCTGGGGCAGATGACCCGCATCACATAATCCATTCCGCCGCCGGTCGCGATGCATTCTGTGATTTCGTTCCGGCCACGCACGAACCCCTCGAACCGATCGAAATCCACTTTGCGGTGATGCGTGAGCGAGACGGTCACGACCACTTCGGTGAAATCACAGATCTTTTCGAGAACAATGTCAGCGTGATAACCACGGATAAATCCAGCCGCTTTGAGCCTGTCCAGCCGTGCCCAACAGGGTGTCGGAGAGATGTTGGCAATTTCGGCCAGCCGTGTCTTGCTCAGGGGGCCATGCTGTTGGACGGCATTGAGAATGCGGATATCCGTTGCATCAAGCCCAAGCCGTTTCATCCCATTAAAACCCCTTGCCACCGGGTTGCCATTGGTCATCGCGCCGCGCTGCGCAAGCCCTGTAGAGTGTATCGCGCATATCCGCGCCCCGTCGTCCTATTGCAACATCTTTTGCTCAAAAAACGACGGTGATCGTCGTGGGCCAACCAAGTCTTGGCGAGAGATCGTTGAATATGGGGTGGTTTCCTTGCTAGAGGTCTAGGGCGAGCGGCCCAAACCAAGGCGGAGAAAGTCATGAGCGGATTACTGGCTTTGTTCGACGATGTGGCTGCCATCGCCAAGCTGGCTGCGACGCAACTCGATGATGTTGCGGCGCAGGCGAGCAAGGCAGGGACCAAGGCCGCAGGTGTGATCATCGACGATGCCGCTGTCACACCGAAATATGCAACTGGTCTGCCTGCCGCGCGGGAATTGCCTATTGTCTGGAAAATCGCGCGGGCCTCGTTTTTCAACAAGCTGGTGATCCTGCTGCCCGCAGCGCTTTTGTTGAATGCGTTTCTGCCGTGGATGTTGACGCCGCTTTTGATGATTGGCGGTGCCTATCTTTGTTTCGAAGGGGGCGAGAAGGTTTGGCATCTGATCGTGCCACACAAGGACCATGGCCCGCAGGAGGCCAAAACCCTTGAGGCCGCGCATCTTGAAGAACAGCGTGTCAAAGGGGCGATCAAAACCGATTTCATCCTGTCCGCAGAGATCATGACCATCGCCTTGTCACAGATCGACATTGGTACCTTTTGGATACAGGCTGCTGCCTTGGCCTTGGTGGCCATCGGCATCACCGTCTTGGTTTATGGGGCCGTGGCTTTGCTTGTGAAGGCCGATGATGTCGGCCTGCATCTCAGCACGACCGGGCACTTTGCCCCAACACGCGCGTTAGGGCGTGGAATTGTCCGGTCTATGCCGGGTGTGTTGGCGGGAATCGGGGCTATCGGTACGGTTGCGATGCTGTGGGTCGGGGGGAGCATTCTTGTGCACGGTTTGCATGACCTTGGCTGGCATCTGCCCTATGAGCAGATCAAATATGCCGCGACATGGGCGGCAGAGGCGGTCGGGGCGATGCCCGGCTTTGTCACTTGGGGTGTGACGGCGGGGCTGGACGGAATAGTCGGGTTAGCGGCTGGCCTTGCCCTGATCCCGGTGGTCACGCGCGCCATTGTTCCGGTGTCCGGCTGGCTCTTTCCTGAGAAGTTGTGATTTCGTTCCGTGGCTATCAACGGCAGAGCGATGGCTATTCCTATCTTGCAAGGTGTTCAAAACTCCGTCTCTTGTGGGATCACCCGCTTCCTTCTAGCTTCGCGTAAATTTCCTTGGCGACACGGTGGCAACCTTTGAAAAGTGACTCGGCAAAGACGACGCAATCCGGGTTGCGTGCCGCGCTCTTGCAGCGCGGTTTTGCCGTATCCGATGCCTTGTGGACCCGCCTTTTGGGTGGGCGCACCAATCAGAGTTGGAAGGTCGAGGCCGGGGGCCTCTCCCTCGTTGTCAAACTTTTTGGGAAGGGTTCTGACAATCCCTTGTTCCCCAATGATGCAAGCGCTGAGGTGGCCAGTCTTCGGTATCTGGACAGTCTGAACCTTGCCCCAAGATGGTTGGATGACTTTGCCTTGGCTGAGGGACATTGTGTGATCTACGACCATTTTCCTGGCCAAACCTGGCAGACGGGCGTGGCAGAGATTGCCACGCTTTTGCACCGGGTTCACGGCATGGGCGGGCCTATGCATCTGCGCGCGGTACCTGATGGGAGTGACGCTCTTCTACGTCAAACAGAAGATATCCTGTCCCGCTGTTTCCCGGGCAAAGCCAAATCTTTTATGAGCCTTCGTCCCTCTGGTGTGATTGCGCCTTTGGGTCGCTCCTGTTTTCTGCATGGCGATCCGGTGCCTGGAAATATCGTGGGACATCCGGGTGACTGGCGATTGATAGACTGGCAATGTCCGGCATATGGCGATCCGTGTGAGGATATCGCCCTGTTTCTGTCCCCCGCGATGCAAATGGCCTATCGCGGCACCTCATTATCAGAGAGCGAACGCCAGAGGTTTCTCGCGGCCTATCCAGAGCAGGGGATCATCCGGCGTTATCAGGCGCTAGCGGCCTTCTATCACTGGCGCATGGCCGCCTATTGTCTCTGGCTCGATTCGCGTGGTGATGCCGCTGCTGCCGAAGGTGCAGAGGCGGAAATCGCTGCAATGAGCACGGCACTTTCCTGAAATTGCACAAAAATTAATCTTGCCGTTGCAACTATATCTCTTACGGGCGAGATTAGGCGCATGGCGAAATTTCAGGTTCCATTGAGCCTTGAGCTATGGCATAAGCAACCCTAAGTCCTTTTGGGATGTCATGGTCCATAATGGATAGGAGAATAAAATGAACAAGATTACGACTTTTGTCGCCGCTGCCGCTCTGGCTGTTTCTGCTGCTGCTCCTGTGCTTGCAGAAGAGGCCAAAACGAATGCTGATCCGTTTGTCTCGACACAAGGTGCGGGCGCTGGTCTGGGTCTGGGTATTACCACCGGCACAGCGGTTGCTGTGGTCGCGGGCGCAGTCATCGTGGGTGCAGTTGCTGCATCGGGCGGCGACGGTTCGTCCTCCACGACGACCACAAACTAAGATCATTCCAGCTTTTCTGGCTGGTTGTGAGACACGTAATACAGAAAACGGGCATAAGTGCCCGTTTTTTGCTGTTTTAAGGATAGGATGATGGCAGGGCCAAAAGCTCGTCCAGCTGTCTGCCAATCCAGCCGCGCGGGATGAAATGGCCGCGGTTATGCACATCAAGCAGAACGCGACCTTCGGTGCAGTCCTCCCACGCGATGCGCTGAAAGCTTAAAATCTCTGTCACGCTCCAGTCTCCGCGCTCCTCACCCGGTTCGGCACATCCCAGCCTGTCCCGCCAGAGTTTGACCGGCCATGTGCTCTCGCCGTTGGGGCCAAACGGAAAGTCCATGACGGTATCAGCGGTCCCATGCACGTGGCGAATCTCTTGCGGGGCTTGGTGACAGGTTTCTGATTGCCGAAGTGTTCCTGATATCGCCAGCAGGGCAGCAACGCGGTTGCCGTTCTCGCACACGTAGCGCCAAGCCATTGCAGACCCGAAGGAATAGCCAGAAACAAAGAGACGCTCGCGGTCTATCGGATAACGCAGGGCGGCATCCTCGATCACGGCAGTGGCAAAGGCGACGTCATCCGTTTGGGACGTCCAGAAATCCCATGTTTTGCCCTCGCCATTGGGGGCCAGTAACAGCACGCCTCGGCGTCGGGTGGCCCCTGCGACGCGGGGATGTTTCACCACGACCGTGCCTTGCCGCATCCAGCCGTGAAAATGCAAAACTACTGGCAGTGGTGTCTTGCCGTCCCACCCATCCGGCTCGAGCACATGATATGATCGATCCCCAAGCATACAGGGTACCTCGGCATGACATTGGCCAATTGCGCCCTCGGTTGCGACTGCCAGATCAGCCCAGAACATACACAGGATCACCACCAAATAGCGCATACTACGCCTGCTCATACCTTGCGGTCAGCCTAACCACCGTGCCTGAGATGTCATCTCACAAAGGTGTCAGAATGAGCCCCGGTTCCAACGCACCGGGGCCCTATAGGTTAGATCAGCGCAAAGATACGGGCAGGCCCGCCAGAGCCGCCCCGATGTTTGGGCGCGCCGATAACGATGGTCGCGCCAGAGGCGGGCACCTTGTCGAGATTGGCCAGACATTCGATGCCGAACCGGCCCGTCGGCAACCAAGCGTAATGCGCGGCGAAATCGGCGGAAGGGCCGTGGTCGAGTGACAGCGTATCGCTGGCAATCGAGCGGGCACCGGTTTCCTCGATCAGCATTTGCGCCGCCTCGATGTGAAAGCCGGGATAGTGCTGTTTCTCGCCGTCAAAACCGCGAAACGCCTCTGTGCCAGTCTTGGAACCCCAGCCGGAATGGAGTGCGACGCAGGCCCCGTCAGGGATTGGGCCATGGGCGGCAATCCAAGCCTTGAGGTCATCGGGGGTCAGCATTGTATCGGCATCCTGTGCGGCGCGGGCAGCGATATCCACGACACAGAGCGGCGCAACCAGATCACCCACAGCGATTTCATCCACTGATGCGCCATCCGCAGAGAAATGCAGCGGCGCATCCACATGGGTGCCGGTGTGTTCGTTGACCGTCAGCGTCATCAGGTTAAAGCCGTTTTCGGCAAAGTTAAAATTCTGCTCGGTCGAAATGCCGGGTGCGCCGAAATAGGTGGGGAAATCGGCGTCATAGGTATGGGTCAGGTCCTCGACCTTGGCGTGGCCATGCGCCAGAGCAGGCGTGCCGCCGAGAGGCGAGAAGGCGGCCGCCGCCCCGGCCCCCGCTGCGGCGGTGAAAAAGCTGCGGCGCGACAGCATCCTGTCCTTGACCGCGTTGATGATGCAGGCGTCACACATGGCATGTCCTTTCGGGTTTTGGCGCATATGGGGTGCAGCCTAGCATGATTCTGCGCTATGCAAGGGGCGGCTTTGGTCGCAAAGAGGAAACAGGGGCATGCCATGGTGGCACTGATGCGGTTGCTGATCTTTGGATTGATCGCCCTGACGGTGATCTATCTCGCGATTTCGTGGTATTCGCGCTCTGCCCGGCGGCGGAAAATGGAGCTTGATTGGGAAGAAGCGGGTCGTCCCGGCGACAGGACTACCTATATAGAGGCAGGGATGGTGCAGTATGAGCGCTCTTTGCGCAAACGGCTGATCTGGCTGGTCTATATTGTTCCGGTGACGGCGGTGGTGGTCATTATATATCTGACGAACTTCATGTAAGGGGGCCGCGCGATGGTCTATGTCAAATGGGTTTTCTGGGGGCTGTTCTGGTCCGGTGTAATTGCGTTTCTGCATTACACATTGCCGCAGCATGACGTGGTGCGGATTACGGATACCTATGAAAAGCGGGTCAATCCGGGTGACAATGCGCTGTTCTGGTCGAATGCCAATACCGGCGAGGACCCTTCGGCGACCGAGCGTGATGTGTTCTTCATCCAGACGTTCCGGGCCAATGAAAAGCCGATGATCTATCGCAACGAGGATACGGGTTGGGGCTGGCCGCCCTATTTCAAGTTCGACACCTCGAACCTACAGGCCGAAGCCTCGGATATGATGTCGAAGAAAGCTGCCGGGAATGCTCAATGGGTCGTCGTGCGCCATTATGGCTGGAGGATTGAGTTCTTTTCGATTTTTCCCAATGCCATCAGCATTTGGCCCGTCGAGGGGCCGGATGTGCGGATCATTCCTTGGGTCAAGATCGTGGTTCTTCTGATGCTCGCTGCTGCGGCATGGGCGATCCGGGTGCGTTGGCGGCGGTTTTGGCAAGGACGACAGGAAAAGGATGACACCGAATGGAGCGTCGGACGCGGGTGAAAACCGCGCCTCGACGTTTCAGCGTTTGCCGTAGTAGAGGCCCACGACATGCTCGGCCTCTGCAAAGAACAGCCAGCGTGAGGCGGCAATCCCGGCGACATGGGCGATGACTGCGATCACAGCCAATGCATGGCTGAACGGCACCAGCAACAGCAGGACAGGCGCGGCGTAGCCAAGACCAAAGGCAATGCCGCGCAGTTTCAGAGCATGTTTGCGCCCGACCTGAAAGACCAGTTCACGCAAAAGGTAATTCGGCCCGGTATGGGGTGGCTCGAAGGCGCGCACCGCGCCGATATGCCCGAGTCCCGTTGCTGTCGCCATATCCGTGCCCGCGGCTTTAAACGCACCATCGCCCCGCACCCACCAGAGGATTTGCAGAACGCCCGCAATCGGGATCAGGATGAGCGCTGTGCTGACCTGTCCCGCCAGAAGTGCGCCCCCAGCCAAGGAAATCGCGATCAAGAGCGCGGGGGTGAGCGGGGTCTTCCAGCGTGGCACGGTTTTGAGTTGGGCATAAATCATCGAGGTCGTGAACACGGTAGCAAGCGAGAGCGCTGAACCAAGCCAGCCGAGGAGCGCCAAGCGCTCATCGAAAAACACGAGCCCCGCACCATAGAGCGCCATCAACATAAGTGCAGCAACCGCGCACACGCCTTCGCGGCTGAGCCAGCTTGACCGCCATTGGCTAAACGCCTTCCATGCGCGTTCGGGATGCCCGAGGTGAAAGGTCGAAGCCATGAGCCCGCCCACAGCCAGTGCATAGCCGATGGCGAAAAAGGCAAAGGCAACCCAGCCCGTGACCGCAGGCAGGCCCAGACCCAGCCAGAAAAGCAGGCCAAAACCCAAACCTGAGAGCGTGGTAAAGACGATGACGGAAGGGGCGGGATGCATCAGAGCTTCTCCAAGGTCTTGTCGAGCCAGCCAATGAAGCCCTTGGGTTCCTCAATCACGGGGGCCAGGAACGGTGCCAGAATGTCGATCTCGCCCACTGGTTTGGGTTGATCGAGCCGGTCCTTGGGGCGCGGCGGCAGGTATTTGTTGACGGGTTTGGTGCCCTGTTCCGGCATAAGGTCTAGGCCGCCGCGTTCGGCGGTCAGCTTTGAGACATTGCTTTCGGGATCGGCAAAATCGCCGAAATGGCGCGCACCGGCGGGGCAGGTCCGAACGCAGGCGGGAACGCGGTCTACCTCTGGAAGGTTCTCGTTATAGATGCGATCCACGCAAAGTGTGCATTTCTTCATGACACCTTCGGCTTGATCCATCTCGCGCGCGCCGTAGGGGCAGGCCCAGGCACAGAGACCACAGCCGATGCAATCGGTCTCGTTGACCAGAACGATCCCATCCTCCACCCGCTTGTAGCTGGCCCCGGTGGGGCAGACGGTGACGCAGGGCGCATCGTCGCAATGCAAGCAGGATTTGGGGAAATGGATCAGTTGTGCAGCGGGGTGCGGCATGGCAGAGGTTGCCAGCGGCTGCACCTCATAGCTGTGAACCCGGTTCAAGAAGGTGCCGGACGGATCGGCACCGTAGGGCTGCTGATCCGACAGTGGCGCACCGTAGTTTTCGGTGTTCCAGCCCTTGCAGGACACCACGCAGGCGTGACAGCCGACGCAGGTGTCAAGATCAATCACAAGGCCCAGTTTGCGGGTGGTGGATGCGGGAAGCGTTGTCATGCGCGGCGCTCCTCATTGATATGGGGCCGGATGCTCACCGGTTCTTCGCGGCTCTTGTCCCATGTGGCGATGAACCAGATGAACGAACCGACACTGAAGGCGACAAAGGCCAGAATGGCCAGCAATGTCAGAGTTTTGCCGCTCATTTCCCGACCTTCCATTCCAGATGGTCCGGGCCGTGTCCGACCGGCGATTTGATCGGGGCAAAGGCGGGCTGCGCCTCTGATGGCGCGGCGGCCTTGGCGATCTTGACGCGCAGGTCGAACCACGCCGCCTGTCCGGTGATCGGGTCAGAGTTGGACCATCTGAGGCCATCACCCTTGGGTGGCAAAAGCTCGTGGATGAGATGGTTGAGCAGGAAGCCGCGCGTCGCCTCGGGGGCATCGTCAGAGAGCGCCCAAGCGCCCTTGCGCTTGCCGATAGCGTTCCAAGTCCAGACCGTGTTCTCATTGAGTGCTGCCATATGGGCCACCGGCACGGTAATCTCGCCATGGGCAGAGGTGACACACGCCCAATCGCCGTCGCTAAACCCATGTTTCTCCCAGAGCTTGGTTGGCAAATAGAGCGGATTATGGCCGTGGATCTGGCGGAGCCATGCGTTTTGGGTGCCCCAAGAGTGATACATCGCCATCGGGCGCTGTGTCAGCGCGTGGACGGGGAATTCATCGGGATCGACATGCGCATCCTCGAACGGCGGATACCAGATCGGCAGCGGGTCCATCGTGGCCTTGATCCGCGCGCGCAGATGGTCTGGGGGTTGGCGGTCGCCGTGCCCTTCAGCGGCCAGTTGGAATTTGCGCATGGTTTCGACATAGAGATCAAAGACATAGGGCTGTGGCGTGTCAAAGAGACCCATGCCAACGGCCCAGGTCTGATAGGCCATGTTCCATGGTTTATAGTAATTCGCGCCGTCTGGGATGTGGCTGACGAAAAAGCCGCCGTTCTCGATGTAGCGGTTCAGCTGTTCGGGGTTGGGCGCACCGCGCCCGGTATCAGCGCCATCGCCGCGAAAGCCTGAAAGCGGACCGATGCCGAGCTTACGCTCGTGGTTGACGATGTAATCGGCGTAATCGGTATATTTCGCTGCGCCATCCTCGGCGGTGAAGCTGGGCAGCTTCATCTTGTTGGCCAGTTGCACCAGCACGGTTTGAAAGCCGCGCACATTTCGGTCAGGTTCGATCACCGGCCAACGAATGGCATCGGCGGCGGCATCCGCCTCGCAAATCGGGCGATCCAGCAGCGAGATACAATCGTGGCGTTCCAGATAGGTCGTATCGGGCAGGATCAGATCGGCATAGGCGACCATTTCAGAGCTATAGGCATCCGAATAGATGATGCGGGGAATGACATAATCGCCGCTCTCATCCTTGTCCGTCAGCATCTCGATCACGCCGCGCGTGTTCATCGAGGAGTTCCACGACATATTGGCCATGTACATGAACAGCGTGTCTATCTTGTAGGGATCGCCGGCATGGGCGTTGGAGATGACCATATGCATCAACCCATGCGCGGACATCGGATTTTCCCATGTAAACGCCTTGTCGATGCGGGCGGGCGTGCCGTCGGGCTTGAGCGCGAGATCTTCGGGGCCGCGCACAAAGCCCAGATGCGGGCCGTCGAGCGGGCAATCGGGTTGCACGCCGCAATGCGGTTTGGGATGGGCGCTGACGGGCTTTGGATAGGGCGGCTTAAAGCGGAAACCGCCGGGCACTTCGACGGTCCCGAGCAGGATTTGCAGGACGTGCAGGGCGCGTGCCGTCTGAAAGCCATTGGAATGGGCTGAAATCCCCCGCATGGCGTGAAAGCTGACCGGGCGGCCTGTCATGGTCTGATGTGTCTCGCCCCGGAAATCGGTCCATTCGTGATTTAGGGTGATTTCCTCTTCGAACGCCACGCGAGCAATCTCGGCGGCGATGCGGCGGATCTTGTCCGGCGTGACGCCGCAGCGCGCGGCCACCGCTTCGGGGGCGTATTGCGGATCGAGGTAGCGCTCTGCCATCAGGTGCATGACGGGACGGTGGGTGATGCCATCGGCCACGTGTGTGGCGCTGAGGTCGGGGCGCACACCGGGTTTATCAAAGGCGGTAAGCGCGCCGGTGGCCCGGTCGATCACCAGCGGTTTGCCATCGGCGTCGCGCAGGAAAAGGCCGTGTTCGGGCGATTTGGGGTCGGCATTCACCAGCACGGGCGCATTGGTGTAGCGGGCGAGATAGTTGAGGTCGATCTTGCCTGCCTGCATCAGTTCGTGAATGAGAGACAGGATGAAAAGCCCATCAGTTCCGGGGGTTATGCCGACCCAGTCATCGGCCACGGCATTGTAACCCGAGCGGATCGGGTTCACGCCAATGACGCGCGCGCCGCGCGCCTTGATCCGGCCAATGCCCATCTTGATCGGATTGCTGTCATGGTCTTCGGCTACGCCGAAAAGGATGAAAAGCTTGGTATGGTCCCAATCCGGCTGGCCAAATTCCCAGAAGGCACCGCCCATGGTGTAGATGCCCGCCGCCGCCATGTTGACCGAGCAAAAGCCGCCGTGCGCTGCGTAGTTTGGCGTGCCGAAATTCTGCGCCCAAAAGCTGGTGAAAGACTGCGATTGATCGCGTCCGGTGAAAAACGCGAGCTTTGAAGGATCGGATTTGCGGATCGGTTCAAGCCAATCACAAGCGATTTGCAGCGCTTCGTCCCAAGAGATTTCCTGAAACTCGCCCGAGCCTCGGGGGCCGACACGTTTCAGGGGGGCGCGCAGGCGCGAGGGGGCGTTGACCTGCATGATGCCGGCAGATCCCTTGGCGCAGAGCACGCCTTTGTTCACGGGGTGATCGCGGTTGCCCTCGATATACGCGACTGTGCCGCCCTTGAGATGCACATTGATCCCACAACGACAGGCGCACATGTAACAGGTGGTTTTGCGCACCTCATCCGAGACATGCGGCGAGGTGTTGATGCGTGGCTGATGTGTCATGGCTGGCCTTTGTCCTCTGTCGGCGTCACGTTATGGTAGATGAAACCCAATCGCGACCATCTTCTTGATTATTTTCATTTCCTGAAAACATATCTCGGGAATTCTGAATTTAACGGTCTTTTTTCCCAATTTTCACCTCAGTCGTCAGACAGCAGGCGTTGCGCATCGCCTGCAATCATGCGTTCCTCTTGGGCGGGAATGATCCAGCAGGCGATGCCAGAGCTGTGGGCGTGCAAGCGGGTGTCACCCGCTGCATTGGCGCGCGCGTCGATCTGTGCCCCGAGCCAAGAAAGCCCATCCATGATCCGGGCGCGCACGGGGGCGGCGTTTTCGCCGATGCCGCCGGTAAAGGCCACGGCATCCAGCCCCTGCATTGCGGCGATGAGCGATCCGGCGTGCCGGATGGCCCAATAGCAGAAATGCTCTACCGCAAAGGTGCTTGCCGGGGATGGGTCTGCGAGCAGGGCGCGCATGTCCGAGAGGCCGCCCGAGAGGCCGCGCAGCCCGCTTTCCTTGTTCAGAAGCGTGTGGGTGGCGGCGATACCGTCCTCCTCGGCCAATCGCAGCACCGCGTTGCCGTCGATCATGCCGGTGCGGGTGCCCATGGTCAGCCCCTCAAGAGGTGAGTAGCCCATTGATGTTGCGATAGATTCCCCGTCACGGATGGCGCAGATCGACGCGCCGTTGCCAAGGTGAAAGGCCAAGAGGCGAGAGGGCAGGGGCGTGCCGGTCAAACCGGGCAGGCTGTCAACGAGAGAGGCATAGGAAATGCCATGAAAGCCATAGCGCCGGATGCCGCGCGCCTCGATCTGAGGCGGCAGGGCATAGCGGGTGGCGACCTCGGGGTTGCTCGCGTGAAAGGCGGTGTCGAACGCGGCCACCTGCGGCAAGTCGGGGGCGAGGGCGGCCAATGTCTCGATCGCAGCGATATTGTGGGGGTTGTGCAGGGGCGCGAGCGGCGTGCAGGATTTGATCGCGCGGAGCACCTCGGGGGTGATGCGCGTGGGCTGTGTCAGTGTCGTGCCACCATGCACCACGCGATGTGCGGCGGCGGCAAAGCGACTGATTGGAAAACCTTTTGTTTCAAGCGCTTGCAGGATGGCGTGCAGGGCGGTTGCATGGTCTGGGAATGCTTGGGTCGTTTTCACGTCGCCCAGTTTGAGCGTGCCGGGGCCGCCGATACCATCGGCGATCCCGGTCAATACTTGGGTGAGCTGGCCGTCAAAAACGGCGAGCTTGATCGAGGATGACCCGGCATTCAGGACCAGAACAAGATCGCTGTTGCCGGGTTTCGACATGGGTCAGACCTGCTGCTCGCGCATGTCGGCGGGGTCGATCCCGGCGACGGCCACGGGTTTCTTCATCGCGTCGCGGCGGAAGGGCTCGCCCAGTTCCTGATTGATCATGGCCTCGATAAGCGTGGTCTTGCCGTGTTCCATCTGATCCTTGATCGCGGTGTTGAGCGCGTCGGTCAGTTCCTCCATCGTGCGGGCGATGACGCCCTTGAGGCCACAGGCCTGTGCAATCCCGGCATAGCTAACCTGTTGATCCAGCTCTGTTCCGACGAAGTTGTCGTCGAACCAAAGGGTTGAGTTGCGCTTTTCGGCGCCCCACTGGTAGTTGCGGAACACGATCTGCGTTACGGCGGGCCATTCGCCGCGACCGATGGCGGTCAGTTCGTTGACCGCGATGCCAAAGGCACCGTCGCCGGCAAAGCCCACAACCGGCACATCGGGCTGGCCGATTTTTGCACCAACGATGGAGGGCAGGCCATAACCGCAGGGGCCAAAGAGGCCGGGGGCGAGATATTTGCGGCCCTCTTCAAACGATGGGTAGGCATTGCCGATGGCGCAGTTGTTGCCAATGTCGGAGGAAATGATCGCTTCGCGCGGCAGGGCGGATTGGATCGCGCGCCAAGCCATACGGGGGCTCATCCAATCGGGTTTGTCAGCGCGGGCGCGCTCGTTCCAGCTTGTGCCGGGATCGTCATCCTCGTGGTCCATCGAGCTGAGCTGTTGTGCCCATGTCGATTTTGTCTGTGCGATCAATGCTTTGCGGTCGGCGCGGTCGGTGTCGCCCGCGCTTTCACCCAAATGGGCGAGGATCGAAGTGGCGACTTTCTTGGCGTCGCCGACGATGCCCACGGTTACTTTCTTGGTGAGGCCGATACGGTCGGGGTTGATGTCGACCTGAATGATTTTTGCCTCTTTGGGCCAATAGTCGATGCCGTATCCCGGCAGGGTCGAGAACGGATTGAGGCGGGTGCCAAGGCAGAGCACGACATCGGCGCGCGAGATCAGTTCCATCCCTGCTTTTGAACCGTTATAGCCCAAAGGCCCGGCGAAAAGCGGGTGAGAGCCGGGGAAGGCGTCATTGTGCTGATAGCCGACGCAGACCGGGGCATCGAGACGCTCGGCCAGTTGGCGCGAGGCGTCGATACCATCCGCGAGCACCACGCCCGCGCCGTTGAGGATGACGGGAAACTTGGCCTCGGTCAGCAGTTTGGCAGCATCGGCAATCGCGCCTTCGCCACCCGAGGGGCGCTCAAACTCGACAATTGCGGGCAATTCGATGTCGATGACTTGGGTCCAGAAATCGCGGGGGATGTTGATCTGGGCTGGTGCGGATGCACGTTTTGCTTTGAGAATCACACGGTTAAGGGTTTCTGCGATGCGGGTAGGGTCGCGCACCTCTTCCTGGTAGGCGACCATATCTTCGAACAGTTTCATTTGTTCGACCTCTTGGAAGCCGCCCTGACCAATGGTCTTGTTGGCGGCTTGCGGGGTCACGAGCAGCAGGGGGGTATGGTTCCAATAGGCGGTTTTGACGGCGGTCACGAAATTTGTGATGCCGGGACCGTTCTGAGCGATCATCATCGACATCTTGCCGGTGGCACGCGTGTAGCCATCGGCCATCATGCCGGCAGAGCCCTCATGCGCGCAGTCCCAAAACGTGATCCCGGCCTTGGGGAAAATATCCGAGATCGGCATCATGGCAGAGCCAATGATCCCAAAAGCGTGTTGGATTCCATGCAGTTGCAGGGTTTTGACAAAGGCCTCTTCGGTGGTCATCTTCATCGGCTGGGTCCTCTGGATCGGGCGCGCAGTGGCGGTTAAAGGGATATCTGAAGCGAAACTAGCGGTGTGTGGGGGTTACTTCTAGGGCCAGAAGGCAACGTAGGGTAAGGCCAGAAGATTTTAAAAATGAGAATAGGGGTATCAAAAATTGGAAGTTATAGTTTTCTGGCTGCTCTGATGGATGAATGGCGAAATCATTTAATATGTTGATTGTAGTCAATAATATTTGAATTCATCTCCTAAGGGCCCTGTCCGAAGGCCGAGGCCAATTCCCGCGCGATATGGGCAATTCCTTGGGGGATGCGGTCTGAAGGGATCGAGGAATAAGCGAGACGATAGAAATTGCGTGGTCTGTCGGTGCCGTGAAAGAAAGGATGCCCCGGCTCGATCAACACGCCCGACTGCCGGAGGGCGTTATCAATCTGGCCCATGTCTATGTGATCCGGGGCCTGCATCCAGATGGAGGAGCCGCCAAAAACGCCACGCCCGGCGACGTCAAGACCGTGATCAGCCAAGGCGCTCTCCATCACGCTGCGCCGGCGCGCAAAGACCTGACCCATGCGGCGCACGAGGCTGTCGTAGTGACCAAGCGAGAGGAAATAGGCCGCTGTGCGCTGAATATGGCCCGGCGGATGGCGCAGAACCGAGGCGCGCAGGGCGCGACACTCTCGAATAAATGATTTGGAACCAACAAGGTAGCCAAGCCTTAGGCCCGGAAAGATCGACTTGGAGAAGGAACCCACGTAGATCACCCGCCCCTCGGTATCGAGGGATTTCAGGGCCGGAAGGGGTGCGCGGAGAAAGGAGACCTCGAACTCGTAGTCATCCTCGACGATCAGCGCCTCCATCTCGGCGGCGCGGGTGAGCAGCGCCTTGCGCCGCGCAAGGGGCATGGTGGCGTTGGTCGGGGCCTGATGGCTGGGCGTGGTAAAGATCACGTCGGCCTCATCGGGCAGGTTTTCCGGCGGCAGACCGTCGCGGTCGACGTCCACCGGCATGAGGTGACAACGCGATTGCATGAGAATGTCGCGCAGAGCGTGATAGCAGGGGTTTTCGATCGCGGCGGTGCGGCGTTGGGTCAAGAGCACCTGCGCGGTGAGCCATAAAGCGTTCTGCGCGCCCATTGTGACAAGGATTTCATCGGGTTGCGCGATGATGCCGCGACGCGGCAAAGTGTGGCGGGCGATAAACTCGATCAGTTTAGGATCGTCTTGATCGTAGTAATCTGCGGTGAGGGCCTGAAAATCCTTGGCCCCAAGCGCCTGTAGCGCGCAGTGACGCCAGTTGGCGTGATCGAAGAGCGCGGGATCGGTCTGGCCGTAGATGAAGGGATAGGGGTAACGCGCCCAATCCTGCGGCTTTTCGGGCGTATCGCCGCCGGTGAAGCGGCGGCCAAGTGCGCGGGACCAATCAATCGTGTCGCCGCGTGGTGCGGGGGCTGTGAAGGCCGGAGGTTCTGGTGCGTTTTCAGAGACATAGTAGCCGGAACGGTCGCGCGAGGCGAGGTAATCATTGGCCTGCAATTCGGTCAAGGCCAGGGTCACGGTGATGCGGCTGACACCCAGATGTGCGGCGAGTTTGCGGGAAGAGGGCAGTTTCTCGCCCTTGCGAAAGCGGCCTGACAGGATGCCCTGCGCGATCATCTGCTGGATCTGCGCCTGAAGCGTGCCCTCAGCCTCGGGGGCGAGAAAAAAGGTTTCGACCGGAATCGCCATGGGGACAGATTAGACTGGACTTATGGCGTGCGCAATCTGGTCTGGTGTGGTGCGCGGCTGGGGATCGTAAGCTGTGTAAGGTCCGTAAGGGGATTTTGTAAGGTCGGTCACGGCGTGGGAAAGGCGGCGTTGAAGGCCGTGTCGCCCTTTGGGGTGAATCGGACGATCCGGGTGCCGGGGACGCGGTGCGCCCAACCCAGAGCCTCGATATGCGCGAGCAGGCCACGCCCCAGGCGCCCGGCCAGATGGGCGCGCCGTTCGGACCAGTCAAGACAGTCGCGGCACATGGCGGTGCGGGGCGATGGGAGGTGGTCTGGGTCAAGCCCGAGGGAGGTGATGAAGCGGTGGCCGCTGTCGGTGAGCGTGAGGGTTGTGTCGTCCTGCTGGAGAAAGCCGCGTGCGCGCAGGCTGTCATACATCCGGGTGCCCATGTCGCCCGCGAGGTGGTTGTAACAGACGCGGGCGCGGCGCAAAGCCGGGTCGCGCGGACCGGGGCGGGTGCGCAGGTGGCCCGCGCCTGCCGCGATGCCCATCAGGGCCTCAATGAGATGCGCCACCTCATCCGAGGCGAGGCGGGTGTATTTGTGCCGCCCCTGTCGCGCTTGGGTGACAAGACCGCCTGCTTCGAGACGGGCCAGATGAGCGGAGGCGGTTTGCGCGGTCACGCCCGCCTCTGCCGCCAGTTCGGTGGCGGTGAGGGCCTTGCCGCTCATCAAAGCGGTCAGGATGTTGGCGCGGGCTGGGTCGCCGATGAGGGCGGCGATGCGGGCGATGTCGGGGCCTGTTTTCATAGTTCGATGGTAGCCGAAGCATTAACGCTGCGCAATCGGGTAGATCTGGGGCTGCAACCATTTGGAAAGGAGTGCCGTGCCATGCTGACATGTGTGATTCGCTATCATATCGACCCAACCAAGAGAGAGGAGTTTGCACAATATGCCCGCAACTGGGGTGAGGCGATCCCGCGCTGTGGGGCGGATCTGATCGGATATTATGCCCCGCATGAAGGCAGCAGCACGCTGGCCTATGGCATTTACAACATCCCCTCTTTGGCAGCTTATGAGGCCTATCGCGGGCGGCTGGCCGATGATCCGCTGGGGCGCGAGAACTATGAGTTTGCGCAGCGCGAGAGGTTCTTGTTGCGTGAGGACCGCGTTTTCCTGAAGCTGGTGAGCGGAGGGGGATGATGGAAACTGTCGGGCTGGCGCGGTGGTGCGCAGGCGGCAGACGGGGGCAAGCGGCCATGGTGGAGGAGTGCCGCCCAAGCGGAAAGCCGAGGCAAAAAGCCGTGGAAGAGAGCCGAGGCCATAGGCTAAGGCATAGAGCCAAGGCAAGCGGTCACAGTATGCAGCCAAGGACCGCAGTAATGGCAAACGGCGCAGGCAAGCGGGAGGGTGTGAGATGATTGCAGTGATATTCGAGGTGATCCCCGGTGAGGGGCAAAAGGAGCCGTATCTGGAGATGGCGGCCAAGATGCGCCCGCTGGCCGAGGCGATTCCCGGCTTTATCAGCGTCGAGCGGTTTGAGAGCCTGACCCAACCCGGCAAGCTTTTGTCGCTGTCGTTCTGGGAGGATGAGGCGGCGGTGATCCGGTGGCGGCAACTGGCGGAACATCGCGGGGCGCAAAGGGCGGGGCGTCAGGTGATGTTTGACGACTACCGTTTGCGGGTGGTCAGCGTGATCCGGGATTACGGCATGCATGAGCGGGATGAAGCCCCCGAAGACAGTCGTGCGGCGCATGGCGGCTGAGCTGGGGTGCACGGTGGCGGGTGTTGACGCCAGAGGTACGGCAGAACGCTGAGACGGGGCTGGCGAGATGAGGCGCGCAAGGGCGCTGTGGCTGGGTTTCGGGTAAGGATTACGAGCGCCAAGGATTTGACTGGCATGCCCCGGCTAGGCGCAGGGCGCGGGCGTGATGGTGAGGGGCGCAGGGACGCGGTAGAACAGGAGCAAGGTGCAGGGGCTGACACAATCTTCGCCAAGCTGTGATTTGTACCCATGCGGTGATGCCGTTAGCCAATGGGTGTTTGGAACGGGGATCGGTGCATATGGCATTTCACGAAAAGATTACTCTGTCATCGCAGGACAAGATCGATGCTGTGGCGCTGTTGGTGCTGCGGTTGGGATTGGCGTGGTTCATTTTCCTGTGGGCGGCGCATAAGATCATCACGCCGGGGCAGTATCAGGATCTTGCGCGCAATTTCGACGGGGTCGAGGTGAGCCTGAGCCAAGTGTACCTTGCGGGCGGCGCGCAGATCGCGCTCTGCCTGTTGGTGGCGCTGGGGGTGCTGCGGTATTTTTCCTATGGCAGCCTGTTGATCATGCATTTCTTTACCGTGACGCGGCGCTGGGAGGGGTTTTTTGATCCCTTTGCCGTCAATGAGCGGGGGTTCCCGGTAAACCGCAATCAGGTGATTGATCTGGCGGTTCTGGCGGCGTTGATCGCCTTGGTGCTGCTGATCCGCCGGGATCATTTTAGCGTGGGCGGCTGGTTGGCGCGGCATGACCGGGCGCGGTGGTGGATGTAGAGATTGGCACTGGCGCGGGCGGGATGGGCTGCCTAAAAGGGGCAGGACCACATCTGAAAGGACATCCCATGAGTGAGATTACCCGTCTTCATACCGGCCCCCGCATGAGCCAAGCGGTTGTGCATAACGGCATCGTCTATCTGGCAGGGCAGGTTGGCAAGCCCGGTGACAATGTGACCGAGCAGACCAAAAGCTGTCTGGCGCAGGTCGATGCCTTGTTGGCAGAGACTGGAAGCGACAAGACGCGCATTCTGCAAACCATCGTGTGGCTGGCGGATATGAAGGATTTTGCCGAGATGAACGCGGTTTGGGATGCCTGGGTGCCGCAGGGCCACACGCCCGCGCGCGCGGCGGGTGAGGCGAAGCTTGCGACGCCGGATTATCTGGTCGAATTCATCGTGACGGCGGCGCAGGCGTAAGGGTTTGCCCCGTCTTTGCGTCTTGTGATGCTTGTCCCGGGGTTGATCCGGGACCTTTGCTTTGCTGGGCGAGAGGCCCCGGGTCAGGCCCGGGGCGTGAACCACGAATTAGAACCCGCCTTGGAGTGATCCGGGGCGGGTTTTCTGTTTCAAACCCTCAGTTGCGCAGGGCGGGCAGGCCGATGCCCGTCGCCTCGAACCCGCCATCGACGGCGATGATCTGGCCGGTCACGTAGCTGGCGGCGGGTGAGCAGAGGAAGGTGATGACCGATGCGATTTCATCCTCGCTGCCGTAGCGGTTGAGGGGGATCGCATCGTGGTAGGCGGCGATGATGTCGGGGGTATGCACGGCCATGGCGAGTTTGGTCGCAACCGGGCCGGGGCAGACGCAATTGGCGCGCACGCCGAATTCGCCCAATTCCGCCGCCTGTTGCAGGGTCAGGTGTTTGACGGCGGCCTTGGAGGTACCATAGGCCACGCGCAGGGTCGAGGCACGCAGGCCAGAGATGGAGGCGATGTTGACGATGGCACCGCGGGCGTCACAGAGCGCCGGGCGCAGTGCTTGGCTCATCAGGAACACACCGTCGAGATTGGTGTCCATCACGGTGCGCCAACGGGCGAAATCGGTTTCGGCGAGGGGGCCGAAATCGGCCACGCCCGCGTTGTTAACGAGGGCGTCAACCGAGGGGGCGGTGGCGGTGACATGGGCGGCCATCTGCGCCACCTGATCGGGCTGCGAGACATCGCAGAGCACCGGATCAACGCCCGAGAGCGGGTTTGCCGCCTCTTGTAGGGCTGCGGCGTCGCGGTCGATCATCACCACGCGCCAGCCCATGGCCAGAAATTGCCGGGTGGTGGCCAGGCCGATGCCGCGCGCGGCCCCGGTGACGACAGCGGTTTTCGGGGCGGCGGTTTTTGGGCTGTCGGTCATGGGCTTAGTCCTGTTGCGGGGTGGCGTCGTGGCGATAGGCGGGGCGGCCGATGCTGTCATAGGCGATGAAGCCGGCGCGTTTGGCATCCTTGACCGAGTAAATGTTGCGCAGGTCGGCCATGCGGGGGCTGGTCATCTTGCGCGCCAGACGCTTGAGGTCGAGGGCGCGGAATTCGTTCCATTCGGTGAGCAGGACCAAAAGATCGGCTTTGTTGGCGCATTTATAGGGGTCTTCTTGCCAGGACACGCCGGGCAAGAGCGCCTCGCCCTCGCGCTGGCCTTGTGGGTCGGTGACGCGGACGCGCGCACCGCCGCCGACAAGGGCGGGAATGATGGTGAGCGCGGGGGCATCGCGCATGTCGTCGGTATTGGGTTTGAAGGTGACGCCCAAGATGGCGATGGTCTTGCCGTTGAAAGAGCCGTCGCAAAGATCGAGCAGTTTGTCGATCATGCGGCGTTTCATTTCTTCGTTCACGGTGATGACTTTTTCGGTGATCTGCATGGGCAGGCCGTGATCCTGACCGATGCGGGCCAAGGCGCGGGTGTCCTTGGGAAAGCAGGAGCCGCCATAGCCGGGGCCTGCGTGCAGGAATTTGTTGCCGATGCGGCCATCAAGGCCGATGCCGTGGCTGACCTGTTTCACATCCGCGCCGGTGCGTTCGCACAGCGCCGCGATTTCGTTGATGAAGGTGATCTTGGTCGCGAGAAAGGCGTTGGCGGCGTATTTGATCATCTCGGCGGATTCGAGATCGGTGGTGACGATGGGAAAATCACGCAGGTAGAGGGGGCGGTAGATCGCGGCCATGACATCGGCGGCGCGGTCGGTCTGGACGCCGACGACGACGCGGTCGGGTTTCATGAAATCGTCGATGGCCGCCCCTTCGCGCAGGAATTCGGGGTTGGAGGCGACATCGAAGTCAAGGCTTGGGTTGGCCTTTTTGATCACCTTCTTGACCGCGCGGTTGGTGCCGACGGGGACGGTGGATTTGGTGACGATCACCACATACTCTGAGGCGGCGCGGGCGATTTCCTCGGCGGCGGCCATGACATAGGTGAGGTCGGCGTGGCCATCGCCGCGCCGGGTTGGGGTGCCCACGGCGATGAATACGGCCTCGGCCCCGGTGATGGCCTCGGCCAGGTCGGTGGTAAAGCGGAGGCGGCCCGCCTCGACATTCTTGGACATGAGCGCGTCAAGCCCGGGCTCAAAGATCGGCACCTCGCCGCGCAGGAGCATGGCGATCTTGTCGGGGTTTTTATCGACGCAGGTCACGTCATGGCCGAAATCGGAAAAACATACCCCCGAGACAAGGCCCACGTAGCCCGTTCCGATCATCGCAATTTTCATGTTACATGCCCTTTGACGCAAACCTCTGGATTAGACTGTATTGGGGGTCGACTCGGGTGTGTCAACGCGCTGTGGTGTCCTGTAGGGGAAAACAGGTAAGCCTGTGGCGTTGGGTGGATAAGGAGAGAGACGATGGCGGCAAAGCTGTTTGGGACGGACGGGGTTCGGGGGCAGGCGAATAGCTGGCCGATGACAGCGGATGTGGCGCTGCGTCTTGGGGCGGCGGCGGGGGGATATTTTCGCCGCGACAAGCAAGAGCACCGCGTGGTGATCGGCAAGGATACGCGGTTGTCGGGCTATATGATCGAATATGCGCTGACGGCGGGATTCACCTCGACGGGTATGAACGTGTTTCTGCTGGGGCCGGTGCCGACGCCGGCGATTGGGTATCTGACCCATAGTTTACGCGCCGATGTGGGGGTGATGATCTCGGCCAGTCACAACCCGGCCTCGGACAATGGGATCAAGCTGTTCGGGCCGGATGGTTACAAGCTGAGCGATGAGGCGGAGGCGGGGATCGCGCGGCTGCTGGATGAGGGCGCGCGGCTGGCGGCACCGGAGAAGATCGGCCGGGCCAAGCGGATCGAGGATGCGCGCGGGCGCTATGTGGAATATGCCAAGACCACCTTTCCGCATCGGCGGCGGCTGGAGGGGCTGCGGATCGTGCTGGATTGTGCCAATGGCGCGGCGTATCGCACGGCGCCGGAGGTGCTTTGGGAATTGGGGGCTGAGGTGATCCCGATGGGGGTGGAACCGGACGGGTTCAACATCAACCTCGATTGTGGATCGACCAAGCCGCAGGCCGCTGCGCGCCGGGTGCTGGAGACGCGGGCCGATCTGGGGATTTGTCTGGATGGCGATGCCGATCGGGTGGTGTTGATCGACGAGCAGGGGCGGATCGCAGATGGGGATCAGTTCATGGGGCTGATTGCCACGCGCTGGGCACGTGAGGGGCGTCTGGCGGGCAATACTCTGGTGGCGACGGTCATGTCCAACCTGGGGCTGGAGCGGCATCTGGAGGCGCAGGGCATTGCGCTTAAGCGCACGGCGGTGGGGGATCGCTATGTGGTCGAAGAGATGCGCGCGGGCGGTCATAACCTTGGTGGAGAGCAGTCAGGCCATATTGTGATGACTGATTATGCCACCACCGGTGACGGTTTGATCGGCGCGTTGCAGTTTCTGGCGGCGATGGTCGAGACGGGCGAAAAGGCCAGCAGTCTGGCGCAGGTGTTCGAGCCGGTGCCGCAGAAGTTGATCAATGTGCGCTTTGCCAAGGGTAAGAACCCGATGGCGACCGATGCGGTGCAAAGCGCCGTGGCTGCGGCGGAGAAGCTGTTGGGGGGCGATGGGCGGCTCTTGGTGCGGCCCTCGGGGACCGAGCCGATGATCCGGGTGATGGCAGAGGCGCTTAATCCGGGGGTTCTGGATCAGGTGATGGATTCGGTGGTGGGTGCGGTGCGGCAGGAGAGCTGAGGGGTATCACGAGATGAGCTGCGTGGATTGCTGGGCCGGGGACTAGCGACGCAACATCTGTAATTGGCAATTTATGCCAGCAAAATCCGTATGGCTTCGAAGTGTCGCGCAACGCCTCAGCATCGCTAGGCCGCGGGACGGCCCAGCGATCCGCGCGGCGGCGCGTGCCGCGCCTTGTTCCGCGCGGGGACATTCCGAGGGCTGAATAGAGTTAAAAACCTTTCCCCCCCAAACGCAAAACGGCCCCGCCGGATCGGTGGGGCCGCTTCGTGTCTGGCGCATTGCAACCGGCGCGGGGCCGGTTGCGGTTTGCTTAGCGGTCGCCCTTGAGGGCTGCGCCGAGGATGTCGCCGAGCGATGCACCCGAATCGGAGGAGCCATACTGTTCGACGGCTTCTTTTTCTTCGGCGATTTCGCGGGCCTTGATCGACAGACCCAGACGGCGGGTCTTGGCGTCGACATTGGTGACGCGCACGTCGAGCTTGTCGCCGACCGAGAAACGCTCGGGGCGCTGATCGGCACGGTCACGGCTGAGGTCGGAGCGGCGGATAAAGGACTTCATGCCCTCATATTCCACTTCGATGCCACCATCCTCGATCGCGGTCACGGCAACGGTGATCACCGAGCCACGCTTGACGCCACCGACGGCCTCGGAGAACTTGTCGCCGCCCAGAGCCTTGATCGAGAGCGAGATACGCTCTTTCTCGATGTCGACTTCGGATACAACGGCATGAACCATGTCACCCTTTTTGTAGCTCTGGATGGCATCTTCGCCGCGCTCGTCCCAGCTGAGGTCCGAGAGGTGGACCATGCCGTCGATCTCGCCTTCGAGACCGATGAAGAGACCGAATTCGGTGATGTTCTTGACTTCGCCCTCGACCTCGGTGCCCTCGGGGTGTGTTTCTGCAAACACTTCCCACGGGTTGCGCATGGTCTGCTTGAGACCGAGCGACACGCGGCGCTTGGCCCCGTCGATTTCCAGCACCATGACTTCGACTTCTTGCGAGGTCGACACGATCTTGCCGGGGTGGACGTTTTTCTTGGTCCAGGACATTTCCGAAACGTGCACCAGACCTTCGACGCCCGGCTCCAGCTCTACAAATGCGCCGTAATCGGTGATGTTGGTCACGCGGCCCGTATGGGTCGATTCCAGCGGGTATTTGGCGGCAACCAGATCCCACGGATCTTCTTGGAGCTGCTTCATGCCCAGCGAGATGCGGTGCGTGTCTTTGTTGATCTTGATGACCTGCACCTTGACGGTTTCGCCGATTGTCAGGATCTCGGAGGGGTGGTTGACGCGACGCCATGCCATGTCGGTGACATGCAAGAGGCCGTCCACACCGCCCAGATCGACGAAGGCGCCGTATTCGGTGATGTTCTTGACCACACCGTCAACGGTCTGGCCTTCGGTCAGGTTGCCGATCACCTCGGCGCGCTGTTCGGCGCGCGATTCTTCGAGGATGGCACGGCGCGACACGACGATATTGCCGCGGCGACGGTCCATCTTGAGGATCTGGAACGGCTGCTTGAGACCCATCAGCGGGCCAGCGTCACGCACGGGGCGGACATCGACCTGAGAGCCGGGCAGGAAGGCCACGGCACCGCCCAGATCGACGGTGAAGCCACCTTTGACGCGGCCAAAGATGGCCCCATCAACGCGCTCTTCGTCGGCATAGGCCTTTTCAAGACGGTCCCATGCCTCTTCGCGGCGGGCCATCTCGCGGCTGATCACGGCTTCGCCCTTGGCGTTCTCGGCGGACCGCAGGAACACTTCGACCTCATCGCCAACGGAGATGTTGGGGGTCTCGCCGGGATTTGCGAATTCTTTCAGATCAACGCGGCCTTCCATTTTGTAGCCGACGTCGATGATGGCTTGGCCCGCTTCGATTGCGATGACCTTGCCTTTGACAACAGACCCTTCCTCGGGTGTGTCCATTTCGAAGCTTTCGTTCAAGAGGGCTTCGAATTCCTCCATAGATGTATGTTGAGCCATGTGGTCTCTGGTTTCCTTTTAACGGTTTTCTGGCCGAGCGGTTGTCTCCGCCGGTCTTTCAGGGTTTCGTTGGTCGGGCGGGTCACAAAACAAAGAGGGCCGGTGGTTCCGACCCTGCTCGATCTCTTGTGTCCTGTGGCCTTATTCGCCTTTGGTGACAGGCGCGCGTATACAGGGGCTTGGCGGGATAATCAAGCCTGTCGGGGGCGGAGGCCGGAGCCGGTCGTTATCGGCAGGTTTCACGGCTGAGTTCGCCGTCAGGCATCACGGTGTTGCACAGGATCGCCCCGTCAAAGCGGGCGTTGGTGATGTCGGCGTCCTTGAGCCGGGCCCCGGACAGGTCCGCGCCGCGAAAGTCGGCGTCGCGCAGGGAGGCCCCAACAAAGGTTGCGGCCTTGAGCGAGGCATTGCGCAGGTTGATGCGGTCGGCGCGGGCCTCGTCCAACTGGGCAAGAAAGAGGTCGGTGGTGGAAAAATCGCTATCCTCGAGCGTGGCCCCGATGAGGTTGGCCCCGACGAAGGCCTGACCGGCAAAAGCCGCCTTTGTCAGATCGCAACCGGGGCAAGAGCCGGTATCGCTGAGTTCGGTCGAATCGCTGAAGGTGGGGGTTGCCAATGCCATGAGGCAGGCGGCCAAGGCGAGGGGGCGGGTCATCGCATAGGTCTCCGGGGTGTTCCAGTCAGAGGGTGAAAGAACCGGGGGCGGGGTGCCCCCGGTGCTCATAGGTTACTGGAGGGTTTCGTTCTGGGCTTGAACGCGCTTGATGATGCGTTGGTTCAGCGCCTGATCCTGGCTCGCGGCCTGCGCGATTTCGAGATAGCTGTCCATGGTTATGCCGTCCGTTGTCTCGATCACGTCGGTGATCTCGGCATTGGCCTCTTTAATGATGGCGGTTTGCTGATCCTCGGTTTCGGCGCTCTGGAGGAGGGGGGTGTATTTCTCGCGCACGCTGGCCACTTCGATCAGGGCGCTGGTGAAGGCGTCAAGCTGGTCTCCGGAATACTCTGCGGCCTCTTGCGCCACCGCACTCTGGGCGGTGAACACGGTCATCGGGGCCGCGGCAAGCGCCAAGGCGAGGGCGGCGGTGGATGCGGTCAGTGTCTTGTGGAAGGACATGCTGCCTCCTTTCTGGTCTGGTTCAAGTGCAACAGGATGGGCCTGTTGCAGACAAACCTAAGGACCATGGCCGGGCATGCAACCGGATGGGCGGCATCTCGCCGGAAGGGGCATCACCCTTGGGCGGCGGTCACGATGGCGATGGCGCGGGCTGTGGCCTCTTCGATGGTCATTTCAGAGGTGTCGAGCAGCACCGCGTCTTCGGCGGGTTTGAGGGGGGCGGTGGCGCGGGCGCTGTCGCGGGCGTCGCGGTCGCGCAGGTCTTGGGCCACCTCTTCGAGGGTCACGTCATGGCCCTTGCCGGTCAGTTCAACGTGGCGGCGGCGGGCGCGCTCGGCATCGGCGGCGGTGACGTAGAGTTTGACCTCGGCCTCGGGGCAGATGACGGTGCCGATATCGCGCCCGTCTAGCACGGCCCCGCCTGCACGCCGGGCAAAGGCGCGTTGGAAGTCGAGCAGCGCTTGGCGCACCTCGGGGATGGCGGCCACGCGGCTGGCGGCCTGGCTGACATCCGGGGTGCGCAGATCATCGGCGTCTAGATCTTCGGCGCGCAGGGATTGGGCGGCCTCGACCGGATCGAGCCCGGTGAGCATCCGCCGCCCGGTGGCGCGGTAGAGCAGCCCAGTGTCCAGATGAGCAAAGCCGAAATGCGCGGCCAAAGCACGGCCAATGGTGCCTTTGCCCGCCGCTGCGGGGCCGTCGATTGCGATGGTGAATGCCATGGGCTGCCCTTTCGTGATCGGACCCTCTGACTAGCCGATTGAGGCGCGGGCCTCAAGCATCGCTTGACGTGCGCGCAGGGCCAAGGCATCACGCCTCTATGATGATATACAAGATATTGCGTGGGCCGGAATGGGCCCAACTGCGGGCGGCGGGCGAGAGTGCTGGCGCGCCGGTCGATCTGGCCGATGGCTATGTGCATTTTTCCACCGCTGAACAGGCGGCGGAAACGGCGGCCAAGCATTTTGCCGGGGCCGAGGGCCTGATGCTGGTGGCGGTTGCCGTGGACCGGCTGGGCGAGGCGCTAAAATGGGAGGTGTCGCGCGGTGGCGCGCTATTCCCGCATCTCTACCGCGAGATGCGCCTGTCGGATGTGGCATGGGCACAGCCTTTGCCGCTGGTGGACGGCGTGCATCAGTTTCCGGCAGGTCTGGAATGAGCGGGATGGAGCGTCTTGGCCTCAGCCTTTTGCACCGGGTTGATCCGGAGCGGGCGCATGGTCTGGCGCTCCGGGCGTTGCAACTGGGATTGGTGCCCGCACCGGGGGCCTATACGAGCGCGCGGCTGCGGACCAATCTGGCGGGGTTGCGCCTGCCCAATCCGGTGGGATTGGCGGCGGGGTTTGACAAGAACGCCGAGGCGCTGGGGCCGCTTGCCCGTGCCGGATTTGGATTTATCGAGGTGGGGGCGGTAACGCCGCGCGCACAGCCGGGCAACCCGCGCCCGCGCCTCTTCAGGCTGAGTGAAGATCGGGCGGTGATCAACCGATTCGGGTTCAACAATGCAGGCATGGAAGCGGCGGCGGTGCGGTTGGCGGCGCGGCCACGCGATGCGGTGATCGGTCTTAACCTTGGGGCCAACAAGGACAGCGCCGACCGGGCCGACGATTTTGCCCGCGTTCTGGCGCATTGCGGCGCGCATCTGGATTTTGCAACGGTCAATGTCAGCAGCCCCAACACCGAGAAGCTGCGCGAGTTGCAGGGGGCGGAGGCGCTGATGGGGCTGCTCAAGGGCGTGATGGAGGCACGCGATTGGTTGCCGCAGCCGATCCCCATTTTCCTCAAGATTGCGCCGGACCTGAGCGATGCGGAATTGAGCGAGATTGCCGATGTGGCGCGGGCCTCGGGCCTGAATGGCATCATTGCCACCAATACGACGCTGGGCCGTGAGGGGCTGATGAGTGCCGCAAAGGGTGAGGCGGGGGGCCTGTCGGGGCAGCCTTTGTTCGAGAAATCAACGCGGGTATTGGCGCGGCTGTCGCAACTGACGGGCGGGGAAATGCCGCTGATTGGTGTGGGGGGGATTGCCAGCGCAGAGCAGGCCTATGCCAAGATCCGCGCCGGGGCGAGTGCCGTGCAGCTTTATTCGGCGCTGGTCTATCAGGGGATGTCTTTGGTCGCAGAGATTGCCCGGGGTCTGGAGCGGTTGTTGCAGCGGGATGGGTTTGGCAGCGTGGCGGAGGCCGTGGGCGCGGGGCGGGACGAATGGCTGTGATCACCTATTGGCACAATCCGCGCTGTTCCAAATCGCGCGCTGGATTGGCGCTGTTGGAGGAGCATGGGGCAGAGGTGGTTGTGCGGCGCTATCTGGAGGATGCGCCGGCTGTGGCAGAGTTGCGGGCTGTTTTGGTGCTGTTGGGCTGTGCGCCGATTGAGATGATGCGCCCCTGTGAGCCGCAGTTCAAGGCGCTGGGATTGGGGCGCGAGAGTGCGGCGGAGGATTTGCTGGCGGCGATGGCGGCGCATCCGATCCTCATTGAGCGTCCGATTGCGATCGGGGCCGCACGTGCGGTGATCGGGCGGCCACCGGAGGCGGTGCTGGGGGTTTTGTGACTATTTGCGCCAAGCGGTGAGCCGCGCGGTCGCTGGGCCGGGGACTAGCGAAACAACGGACGTGGATGCCAGTTTATGCCAGCCAAGTCCGTGTGACCCATCTGAATTGCGCGCCCTCTCAAAATCGCTAGGCCGCGGGACGGCCCAGCGATCCGCGCGGCACCTTCGGTGCTATTCGCGCGGGGGCTGTGGGGCGACTTACCCCTTCAACAATTCGGGATATTGACCGCGAGACCACCGAGCGAGGTTTCCTTGTATTTCTCGCTCATGTCGAGGCCGGTCTGGCGCATGGTCTCGATACAGGCGTCGAGCGGCACGAGGTGGGTGCCATCGCCGCGCAGGGCGAGGGAGGCGGCAGAGACCGCCTTGATTGCGCCCAAGCCATTGCGCTCGATGCAGGGCACCTGCACGAGGCCGCGCACCGGGTCGCAGGTCATGCCAAGGTGGTGTTCCAGCGCGATTTCGGCGGCGTTTTCAATCTGGGCGGGGGTGCCGCCCAAGACGGCGGCAAGGCCAGCCGCGCCCATGGCGGCGGCGCTGCCCACCTCGGCCTGACAGCCTGCCTCGGCGCCCGAGATGGAAGCGTTGTATTTCACCAGACCACCGATGGCGGCGGCGGTGAGCAGGAATTCTTCGATCTGGGTCTCATGCGCGCCCGGCACATGCTCGAGCCAGTATTTGATCACCGCAGGCACCACGCCAGCGGCACCATTGGTGGGCGCGGTTACAACCTGCCCGCCAGCGGCGTTTTCCTCGTTCACCGCCATGGCATAGGCGCTCATCCAGTCGTTGATCTTGTGCGGGGCGGTGAGGTTGGTGCCACGCTCGGCCACCAGCGCGTCGCGGATGCCCTTGGCGCGGCGTTTGACCTTGAGGCCGCCGGGCAGGATGCCTTCGGCGTTGAGGCCGCGTTCGATGCAGTCGTTCATCACCTGCCAGATGCGGGCCACGCCAGAGCGCAGGTTTTCAGGGCCGCCACGGGCGATTTCGTTGGCGCGTTTCATCTGGGCGATGCTTTTGCCCGAGCGTTCGGCCATTTCCAGCATCTCGGCGGCGGATTTGAACGGGTAGGGGATGGGCGTGCCGTCGTCGGTGGCCTTGCCTGCGGCCAATTCCGCGTCGGTCAGCACAAAGCCGCCGCCGATGGAATAATATGTTTCCTGCAGGATCACGTCGCCTTGGGCGTCGGTGGCCATCAGGATCATGCCATTGGCATGGCCGGGCAGGTTGGGGCCGAAATCAAAGACCAGATCTTCTTTGGGATGGAATTTGAGCGTGGGCAGGCCGGGCGGGGTGACGCTATGGCTGTCGCGGATGTGCTCTAGCGTCGCCTCGGCCTTGTCATTGTCATAGGTGTCGGGAAGAAAGCCTGCGAGGCCAAGGATGGTGGCGCGGTCGGTGGCGTGGCCCACGCCGGTAAAGGCAAGGCTGCCATGCAGCGAGCCGCGCAATCCGGCATAATGGAAGGGGGAGGCGCGCATTTTGTCCAAAAAGCGCGCGGCTGCGACCATCGGCCCCATGGTATGCGAGGAGGAGGGGCCGATGCCCACCTTGAACATATCGAAGACGGATAGAAACATGTGGCGCGCTCCCTGATCGCGGGTCTTATCGCTGCTTAACCCTTGATCTACTTGTCCGAAAGCGACGCTTCAAGGGTGGCTCCTTGCCATGTGATCGGATCAGGTGGCGCTGCCCTCGGGCGGATTGCAATACTGGGGGGCTGTGAAGGGGTGGGGGCCCAGCCCTTCGGCAGTGGCCACGCGGCTTGTGGCGGGGCGGGTTTCAAGATGCGTCAAGAGCGCGTGCAGACGTGGCCAAGCGCCTGCGTCATAGGTGCCGCGCGTGCCCTCGGGATAAAGCGCGCGCCAACGCATCAGGCAGGCGAGATAGTAATCCAGCACCGAGGGGGTTTCGGGCGAGAACCAAGGGGCAGCGCGAGTTTCCAGAATATCGAGATGATCTGCAAAGCGCGCCTGCATCGTGGCGCGCAAAAGGCCCTGTGCGGCGGGATCTGACCCCACGTATTTCTCGGGATAAAAGCTTATGCGCAGGGCGGTATGGGCGGTGTTCGCAAGGAAGAACAGCCATTTGAGAAAATCGCCACGGTCGGGCGATTGCGGCGCAGGCGCAAGCCGGGCGTGCCGGTCTGCAAGCCAGAGCAGGATCGCGCCGGTTTCGAAAATAGGCCCTTCGGGCGTTTCCAGCGTTGGGATCAGCCCGCCGGGGTTGAGCGCCAGATACGCGGGGGCGGCATGGGCCTGTTTGGAGCGTTCGAGCAAGACTGTGTCATAGGGTATGCCCAATTCCTCGAGCGTGAGGCGGATGATCACCGAGGCGTTGTCGGGGGCGTAATGCAGGCGATAGGGCGTGGTCATCCTGTCCTCTTGGGCGGGGAATTTGAGTATTTAGAGAACGATGAAAGGCGGGCTCAGTCCTTGGGGTCGACGTTTTCGGCGAAGGATTTGGTGAAGGCGGTTTTTTGCTCGGCGCTGGCCTCGGTCTGGTTCTGCGCTTTCCAGTCGTCATAGGGCATGCCGTAGAAGAGTTCGCGGGCGGCGTCTTTGGACATCTCGATGCCGCGATCATTGGCGGCCTCTTGCATCCAGCGGCTGAGGCAGTTGCGGCAAAACCCGGCAAGATTCATCATGTCGATGTTCTGCACATCCGCGCGTTTTTCCATCAGATGCGCACGCAGGGTGCGAAAGGCGGCGGCCTCGAGTTCAATGCGGGTCTGGTCGTCCATGATCATTCTCCTTGTTGGTGGGGTCAAAGGCCGGTTTGGGCGGCGACCTCTTGCAGGATGGGGGCGAGGCGAAGCGCCCAAGCGGTCTGTTGCGCGGGGGTTTCGATCAGGTCGTTGCGCAGTTCAATGAGGACATTGGGCCGCTCATAGGCAATCGCATGGCGGGCGATGGCATCGCCGGGCAGGTGGCCGGTGTAGGGCTCGTTATCGCCGACGCACAGGTCGGGTTCTTGGGCGAGGCGGGCGATGAGCGGCTTGGCCAAGCGTTGGTCGGCGGCGTAGAGCAGGCCGATATGCCAAGGGCGTGGCGGGCGTCCGCGCAGTTGCGGCGTAAAGCTGTGGACCGAGACAATGACGGTATCGGCGCGGCGTGCGGCGAGTTCGGCCAAGGCGGTGTGATAGGGGCGATAGAGCCGGTTGAGGCGGCGGTCGATATCCTCGGGTTTCGCGTGGCGATTGCCGGGAATGATCGTGCCATCATACAGGCGCATCACGAGGGTCGGGTCATCCTCGCCCCGGTTGGGGTCGATCACGAGGCGCGAGAAATTGCTGAGGATGGCGGGGCCACCCAAGGCCTCGGCAAGCGCGCGCGTCACACCGGCGGCGCCCACATCATAGGCGATATGGCGGGCCATATCCTGAGGGGCCACGCCAAGACAGCCGCCGTTGACGAATTCCGGTACGCAATTGCTGGCGTGATCGCAGGTCACGAGCCAGCGTTCGGGGCGGTCCTGACCGACAATCTGAAAGGGGTGATACATCATTGGCTTGGTTTTTCCTGTCATCGTCCTTTAGAACAGTTGCGGGATAATGTGAATTGCGCGATAAGGCGCAAAAGGGGGGTGTTAGCGTTAACATAACCCGTGATGTCAAAGATGAAGGACGCATGAGATGAGACGCAACCGCAATGTGAAGATCGTGGCCACACTGGGCCCGGCTTCGTCCGATTATGATACGATCCGGGCGTTGCACGAGGCGGGGGCGGATGTGTTTCGCCTCAATATGAGCCATGGCACGCAGGCCGATATTGCCGAGCGGCACCGGATCATCCGGCAGGTCGAAGAGGATCTGGACAGCCCGATTGCGATCCTGGGGGATTTGCAGGGGCCGAAACTGCGGGTTGGGGTGTTTGCCAAGGGCGAAGAGGATCTGGTTGCCGGGGCGGCGTTCCGGCTTGACCTGGACGAAGCAGAGGGGAATGCGACCCGTGTCTGCCTGCCGCACCCCGAAATTTTCGCGGCGCTGGAACCGGGGGCGAACCTGCTGGTGAATGATGGCAAGATCCGCCTGCGCGTGACTGCGTGCGGACCCGAGTTTGCCGATTGTGAGGTGATCGCCGGGGGCACGATTTCGAATCGTAAGGGCGTGAATGTGCCTGATGTGGTGCTGCCCTTGGCGGCGCTGTCGGAAAAGGATCTGTCGGATCTGGAATTCATCTGCGAGTTGGGCGTGGATTGGCTGGCGCTGAGTTTCGTGCAGCGCCCCGAAGATGTGACCGAGGCGCGTGAATTGGTCCGCGGCCGGGCCGCGATCATGTCAAAAATCGAAAAGCCGGCAGGGGTGAAGCGGTTTGACGAAATCCTCGCGGTCAGCGACGGGATCATGGTGGCGCGGGGCGATCTGGGCGTGGAATTGCCGGTGCAGAACGTGCCGCCGATCCAGAAACGGTTGATCCGGCGCTGCCGGGCTGCGGCCAAGCCGGTGATCGTGGCGACGCAGATGCTCGAGTCGATGATCGACAGCCCGATGCCGACGCGCGCCGAAGTGTCGGACGTGGCCACGGCGATTTACGAAGGATCGGATGCGATCATGCTTTCGGCGGAATCGGCGGCGGGGCATTACCCTGTCGAGGCGGTGCGCACGATGGACAATGTGGCGATCGAGGTTGAGAGCGATCCGACCTATCGCGAGGTGATCGAGGCCAGTCGGCGTGTGAACCGGCAGAGTGTGGCGGACGGGATCGTTGCCGCCGCGCGCGAGATTGCCGAGACCGCCGATATCAAGGTGATTTGTTGCTATACCGAATCCGGGACCACCGCGCTCTTGACCGCGCGCGAGCGTCCGCGCGTGCCGATTCTGGCGCTGACCAGCCTTTTGGGCACGGCGCGGCGGCTGGCGCTGACCTGGGGTGTGACCTGCGTCATGACCGGCGAATTGACGCGATTCAAGATGGCGGTGATCAATGCCGCGCGGGCGGCGCGGGCGCATGGCTATGCGACCGAGAGCGATCAGATCGTGGTCACGGCGGGCGTGCCCTTTAACATACCGGGCACGACCAATATCCTGCGCGTCGCCCCCTGTCAGGAAAGTTTGATTTACGCGACCGATCCGGGTTAAACTTGGGCTGTTGAGTTCAAGGTATTTCCCGGAGGTATGTGATGGACCCTGATCTGGCGATGGCCATTGGCATGGTGTTGGGGGTGTTTTCCATACCTTCGATCATTTCCGCCTTTTCCGAGGGACATCCGCCGCGTGTGGCGACGTTTACGCTTATGGCATCGGGGGGGCTGATGGTCTGGGCGATCAGCACCAAGCCGGGTGGCTACAGCTTTGGTGATCTGCCCGAAGTGTTGGTGCGGGTGATTGCGCGCTACGTGAGTTGAGGCGCACAAACTCTACCCGCCAAACCCTCTTGAACAATCGAGCGGTGCCGCGTATACGGCGCGCTCATCCCGCAGGACCGGCCAGATGTGGCATGCCGAGTCGTGCGGTTCTACCGACCTAATAGAGGAGCCGGAAATGCCCAAGATGAAGACCAAGTCGAGCTGCAAAAAGCGGTTCAAAGTGACGGCCTCTGGCCGCGTGGTGGCCGCACAGGCCGGCAAGCGCCATGGCATGATCAAACGCAGCAATAAATTCCTTCGTAACGCTCGCGGTACGACCACGTTGTCAAAGGCTGATGAAGGTATCATCAAGCCAATGATGCCCTACGCGCGCTAAGGAGGATTTAGGATATGTCACGCGTCAAAGGTGGGGTAGTTACCCACGCCCGTCACAAGAAAGTCATCAAGGCCGCCAAAGGTTACTATGGCCGCCGCAAGAACACCTTCAAGGTGGCCGCGCAGGCCGTCGACAAGGCCAACCAATACGCGACCCGCGACCGCAAGAACCGCAAGCGCAATTTCCGCGCGCTGTGGATCCAGCGGATCAACGCGGCTGTGCGCGCGCATGATGAATCGCTGACCTACTCGCGCTTCATCAACGGTCTGGCATTGGCCGGAGTCGAAGTGGACCGTAAGGTTCTGGCCGATCTGGCCGTGCATGAGCCCGCCGCGTTCGGGGCCATCGTCGAGCAAGCCAAGGGTGCGCTGGCCGCCTGAGCCGGTTCACATCGTGATTGAAACCGCCGTCCGGTTGGCCCGGGCGGCGGTTTTTTCACGTGCGCAGGATGCCGGAATAGAGCAGAAGGCCGTGATCGGCCAAGTCGCGCTCGATCCGCGCCCAGAGGCTGCCAAAGGCAATGGGATCGGTGCCGGTTGCCTGAGCAATTTCTGAGAGGCTGCGCCGCCCGTCGATGGCGGCAAGAAGGGGGGCGGCGTGTTTTGGCAGGCTGAGCCGCGCCTCGATGCCGTTGAAGCTGAGTTTGGGCGTCTGGCCTTGGGCGATGGCACGCGCCAGATCCGGGGCGCGCAGGCCCTTGAGATGCGGGATCAGCGCGCGGTCTTGGCCCCTTGCAGGGCTGCGCGCCTCGCTCGCGCGGGTGGCATAGCCCACATGGGTTTTGATCGTGCCGCGCAGTTTTTCGGCTAGGGCCATGGCTTGGGTTGCGGTCAGATGCGAGGGCACGGCAGTGATGCGGCTGAGGTCATAGAGCACCGGCAGAGCAAAGCCTGAGAGCGCCCAGCCGGTTTGATCGAGTGTCTCCACCAGTGTTGTCACATCAAAGGCGCGGTCCTGCGAATGCAGGAGTAGGTCGTAAAAGCCTGCGTCGCTATCCTTGTGATCGCCAAGGTTGGGGTTTGATCGGAAGGGATGCCCCTCGGGCAGGGTGGCCACCACCTCTTTGGCGGCCTTCAGCCGTGCCTCGGGCGGCAGGCCCGCATAGAGCGTGCCGAATGCCTCTTGCAGCGGGTAGACGCCCGCGCGCCCATAGGGGGCATAGACCATGAACCCCATGCCGCCGCCGGGTGCCAGCGCCGCCAGAAGTGCTGCAAACCCTGCCGCCGGGTCGGGCAGGTGATGCAGCACGCCGCAGCAGTCGATATAGTCGAACTGTCCAAGGGTTGCGGCCTCTAGCAGGCTGCCGGTGACAAAGCGCAGGCCACTCAAGCCGCGCACGCGGGCGCGCTCTTCGGCAATGGCGCGCGAGGCGGTTGAGAGATCGAGATAGGTGATTTCGGCGGCGCGACCTGCGTTTTTCAGTTGCTGCGCCAGTTGGATCAGCCCGTCGCCGGTGCCGCCGCCTGCCACCAAGGCGCGCAACGGTTTGCGCCAATCGCGCCGCCCCTGAAACAGGAAATGGTCAATTTCCAGCACATGCGAGGGCGAGCCGGTGATCAGGCGCTTGGCCTCGTCTGCCGGATCGCGGGCGGGATAGGGGAAGGCTTCGTATTGCGCCTTGACCTCACTCATGGGCGCGGCCCCCGTTCTTCTTGGCAAAAATACTCAATTCTGCGCGCGCCTCATTCGAAGAGCTTGCGCAGTTGCCGCGCGGCCTTGTCCTCGATCTTTTGACGCAAGGCATCTTCAAGGTTCTGGCCCTCTTGCGGGGCGAGGTCGAGGCGTTCTTGCAGTTCGCGTTCCAGCCGGTCCTTGGCCTCTTGCTCCAGCTTGTCGCGCTCGGCCTTGAGGTTCATACGCACCGCTTTTTCCAGATCCGGTTTGATGCGCGGATTGGCCCATGGCCCCTCGATCCGCACCGGGATGGCTAGGCCGCGCGTGTTCTCGCCCTCGAGCAGCACGGGGGTAAAGAGATAGTCGATATCGCGCACCCCAAGCCCGATACGCCCTTGGCCCGAGGCGCGGGCGAGGGGCAGTTTCATGGCGAGGTCTTGGTTGATGAGATTACCGTCCGCCATCGTAAAGCTGGCGGTCATGGCGTCAAAGATCGTGGTGCCGCCCGTCACATCGCCCGCGCGCATGAGCCGGTCAAGGTCTATGCCCGAGATCACGCCGCGCCCAGTGCGCAAGCTGCCCTTGCCCGAAAGCGAGCGCATGATCGCATCCACCGAATTGCCAACGCCCAGAAACTCTACCTCGCCGTTGCCGGCGGCGGCAAAGCGGGTGATGCCTGCGGCATCGGTCAAGAACCGTTCGAGGTTGAGGTCGCTCACATTGAGCGTGCCACCGACCGAAAGGCCAGAGCGGTTGTTGGCCACGAACTGCCCGGTGATGAGCCCGTCATAGGCGCGCAATTCGCGCAATTCGAACACGGCGCGGGCGCGGTCGAGTGTCATCAAGCTGCGGGTCTTGCCCAGTTTCAGATCGCCCAGATTGACGCTATCGGCGACGAGGGCGATTTCGCCATTGGCGAGGGCAAGGGCGCTGGCGTCGATCGGGCTGGTGGACCAGCCGCTGTCGGGGCTGGCCGATCCAGTGCTGTCGGCCCCGGCAAAGCGTGAGAGGTCAAGCGCGCCTGCGTTGATCTGGGCGTTGATGCGTGGCACGTCACCGCCAAGCGCAATATCGGCGGCCCCGGCAATGGCATTGCCGCCGAGGTTCAGCGTTAGATTGCGCAGCGAGAGATCGAGCGCATCAGTGAGGGTGAGATCCGTGCCGCCCTTGATGCTGGCCCCAAGGCTGGGGGGCAATTCCAGCCGGTCAAGGCCAAGGGCCGCCAGAAAGGCATCGGTATCGCCAAGGTCGATGTCGAGCCGCCCCTGGAGTTGCGGTTGCGCCCCGCCGCGCCCGGCAAAGGCCACGCTGCCCCCCGGCCCCGATAGCCGTGCCGACAGGCCGGTGACAGCCCCGTCGATGAATTGCCCCACCTGATCGAGATGGCCCGCGAGGGTGACGGGGGCGCTGCCCTGACGCAGCACCGCCTCAAAGGTGGCGGTGCCATCGTAATCGGGCCAGCGCAGGTCGAAATCCAAGTTCGAGAAGGCCTGCACCGTGCCGGTGGCGTGATCGGTATAGCTGAGGCTGGCACCGGTGATGAGCGCGCGGTCAAGCGTGAGCGCGAGGCGGTTGGAGGTGGCAAGGGGGCCATCGGATTGACCCGAGGGGGCCACGCCTTCGACCCCCAGTTCCCAATTCACCTGCCCGTCGCGGGCGCGTTCCAGACGGATCGCGGGATTGACCGCCTCTAGCCCCGTGATGCGGATATCGCCGCCAAAGAGCGCCTGTGGTTCCACCCCGATCTTGAGGCTGTCGGCGCGCAGCATCGGGCCTGCGTCGGACCAATCGGCATTGGCGATTTCAACCGCGCCGGTGGACACGCCGAGGATGGGATAAAAGCTGATCTTGGTGTCGCCGGACATCGTGACCTGACGGCCCGTCGCCTTGGTTATCTGATCGGCGGCGATGCGCGCGATCCGCTCGCCCGGCAGGAAAAAGAGCGCACCAAGGACGATGGCCAGCATGACCATGACCAGCCCCAAGGCCCGGAATATCCAGCGCATGGCATCGCCCCCTTTGCCTGCTTGTCTCGGGCATAGTCTAGGCGTGTGGCATGGGGCGGGGCAACCGCTTTTGGGCTTTGCGGGCGGGCGGGGGCAAGCTATATCGCGCCCATGGCTCAGAACCCTCCCACCCTCCGCCCCGATCTTGCGCCGCGTGCGCGTTTGACTGACACGCCCCGCGCAGGCCAGCCGACCATCGGCATGGTCAGCCTTGGCTGTCCCAAGGCGCTGGTGGACAGTGAGCGGATTTTGACGCGGTTGCGCGCCGAGGGCTATGGCATTTCGCCCGATTACACCGGGGCGGATGCGGTGATCGTCAACACCTGCGGTTTTCTTGATAGCGCCAAGGCCGAGAGCCTTGAGGCGATTGGCGAGGCGCTGGCCGAAAACGGGCGGGTGATCGTGACGGGCTGCTTGGGGGCAGAGCCCGAGTATATCACCGGGGTGCATCCGCGCGTCTTGGCCGTGACCGGCCCGCATCAATATGAGCAGGTGTTGGATGCCGTGCATCTGGCGGTGCCGCCCAGCCCTGATCCTTTCATTGATCTTTTGCCCGCCTCTGGTGTCAGCCTGACGCCGCGGCATTACAGCTATCTCAAGATTTCCGAGGGCTGTAACCACAAGTGCAAATTCTGCATCATCCCCGATATGCGCGGCAAGTTGCAGAGCCGCCCGGCCCATGCGGTGATCCGCGAGGCGGCCAAGCTGGTGGAAAGCGGCGTCAAGGAACTCTTGGTGATTTCGCAGGATACCTCGGCCTATGGCGTTGATATCCGCCACGCCGAAGAGCGGGGGCACCGCGCCCATATCACCGATCTGGCGCGGGATCTGGGGGGATTGGGCGCTTGGGTGCGGCTGCATTATGTCTATCCCTACCCGCATGTGCGCGATCTCATTCCGCTGATGGCCGAAGGGCTGGTGCTGCCGTATCTGGATATTCCGTTCCAGCATGCGCATCCCGAGGTGCTGCGGCGCATGGCGCGGCCTGCGGCGGCGGCCAAGACATTGGACGAGATCGCGGCATGGCGGCGGGATTGCCCCGAGATCGCCCTGCGCTCGACCTTTATCGTGGGCTATCCGGGCGAGACCGAGGCGGAGTTTCAGACGCTTCTGGACTGGCTGGATGAGGCGCAGTTGGACCGGGTGGGCTGTTTTCAATATGAGAATGTCGCCGGGGCCCGGTCAAATGCCTTGCCCGATCATGTGGCGGCCGAGGTCAAGCAAGAGCGCTGGGATCGGTTCATGGAAAAGGCGCAGGCGATTTCCGAGGCCAAGCTGGCGGCCAAGGTGGGGCAGCGCATGGAGGTGATCGTGGACGAGATCGACGCCGACGGCATCGCCACCTGCCGCACCAAGGCGGATGCGCCGGAGATCGACGGGAACCTGTTTATTGATGAGGGGACAGAGGAGGTGTCGGTTGGGGATATCGTTTCGGTCGTCGTAGATGAGGCGGGGGAGTATGATTTGTGGGGGAGGTTGGGGGAGTAGGGAGCCTGAGGGTAGGCAGTTCTGGGATATTCTTTTCGGCAATTAAGTGTTTGATAATAATTCAAGTGTAATCATGTAATTCAGACGCTATATTATCTACATGAGCATCCATGATGGGCAGTTTCAAAATGAAAAAGCGACAATCAGATACTCCCGTTTTCCGCGTTCAAAAAACTGGTCATGCGACAGATGGCACATTCGTTCGTAGGACGGCGCCGTCAGGTAAAATCGTCGTTTCAATGAGCAAGCGGAGTTATGCATCAGCTAAAAGGGCGGCAGCTTCTGCTTTTAGCAAAGCCAAGCAGCCTGCATGATACCTTATGTCATTCAAGAACAAGGTCTTTGACCTGCTCACTCAGGATGGTGAGGATGACATTGAAGCTCTTGCGGCTTATGGGCTGTATAAGCGTCATAAGCGGATGTGGGCCAAGGACTTCGAGGCCGAAAATGGTAAACCACCGACTCCTGAGGATGATGCACAGTTCGCGCGTGCCGTTTGCACCACAGATCAGCTTGCAAGATACAGGAAAGACGCTCAGGATATATTGATTGCCTTCGCAAATCAGTCGATCGAAGATGCAACGCCGCAGATTGAAGTTGGGGCCATTACCACGCGAATTGAGAAAGCGGCGGCATCCATTGAGCAACAAAGCTCCTTTAAACAGCAGATCGTTTCCGGCCTGATATCAACTCTGATAACGACAGCGGCATTGATACTTTTGGCAATAGGTATTCGATTGTTCGGGATTGATGTCATAGATGGCGTGCGCGAACTGCTGCCTGTCCATTCGCCATGACAGAAGTTTGCAACCGGGTGCTGAAAAATTCGTAGCTCTATCAGGGCTGCTTCGCCAGACTGCGGCCCGCCGAGCGCGCGTCATCACCCCGCACCCTTCGCCCCCGTCATCCTCGGGCTTGACCCGAGGATCTCTTGCGAGGCTGGAGAGTCCCGCTTTCGCGGGAATGACGTGTGAAAGGGTTGTGCTCGCAAGCGCGACATTCTGCGCCTCTTCCCCTGCCTGCCTGTCACCCTACCTCCCCTCCACAGGAGGCCCGCGATGACCCAACACACCCAAGTGCTTTATAATGCCCGCTGTCCCGTCTGCCGGGCGGAGATTGCGCATTATGCGGGGTATGTGGAGGCGAAGGGATTGCCTGTGACTTTTCAGGATCTCAACGCGGGCGGGTTGGAGCAGTGGGGGATTGACCCGGATCAGGCGGCGCGGCGGTTGCATGTGCGGCAGGATGGGCGCGTGCTCTCTGGTGTTGAGGCGTTTGCGGCGCTCTGGGCTGCTTTGCCGCGCTATCGTTGGGCGGCGCGGATCGTGGCCTTGCCGGGATTGCGGCAGGTGGCCTCGCTGATTTACGAGCGGGTTCTCGCACCGCGTCTTTATGCCAAGCATCTGGCACGAGAAGCCAAGCGCGCCGCGTCCTGAGGGCTTTCGCAGGGTCGCGCCCCGCGATAGGGTGCGCGCGAGAGACGCGGAGACCCCAGAAACATGACCGATCCCCAGAGCCTGTTGCGCCGCCTGTTTGACCGGGCGGTGGCCGTAGCCGACCCGATGCAAAGCCTTGCCCCCTATCTGCCTGCGCGCCCTGAGGGCCGTGTCGTGGTGATCGGCGCGGGCAAGGCGAGTGCGCGCATGGCCGAGGCGGTCGAGGCGGAATGGGGGCCGTGCGAGGGGCTGGTGATCACGCGCTATGGCTATGCGCGCCCCTGTCAGGGCATCGAGATTGTCGAGGCGGCGCATCCGGTGCCCGATGCCGCCGGGCTGGCGGCCACGGCGCGGATGCTGCAACTGGTCGAGGGATTGGGCGAGGGCGATATGGTGCTGGCGCTGATCTCTGGCGGGGCGTCGTCGCTGCTTGTTCAGCCTGCGGGCGAGATGACGCTGGAGGACAAGCAGGCGGTCAATGCCGCGCTTTTGGCCTCGGGGGCGCCGATTGGGCAGATGAACGTGCTGCGCAAACATCTGAGCCGGGTCAAGGGCGGGCAATTGGCGGCGGCGGCCTATCCGGCGCGGCTGCATGCGCTGCTCATTTCCGATGTGCCGGGGGATGATCCGGCGATGATCGGATCGGGGCCGACGGTGGGCGAGGGCAGCACGCGCGATGACGCGCTGAAGATCGTGGCGCGCTATGGCATTGATCTGCCCGCGTCGGCGCGGGCGGTGTTGGCCGGGCAGAGCGGCGCGGTGCCGCCGGGGGATGCACGGCTGAGCCGGGTTGAGAATGTGATCTATGCCGCCCCGGTGCAATCGCTGGAGGCTGCGGCAGAGGTGGCGCGCGCCCAAGGGATCAGCGTGCAAATCCTTGGCGATGCGCTGGAGGGTGAGGCGCGCGATGTGGCGCGCGATCATGCCGCGCTTGCGCGTGAGGTGCAGGCGGGTTTGGCACCGGGGGCGGCACCTATGCTGCTGCTGTCGGGCGGTGAATTGACGGTGACGCGGCGGGGCGATGGTGTGGGTGGGCCCAATGCGGAATATGCGCTGGCCTTGGCGCTGGCCTTGCAGGGGGCGGCGGGTATTCACGCGCTGGCCTGTGACACCGATGGCGTCGATGGCGCCGCCGAGGTGGCGGGGGCGGTGATCGGGCCGGACACGCTGGCTGAGGCCCAATCCGCCGGGGTTGACCCTGCGCAGGCCCTGGCGATCAACGATGCACATGGGTTTTTCGGGGCCGTTGGCGGGCAGGTGGTGACAGGGCCAACGCTGACCAATGTCAACGATTTCCGCGCCATCCTGATTGCGCCTGTTTAGGTTACAGCACCTTGCGTCTGATCGGGTGCATATCGCCTCGGTGAGGTCCCGGGTCAAGCCCGGGACGGGCGGGATTTCGATGGGGCGCACTGCGCCCTAAAACTGATCCCAGATCGTGCGGCCCAGATTATCCAGCCGCTCGGGCGAGCAAAAGAGCGAGATTGTCATGGTCGCGGTCCAGTCGCGCCCGCCAAGGCGGACCAGCGTGCCGTCGGCCAGTTCCTGACGGATCGAAAACTCTGGCAGCCACGCCAGCCCAGCGCCCGCAAGCGTGCGCCGCTTCAATGCCTCGGCCAAGGCATCCATGTAGCGCAGGTCAAGTGCCGGGCGGCGGTTGCCGATGGTCTGATCGACCACGGTGCCAAGGAAGGTGTTGGGATCATAGCTGAGATACGGAAGCTCTTGCCCTGCGCGCGGTGGCAGGGACCAGCCGTTGCGCGCGGCGGCCTCGTGCTGGGCCACCGGGATCAGACGCTCTTCGCAGATGTCCTTGCGCTTGAAGCGGGTCTCGTCAAGGATCGGGGCCACGTCCTGATGCCGGTAATAGAGCAGGAATTCGCAGCCGCCTTCGCTGAGCAACTGGCAGCAAGCGGTCAGGCTGTCGGAAATGACGCGCGTGCGCATTTCGGGATACTCGCGTTCCAATGCCGCCATGCGCGGTTGCAGGAAATTGACGGAAATGGCGTGTAATGCCGCAAAGCGTTGAAAGCTGGCATGGCCGCGTGCGCGTTCGCGGATTGCCTGACGGGTATCGGTGAGATCCGCCACCGTCTGTTGCGCGACTGGCAGGAATTGCCGCCCCGCCTCGGACAATTGCACCGGATAGCTGGCGCGGTCGATCAGCGGCACGCCGATCCACGCCTCGAGCGATTTGATGCGGCGGCTAAAGGCGGATTGCGTGATGTTGCGTTCCTCTGCGGCGCGGGTGAAATTCAGTGTGCGCCCCAGACAGACGAAATCGCGCAGCCAGTTGATATCCATTTCCGCCCCCCTTTTTGTCGCCAGACTGCGCCAGTCGAGGTAACCATGCAAGATCGGAATAGTTTTATGAGATGTTTGAATTGGCCGACTCGTGGGGGTCTGTCCTAGCATTTCAGCCAAGACCAAAGGACGAAGACCGCAAGAACGGTCTCGCGCTGCACCAAAAAAGATGCATCCAACAAGGAGAAAGACATGAGAACTTCGTTGAAAGCACTGATTGCCACCACAGCGCTTGGGCTGACGGTGGCGATGCCTGCCATGGCCGAGACCACGATCCGGCTATCCACCTATGTGAACGAGTCCGATATCCGCTATGACGGCTTTGTGCATTTTGCCGAATTGGTCGCGGAAAAGACCGGCGGCAGCGTTGAGGTGCAGATTTTCCCATCTGCCACGCTGCATGGCTGGTCTGAGGGTGTGGATGCGGTGCAGGGCGGTGTGTCGGACATGAGCTGGATGCCTGCCGATGAGCGGTTGCCCTGTTACCGTGTGACCTCGCTCTATCCGGTGGCGGTGGATTTGGAGGGGCAGATCGAGATGGACGCTGCCTATGCCGATCTGGTGCGCGATGAGGCGGCGGCGATCAACCTCGTGCCGGTGTTCAACTCGAATTATTCCTACGATCAGGAATGGTGGTTTGAAGATGCGATTGACGATCTGGGCAATCTTGCGGGCAAGCAGGTGCGGTCCATCGGCCCGCTGGTCAGCCTGATGATCGAGACATGGGGCGGCGCGCCGGTGTTTGTGGCCCCCAAGGAGGTGTTTCAATCCGCCGAGCGTGGTGTGGTTGATGGGATCAACATGGGGGTTGCCACCTATTCCAGTTGGAAGCTGTGGGATGTGATGCCCTATATGGTCAAGGCGAGCCTGTTTTACGGCAATATCCAATACATGATGAATAAGGAAAAGTTCGACGGCATGACCGCCGACGAACAAGCCGCTGTGATGGCTGCCGCCAAGGAAACCGAGGAATGGCTCAAGCCCCGTTATGAGGATTGGGTGGATCAGCGCGTTGGCAATGCGGTGATGAAAGGCGGTGGTGCGGCGGTGGCGATCCCCGAAGACAAGCGGATGGCGCTGATCGAGAGCGTGCAGGGCAAGTGGGACGAGACCGTTGATGCGGCCTGCGGGCCGGAATTGGCTGGCAAAATCCGCGACCTCTTTGCGCAGCACGCGCCGTGATCTGACAGGTCCCCCGCGTCATCCATGCGGGGGGCCACCTTTTTTGCACAGGGAGGCACGCCATGCAAAGCGGTCTTGACCGATGGATTGGCCATGTGGAGCGCGCGGTTATCTGGCTCGCGGGGGCGGGGGCCGTGGTGGTGCTCGTGCAGATGGTGTGGATCAGCTACGGCGTCTTTACCCGCTATGTGCTGAATGCGCCGGACCGGATCGTGACAGAGGCCACGGCGCTTTTGCTTTTCCCGGTGGCCTTTGCGGGCCTTGCCTATGCGATGCGCGAGGATGCTTATCCCAAGGTCACGATGCTGACCGATACCCTGCCCGCCGGTCTGCGCAAGGCGGTGGCCGTGTTCAATCTCTGCGTGATGTTGGGGGTGGGGCTGTTTTTCTCTTTGGCGGGCGTGAGCGCCACGATCCGGTCATTCAATTCAGGGGCGTCGTCGGAAATCCTGCTTTGGCCGCGCTATGCGTTCTGGGCACCGGGGGCCTTGGCGCTGGTGCTTTTCTCAATTTACGCGGTGCTGCGGCTGGTGCGGCTGTTGCGCACCCCGGCGGCGGAGGTCTGAACGATGGAATGGTATGAAGTCGGCCTTGGCCTTTTGGGTCTTTTGATGTTTCTGATCGCAACGGGGGTGCCGATCCCCTTTGCGCTGGCGGCGGCCTCGCTGCCGTTTCTGTGGCAAATCCAGACCTTTGAGACCTCGATCGCATCGGCAGAGTTGAAGCTCTGGGGTGTTTGGATCGACTATATCCTGCTTGCGGTGCCGCTGTTTGTGTTCTTGGGCGAGTTGATCGGCAAATCCAATATCGGCCCCAATCTCTATCAATTCCTGCATCAAGGGGTGCGCGTGCGCGGCTCTGCTGCCTATGGCTCTATCGGGGCCTGCGCGGGGTTTGGCGCGGTCTGTGGCTCGTCCATGGTCGGCGCGCTGACCATTGGCGGCGTGGCTTTGCCGGAGATGCTCCGGCTGGGCTATGGCAAGCGGCTGTCGTCCGGCGTGCTGGCGGCGGGGGGCACGCTGAGCGTGCTGTTGCCGCCATCGCTGATCCTGTTGTTTTACGGCATCGTCACCGATCAGAGCATTGGGGATCTTTTCATCGCGGGCGTCATTCCCGGATTGATCCTTGTGACCTGTTTTTCGATTGTGGTGTTGGTCTGGGGTATTTTGAAGCCGGGCGATATTCCCGACCGCGAGGATGCGGTGAAAATGGGAATCCTTCAGATTGCTGCCACTATCGCGCCCATTGGCCTGATCGGTCTGGTGATCACCGTGGCGATCTACGCCGGTATCGCCACGCCGACAGAGGCGGCGGCGGTGGCGGCGCTCTTGACCGTGATCCTCGCCTTTGGCGTGGGTGGTCTGACTTGGCAGGGGTTCAAGGACTCGCTCTTTGCCACCATGCGGACCATGGGGTATCTGGGCCTGCTTCTATCGGCGGGGGTGCTTTTTGGCTTTGTGCTGACCTACTACCGCGTGCCGCAGCAATTCACCGAGCTTTTTCTGAGCTTTGATCTTTCGCCCTATGTGGTGCTGACCATTGTGTTGATCTTTTACATCGTGCTGGGGATGTTTCTTGAACCTGTCTCGATGACCTTCATCACCCTGCCCACGATCTTTCCGCTGATGGCCGCCGCCGGGTTCGACCTTATCTGGTTTGGGGTGGTCTATACGATCACCATGGAGATTGCGGTGCTCACGCCACCTGTGGGGCTCAATCTCTATGTCATCCAAGGGATTGGGCGCGGGCAGGTCAGCATTGGCGATGTGATCATTGGCTGCCTGCCGTTCATCGGGGCGCTTGTTTTCTTGATTGTCCTTCTCATCCTCATGCCGGAGATTGCGTTGTGGTTGCCCGAACAGATGCGCTGATTGCGCGCAACGGCCTTAGCTATCGGCGGGCGGGGGCGGGCACGCCGCTGGTGTTGGTGCATGGCTATCTGGGCGGGTCGGCGCAATGGCAGGCCGAGATTGCCCGCTTTTCCGACCGCTTTGATGTGATTGCCCCTGATCTGCCGGGCTATGCCGGGTCAGCGGGCCTGCCGCCTGCGAAACGTATCGCCACATTCGGCGCGGCAGTGGTCGAGCTTTTGGACGAGCTGGGGCTGGGGCAGATCACCCTTTTGGGGCATTCCATGGGCGGTATGATCGTGCAGGAAATAGCCGCCACCCATCCTGACCGGATCGCGCGGCTGATCCTCTATGGCACTGGGCCCTTGGGGGCCATGCCGGATCGGTTCGAGCCGCTCGACACCTCGCGGGCACGGATCCGCTGCGATGGCGTGGCCCAGACGATCCGGCGGATCGGGGCCACGTGGTTTCGCAAAGGGGCCGCGGCGCAGGGGTTCGAGATTGTGGCCGAACTGGGCGCGCAGGCTACTGAGGCCGCAGCGCTGGCGGGCCTCGACGCGATGAGCGATTGGGATGGGCGCGGCGCGCTTGGCCGCCTGACCATGCCGACCCTCGTGCTTTGGGGTGACGGCGATCGGTCCTATCGCTGGCCGCAGGTCGAAACCCTCTGGCAGGGGCTGCCCGATGCCGTGCTGGCCGTGGTGCCGGGCACCGCCCATGCGGTGCATCTGGAAAAGCCGAGCCTCTTTCACGCGCTGGTCGAGGATTTCGTGGGAGGGTGACACGCACTGCCCTCCCTTGCGGCACCTTCCCATTCCATCCACAATATATTGCTTCCCCCCTCAACAAATAGCTTTACAGGCGGCGCTAAACCTCGCACCATATATTGTATGGACGAGGGGAATGGCCCCCGTCCGTAGAGCAGGCACCTAGCGCTAGGGGTGCAACGCCACCCCCGCGCTACAGCAAATGAGGCGGCGCCATGGCACTTTCCGAGCAGTTCTTGCATGACGACATACACCCCATTGATATTGTTGAACATATTGCAGAGCACCATGACTGGGAGTTCGACCGTATCGGCGACGATCAGATTGCCATGGCTGTTGAAGGCCAGTGGCGCACCTATTCCTTGACCCTCGCGTGGTCCGGCTATGATGAGACCCTGCGTCTTGTCTGCACCTTCGATATGGAGCCGCCCGCCGAGAAACTGCCCGTGCTCTTTGAAATCCTCAATGAAATCAATGATGAGTGCTGGGCCGGTGCCTTTACCTGGTGGGCCGAACAGAAACTTATGGTCTATCGCTATGGTCTCGTGCTTGCCGGTGGGCAGGTGGCCAGCCCCGAGCAGATCGACACGATGCTGCATGCCGCCGTGTCGAGCGCCGAGCGCTATTACCCGGCGCTGCAACTTGCGATCTGGGGCGATCAATCGCCCCGCGATGCGATGCAGGTCGCCATTGCAGAGGCCTTCGGTCGCGCGTAACACTGTCCCCCGCAAACCACGGGAATGAGCGGGGGCACCACCATGACGATGGACGATCTGGCCGAAAAAGGCCTTGTTTTACTGGGCTGTGGCAAGATGGGCAGCGCCATGTTGCAAGGCTGGCTGGCGGGCGGGCTGCCGCCCGCGTCGGTTTGGGTGAGTGACCCCAACCCCTCTGACTGGCTGCGCGGCACCGGCGTGCATCTTAACACCGACCTGCCCGGCCAACCCGCTATCGTTCTTGTCGCGGTCAAGCCGCAGATGATGGGCGCGGCCCTGCCCAGCCTTGCCGCGATGGGCAATGGCACGACGCTGTTCATCTCGGTGGCCGCAGGCACGCCGATTGCGGGGTTTGAAACCGTGCTGGGGGACAAGACCCCGATCATCCGTGCCATGCCCAACACCCCCGCCGCCGTGGCGCGCGGGATCACCGCCATCATCGGCAATACCCAAACCAGCGCCGCGCATCTCGACCTTGCCGAAGCGTTGTTGCGCGCGGTGGGGCAGGTGGTGCGGCTTGACCATGAGGATCAGATGGACGCCGTGACCGGCCTTTCTGGCTCTGGTCCGGCCTATGTGTTCCATATGATCGAATGTATGGCCAAGGCCGGCGAGGCGCAGGGGCTTGCGCCCGAGTTGGCGATGCAATTGGCGCAGGCCACTGTGGCCGGTGCCGGTGCCTTGGCCGAGGCCGCCGAGGAAACCCCGGCGCAGTTGCGCCAGAACGTCACCAGCCCCAATGGCACGACGCAGGCGGGGCTAGAGGTGCTGATGCATCCTGACACGGGCCTACCGCCTCTGATGCTGAAAACCGTCGCCGCCGCGACCGACCGGTCCAAGGCGCTGCGCAATGGCTGAGATCAGTTTTGACGATTTTCTTGCCGTCGATATTCGTGTGGGCCGCGTTACCCGCGCCGAACCCTATCCCGAGGCGCGCAAGCCTGCGATCAAGCTCTGGGTCGATTTCGGCCCCGAGATCGGTGAGAAGAAATCAAGCGCCCAGATCACCGCGCATTACACGCCAGAGGCGCTGATTGGCCGTCAGGTGCTGGCGGTGGTCAATTTCCCGCCCCGTCAGATCGGCAAGTTCCGGTCGGAAATCCTTGTGCTGGGGCTGAGCGATAGCAATGGCGATATCGTTCTGATACGCCCTGACCAAGATGTTCCCATCGGAGAGAGACTGCATTGAAACGGATACTTGTCACCCGCCCCATGCCCGACCGCGTGCTTGAAGAGGCCCGCCGCCATTTCGACGTAGAAATACGCGACGACAATACTCCTCTCAAGCCGGGCCAGATGCGGGGCGCGCTGGCGCTTTATGATGGCATCTTGCCGACGCTGGGCGATATGTTTCAGGCCGATGTCTTTGCCGAGGCTGAGAATTCTCGCTGTCGTATCCTCGCCAATTTTGGCGTGGGCTATAACCATATCGACGTCGCCGCCGCCCGTGCCATGGGCATCGCGGTCAGCAATACGCCCGGTGCCGTGACCGATGCCACCGCCGATATCGCCATGACGCTGATGCTGATGACCGCGCGCCGCGCGGGCGAGGGCGAGCGGCTGGTGCGCGCTGGCAAATGGCCGGGTTGGAACCCGACGCAGATGCTGGGCCTGCATGTGAGTGGCAAGACGGTGGGGATCATCGGTATGGGCCGCATCGGGCAGGCGATTGCCAAGCGCTGCCATTTCGGGTTTGGCATGTCGGTTGTCTATCACAACCGCTCGGCCAAGCCGCTTGATTTCGACGCGCGCCAGCTTGGCTCGATCGAAGAGGTTGCGGCCACGGCGGATATTCTTGTTGTGGCGGTGCCCGGTGGGGCGGAAACCCGGCATCTTATCAATGCCGAGGTGTTTGCCGCGATGCGCCCGACCGCGCATTTCATCAATATCGCGCGGGGCGATGTGGTGGATGAGGCGGCGCTGATTGCGGCCTTGCAAGAGGGGCGCATCGCCGGGGCGGGTCTCGATGTTTACGAGCGTGAACCTATTGTGCCGGACGCGCTCAAGGCGATGGAGAATGTCGCGCTTCTGCCGCATTTGGGCACCGCAGCGCTTGAGGTGCGCGAGGCGATGGGGCTGATGGCGGTCGAAAACCTTCGCGCCTTTTTTGCCGGGGAAACGCCGCCCAATCTGGTGAACTGAGTTTGGGAAAGGTCGCTCGCGCTTTTAGGGCGCGGGCGCTTACTCGATCTGGCGCCCGTTCAGAATCTCGAAGGGTTCGAGCCGGTCGCCATTGATCCAGGCATAGCCGCCTGCCTCGGTGCGCACCATGGCGTAGGGGGTCCAGCCGGTGCTGCGCCACCAGCTTTCATAGTCGTTGGTTTCGGCGTTTACGCGCCATTGTCCATCGTCGCGGCGGCCATCGCCCAGCATATAGACCGTGCTGCCATCGGCAGCAAAATACTGCTGATAGTCAGTGCCTGACCAGCTTCCGACAATGGTGTTGCCGGACAAGAGCGCGGTGATTTCGGCCGCGTTCATCTGCGTGGGCTGTGCTGCGACAGGCCAGCCAAGGGCGAGCATTCCGGCGCTCACCAGACCCAGAACATGACGGCGTTGCATGATCACACTCCTTTATTTCAGAGGGCAGTATCGCAAATCCTGCGGCGGGGTGCGACTCGATTCTAGGGCACGCTGTCTTGGGATTGCCGCAACGTCACGCTCAAAACATCAAGAATTTTGGAAAACTCCGGCCATATCGTGAGACAACGCATAGAAAAATTAATACTCTTCTGCCAAACAGACCGGATGATCGATATGTCCTATCCTGCCTATTCCCGTGCCGAACGTCTTGCTGACGGGGCGGTGCATATTGCTGGTCTGCTGGCGGCGCTTACCGGTGTTGCCGTGCTATTCGCCATGTGGGCGCTGCGCATGGACGGGGTGACGCTGGCCTCGACCATCGTCTATTCCGGTGCGCTTTTGATGATGCTGGGGGCCTCGGCGGCCTATCACCTTTATGCCCATACCGCCGCGCGGCCCATTTTGCGCCGTCTGGATCATGCTGCGATCTATGTGAAAATTGCGGGCACCTTCACGCCGCTCAGCGTGCTTTTGGGCACTGCCTTTGGCTATGTGGTGCTTGCGTTGGTCTGGGTGCTTGCCATCTTTGGGGCCGCGACCAAGATCCGGGCCAAGCGCGGGCAGATGCCAACGGGATGGTTGCCCTATGTGGCGCTGGGATGGATCGGCGTGGCGCTGTTTATCCCGCTTACGCCGATTCTTCCGGCACACAGCCTTGCGCTGTTGCTGGCGGGGGGGCTGCTTTATACGTTTGGGGTGGTGTTTTACAGGTGGGAGAGCCTGCGGTTCGCTACTGCCATCTGGCACCTCTTCGTGGCCTTTGCCAGCGGGTGCTTTTTCCTTGGCATCGCATCGGCCCTCGCGACCCGCCTCTGACGGGGCGCAAGGGCGTTTTGGATCAGGGCCAGAGCGCGCGCGCTCAGGCGTGCTTGCCCGCCATCAGCAGGGAAAAGACATCAGTGTTCCGGCAAAAATCCGGCGTTGCCGTCGCGGTCTTGTTCTGCTGGAGCCATTTTTCGCAGGTCTCGGGATTGACGCAGCCGGTGCAGGCCAAGACCACATCGCCCAAGGTGTCAAAGGTCATCTGACCTTCCATGATTTTCTGTTCCAGATCGACGCCCAAGCTATTGGCCATCCGATCCACCAATTGCGCGTGGCGTTTCAAGGTTGAAGTGCTTTGCATGTGATTGCCCCTTTGCTGCGCCCTCACTGTGCCCTGAGTTTGGGGGGGCTGCTTTGACCTGAATCAAATCGCCCCGTCCTCAAGGTAAAGTCGCACGCAGTCCTGCACGTGGCGAAACCGGTCGCCGCCCAGTTTCTTGCCGCCATACCAACGGGTTACGACAATCACATGATCGCGCAAATCGGCGCGTTCCAACATGCGTAGGATCACCTGTCCCGCCCCGGCCTCGCCGTCGTCGCCTTTTAGCGGGGTGCCATCCCTGAGCAGCACAGCCCAGGTGTTATGCGTGGCGCGGGCGAATTTCTTGTCTTTCTTCAAGGTCTTGAGGAAATCGTCTACTTCCGCGCGGTCCTGTGCCATGCAGCCAGAGACCGCATAGGTCGACCCCCGGTCGCTGACGACGCCCTTTAACTGCCGCATGTCACAGACCGGCGGCCACCCGGCGCACGGTTTCGATACGCTGTGCGTTGGGCGGATGGGTGCCCAAAAAGCGATTGCCGGGATCGGGAAGCTGGCTAAAGAACTCTGCGCCGCGCACCGGATTATACCCGGCGCGATGGGTGATGACCGTGCCAAGGGCATCTGCCTCAAGCTCGAAATTCTTGGAATAGCTGCGCGCGCCCACCCCGGCACCGATGTCGAGGGCCTGATCCACCACTGTCTGGCTTGCGCCGGTGATCGCCGCCAAGCCACCCAAAAGAATCGCGCCTGCTGCGGCGTTTTGCTGTTGGCGCGGGATATGCCCCGAGATGTGATGCGCCGCCTCATGACCCATGACAAAGGCCAGTTCATCCGGATTGCGCACCTGCGCGATCAAAGGCAGGGTAAAGGCCAGAATGGGCTGACCGTTGCGATCAAGGGTCTGATAGGCATTGGGCGGCTGCCCGGGCCGATCATCCACGACGATGCGGAAATCGCAATTGGACTGCGGCGAGCGCGCGCGGCATTCGCGTTCGGCCACCGGTTCAACCCTTTGAACAACCGTGATGAATTGCTGGACCTGCGCGCGCGATGGGGTCGCCGCCACGGGGCGTTGTGTTGCTTGAGGTGCGGGCCTGTTGACCGGCCCTTGGTCGACCACCTCGACGCAGCCCACCAGGGCGACCAGCCCGAGCACTGTTATCCAACGCATTCCAAACCCTCTGCTAGCCCTCGTCTATTTACTTGTTCTAGCAGGGTTTCGCAGCTCTGACAGGTCTTTTCAAGCACACCAGTCCGGGCTTGCAAAGACCCGCCAACGCGGTAGGCTGGGGGTATGTTTTCCATCGAGCACGAATTCGACGCCACTGTGATCACCCTTGTTGACGAGGGGGCAGCCCCCTTGGGTGAGGATGTGATCATCAACGCCTTTGAGGAATGCGTGACGATCGAGCAATATGATCCGCGCACTGATAGCCTGCACAAAATCACCCTGTCGATGGGGCAGTTGCGCGATTTGCGCGCGGCGCTGGACCTGCCCGAGGGGGTCTATATCCAAGCGCCGGACGCCAAATAGAGCCTCAGCCGCCGATCTGGCGGAGCACCTCGGCGGCGGCAATGGTGGGTGTCATATCGCCCGCTGCTACACGGGCCGCATAGTCCTGCATCGTGGCGCGGGCTGCCGGGGTTTCGAGCCGCGCCAAAAGGCCCTGACGCACCTCTTGGCCGAACCAGTAGCGGGCCTGTTCTGCCCGCCGACCGTCAAAATGCCCGGTGTCGCGCCGCCAGTTCACCAATGCGGTCATCTCATCCCATGCCCTGTGCAGGCCCTCGTCCTGAAGCGCTGAAACGGTCATCGCCTTGGGATAGCCCTCTGGGTCCTGCGGTCGTTTGCGCAAAAGCCGCAATGCGCCTGCGTAATCCGAACAGGTTCGCATCGCCGCCGGTTTGAGATCGCCATCCGCCTTGTTCACAAGGATGAGATCGGCCATTTCCATGATGCCGCGCTTGACGCCCTGCAACTCGTCGCCACCGGCCGGGGCGAGCAAGAGGACAAAAAGATCGGACATTTCCGCAACCACCGTTTCGGATTGGCCAACGCCCACCGTCTCGATCAGGACCACGTCGAACCCCGCGGCCTCGCAGAGGGCCACCGCCTCGCGGGTGCGGCGCGCGACGCCGCCCAGATGGCTCTGGCTGGGGGAGGGGCGGATAAAGGCCGCCGGATCGCGGCTGAGCCGTTCCATCCGCGTCTTGTCGCCAAGGATCGACCCGCCCGAGCGCGCCGAGGACGGATCAACTGCAAGCACGGCCACGCGCAGGCCCTGCGCCGTCAGCATCAGGCCAAAACTCTCGATAAAGGTGGATTTGCCCACGCCGGGCGTGCCCGAGAGGCCGATACGCACCGCTTGCTTGCCGGCGGATTTCAACGCCTCCATCAGGGCTGCGGCCTGCGTTCTGTGATCGGCCCGCGCGCTTTCGATCAGGGTGATCGCGCGGGCGAGCGCTCGCCGGTCGCCGGAGATGATCTTTTGTGCGATGTCGGCGGTATCCATGCGCTGCCCTTCTTGCTGTCGCCTGCCTTCATGCCTTGGGCCACCGGCCCTTGTCCAGAGGTGAGGGCGGGCAACCCTCTGGCCAAGGGCGCGCCGATGCCCGATAACGCGGGCATGACGCCCGATCTTCCCATTCAAGAGGCCATTCCAGCCCTTATCGACGCGCTGCGCGCGCGGGGGCGTGCCGTGCTTCAGGCCCCGCCCGGTGCGGGCAAGACCACGGTGGTGCCGCTTGAGATGTTGCAAGCTGGCCTGACTGAGGGGCGCATCCTGATGCTGGAGCCGCGCCGTCTTGCTGCCCGCGCCGCCGCCGAGCGGATGGCGCAGAGCCTTGGGGAAAAGCCCGGTGAAACCGTGGGCTACCGGGTGCGCGGCGAGGCCCGAGTGGGGCCGCAGACCCGGATCGAGGTGGTGACAGAGGGGATATTGACCCGCATGGTCCAATCGGACCCCGAGTTGCGCGGCGTGGGTGCGGTGATTTTCGACGAGTTTCACGAACGCTCGCTGAATGCTGATCTGGGGTTGGCGCTGTGTCTTGAGGTGGCGGGGGCGCTGCGCGACGATCTGATCCTGTTGGTGATGTCGGCCACGCTTGATGCCGCGCCGGTGGCGCAGCTTATGGGGGATGTGCCTGTCATCACCTCGGAGGGGCGCAGCTATCCGGTTGAGATCCGCTGGCGCGACCGTCCCCGGCCCAAGACGCGGCGGTTCGAGGACGCGCTGGCCGATCTGGTGAGCGAGGCGGTGGCCGAGACAACCGGCGGCGTTCTGGTGTTCTTGCCCGGCGAGGGGGAAATCCGACGCCTTGAAACGCTGCTGCGCGCTCGCTTGCCCGGTGATTGCCAGGTGCGGCCACTTTTTGGGGCGATGGATTTTGCGGCGCAACGGGCCGCAATTGCGCCGGTATCAGAGGGGCGCAAGATCGTGCTGGCAACGTCGATCGCCGAAACCTCGCTGACCATCGAGGATATTCGCGTGGTGATCGACGGCGGGTTGGCGCGGCGCGCGCGGTTTGATCCCGGTTCCGGTATGTCGCGCTTGGTGACAGAGGCGGTGACGCGCGCCGAGGCAACGCAGCGCGCAGGGCGCGCAGGCCGTGTGGCCGAAGGGCGCTGCTACCGGCTCTGGACGCGCGGGGAAGAGGGGGCGTTGCAGGCCTTTGCCCCGGCAGAGATTGAGGCGGCGGATTTGGCGGGGCTGGCGCTGGAGCTGGCGCTTTGGGGCGCTGCCCCTGAGGATTTGCCGCTGCTGACGCCGCCCAATCCCGGCGCCTATGCCGAGGCGCGCGCGCTCTTGGAGATGTTGGGTGCGCTCGATGCCACGGGCCGGATCATCCCGCATGGCAAGGCGTTGGCGGCGCTGCCTCTGCATCCGCGCTTGGCACATATGCTGGCCTCTGCCGGGCCAGACGCGGCGGCGCTGGCGGCGCTTTTGGCCGAGCGTGATCCGTTGGGGCGCGGTGCGCCGGTTGATCTGGCGCTGCGGCTGAGTGCGGTGCGCGACCTGCGCGCCTTTGAGGCGCGCTATGTCCATGTGGTCAATCGCGGTCCGCTCGAGCGGATCAAGACCGAGGCGCGGCGTCTGGCGGCGCAGGCCAAGGGCAGGGGCCAAGGCAGGCGCAGCGATGCCGAATGTGCCGCCCTTGCCTATCCTGACCGGATCGGGCTGCGTCGCAAAGGGGATGCTCCGCGCTATGTGCTGTCGGGGGGCAAGGGCGCTGTTCTGCCCGAGGGCGACCCGATGGCGCAGACCCGGCTGATCGTCGCCACCGATCTGGATGGCGACCCGCGCGAGGCGCGCATCCGTCAGGCTATCGCGATTTCCGAGGCAGAGATTCGCGGGCTTTTTGCGGACCGGATCGCGTGGCAGGATGTCTGCCTCTGGGATCGGCGCGAGCGGCGGGTGATCGCGCGCAAACAGGAACGGTTTGGCGCGCTGGTGCTGGATGATCGCCATTGGCTGGATGCGCCAGAGGAGCGTGTCGCGCGCGCCATGCTGGACGGGGTGCGCGATCTGGGGCTGGCGTGGAGCGATCCCGCCCGGCGTTTTGTGGCGCGCGTTCAGCTTGTGCGCGACGGGGGGGCGGATCTGCCGGATATGTCAGAGGCGGCGCTGATGGCGGGGCTGGACGAGTGGCTCTTGCCCTATCTTCGGGACGTGCGCAGCGCGCCGGAGTGGAAGCGGTTCGAGATGCTTGATGCGCTGCGCGCGCGGCTGGATTGGGACCAGATGCAGATGCTGGACCGCGCGGCACCGGCGCAGTTCACCACGCCGCTGGGCCGCAAGATTCCGATTGATTATAGCGGCGAGTATCCCGAAATTACCCTGCGATTGCAGGAAATGTTCGGCCAGACCACGCATCCCACGGTCGGGCGCACACCGTTGCGCGTGACGCTTTTGTCGCCGGGACATCGCCCGGTGCAGACCACGCTTGATCTGCCGGGGTTTTGGTCCAGCTCTTATGCGGATGTGCGCAAGGATATGCGCGGGCGCTATCCGCGCCACCCCTGGCCCGAGGACCCGACCGAGGCTGACCCCACCTTGCGTGCCAAACCCCGAAATATCCCGTGATTTGTATTCTGTGGTGAAATGTCTTATATCCTTGAGGCAGATAAATTTGCCCGAGCAGAGCAAAACCACAATGAACCAACTCTTTCCTCAGACCGCGCCCGGCGCGGTCGATGCTGACGCTGTTCTGCCCCGCAGGCAGGTGGCGGCGCTGTGCTGGCGCAAGCACAAGGGGCGCAAGGAGGTTCTGCTGATCACCAGCCGCGACACGGGCCGATGGGTTGTTCCCAAGGGCTGGCCCATCGAGGGACTGACCGCCGCGCAATCCGCGTTGCAAGAAGCGTGGGAAGAGGCGGGCGTGCGCGCCGATGCCGATAAGGCGCGGTTCATCGGGCGCTTTGCCTATCACAAGGGTTTGCGCGATGGGCGCACCCTTCCGGTCGAGGCGGAACTCTACAAGGTGCGCCTGCGCGACGATGAGATGCGCGACCGTTTCCCCGAAGCGCGCGAGCGTCGGCGGCTTTGGGTCACGCCGCGCAAGGCGGCGAAACTTGTCGATGAGCCCGAGTTGCAGGATATCTTGCGCCGGTTCTGAGCCGGTTTATTTCGGCATCAAGACCCAGTAATCCAGATCCAACAGAACATGCGGCAGATGTTTGCCATCCGCGCCGCGCAGGTCAAAGGGCGCGCCGCCCTTGGTTGCCACCAGCCGCAGCCGCAATGCGCCCACCCCCGGTGCGGATGTGTCGGCCCGGTCCAGAACCTCGGACCAGGCGCGCACGGTATCGCCCGCAAAGCACGGGTTGGCGTGGCTTCCTGCGTTGATCGCCGCGATCATCTGCGCATTGGCAAGGCCATTGAACGACAGCGCCCGCGCCATCGAGATCACATGCCCGCCATAGATCAGCCGCTTGCCATCGGCGCGCGGTGTGGCGTCGAAATGCGTTTTGGAGGTGTTCTGCCAGAGGCGCGTCGCCATCATATGCTCGGCCTCCTCGATGGTCACGCCATCGACATGGTCGATCTGCTCGCCAATCTCGTAATCGCCCCAGCGATGCGGCTCTCCGGCGAGGGTGAAATCATACTGCGTGAAATCAAGGCCTGCGGGGATGACAAGATCACTGGCGGCCACCGAGGCCGCGGTGTGCGGCACGGTATCGGCGGGGGCCGGGGCCGTCTCATCGCGCTTGCGCACCATGACCCAGCGGACAAATTCCATCACCGGCAGGTCGTGTTGGTTAAAGCCGGTGGTGCGCACATAGACGACCCCGGTCTTGCCCGAGGAATTCTGCTTGAGCCCGATCACCTCGGATTGCGCGCGCAGCGTATCGCCAGAATAGACGGGGCGCAGCCAGCGTGCCTCGGCATAGCCGAGATTGGCCACGGCATTCAGCGAAATGTCGGGCACCGATTTGCCGAACACGATATGAAACGCCGCCAGATCATCAATGGGGCTGGCAGGCAGGCCGCAGACCTGAGCGAATTCATCCGAGGAATAGATCGCATGGCGCGCCGGATAGAGCGCGTGATAGAGCGCGCGCTCGCCCCCCGATACGGTGCGCGGCACCGCATGGCGGATCACCTGCCCGATGGTGTAATCCTCGAAAAACCGGCCCGGATTGGTCTTGGCCATGCTCACTGTTCCCCCAACTTCATGTCGGGCGTATAGGTGCCGTCCTTGTCCTTGACTACGGCCTGCCCGCAGCGCATCACGCCATTGGCCGCGTCAAAGGCATAGGTCGGATCGCCGTAAAGCGCCCATCCCTTGTTGAGCGCAGCCGTCACCTTGTGACAGAACTCGGACGTGTCATCGGCGCTGAGAAAACGATAGAGTTTCATGGATTACCCCGGAAACGGCCAGACGCCCAGCCAGTTGTGAATAGCGGTCATGACGAGGAACAGCACGATCGTAATGACCACGAGAATGATGTCGCGCTTGGCCTCGCCCGGTTTGGGACGGTTCCACGTCTCGGATTTGTTGATCACCACCACCTCAAGCACCGCCCAGAGCAGCAGGCCGCCAAAGAGGATGAGCGAGGCCAGATCGCCATTGACCAAGAGATGCGCCACCGCCCAGACCTTGACCGCTGTCAGTTGCGGATGCCGCATGGCCCCGCGCAGCCGCCCTTTGGTGGCGCTCATGCCATAGAGAAACACCGCGCCCAGCATCATCAGGTTGTTGATATGCACGGTCCAGCTGGGTGGATACCAGACGTTGATAAAATCCGCCTGTCGATAGCCGATCACCATCAGCACCAGACCGGCAAGGATGCCGAGGGCGGCAACGCCCTTGCCCGCGTTCCCCATCCTTGCGCGCAGATCGGGGGCCACCCGTTTGAAGAGATGCGCCGCGATCCAAAGGATCAGCCCGAGGATGAGGTAAAACATGGGGGTTACTCCGCTGCCATTTCCCGTATCGCCTGTGCTTTGGCCAAGATGCGCTGCGCGGACACAACGTGCAAATTCTCGACGATCTGCCCGTCTACCACGGCAATCCCCTGACCCGAGGCGCGGCTTTCTTCATAGGCTGCGATCTGACGTCCCGCCAGTTCAATTTCGGAATTGGTGGGGGCAAAGGCGGTATTGGCGATTTCAAGCTGCGCGGGATGGATCAGCGTCTTGCCGTCAAAGCCGAGGTCGCGCCCCTGTTCACATTCGAACTTGAGCCCGTCCCCATCGCGAAAGCGGTTATAGACCCCGTCCACCGCCACGATCCGTGCCGCGCGCGCCGCCATCACGATCATTTGAAGCGAGGCCCAGAGCGGCATGCGGTCGGCGCGTACCCGGCAGCCCAGATCCTTGATCAGGTCATTGGTGCCCGCCACCAACCCGGTTACCTGTCGGTGGGCCGCAATTTCGCGGGCGTTGAACACGCTCACGGGGGTTTCCATCATGGTCCAGACGGGCAGGTCGGTGCCGATCACATCCGACAGGTTGTCAATGTCCGAGGGAGTATTGACCTTGGGCAAGAGGATCGCATCGGCCCCGGCATCGCGCAGGGCGCGGGCATCCTCTAGCCCCCATTCGGTCGTCAGCGCGTTGATCCGCACGATCTTGTAGCGATAGCCATAGCCGCCTTGGCGCAGGGCCTCGACCAATGTGGCGCGTGCGGCTGCCTTGGCATCGGGGGCGACCGCGTCTTCAAGGTCAAAGATGATCGCGTCCGTGGGCAGATCCCGCGCCTTTTCCAGCCCGCGCTCTTTCGAGCCGGGGATGTATAGCACCGAACGGTAGGGATGCATGCTGCTGTCCATGGGTCTGCCCTTTGATGGATTCTGACTGCGGTAATAATCTTGCGCAGGAATGGCATTTTTTGGCGGAAATGTTCAAGCGCTTTTTCGCCGCAATGCAGCGATGCCGCTGCAACAGGGGGCGGATGGGGCCGTTAACGCCCTGTTCATCTTTGTTTCGGCATGATCGGCCCTGCAACGGTCGGGAGACCAACCCAAGAGAAAGGGTGACGGATGATCAAGACAGTGATGGCCGGTCTGAGCGCTGTAGCGCTGGCACATGCCCCGGCACAGGCGCAATCGGGCCAATGCGCGCCGCGCGACAGGGTGGTCGAGCGTCTGGCCGATGCCTATGGCGAAACGCGGCATTCCATGGGGCTTGGGGCCAATAACATGGTGGTCGAGGTTTTTGCCTCGGACACCTCTGGCAGTTGGACGATCACGGTAACGGGCAGCGATGGCATCACCTGCCTTGTGGCCAGCGGTCAGGCGTTCGAGGCCACGGCCGACACCGCACCCAAACCGGGCAAAGGGGCCTAGAATACGCCATCCCAGATCAGCTTGGCCCCGGTGATCGTGAGCAACACATAGGTCACCGCGAAAAACGCGCGTTCCGGCATGATCCGGTGCGCGCGCACGCCGATCCACGCCCCCAAAAGGGCAAAGGGGGCCAAGATCAGGTCGATCATCAGCGTTTCCCGCGTGAAAAGCCCCAGCATGCCATAGGGCACCGCTTTGACGATGTTGAAGACAAAGAACATCAAGACCGTGGTCGCCTGATAGCGCGTCTTGTCCAGCCCGCGCGACAGCAGATACACCGCCGCAGGCGGCCCGCCTGCATGGCTGACAAAGCTGGTGAACCCGGCCACCAGCCCCGCCAAAACCCCGCTCCAGCCCGGCAAAGGGGCCTGCCCCCGGCGCATCACCCGCGCCTTTAGAACCGTCTGCCAAAGCACAAAGATCAACGCGATCCCCCCGATCAAAAGGCGCAAGAGATCGGCATCGGCGCTGCGATAGAACAGCATCCCAAGCCCGATCCCCGGCACCCCGCCAAGGATCAGCATGGTCACCTCAAGCCGTCCCCATTGCCGCCAATAGGGGCGCAGGGTGGCCACATCGATCAGCATCAGGACTGGCAGCATGATGCCCAAAGCCATCGCCGGCGGAACAAAGAGCGCCAGAATCGCCGCCCCCGCAAAGGACGCACCAGAGCCGAAACCGCCCTTGGACACCCCCGCCAACAGCGCCGCGAACACCCCGATTGCCACCACCTCGACGTTCATCGCTTCGGCTCCTAACCTATGTCTCTGTCTGTACTTTCACGGTATACGACCGCATCCCGCTGTCACGCCGAAAATCCGCCGCAGTGCAGCACCCTTGCAAGCGCGCAGATTTCGGACTACGCCCAAGCGCAACTTTTCAACCGATGGAGACTATCCAATGGCCAGACCCAAGATTGCGCTGATCGGCGCCGGACAGATCGGCGGCACCCTCGCCCATCTCGCCGCGCTCAAGGAACTGGGCGATATCGTCCTGTTCGACATCGCCGAAGGCACCCCCGAGGGCAAAGCGCTCGACATCGCGGAATCCGGCCCCTCTGAAGGGTTCGACGCGACGCTCAAAGGCACGCAATCCTATGCTGATATCGCGGGTGCCGATGTCTGCATCGTGACCGCCGGTGTGCCGCGCAAGCCGGGCATGAGCCGCGATGACCTGTTGGGGATCAACCTCAAGGTCATGAAATCCGTGGGCGAGGGCATTGCCGCCAACGCGCCTGACGCCTTTGTGATCTGCATCACCAACCCGCTTGATGCGATGGTCTGGGCACTTCAGAAATTCTCTGGCCTGCCCGCCAACAAGGTCTGTGGCATGGCCGGTGTGCTGGATAGCGCCCGCTTCCGCCATTTCCTCAGCGTGGAATTCAACGTCTCGATGAAGGATGTCACGGCCTTTGTTCTGGGCGGTCATGGCGATACGATGGTGCCCTCGGTGCGCTATTCCACCGTTGCTGGTATTCCCCTGCCGGACCTGATCGAGATGGGCTGGACCACCCAAGAGAAGCTGGATGCCATCGTGCAGCGCACCCGTGACGGCGGCGCGGAAATCGTGGGTCTCTTGAAGACCGGGTCTGCCTTTTACGCGCCCGCGACCTCTGCGATTGAGATGGCCGAGGCCTATCTCAAGGACCAAAAGCGCGTGCTGCCCTGTGCGGCCTATTGCGATGGCGAATTCGGCCTCAAGGACATGTATGTCGGCGTGCCGACCGTGATCGGCGCGGGCGGGATCGAGCGGATCGTCAACATCAAGCTCACCAAGGACGAGCAGGATATGTTCGACAAATCCGTCGATGCGGTCAAAGGTCTGGTCAAGGCCTGCAAGGAAATCGACCCCTCGCTGGTGTGATCGCCTGCTTTTAACGCTTCTGGATCAGGGCCGACATACGTTCGGCCCTGATTCTTTCTGGCACGGCGCTATGGCCAATTTCTGATTTGTGATCACACGATTTAGCCGTGTGATCACAAAATGACGATTTTCGCGCCAAAACCTGTCATTCCGCAAAAAACGATTTATAAATGCGCGGAATATATGCCACACCCTGTCCCAATCGCAGCAAAACGGGACAGTTTGATGAATATCCATGAGTATCAGGCGAAAGCCCTGCTTCGCTCTTACGGCGCCCCGGTGTCGGATGGCCGTGTGGTTCTGCGCGCCGAAGAGGCCAAGACCGCCGCTGGTGCGCTCGATGGCCCGATCTGGGTGGTCAAGGCGCAGATTCACGCTGGTGGCCGTGGCAAGGGCAAGTTCAAAGAGGCAGGTGCCGGTGAAGCCGGTGGTGTGCGTCTGGCCCGTTCCGTGGAAGACGCCGCCGAAGAGGCCAAGTGCATGCTTGGCCGCACTCTTGTTACCAAACAGACCGGCCCGGCGGGCAAGCAAGTGAACCGCATCTATATCGAGGATGGTTCCGGAATTCAGACAGAGATGTATCTGGCCCTCTTGGTGGATCGTCAGACCAGCCGCGTGTCTTTTGTCTGCTCGACCGAGGGCGGCATGGATATCGAGGAAGTCGCCGAAAAGACGCCTGAGAAAATCCTGTCCTTCAGCGTTGATCCCGCGACCGGCTATCAGCCGTTCCATGGTCGCCGCATCGCGTTCAACCTTGGTCTCACCGGCGGTCAGGTCAAGCAATGCGTCAACCTCATGGGTATCCTCTACAAGCTCTTTCTCGACAAAGATATGGAGATGCTCGAGATCAACCCGCTGATCGTGTCGGACAAGGGCGATCTGAAATGCCTCGACGCCAAGATGGGGTTTGATTCCAACGCCATTTACCGCCACGCCGATATCGCCGAGTTGCGCGACACGACCGAAGAAGACCCCAAAGAGCTTGAGGCCTCGAAATACGACCTCAACTATATCGCGCTCGATGGCGAGATCGGCTGCATGGTCAATGGCGCGGGTCTGGCGATGGCGACGATGGATATCATCAAGCTCTATGGGGCCGAGCCCGCCAATTTCCTCGACGTGGGCGGCGGGGCGACCAAGGAAAAGGTCACCGAGGCCTTCAAGATCATCACCTCTGATCCGCAAGTGAAGGGCATCCTCGTCAACATCTTTGGCGGCATCATGCGCTGCGATGTGATCGCCGAGGGCGTGGTGGCTGCGGTCAAAGAGGTAGGGCTGAAAGTGCCGCTCGTGGTCCGTCTCGAAGGCACAAACGTGGAAAAGGGTAAGGAGATCATCAACACCTCCGGCCTCGACGTGATTGCCGCCGATGATCTGAAGGACGGCGCGCAGAAGATCGTCAAGGCCGTCAAGGGGTAAACTGATGGGCGAAATGTTCGCGATATTGGTGTTCAGTTGTCTGGTAATAGGCGCTTTGGTTGTAGGGCAAAAAAAGCTTGAAAACCCAAACAATTCAGAAATCATTTACACGATGCAAATGGCTTCTGTTTGTCAACTCGGGGATGGACCCGTTGAAGCGGCTTTGGTCAGGCAGTCAGGCAATCTTTATCGCGAACTCGGTGTTTTTGACGACTGGCGCGATGCTATTGCCGAGATTGAGAAAGCATTCAATCGGGCGAAAATTGACTCAGTGGCAGTACAAAGCAACACCCCATTAAAATTCGAATGCACAAGGTTAGTCTATAATCATCGTGGACGGGCCGAAGGTAAAAAACTTGGAGGCGCAATAGTCGTCGCAGCAAGTTAACGTGAGACTATTCCGTCAATTAACTTAGGAGAACGCCAAAATGGCAGTCCTCGTCGACAAACATACCCGCGTGATCTGTCAGGGCCTTACCGGCTCGCAGGGCACATTCCACTCTGAACAGGCCATCGCCTATGGCACCCAGATGGTCGGCGGCGTGACCCCCGGCAAGGGTGGCACGACGCATCTCGACCTGCCCGTATTCAACTCAGTACATGAGGCCAAGCATGTGACAGAGGCCAATGCGAGCGTCATCTACGTGCCGCCGCCCTTTGCTGCGGATTCCATTCTCGAGGCGATTGATGCCGAGATGGAGCTGATTGTCTGCATCACCGAAGGCATCCCGGTTTTGGACATGATGCGCGTCAAGCGCGCGCTCGAAGGGTCGAAATCGCGCCTCATCGGCCCGAACTGCCCCGGCATCATCACGCCCGACGCCTGCAAGATCGGCATCATGCCCGGCCATATCCACCGGCGCGGCAGCGTCGGCGTGGTCAGCCGCTCGGGCACGCTGACCTATGAGGCGGTCAAGCAGACCTCGGATGTGGGCCTTGGCCAGTCGACTTGCGTCGGCATCGGCGGCGACCCGATCAAGGGCACCGAACATATCGACGTGCTGGAATGGTTCCTGGCCGATGACGAAACGCAGTCGATCATCATGATCGGCGAAATCGGCGGTAGCGCGGAAGAAGAGGCGGCGCAGTTCCTGAAAGACGAAGCCAAACGCGGGCGTAAAAAACCTGTCGCAGGCTTTATCGCCGGGCGCACAGCCCCGCCGGGCCGCCGCATGGGCCACGCCGGCGCCATCGTCGCGGGCGGCAAAGGCGACGCCGAGAGCAAGATCGAAGCCATGAAATCCGCCGGCATCACCGTGGCCGAAAGCCCCGCTGGCCTCGGCGAGGCCGTGCTCAAGGCGATTGGGTAAAGGCCGTTTCGCGCGCGCCCCGGGCCTGACCCGGGGCCGCCGCGCGGCTGGGTGGCTCCGGGTCAGGCCCGGAGCATGTTGCGAAAAGGACATCTGAAATGACCGACCAATCCCCCAACGACCTCTTTCATGCCTCCTCCTTCATGCAGGGGCATAATGCCGAGTATCTCGAGCAGCTTTATGCGCGCTATGCCAATGACCCGAACGCGGTCGATGCAGCGTGGAAGAGCTTTTTCGACGCGCTGGGCGATGGTGATGACGATGTAAAGGCCGAGGCCGCTGGCCCCTCTTGGGCGCGGGCCGATTGGCCCCCCATGCCGTCGGATGACCTGACCGCAGCCCTTACGGGCGAATGGCCTGCCGAGCCCGAGTTGAAGGATGCGGGCAAGAAGATCGCCGCCAAGGCCGCTGAGACGGGTGTGAACGTCAGCGACGAAGACGTGAAACGCGCCGTGCTTGATTCCGTGCGCGCGCTGATGCTCATTCGCGCCTACCGGATCCGGGGGCATCTGGCCGCCGATCTTGATCCGCTGGGCCTGCGCGAGACGCCGAACCGCCCCGAGCTTGACCCGAAATCCTACGGGTTTACCGAGATCGACATGGATCGCCCGATCTTTATCGACAATGTTCTGGGGCTTCAGATTGCCAGCCTGCGCGAGATTCTCGCCATTGTGAAACGCACCTATTGCGGCACTTTCGCGCTGCAATACATGCATATTTCCGATCCCGAGCAGTCTGCTTGGCTGAAAGAGCGGATCGAAGGCTATGACAAGGAAATCAGCTTTACCCGCAACGGGCGCAAGGCGATCCTGAACAAGCTGGTCGAGGCCGAAGGTTTCGAGAAATACCTGCATGTCAAATACATGGGCACCAAGCGCTTTGGTCTGGATGGCGGCGAGAGCCTCATTCCCGCGATGGAGCAGATCATCAAGCGCGGTGGGCAATTGGGCGTGCAGGATATCGTGATCGGCATGCCGCATCGTGGCCGCCTGTCGGTGTTGGCCAATGTGATGGGCAAGCCCTATCGCGCGATTTTCAACGAATTTCAGGGCGGCAGTTTCAAGCCCGAAGAGGTCGATGGCTCGGGCGATGTGAAATACCATCTTGGCGCGTCATCGGACCGTGAATTCGACGGCAACAAGGTGCACCTGTCGCTGACCGCCAACCCCAGTCACCTGGAGGCGGTCAATCCGGTGGTTCTGGGCAAGGTCCGCGCCAAGCAGGATCAGTTGAACGACATCGACCGCATCAAGGTGTTGCCGATCCTCCTGCATGGCGATGCGGCCTTTGCCGGTCAGGGCGTTGTGGCTGAGTGTTTCGGCCTGTCGGGCCTCAAGGGGCATCGCACCGGCGGCACCATTCATATCGTGGTGAACAATCAGATCGGTTTCACCACCGCGCCGCATTTCAGCCGCTCGTCGCCCTATCCCACGGATATCGCGCTGATGGTCGAGGCGCCGATTTTCCATGTCAACGGGGACGATCCCGAGGCTTGTGTGCATGCCGCCCGCGTCGCCACGGAATACCGCCAGAAATTCCACAAGGACGTGGTGATCGACATGATCTGCTATCGTCGGTTCGGGCATAACGAGGGCGACGAGCCCATGTTCACCAACCCGGTGATGTATAAGAAGATCAAACAGCAAAAAACCACGCTCAGCCTCTATACCGAGCGGCTGGTAAAGGATGGCCTCATCCCCGAGGGCGAGATCGAGGATATGAAGACCGCCTTTCAGGCCTATCTCGCGGATGAGTTCGAGGCGGGCAAGGATTACCGCCCGAACAAGGCCGACTGGCTGGATGGCAAATGGGCCGATCTTAATGCCCATCGCGGCAAGTATGAGCGCGGCGAGACCGCGATCAAGCCCGAGACCATGGCCGAAGTGGGCCGTGCGCTCAGCACGGCACCCGAAGGCGTACCGCTTCATAAAACGGTTGAGCGGCTGCTTGAATCCAAGGCAAACATGTTCGAGACCGGCAGCGGCTTTGACTGGGCCACCGCCGAGGCGCTGGCCTTTGGCTCGCTCCTGACCGAAGGCTACCGCGTCCGCCTCTCGGGGCAGGACTGTACGCGCGGCACCTTTAGCCAGCGGCATTCCGGCCTGATCAATCAGGACAACGAAGACCGCTATTACCCGCTGAACCATATCCGTGAAGGGCAGGCGCAATACGAGGTCATCGACTCGATGCTGTCGGAATATGCGGTGCTTGGTTTTGAATATGGCTACTCTCTGGCAGAACCCAACGCGCTGACCCTGTGGGAGGCACAGTTTGGCGATTTCGCCAATGGCGCGCAGATCATGTTTGATCAGTTCATCTCGTCGGGGGAATCGAAATGGTTGCGGATGTCCGGTCTCGTCTGCCTCTTGCCGCATGGCTATGAGGGGCAGGGGCCGGAACATTCCTCGGCCCGGCTCGAGCGGTTCCTGACCATGTGTGGCGGGGATAACTGGATCGTGGCCAATTGCACCACGCCGGCCAATTACTTCCACATTCTGCGCCGCCAGATGTATCGCACCTTCCGCAAGCCGCTCATCCTGATGACGCCGAAATCGCTTTTGCGGCACAAGATGGCGGTCAGCAAGGCCGAAGAGTTCACCACCGGGTCGTCCTTTCACCGGGTGCTCTGGGATGATGCGCAATACGGCAATTCCGAAACAAAACTGGTGGCGGATGACAAGATCCGTCGCGTCGTCATGTGCTCGGGCAAGGTCTATTACGACTTGCTCGAGGAACGCGATGCGCGCGGGATCAACGATGTCTATCTTCTGCGGCTCGAACAGTTCTACCCGTTCCCGGCCATGTCCATGGTCAAGGAGTTGGAGCGCTTCAAAGGTGCGGAAATGGTCTGGTGTCAGGAAGAGCCCAAGAACCAGGGGGCCTGGTCCTTTATCGAGCCCAATATCGAATGGGTTTTGACCCGCATCAAGGCCAAGCATCTGCGGCCCACCTATGCCGGGCGTCCAGCCTCGGCCTCGCCCGCCACGGGCCTCGCCAAACAGCACAAAGCACAACAAGAAGCGCTGGTTGATGCCGCGCTGACCATCGAAGGGAACTAACCCATGACCACCGAAGTCCGCGTCCCCACCCTTGGCGAATCCGTGACCGAGGCGACCGTCGCCACATGGTTCAAGAAACCCGGCGATCCCGTCGCCGCAGACGAGATGCTGTGCGAATTGGAAACCGACAAGGTAACGGTCGAGGTGCCAAGCCCCGCCGCTGGCACCATGGGCGAGATCGTGGCCCAAGAGGGCACGACCGTCGGCGTCGATGCACTGCTTGCCACCATTTCCGCAGGCGAGGCCAAAGCCGCCCCGGCCAAGGCCGACAAGGCCGAGAAACCCGCCAAGAGTGACAGCGCCGACACCGGCAGCAGTGTTGACGTGATGGTGCCCACCTTGGGCGAGAGCGTGACCGAGGCGACCGTGTCGACATGGTTCAAGAAGGTCGGCGATCAGGTGGCCGCCGACGAGATGCTCTGCGAGCTGGAAACCGACAAGGTGTCGGTCGAGGTGCCCGCCCCCGCCGCGGGCACGCTGACCGAAATCCTCGCCGCTGAGGGCACGACCGTGCAGGCTGGTGGCAAACTTGCGATCCTGTCGTCCGGGGCCGGTGCCGCCGCCCCTGCCGCCGCCCCCAAGACTGAAGAGGCCGCAGCGCCCGCCGCTGCAAGTGGCAAGGATGTCGAGGACGCCCCCGCCGCGAAAAAGGCCATGGCCGAGGCCGGTCTTAGCCGCGATCAGGTGCAGGGTTCGGGCCGTGATGGCCGCGTGATGAAAGAGGATGTGGCCCGCGCCGCAGCCGCTGCCACACAGGCCCCCGCCGCTGCTGCCGCCCCCGCCCAAGCGCCGCGCGCCCCCGCCCCGGCCGAGGATGTGGCCCGCGAAGAGCGCGTCAAGATGACCCGCCTGCGCCAGACCATTGCCCGCCGCCTCAAGGACAGCCAGAACACCGCCGCCATGCTCACCACCTATAATGAGGTGGACATGACCGAGGTGATGGCGCTGCGCAACCAGTACAAAGACGAGTTCTACAAGAAGCACGGCGTGCGCCTTGGCTTCATGTCGTTCTTTACCAAGGCCTGTGTGCATGCCCTCAAAGAAGTGCCCGAGGTCAATGCCGAGATCGACGGCACCGACATCGTTTACAAGAACTTCGTGCATATGGGCGTCGCCGCAGGCACGCCCACCGGCCTTGTCGTGCCGGTGATCCGAGATGTGGATCAGATGGGCTTTGCCGCGATTGAAAAGGCCATCGCCGAAAAAGGCGCCCGCGCCCGTGATGGCAAGCTCAGCATGGCGGAAATGCAGGGCGGCACGTTCACCATCTCGAATGGTGGCGTCTATGGCTCGCTGATGTCCTCGCCCATCCTCAACCCGCCGCAATCTGGCATTCTGGGTATGCACAAGATTCAGGACCGCCCCATGGCGATCAACGGTCAGGTGGTGATCCGCCCGATGATGTATCTGGCGCTCAGCTATGATCACCGCATCGTCGACGGCAAAGGCGCTGTCACCTTCCTCGTGCGCGTCAAAGAGGCGCTCGAAGATCCCCGCCGGTTGCTGATGGATTTGTGATCGGTGCGCAACACATGCGCACCCTTCCCGTAGGGCGCGCATTCATTGCGCGCCTTATCACATGAGGCTCTTCATGACCCCCGAACTCACCGCCCTCACCCTCGCTGCTCTGCTGCAAGCCGTGCAGTTCGTGCTTTACGCCATCCCGGCCAATCTCGAGCTTGGGCCGGGCTACACCATGTCCGCGCGCGACCGCGAGCCGTCCAAACAACTCTCGCCGAAAACCGCCCGCCTTGGCCGCGCGCTTTCCAACCATTTCGAGGGGCTGATCCTCTTTACCATCGCGGTTGTGGTCGTCACGCTCGGTGCAACATCGAGCCCCGTCACCGCCGCCTGCGCCTATACCTACCTTGCCGCCCGTGTGGCCTATATTCCCGCCTATTATTTCGGCCTGCGCCCGTGGCGCTCGCTCATTTGGGCGGTGGGCTTTGGGGCCACGCTGCTCATGCTGCTGGCGGCGGTCGTATGATGTTTCATCTGGCTCAAAATACCTCGGGGGAGGCGCGCGCAGCGCGACGGGGGCAGCGCCCCCTCTCTGCCCGGCCCGCACCGACGCAAGACCGATAGAATACCGACGCGGCCCCGCCGCGCAAAACGAAAGGATCTGACCCATGGCCTCTTACGACGTAATCATCATCGGCGCCGGCCCCGGCGGCTATGTCTGTGCCATCCGCTGCGCGCAACTGGGGCTGAAAACCGCCGTGGTCGAAGGGCGGGCCACTTTGGGCGGCACCTGTCTCAACGTGGGCTGCATCCCGTCCAAGGCGCTCTTGCACGCGAGCCACATGCTGCACGAGGCCGAGCATAATTTCGCCGCCATGGGCCTCAAGGGCAAGTCCCCCTCGGTTGATTGGAAACAGATGCTGGCCTATAAGGATGACGTCATCGGCCAGAATACCAAGGGCATCGAATTTCTGTTCAAAAAGAACAAGGTAGACTGGCTCAAGGGCTGGGGATCGATCCCCGAGGCGGGCAAGGTGAAGGTGGGTGATGATGTCCACGAGGCCAAGAAGATCGTCATCGCCTCCGGCTCTGTGCCTGCGTCCCTGCCGGGTGTCGAGGTTGATGAAAAGATCGTTGTCACCTCCACCGGCGCGCTGGAACTTGGCAAGATCCCGAAATCGCTGGTGGTGATCGGGGCAGGTGTGATTGGGCTTGAAATGGGGTCGGTCTATGCCCGTCTTGGGGCCGAGGTGACGGTGGTTGAATATCTTGACGCGATCACCCCCGGCATGGATGCTGAAGTGCAAAAGACCTTCCAGAGAATACTGAAAAAACAAGGCATTAACTTTGTCATGGGGGCCGCCGTGCAATCGGTCGAGACGCTCAAGACCAAGGCCAAGGTGCATTACAAGCTGCGCAAGGACGACAGCGCGCATCAGTTGGATGCCGACACCGTTCTGCTGGCTACGGGCCGCAAACCCTATACCGACGGGCTGGGGCTGGCGGATCTCGGCGTCGAGATAACCAAGCGCGGCCAGATCGCCACGGATGACCATTGGCAGACCTCGGTCAAGGGCATCTACGCCATTGGCGACGCCATCGAAGGCCCGATGCTGGCCCACAAGGCCGAGGATGAGGGCATGGCCGTGGCCGAGGTGCTGGCGGGCAAGCATGGGCATGTGAATTACGGCGTCATTCCCGGCGTGATCTACACGCACCCCGAGGTTGCCAATGTCGGCGCAACCGAAGAAAGCCTGAAAGACCAAGGGCGTGCCTACAAGGTTGGCAAATTCTCGTTCATGGGCAATGGCCGCGCCAAGGCGGTTTTTGCGGGCGATGGTTTCGTGAAAATCCTCGCTGACAAAGACACCGACCGCATCTTGGGCGCGCATATCATCGGGCCAGCGGCGGGCGATCTCATTCACGAGATTTGCGTGGCGATGGAATTCGGGGCCTCGGCGCAGGATCTGGCACTCACATGCCACGCGCATCCCACCTATTCCGAGGCGGTGCGCGAGGCAGCACTTGCCTGCGGCGACGGGGCGATCCACGCGTGAGCGGGGCGGCGCGATGACGCCCCTCGTTTCGGTCGTCATCCCCGCTTTTCAGGCGGGCGGCAGTTTGCCCGCCGCCCTTGCATCCATCGCGGCCTCTGGCCTGCCGCCAGAGCGTATAGAGGTAGTGATCGCCCCGGATGATGGGCAGGGCTATGACGATCTGCCTGATCTGGGGCTGCGCATCACCCGCTGCGCCACGCATCACATGGCCACCGGGGCGGGGCCTGCGCGCAATCGTGCTATCGCTTGCGCAACCGCGCCGATGATTGCCTTTCTCGATGCGGATGACACATGGGAGCCGGGCTATCTGGCGGCCCTGATGCCCTTGGCCTGGTCGCATGGGGCCGCCTTTGGGCGGACCCGTATTCTGCTTGGGACTGAGGCGCTGCTGCATTTGCCCGGCGGGGGGCAGACCGCCCTTGGCTTTGCCGATCTGGGGCGCACGGGGGCCAGTTTTCATCCGGTGGCGCGGCGCGGGTTGGTGGGACCGTTTCGCAATCGGCCCGCGCAGGATGTACTGCACGCCATGGAAATCCTCTCGCTGGTCGGCGGGCGCGCGCCCTTGGGCCAAACCAGCTATAATCTGCATCTCAGCGCGCAGAGTGCCACGGCGCAGGCCGCCTTTGCCCGCCGGGTTGAACAGGCGTACCGCGACCATATGCGCGCGATCGAGACGGGGCGCACCCGGATTGCGCCGCAGCATGGCCGCGCCGCGCACCACGCCTTTGAGGCCAAGTCGCGCCTCAACCGGGCCTATGCGCAGGCCGGCAAGGCCGAGTTCTTTTACCAGTTCATGAAGACCCGGTTGGCGGTCTAGAGGTCGGGCGCGCCGACCCGGAACGCCTTACTTGCGCGCGGGCTGTTCTGGATCAAATCCCGCCTCGCGCATCAGCGCGTTTGACGCACCTTCGATATCGTGCTCCAGCCGCGCCATAAAGCTGTTGCGGTCCAGACCCTGCGGGATAGGAGGCAGGAATTCCACCACCGCCAGCCCCGGCTTGCGATAAATGCCGCGCTTGGGCCAGAGCACGCCGACATTGGTCGCGGCGGGCACACAGGACACTCCCATCTGCTCATAAAGCACGGCAGTGCCGATCTTGTAGGGCATTTTGACCCCCGGTGCCACGCGGGTGCCTTGGGCGTAGATGATCAACTGGCCGGGGGTCTGCGCCCCGCGCGCCACATCCTCGACCATCTTCTTGATCGCAGCGCCCCGCTTGCCGCGATCCACAGCCACACAGCCGATCCGCATTCCGTAAAGGCCGATCACCGGCGTCCAGAGAATTTCGCGCTTCATGATGAAGCGGCCAGTGGGCAATTCGCTGAAAATCAACAGAATATCGAGAAAGGATTGATGTTTTGAGGCGATCAAAACTTGGCCATCCGGCGGCGTGCCGCGCACTTCGGTGCGCAGGCCCACCATCCAGGCTGCGGTCCACCGGACCCAGCGGCAATAGGCCTTGCATCCAGCCAGAGCCCCCTTGCGGCTGACAATCGCGGCGGGCATGTAAACCAGCCCGACCACGGGCAGCATCACATACATCTGCGTCACAAATAGCAGCGACCGCACCCATTGAACGGCAAACCTCATGGCATATCCTTCAAGGTACGCTGCGCGGCAAGCCGGGTGGCGGCAAAGGCCACTGCCGCCGCCAGCAGCGGAATGATCAAGGGCCAGACCCAGTGCCAGCCCTGAAATCCGAGACCAGTCAAAAAACCGCCCTCAATCTGCGCACTGGGTAAAAGCAGGATCGCGCCGCAGCCCAGAACCACGCCGACGCAGGCGCCGCTGAGTGCCCGAAGCGTGAAACGACGCACGAAGGCATGGGCGATATAGGTATCCTGCGCGCCCACAAGGCGCAGCACGCTGATCACCTGCGCATTGGCTGCAAGGGCCGCGTTGGCCGCCAGCGTGATCATCGCCCCGACCGCCGCCCCGATCAGGATCAGCGACACCCACCCCAAGAGGCGCAACCGGCTGGCCGCGCGCACCAGAGGTTGCCGCCAGCGGGTGTGATCGTCGAGCATGGCCCCCGGCACCTCGGCGCTCAGGCGCAGGCGCAGGCCCTCGGCGTCAAACCCATCGGAGGTTTCGATCACTTCGATCAGGCGTGGGATCGGAAGATCGGAAATAGGCAAGCCGGGGCCAAACCACGGTGCTAAAAGCGCCGCCTGCTCTTCATCGCTGAGGGCGCGGGCACGGTCCACCCCGGCGGTGGTTTCAAGCACGCGCAGCGCCGCTGCGGTCTGCGCTGCCATCTGGCCTTCGGGGGCCGAAATCCGCACCGTTGCTGTGCGCGCCAACTCGTCGCCCCAGCGATCCGCCAGCCGCCCGGTTGCCAGTGACAAGGCAAGGGCGAAAACTGCGAGAAAGGCCATGACGCCCGCGCTGAACAGCGTGAGCCAAGCGGTAAAGCCGGTCGGCGGCACCACGCGGTCGGCCTGTCCATCGCTGCGCAGCAGGGTCTTGACCTGCGTAAGATCGAGCTTCATAGATCCGCCCCCGCCAATTGCAGCTTGCGCGATGCAATCCGCAGGACGCGGGCCTGAACATGGCTTTTGGCGGCGCGGATCAGGGCAAGGTCGTGGGTGGCGATCAGGATCGTCTTGCCCATCCGGTTCAGCTCGATCAACAGGCGCAAGAGGCGCTGCGACATTTCCCAATCGACATTGCCGGTCGGTTCATCCGCCAGCACCACATCGGGCGACATGATGACCGCGCGCGCAAGGGCGGCGCGCTGGCGTTCGCCCCCCGACAATTCCGGCGGCAGGGCATTGGCGCGTTCCTTAAGACCGACCCAGCCGGTCAATTCGCGCAGATTGGCATCCTCAGCCAAAAGATCACGCCCCGATACGGCCAGCGGCAAGGCGATGTTCTCGGACACGCTCAGATGATCGAGAAACTGGCAATCCTGATGCACCACGCCGATCCGTCGCCGGATCATCGCGATATCGTCGCGCTCCATCGTGCGCCGTTCCTGTCCGAACAGGCGCACCTGTCCCGCCGTGGGCACAAGCGCCCCATAACACAGCTTGAGCAGCGTCGTTTTGCCCGATCCCGACGGTCCGGTCAGGAAATGAAACGAACCGGGGCTGAGCGCCAGCGATACATCTGCCAGCAATTCCCCGCCACCATAACTATAGGCCACATTTTCCAGCTCGATCACGGCTGTCCCCTTGTCACTCACAGCCCCTAAATGCCCCAGAGGCCACACATGTGCAATGATCCTGCGCGTGATTCGCTTTGGCCTTTTCCGAAAGCCGCGAACCGCCTATGCTGACGGCTAACGAGAGGGGCCGGACAACGGCGGCAAGAAGCAGGTGGCAGAATGAGGCTGATTTGCCCGAATTGCGGCGCACAATACGAGGTGCCCGACGAAGTGATCCCGTTGAGCGGGCGCGATGTGCAATGCTCCAACTGCGGGGACACGTGGTTTCAGCATCATGCGTCGCATGCGCCCGACGCCTCGGGCGACGATGATCTGGGGCCTCCGCCGCGTGAGGAAGATGTGCCGCCCCCCGCGCCGCCGGTCACTGAGGACCTATCCGACGCGCCCTATGAGGACGACGAGTACGACGACGATCTGTTGGACGAAGATTTTGCAGAGCCGGAGCCTGCGCCCGCCCGTCCTGCGCGGCGTGGCATTGATCCGGGCGTTGCCGATATCCTGAGGCAAGAGGCAGAGCGCGAGCGCCAGGTGCGCAGCGCGCCGGGGGGCATTGAAATGCAGCCCGACCTTGGCCTGACAGAGCCGGAGTTGACCGAGGATGAACGCACGCGTCAGGCCCGTGCCCGGATGGAGCGTCTGCGCGGCACCTCTGGCCCTTCGGCACCGACCGCGCCCGAGATGCCCGATGCCCATGCCAGCATAGATCCCTCATCCCGGCGCAATCTCTTGCCTGATATCGAAGAGATCAACTCGTCGCTCACCTCGACCGGCGACCGCGCAGACCCCGCGCAAAGCCCGATGCCCGAGGATATCGAATTGCCGGTTGGGCGTGGCGGTTTTCGCAGCGGCTTTCGGCTGGCGATCATTACCTTTGGCTTGGCGGCGCTTGTCTATGCTCTGGCGCCGCGTTTGGCCGCATCCATTCCCGCCGCCGAGGCACCGCTGACGCAATACGTCAGCGCGGTCAATATGGCGCGGGTTTGGCTTGATCAGTTGGTCGGGGGCTGGTTCTAGGGGTCTTGACCTCTGGCTATGGGCGGCGCATGTCCCGTGCATGCGCCCTAGTGGAGACCTGCCATGAGCTTTACTCGTTCGATCAAGATCGCCCCGTCCATCCTATCGGCGGATTTCGCCAACTTTGGCGCTGAAATCCGCGCCATCGAGGCCGAGGGCTGTGATTGGGTGCATGTCGATGTGATGGACGGGCATTTCGTGCCCAATCTGACCTTTGGTCCGCCGCTCTGTGCCGCCATCCGCCCGCATATCAAGACGGTGATGGACGTGCATCTGATGATCTCGCCGGTCGATCCCTATATCGACGCCTTTGCACAGGCGGGGGCTGATGTGCTGACCGCGCATCTTGAGGCGGGGCCGCATATCCACCGCACCTTGCAGGCCATTCGTGGGGCTGGATGCAAGGCGGGTCTGGCGCTTAATCCCGGCACGGGGATCGACGCGGTCGAGCATCTGCTTGATATGGTGGATCTCATTTGTGTGATGACGGTCAACCCCGGCTTTGGCGGGCAAAAGTTCATCCATAGCCAGATCGACAAAGTCAAACGGCTGCGCGCGATGATTGGCGACCGACCCATCCATATCGAGATTGACGGTGGCATCACCACGCAAACCGCCCCCCTGATGGCGGCGGCAGGGGCCGATGTGCTGGTGGCGGGCTCTGCGGTGTTCAAGGGCGGCAGCGTCGACAATCCGGGCGTCTATGGTGAGAATATCCGCGCGATCCGTCGCGCGGCAGAGGCGGCGACCGGTGCCATGGCATGAGCCGTGCGGTCATTTTTGATCTCGACGGCACGCTGATCGACAGCGCGCCGGATATCCATGCCGCCGCCAACCGCCTGATGGCACAACATGGGTTTGCGGCGTTCACGCCCGACGAAACCCGCAGTTTCATCGGCAGCGGCGTGCCGCATTTCATCACCTGTTGCCTGACGGCGCGTGGGCGGGCAGGGGATGGCGCGCTGCGCGCCCGAATGATCGAAGAGTTCATCGCCGATTACGAAACCGCCGTGACCCTGACACAGGTTTATCCGGGTGTCATGGGCGCGCTCGATGGGCTGGCGGAGGCCGGTCTTGCCCTTGGCCTCTGCACCAACAAGCCCAAAGGTCCTGCTCATGCGGTCTTGGCGCATCTGGGGCTGGATGGCTATTTCCCGGTGATCATCGGGGGTGACAGCCTGACCGTACGCAAGCCGGACCCGGCTCCGCTTCAGGCCACCGCCGCAGCGCTTGGTGCGCGGGACATGGTTTTTGTCGGCGATAGCGAGGTTGATGCGGAAACCGCAGCGCGGGCGGGCGTGCCTTTTGTTCTGTACACCGAGGGCTATCGCAAAGGGCCGGTCGAGCGGATCACCCATGACCGGGCGTTTTCGGATTTCACCGACCTGCCGGGGCTGATCACAGACCTCTTGTCCTGAGGGGGATTGCGCGGGCATACTCGCCCCATGCGAACCCGTTTGACCGAGGCCTTTGGCCTGACCCATCCCATTCTTTGCGCGCCAATGGCCTTTGCGGCCGGGGGGCGGCTTGCGGCTGCTGTGACCCATGCGGGCGGGTTGGGCCTGATTGGCGGGGGCTATGGCAAGGCCGACTGGCTGGATAGTGCCTTTGCCGAGGCTGGGAATGCGCGGGTTGGATGCGGGTTCATCACGTGGAAAATGGCCGAGAATCCAGCTGTTCTGGATCAGGTTCTGGCGCGCAAACCGGCGGCGCTCTGCCTGTCGTTTGGCGATCCAGCCCCCTTTGCGCCACGGATTGCCGATGCTGGCGTGCCGCTTGTCTGTCAGGTTCAGACCCTGCGTGATGCGCAACGCGCTGCGGACTGCGGCGCGCAGGTGATCGTGGCGCAGGGGGCCGAGGCCGGGGGCCATGGCGAGCGGCGCGGCACGATCACACTTGTGCCCGAGGTGGCCGATTGGCTGGCGGTTCACGCCCCCGAGGTGCTGCTCGTGGCGGCGGGGGGCATTGCCGATGGGCGGGGATTGGCCGCCGCCCTCATGCTGGGGGCAGAGGGCGTTCTGATCGGCTCACGCCTCTGGGCCTCGGCCGAGGCGCAGGTGTCTGAGGCGATGACCGATGCTGCGATTGCCGCCACCGGCGATCAGACGATCCGCTCCACGGTGATGGATGCCGCGCGCGATCTGCGGTGGCCCGCGCGTTATACGGCGCGGGTGCTGCGCAATGCGGTGACAGAGCGGTGGCATGATGATCCCGACGGTTTGCGCAAGGATGGGCCTGCGCGTGCCGATTGGGCGACGGGCTGGGCAGCGGGTGATCCTGACCGCGCCAATACCTTTGTCGGCGAGGCAACGGGGTTGATCCATGACCGCCCGCCGGTGGCCGAGATCATCGCACGCATGGTCGAGGATGCCGAAGCGCTGTTCCGGCGCGCGCCGGGCTGGGCACAATGACCCTGCCAGATCGCCTGCGCCAAGAAATCACTGCGCGGCGCGCCGACCTGATCGCGCTGACCCAAGACCTGATCCGTATTCCGACGCGCAATCCGCCGGGCGAGAATTATCGCGAGATTTGTGATTATCTCGACCGTCGTTTGCGTGCATCGGGGTTCACGACCGAATTGATCCGCGCCACAGGGGCCCCCGGCGACAGTGACCGGCACCCACGTTGGAACATCGTGGCGCGGCGTGAGGGCGCGCGCCCCGGCGCTTGCGTGCATTTCAACAGCCATATCGACGTGGTCGAGGTCGGCCATGGCTGGAGCGTGGACCCCTTTGGCGGGGCGGTGATCGACGGGAAAATCTATGGTCGCGGCGCCTGTGACATGAAGGGCGGACTTGCGGCAAGCATCATCGCCGCAGAGGCGTTCATCGCCACCTGCCCCGATTACGCCGGGGCCATCGAGATCAGCGGCACGGCGGATGAAGAATCGGGCGGCTTTGGCGGCGTGGCCTATCTGGCCGAGCGCGGCTATTTCAGCCCCGGCCGGGTGGATCACGTCATCATTCCGGAACCTTTGGGCAAGGATCGGATTTGCCTTGGGCATCGCGGTGTCTGGTGGGCCGAGATCGAGACCCACGGCGAGATTGCCCATGGCTCTATGCCGTTTCTGGGGGATTGCGCCGTGCGCCACATGGGCGCGGTCATCGCGCGGATGGAGGAACAGCTTTTCCCGGCACTGGCGGCCCGGCGCACCGAGATGCCCGTGGTTCCCGAGGGCGCGCGGCAATCGACGCTCAACATCAATTCCATCCATGGCGGAGAGCCAGAGCAAGACGCCGATTACACCGGCCTGCCCAGCCCTTGCGTGCCCGACCGTTGCCGGATGGTGATCGACCGGCGGTTCCTGATCGAAGAGGATATCGGCGCGGTCGAAACAGAAATTCGCGACCTGTTAGAGGCGTTGCGCCAAGGCAGGCCGGGGTTTGACTATACGATCCGGGAATTGCACCGCGTCCTGCCCACAATGACCGACCGCGATGCGCCGGTGGTAGGGGCGGTGGCGCGGGCGGTGGATCAGGTGTTCGGCCATGCCGCCGATTACGTGGTCAGCCCCGGCACCTATGACCAGAAACACATCGACCGGATCGGGCGGCTGAAGAACTGCATCGCCTATGGTCCGGGCATCCTCGATCTGGCGCATAAGCCGGATGAATATGTGGGGATCGACGATATGGAACACTCTGCACGCGTGATGGCGCTTGCCCTTGCAGAGTTGCTGGGGGTTTGAGTTCGCTGTTCTGCAAATACTCAAAGAGCGGCGCGTGTTGCGGGCGCCGGACTTTGAGGGTTTAGACACCGGTGAAACCGCTCAGCTTCCGATCGCGATATTGTCGATCAGGCGCACGCCCGCAAGCCATGCGGCCGCAAAAAGACGGGCCGGGCGCGTGGGGGCCGCCAAGGCCGATAGATCGTCCTGCGCGCGCAGATCAAGGTAATCGACCCCGGTAAAGCCCGCGCGTTCCAGCCGCGCCAGGGCCTTGGTGTGCAGCGCTTGGAACTCCGTGCCGGCGCGCAGCCCGTCGGCGATCTGCTCCATCACCTCATGCAGCACGGGGGCCGTGGTGCGGGCGCGGTCCGACAGCAAAAGGTTGCGCGAGGACATGGCCAGACCGTCGATTTCCCGGATCGTCGGGCAGCCATGCACGGTGATCGGAATATCGAGGTCCGCCGCCATCCGGCGCACGACCATCAGTTGCTGATAGTCCTTTTCGCCGAAAAAGGCGTCGGTGGCCGCCGTCTGGGTAAAAAGCTTGGTCACGACAGTGGCCATCCCGTCGAAATGGCCCGGTCGATAGACACCCTCCATCACATCGGTGAGGCCCGCGACAGAAACGGTGGTGGCGAAATGTGGCGGATACATCTGATCGCCCTCCGGCACCCAGAGGGCGTCTACCGCAAAGCGTTCCAGCTTGCGCGCATCCTCGGTCTCGGTGCGGGGATAGTTCTTGAGGTCTTCGGGATTGTTGAACTGCTTGGGATTGACAAAGATAGTCACGATCACCCGGTCGCAGATGGCCTTGGCTGCCGCTGCGAGTGACAGATGCCCGTCATGCAGTGCGCCCATGGTGGGCACGACGCCAATCGTCTCGCCCGCAAGAATCCAAGGCCGGGTGGCGGCACGCAGCGCGTCAAGGTCGCGCAGAATGGGCGCGCTCATCCGCGCGGGGCCTTGTCGGCAAAGGTATGTTCGGGTGCGGGGAATGTCCGGGCGCGCACCTCGGCGGCATAGGCGGCAATGGCCGCCTCTCCTTCTGCGCCCAAGCTGGCGTAGCGCTTGACGAATTTCGGTTTGAAGGCGGTGAAAAGCCCCAGCATGTCATCGACCACGAGGATTTGCCCGTCGCAGCCCACCGAGGCACCGATGCCGATGGTGGGAATGGGGATTTCAGCGGTGATCCGGTCGGCCAGCGTGGCTGTGACCTTTTCCAGCACCACCGAAAAGGCCCCTGCCGCGCTGACGGCGCGGGCATCGGCCAAGAGCGTCTCGGCGGCATCGCCGCGCCCCTGCACCTTATAACCGCCAAGCGTGTTGATGGACTGAGGGGTAAGGCCGATATGCGCCATCACCGGCACGCCACGCGCCACGAGAAAGGCGATGGTGTCGGCCATGTGCCGCCCACCTTCGAGCTTGACCGCCGCAGCGCCCGTTTCGCGCATGATGCGCGCGGCATTACGGAACGCCTGTTCCGGGCTTTCCTCGTACGAGCCAAAGGGCATGTCGATCACCAGCATGGCATGGCTCAGGCCGCGCGCGACCGCCTGACCGTGCAGGATCATCATCTCCATCGTGACCCCAAGGGTCGAGGGTAGGCCATGCACCACCATGCCCACGCTGTCGCCCACCAGCACGAAATCACAGGCGGCGTCCATCATTCGCGCCATCGGTGTTGTATAGGCCGTGAGGCTGACGATGGGCGTGCCGCCTTTCATCGCGCGGATATCCTCCGGCAGGGGGGCGGTCTTGTTGGCGGTGGCGCTCATAGGCTGAATTCCGGTCATTTCTGCATTGCGGCGCACGCTATCAATCCTCGCCAGAGAAATCCACACCTCTGTTTTCGCATACGATCCGGCGCGACGTCGCTTTCGTGCGGCGTTGCGTCGGATGGGCTGCGCGCGAATTGGCAGGATTGATAAACATCGCCCCAACTCAAGTCACCCTAAGGGAGTCGCTCGTCATGAAAACCCAGGTCAAAGCCCTCGTCGTTGGCGGTGGTGCCGTTGGCACCTCGATCGCCTATCATCTGGCCAAGGCCGGTTGGGAGGATGTCATGCTGCTGGAGCGGGACGAGCTGACCTCTGGCTCGACCTGGCATGCGGCGGGGCTGCTGCCGCTCTTCAACATGTCCTTTGCCACCACGCATATCCACAAGTATTCGGTGGAGTTCTACAAGACGCTGGAGGCCGAGACCGGGCTGAATGCGGGCTTTGCCGTCGTGGGGAACCTGCGCATGGCGCAGACCGACGAGCGGATGGACGAGTATATGCTCTATGCCTCGACCGCCGAAACCTGCGGCGTGCCCTATCAGTGGCTGACCCCCGACGAGATCAAAGAACGCTGGCCGTTGATCAATACGTCCGACCTCAAGGGTGCGCTTTATCACAACACCGACGGCTATATTAACCCCGCCGATGTGACGCAGGCCATGGCCAAGGGGGCGCGTCAGCGCGGCGTGATGATCGAGCGCAAGTGGCAGGCGGATGCGTTCCACTGGACCGGCACCGCGTGGGAGGTGACCTGCACCAAGATGGTGGAAAAGGGCGGCAATCTGGTGCCCTCGGACGAGCAGATCGTGATCACCGCCGAGCATGTCGTGACGGCGAGCGGCAACCATGCGCAAACCACCGCCAAGAAGCTGGGCATCAAGATCCCGGCAATCCCCGTCGAGCATCAGTTCGTCGTGATGGATCAGGACCCGGCGCTGGTCGAATTCCGCAGACAGGGCGGCAAAGAACACCCCGTCGTGCGCGACGCCGATGCGCAAAGCTACGTGCGCGAAGAGCGCGGCGGCTGGATTCTGGGTGTCTATGAGAAAAACGCGCCTGCCTGCTTTGAATATGGCGTGCCGGACAGTTTCCGTGCTGATCTCTTCCCGCTGGCGCTGGAGCGGATCGAAGAACAGTATATGGCGATGATCCACCGCATCCCGTCCTGCGAGGAATCGGGTCTCAAGGATGATTTCAACGGGCCGATCTGCTATACGCCCGATGGCAACCCGCTGGTCGGCCCCGCACCGGGGCTGCGCAACATGTGGCTGGCCGAGGGCTTTAGCTTTGGCATTACCGCCGCGGGCGGCACGGGCTATTACCTCGCGCAGTTGATGGTGAATGGCGAGGCCGAGATCGACATGGCAAGCCTTGATCCCAAGCGCTATTCCTCGAACTGGATGACGACCGAGTTTGCCGCGCGCAAGAACGAAGAATGCTACGATCACGTCTATATCCTGCACCACCCGGATGAAGAGCGCCCCGCGTGCCGCCCGCTGCGCACCTCGCCCGCCTATGACCGGCAAAAGAAGCGCGGCGCGCAGTTCGGGTTCGTCAATGGCTGGGAACGCCCCAACTATTACGGGCCACTCGACGCGCCGGAAAACTTTGACCATGACGCGCGCAGCTTCCGCCGGGGCGGTTGGTGGCAATATGCGGTGGAAGAGGCGCGCGCGATCCGTGAAGGCGTAGGCCTGATCGACGCCACGGCGTTTTCCAAGCATATGGTCAAAGGGCCGGGGGCGACCGCCTTCCTCGATTGGTTCACCTGCAACAAGCTGCCAAAAGTGGGCCGCATCAACCTGACCTATGCGCTGACCGATCATGGCACAACGCGTACGGAATACACCATCGTGCGCCTCAAAGAGCATGAATATTACCTCGTCTCTGCCGGGGCCTGGACCGAGTATGACGCCGATTATCTGCGCAAATCAGCCGAGGATATGGCGGGCGAATTCGGCTATATCGAGATTCAGGACGTGACCACGCAATGGGGTGTCTTTGCCATCGCCGGGCCGAAATCGCGCGACGTGCTGAACGCCGTCATCAAGGATGCCGATCCGGCAACTGCGCTCAGCAACAAGCGGTTCCCGTGGCTTTCGGCGCAGCGGATCGAACTGGGCATGTGCCCGGTCAATGCCATCCGCGTGGCCTATACCGGCGAATTGGGCTGGGAATTGCATCACCCGATCGAGATGCAGAATTACCTGTTCGATCTGCTGGAAAAGGCCGGCGAAAAGCATGGGATGAAGCTGGTCGGCGCCCGCGCGCAAAACTGGCTGCGGCAAGAGAAAAGCTATCGCGCCTTTGGCAATGAGCTAGGCCGCGACGCGACCCCGCTCGAGGCCGATCTGCCGCGCTTTGTCGATCTGGACAAGGAATTCCGCGGCAAGGCCCGGATGGTCGAGACTGGTGTGCGCGTGAAATGCTGCACGCTTCTAATCGACGGACCCGCCGATGCCGATCCCTGGGGGCGTGAGGTGCTCTATACGCCCGCAGGCGAGCGGGTTGGTCGCCTGACCTCGGGTGGCTATTCGGTGGCCTTCGGGAAATCCATCGGTATGGGCTATGTCAAACCCGAACAGGCGGTTGAGGGCACCAAGCTCAAGGTCAAGATGCTCGATCAGCTTTGGGATGCGGTCGTGACCTGCGACAGCCCCTATGACCCCAAGAACGAGACCATCCGCAAGGATGGGTGAACATAACAGGGGGCACCAATTGGTGCCCCTATTTCCAATGCGTGCCCAGCCAGTCTTTCCACTGTCTCTCAGACCCGGCAAAGACGTTGATATCGACGCCGCCCTCGACCCCCGGCACGATGCCGGTGCCGGTATATTGCCAAAAGGTCCAGCGTTTGCCGGGGTAGACCTGATCGGGCGTCTTTGCCACCGCGCGCAGCCAGAATTCCACCCCCTCGATCTGTCCGATGCCGGTTTGTTCGTAGAATTCCGGTGTGGTGTAGATGATCGGGCGTTGGCCGTAATACCGCTCGACGATATCAAGGAAAATCTGCGCTTGCCTGCGCACCTCTGCCCCCGGTGGGCGCACCACGCAGGTGGGGGAAAACGGGTTCCACTCCATGTCAAGCACGGGCGGCAACGCGCGGCCCCGACGTGGCACATTCTGGATGAACCATTGCGCCTGCACCTCGGGTGGGGTGCAGAAATAGTAGAAATGATAGGCCCCGCGCGGGATGCCCTCGCGCGCCGCCAATTGCCAGTTGCGGTCGAATTGCGCGTCCTTGAGATCGCCGCCCTCGGTCGCCTTGATAAAGGCAAAGGCCACACCCGAAAGCGCCACGCGCCGCCAGTCGATTTCGTTCTGGAACCGGGCCACATCAAGGCCATGCACCGGATAGCTAGACGGCCCGCGCGGGCCGAAATCGACCGGGGCATAATCGCCATACCGCTCGGTTGCCAGAGCGGGCCCGCATATGAGGGCGAGGCAGAGTAAAAAAGGACGCAGCATCTGAAAACCCGTTACAGTGATACCTGTTGCGAGCCTAACGCAAAGACTGCCGCCCGGTCAGCCGTTTTTGTGCGGCCTACCCTTTTTCCGCCAATTCATCGTAACAGGCGAGCGCCTTGGCGGCATACATCATCGCCGGGCCGCCGCCCATCTGGATTGACATGGCCAGCACATCGCCCACCTCTTCGCGGGTGGCCCCAGTGCGAATAAGCGCCTCCATATGCAGGGCGATGCAGGGCTCGCATTTGGTGGCGACCGCAATGCCGAGGGCCACGAATTCCTTGACCTTGAACTCAAGCGTGCCGCCTTCCTTGACGGCCTTGCCCAAGCCGCCAAAGGCGCGGGCGGTGTCGGGGATAAGCGCATTCAGCGCGCGCAATTCCTGTCGGGTGGTGTCGATCTTGTCTGGCCAACGCATTTGCGGGATCTCCATACCTGTCTCTGCCTCGGCAGAAACCATGCCACGCCTCTCGTGGCCTTGATCCAGATCAGGCGGAACGCTCAGCAATCAGCAGCACATTGTTGGCAGGCATCGCACGGCTTTCGATCAGGATGAGCCCCGCGTCGCGCAGCCAATGCTGGACCTCTTCCAGATCCTTGTAGCCGATGGCGGGGTCCTGCGCGATGAGGCTGGCATGAAACCGGGCGTCACCCTCGGAGGTGGCCTCGCCTGACCGCAGGAACGGCCCGTAAAGGGCAAAGCGCCCGCCGGGGGCGAGGGCATCGGCCCCCTCTTGCACCAGCGTTTGCGCTTCGGGTGTCGAGATGAGGTGCAAGAGGTTGATCAGCACGATCAGGGCGCGGTTGCCGTGCTCTGCGCCCCAACCGGCTTGGGTGGCGTTCAGGGGCAGGGCGGCGCGCAGATTGGGCAACCCGGCCTCTGCCGCCCAAGCGTTGATGCTGGCGCGCCGCGCGGGGTCAATCTCGGTTGGTTGCCAGTCAAGGCCGGGCATCGCGCGGGCAAAGCTCACGATATGCTGCCCCGTGCCGCTGGCAATCTCAAGCGCACGGCCTGTTGCGGGGGCAATCGAGGCAAGCGCCTCGGTGATGGCTGCTGCGTTGCGTTCGGCAGAAGGCGCGTGCAGTTTGGCCCCGTCGCCCGCATGTGCGATCGACGCCGTGGGCGGCAGGGGGCGTTGCTCCATCGGCTCAGGCCTCTTCGGTGCGGTCAGTGGCGGGGGGCGGGGCCGGGCTCAGGGCCGCCATCCGCGCATAGAGCGCCGCGTCCATATCGAATTCCAGAGCGGCCAGCGACGGCGCAATCTGCGCGGCAGAGCGCCCGGAAATGATTGGCACAGGCCGTGCCGGGTGCTGTGCTGCCCATGCCACCGCAAGGGTCGCTGGATCGGTGCCCAGCTCTTGCGCGATCTGGCTCAGGTGAACGGCAGCCTCTTGCATCCAGCCCTGACCATAGCGCACGGCGTAGCGTTCATTGCCCGTGAGCCGCCCGGTTTCGCCCCGTGCATATTTGCCGGTGAGCAACCCCCCGGCCAACGGCGAATACCCCGCAACCACCATCCCTTCAGAGGCGGCCATCGGCAGGATTTCAACCTCGGCCTGCCGCTTGATGAGGCTATACATCGGTTGCAGGATCGAAATCGTCAGATCAAACCGCGCCGCGATGCACGCGGCCTTCATCACCTGCCAAGCGGCGAAATTCGACAGGCCGACATGGTCGATCTGCCCGCGCGCGCGCAAATCGGCAAAGGTTTCCAGGGTCTCTTCAAGGGGCGTGTCGGGATCAAAGCGATGAAGATAGAGGATCTCGACCTTGTCCATACCAAGACGTTGGCGGGAAATATCGAACTGCGCGAGGATATTTGCCCGCCCCGCCCCGCCGGAATATCCGGCCTTGGTGGCAATCGTCAGCCGGTCGCGATGCGGTGCGGCGAATTGGCCCAAAAGCGTTTCCGCCGCCCCATCGGTGTACAGATGCGCCGTGTCGAAATGCGTGATGCCCGCCGCAAGGCACGCATCGAACATCGCGCGCGAGGCGGCTTCATCAGCGGCATCGCCGAATTGCATGGTGCCAAAGGCAAAGCGGCTGGCCGGGGTTCCATCGGGGGAGGTGATCACTGTTCTCATGGTGCACAGAGTGCCACGCGCAAGCCGCAAAGAAAAGCTGTCACCTTGCATGTTGAGAGGCATGAGCTTAGGCGGATAGAAAGAGACCTGAACCTGCCGCAAGGAGTGCCCGCGCATGAAAATGCATGAAACCTTCATCAAGCCGATGCATCCGGAGGGGCGCAAGTTTGTGGCGATCTTTGCGCTGATCACCTTTGGGCTTTTCATGCTCTGGGATGTTTTGGGCTGGATCGGTGTGGGCCTCACGGTCTGGTGTTACTATTTCTTTCGTGACCCAGAGCGTGTGACCCCCGAACGCCCCGGTCTGATCATCAGCCCCGCCGACGGCATGGTGTCGCTGATCGAGCCGGCGGTGCCGCCTGCCGAACTGGGCCTGCCCGCCACGCCGCTCACGCGCGTCAGCGTGTTCATGAGCGTGTTCAACTGCCATGTGAACCGTGCGCCAGTCGCAGGGCGGGTCAGCGCGGTTGCCTATCGCCCCGGCAAGTTCTTCAATGCGTCGCTCGACAAGGCCAGCGCGGATAACGAGCGCAATGGCGTGGTGATCGAAATGGCCGATGGGCGGCTCTTGCCGGTCGTGCAGATCGCGGGGCTGGTGGCGCGGCGGATCGTGTGTTTCGTAAAACCGGGGGATGCCCTTGGGCGTGGTGAGCGCTTTGGCCTTATCCGCTTTGGGTCTCGGCTTGATATTTATCTGCCCGAAGGTGTGGTCCCAAGCGTGCGCGTGGGACAAACCATGGTGGCAGGGGAAACCGTGATCGCGGAGTTGGGCCAGTGACACCAGAGCCAGAGCCGCCAGCGCGCCGCGAGGTCACGCTCGCACAGCTTTTGCCAAATATGCTGACCGTTGCCGCGATCTGTGCCGGGGTCACGGCGATCCGGCTGGGCGTGCAGGGGGATTATGTGCGCGCCGTGCAACTCCTGCTGATCGCCGGGGTGCTGGACGGGCTGGATGGGCGTTTGGCGCGGCTCTTGCGCAGTTCAAGCGCGATGGGCGCCGAGCTTGATTCGCTCGCGGATTTCGTGAATTTCGGCGTCGCGGCCCCGCTGGTGATCTACTATTGGGGCCTTCAGGACGCACGACAAGCAGGCTGGATTGCGGTTCTCTTCTTTGCCGTGTGCTGCGTCATGCGTCTGGCGCGGTTCAATGTCAGTGCGCGCGAAGAGGGCGGCAAGGGCGGATCGGGGGCCTATTTCCAAGGCCTGCCCTCGCCCGCAGGCGCGCTTTTGGCGATGCTGCCGATGTTCGTGACCTTTGCCCTGCCGGATATGTCCCCGCCGCCTGCGTTCCTCACCGGGCTTTATATGGCCGGTGTCGGCCTTTTGATGATTTCGCCGGTGCCGATCTGGTCGTTCAAGAAAACCCGCATCTCGCGCGAGAACGTCAAGTTCTTCCTCTTGGCCTTTGCCTGTGTCGCCGCGGCGCTGGTGATCTTTACTTGGGCGGCGTTGATCGTGATGTGTCTGGCCTATGTCGGTATGGTGATCTGGGCCGCGCTCTTCTGGTATCCCAACGAGGGTTAATCGAGATAGGCGTCGGCCCTCTGACCTGCGCGCTCGTGATGGATCGGCAAGGTGCGCCCGTAAAGCTGGCGACAGCGTTCAGGCGTGCCCACCATCCCCGTCTCTTCCACATAGGACAGGATCGCGACGTAACGCGGGGTCTTGCCGCGCAAGGGGGCGACCCGGTGAATCGAATAGCGACCCCGGAAAATCTGAAGATCGCCCGGTTCCAGCACAAGCGTTCTGACCGTGTCAGAGGTACCATCCAGCACCTTTTCCACCTCGGCAAAATTCTCGCCCCCGGCGCGGATATTGGGCGCATATTCAAACGCGCCCCCCTCTTCGGCATTCTGAATGGCGATGGTGACAGTGAAATTATTGGTGTCGAAATGCCATGGAAATCCATTGCCTTCGTCGGCGGCATTCACGATCACATCGGCCAGCGGATCGGCGTAGGGATAGAAATTCTCTTCCTCCAGACAGTCCTGAATAAAGGCGCTGAGCGCTGGATATTCATAAAGCGCGCGCAGCGGGCTTGCGGGCGGAAAGTTATCCGCCGGAATAAAGCTGTTGGAACGCTCGAAAAACCGACGACGCGGATCGTGTGCGGGCAGGGTCGGGTCGTCCTTGGTGAAATAGGGATTGGTGCGATTAAAGGAGCGAAAGGCCCTGTCGGCGACGCTCTCAGCCTGCGCACGCAGGATATCCACCCCCGCCGGGGTAAGGAACCCTTTGAGCACCGCACAGCCATCGCGGCCAAGATCGGCGCGGACGCGGCCTAGGATGATGTCGCGCGCGTGCCCCGTTTGATGGACCGGGTAGCGGGCAAGATCAATCAGGGTGTCGGGGGTGCCCATGGGCGGTCTCCTGGCGGTGCGTTTGCCCAAGAGTATGGCCTGCGGCGCGCGCGTCTGTTCTGAAACCGACCGGCGGTTATGTCGTGCTCCAGGCCTGCGGTGTAAAAACAAACAGCCGCCGGTTCCCCGGCGGCTGTCGTTTTTCAAACCCTGTCAATTCGGCTTAGTTGGGGATCTCTCCGGTCAGCCCTTCGACATAGAAATCCATGCCCAAGAGCGTGCCGTCATCGGCAACCTCGCCCTCGGCCAGCCAATCCGACCCGTCCTGCTTTTTCAGCGGCCCGGTGAACGGGTGATAGCTGCCGTCCGCCATGGCAGCCTTGAGGGCCAGCGCCTCTGCCTTGACATCCGCAGGCACCGCATCGGAAATCTCGCCAATGCCGACCATGCCCGGCCCGATGCCGTCCCATGTCTGCGTGCTCTCCCAGGTGCCATCAATCACCGCCTGCGTGCGGTCAATGTAATAGGGGGCCCAGTTGTCGATGATCGATGACACGCGCGGGAAGGGGGCGTATTCGGCCATATCCGACGCCTGTCCAAAGGTCACGACATTGCCCGCCTTTTCGGCAGCGGCCTGCGGCGCGGTGGAATCGGTATGTTGCAGGATCACGTCCGCGCCCTGCTCGATCAGGGCAGTGGCGGCGTCTGCCTCTTTCGCGGGGTCAAACCAAGTGTAGGCCCAGATGATCTTGAACTCGACATCGGGGTTGACCTTTTTCGCGTGAATATAGGCCGAGTTGATGCCGCGAATGACCTCTGGGATCGGATAAGAGGCGATGTAGCCCACGATATTCGATTTGGTCATCTTGCCCGCAATATGGCCCTGCACCGCGCGCCCCTCGTAGAAACGGGCGGAATAGGTCGAGACATTGGGCAGGGTCTTGTAGCCGGTGGCGTGTTCGAATTTCACATTGGGGAACTTTTCGGCCACCGCCAGCGTCGGCTCCATAAAGCCAAACGAGGTGGTAAAGATCAGATCCGCCCCTTGCAGCGCCATTTGCGTGATGGCGCGTTCGGCATCGGCGCCCTCGGGCACGCTTTCTTGATAGACGGTTTCGACGGCATCGCCGAAATGCGCCTCAACCGCGAGCCTGCCTTTGTCATGCTCATAGGTCCAGCCGCCATCGCCGATGGGGCCGACGTAGATAAAGCCGACTTTGGTCTTGTCCTGCGCCACGGCGGCGCTTGCCAGACCAAGCGCCAAGGCGGCTGAGGTCAGTAGATGCGTGAGTTTCATTCGGGATCTCCCTGTTGTGATCTGTGATGTGATCTTATTGCGAGGCGTGAAAAATGCGGCCCAAAGAGCCGGGCGCGCGGGATTTGTCAGACGACATGATGACCAGCACGAGGATGGTGATCAAGTAGGGCGACATGGAAAGATATTCGACCGGGATCGCAACGCCTGCCGCCTGAAGATTAAGCTGCAATACCGAAACCCCGCCAAAGAGCCACGCGCCAAGCAGAACGCGCCCCACTTTCCACGAGGCAAAAACCACAAGGGCAAGCGCGATCCAGCCCCCCCCAGAGGTCATGCCTTCGGTCCATTGCGGCACCCGCACAAGGCTGAGATAGGCCCCGCCCAACCCGGCGCAAGCCCCGCCAAACAGGATCGCCAGAACGCGGATGCGCACCACCTTGTAGCCAAGCGCATGCGCGGCCTCATGGTTTTCACCCACCGCCCGCAGGATCAGCCCGGCGCGCGAATATTTCAGCAGCGCCCAGACCAAAGCCACAAGCGCTAGGGCGAAGTAAACCATCAGATCATGGGAAAACAACACACGCCCGACAAAAGGCAGATCGCTCAGCACAGGCAGGTCAAGCCGCGTGGTCGGCGGCGGCTTGATCCCGACATAGCCCTGTCCGATCAGCGACGAGAGGCCAAGTCCAAAGAGCGTCAGCGCGAGGCCGCTTGCCACCTGATTGGCAAGGGCAAATTGGGTCAGAAGCGCGAAGAGAAGCGCCAGAACAGCGCCCCCGGCGGCGGCGGCCACAAACCCCACGACCGGCGAGCCGGAATTGACAGCCATGGCAAAGCCGCAGATTGCGCCGGTGATCATCATCCCCTCGACCCCGAGGTTGAGCACGCCCGCCCGCTCGACAACCAACTCGCCCAATGCCGCCAGCAGAATGGGCGTAGAGGCGACGATGAGCGAGGCCAGAAGCAGCGCCGGATCAATCGAGGACAAAAGCATCACGCCACCTCCCGTGTCACCAACCGGACGCGGTAATTGGTCAGCAGGTCCACGGCCAAAAGGAAAAACAACAGCATCCCCTGAAAGAGTTGGATCGCGGCCGCAGGTAGCCCCATGTTGGATTGCGCCAATTCGCCGCCAATATAGGTGAGCGCCATCAAAAGCCCCGCAAGCAGGATGCCGACCGGGTGCAGCCGGCCCAAAAAGGCCACGATGATCGCCGTAAACCCATAGCCCACGTTGAAATCAATGCTGACCTGCCCGGCGGGGCCTGCGACCTCGAACAGCCCCGCCAATCCCGCCAGAGCGCCCGATGTCCCCAGACAAAACAGAACCAACCGCGCCGGGCGCACGCCGGCAAAACGGGCGGCGCGTGGCGCCTGACCCGCAAGCCGGATATGATAGCCAAGGATATGGCGGCTGAGCAGCACATAGGCGAAGATGACCGCGATCAGCGCCGCCACCACTCCCCAATGCATGCCCGTGCCGGTAATAAGCTCTGCATTATGCGCGCTGTCATATTGGCGCAGGTTGCGCGAGCCGGGAAATCCGCGCCCCTCGGGGTTCTTCATCAACCCAAGGGCCATGGCCGCCAGCAATTGCTCTGCCACATAGACGAGCATGAGCGACACGAGGATTTCATTGGTGCCGAACCGCAGCTTGAGCACCGCCGGGATCATGCCCCAGGCCCAGCCCCCTAGCGCGCCAGCAAGGATCATCAGCGGAAAGATCAGCGCGCTCTCCGCTGGATAAAACGCAAGCGCCACCCCGGCCCCTGCCAGTGCGCCGACGATATATTGCCCCTCGGCCCCGATGTTCCAGATACCGGCACGAAACCCAAGGCTAAGCCCGATGGCGATCAGCACCAGAGGCGCACCCTTGATCAGCAATTGCGGCCGGTAATAAAACGCGAACTCGCCAAAAAGCGGTTGCCAGAAAATCGTCGAGATGGCCGCTACCGGGTCTTCGCCAAGTGCCGCAAAAAGCGCCCCACCCGCCAACATGGTGATCAGCACCGCCAGAACCGGCGTGGCCCAAGTCCAGAGCCGTGAGGGTTGAGGGCGCTTTTCCAGCTTCAGCATGGCGCGCGCCCATGTTTCTTTATGCGTTTCTTTGTGGCTAAAATACTCAAAAACGACAGGTCACACATGCGCCACCTCCATGCCATGTGCGCCGCCCATCATCAATCCGATCTCTTCGACACTCAGGCCCTGGGTCGGCCTGATGTCCGAAAGCCGTCCTTCGCTCAACGCGCCGAACCGGTCGGAAATCTCGATCAACTCGTCAAGGTCCTGACTGATGCAGATCACCGCCGCCCCCCCAGTGGCCAGATCAAGCAGGGCTTGGCGGATCGCGGCAGCGGCGGCGGCATCGACACCCCAGGTGGGCTGGTTGACCACCAGAACCTCGGGCCGTTGCAGCACTTCGCGGCCAATCACGAATTTTTGCAGATTGCCCCCCGACAGCGCCCGTGCGGCGGTGCCCGGGCCGGGCGTGCGCACGTCAAAGCCGGTGATGATCCGGCGGGCAAAGGCCTCGGCCGCCTCCCATCTCAGAAACCCGCGATTGAGCAGGCTTTCCCGCGCTGCCCCGGTCAGGATGGCATTCTCTGTCAGGCTCATGTCGGGGGCGGCGGCATGGCCCAGCCGTTCCTCAGGCGCGGTAAGCAGGCCCATCGCACGGCGGTTGCCGGGGCCGTGCTGACCGATGGCCATGCCCTTCAGGCGCACAGCCTCTGCCGTCACCGGCATTTCGCCCGACAACGCGGCCAAAAGCTCATCCTGCCCATTGCCCGCAACCCCACCGATGCCCAGCACCTCTCCGGCCTGCACGGCAAAGGAAATCGCGTGAAGCGCGGTGCCGAACTGCCCCTGCGCCGCGACCGACAGGTCAGACACCTCCAGCACCACACCCGCCTTGGCACGCCCGGCGCGTTCCGGCGCGGCAAAGGTTGTGCCCACCATCATTTCCGCCATCGCGCGGGCCGAAGTGTCGCGCGGTGTGCAGGTGCCCACGTTGCGGCCCTGCCGCAGGATCGTGGCATGATCGCAGAGGGCGCGGATTTCCTCGAGCTTGTGCGAGATGTAAAGGATCGCCACGCCTTCGCCCGTCAGCTTGCGCAGGGTCTGAAACAGGATATCCACCTCTTGCGGCGTGAGCACCGATGTCGGCTCGTCCATGATCAAAAGGCGGGGTTCCTGCAAGAGACAGCGGATGATCTCGACGCGCTGCCGCTCTCCTGCCGAAAGATCACCAACGGTCCGGTCGGGATCAAGCGGCAGGCCATAGGTTTCCGAGACGGCACGGATGCGCGCGGCCAGATCGCGCAGCGCTGGCGGGCGTTCCATCCCGAGGGCCACGTTCTCGGCCACGCTCATCGCATCAAAAAGCGAGAAATGCTGAAACACCATCGCCACCCCCGCCAGGCGCGCGGCATGGGGGTCTGGTGGGGCATAGGGGGTGCCGCGCAGCGTCATGGCGCCGCTGTCGGGCTTGACCAGCCCATAGATCATCTTGACGAGGGTTGATTTCCCGGCGCCATTCTCGCCCAGCAGGGCATGCACCTCGCCCTCGCGGATGGCAAAGGATACGGCGTCATTGGCGACAACTCCCGGATAGGCCTTGGTCAGACCCGAGACGGTCAGCAAATCGCCTGTCACGCGGTTCTCCTTCGGTCTGCGGCCTTGATACCCGGCTCTTTCAGTAACGCAGCCGCCACGCCAAGCGCAATGGCTTGCGGGTGTTTGCCAAGGTTTGGATCGCCAATGGGGCAGGAAATGCGCGAAATCTGCGCGTCCGTATGCCCAAGTGCTGTCAATCTCTGCCGAAACCGCGCCCATTTGGTCGCGGAGCCGATGACACCCGCGCACCCAAAGGGCCGTTGCAACAGCCGGTGGCACAGCTCCAGATCCAGCGCATGATCGTGGGTCACAATGATATGTGCGGCGGTATCAGGCGCTTGGCCGAGGGCGCGTAGGGGATCAACGCCGGCGGTGATCCCTTGGGGCAGCCCGCGCAGCATCTCGGCCCGCGTATCGGCCAGCGTCACTGCCAGATCGGGCAATGGGGCAAGCAGGGCGGCCAAGGCGCGGCCCACATGGCCAGCCCCGTGGATCACCACCGCAAGGCGCGGGCAAAGTGGCTCGATCAACCAGCCGTTTGCCCATGTAACACCCGTACCGGCGCTGGGCCGGGCGGCAGGCGGGGGGGTGATGTGCCCTTCAATCTGCCGTGCCCAACGGCCCGATAGTTCAAGCGCCTCAATCGCTGCGCCAAGTCTGTGCTGGTCGAACCGCTCGATCACCAATACCACCGACCCGCCACAGCATTGGCCAAGGGCCGGACCAAGCGCTTGGCGCAGCACGCGGGCATTCCCGCCCTCTGCCAAAAACCGTCGTGCCGCACCTGCCGCCTCATGCTCCAGCCGCCCACCACCGATGCTGCCCGATTGCCCTCCGGGCCAGACCTGCATCGCGGCCCCGGCGGCGCGTGGCGCAGAACCACGGGTGGCGGCGATCACCACCCGTGCGATCTGTCCCTCCCGCGCGACGGCTGTGCGCAGATCGTCGAGGTCACGCATCGCGGCGCGCTTTCTGACGCGCGATAGCGCTCAGCAGCCGCTCGGGTGTGGCCGGGGCGTCAAGCGCCGGATAGCCCGAACCAAACGCCGCCACCGCAGCGCTGAGCGCCATCAGCGCTGAAATCCCCAGCATAAAGGGCGGCTCGCCGACAGCCTTGGAGCGATAGATCGTTGGGCGCGGATTCTGCGCCTCCCACAGCGCCACGTTGAACAGCGCTGGCCGGTCTGAACAGGCGGGGATCTTGTAGGTCGAGGGCGCGTGGGTGCTGAGCCGTCCGGCCTTGTCCCACACCAGTTCCTCGAGCGTCAGCCAGCCCGCCCCCTGCACATAGCCGCCCTCGATCTGGCCGATGTCGAGCGCGGGATTAAGCGAGGCCCCGCAATCATGCACGATATCGGCGCGCAGGATGCGGTTCTCGCCGGTCAGGCCGTCGACGATCACCTCGGTCACGGCCGCCCCATAGGCAAAGTAATAAAATGGCCGCCCCTCCCCCTTGATCCGGTCCCACGCAAGGTCGGGCGTCTTGTAAAATCCGGTGGCGGATAGGCTCACGCGCTGTTCGTAGCAGAACCGGGCGGCCTCTGCGAAGCTCAGGTGGGCCGTTCCCACCCGCAGGCGACCGCCGTCAAATTGCACCTCCTCGGGCGGCACAGCGTGATGCGCCGCCAGACAGGCAGCCATCCGGTCGCGGATCGTATCGCAGGCTGCCTGAACCGCCATGCCGTTGAGATCGCTGCCGGAACTTGCCGCTGTGGCCGAGGTATTGGGCACTTTGGCGGTATCGGTCGCGGTGATCTTGATGGCCTCTAGCGGCAGGCCAAAGCACGCGGCGGCCACTTGTGCCACCTTCTGAAACAGGCCCTGTCCCATTTCCGTGCCCCCGTGATTGAGATGCACAGACCCATCCTGATAGACATGCACCAAAGCGCCCGCCTGATTGAGATGGCTGAGCGTAAAGGAAATCCCGAACTTGACCGGCGTCAGCGCTAGGCCCTTTTTCAGCACGGGATTGCGGGCGTTCCACGCCGCCACCGCTGCCCGCCGCGCGGCATAGTCCGAGGTTTGCATCAGCCGTTCGGTCATCTCGTGCAGGATGAAATCCTCGACCTTCTGCCCATAGGGCGTGACCTGCTCTTTCATCTGGCCCGAAATACCTTCGGGGGGGCGCGCAGCGCGGGGGGCAGACAGCCCCCCTCCGACGGCTGCGGCATAGTAATTGCGTTGCCGCACCACGACAGGATCAAGGCCCAAATGATGCGCCACATGATCCATAACCCGCTCGATGCCCAGCATGCCCTGCGGCCCGCCAAAGCCCCGGAACGCGGTGGCAGAGGCGGTGTTGGTGCGCAGCCGATGGCTCTCGATCCGCACGGCGGGCAGGAAATAGGCGTTATCGGCATGCAGCATGGCGCGGTCGGCCACCGGCAGCGACAGATCCTGCGACCAGCCGCAGCGGGCGTAGTGCACGAAATCCACCCCTGTCAGCCGCCCGGTGGCGTCGAACCCGGCCTGATAGGTGATGCGGAAATCGTGGCGCTTGCCGGTGATCACCATGTCATCGTCGCGGTCATAGCGCATCTTGCAGGGCGTCCCCGTGTGCCGCGCTGCGACGGCGCAGGCGATGGCGGGGGCGTTGGCTTGGCTCTCCTTACCGCCAAAGCCGCCGCCCATGCGCCGCGTCTCGACCCGGACGGCATGCATGGGCCGGCCAAGGGCCTCGGCCACCTTGTGCTGCACTTCGCTCGGATGCTGGGTCGAGGCGTGGATCACCATGTCGCCCCCCTCTTGCGGCAGCGCAAGGGCCGCCTGACCTTCAAGATAGAAATGCTCTTGCCCGCCCATCTCGATCACGCCACCCACCCGGTGGGCCGCCTTGGCGATGGCCGCCTTGGTATCGCCCCTTTGCCAGATGCGCGGGCCGTCTTCGAAGCGGCTATTGGCGGCCAATGCGGCGTCGATGGTCAAAAGGGGCGTCGTTTCTTCGTAACATACCTGTCCCCGGCGCGCGGCGCGGCGTGCGGCCAGATGGCTGGTGGCGATACCAGAAAAAGCGGCTGGCCGTGATAATGCACATCGCCCGTGCACAAGAGCGGCTCGTCATGGGCCGAAGGCGAGCAATCGGCCCCCTGCGGCAAGTCAGCGGCGGTCAGCACGGCGACGACCCCGGCGCATTGGCGCACCGGCGCAAGGTCCATTTCGGTCACGCGCCCCGCCGCGATGGTGCTGAGGCCAAAGGCCAGATGCAGCGTGCCGCGTGGGCTGGGGATATCATCGACATAGCGCGCGGTGCCCGTCACATGCAGGCGTGCGGCGTCATGGGGCAGAGGGCGCGCCACGCTCATGGCTGCACCTCAAGAACCGATGTGGCGATGCCCTGATCCTCTAGAAAATAGCGCATCAAGAGGTTGCGCGCGACGCAGAGGCGATAGTCGGCAGAGGCGCGCATGTCTGACAGCGGCGCAAAATCCTGCGCCCACGCTGCATCGCTGCCGGTAATCGTCGCCTCGGTCCAAGGCTGGCCAATCAGTGCCGCTTCGACATGGGCGGCACGCTTGGGAATGCCCGCCATGCCGCCAAAGGCGATCCGCGCGTCAGTGATCCGGCCCGCCTCAATGGTCAGGTTGAAACAGCCCAGCACCGCCGAAATATCCTGATCAAAGCGCTTCGAGACTTTGTAACAGCGCAGGCGGTCTGGCTGGCGGGGCAGGGTGATGGCCTCGATCATCTCGCCCGGCGCGCGGTCCTGCTGGCCGTAGCCCAGAAAGAACGCCTCGAGCGGCATCTGGCGGCGCGTGTCTCCGTGGCGCAGATGCAGGGTGGCCCCAAGGGCGATGAGCGCGGGCGCGTTGTCGCCGATGGGCGAGCCATTGGCGATATTACCCCCAAGCGTCGCCGCCGCACGCACCTGTTCCGAGCCATAGCGCCGCAGCATCGCGGCATAGGAGGGGTGATAGGGGGCAATCGTCTGCATCAGCCGGGCAATGGTCAAGCCCGCGCCAAGGCGCATATCCCTGTCTGTCACCTCTGCGGTGCTCAGGTCCGTGCAGCCCCCCAGAAAGATTGGCAGGTTGATGTCGCGCAACTGTTTGGTGATCCACAGGCCCACATCGGTTGCGCCCGAGATCAGCGTCGCCTCAGGATGAGCGGCATAGAGGCGCGCCGCCTCATCGGCGCTCTGGGGTTTCAGCAACGCAGGGGGGCTGTCTGCCCCCCGCCCTTCGGGCCCCCCCGAAGGTATTTCGGGCCAGATGATATTGCGATCTTGCGTCATCCACGCGGGAATGGCGGCAGGTTCGGCGGCGCGGGCGGCGGTCAGGATGGGGGCATAGCCGGTGCATCGGCAAAGATTGCCCGCCAGAACCCGGTCGTGATCCCGCTCGCCATTAAGATGCGCGCAGGCCATCGAGGCGATAAAGCCCGGCGTGCAAAACCCGCATTGCGAGCCGTGATGCGCAATCATCGCCGCTTGAACCGGGTGCAATTGCCCCTCGGGGCCGCTGATCCCCTCGACCGTGCGCAGGGCCTTGCCCTGAAGCTGTGGCATGAGGAGAATACAGGCGTTGAGGGGCCGCGTGCCGGTCTCGTCACTGACGATCACGGTACAGGCCCCACAATCGCCCTCGTTGCAGCCTTCCTTGGTGCCGGTCAGGCCGCGCGCCTCTCGCAGCCAGTCAAGCAGAGTTGTGGTCGGGGTCACATCCCCAAGTGCCACGCTCTCTCCATTCAGAAGAAACGTGAGGGTCATGAGCCGCTGCCCGCCGCGTTACCATGCCTGCCCTCGCGTGCCTGACCTTCGATGCGGCGTAGAAGGTGGCGGGCTTTGCCTATCGTGACCCGATGAAAGCCGGGGGCAGGCGGTTTGGCAAGTCTTTTGTTCAGCCGCAACCGGGGCTAGGGTGCGGATATGAGCGCTGATCCCCGATTCATTCACCTGCGGGTGCATACCGAATATTCCCTGCTGGAGGGGGCGATGCGGCTCAAGAAGCTGCCCGGCCTCTGCGTGGCCGCAGGCATGCCCGCCGTCGCCGTGACCGACACCAACAACATGTTTGCCGCGCTAGAGTTTTCCGTGAGCGCGCAGGGCGCGGGCGTGCAGCCGATCATGGGCTGTCAGGTCGATCTGGCCTATCTCAGCCTGGCACCCGGAGAGCGCGCGAAGCCGCCCGCGCCCCTCGTCCTCTTGGCGCAGAGTGAGTGCGGGTATGAGAACCTGATGAAGCTCAACTCGTGCCTTTATCTGCGGGGCGATGGCAGCCTGCCGCATGTGACGCTGACCGAGTTGGCGCATCATGCCGAGGGGGTGATCTGCCTGACGGGTGGGCCGGATGGGCCGGTGGGTCGGCTCTTGCAGGGGGGGCAGCGCCCGGCGGCGGAGGCGTTGATGCAGCGTCTGGCGCAGGCGTTTGGCGACCGGCTCTATGTCGAATTGCAGCGTCATCCCGGTGACGGGGGCGCGCCCGAGGCCGAGCGCCTGACCGAGCGTGGTCTGATTGAGATGGCCTATGCCATGGGCCTGCCGCTGGTGGCGACCAACGATGTCTACTTTCCCAAATCCGATATGTATGAGGCGCATGATGCCATGCTCTGCGTGGCCGAGGGGGCCTATGTCGATCAAAGCGCGCCGCGCCGCCGCCTGACCCCGCAGCACTATTTCAAAAGCCAAGAAGAGATGGCCGCGCTTTTTGCCGATTTGCCCGAGGCACTGGAAAACACGGTCGAAATCGCGCGCCGCTGCGCCTTTGGGGCCTATAAGCGCAATCCGATCTTGCCGAAATTCGCGGATGACGAGGTTGAGGAACTGCGCCGTCAGGCGCGGGCGGGGCTTGCCGCGCGCCTGGCGGTTATCCCCCATGCCGCGCCGGTGGAAGACTATGACAAGCGCCTCGAATTCGAGCTGGGCATCATCGAGGGTATGGGCTTTCCCGGCTATTTTCTGATCGTGGCCGATTTCATCAAATGGGCCAAGGATCACGATATTCCGGTGGGGCCGGGGCGTGGCTCGGGGGCGGGCAGTCTGGTGGCCTATGCGCTGACCATCACCGATCTTGATCCGCTGCGCTACAGCCTGCTTTTTGAACGGTTCCTGAACCCAGAGCGGGTCAGCATGCCCGACTTTGACATCGACTTTTGCATGGATCGCCGCGAGGAGGTGATCCAATATGTGCAAGAGAAATATGGCCGTGACCGGGTGGGCCAGATCATCACCTTTGGCGCGCTCTTGTCCAAGGCGGCTGTGCGTGACATCGGGCGCGTGTTGCAAATGCCCTATGGGCAGGTGGACCGCCTGTCCAAGATGATCCCGGTCGAAGGCGTCAAGCCGGTGAGCATCGAAAAGGCGCTGGCCGACGAGCCGCGCCTGCGCGAAGAGGCCAAGAATGAAGAGGTCGTGGATCGGCTTTTGACCTATGCGCAACAGGTTGAGGGGCTGTTGCGCAATGCCTCGACCCATGCCGCCGGGGTGGTGATCGGCGACCGGCCGCTTGATGCGCTCGTGCCTGTCTACCAAGACCCGCGCTCCGATATGCCCGCAACCCAGTTCAACATGAAATGGGTGGAACAGGCGGGGCTGGTCAAGTTTGACTTTCTCGGCCTCAAGACGCTGACGGTCATTCAGAACGCGGTCGACATGATCCGCAAGGCGGGCCGCCCGCTGAATGTGGCGGCGGATGGCACCGTGCTCTATGATCCCCCCGAGGGGTTTGAGTATGACATCGGGGCGATCCCGCTCGATGACGAGAAATCCTATAGGCTCTATGCGAGTGCCAAGACAGTCGCCGTGTTCCAGGTGGAATCGAGCGGCATGATGGATGCGCTCAAGCGCATGAAACCCACCTGCATCGAGGATATCGTGGCGCTTGTGGCGCTCTACCGTCCCGGCCCGATGGAGAATATCCCGACCTATTGCGAGGTGAAGAACGGCCTGCGTGAGCTCGAGTCGATTCACCCCTCGATTGACCATATCCTAGAGGAAACCCAAGGCATCATCGTCTATCAGGAACAGGTGATGCAAATCGCGCAGGTGATGGCGGGCTATTCCTTGGGCGGTGCTGACCTGTTGCGCCGCGCCATGGGCAAGAAAATCGCCGAAGAAATGGCCAAGGAGCGCCCGAAATTCGAGAAAGGCGCCATGGAAAATGGTGTCGACAAGAAAAAGGCCAGCGAGGTCTTTGACCTGCTCGAGAAATTCGCCAACTACGGCTTCAACAAATCCCACGCGGCGGCCTATGCGGTGGTCAGCTATCAAACCGCCTGGCTCAAGGCCAATCACCCGGTCGAATTCATGGCTGGGGTGATGAATTGCGATATTCACCTCACGGATAAGCTGGCGGTCTATTTCCAAGAGGTGAAAAAGGGGCTGAGCCTGCCTTGGGCCGCGCCTTGCGTCAATCGCTCTGAGGCGACGTTCGATGTGCAGGGCGGCGTGCTGCACTATGCGCTGGGCGCGCTCAAGAACGTGGGCGTCGAGGCGATGAAGCTGATCACCGTGGGGCGGGGCAACCGGCCCTTTGCCACGCTCTATGATGTGGCGCAGCGGGTCGATCTCAAGCGGGTGGGCAAGCGCCCGCTGGAAATGCTGGCCCGCGCCGGGGCGTTTGACGCGCTGGACCGCAACCGCCGCCGCGTGTTCGAGAGCATCGAGGCGCTGATGAGCTATTCAGCGGCGATCCATGAGCAAAAGAATTCCAGTCAGGTCTCGCTCTTTGGCGAGGCGGGCGATGACCTGCCCGAGCCGCGATTGGCCCCGGTTGATGATTGGCTGCCCGCCGAGCGGCTGACCGAGGAATTCAAGGCTGTTGGGTTCTACCTCTCGGGGCATCCGCTTGACGATTATATGACCGTGTTGCGGCGTCAGGATGTGAAAACGCTGGACGAGGTGACAGCACAGGCCGAACGCGGCCCGGCGCTGGTCAAGATGGCCGGGGTCGTGGCCGGGCGGCAAGAGCGGAAATCGGCACGTGGCAACCGCTTTGCCTTTGCGCAGCTCAGCGATACGACCGGCGGCTACGAGGTGACATTGTTTTCCGACACGCTCGAGAAATGCCGCGAATTTCTGGAAACTGGCGCGCAGGTGGTGATCACCGCCGAGGCGACGCTGGAGGCGGATCAGTTGAAACTGCTCTGCCGCGCGGTGCAGCCGATTGACGGGATGGTGGCCGGGGCGGGCGCGGTGGGCCTGCGGATCTTTGTGGATCAGCCGGGGGCAATCGGATCGGTTGCTGCGGTGCTGCAAGGGGCCAGCCAAGCGGCGCGCGGTGCGCGCCCCGGCCCGATCCATTTCTGCCTGATGGGCGCGGGCCTGCTCGGCGAGGTCGAGATTGACAGCGGCGCGGAATATCCCGTGACGCCACAGATCAAGGGCGCGATCAAGAGCCTGACCGGCGTGGTGATGGTCGAGGAAATCTGACGACGTCTTCGCAGTCGTCCCGGGCCTGCCCCGGGACCTCTGGTTGTAAGATAACCCCGTGTCAGTAATGCGGCGGGCGCTCGTCGCCAAGGATCACGCCACCATCGCTCTCGCCGTGCCGGGCCGCTTCGCGCGCGAGCAGCATCTCGACTCGGGTGCGCAGGCGGTCAAGCTCGCGGTCTTGGCGCGCGATAACATCCGACAGGTCATCGACCGTGCGGATCAGGTGGGCCAGTTTTTCTTCGATCTCGGTCATGGCATGGGATTACGCGCGGATGCGCCTGCGGTCAATCGCGCAGCCGCCTTGCCCCGGCGCGGCCCTTGGGCTAGACCGCGCCACGACAGATGCCGCAAGAGTTGCCGCAAGGACGCATGCCATGGCCAAGCCCAAAAAAGAGCCCCGCCCCAAGGCCGAAACGCCCAAAGGGTTCCGCGATTATTTCGGCGCCGAGGTGACGACGCGCGCCGCGATGCTGAACGCGATTGCCGGGGTCTATCATCGCTATGGCTTTGACGCGCTGGAATCGAGCGCGGTCGAGACGGTCGAGGCGCTGGGCAAGTTTCTGCCCGATGTCGACCGGCCCAATGAGGGGGTCTTTGCCTGGCAGGATGAAGACGAGAAATGGCTGGCGCTGCGCTATGACCTGACCGCGCCCTTGGCCCGCGTTTATGCCCAACACCGCAACGATCTGCCGACACCCTATCGGCGCTATGCGATGGGGCCTGTCTGGCGCAATGAAAAGCCGGGCCCAGGGCGGTTTCGCCAGTTCTATCAATGCGATGCAGATACGGTGGGCACGGCCTCAATGGCAGCGGATGCCGAGATTTGCATGATGTTGGCCGATGCGCTTGAGGCAGTGGGAATAGAGCGTGGGGATTACGTAGTTCGCGTGAATAACCGTAAGGTTCTGAACGGAGTGTTGGAGGTTGCTGGTCTATCGGGTGACGAGAGCGAATTCGCGCGTGGGGTTGTGCTACGAGCAATAGATAAGCTCGATCGCCTTGGCTTTGAGGGGGTCGAGCAACTCCTTGGTTCTGGAAGGCGAGACGCGAGTGGTGACTTTACCCAAGGCGCTAACCTTGCGGATGAGCAGAAGCAGCGCATAATGTCGTTTCTATACGGTAATGATGAAGTGATCGGTGACTTGGGGGACTATGAGGTTGCCATGGGCGGCCAAGCCAACACCACTGCTAACGCGCTCGACTATCTCAGAGAGCTAGTGCACGGTTCGTTCGTAGGCCTCGAGGGAGTGAACGATCTAGAAGCGATATCCGAGATGGTTGCCGCCCAAGGTTATGGCCCTGACCGGATCGTCATTGACCCTTCTGTCGTGCGTGGCCTCGGCTACTATACCGGCCCGGTGTTCGAGGCGGAATTGACCTTTGAAATCCTTGATGAAAAAGGCCGCCCGCGCCAATTCGGCAGCGTGGCGGGCGGTGGGCGCTATGATGATCTTGTCGCGCGCTTCACCGGGCAGCAGGTGCCCGCCGTCGGGGTCAGCATCGGCGTGGATCGCCTGCTTGCCGCGCTGCATGCCAAGGGCAAGATCGGCAGCGCAGAGCGTGGCCCGGTGGTTGTCACCGTGATGGACCGCGACCGGATGGCCGACTATCAGGCGATGGTCGGTGAGTTGCGCCAAGCGGGCATTCGCGCCGAAGTCTACCTTGGCAACCCCAAGAACTTTGGCAATCAGATGAAATACGCCGACCGGCGCGGCAGCCCTATCGCGGTGATCTGTGGCGGCGACGAGTTTGCCAAGGGCGTGGTGCAGATCAAGGACCTGATCCTTGGGGCGCAGATCGCCGAAAATGCGACGGTTGAAGAATGGAAAGAACGGCCCAGCCAATATGAGGTGCCGCGCGCCGCACTTGTGGACAAAGTCCGAGACATCCTCGCGGAGCAAAGCTGATGCCGGAACGTGCCGCGATCCGGGCCGAGGCTGCGCGCTTGCGGGCGCTCTTTGAGGCGGCAGGCGCGCTGCCGGTGGAAACCTCTGTGTTGCAACCCGCCGAAGTGCTCTTGGACCTATACGGCGAGGATATCCGCGCACGCGCCTATGTGACGTCGGATGCCTTGCGCGGCGAACAGATGCTGCGCCCCGATTTCACCGTGCCGGTGGTGCAGATGCATATGGAACATGGCGCGGAACCTGCCCGCTATACCTATTCCGGCGAGGTGTTTCGCCGTCAGGAAGAGGATGCGCAGCGCGCCAACGAATACACCCAAGTGGGGTTTGAAATCTTTGAACGCGCCGCACCAGAGGCGGCGGATGCAGAGGTTTTCGCAATGTTCTTTGACATTCTGCGCCCGCTTGGCCTGCGTGCGGCGACGGGGGATATCGGCATCCTGATGGCGGCCGTTGAGGGGCTGCGCACGACCGAGCGCCGCAAGGCCGCACTGCGGCGGCATATCTGGCGGCCCCGGCGGTTTCGCGCGTTGATTGACCGGTTTTCGGGGCGCGCCGTGGTCCCTGAGGCACGGGCCGCCCTTTTGGCGATGGCAGACCCGATGGCGGGGGCCGAGCCCCTGATAGGGCTGCGTGGCCCGGATGAAATCGCAGGCCGGATCACCGCGCTGCGTGAAGACGCAGAGGCAGGGCCGATTTCCACCTCTGAGGTGCAGTTGCTGGATGCCATCCTCGCGGTGCGCGAAACCAGCGACAACGCGCTGGAACGGTTGCGCGATATCGCCGTGGACATGCCCGCCATTCATGGCGCGGTGGACCGTCTGGCACGACGTCTTTCGGCGATGTCCGAACGCGGGCTCGACATCACCAAACTGGATTTCGAGGCCAGCTATGGGCGCACGCAGATGGAATATTACGATGGCTTCGTCTTTGGCTTTTATGCCGAGAGCCGTCCCGACCTGCCGCCCATTGCCACCGGCGGGCGCTATGATGCGCTAACCCGACAGTTGGGGCGGGGGCGGGAAATTCCGGCGGTGGGCGGCGTGATCCGGCCCGGTCTGGTGCTGGGCCTTGGGGGTGCGACATGACCCTGAAACTGGGGGTGCCGTCCAAAGGGCGGCTGATGGAGAAAACCTTTGATTGGTTCGCCAAGCACGGGATCACGCTGGGGCGCTCGGGATCCGAGCGTGAATATGCGGGTTTTGTGCAGGGCATCGACAACGTCGAACTGATCCTGCTCTCCGCCGGGGAAATCCCGCGTGAATTGGCCGCCGGGCGCATCCATCTGGGTGTGACTGGCACCGACCTGATCCGCGAAAAGCTGGGGCAGTGGCAAAATCAGGTGGCAGAGCTGGCGGAACTGGGCTTTGGGCAGGCCGATCTGGTGCTGGCGGTGCCACGTTGCTGGGTGGATGTCAGCCATCTTGACGATCTTGATGCCGCCGCTGCGGCATTCCGGCTCAAGCATGGGTTCCGCATGCGCATCGCCACCAAATATCACCGATTGGTGCGGGATTTCCTCCGCGAGAATGGCGTTGCGGATTATCAACTGATGGACAGTCAGGGTGCCACCGAAGGCACGGTCAAGAACGAAACCGCCGAGGCGATTGCCGATATCACCTCAACCGGCGATACGCTGCGGGCCAATCATCTCAAGGTGTTGGAGGATGGGTTAATCCTGAAATCTCAGGCAACGCTTTTCAAATCGCGGGTGGCCCCGATGGAGCCTGCCGATAGGCTTACGCTCAAGGCGCTGAAGCAAAGGCTTGATCTGGAATAAAAAAATGGGGCGGTCCGTTAGGACCACCCCACTGCTTGCGCCTTATCAGAAGCGGAAAGCAGCCCGCGCCTGTACCGTGGTGGCATCGACATCAACACCAGCGGTGCCGAAATTTTCGAACTTGTGATAGAGCACTTCACCGCCCAGAGACAGGTTCTGGCTGATCATATGCTCATAGCCCGCGCCGAAGAAATAGCCGTTGTCATCACCAAGCGTGTCGGTGTCGGCCCAAGCATACCCGCCGGTGCCGTAAAGCAGGCCGTTGCCGACCTTGTAACCGAGACGCGATTTGATCCGAAACACGTCTTCCAGCGAAGCAGCGGCCCCAAGGTCAATATCAGCAAAGTCGTAATCGAGACCCAGACCAACAACCCAGTTGTTGCCATAGTCGTAATCATACCCGGCGATCAGACCGCCGATCAGGCCGTCTCCGTCCACGCCAGCAGCGCCGGTGTCAACATCGCCATAGCCAAGCTGGCCACCCGCGTAAAAGCCAGTCCAATTCGGGCCAACAGGTGCCGGCGGTGCAACCGGGGCTGCGATCACCGGCTCCGGCGTTGGCTCTTGCACATTGCCAGCAAAGGCAGGGGCGGCCATCAGGGCGGTTGCGGTCATCAGCGCTGTGGTTGTTTTCAGCATCTTGTTTCCTTTCAGTCAGTTTATGTCGCTCAGGTCGGGGAGGAGGATCGCCCCTTCGACACACGGTTCGCACCGTTGCTGGATATATCGGGCGACCGTCCCATCAAGACAAGCACCTGACCCAGCCATTTCGATCACACACCCGTGAGTGGCAGGGAAATGCCCAGAATATACTTTTTTCGGCGGATTTTCGCAAGTCGCCGTGTGAAATGCGCAACCCTATGGCGAAAACTGCCTCAGGAGAGTTGAAGCGCAGGGCGCATGGTTTTTCGCGCGCAGTGGCGTTGGACAGCGGCATTTGTGTTGGGTTTGCGCTCAGCGTTACCCACACCGATCCGCAAGTTCAAGCGCAGACGGCGCGCCGGTTGTCAGGGTGTTCTTACCCCGTCAGCGCCATGGCGCATCCGCTCACAGAACGCCAATATCCGCCAGAGCGGCCGAGAGGGCAGGCGGAAGCGTATCATCCTTGGCGCGCGCTGATCCAAGGTCGGGCGGCGCATCAGAACCGGGCAAATACCGCCAGCCTTGAAAGGGGCGCTTTTGCGCTGTGGCGGTGCGGATCAATCCCGGTTCAAGCACGATGGCACAGCGGCGGATGCCGTCACCACCAGTCACCTCATCCAGCCGCAGGATCGGTTGGCGGCATTGCACCAGCCCCTGAATGACCCAATAGATCGAGCCACCGTCCAACAATTCGCCTTCGCGCTTGGGCCACATGCGGGTGACGTGGCGCGGCAGGCCGTCCGGCCCTTTGGCGCGGGGGTCTTTATGCCACTCCTCCAGATCCTCGATAGAGGTGGTGCCGACGCTCAGTTTGATCAGGTGCAAGGCCACGATAAAGAATCTCCCATCCGGGCAGATAGGGTAGTGGAAATACCGGCAGCTTCAAGCTATTGTGGTTCTCTGCCCGTGGATGGAGACCGCCGTGACCCGATTTGCCGCCCCGATTTCCGAACAGATATGGAACATGAAATACCGGTTCCGGAATGGGGACGCTGGCGATGCAAGTGTCGAGGACAGCTGGCGGCGGATCGCGCGCGCTTTGGCAGTGGCCGAGGCAGAGCCGGCGCTCTGGGAAGAGCGGTTCTATCACGCGCTTGAGGATTTCAAATTCCTGCCCGCAGGTCGGATCACCGCCGGGGCTGGCACCGCACGCAAGGTGACGCTCTTTAACTGTTTCGTCATGGGCACCGTGCCTGACGATATGGGCGGCATCTTTGACGGGCTGCGCGAGGCGGCGTTGACCATGCAGCAGGGCGGCGGCATTGGCTATGATTTCAGCACGATCCGGCCCAAGGGGGCCGAGGTCAAGGGCGTGTCGGCGGATGCAAGCGGCCCACTCAGCTTTATGGATGTGTGGGACGCGATGTGCCGCACGATCATGTCGGCAGGCAGCAGGCGCGGTGCGATGATGGCCACAATGCGCTGTGACCATCCAGATATCGAGGCCTTCATCGCCGCGAAATCCGATCCGGCGCGGCTGCGGATGTTCAACCTGTCGGTCTTGATCACCGATGCTTTCATGGAGGCGGTCAAGGCTGACGGCCCGTGGGACCTTCAGTTTGGCGGCAAGGTCTATCATACCGTGCAAGCGCGGGATCTGTGGAACCGGATCATGCAGGCCACCTATGATTATGCCGAACCGGGCGTGATCTTTATCGACCGCATCAACGCGGCCAACAATCTGGCCTATTGCGAAACGATTGCGGCGACCAACCCATGCGGCGAACAGCCCCTGCCGCCCTATGGTGCCTGCCTCTTGGGCTCGATCAATCTGGCGCGGTTGGTGGCAGAGCCGTTTGCAGCGGGCGCGCGGGTGGATGAGGCCGCACTTGACGATCTGGTGCGCGTGGCTGTGCGCATGATGGACAATGTCGTGGATGTCAGCGGTTTTCCCTTACCTGCGCAGGCCGCCGAGGCGCAGGCCAAACGGCGGATCGGGCTGGGCGTGACGGGGCTTGCCGATGCGCTCTTGATGGTCGGGCTGCGCTATGGATCAGACGCCGCCGTGCAACAGACCGAGGCGTGGTTGCATGCCATCGCGCGGGCGGCCTATCTTGCAAGCGTTGACTTGGCCCGCGAAAAGGGCGCGTTCCCGCTCTTTGACCGCGACGCCTATCTGGCCTCTGGCACGATGCAGACGATGGATGCCGATGTGCGCGCCGCCGTGGCCGAACATGGCATTCGCAACGCGCTTCTGACCAGCATCGCGCCCACCGGCACCATCAGCCTTTATGCGGGCAATGTCAGCAGCGGAATCGAGCCTGTCTTTGCCTATAGCTACACCCGCAAGGTGCTGCAAAAGGATGGCAGCCGCACCGAAGAAGAGGTGATAGATTACGCCGTGCAGATGTGGCGTGACCGGATGGGCGATGCGCCTCTGCCCGAGCATTTCGTCAACGCCCAGACCCTGCCGCCCGAGGATCACGTCAAGATGCAGGCGGCGGCGCAGAAATGGGTGGATAGCAGCATCTCGAAAACCATCAACTGCCCCGAGGACATCTCCTTTGAGGCGTTCAAGAATGTCTATCTTCAGGCTTGGGATTTGGGGTGCAAAGGCTGCACCACCTATCGGCCCAATGCGGTGACAGGCAGCGTCCTGAGCGTGTCCGAGACCACGGACAAGGCCCCGGGTGAAACGCGGGGCGATGTCCCTGCAACCGGCGGCGAGGTGGTCTATATGTCCGAACCGCTCGACCGCCCCAAAGAGCTGGAGGGTGCCACCTACAAGCTGAAATGGCCCGACAGCAACCATGCGATCTATGTCACCGTCAATGACATCGTTCTGGGCGGGCATCGGCGGCCCTTCGAGGTGTTCATCAACTCCAAGAACATGGAGCATTATGCCTGGACGGTGGCCCTGACCCGCATGATCTCGGCGGTGTTCCGGCGTGGGGGCGATGTGTCCTTTGTGGTGGAAGAGCTCAAAGCCGTGTTCGACCCGCGGGGCGGCGCTTGGATGCAGGGCAAATACGTGCCCAGCATTCTGGCCGCCATCGGCGGCGTGCTCGAACAGCACATGGTCCAGATCGGGTTTCTGGCGGGCGAAGGTATGGGCCTCAAAGAGGACCCGCATGCGCAGGTCGCAGGTCAGGACAGCCCCCGCAAATCCCCCGCCTGCCCCGCCTGCGGCCAATACGACATGCGCATGATCGAGGGTTGCATGACCTGTGCAAGCTGCGGACACAGCAAATGTGCCTAAGGCGGCACGGTGACATCGTTTCGGTTTTTCGTTGAAACGCCGAAACGGTTTCACTGCATGATCTGGCGCAATTTCTAGCCCCTAAGGTCCATCAGCCTTATCTCACGCGTCGCCTCTCAGGATCGGCGCGAGTGCGGCCCGATCGAAATTCGCGCCACACAGCAAGACCACGCTTGGTCCTGTTCCGCGTCGGCCCGTGTCTTTTGTCCAAGCCGCCAAGGCCAATGCCGCCGAACCCTCGACCAGCATCTTCTCGGTCCATGCGATCTGCTCGATGCCTGCGGCGATTTCCGCTTCGGTGCAGTCGATCATGTCATCGACCACTTCAGCGGCAAGCGGCAGGGTGATCGTATCCGCGTCGAAACCACCGGCGACACCATCGGCAAGCGTTGGCTTGTGGTCCACTTCGACAGGATGACCGGCACGCAGGCTCGTGGCAAAAGCCGAGGAATTCACGGCGCTGACCCCCACGATACGCGTTCGCGGCGCGTAGGCTTTCAGCACGCAGCCAATGCCGGAAATAAGACCACCCCCGCCCATAGCGATGTAAACGGTGTCAAGCTCTGGCAATTGGTCAATCAATTCAAGCCCGATGGTGCCCTGTCCGGCGATGACATCGGCGTCGTTATAGGGCGACACATAGGTGATCCCCTCTGCGTCGGCCATCTCCCTCGCGTGTCGTTCAGCAAGGCCGGAATCGTTTGAATGCAGGATCGTGCGCACGCCAAGCGCCTGAATGCGCGACAGTTTTTCCTGTGCCACGGTTTCTGGCAGCACAACCGTCAGCGCATGGCCTGTCATCTGCGCCGCCGTGGCAACGGCCAGCCCATGATTGCCCGACGAGGCTGTGATCACCGGTGTGTCCGTGGGCAGTGTGGTCAGTTTGGCCATGGCCCCGCGAAATTTGAACGACCCGGTTCTTTGCAGATTTTCGCATTTATAGGCCAAGCGCGACTGATCGTTCGACCCACCTCGAGAGAAAACACAAGGCGTCTCGTGGATTGCCGCGCGAATTCTCTGTCGGATTTCGACGGATCGCGCCGCCTGTTGGTAGACATTGACCGAAAGACGCATTCAGGGCTTTCCTTTGACATTACTGGCCGGGGCAGGGCCGATGCGGCTGCGCATTTACGCCGACGGCATGCAACGCGCAGGCCCCGCCATTGAAACCATGAATTCATGGCGAAGCTACAGTCAAGGCGTGCTGTGTCGCCGTTGATTTTCCAGCGCCGCCGCAGGCACCACGACAGCGCCAGAGAGATTGCGGGGCACCGCGTCGCGGCGGTCCCGTTCTTTTCAAACCCGGCTACGCCCCTGCACGGCCTCAGGTCCGGTGGATATATGTCCCCGGTGCTGTCGTGATGCTGGGATAGTTCGGATCTGTGCCGGGCTGGCGCGCCGGAACGGTGCCGCTGCTTTGGCGTGCCAGCCATTTTGACCATTCGGGCCACCATGATCCGGGCACAGGATCATGCGCCGCCAACCATGTATCGGGATCGCGGTAAAGCGCCAGCGCCGGGCGATGGCCGATCCGATAGTGCCGCCCTCTATGCCCCGGCTCTGACAGGATGCCGCTGTTATGGCCCCCTTTGGTCAACAGGAAATGCAGGTCGCAATCGGTAAAGAGCGCTGTTTTGTAGACGGAGCGCCAAGGTGCGATATGATCGGTCTCGGTGCCAATGACAAAGACCGGCCCCGAGATATCCTTGAGCGCGATAACCTTGCCATCCACGGCAAATCGCCCCGCCGAGATGCGGTTCTCCAGAAAAATGCCGCGTAGATATTCCGAATGCATCCGGGCTGGCATCCGGGTGGTGTCATTGACCCAAACGGTGACATCGGTGGGCAAGTCCGGCTCTCCGAGGAAATACCGCCGCACCGCGCGCGACCAGATCAAATCCTCAGACCGGATCGCGGCAAAGGCCCCCGACATCTGCGGCCGGTCCAGATAGCCCTGCGACCACATCAGATCCTCCAGAAAGGCGACCTGACTTTCGTCGAGAAAAAGCAGCAATTCGCCCGCTTCGGCGAAATCTACCTGGGCCGCCATCAGGGTGACCGATGCCAATCGGTCCTCACCGTCGCGCGCCATTGCCGCCGCCGCGATAGCCAGCAGCGTCCCACCAAGGCAATAGCCGTTGGCATGCACCTTTTGCCCCGGCACGATGTCGTTGATGACGTCCAGCGCCTGCATGACGCCTTGCTTGCGATACGCCTCTAGCGACAGGTCCGCGTCTTCCGCTCCCGGATTACGCCACGAGATACAAAAGACAGTGAATCCCTGTCCAACCAGCCACCGGACCAAGGAATTCTCGGGCGAGAGATCGAGAATATAGTATTTCATGATCCATGCCGGCACGATCAGCACTGGTTCGGCCTGCACGTCGGATGTGGTGGGCGAATACTGGATCAACTCCATCAGGTCGTTGCGATAGACCACGGCACCCGGCGTGCAGGCCAGAACCTTGCCAAGCGCAAACTCTTTCGGCACAGGCCGATGCTCCTGCGCCAGAATATGCCGGGCGTCGTCAGCACAGCGCGCAGCCCCGTCAATCAAGTTGCGCCCGCCTGTCGCCCGTGTCTTTTCCAGAATTTCCGGATTGCCCAATGGGAAATTGGAAGGCGACACCGTATCAAGAAGCTGTCGCATCATAAAGCCGGTGCGATCCGCATTCTGTCGGCGCAACCCGCGCAGCTCTGATGTTGCCGCATGCCACCAGTCTTGCGTGGCCAGAAACCCCTGCTGCCAGAGGGAAAAGGGCGGCTTGTCCCAGCCTTGATGTGACCAGCGCGTATCATAGGGCCCCGGCTTGAATGGCTTTTCCGCAGGCTGATCCAACGCCTGCGCGGAGGCAAATTGCATCAGCTTCAACGCATTGGCCCGCCACCGTTCCATCAGTTCCAATTGCCGCCCCGGCGCCCGGCCCAGATGCATGGCCCAGTCGCTCCAGGCGTCAATCATCGCGTGTGGCGACAGCCCACCGGTGAATTGCGCAAGACTGGCCATGGCGCTTCGGTCAAGGGCCGCGTGGGGATGTGGATCGCGGCTTGCGTGGGATGGCTCTTCTGCAGGTGTTTGCACCAAGGGCACGACCAAGGGCAGGCGCTCTGCCGCGTCAGTCTTGGAGCGCGGTTTCTGGCTTCGGCTGGGGGTGTGGGCCATGCTGCAATGCTCTCCTGTGATCTGAGGGGGCAACTCAATGCGCGTGTTCGTCTGATGCTCACCGGCTACAGTCTCGCGCGCAGTCCTGCGCGCACCGCCCAAGGTAGCCAAGGCACGCAGGCACACGCTGCCGGGCCATCAGGGCGAAAGACCACTCATGGGCCAAGTATCCTCCTATTCGCGGGGAATGCCCCTGACATGAATCAAATACGCCTCCGATCTGGTGAACTATGCTGGCAGATGTTGCCCCAAGTTTAACCATTCGAGAGTTGCGCGTCGGGGGCATGACCAAGTTTTCATGAGAATGGCACAAACGCTTCGGCAAAACTCTCACGTCACCCTGGACGGCACGCGCGTCCCCGCCGCAGTTTTAACCACGTCAAGGAGAGCAGGATGAACGACGCGCGTCAAACAGCCGCCATGCACGCAACATCCCCCGAAAGCGCCCTTGCCGCGCTCGATGTCACGCGCGACGGGCTGGGATCACAAGACGCCGCTCGCCGTCTGGCGGCCCATGGCCCAAACCGTCTGCCAGAGCCGCCCAAGCGCAATCCGATCCTGCGGTTCCTCGGCCATTTCCACAACGTGCTGATCTACGTTCTCCTTGCCTCTGCGATGGTGACGGCGGCCTTGGGGCATTGGGTCGATACCGGGGTGATCCTTGCTGTGGTTCTGGTCAATGCCCTCATCGGCTTTCTTCAAGAAGGCCGGGCCGAACAGGCGATGGCGGCACTTCGCAAGATGCTTGCACCGAACTGCGCCGTTCTGCGCGATGGTCAAAGGCTCAGTATCGACGCCGCTGATCTGGTGCCGGGCGACATCGTGCTGATCGAGGCGGGTGATCGGGTGCCTGCCGATCTCCGGCTGATCGAGGCGCGCGGCCTCAAGGCCGAAGAGGCGATCCTTACGGGCGAATCCGTGCCCACCGACAAGACAATAGCGCCGGTGCCCCAAGATGCGCCGCTTGGCGATCAATCGTCGATGCTGTTTTCCGGCACGTTCATCGCATCGGGCACGGGGCGCGGTGTGGTCACGGCTACCGGTGGGCACAGCCAGATTGGTCGGATCAGTGGCATGTTGGGCAGCATCGAGACGCTGACCACCCCACTCGTGACGCAGATGGATCTGTTCGCGCGTTGGCTTTCGGTATTCATCCTCATGGTGGCCGCCGCGCTGCTGGCTTACGGATATTTCGTGGGGCATCTGCCATTTCGCGAATTCTTCATGGCGATTGTCGGCCTCTCTGTTGCGGCCATTCCCGAAGGCCTGCCCGCCGTCCTCACGATCACGCTTGCCGTCGGTGTAACGGCGATGGCGCGGCGCAATGCAATCATCCGCCGCTTGCCTGCGATTGAAACGCTGGGGTCAGTGTCTGTGATCTGCTCGGACAAGACCGGCACGCTCACGCGCAACGAAATGATGGTGGTGGCGCTTGCCCCGGCAGGGCACGTGGTCAAGGTCAGTGGCACCGGCTATGCCCCGCACGGCGCATTGCGCGGGCCTGATGCCGATACAGCCCCCGCCGACCAGATGGTTTTGCAGGACTTTGCCCGCGTGGCAGCACTTTGCAACGATGCCATGCTGCACCCCCATGGCGATGCGTGGCACGTTGAGGGGGATCCGATGGAGGGCGCCTTGTCGGCCTTGGCCGGCAAGATCACAGGTCAGGGTCACAGATCCTTTCAAGACTGGAAGCGCAGTGATGCGATCCCCTTCGATGCGGCGCATCGCTACATGGCGACGCTTGATCGTGATCCAGAGGGCCGCTTGTGGATTCATGTCAAAGGCGCCCCCGAGGCGGTGTTGGGCCTTTGCGCCGACCAGCGCATAGCCGAACACAAGACAGAGCCGCTCGACCGTGCCTATTGGCACGCCAGGATCGAAGAACTCGCCTCAGAAGGGCAGCGCGTGATTGCCGTTGCCACAGGCACCGCCCCCGTCACGCAGACTGGCCTCACCTCCTTGGGCCTTGACGGGCATCTCACCCTGATTGGTCTCGTCGGGCTTGTGGATCCCCCCCGACCCGAGGCCATCGCAGCGGTTGCCGAATGTCATGCTGCCGGAATCCGCGTCAAGATGATCACCGGCGATCATGCCGCGACGGCCCGCGCCATTGGCGGAATGATCGGGCTCAGAAACAGCGCGCGCGTGCTGACCGGCGCTGATCTTGCGGCGATGGATGACGCAGAGCTTGCCGAGGCGGCGCTTGCGACCGATATCTTTGCCCGCACCTCTCCTGCGGACAAGCTGCGCCTCGTTACCGCGTTGCAGGCGCGCGGCCTGGCCGTGGCCATGACCGGCGATGGGGTAAACGATGCCCCCGCCCTCAAGCGCGCAGATGCCGGGATCGCCATGGGCCTCAAAGGCAGCGAAGCCGCAAAGGAAGCCGCCGATCTGGTTCTGGCGGATGACAATTTCGCCTCCATCGCCGCCGCAGTGCGCGAGGGCCGGACCGTTTACGACAATATCAAAAAGGTCATTAGCTGGACGCTGCCCACAAATGCGGGCGAGGCGATGACGATCATCGTGGCCTTGTTTGCCGGGATGGCCCTGCCGATCACGGCTGTGCAAATCCTCTGGGTCAACCTCATCACCGGCGTCACCCTTGGTCTGGCGCTCGCGTTTGAGCCGTCAGAGCCCGGCACCATGCGCCGCCCACCCCGCCCACGCGGGGCGCCGCTTTTGACCGGTACGCTGATCTGGCAGATCGCCCTAATCTCAACTCTGATCTCGATGGCGGTTTTCGGGATGTATTTCTATGCAACTGACAGGGGGTATCCGGTTCCTCTCGCCCAGACCATCGCGATGAACACCCTCGTTGTGCTTCAGATTTTCTACCTGTTCTTCATCCGCAACATCTATGGCACCTCCCTCACTTGGGCCGCAGCAAAGGGCACACCGATTGTCTGGGCCTGCGTTGCCGCCGTCACTGTGGCCCAGGTCGCAATCACCTACCTGCCGCCGTTTCAGGCGATCCTCGGCACCCAGGCCGTGCCCCTCTTCGACGGGATGCTGATCCTTGTGATCGGGATCGCTTTCTTTGCGCTGATAGAAACAGAAAAGCAGATGAGGCTTGCCGTCTTGCCACTCAAGCCAGATCGGCACGTCTGAACCGCCTAGGCGCTTCAGATACATCTAAGACAATCGTGCAGATCCCACAGCGCGCCGGGCGTAACGCGATCCTCTGACGGGCCATAAAATCCGTGGTGGGATTGCCCGGCACTCCGCCGAACAAGGGCTCATCGCCCGGCTTTGCAGTTCTGCCTGCCTTATAGGCGGTTTGCCTGCGAAGCACGCGAAACGGGCGATGGTCCGGCCCGGTGCGATGGGTATCCCGCCAAAAGCGATTGCACTTGCCCACCGCCCATGACCTCCAACGGGGCACGGCAGCGAGCGCAGGGCATGAAACTTCACATCGTTATTGTAGAGCCAGACGAAACCCGCGCCAAACTGGTGATCGACAGCCTGCAACCGCTTGGCCACCAGGTGACGGTCATTGCCGAACCGGCAGGCCTCTCCCGGCGTGTATCTGATATTGCCCCCGATATCGTGCTGATAGACATGTCCAACCCATCGCGCGACACGCTCGAGGAAATGGCCCTTGCCTCTGGTCCGATGGAGCGGCCTGTCGCCTTTTTTGTTGACCGCACGGATAGGGATTTGACGAAACAGGCGATCGAGGCTGGCGTATCGGCCTATGTCGTGGACGGGTTGCAGCCCGAGCGTGTGGCCTCTGTGATGGACGCCGCCATTGCCCGTTTCCAGATGTTCCGTCGCATGCGGAGGGAGCTGGAAACCACCCGCCGCGCGCTGGAAGAGCGCAAGCTGATCGACCGTGCCAAGGGTATCTTGATGAAAGCGCGCGGCCTGACCGAAGAAGAGGCCTATGCGCTCTTGCGCAAGACCGCGATGGATCAAGGCCGCAAGGTGGCCGAAGTGGCCAGCGCGCTGGTCACAGCGGCGGGGTTGCTCTCATGACCCTTGCCGTGCTGCGGATTGGTTTTGTTCCGCTTCTGGATATGGCCCCGATTGTCATCGCGCATGAAATGGGATTTGCCGCAGCAGAGGGGCTGGCCTTTGACCTGCGCCGCGCGCCATCATGGTCCAGCCTGCGTGATCTGTTGCTCTGGGGCCAGGTGGATGCGGCGCATATGCTGGCCCCCTTGCCGGTGGCGATGGCCTTGGGGTTGGGCGGCGCTGTGGAACGGCTGGATATCCTTCAGGTTCTCTCCCTGAACGGCGATGTGATCGGGGTTTCGCAGGCGCTTTCTGATCGGCTGCGCGCCACGGGCCATGATTTCGGCTTTGCCGACGCGGCGTGCGCGGCGCGCGATCTCGCTCTGGCGGCGAACGGCGTCTTGCGGATCGGTGTGCCGTTTCCCTTCTCGACCCATGTCGAACTTGTCCGATACTGGCTGCGGGATGCTGGTCTGGAATTCGCGCTGAATACCATTCCGCCGCCGCGCATGGCCGAAGCACTCGCCGCTGGCGAAATCGACGCCTTCTGTGTCGGAGAGCCGTGGGGCTCTGTCGCGGTCGAGCAGGGCGCTGGCACGCTTTTGTTGCCCAGCCGCGCGATATGGGCGGTCGCCCCGGAAAAGGTATTGGCCGCCCGCCATGACTGGGTATGCGAGAATCCCTCTCTGACGGGGCGGCTGATGCGCGCGATCTGGCGCGCGGCGCGGTGGCTCTGCCTGCCCGAAAACCGCGCCATCGCCTCTGAAATTCTGGCACGGTCCGAATATGTAAACGCCCCCGCCGAACTGCTGGATCGCGCCCTGAGGGGCGAGATGGTGATTTCCCCACAGGGCGAATTGCGCCGCGTGCCGGATATGATCCGCTTCTTCGATGGCGCGGCCAGCTTTCCTTGGCGGTCCCAAGCGGCTTGGTTCGCCGACCAGATGGCGGCGCGCCACGGGTTTGATCGCAGCCTCAGCCTTGCCGCCGCCAAGGCGATTTGTCGGACCGATCTCTATCGGCTGAACCTGCGATCCGCCGGCGCAGACCTGCCCGGTGCCTCTGAAAAGCTGGAAGGCAGCCTGCTTCACCCGACCGCCGTCGCCTCTGAACAGGGGGAAATGATCCTCACGCCCGATGTATTTTTCGATGGGCAGATTTTCGACTCCGGCCAGAAATTCGGATGATTTTTTAGGCATCAAAGCGCTCGCGCAGAAAAACGCAGGGCCGCCGCGCGCTTTTTTGCTGCAATGCAGCGCCCGTCTTGCCACATCATAGGGACGGGTTGGCAAGGATGCCGATTCGTTAAATCAGGGTCCAATGAAGGACCCCCATGGGCATAGCCGCCTGACCTGCTTGCGCATTCTGCGCAAACGAGGTCGGCGGCTTTTTCGTTTTCAACCCGGTGTTCCGGGCCATCGCCAGAGGAGACCTTCATGATCCGCAAGCTCATTACATCGACCACCCTGATCGCCGCTCTTGCCGCCACATCGCTGCGTGCCGATACCCTGCCCGAAATCGAGGATCTGACCCTCGGGTTCATCAAACTCACCGATATGGCCCCGCTCGCCATCGCCTATGAAAAGGGCTATTTCGAGGACGAAGGCCTGTTTGTCACCCTCGAGGCACAGGCCAATTGGAAGGTGCTGCTTGACGGGGTGATCGACGGCAACCTGCACGGCGCGCATATGCTGGCGGGTCAGCCCTTGGCGGCGACCATCGGTTTTGGCACTCAGGCGCATATCGTCACCCCCTTCGTGATGGACCTGAACGGCAACGCGACAACGGTCTCGAACGAGGTTTGGGATCTCATGCGCCCCGCCATTCCGTCGGATGCCGAGGGCAAGCCCCTTCACCCCATTTCCGCCAGCGCGCTGCGCCCGGCGCTTGAGGCTTTTGCCGATCAGGGCCGCCCGTTCAACATGGGCATGGTCTTTCCGGTCTCGACCCATAATTTCGAACTGCGCTACTGGCTTGCCGCAGGCGGTATCCATCCCGGTTTCTACAGCGCCGACAACATCTCGGGCCAGATCAACGCCGAGGCGCTCTTGTCCGTGACACCACCGCCCCAGATGCCCGCCACTCTCGAGGCGGGCACCATCTCGGGCTATACCGTGGGCGAGCCGTGGAACCAGCAGGCCGTTGCCATGGGCATTGGCGTGCCAGTGGCCACCGATCTTGATGTGTTCCCGATGCGTGCCGAAAAGGTGCTTGGCCTGCGTGCCGACTTTGTTCAGGACAACCCCAACACCGTGCGTGCCCTGACCCGTGCCTTGATCCGCGCCGCGCTCTGGCTGGATGAAAATGACAATGCCAACCGCGAAGAGGCGGTGCAGATCATCAGCCGCCCAACCTATGTCGGCGCGGATGTGGCGGTGCTGCGCAACTCCATGACCGGCACCTTTGAATATGAACAGGGAGACGTGCGGCCGGTGCCCGACTTCAACGTGTTCTTCCGCTACAATGCCAACTATCCCTTCGCCTCTGATGCCGTCTGGTATCTGACCCAGATGCGCCGGTGGGGCCAGATCACGCAGGCGCAAACCGACGACTGGTATGTCGAAACGGCGCGCAGCGTATTCCGCACCGATCTTTTCGAGGCCGCAGCGCAATCGCTGGTCGAGGATGGCGTGGTGCCTGCCGATGCTTTCCCCTTTGGCAATGACGGGTTCCGCGATGTGGTGGATCACGCGATAGACGGCATCCCCTTCGATGGCCGCGCGCCCAACGCCTATATCGACAGCCTGCCAATTGGCCTCAAGGGCGATCAAACCGTTGTGGGCAACGAGGTGCAGGGCTGAGGCCCCGCCATTGGCAAGGAGTGCAAGACATGACGGCAATCGACCCCGCCCAACTTCAAACCGAACGCCGCGCGCGGCTGTTCACTTGGATCAACAGGCTGGACGGCTGGTTCAAGGTGTTGGGCCTGTCCTTTCTGACCCCGCTGCTCAAGGCGGCGGCAGGCGACAACCCCAAAGCACAGGCCAGACAGATCTGGCAGCTTCTGGGCGTGCCGGTTCTGGCGATCCTCGGATTCCTCGTGCTTTGGGGCAATTTGGCACCACGGGTGGAGACATCGCTTGGGGCGATCCCCGGCCCGGCGCAGGTCTGGGAACAGGCGATCGTACTGCATGACGAGCATGTTGCAGAACAGGCGCGCAAGGCCGACTTCTTCGCGCGTCAGGATCAACGCAACGCAGAGCTGATTGCCGCCGGTCAGGCCGACCGCGTGCGCGAACGGCCCTACACCGGCTCGCCCACCTATTATGCGCAGATCTGGACCTCGGTTCAGACGGTGTTCTTCGGCTTTCTGATTGCCACCGCCGTGGCTGTGCCGCTGGGCATTGCGGCGGGGCTGTCGCCGACCGCCAACGCGGCGCTCAATCCGTTGATCCAGATTTTCAAACCCGTCAGCCCTCTGGCTTGGCTGCCCATTGTCACCATGGTGGTCTCGGCGGTCTATGTGACGCAAGACGGCCTGTTTTCGCGGTCTTTCCTGACCTCGGCCATCACCGTGACGCTCTGCTCGCTCTGGCCCACGCTGATCAACACCTCGCTGGGGGTGGCCAGCATTGACCGTGACCTGATCTCGGTCAGCCGGGTGCTGAAACTAACCACCTGGACCAAGATCACCCGCCTCGTGCTGCCCTCGGCGCTGCCTTTGATCTTCACCGGGCTGCGGCTCTCGCTTGGTGTGGGCTGGATGGTGCTGATCGCAGCGGAAATGCTGGCGCAAAACCCCGGCCTTGGCAAATTCGTCTGGGACGAATTTCAGAACGGCTCGTCCACCAGCCTCGCCAAGATCATGGTTGCGGTCTTCACCATCGGCATCATCGGCTTTTTGCTGGATCGCCTGATGTATGCGGCGCAATCGCTCTTCACCTTTTCGGACAACAGGTAAATCGCCATGGCCATTCTGGAATTCAAAAACCTGTGCAAGGGCTTCGGCACCGGATTGCAGCGCCGCGAGGTGCTCAGGAACATTACCCTTGCGGTCGAAGAGGGCGAGTTTCTGGCGATCCTGGGCTTTTCCGGCACGGGCAAGACCACGCTGATCAACCAAATGGCGGGGCTCTCCCAGCCTGACAGCGGCGAGGTCTTGTTCAAAAACAAACCCATCACCGGGCCGGGGCCGGAACGCGGGGTGGTGTTTCAGTCCTATTCGCTGATGCCGTGGCTGACGGTTGCGGGCAATGTGGCGCTTGCGGTGGATGCCGTGCACAAATCTGCAGGCCGCGCCGAACGGGCGGCCATGGTGGATAAATACATCGCCATGGTGGGCCTCAGCCACGCCAAGGCGCGGTATCCGGCGGAATTGTCCGGGGGTATGCGCCAACGGGTCTCGGTCGCGCGTGCCCTTGCCATGACACCCGAAGTCCTGCTTCTGGATGAACCGCTCTCAGCGCTTGACGCGCTCACCCGCGCCAACCTGCAGGACGAGATCACGCGGATCTGGCAGGCGGACCAAAAAACCGTGGTTCTCATCACCAATGATGTGGACGAGGCGCTCTTGCTTGCCGACCGCATCATTCCACTGACCCCGGATGGCACCCTCGGCACCGCCTTCAAGGTCGCGCTGCCGCGTCCACGTATCCGCAGTGCCATGAACAACGATCCAGCGTTCAAGCGACTGCGCGCCGATGTCACGAAATACCTGATGGAGGTGGGCATCGCGTCCAAGGTCGCAGAGACACGGCACTTGCCACAGGTCACGCCCATTCACAGCACGCCCAAGGCCTATGCCGAAGCCGCCAAAAGCCCGCTTGCCGAAAAATATCTCGAATTCTCTCAGCTCTCCAAGGTCTATCCGACCTCCGAGGGGCCCCTGACCGTGGTCGACCGCTTCGACCTCAAGATGAAAAAGGGCGAATTCATCAGCCTGATTGGCCACTCGGGGTGCGGTAAATCCACCGTTCTGACCATGGCGGCCGGTCTCAACGAAATCTCCGGCGGCGCGATCAAACTTGATGGCCACGAGGTGCGCGGGGCCGATCCCGAACGCGCCGTGGTGTTTCAGGCGCCCAGCCTCTTTCCTTGGCTGACCGCCAAGGAAAACGTGGCCATCGGTGTGGATCGTGTCTACCCGCGCGCCAGCCGCGCGGAACGTCAGGATGTGGTGGAATACTATCTTGAACGTGTGGGCTTGGGCGACAGCATGGACCGGCGCGCCGCCGATCTTTCCAACGGTATGAAACAGCGGGTGGGCATTGCCCGCGCCTTCGCCCTCTCCCCCAAACTTTTGTTGCTGGATGAGCCTTTTGGCATGCTGGACAGCCTGACACGCTGGGAACTGCAAGAGGTGCTGATGGAGGTCTGGTCGCGCACCAAGGTGACGGCGGTTTGCGTGACCCATGACGTGGACGAGGCGATCTTGCTCGCGGATCGTGTGGTGATGATGACCAACGGGCCGCATGCCCGCATCGGCAAAATCGTGGATGTAAACCTGCCCCGCCCCCGCACCCGCAAGGCGCTGCTCGAACATCCCGACTACTACAGCTACCGCGCTGAGGTTCTGCAATTCCTTGAGGATTACGAACACGGCGCTCACAAGAAAGAGGCTGCATGATGAAACGCAAACTTGTTGTCATCGGCGCGGGCATGGCCTCGGGGCGGGCGCTCGAGCATCTGCTGGCTGCCGATCCCGACGGCTGGGATATCACCCTCTTCAACGCCGAGCGGCGCGGCAATTACAACCGGATCATGCTCTCGCCCGTCCTCTCAGGGGAAAAAACCTATGCGGATATCGTCACCCATGACGATGCCTTTTACACGCAGCACAACATCACCTGCCGCTTCGGCGAAAGCGTGGTGCGGATCGACCGCGCGGCCAAGCTGGTCTATTCCAACTCGGGCACCACACCCTATGACAAGCTGCTGATTGCCACCGGATCGGCCCCCTTCCTGATCCCCGTCGCAGGCAAGGATCTGCCCGGCGTCCTTACCTATCGTGATATGGACGACACGCAGGCCATGATCGACGCCTCCGCGCGACCATGCGCCAAGGCCGTTGTCATCGGCGGCGGTTTGCTTGGGCTCGAGGCGGCGGCAGGTCTCGCGGCGCGCGGCATGGAGGTGACGGTCATTCACCTGATGGGCCACCTGATGGAACGGCAGCTTGATCCCGCCGCAGGCTATCTGCTGCAAAAGGATCTCGAGGCGCGCGGCATCCGCGTGCATTGCAAAGGGGCCACCAAGGCAATTCTCGGCCAAGACCGGGTCGAGGCCGTGTTGCTCGAGGATGGCACGATCTACGCGGCTGATCTGGTCTGCATGGCCGTCGGCATCCGCCCCGAAACCCGCATCGCCACCGATGCCGCCCTCGAAATCGGGCGCGGCATCTTGGTGAATGACCAGATGATAACCTCTGACCCCGATATTCTGGCCGTGGGCGAATGCGTGGAACATAACGCACAGCTTTTTGGGCTGGTGGCCCCCCTCTACGATCAGGCACGGGTGGTTGCGGCAACGCTTCTGGGACAGGCGGCGGCGTTTCAACCGGCCCAGACCGCAACCAAGCTCAAGGTCACGGGCGTTGACCTCTTCAGCGCTGGCGACTTTGCCGAGGGCCAAGGGCGCGAGGACATCGTGTTTCGCGACCCGGCGCGCGGCGTCTACAAGCGCTTGATCATCGAGGCCGACCGCCTGATTGGCGCGGTGATCTATGGCGACACTGCCGATGGCTCATGGTTCTTTGGCCTGATCAAGGACGGCACCCCGATTGCCCCGATGCGCGACACGCTGATCTTTGGCCCGGCCTATCAGGGGGGGGACCAAACGGACCCTTTGGCAGCCGTTGCAGCCTTGCCGCCTGAGGCGGAAATCTGTGGCTGTAACGGCATTTGCAAAGGCACGATCGTGGCCGCAATCCATGGCGGCGCCACCACCCTCACAACGATCAAGGCCCAGACCAAGGCCAGTGCCTCTTGTGGCACCTGCACAGGGCTGGTCGAGCAGGTTCTGGCCAGCACGCTCGGCGATGCCTTCCAGAGGCCCGCAGCCCAGCCAATCTGCGGCTGCACCGACCTGACGCACGAGGATGTGCGCCGCCTGATCAAGGCGCGCGGCCTCAAATCCATGCCTGCCGTGATGCAGGAACTGGGCTGGAGAACCTCTTGTGGCTGTCATCACTGTCGACCTGCCCTGAACTTTTACCTGCTTGCCGACTGGCCGATGGATTATACCGACGATGCCCAAAGCCGCTTCGTCAACGAACGCAACCACGCCAATATCCAGAAAGACGGCACCTATTCGGTGGTGCCGCGCATGTGGGGCGGCATGACCAACCCCCGCGAATTGCGCGCCATTGCCGATGCCGCCGACAAATACGCCATCCCGGCGGTCAAGGTGACAGGCGGCCAGCGCATCGACCTTTTGGGTGTCAGGAAAGAAGACCTGCCGCATGTCTGGGCCGATCTGAACGCGGCGGGGCTGGTGTCAGGCCACGCCTATTCCAAGGGCCTGCGCACTGTCAAAACCTGTGTCGGCACCGATTTTTGCCGCTTTGGCACGCAGGATTCGACCGGGCTGGGGATCAAGCTGGAACAACGCCTCTGGGGGTCGTGGACCCCGCACAAGGTCAAGCTGGCGGTCTCGGGCTGCCCCCGCAACTGCGCCGAAGCCACCTGCAAGGATGTGGGCATCGTCTGCGTCGACTCCGGGTTCGAGATCGGCGTTGGCGGTGCCGCCGGGATGGACCTGCGCGAAACAGATCGTTTGGCCAAGGTCGCCACAGAACAAGAGGCGATCGACCTGACCGTGGCCTTTGTGCAGCTTTACCGCGAACACGCCAAATATCTGGATCGCCCCTATAAATGGCTGGCCAAGGTGGGTTTGGCATGGGTGCAGGCGCAGATTGTCGAGGATGCCGCCACCCGCGCCGCCCTGATCGCCCGGTTCGATCTGTCGCAAAGCCTTTATCAACGCGACCCTTGGGCAGACCGCGCCACCCCACAGGCGCAGGCGGATTTCGCGCCGCTGGCCGATCTGACACAGGAGGCGGCGGAATGAGGAGCCCCGATCAAAACTGGCTCGATATCGGCGCGCTAGAGGATATTCCGCAACGCGGGGCGCGGGTTGTTAAGACCGCTCAGGGCTGCGTCGCCGTGTTCCGCACCGCCGACGATCAGGTCTTTGCCCTCTCGGATCGCTGCCCGCACAAGGGCGGCCCCCTGTCAGAGGGGATCGTGCATGGCCATGCCGTGACCTGCCCCTTGCATAACTGGGTGTTCAACCTTGAAACCGGGTTGGCGCAGGGGGCGGATGCAGGGGCGGTCGCCACCTACGCAGCACGGGTCGCGGGCGGGCGCATCCTGCTGGATGCGGCGCGCCTCATCCCTGTGGCGGCGGCATGAGCATGCGCACCACCTGCCCCTATTGCGGCGTCGGCTGCGGCCTTCTTGTCTCGCCCGATGGTCAAGGGGGGGCCACGGTAAAAGGCGATCCCGATCACCCGGCCAATTTCGGGCGGCTCTGCTCCAAGGGCACCGCCTTGGGCGAAACCCTCGGGCTTACGGATCGTATCCTGTCACCGCAGATTGGCGGCAAACCCGCCGATTGGGAGACGGCGCTCGATCTCGTGGCCAGCCGCTTTCAGGCGGCCATTCGGGATCACGGGCCTGATAGCGTGGCCTTTTACCTCTCGGGCCAGATGCTGACCGAGGATTATTACGCCGCCAACAAGCTGATCAAGGGCTATATCGGCACCGCCAATGTCGATACGAACTCGCGGCTGTGCATGGCCTCTTCGGTTGCGGGGCATAAACGGGCCTTCGGGTCAGACACCGTGCCCGGCACCTATGAGGATCTCGATACCGCAGATCTGGTGGTGCTGGTGGGCAGCAACCTCGCTTGGTGCCATCCTGTGCTTTATCAGCGGCTGGTCGCCGCGAAAAAGGCGCGCGGAACCCGGATTGTGGTGGTGGACCCGCGCCGCACCGCGACCTGCGATAGCGCCGATCTGCATCTCGCCCTCACCCCCGGTAGCGATGCCGCACTCTTCAACGCGGCTCTGGTCGCCCTCGCGGATCGTGGCGCGGTGGACCGCTCTTATGTGGCGCAGCATGTCAGCGGGTTTGACGCGGCACTTGCCGCCGCGCGCGCCAGTGATCCCGGTCTGACGGGGCTGGCCCCCGGTGATCTCGCGCAATTCCTCGACTGGTTCACCACGACGGACCGGGTCGTGACCGTCTATTCCCAAGGGATCAACCAATCCTCCAGCGGCACCGACAAGGTCAATGCGATCCTGAATTGTCACCTTGCCACAGGTCGGATCGGACGCCCTGGCATGGGGCCGTTCTCCGTGACCGGCCAACCCAACGCCATGGGCGGCCGCGAGGTGGGGGGGCTTGCCAATATGTTGGCCTGTCACCTCGACCTTGAAAACCCCCAACACCGCGCCGCCGTGCAGGGGTTCTGGGCCAGTCCCGCAATGCCCGATCAGCCCGGCCTCAAGGCGGTCGAGATGTTTGAGGCCGTGGCAACCGGACGGATCAAGGCGCTCTGGATCATTCACACCAATCCCGCCATCTCCATGCCCGATGCCGATGCAGTGGCCGCCGCCATCAAAGGCTGTGATTTCGTGGTGGTCAGTGACATCACCCGCACCGACACCACCCGGCTTGCCGATGTGGTGCTGCCTGCCACCGCATGGGGCGAGAAATCCGGCACTGTCACCAATTCCGACCGCACCATCAGCCGCCAACGCCCCTTCCTGCCCGCCCCCGGTCAGGCGCGGGATGACTGGCGCATGATCGCCGATGTGGCCGCGCGGATGGGCTGGGCTGATGCCTTTGGCTGGACCAGCGCCGCCGAGGTCTTTGCCGAACACGCGGCCCTGTCCGGCATTGCCGGCCATCTGGGGCGCGACTTTGACATCTCGGGTCTGGCGCAGGCTGATTATGACGCGCTGCCGCCCACCCGCTGGCCGGTCACAGCCCAGCAACAGGGGGGGCGTTTCTTTGGACAAGGCGGATTCTTCACGCCCGATGGCCGCGCGCGGATGCTGCCCATCACGCCGCGCCTTCCGGTCGCGCAAACCGCCCGCTGCTATCCATTCCGGCTCAATACGGGCCGCATCCGTGACCAGTGGCATACGATGACGCGCACCGCCCTTGCCCCGCGCCTCACCCAGCACATCGCCGAGCCGTTCCTCGAAATCCACCCGCAGGATGCCGCGCGCCTTGGCCTTGCTCCGGCGACCCTCGCCCGCGTCACCAGCCCCCAGGGTGCAGCCATCCTGCGCGTGGCCATCACCGACCGGGTGCAACCCGGCCAAGTTTTCGCACCGATCCACTGGACCGGCGATACCGCCCCGATGGGCCGCGTCGATGCCCTCATCGCGCCGGTGACAGACCCTGTCTCTGGCCAACCCGAGAGCAAGGCCGCCGTTGTCGCCATCGCCCCGCTTGCCCCCGCATGGTATGGCTTTGCCGTGTCTACCGGCCCGCAACATCCCAACGCCACCTATTGGGCACGCGCCCGTCATTCAGGCGGCTGGCGCAGTGAATTGGCCGGGCTGGACAGGCCCGAGACATGGGAAGCCTACGCGCGCGCCCTCTTTGATTTGCCCGATGCCATCTGCCTCAGTGTCGAGGATCGCATGCGCGGCACGCATCGCTTGGCCCTGATGCACGATGGCTGCACGCTGGCCGCGCTCTTTATCGCGCCTGACCCCGTGCAGCTTGCGCGCGGCCATCTGGCCGCCGAGGTGGGGCGGGCAGGGGCCTCGCTTCTGGCGGGGCGTCCGGGGGTGGGCACGTTCGATCCCGGTCCGACGGTCTGCGCCTGCCTCAATGTCGGGCTCAATACGATCATGGCGGCGATTGCAGCGCAAAGCCTGACCAGCGTCGAGCAGATCGGCGCAGCCCTGCACGCGGGCACAAGCTGTGGCTCCTGCCGCCCGGAACTGGCCGCGATGCTGGCACTTTCACAGCCGCCTCTGCCCCGTCTCAAACAAGCGGCCCCATGACAGCCCGGTCAACAAGCGCCTTTACTGGCGGCAGCCCAGCACGTGGCCCATTCGCGCCAGCAGGACGAGAGTAATCGCCCCGCCCGCGCGGTTGACGGATACAGCAGCAAAAGAGCCGCGCATCATGCCGCCACCATCGCCCGCGCCAAACTGCGCGCCACCAGCGCCGCCGCCCCCGGCGCACAGCCGATAGGATCCAGCAAAACACCCTGAAACGCCGCTAGATCCAGCGCTTCGGGAACATCGTCCAGAACATGCCCGCCCTTTGCGGCAAAGAACGGCAGGCAAATCGCCATCGCGCCCAGATCAAACGCCTGATCCGCCAGATAGGGGGGTTCCTCGACAAACCCCACCCGCAATTCCGCCAAGGGCAACACCGCGGCAAGTGCTTCGGCAAACCCTTGGGTATCGCGCGCCGTTTGCGTGCTGCGCCCTGATCCATGCGCCGCCAGAAATACCCGCACCTCCGGTGCCTGCCATCCTTTTGCAGCCATCGTGTCTGTCAAGAGCGCGGCCGCCAAGCCCGGCAATCCGGGGTCAAGACCAAAGGGCGGCAAGACAACCGCGCGCGACCCTTCCAGCCGCTGCATCAATGCATCGCCGGTGAACCACCCCCCCGTCATGAAATAGGGATAAACATGCGCGCCCGGCCCAGCCTCAACCAGCGCCGCCTCCAGCGCGCCGGGTTTGGCCAGCGTGGCCGATCCCACATGCCAGCCGGGCAGAGCCTGTGCCACTTCAGCGGCAAAATCGGCCAGCGCCGCTTCGGCGGGGTCCGGGTCCGAAGGTTGGCCATGGCTTACAATGATTGCGGCGGTGTTCATGGCGGGTTCCGTCCGGGAATGTGATCTTGGTATCGGCAATGTATGTCCCCAAGGGTTTGCGCATCGGCAGGCGGGTCACTTCGTCTAGCGTGACCGCATCGTAAACGATTACCGCACCGGCGTCCTGTCAGATGGACACCAAGACATAGCGCCCGTCGTGGGTAAACTCCACATGCGCCACACCGGCCCCCGGCACTGGCCGCAATCGGATGGGGCACGCACCCCTTGTTAACCTTTTGTTCCCATCTCACCTGCTGTCACGCGGTGCATGTTCTGGCGGGTGTCGGCTCATTTTGACGGCTTGGATTTACCATCGCGCTGGCACGTTTCTGCCTGCGTTGGCCGGTGCTCTGTCTGATCGCGAACTGTTCTGGAAAACCTTACAAAATCGCCTCAAGCTTCGTAAGCTCTGTAAGGTTCAAACCCGGAAATGAACGGCCAAACTCTCGGGCAGATCGAACTCCTCCAACACTCGCGCGCGCCCCTCCTCCGACATTTTCAGCGCGGTCTTCGTAACGATCCGATCCAGCTTTTCCGGGTCTTGTGAGGGGGCGAAGGGGGCGAAATACCACTTGAGAAAGGTGAAACAGATGACATCCTCCAGCGCCTGCACGTCCGCATCGCGCTTGATGCCCTCTTTTCGGATCATTTTTCCTGCAATATCAATGTCATGGCTGTCATAGCCTGCGTCTTGCATGATTTCGCCCACGCGGGCCGCGTGATGCTTGGCAAGGGTCGTGCGCCATGTCAGATATCCGGCACGCCCCTCTGGAAAATCCTGTCTTTTCAATACCCAACGCTCAATATGCTGGCCGCGCGCGGCAATCTGCAACGGCTCTGATGCCTCTGGAAACAGCCGAGTGCATTCCGCGCTCATCCGTCGCCCATAAAGCCAAGCCGCCGGTTCGCCCTCGCGCAAATCCGGGTCATGACGGTTGGCCGCGTCAATCGCAGCAAGTGCAGTTTCCAGTTTGTTCACAATGCTTTACCCCATGTTTCTGTCGGGTCCTGCTCAGCATAGCCGCGCAGGGCCTCGCTGTCATTGATCTATTGGATCTTGGATCGGTTGGCCCATTTCACGCCGCCACACCTCAGGTTTCAAAGGGACATAGTCAGCGGTCAAAGACAGTGCGTTGCGCACGCACGCGTTCATCTTTTCCATTTTTAACAAACACTTGGGCGTCATGCGGCACGGCTGGTCAGGATTGGGTCATGCGGATTGCAGACTGGGAAATCCCAAGCGCCGGGATTGCCTTTCGCCGCGGACTGGCCTTTATTCCCCGCCAATCGCCACATGGCGACAGGGATCATGCAATGAATGAGAGGGAGCACGACATGGCGCGAACAGTCATTATCGAAAAAGCGGGCGGTGCAGACGAGTTGAAGCTGGTCGATTGGCCCGTAGGAGAGCCGGGGCCGGGTGAAATCCGCATCCGCCACATGGCCTGTGGTTTGAATTTTATTGATGTTTATCAACGCACTGGCCTCTATCCGCTGGCCTATCCGCATGCTTTGGGGATGGAGGCGGCAGGTATTGTCGAGGCAGTTGGCGAGGGTGTCACCCACCTGAAAGCCGGTGATCGCGCCGCCTATGCCGCCACCCCGCCGGGTGCCTATGCCGAGGCGCGGGTGATGCCCGCGTCGCAGGTTTGCCCACTGCCGGATGGCATTTCGTTTGAAGATGCCGCGTCGATCATGTTGCAAGGGATGACGGTGGAATATCTCTTTCATCGGGTCTGGCCTCTTGAGGCGGGGCAAACCGTGCTGTTCCATGCCGCTGCGGGGGGTGTCGGCCTATTGGCCTGCCAATGGGCGCGCTCAGAAGGTATCCGGTTGATTGGCACCGCAGGCACGGATGAAAAATGCCGTCTTGCGATGGAAAACGGCGCCTCAGCCTGCATCAACTATCGCGACAGCGATTTCGTGGCAGAGGTCAAGGCGCTGACCGATGGCAAGGGTGTGGATGTTGTGATGGACGGTGTTGGCAAGGATACGTTCGCGCCATCCCTCGATTGCCTCAAGCCCTTGGGAATGATGATGTCTTTTGGCAATGCCTCTGGCCCGGTTGAGCCGGTGAGCCTTTTGACGCTGGCAGCCAAGGGATCTCTCAAGCTGACGCGCACGACGCTGTTCACCTTCCTCGCCGATCACGCCCGCTGTCAGGATATGGCGCGGCATCTCTTCGACAAGGTCGAGAGCGGCGCAATCAAGGTCAATATCGGGCAGCGGTTCCCTCTGGATCAGGTTGCAGAGGCGCATCGCGCGCTGGAAGGGCGGCAGACGACGGGCTCGACGATCCTGACGCTCTGATCCTCTCGGCTCTGTTGCTGTTGAATAGCGAGGGTTGGCGACAGCCCTCGCTCATGCCTAATCTGCGCATGGCTTGACGCATGGCAGGCAGCGGCATAGCGTCTGGCCACAACAAAGGCCCGGGAACCGGGCGATACACAGGGAGTGGACTATGAGAAAGCTGTTGGGAACCGTCCTGACCAGCGCAGCCTTTGCGCTGATCGGCACTGCCGGGTCTGCCGAGACCTTGCGCCTTTTGACTTGGGGCGGTTACGCGCCCGAGTCTGTGATCACCGCCTTCAAGGCCGAGACCGGCATCGACGTAGAAGTGACCCTGTCCAATAACGAGGACATGATCTCCAAGCTGCGCGCCACGGGTGGGGCAGGTTTTGATCTGGCACAGCCCAGCCAAGACCGTATCCTTGGGCCGCAACAGGAATTCGGCATCTACAAGCCGCTCGATCTGAGCCAGATCGACAAAGAGCAATTCATCGGCGATCTCTATGATGCCTCGGTGGCCGCAACCACGGTGGATGGCGCGGCTTACGGCGTGGCGCATATCTGGGGCGTGTCAGGCTTTGCTGTGGACCGCTCGGTTGCGGGCGATATCAAGACCTATGCCGATCTCTGCTCGGCTGACTACGCGGGCAAAATTTCTATGCGGACCAAGCGGATCGCCCTTCTGGGCTTTGCCTTTGCCGCCGGAGAGGATCCGTTCGCGGCCTATTCTGACCCTGCGAAGTACGAGGAAATCATCACCGCCGCCGCCACTGCCATGGGCGAATGCAAGGCCAATGTAAAAGCCTATTGGAGCGGTGCTGATGATCTCTTGGCGATGATGCGCTCAGGCGAGGTTGTGGCCGCAGAGGCGTGGGATGCGACCGGCTTCAAGCTGAATGCCGAGGATGCCAAGTGGAACTTCGTGGCCCCTTCGACAGGGGCCTTGGGCTGGATCGACACCTTTGCCATTCCCGCCAAAGGCGAGAATGATGCGGCCGCCTACAAATGGATCAACTTTGTGATGCGCCCTGATGTTGCGGCGCAGATCGTCAATCAAGCGGGGTCTTTCTCGGCCTCCAAAGGGTCTGACGACTTGGTCGATCCGGCGCTGCGCGCCGCCTATCAAGAGGCGTTCCCACCCGAGGTGATTTCCAACATCAAGTGGTTCCCGCCAATCCCCGCCGGTCTTGAGGATATCGAAGGCCGTTTGCTGGATCAGATCGCGGCGCAATAACTGGAATGGGGCGCGGCGGGTCAACCGCCGCGTCACCCCTAAAAGGTCAGACCACGTGGACAGTATTTCCGCCGATCTCGAATGCCGTAACCTGATCAAGCGGTTCGGCACATTCACGGCTGTGGACGACGTGTCCTTTGCAATCCCCAAGGGATCCTTCTTTTCAATTCTCGGCCCGTCTGGCTGCGGCAAGACCACTTTGCTGCGGATGATGGCAGGGTTTGCGCGCCCGGATGCGGGCGATATCCTGATCAAGGGTGCGTCGGTTCTGGATACGCCCCCCAACCGGCGGCCTGTCAATCTTGTGTTTCAGCATCTGGCGCTGTTCCCGATGATGACCGTCGCCGAGAATATCGCCTATGGTCTGCGCCGTCGCGGCACGCCGCGCGCCGAGATTACCCGCGCGGTTGCGGGTGTGCTGGGCCGGGTGGGGCTGTCAGATGCCGGACCCAAGCGTATTGATCAGCTCTCGGGCGGACAAAAGCAGCGGATCGCGATTGCGCGGGCGATGGTGCTCGACCCGGCCGTGTTGCTGTTGGACGAGCCATTGGGCGCACTCGATCTCAAACTGCGCGAGCATATGAAAATCGAACTCAAGCAGTTGCAGCACGAATTCGGCACAACCTTTGTTTACATCACCCATGACCAATCCGAGGCGATGATGATGTCGGACCGGGTTGCGGTGATGAACGCCGGGCGGTTCGAACAGGTGGGCACGCCAGAGGAATTGTATTTCAGGCCGCAGACCGCCTTTGTCGCCGGGTTCGTGGGCGATGCCAACAAACTGCGCGCGCGCGTGATCGCGGCGGATAGTGCGGGATGCAAGCTGGCAACGGATCAGGGGCTGACACTGGTTGCCGCGCCCCCCCGGTCGGGTTCGGTCGAGGTGGGGGGGATGCTCGACATCTTTATCCGGCCCGAATCCATCGCCGTGGGCGCGCCTGCTCAAGACAGCACCAACCGGCTGGAAGCGGTGATCGAGGATGTGCTCTTTAACGGTGCGCAAAGTCGGATATTGGCACGCCTGCCGGGGGGCGACGTGATCGAAGCGCTGTTGCCACAATCAGGAGAGGCTGAACCCTTGCGGCGCGGGGCCTCTGTGGCGCTGGGGCTAGGGCCGGGGTCTGTCGTGTCCTTTGCGGCGGCGGGGGTGTGATGCGCGAGGGCAAGCTGGTCTTTTGGTTGCTCTTTGCACCCTTCATAGCATGGATCGCGCTTTTGATCGTGATCCCGCATATCGACATGCTGATCCTGTCCTTGCGCGAAAAAGTGGCCCCGCGCGTCTATGAAACCGGGTTTCGAAACTATGCGGATTTCGCGGCGACGTGGGTCTATCCTTGGACGTTGTTGCGCACGGTGGTCTTTTCCATCATCGCCACGGTTCTGACATTCCTCATCGGATTTCCGGTGGCCTATTACATCGCCAAGATTGCGCAGGGCCGCACCAAGGCGGCGCTCTTCATGCTATGCCTTTTGCCGTTCTGGGTTTCCGAGATCGTGCGCGTATTTGGCTGGATGCTGCTCTTGCGGGAAACCGGGCTGATTTCCAACGCCTTGCAGGGCTTGGGGATCACATCGGGGCCGGTTGAGTTTCTTTATAATGACGCAGCCATTCTGATCGGGCTGGTTTATACCTCGATGCTTTTCATGATCGTGCCGCTGATTTCCACCATCGACGGCATGGATGATGCGCTGGTCGAGGCGGGGTATGATCTGGGCGGCAATGGCTGGACCGTGCTGACGCGTATCGTCATTCCCTTTGCCATGCCGGGGATCATCGCGGGCTCTATCGTGGTGTTCATGCTGGCGCTGGGCAATTATCTGACGCCGACCTTGCTGGGCGGCAAAAGCGGACAGTGGTTCACCGCGCAGATCTATTCGCAGTTCATCACGCGCTTCAACTGGGAGTTGGGATCGGCCTTTGGCTTTATCCTCTTGGCCACGTCGAGCGCGCTTGTCTGGCTCTTGTTGCGGCTGTCGGGGCAGTCGCTCTCGAATACGCTGGGGCGCTAGGATGCTGGCTTCGCTCCCCCGTTCGCCGCTGTTGCGCTTTGCCTATGCGGCCTATGTCGCGCTGTTCTTTGTCTACATGGCGCTGCCGCTGGCGGTGGTGGCAGTTTTTGCATTCAACGATAGTCAGTTTCCGGGCCTTCCGTGGGAAGGGTTTACGCTGGATTGGTTCATCGGGGCGGAGCAACCTCGCTTGGGTCTGATCAACGACCGGCGCATCGTCGCGGGCTTCTTTAACTCGGCGTTTGTGGCATTCTGGGTCACGGCCCTGTCGCTGAGTGTGGCGACCACCACCGCCTTTCTCTTTGATCGCCACGATTTCCGGTTCAAGGAATTCGCCTATATCATGATGCTGGCACCCTTGGTCATTCCGGGGGTGATCTTGGGCATTTCCATCCTCGTGTTTTCGTCCACTCTGGCAGAGGCGGTGAATTCACTGACGGGATACGAGGTTTCCGCCCTGCGACCGGGGCTGTTTCTGGTGATTCTCGGGCAGTTTTCCTTTATCACCACGATTGCGACACTGGTGATCGCCGCGCGCCTGCGCCGCTTTGATCGCACGCTGGAAGAGGCGGCGCTCAACCTCGGGGCAAGCCCAGCGGTGGTCTTTCTGACTATCACCTTGCCATGGCTGCGGCCCGCGCTTTTTGGGGCGGGGATCGTGGCCTTTTTGATTTCGTTTGAGAATTTCAATACCACGCTGATCCTGAACGGATCGAATGCGCCGCTGACGGTGACGATGTTCGACCGTATGCGCGAAGGCTCTACCCCTGTGCTGAATGCCGTATCGGTCACGCTGATGGTGGGATCAGGCCTGTTGGGCCTTCTTGGCATTCTTGTGCAAGGGCGCGGGCAAAAGCCTTGATCGCGCAATGCCGCAGCGCGGCATTTTTTCTGCAATCGCAAATAAAATAGGCGGTGCGCCTGCGAACTGCCCAAAAAGCGGTAAACTTGGCAGGTTCGCCACCGCGCTGCACGCTCTCGCTAGAGCAAATCGCCGCAAATCTGTTTGCTTCGTTCTGTCTGAAATCGCTCAGACCCTCTGAAGGCGGCGCTGGTCACACCAAACGGCGCTCCTCTGCGGAGAGGTGCAAACAAAATGCTGCGTCGCCAAAATGACGGTGGGGGACCCGAAATTGAACAACGCCACGACGCGCGCAGCCCGGACAAGGGAGTTCCGAACAATATGACGAAAAGAACATTTATGGCGAGCCTCGTTGCGACCACCGTTCTTGTGGCGGCCCCTGCGCTGGCTCAGGATTGCCCGGTCAAGGTGGGCGTGCTTCATTCGCTCTCGGGGACGATGGCAATCTCGGAAACCACGCTCAAGGACACAGTCCTGATGCTGGTGGAGCAGCAGAATGCCAAAGGCGGGTTGCTGGGTTGCCCGATTGAGGCAGTCGTGGTCGATCCGGCCTCTGACTGGCCGCTTTTTGCCGAAAAGGCGCGCGAGTTGCTGACGGTGAACGAGGTCGATGTGATCTTTGGCTCTTGGACCAGTGTCAGCCGCAAATCCGCCCTGCCGGTGCTGGAGGAACTGAACGGCCTGATGTTCTATCCGGTGCAATACGAGGGTGAAGAATCTTCGCGGAACGTGTTCTACACCGGTGCCGCGCCCAATCAGCAGGCGATCCCGGCGGTGGATTACTTCCTTGAAGAATTGGGCGTCGAGAGCTTTGCTCTTTTGGGTACAGACTATGTCTATCCCCGCACCACCAACAACATCCTTGACGCTTATCTCAAATCCAAGGGCGTCGCCGCCGAGGACATCTTTGTCAACTACACCCCGTTTGGCCATTCCGACTGGGCGACCATTGTCGCGGATGTGGTTGCTTTGGGCGCTGGCGGTAAAAAGGTCGGTGTGATTTCGACCATCAATGGCGATGCCAATATCGGCTTCTACAAGGAACTTGCCGCCGCCGGTGTAAGCGCCGACGACATTCCTGTCGTGGCCTTCTCTGTGGGTGAGGAAGAACTCTCGGGTCTCGATACCACCGAACTCGTGGGCCATCTTGCGGCATGGAACTATTTCCAGTCCGCCGATACCGAGATCAACGCCGAATTCGTCAAGGCGTGGAAGGCCTATGCCGGTGAAAACCGCGTAACCAACGACCCGATGGAGGCACATTACATCGGCTTCAATATGTGGGTGAACGCGGTCACAGCGGCGGGCACCACCGATGTGGACGCGGTGCGCTCGGCGATGTGGGGACAGGAATTTCCGAACCTCACCGGCGGCACGGCTGTTATGCTGCCGAACCATCACCTGACCAAGCCGGTGTTGATCGGCGAGATCCGGGCCGATGGGCAGTTTGATATCATCAGCCAGACCACAGAGGTGCCGGGCGATGCCTGGACCGATTACCTGCCCGAGAGCGCACCGCTCACGAGCGATTGGAAAGATCTTGGCTGCGGTATGTACAACACCGAGACCAAGACCTGCGTGCAGATGACGTCGAACTACTGACGCGCACCGGGCGCGCGGGGGAGCCCCCTGCGCGCCTTTCCTCTCAGGCAAGGCCCATATCCAGATGCGTTCGTTTCTTTTTCTCGCCCGGCTTGTGGCGACAGTGCTGGCCATTGGCCTTTTGTCCCTGTTGCGGCCTTCCGACGGACGGGCACAAGAGGGGCTACAGCCGCTCTTGCAAGAGTATCAGGCAGAGATCGCAAAGCCATCGCGCAGCACCGTTGATCGGGTGCTCTCTGCATTGATGGCTGCGGACCGGCCCGGAACCGCCGAATTCCTGCTGCGGTGGCAGGATCGCGGGGTCTATGAGCGGCCTGACGATGGGCTGTTTTTCTATGCTGAAGAGGCGGGCGGCGCGCTGCGTCTGATCGACATCGACAGCGGGGCTGCGGTGGCCGAGGTCAGCAGCCGTGACGTTAATCAAATCCGGCCCAACTCTGGAGTGCGTGGGGTAATCGCGGCGGCGCTTGTGCCCTTTGAGCTGAATGCGCCCGATCCGGCGCGACGCGCGGCGGCACTAGACGCGATTGCCCGCAGTGGGGACGCCAGCCAGATCGACCCATTGAGCAAGTCTATTGAGACCGAGACAGATCCCGCGCTGAAACAGCGCAAAGAACGGCTCCTGACGCTTTTGACCGCGCAGTTTGCATCGGCGCTGCCCTACCGACTCGCGGCAATCGAAGGGTTGGCCGGGGATATCAGCATTGAAGCGCGCAGCGTGCTCAACCAATTGACGGTTCGCGCGCAGGGCGTCGGCACCGCCCTGCCCACTGATGCCAATATTGCGCGCGTGCTTGAGGTTGGCACGGATGTTTCCGAGGTTGAGGCCTATGATCGGCTGGTGGCTGCCAATCTCGCGCCGCCACGTCAGAGCGCCACTGATCGTCGTGATGTGCTGGCACAGCATATCGTCGATGGGGCTGTGGGGGGGGTGCCCTTGCATCTTCTCAACACCGATGATGCCCGTGCCCGCGCCTATGAGGCGTTGGAGGCCGCAGGCACTGTGCCCCCTCGCGCTGCCGATGATGAAGTGGCCCGCGCAGTTGCGGCGCATGTGTTCTACGAGGTCTATGCCGAGCCGAACCCCGAGGTGACAGCCGCCGCTGAGGCGGCGCTCGCTTCCACCTCGCGCGCGCTTGGCCTCTTTCAGACCTTCGATCTGGTGCTTGACGGGCTCTCGCTCGCCTCGATCTTTTTCCTCGCGGCCATCGGTCTTGCCATCACCTTTGGCGTCATGGGCGTGATCAACATGGCGCATGGCGAATTCATCATGATGGGGGCCTACACCGGCTATGTGGTGCAGCTGTTCATCCCCGATTACACCGTCAGCCTGATCATTGCCCTGCCACTGGCCTTTGTCGTGACCTTTGGCGCGGGCGTGGTGATGGAGCGGCTGGTGATCCGGCATCTTTACACCCGGCCATTGGAAACACTGCTCGCGACCTTTGGCATCTCGATTGCCCTGCAACAGCTCGCCAAGAACATCTTTGGCACGCAGGCGCGCCCTCTGACGGCCCCTGACTGGCTAAGCGGGGCGTTGACGCTGAATGACATTGTCAGCATCAGCAATATTCGCGTGGCAATTTTCGTGCTTGCCCTGATCTTTCTGGCGCTCTTGCTTTTCATCCTCAAGCGCACGCGGCTGGGGCTGGAGGTGCGCGCGGTCACGCAAAATCCCGGGATGGCGGCAAGTATGGGCATCGACCCGGACCGCATCAACATGCTGACCTTTGGCCTTGGGTCGGGCATCGCTGGCATCGCGGGCGTGGCGATTGGTCTTTACGCGCAGGTCACATCCGAGATGGGGGCGAATTACATCGTTCAGAGCTTTATGACCGTTGTAGTGGGCGGCGTCGGCAACGTCTGGGGCACGCTGGCGGGGGCCTCGATGATCGGGTTTCTGCAAAAGGGGATCGAGTGGTTCAACCCCTCGAACACCCTGGCCGCGCAGACCTATATGGTGCTTTTCGTCATCCTTTTCATTCAATTCCGGCCCAAGGGTATCGTCGCCCTCAAGGGTCGTGCGGCGGGGGACTGAGCCATGAGCAAACCCGAGATTGCCCCACGCAAGCGGTTTTTGGCAGAGAACCCGTCGGTTTTGTGGTTCCTTGGTTGCCTCGCGCTCTTCACCCTTGGGGTGACGGTTTTGTCCGAGGGGTTCGGCATTGCGCTTCTCTCAACCTCGATGGTCAAGATCCTTGGTATGACGCTTTGCCTGTGTCTCATCGCGGTTGCGATGGATGTGGTCTGGGGCTATTGCGGCATCCTAAGCCTAGGGCATTTCGCCTTTTTCGGCCTTGGCGGCTATGCCATCGGCATGTGGCTTATGTATGCCCGCACCCAAGGGATCGTAGTCGAGTCGCTTTCCGCTGCGCCCATTCCGCCAACGCAGAGTGAGGTTCAAAATGCCATCGCCAGCCAGATTTTTGGTGTGGTGGGCAGCAATGAATTGCCATGGCTTTGGGGCTTTGCGCACAGTCTCACGCTGCAATTGTTGATGGTTTTGCTGGTGCCGGGCCTTTTGGCGCTGGTCTTTGGCTGGCTGGCGTTTCGCAGTCGGGTTACCGGGGTATATCTTTCCATTCTCACGCAGGCGATGACGCTGGCGCTGTCGCTTTATCTTTTCCAGAACGACACCGGGTTGCGGGGCAACAACGGTCTGTCGGGCCTGCAAAACATTCCCGGTCTTGATCATGTGCCGCAATCCACGCTGTCGCTGTGGTTCTTCTGGGCCTCAGCGCTTGCGCTTGGGCTCGGCTATCTGCTTTTTGCTTGGCTGGTGTCGGCCAAATTCGGATCGGTCATCCGCGCCATTCGCGACAATGAGGCGCGGGTGCGGTTTCTGGGCTATGATGTCGAGAGTTACAAACTGGTCATTTTCACGCTGACAGCGGTGGTGTCGGCAATCGCCGGGGCGCTGTATTATCCGCAGGCTGGTATCATCAACCCAGCCGAGATTGCGCCGATTGCCTCGATTTACCTTGCCGTCTGGGTGGCAATCGGTGGGCGTGGGCGGCTCTATGGGGCGGTGATTGGGGCTGCGGTTGTCAGCCTTGCGTCAAGCTGGTTCACGGGGGGCGGCGCGCCCAACATCAACCTCGGGTTCTATACGATCAATTGGACCGATTGGTGGCTGGTGTTGCTGGGCCTCGGCTTTGTTGCGGTGACACTGTTCTTTCCGCGTGGCATCGGTGGCCTCTTTGACAAGATCGTGAGAAAACCATGAGCACGCTTCTAGAAGTTTCAGGCGTTTCCGTGACCTTTGACGGGTTCCGCGCGATCAACAACCTGTCGATTCAAGTGGCAGAACCTGAATTGCGCGCCGTGATCGGACCGAATGGCGCAGGCAAGACAACCTTTATGGATATCGTGACCGGCAAGACGCGGCCCGATGAGGGCCGCGTGATCTGGGGAGAGAAATCCGTCTCGCTGCTTGGGATGAGCGAAAGCCAGATCGCGCGAGCAGGGATTGGGCGCAAGTTTCAGAAACCGACGGTCTTTGAGGCGCAGACCGTGCGCGAGAACCTTGCCATGGCGCTCAAGGCCAAGCGCGGGCCGTTTGATGTGTTGTTCTATCGCCGCTCCTTGCGTGCCACCGCCCGGATTGCTGAATTGGCTGAGGAAATCGGTCTGCTTGATGCGCTACCGCGCCGCGCCGGAGAGTTGAGCCATGGGCAAAAGCAATGGCTGGAAATCGGGATGCTCTTGGCCCAAGATCCGCGTCTCTTGCTGGTGGATGAGCCCGCCGCCGGGATGACCCCCGCCGAGCGCGAGCATACGACGGATATTCTCAAACGCGCCGCGCAGACCCGCGCCGTTGTTGTGATCGAGCATGACATGGAATTCATCCGCCGCTTGGGGTGCAAGGTGACGGTGCTGCACGAAGGCTCGGTTCTGGCCGAGGGCAGTCTGGATCATGTGACCCAAAACCAGCAGGTGATTGATGTCTATCTGGGGAGATAAGCGATGCTGAGCGTCGAGAACCTCACGCTGCATTACGGTGCGTCGCAGATCCTGCATGGTGTCAGCCTGACGGCGCGCCCGGGTGCTGTGACGGCGGTGATGGGCACCAATGGTGTGGGCAAGACCAGCTTGCTAAAGGCGATTGCCGGGCGGCATCCCTATTCGGGTGGGCACATCACGCTTGATGGGGCGGTTCTGGATCATCTGAGCGCGGCGCAGGCGGCGCGGGCAGGCATCGGTTATGTGCCGCAGGGGCGCGAGGTGTTTCCGCTCCTGACTGTGACCGAAAACCTCGAAACCGGCTTTGCCTGTCTGCCGAAATCCGAACACCGGATTCCGTCGCGGATTTATGATCTCTTTCCGGTGCTGGACCAGATGAAGGACCGGCGCGGCGGCGACCTCTCGGGCGGGCAGCAGCAGCAGTTGGCCATTGCCCGTGCGCTGATCGCCAAGCCGCGCGTGCTTTTGCTCGATGAGCCGACCGAGGGGATTCAACCCAATATCATCAAGCAAATTGGCGAGGTGATCGGTTTGCTGCGGGACGAGGGGGAAATTGCCATCGTGTTGGTCGAACAGTATTTCGATTTCGCCTATGGACTGGCGGATGATCTGGTCGTCTTGAACCGGGGCGAAGTGCGGCTGTCCGAGCCTGCGGCGATGGTGGAGCGCGACCGGCTTTTGCGTGAGGTGTCTATTTAATAGGCCATCTGCGCTAAAAATAGGCAGATACAGCCGGCGCGCCTGTGGGATTTCAGGCTGGCGCGCCGGGCGACTGGCAGGCCCCGACACAACAGGTAGCCTCTGACCTGTCGCAACTCGGAATCACCCATGACCGCCTGTCCCGCCCCCTTGCATCAGCGTAGCCATGGCGCGGCTCATGTCGCCCTCTTGCCGGGCCCCGCCGGGGCGCGGCTGGACCGGCTGCATCAGGCGGGGTCGGCCAAAGCGTTCGTGCATCCGGGCGCCTTTGGCCCTGAGGTGGTCTTTCTCAACACATCCGGCGGTTTGGCGGGCGGAGACACCTTGGCCTACCGTCTTGATTTGGCAGCGGGGTGCCGTGCCACCGCCACCACGCAGACCGCTGAACGCGCCTATCGCAGCGCGGATGGTGCGGCGCATGTCACGGTGCGGCATTCTGTAGGGGGCGGCGGGCACCTCGATTGGCTGCCGCAGGAAACCATCCTCTATGACAGCAGCCACCTCGTCCGCGAAACCGAGATAGACTTGGCCGAGGATGCTTCTTGCCTGATGCTAGAGGCCATCGTTCTGGGCCGCATTGCCATGGGCGAGACACTGGCCGATGTAACGCTGCGCGATACGCGCCGGATCATGCGCTTGGGCCGCCCGGTTCTGATCGAGCCGCTGCATTTGGGCACCGAGGCGTTGACCGCTGGTCCCGCCATTTTGGGCGCAGCGCGGGCCTTTGCCACGCTGGCGTTGGTGGCGCCGGGGGCTGCGGATGCGGTGGAGCGCGCTCGTGCAGAACTGACCGAAGAGGGCGTGACCAGCGGCGCGTCGGGCTTTGACGGCAAGCTGGTGATCCGCCTTATGGCCGCTGATGGCTGGCCGCTCAAGCGGCAGATCATGCGGCTGGTTTCGGTGTTGCGCCCTGGCCCTTTGCCCCGCGTCTGGCAGATTTAGGAGAGAACCGCGATGAACCTCACCCCGCGTGAAAAGGACAAGCTGTTGATCAGCCTCGCCGCGATGGTCGCACGAGGGCGGCTCGCACGCGGCGTCAAACTTAACCACCCCGAAGCCGTGGCGCTGATCACCGATTACGTGGTCGAGGGCGCGCGCGACGGGCGCACGGTGGCCGATCTGATGGAGGCGGGTGCGCATGTCATCACGTCTGAGCACTGTATGGATGGCATCGCAGAGATGATCCATGCGGTGCAGGTCGAGGCGACCTTTCCTGATGGCACCAAGCTTGTCACCGTCCACAATCCTATCCGCTGAAAGGAACTGATCATGCGCTATCCCGTTGCCTTTTTCCTTATCACACCGACGCTGGCACTGGCCGACCCTGGTCCGCATCTGCACCCGCATGGGATTGACGCAATGTGGCTTGGCGTTGTCGGGGTGATTGCAGCTGCTGGCGGCTATGTGCTGGGTCGGAGGCGCAAATGATCCCCGGCGAGGTGTTGCCCGCCGACGGTGACATCACCCTGAATGCAGGCGCTCCGGTGACCGTGCTGATGGTTGCCAATACCGGCGACAGACCAGTTCAAGTCGGCAGCCATTACCATTTCGCCGAGGCCAATAGTGGCCTCAGCTTTGACCGCGACGCGGCGCGCGGCCAGCGTCTGGATATTCCTGCTGGCACCGCCGTCCGGTTCGAGCCGGGGCAAAGCCGCGAGGTGCGGCTGATCCCCTACGGCGGCGCGCGGCGGGTGTTCGGCTTTAATCAACAGGTGATGGGAGACCTCTAGATGCCCTATGCGATCCCCCGCTCTGCCTATGCCGCCATGTATGGCCCCACCACGGGCGACCGGCTGCGGCTTGGTGATACCGATCTCATCATCGAGGTAGAGCGTGATCTGACCACCTATGGCGAAGAGGTTAAATTCGGCGGCGGCAAGGTGATCCGCGACGGGATGGGCCAGAGCCAGATCCCCCGCGCCGGGGGTGCGATGGATACCGTCATCACCAACGCGCTGATCGTCGATCATCAAGGGATCACCAAGGCGGATGTCGGCCTGCGCGATGGCTTGATTGCCGCCATAGGCAAGGCGGGTAACCCAGACACGCAATCGGGTGTCGATATCATCATCGGTCCGGGCACCGAGATCATCGCCGGAGAAGGCAAGATCCTTACTCCGGGTGGCTTTGATGCGCATATCCACTTCATCTGCCCGCAGCAAATCGAGGATGCGCTGCATTCCGGGATCACCACCATGCTGGGTGGCGGCACCGGCCCCGCGCATGGCACGCTTGCCACAACCTGCACGCCGGGAGCGTGGCATATCGGGCGGATGCTGCAATCGCTGGATGCGTTTCCGATGAATTTCGGCCTGTCATCCAAGGGCAATGCGAGCCAACCCGAGGCGCTGATCGAAATGATCCGCGCGGGGGCCTGCGCGATGAAGCTGCACGAGGATTGGGGCACCACGCCCGGTGCGATTGATTGCTGCCTGAGTGTTGCCGATGACATGGATGTGCAAGTGATGATCCACACCGACACGCTGAATGAAAGCGGCTTTGTGGAAAACACCCTTGCCGCCATCAAAGGCCGCACCATCCACGCCTTTCACACCGAGGGCGCAGGCGGCGGGCACGCGCCGGACATCATGAAAGTGGTGGGCTATGAACATATCCTGCCGTCTTCGACCAACCCGACCATGCCCTACACTGTCAACACGATCGAGGAACATCTCGATATGCTGATGGTCTGTCACCATCTGGACAAAGCGATCCCCGAGGATGTGGCCTTTGCCGAGAGCCGGATCCGGCGTGAAACCATCGCCGCCGAGGATATCCTGCACGACATGGGCGCGTTTTCTGTCATGGCCTCGGACAGTCAGGCGATGGGGCGCGTGGGCGAGGTGATCATCCGCACATGGCAAACCGCCTCAAAAATGCGCAAGCAGCGTGGGCGGTTGCCGGAAGAGACCGGCGACAACGACAACATGCGGGTGAAACGCTATATCGCGAAATACACCATCAACCCCGCCATTGTGCACGGGATGAGCGCCCATATCGGAAGTGTCAGCCCCGGCAAGCGCGCTGATCTTGTCCTCTGGAGCCCGGCGTTTTTTGGTGCAAAGCCGGAAATGGTGCTGATGGGCGGCACGATCGTTTTGGCGCAGATGGGTGATCCCAATGCATCTATTCCCACGCCCCAGCCGGTTTATTCGCGGCCCATGTTCGGGGCCTATGGGCGGGCGGTGGAACGCTCTGCCGTGCTCTTTGTCAGTGCCGCAGCGCAGGCCGAGGGGATCGGCGCGGCCTTGGGTCTGGCCAAAGAGACCCTCGCCGTCGCCAATACCCGCAAGATCACCAAGCGCGATATGATCCACAACAGCCTCACTCCTGAGGTCGACGTGCAGCCGGAAACTTACGAAGTGCGCGCCAATGGCGAATTGCTCACTTGCGAACCAGCCTCTGAGTTGCCGCTGGCACAACGCTATTTCATGTTCTGAGGGCCTGCCATGACCGACCTGCCTGTTGCCCGCCACCTGCTTCATCACGCCCCTGATCGGGTGTCTGACACGGTCGTGTTGGATTATGACGCGCGGCTGATGCGCCGCAAGCGGCTGGTGGGGCGGGATGGCCTGGCATTTCTTGTCGATCTGGCAGAGGTGACGAACCTTGACGATCACTGGGGCTTTGCGCTCGACGATGGGCGCGCGGTGGCGGTCGAGGCCGCACCCGAAGATCTGATTGAGGTGCGTGGCGATCTTGCGCGGCTGGCTTGGCATATCGGCAACCGGCACACGCCTTGCCAGATTGGCGCGGATCATCTGTGTATCCGCCGCGACCACGTGATCGAGGCGATGCTGGCCTATCTGGGTGCAAAGCTGACGCCCGTCACTGGCCCGTTCCGGCCCGAGGGCGGGGCCTATGGCAAGGGGCGGACCATGGGGCATGACCACGGGGATCACAGCCGCGCCCATCACAGCCACGCCTGATGCTCAGCCCTGCGCATCTCACGCTTGTGCAATGGCTCTCGCCAGCGTTTCCAACCGGGGCGTTTGCCTATTCACATGGTCTGGAGGCTGAGATTGCGGCAGGCACGGTGCGGGATGCCGCAAGCCTTGTGGTGTGGCTTGGCAATATCCTGCGATACGGCGCTGGCTGGCAAGATGCGGTGCTGCTGGCCCATGCGCTGGATGGGGAATGTGACAGGCTCGACGATCTGGCACGCGCGCTGCAACCCTGCGCCGAACGCTTGCAGGAAAGCCGGGAACAGGGGGCGGCACTGGCGCGATGCGTGGCGGGGATCACTGGGCGCGCCTTGCCCGCGCGTTTCCTACCTGTGGCGGTGGGCGAGGCGGCGGCGGCGCTGGACCTGCCCAAGCGCGATGTGATCGCGCTTTATCTGCATGGCTTTGTCGGGAACCTTGTGACCATCAGCGTCCGCCACGTGCCATTGGGTCAGACCGAAGGGCAGGCTGTGTTGGCGCGGCTTTTGCCGGATATTCACGCGCAGTCCATTCGGGCGGCGCGAGCCACCCTTGACGAGATCGGGACCTGTGCGCTGGCGGGTGATCTTGCGGCGTTGCGACATGAAACTCAGGACGTGAGGATATTCCGGACATGACAGGCAAGAGCATGAATGGCCCGCTGCGTGTGGGGATCGGTGGCCCAGTGGGCGCGGGCAAGACGACGCTGACCGAAATGCTGGCGCGTGCGCTGGCGCCGCGCTGTTCGATGGCGGTTATCACCAATGACATTTACACCCGCGAGGATGCCGAATACCTCTTGCGTGCGCAGGTCCTGCCCGCAGACCGCATTCGCGGGGTGGAAACCGGCGGCTGCCCGCATACGGCCATTCGCGAAGATGCCTCTATCAATCTGGCCGCAGTGGAGGAGCTGACGGCCGCCTTTCCTGATCTCGATCTCATCCTGATCGAGTCTGGCGGTGACAACCTTGCCGCGACGTTCAGCCCGGAATTGGCGGATATTACCCTTTATGTGATTGATACTGCCGCCGGTCAGGACATTCCGCGCAAACGTGGGCCGGGGGTAACGAAATCGGGCCTGTTGGTGGTGAACAAGACCGATCTTGCCCCCTATGTTGGCGTCGATCTGGTGCGTCTTGAGGCGGATACGGCGCAGGCCCGCGCTGGCAGGCCCTATGTGCTGGCGCAATTGCGGCGCGGCTTGGGCGTTGATGCCATTGTCGATTTCATCGTTGAGGAGGGGGGATTGCAGGTGCAGCCACCCCTGGTCCTGGTGGCTGGAGTGCCGGGCAACTAAGGCACAAGGCCGTTGAGAAACACCCGGATTGCCAATCTTTGCCGCATGGCAAGGGCCTCTGGTGTTGCAAGACAGGTGGGATCCAGCAGAGACTCCAGCGGCCATGGCCGCACCATATCGAGCAGAAGGAGCGCCGCGTCGGTGGTATCTGCAACCGCAATTTCACTTCGGTCAAGACCACGGTCCAACTCGGCCTTGAGGATCGACAGATCACGTCGCATCAGGGTTTGGACCAGATCGCGGCCTATATCCGGTGCCTGCGGCACCTGTGCTATGAAGGCGCGCAGGATTTCCAGCGGCAAGCCATAACCCTGATGCCGGACACCTTGGGATAACACACGCTCAAGTCTCGCGGCGATGGGCAGGGCCGTGTCGGCGTCGGGCAGCGGACGGATGAACGCATCGGCCACCTTGTTGATATAGGCCCGAAAGAGCGCGCTGCGGCTGGAAAAAGCGGCATAGAGCGTCCGCTTGGACATTCCTGCATGGGCGGCGATTGCCTCCATCGTGGCCCCGTCTAGACCGCGCTCGGCATGCACCGCTTCGAGTGAGGCAAAAATGGCGTCGCGCCGGTCTTCGCAACTGCGTGTGACCGGGCGTCCGCGCCGGATCTTGCTCTGGGCTTGCTCGCGTCGTGTGCCATCTCGCATCACGTGGCCTCATTTTCGCACATTGGTTGTGCGCATGGCGCTGTGCTGTTGCCATTTGCCCGTTTGTCATATTTATAAAACGCACGCGTTTTATATCTGACTGGACGCCGTTCTGCCAATCCATATCGTGAAAGGGTCTCTGATGGCTGCGTTTCCCCGAATGATCCGCGTGCTCGCGCTCTGTGCTGGCTTTGTGCCGGGATTTGCCATTGCGCAACAGGCCCAGGGGCCGACACCCGTGACCGTTGTAACGCTTGCGCCGCAGGATGTGACCTTGACGTCGCTCTTGCCGGGGCGCGTGGCAGCTTCGGCAGAGGCTGAGGTGCGTCCGCAGGTCAATGGGATCATCACGGAACGCCTGTTCGAAGAAGGGGCTGATGTGACCATCGGTGATCCCCTCTATCAGATCGACAAGGCCACCTATGAGGCCACTGTGCGGCAGTCGCGTGCCGGTGTGGCGCAGGCCGCAGCGCAGCTGCGCGCGCCAGAGCGCGAGGCGAGACGTTTGGTGGAACTGCAATCCCGAAATGTCGCCAGCGAGCAGGCGCTTGACGAGGCGACATCGACCCGCGATGCGGCGGCAGCAGGGCTGGAACTCGCCGAAGCACAGCTCAATTCTGCGGAAATCGAGCTGTCACGCACAACTATTCGGGCCCGCCTGTCGGGGCGGATAGGCCTGTCATTAACCTCGCAGGGTGCGCTTGTGACCGCAAGCCAAGCCCAGCCTTTGACTGTGATCCGCAACATCAATCCGGTTTATGTCGAGGTGACGCAATCCGCTGCAGACCTCTTGCGGTGGCGGCGCGGTGAGACGGAGCGCGAGCTTGAGGATGCGGATGCCACGGTGCGGCTCAAGCTGGCGGATGGCTCGGACTATAGCGAAACAGGTCAGCTCAAGGCGGCGGAGCCCAATGTGAATCCGCAAACCGGGGTTGTCACGCTGCGGATGCAGTTCGACAATCCTGATCTTCTTTTGCTGCCGGGGATGTATGTGCAGGTGGACATGCCGGTTGAAGTGGCGCGCGATGTGTACCTCGTGCCGCAAGAGGGCGTGGTTCGCGATCGGCGCGGTCGTCCGCTTGCTTGGGTGGTCAATGGCGACGGTGTGATCGAGGAGCGCGCGCTGAACATCATCCAAGACCGTGGCAATGCCTGGGTGGTGGATGAGGGGTTGAACCCTGGTGATCGTGTGATGGTGGCAGGGTTCCAGAAAACCGCACCGGGGGCGACCGTGACGCCTGAAGAGCGCGCCGCCGCACAACAACAATAACCGACCGGGCAGAGGATATTCCGAATGGCCAGCTTTTTTATCGACCGCCCGGTGTTCGCATGGGTCATTTCGATCCTGATCATGGGGGTCGGGGTGCTGGCCATCCTGATCCTGCCTGTGGCGCAATATCCGCAAATCGCGCCGCCTTCTGTCACGGTCACCGCCAATTATCCCGGGGCCTCGGCCGATACTGTGGCCAATACGGTCACACAGGTGATCGAGCAGCAGATGACTGGGCTCGACGGCCTGCGCTATTTCTCGTCTCGCTCGACCTCGGCGGGCAGTGCCGAGGTGACGCTGACCTTTGAGACGGGCACCGATGCGGATATTGCGCAGGTGCAGGTTCAGAACAAGCTGGGTCAGGCCACGCCACTCTTGCCCGAGATTGTGCAGCGTCAGGGGATCACGGTCGAGAAATCCTCGGCAGGCTTCCTGATGGTGGTGGGGATGATCTCGACCGATGGCACGCTCGATCAGGTGGACCTGTCGGATTACATGGTCACCAACCTTGTTGATGAACTAAGTCGGACCGAGGGGGTCGGATCGGTCAACGTTTTTGGTGCGCAATATGCGATGCGGATCTGGCTCGACCCGTCCAAGCTGGCGGGATTCGGCCTGACGCCGTCAGACGTTGTGGCGGCGGTTTCGGCGCAGAACGCGCAGATTTCTGCTGGTGCCTTTGGCGCGCAACCGGCGGTCGAAGGCCAACAACTCAACGCCACGATCACCGCGCAATCGCTGCTCAGCACGCCTGAGGATTTCCGTCAGATCGTGCTGCGTGCCGAGACTGACGGCGGCCTCGTGTTGCTCGACGATGTGGCGCGGGTCGAGATTGGGGCGGAAAACTATGCCACGACGGCGCGGTTCAACACCGACCCTGCGGCAGGTATGGCGATCACGCTGGCACCGGGGGCGAATGCCCTCGATACGGCGCGCGCGATCAAGGAGCGGATGGTCGAATTCGCCCGCTTCTTTCCCGAAGGTGTGGATTACGTGATCCCCTATGACACCACGCCCTTTGTCGAGATTTCGATCAAGGAAGTGGTCAAGACCCTGTTCGAGGCGATTGGTCTTGTGTTTCTCGTGATGTTCCTCTTCCTGCAAAACCTGCGCGCGACGCTTATCCCTACCCTCGCGGTGCCTGTTGTCTTGTTGGGCACCTTCGGGGTGCTGGCGGCGGCGGGGTTCTCGATCAACACGCTGACGATGCTGGCGATGGTGCTGGCGATCGGCCTTTTGGTTGATGACGCGATTGTCGTTGTTGAAAATGTCGAGCGTATCATGGAGGAAGAGGGCCTTGGCCCGCGTGAGGCCACGCATAAATCCATGGGCCAGATCACCGGAGCGCTGGTGGGTATTGCCATGGTGCTTTCGGCGGTGTTCGTGCCAATGGCGTTCTTTCCCGGCTCGACCGGTGTGATCTATCAGCAATTCGCGATCACCATCGTGTCCGCCATGGCGCTGTCGGTGGTGGTTGCGATCACGCTCACGCCCGCGCTCTGCGCGTCCCTGCTCAAGGCCAAGAACGGCCATGGTGCGACGCGCGGACCGTTTGCGTGGTTCAACACCGGCTTTGGTAAGCTGACCAATGGCTATGGCGGCGCGGTGGGCTGGTCGGTGCGCCGCCCGGTGCGGGTGTTCGTCGTCTATTTGGCGTTGGCGTTGGGCATGGCGCTGATGTTCCTGCGCACGCCCACCGGGTTCCTGCCCGAAGAAGACCAGGGCATTCTCTTTACCCTCATCCAAACCCCTACCGGATCAAGCGCCGAGCGCACGCTGGAGGTGATCAAGCAGGTCGAGGATTATTATCTCGAACAAGAAACCGATGTTGTGAACTCGATGTTCGGCGTCGTCGGCTTCAGCTTTTCGGGGAATGGGCAGAACATGGGTCTGGCCTTTGTTCAGCTCAAGGATTGGGAAGAGCGGACCGAACCGGGACAGAGCGTGCAGGCCTTGGCGGGCCGTGCCTTTGGGGCCTTTAGCCAAATCCGTGATGCGATGGTGTTCCCGGTCGTGCCGCCCTCGGTGATCGAGCTGGGCAATGTGTCGGGCTTTGATTTCTACCTGCAAGCGCGGGCGGGGCAAAGCCATGCCGATCTGATGGCCGCGCGCAATCAGCTGCTGGGCATGGCGGCGCAAAGCGATCTTATCGCCTCGGCTCGGCCCAACGGGCTAGAGGATGCGGCGCAATACAATCTTGATATCGACTGGCGCAAGGCGGGGGCTATGGGGCTGACGCCGACGGATGTGGGGCAATTGCTCCAGATTGCTTGGGCGGGCAGCTATGTGAACGACTTCCTTGATCAGGGCCGGATCAAGCGGGTTTATGTTCAAGGAGAGGCCGACGCGCGCGCGCAACCCACCGATATTGACAAATGGCGGGTACGAAACGCCAGCGGCGGGCTGGTGCCGTTTTCCAATTTCGCCGAAGGGCGATGGGATTACGGCGCGCAGGGGCTTTATCGTTACAACGGCATCCCATCGGTGCAGTTGCAGGGCTCGCCCGCGCCCGGTGTGTCGACGGGCGAGGCGATGGCCGAGATGGAGCGTCTCGTGGCGGAACTGGGACAGGGCTATGAGCTGGCCTGGACCGGGCTGTCGCTGGAAGAGCGCGAGTCGGGCAATCAGGCACCGCTGCTCTACGCGCTTTCTTTGGCGGCGGTGTTCCTATCATTGGCGGCCCTCTATGAAAGCTGGTCAATTCCCTTTGCGGTCATGTTGGCCATGCCCATCGGCATCGTGGGCGCGCTGACCGGCGCGTGGATTGGCGGGTTTGAGAATGGAGTATTCTTTCAGGTGGGGCTGCTGACGGTGGTGGGCCTCACGGGCAAGAATGCGATCCTGATCGTAGAGTTTGCCCGAGAACGCTATGAGGCAGGCGAGACCATTTTGGAGGCGGTGATCGAGGCGGCGCGTCAAAGGTTCCGACCGATCATCATGACTTCGATGGCGTTCTCTCTTGGCGTTCTGCCGCTTGTGCTGAGTTCTGGCGCAGGGTCCGGTGGGCGCAATGCCATTGGGTCCGGCGTGCTGAGCGGGACCATTTCGGGCACAGTGTTGGGCGTGGTCTTTGTGCCGCTCTTCTTTGTGATCGTGACGCGTCTCTTTGGCCGGGCCAAGTCGCGCGATTGACCTTGGGCAGTTCCCGGCAAGAGCCGGGGACTGTCACGTGATTGTTGCCTGAGCATTCTAAACGCCTGAGCAACTCGGCCAGTTTTGGGCCGGAGTTGATCAAACTCAGGAGACAAGAATGACCTATCCCCTTCAATCCCTGTCCCGTCGTGCCATGCTGGCCACGGGTGCCGCCGCCCTGGCGACCCCGCTGATTGCGCGGCGCGCGCTTGCCTCGTCTGGCGAGGTGAATGTTTTTGCTTGGGGCGATTACTTCCAGAATGGCGAGATCCCCGAAGCCTTTTCCAAGGCCACCGGCATCAAGGTGAATGTCTCGACCTATGGCTCGAACGAAGAAGCCGCGTCCAAGCTGCGCGCCGCTGGCGGCAAGGGCTTTGACATTCTCTTCCCCTCGGTTGACACCCGTCCCAATTATGACGAGGGCAACCTGTTGTCTGAGATCGACGAGAGCCGCCTCAAGGTGGATCAGATCGAGCCCGCGCTGTGGCGTTCGTCGCTGGAACTGGGGGCTGCGCATCGCGGCAAGCGTTATCTGGTGCCGTTCGATTGGGGCACTGAGGGCATGACGTGGGATTCGAGCGCTGTCGATGTCGCGCCTGCCGATCTGTCCTATGCCCATCTCTGGGCTGATGGTCTGGATGGCAAGGTTGCCATGCGCCAGAAATCAGTGCTGATCACCCTTGCGATCTATCTCGACTCGATTGGCGAAGTGCCGTCGAACCGGGCCATGGATCTCTACAAGACCGAAGAAGACACGCGCCGTATCTTTGATGCCTGCGTGGCCTTTGCCGCCAAGAACAAGGCCAATATCGGCGCTTATTGGAATAACGCCACCGAGGCCACCGGTGCCTTTACCGATGCGGGCTGCACCATCGGCCAGACTTGGGATACGACCGGCATCAAGCTGCACATGGATGTGGACCCCAAGTGGCGCTATGCCGCCCCGAAAGAGGGCGCTCTGGCGTGGATGGATACCGCTGCGATCCCCTCGGGTGCCGAGAATGTCGATCAGGCCTATGAGTTCCTCAACTTTCTGATGAGCCCGGAAATCGGCGGCATGTTTGCCAATGCGACCGGCTATAATTCAGCGGCTGTCGGCGCATCGGCGCATCTGAGCGAGGCCAACAAGACGGCGTTTGCCTTTGCCTATCAGAACGGTGCGATCGAGAACCTGTGGTGGTGGCCGATGTTCACGCCGTGGTTCTCGGCGGTGCGCGAAGAGTATTCCGAAAAACTGACCAACGCCTGAGCTGACAGAGTGGCGCGGGGAGAGTTCCCCGCGCCCGTTTCATGGAACGACCCCAATGACAGTTTCCGCTCGCGGTATGGAAATCACCCTCTGCTCAGCCGCCGTGCGCTTTGGCGACTTTCAGGCCCTGCACCCTACGGACCTGACCATTCGCGCGGGCGAGTTTTTCTCGATCCTTGGCCCCTCGGGCTGTGGCAAAACCACGATTCTGCGCCTTGTCTCGGGGTTTTTGGACCCTTCAGAGGGCAGCATATTGATCGGTGGCCGGTCGATGGCGGGCATTGCGCCCTCGGACCGTCCAACTGCGCTGATCTTTCAGAATCTCGCGCTCTTTCCCCTGATGCCAGTGTGGGAGAATGTCGCCTTTGGCCTAGAGATGCGCGGCTGGAGCAAGGCCAAACGCCGCACGCGGGCGCTTGAACTGCTCACGATGGTCGCCCTTGGCGAACAGGCCGACAAGCTGCCTTCGGAATTGTCGGGCGGGCAACGTCAGCGGGTGGCGATTGCCCGTGCTCTGGCCGTTGAACCGGCGGTTCTGCTGTTGGACGAACCGCTCTCGGCGTTGGATCTCAAGCTGCGGCAGCACATGCGCGCCGAACTCAAGCAGTTACAGCGCGAGACTGGCATCACCTTTGTCTATATCACCCATGATCAGGGCGAGGCGCTGACCATGTCCGACCGGGTGGCCGTCATGAACGCCGGACGGCTGGTGCAATTGGGCACGGCGGACGACCTTTACGACCGCCCCACTGATGCCTTTGTTGCAACCTTTGTCGGCGAAACCAACCGTTTGACCGGGCGCATCGAGGCGGAAGACGGGCAAAGCGCCCGCATCGCCACACCCGAGGGGGCCTTTGTCGCGCTCAATCCGGCGGGTTTGGGTGTTGGCGCACAAGCGTTTCTCTTTTTGCGGCCCGAGCGGTTGCATGTGCTGACCGAAGGCGAGAGCCGCGCCAACATGCTGGCCGGTGGCCTCATACGTCGCGATATGGAGGGGGCATTCTCGACGCTTGTCATTGACACCGGCCAAAGCCATTTGACCGTGCACCGCGTGAATGGCGGGGGCATCCCCCTTGCGGAGGGCCCGTTGCGCCTTGGGTTCTCGCAAGAGGCTGGGGTGATCCTGCCTTTGGGCGAAACCGGCCATGACTGAGTTGCGCCGCGCCTTTGGGGCACCCTTGTCGGCACTGATCGTGTTTCTGGTGGGGGTCTGGATTCTGGGCCTGATTGCCGCGCCACAGATCATCATGATCGAGCAGTCGTTCTGGACCATGCAGCGCCCCGACGGCGCCGCCGAACTGTCGGTCAAAATCGACGGGCTCTACAATCGTCTCGATGTTCTCGCGCTGGACCATCAGGCCGCCGCAGACGCCACAGCCCGCGCCGCTATCGACACCGAGCGCGACACGGTTCGGGCCGAGATTGCCACGCTCGAAGCCCGGGAAACCACGCCTGTCAAAACCTGGACGCTGTCCAATTACGGGCAGATGGGGCAGGCGCATCTTGCAATCTTTGCCAAGACGATCCTTGCCTCGCTTGCGGTGACGGCCATCGCCTTTGTCGTCTGCTATCCCATCGCCTTTGCCATCGCCAAGCTAGAGCCGCCGCGCCGGGCCGCGATGATTATGATGGCGCTGATCGTGCCCTATGCCCTTAACGAACTGCTGCGGGTCTTTGCCTGGCAGATGATCCTGAACTACGGTGGGCCGATCAATGCGGCCCTCGGGCTGGTGGGGATTGGCCCGGTGCCCTTTCTAGAAAGTGGGTCTGGCGTCTTTATAGCCATGGTCTATGCCTATATCCTGTTCATGGTTTTTCCGCTCTACAACGTGCTGGAAACGCTCGATACCCATCAGATCGAGGCGGCGCGGGATCTGGGGGCCGGAACCCTTCAAATCCACCGCCGCGTGGTGCTGCCGCATGCCCGCCCCGGGATTGCAGTAGGCTGTATCATGACATTCATGCTGTCGGCGGGGTCTTATGCGGTGCCTTATATCATGACGCGCGGCACCGCTGATCCGTGGTTCACGCAACTGGTCTACAACCGCTTTTTTCAGGCGACCAACTGGAACGTGGGGGCCGCCTATGCGCTTAGCCTGCTGGTCGTCTGCACCGGGTTCATTTTCCTGATGATGCGGCTGCTCAAGGTTCGGCTCAAGGATATTGCGAAATGAGAGGGCAGGGCAGCGGTGTTATCCTCCGCCTCTATATGGGGCTGTTCTTTGTCTATATGTTCCTGCCGCTCGGGATCATGGTTGCAGCGGGATTTAATGCCTATTCGCCGCCGTCTGTCACGGTCTGGCAGGGATTTACGCTAGGCTGGTTTGGCGAACTTTGGGTGGATGCGCGAATGTGGTCGGGCCTGCGCAACTCGCTGATCATTGCGGGGGCCGTGATCGCGCTCGCTCTGCCGATGGGGTTGTCGGGGGCCCTTTTGCTGGGGCGGTTGGGCACCCGGGCGGCTGGGGTGCTCTATACGTTGATGGTATCGCCGCTTTTGACGCCCGGACTCATCTTGGGCATCTCAACCGTAATTTTCTGGCGCAATTTTGAGGTGGCGGGGGGGCTGTTCACTGCGATTCTTGCGCAGACCACCTTTGTTTCCTCTTACGCGATGCTGATGTTCATGGCGCGGTTGCAGCGACAGGATGCAGCGCTGGAAGAGGCGGCGCGTGACCTTGGTGCCACGCCTTTGCAGGCGTTTCGCCGGATCACCCTGCCGTTCCTGCGCCCCACCATCGCCACGGCCGCTGTCATCGCCTTCTTGCAGAGCTTTGAGAATTACAACACCACTATGTTTGCCATCGGCGGTCAGCATACGCTGGTAACGGAAATCGGATCCCGTATGCGTTTTGGTCTTTCGCCGGTGGTCAATGTCATCGGAATTCTCTTTATCCTTGCAACGATCACCTGCGCGGTGATCTGGGCCATCCTCAAAGAGCGCGAGCGCCGCGCCGCAAACGGAGCATCGGCATGATCGACACATTCTCGGCCCCCGGACGGTTCTGGCGCGGCAATCTGCACACCCATTCAACCCGCTCAGATGGGGTGTTGCCCCCAGAGGAGGTCTGCCGCCGCTATGCCGCCGAGGGCTATGATTTCATGGCGCTGACCGATCATTTTGTCGGGCGCTACGGCTATCCGATCACCGATACCCGCGCCTATCGCAGCAATCGCTTTACCACCCTGCTTGGGGCCGAGTTGCATTCTGGCGCTTTGGTCAATGGAGAGGTGTGGCATATTCTGGCCGTGGGTCTGCCGGATGATTTCGCCCCCTCCCATTCCCCCGAGTTCAAACCGGTTGCCAATCAGGAAACCGGACCCGAGATTGCGGCGCGGGCCATCGCCGCCGGGGCCTTTGTCGCCGTGGCACATCCACAATGGTCAGGGCTGACACTCGCCGATGCGCGCAGTCTTACGGCGGCGCATGCGGTCGAGATTTACAACCATGGATGTCATATGGGCTGTGACCGGGGAGACGGATTTGGGATTGCCGACCTCTTGCTGAGCGAGGGGCGGCGTCTGAGCTTGATTGCCACAGATGACGCGCATTTCTCGGAACCAGATCATTTCGGTGGCTGGGTCATGGTCAAGGCAGAGGAAAACAGCCCCGAGGCTCTGCTTGCCGCACTCAAGGCGGGGCTGTTTTATTCCAGCCAAGGTCCTGAAATTCGCGCGCTGCATCTGGAAGACGGGGCGGTCGAGGTTGAATGCTCTGCTGCGTCTGCGGTGATCGTGCTGGGCCACGGATCAGCCGGGGTGGCGGTGCATGGCCATTCCATGACCCGCGCGCGCGTTACCCTTGACCCCCGCTGCGTCGCCTCACCTTGGCTGCGGGTCACTGTGGTGGACGCGGCAGGCAAGCGCGCATGGTCCAACCCGATCTGGAAGGGCTGAGTAGGACTCAGCCCGCCGCGAGATCCGCAAGGATCATGTCCGAGGCTTTCTCGCCGATCATGATCGCGGGGGCGTTGGTGTTACCTGACACGATCTCGGGCATGATCGAACAATCCGCCACGCGCAGCCCGTCGATGCCATGCACCCGGAGCCGGGCATCGACGACGGTATCTGGCCCCTGTCCCATCTTGCAGGTGCCTGTCGGGTGATAGATCGTTGTCGAATAGCGCCGCGCCCAGTCGAGCGTGCCTTCGTAATCGTCCAGATCCAGCGTGCGGTCTGGGCGAAATTCTTCTGAGATCTTGGAGGTCAGCGGCGCGCAGCGCGCAATGCGACGGGCAATCCTTATTCCTTCGACGATGGTCCTGCAGTCGGTCTCGGTCGAGAGGTAATTTGGAATGATCTTGGGATACTTCCGCGGGTCCGATGAGGCGAGGCGGATTTCCCCGCGGCTTTCGGGCCGCAATTGACAGACCGACATGGTAAAGGCCGAAAAGCGATGCACCCCTTCGCCGGGGCTGTCGGCGGACCATGGCTGGACGTGAAACTGAATGTCTGGTGTCTCGACATGGTCGCCCGTACGCATAAAGCCCGTGGCAAGACTTGCGGCCATGGCCATGGGGCCCGAGCGAAAAAGAGCATACTTCAGGGCGATCCGCGCCTGATTGGACAGGCTGCGCACCTCGTCATTCAACGTGGCATCATGGCACTTGAACACCAGACGCGCTTGCAGATGGTCCTGCATGTTGCGGCCCACGGCGCGCAGATTCTGGCGCACCTCGATGCCGTGATCCTGCAAATGCGCCGCCTCTCCGATGCCCGAGAGCATCAAGAGTTGCGGCGAACCAATCGCGCCTGAGGATAGGATGACCTCGCGTCCGGCCTTGACCACCTGATCCAACCCCGCCCGGTCACGGTAGGCCACGCCAACAGCACGTCGCCCCTCCAGCATGATACGGCTGGCTTGCGCATGGGTGATGATGGTCAGGTTCGGTCTTTTGCGCGCCGGGTTGAGGAATGCCACGGCAGCAGAACACCGCCTGCCATTGCGCGTTGTCAGTTGGAAATATCCCACGCCTTCTTGGGTGGCCCCATTGTAATCGGGGTTGAATGGATAGCCCGCCTCTTGTGCCGCCGCGACCCAGGCATCGCAGATGGGCCTTTGCAGGCGCATGTTCGACACCCAAAGCGTGCCCTGATCGCCGTGATACTCATCGGCACCGCGTTCCTGTCGCTCGGAGCGCTTGAAGAGCGGCAGCACATCGTCCCATCCCCAGCCGGGATTGCCCATTTGCGCCCAACGGTCGTAATCCTGCGGCTGTCCGCGCACATAAAGCAAACCGTTGAGCGAGGATGAGCCCCCTAAAACTTTGCCACGTGGCCAGTCTAGTGCGCGGCCATTGAGCCCCGGATCTGGCTCCGTGCGATAGCACCAGTCCACCGCAGGGTTATGCATCGTTTTGAAATACCCAACCGGAATGTGAATCCACGGGTTCCAATCGCGCCCACCCGCCTCAAGCAGAATAACCGTGTTCCGAGGATCTGCAGAGAGGCGATTCGCCAGAACACATCCGGCAGAACCCGCGCCGACGATCACGTAGTCCGCTGAAATCTCCGACATTCCGGGCCTCCTTGCTCAATCTTGGCGCAAGGAAAAAATCTCCTTGCCAGATCAAGGATAATTCGATCATTATTGAGACTGCAAGTATCAAAATTGCAAAATAGGGAGGAGACCATGAAAGTATCGAAAGCCCTGAGCGGAATTTCCCGCAGGGACCTGTTCCGTCTGTCAGGTCAGTTTGGCCTATCATCCGTTGTGTTGGGGGCCGGGGCGCTGACGGGGGCGGTCTCGCTTTCGTCGGTGGCGCGGGCCGCCGAGAGCACCTATGAAAAACGCTTTGGCAAAGAGCCGAAACATACGCTGAAACTGGGGGCTTCGGGGTTTAACGCGCGCAACCTGCTGATCGAGCGCGCCGGCGTTCTGGAATTCGCCCGCGATCTGGAAGAACGCACTGACGGCGAAATCCGTGTAGAGTTCATCGGCGACAACCAGATCTGTGGCCAGCTCAACTGCGTGGAAAAAACCCAGACCGGCGTGGTGGATATGTATGCCGCCTCGACGCAGAACTCGGCCGGGGGCGCGCCCTATCTCAACGTGCTCGACTATGCCTATATGTTCCCGAGCCGCGCCGCGCAGTATCATTTCCTCTATAGCCCCGCTTCGCAAAAGATTTTGCGTGAACCACTAGAAAGTCGGCATGGGCTGAAGTTTCTGTTCTCGCATTGCGAATTGCGCGGCCTCCAGATGGGTCAGTCCTTTGCTGACAAACCCACCGTCACCAAGCTGGAAGAGCTGTTTGGCACCAAGAACCGCGTGACTGGCACACAGTTGGGCCGTATCGCCATGCAGTTGCTCAACCTCAACCCGGTGCCGGTGGCTTGGGAAGAAACACTGGACGGACTCAAGCAGGGCCTCATTGACGGCGCGGAAACCTGGGCCTCTGCTGTGGCCTATGCCAACATGGCCCCCGTTGTCAGCCAATCGGTTGACCTGCGGTTCTTCTGTGGCACGGAACATACCTCCATGTCGGTCAAGGTGTTTGACGCGATGGAGCCGCATTTGCAGGATGCCATCATGGAATCCGCCTATCTGGCGCAGGTTCATGTGCAGGCGGCCAATGAGGCGGCGCTGGTCAAGACCGTTGGCTTCTCTGACCCGCAACTGCCCGGCACCATCTTTGCCCAGAACAATGTGCGCCCGGCGTTTCTGGCGGACGATCAGATCAAGATGGCCGAAGAAATGTGCTCGCCCGAGTTCAATCCAGAGCCATGGGCGCAGTGGCGTGAGCGTCTCAATGGCTGGGCTGGTGGCATCGACACCTATCAAGAAATCTACAACGTGGCCCGCGAGATTCCTGTGGATACCTTGCCCGAGAATGTCGAGCCGCGCCGCTGGTGGCGGTCAGCCTGACGCGATAGGCTCTGATCGGGTCGCGCCATCCGCGCGGCCCGTTACCCCAAGCCGCCGAGACGTGCGGCGAATACATACGGCAACCCAAAGGGAGGAACGGGCATGACCGGCTGGTTTCAGGGCACAGGCGATATCATGAGTGCCCTCATGGCAGGCGATTCCTGGATGTTGAGTCAGGCGATGAACGAACCGGCGGCTTGGCCGCTTGGGCTGGCGGCGATGCTGGCGCTGGCCTTGTTGATTCTGGTGTTCTATCGCTTCAGCCCTTGGTCAGAGCGTAATCTGGAAAAGACGATCATGGTCGTGTCTTATTTGGCCATTGGCGGGATCATCTTTGTCGAGGTGTTTCGCCGTTTCGTCTTGTCACAACAGGTCCCATGGTCGACCACCCTGCCGCCCTTTCTTTTTCTGATCATGACGTATTTCGGGTGCAGCTATAACGTCAAGCTGCGCACGCATCTGGCCTTTGCCGAATTCCGCAACGCGATGTCGCGCACGGGACAAATGGCCTGCCTCATGCTGGATGCATTGCTCTGGACCGGGTTTTCCTGGGTCGTGGTCGTTACCTCGACCAAGGTGGCGATCAATTCGGCAGCGAATTTCCAAATCATGCTGGGCACCGACAATGTCATGCAATGGTGGTTCCTTTTGTCCGTGCCTTTGGCCTTTACCACGCTGGTGGCGCGGGTGATCGAGAATGTCCTGACCGATATTGCCAATTTCCGTAGTGGTGAGACCTTGATCACCCAAGCTGTGATCGGAGGCGACTGATATGAGCGACCCAACCCTCATCACCGCCATTTCCATTGGGGTGACGTTCCTTTTCATGCTGGGTGTGCCGGTGTTTCTGGTCATCGGTTACTGGGTGATCGGTGTGTCATTTGTCCTTGGTATGCCGCTCCAGAATATTGGGGGCGCATTGGGCGATGTGTTCACGGACGGCTTTGCGCTTTTGGCGATGCCGCTGTTCATCCTGACGGGAGACTTGATCAACCGCTCAGGCATTGCGCGGCGCCTGAGTGATTTTGCCTATGCCTGCCTAGGGTGGATACGCGGCGGATTGGCTATGGCGGCGCTTGGCGCTTGTGGGCTCTTTGCCGCAATCTCGGGCTCTAACTCGGCCACGACCGCGACCATCGGCTCGATGCTGCATCCCGAGATGATCAAGGGCGGGTATGATGCGCGCTTTTCGGCGGCGACGGCGGCGGCGGGGGGGACTGTCGGCATCATCATCCCACCGTCGATCATTTTCATCGTTTACGGCTTTCTGCTCAACCTGCCGATTTCGGAACTGTTCGTTGCGGGGATCATTCCCGGCGCACTGATGGTTTTGGCGATGATGTTCGCCGCCTTTCTGATCTGCTGGCGTAATGGCTGGGGGTTCCTCATTCCCCTCAGCCCCCTGCGCGTTTTCAAAACCGCCATTGGCGCATGGCTTGGGTTCTTTGCCATCGGCCTTGTTCTTTGGGGCATCTACACCGGCAAATTCTCTCCGACAGAGGCGGCGGGCGTGACCGTGGGCTTTTGCGTGATCGTGGGCTTTATCAGCCTGCCGCTTTACAAGCTGATGGGCGGTGCCAAAGGGCGTGACGTGAGCGAAAAGAAAATCTCGGAGATGCTGGTCGTCGAAGGGTTCAGCCCGTTGGAATTGCCTTCTATCACCATGCGCTCGGCGCAAATCACCGGTATTCTTGCCCCTCTCATCGCGGTTTCAGTCGTGATGCAACAGATCCTGTCGGTTCTGGGGGCACAGGAAGTCATTGGTAATTTCGTGACCTCGATGGGCGGGTATTATGCGGTGCTCTTTACCGCGATGGCGATTGTGTTTGTCTGTGGCATGGTGCTGGAAAGCCTGCCTGTGACGATCATTCTGGCCCCTATTCTGGCCCCTATCGCCCATTCCGTCGGGGTTGAGCCGGTGCAGTTTGCGGTGATCTTCCTTGTCGGGGCCTCTATCGGCTTTGTCACGCCGCCCTATGGGCTGAACCTCTATGTCGCCTCTGGGGTGACGGGCGTTCCCTATTTCAAGCTCTTGCGCTACATCGTGCCTTATCTTGTGGCGCTGTTGTCGGTTTGGGTGCTTGTGGCTCTGGTACCTTCCCTATCCACAGCGCTGCTTCCGCAACGGTGAGAAAGGTCAGGACATGGATTGTGACGACGCAGGGACCATTCCCACCAATCTGAGGCTCCTGCTTGTGCTCGAGGAGATCGCGCGCGTGGGCGTGCCCGTCACGCCCACCGAGATCAACGCAGCGCTTGGCCTGCCCAAGCCGACGATCCACCGCCTTTTCGCTACACTCGAAGAGGAAGGGTTTCTGCAACGCGACATGGATGGGCGGACTTATTCCCCGGGTCCGCGCCTGCGCAGCATGGCCGGGGGTATCCTGTCGTCGCTGCGCATCCGCACAGCGCGGCAGGCAATCCTTAAGCGGTTGAGCGGCGAAATAGGCGAGACCTGCAACATCGCCTTACCGGACCGCGATGCCATGATCTATCTAGAGCGCGTTGAGACACAATGGCCGCTCCGGATACAATTGCCGATCGGCACGCGTGTGCCGTTTTATTGCACGGCCAGTGGCAAGATGTATCTGAGCACTTTGGCGCGCAGCCACCTGGTGCGCTATCTCTCTGCGACAGATATTGTTGCCCGCACCGCCAACACCCTGACCGACCCCGATGCCCTTTTGGCCGAGATCCAGCGTGTGCGCGAGCAAGGCTACTCGCTCGACCGCGAAGAGTTCATGGAGGATATGATCGCTCTGGCTGTGCCGATCCTTGATGTCAACGACCGGCTGATGGCAACACTGGCCTTTCACGCGCCGACGCAGCGGTTCAGCATCGAGCGGGCGATGGAGTATCTAGAACCGATGCGACACGCGGCGGCGGATTTGTCAAAGCTCGTCGCCTAGGACGCGCTTAGGTCCATTTCGCCAGAGGTGGCAGGCTCATAAGCACCGCGTTGGCGTCATGGCCTGTGGCCAGTCCGAATTTCGTGCCTCGGTCATATACGAGGTTGTATTCGGCATAGAGGCCACGATGCACAAGCTGCGTGTCCTTGTCCGCATCCGACCAAGGCTGCACCCGGCGTTTTTCCACCAAAGGAACATAAGCAGGCAGAAAGGCGCGGCCAATATCCTGTGTCAGCGCAAAATCGGCCTCCCAATCGCCAGTGTTGCGGTCATCCATGAAAATACCGCCCACGCCGCGCGCCCGATTGCGGTGCGGAACAAAGAAATACTCATCCGCCCAAGCCTTGAGTTTCGGATAGAGGTCGGCCCCGTGCGGATCTAGATGCGCCCGTTGCTGGCCATGGAAATGGGCCGTGTCCTCGGGATACTCGATACAGGGATTGAGATCCGATCCGCCACCGAACCACCACGCATGCGGGGTCCAGAACATGCGGGTGTTCATATGGACCGCCGGGCAATGCGGGTTCTGCATATGCGCCACAAGGCTGATCCCAGAGGCCCAGAACCGTGGGTCGCTGTCCATGCCGGGCACACCGCGCGCCGCCATGGCGCGCTGTGCGGCCTCTCCCAAGGTGCCATAGACCTCTGACACATTGACGCCGACCTTTTCAAAGACCCGCCCGCCACGCATCACGCTCATCAGCCCGCCCCCGGCGTCCGATCCGTCGTCACTATGGCGGCTGGTGTCGCTTACCTCAAACCGCGCGGGCGCGGCGTCTGACAGAGGCCCGGTGGCGTGGTTGTCCTCCAACCCCTCAAACGCGGTAACGATATCGTCGCGCAACTGGCGAAACCATGCGGCGGCACGTGATTTTTGCTGGGTAAATTCGTCGGTCATGCGTCTGGTCCTCGGGCGATGTTGCCTATTAGTGCGCCGGGGCTGCGCAGGGGTCAAGCAGGGTCCGCCCTCCGTCCACCGTCATGATCTGTCCGGTCATAAAGGCTGATCCATCACAGGCCAGATAATGCACCGCTTCTGCCAGTTCCGCCGCCGAGGCAATCCGCCCAAGGGGCGTGTGGCATTCGATATCGGCGCGGTAATCGCTGTGTTCCCGTAGCGTTTCCTTGAGCGACGCGCTCATGACCGAGCCAAAGGCCAGGGCGTTGACCCGGATACGGTGCGGTGCCAGGGCAAGCGCCAGGCTGCGTGTCATCTGATCCAGTGCCGCCGAGGCCACCGAATAGGCCAAGAGATCCGGATGGGTGCAGCGCGCGGCAATCGAGGACAGGTTGACGATGGTGCCCGCGCTGCCTTCGGTCTGGCCTTCGGATTGCTTGATCATCCGGCGCGCGACCTGTTGGCTCATGCGCAGTGCGGTCAACAGGTTCTGCTCCAATAGCATCTCAACCGCGTCATCATCGGGGTTGAGCGCATCCGAGGGCACAATCTGGCGGCAGGCATTGACGAGGATATCCACCTGTTCAAAGGCGTCGATCGTGGCCGACAGCAGATTGGCCTGCGTCAGTTTTTGCCGCAGGTCGCCCGCGAAATAGCGGATGTTGCTGCTGTCGTCATTCTCGCCCAATTCCTTGATCAGGCGCGCTTCATCCATGTCGGCAAAGACAACATTGGCGCCCTTGTCCGCGAAATGACGCCCGATAGCGAGGCCGATACCATTGGCACCTCCGGTGATAATGGCGGTTTTTCCGGTGATCGAGAAGGACATATCGGACCTTTCAAGCTGGGTCTGGCGCGTATGGGGGCACTAGCGGCTCTGGCGCACAGGACGGCTGGCGTGGAGGATCTTGAAGCGGGTGTCGCCAGCTACCTCACTGACCGAGGTAAAGGACTGTGCCAGCGTGGTCTCATAGGGCAGATGCCGGTTGGCCACCATCCAGAGACTACCCGAGGGTTTGAGCATGCCCGCCGCCGCGCGTATAAAGGCGCGGCCCAGATCGGGATCGGCACTGCGGCTCTCGTGAAAGGGTGGGTTCATGATGACGCTATCGGCACGCGCGTCGGGCTTCCAGACGGTCGCATCGGCCCAATGAAATTGCGCGCGGGCGTCTGTGACATTCTGGCGTGCACAGGCGAGGGCCGCATGATCGGCCTCAACCAGATCAAGACGGGCAATGCCGGCGCGTTCCAGAGCGCGCGCGCTTAGATAGCCCCATCCCGCACCCAGATCGACCACATGCGCGCCAAGCGCTTGCGGCAGGCTATCCGCCAAGAGGCGCGATGCCGGATCAACCGCATCGGCGGAAAAGACCCCCGGTGCCGTGACATATCCACCCGCAATCGGCTGCGCTGTGGTTGCGGCCCAATCGGCAAATTCAGGGCCTGCGGCAAAGCTAAAGATCTTGCCGTGTGCCTTGGACAACGGCGCGCTGACCGCGACGCGGCGGCGGCAGTCGCGCAGCACCGATTCGATGCCATCGGTCTTGAGGCCATCGACGATGATCAGGCCATCGGTGACGGTGGCGGCCTCTGCCAATGCGGCGCGTGCCCGTGCTTTGGCGCGGGGCAGACAGAGGATTGCAGCCCCATACCGCCCCTCGGGGGCTATGGCGCAGTCATATCCCAAACCGGCAAAGTAATCATAATCGGGCTTGAGTGGCGTGATCACCTGCACGCGGTCCATGGGCAAGGCCGAGAGATCAGCCCCGACGCGCGGGGTGAATACGGCAATGCGTCCAGCCTCGGGCAGGGTCGCAACCCCGTCGGCGAGGGCAAGTGTCAGGCGGGTGGCGATGGCCAAGTTATTCTTTTTCCATGGTGCATTGCAGCGGATGTTGGTGACGGCGGGCAAAATCCATCACCTGCGCCACCTTGGTTTCGGCGATTTCGTGGCTGAAGACACCCACGACCGCCAGCCCCTTTTTGTGCACGGTCAACATGATTTCAAAGGCCTGCGCGTGCGACATGCCGAAAAACCGTTCAAGCACGGCCACCACGAATTCCATCGGCGTGTAATCGTCATTCAGCAGCAGAACCTTGTAGAGCGGCGGGCGCTTGGTCTTGGGCCGTGTGGCAACGACCACCGCAGGATCGCCCGCGTCCTCCTTGGGCCCGGTCATTGTAATCGGATGCTGGATCATTTCAGTCGCACTATCGGATTATTGCCATGTGACAGGGTCTGTTTCATGACGTCTATATATCGTTTGACCGGGGTTAGAAAAGGGTCCCCGTGAAAGAAGGGGTTCAAGCCGTCGTGTGTGGGATCGGCACGATCAGGTCTGCCCCCTGCGCGCGGTTGGAATTGACCGTTGGGGCGACGCGCCACATCTCTAGTGTGTCCTCGGGCGCGGGGCGCATCAGCCGCGCCGCGCCATGCCCCGCCTCGCCCAACCAGAGCGGCCAGTCCTGCGGTTCAAGGATCACCGGCATCCGGTGATGCACTTGCGCCATGCCGTCATTCGCGGCGCAGGTGACAATCGCGCAGGTGTCGATCCGGGTATTGCCGCGCTCCCAGATTTGCCAGACCCCGGCCATGATAAGCGGCGCAGCATCGCGCCTTTGGATAAACCACGGCAGGCGTGTGTTGCCATCCCGCGTCCATTCGTAAAAGCCTGCGACGGGAATGAGACATCGGCGCGCGCGTGCCGCCTCGCGAAAGGCGGGTTTGTCGGCGATGGTCTCGGCACGGGCGTTGATCAGCAGCGGGCCAGCGATGGGGCTGTCATACCAATTCGGCAAGAACCCCCATCGCAAGGCCGAAAGCCGCCGCGTGCCGCTCTCGCCCAGACGAACAGTCGCGATCCGTGCGGTGGGACAGACATTGTAATCGGGTGGCTCGGGCAGGTCGTTGTCCGGGGCTGCGCCAAAGAGCTGCGCCATGGCGTCATTCGGCAGGGTGATGACAAAGCGTCCGCACATGCCAGCCGCCTCTCAGGGCTGACGGGGCAGGCCCGTACCAATCATCGAATCGCGCGTGACCAAGCTGGCCAATTGCGCCTCGTCCATTGCGTCGGTCCCCTCTGGCCGGGCGGGCAACACGATATAGCGCATATCGGCGGTGCTGTCGTGGACGCGGACGGTGACATCCTCGGGCAGGTCCAGACCGAATTCACGCAGAACCGCGCGCGGTTCGCGCACCGCACGGCTGCGATATTCCCGCGTCTTGTACCAATCGGGCGGCAAGCCCAACAGGTTGCGCGGGTAGCACGAACAGAGCGTGCAGACGATGAGATTATGGGTCTGGACGGTGTTTTCAACCGCGATCAGGTGGAGCGGGCCGATGTTGAACCCCATCTCGCGGCTGGCGGCAGAGGCATTGGCCAAAAGCCGCGCCTTGAAATCGGGATCGACCCAGGCGCGCGCCACTACGGCCGCGCCGTTGGCGGGGCTGCGGGCATCCATCGCCTCAATCTGCGCAGCAATCTCGGCTGGGGTGAGTAGGCCTTTTTCCACGAGCAATTCGCGCACTGCGATTTCCATGCGCTGCCAATAGGTCAGTGGGCCGTCGTTGTCGGCGCGGTAGGGATGGCCAGAGGGGCTCATCCCCTCATGGTGGAAATGGTCGTGATCGTGATCGTGGTGGTCATGGGGCATGGCTATCCACCTGTTCCAGCCAATGCGCGTAGAGTTCGGCATCGAGCGTGTCGTCGGGGTTCTCTGCCGTTTCGCCCCAGATGTCGCGCATGGCAAAACGGACGCGAAAGAGCGGCTTTTCCTCGGCTGTCAGGCCATAGGCCAGTTGCTCGGGGTTGCGAAAGGCCCCCAAGGATCGCTCGATCACGCCCTGCTTGCCGCGCAGATACCACGGGGCGCGCACATGACCCGGCGGCGTCAGCGCCTTGACCCGCACCCGCTCAGCCATCTTGCGCCTCGGCATAGGTAGGACCGCGCGCGGCAACAGCATCCATCCGGGCCGCCAGTTCCTCAAGCGAATAGGCACCGGCCTCGAGCAGGTTCTGGTTCACGGCAGCGATCCAGCGTTCGTAATAGGAATACGTCTCAAACGCGTCTTCGCCCATGTCCTCAAGAGCGCGACGCAGCCCGTCAACGGTAAACAGGCCCTTTTCCCCGCAGAGCACCATCAGCGCATCAATGCGCTTTTCCCAAAGGGCAAAATCATGACCGTCCATCGGCACAGGCCCGGCAGCCTGTCCGCCCATGTCGTGCCAGCGGCGTCCATCCCAATCACTCATGGAATCAAGCCTAGGAGGGCCGGCGCGGCTTGTCCAGTGGTCACGCGCTCTGGTCTTCTTCGGGGGTCACATAGGTGATCTCGCCCGCCGCTTCGAGGGTGCGCACGGCGTTGACCACGGCGGTCATCGCCTCTTCGGCATCGCGCAGGCGTACGCGGCCGCGCTCTTGTATTTCCTCACGCATGGCCTCTGCCATGCGTTTGCCCATATTGCTGAGGATGAACTCGGCCACCGTCACCAGATCGCCCGAGGCTGCCCCCGCAAGCGCCGTGACAAGAACCGCCTGATCCACTTCCCGCGTGATGCGCGGAATATCCGTGGGCTTCACCCGCTCAGGAATATGCACAAAGGTAAAGATCGCGCGCCGCACAAGGTTTGCGAAGTCTTGATCGGCTTCGTCCAATCCTGTCAGCACGTCATCGCGCGTCGCGGCGGGTGAGAAGTTGAGGATTGCGCCCACACGTTCGACCGCCCCTTGGGCAAAGGCGGTTTCGGGGATGTCGTGCAGTTCCGCTGCAAGTGCCAGACCGATCCTGTCAACGGCCTCGGGGCTGACCGCGCCGGTCTGCGATACCGCATAGGTGATCCGCCGCGCCAATTCTCCGGGGAGTTTGCCCAAGAGGTCCGCCGCGCGCGCCACGTCGAGCTTGGACAAGAGCACGGCCGCAATCTCTGTGCTTTCCCGTTCGACAATGGGGATGAGCGCGGCAAGATCGGCGTGTTTCACCTGCTCCCAAGGGTCGCCCTGTTGGCGCACGCCCGCCTCCTTGCGCAGGCGCGCAGCGGTTTGCGGGCTGATCCGGCCATCGAGCGCGCTAAGCGCCCCAGCCACGCCGCGCGGAAAGGTCAGCCCCATCCCCTCCAACTCCTGCGCGAATTCCGCGACCACATCCGCAAGCGTTCCTCGGTCGACATAGCGCATCGACCCCATCTGTGTGGTGAGGCGCGCTTGCAACACGTCCGGCAGGTCCGTCAGCGCGATTTCAGCCCCTTCGTTGATCAGAAACCTGACGATGATCGCCGCCTTTTGCGCGCGGGTCAGATGAGCGGCCACCCCGCCATGGGCGACGGTGCTCAGTCGGGCCAAAGGGGTGGTTGTTTTCATCGTGGGCCTCTCTGCGGGTCTCGTCTGACCTTAGGGGCCGAAGGGTGAAGAATTCTCTAAACCCTGCCCGGTATTTCGGTGGTTTCCCGGATGACGCCGCTCGCGCTTCGTGCTAGGGCCGAGACATGAGCCAGATGCCCAGCAAGGTCGAAATCCTGCAATGGATTTCGGACAACCCGACCCTCACCGCGAAACGCGATATCGCCAAGGCCTTTGGCATCAAGGGGGCTGCGCGGATTGACCTCAAGCGCCTGCTCAAGGAGCTCGAGGACGAAGGCCATCTGGAAAAGCGCAAGAAATCCTATCGTGACCCTGACCGGCTGCCACCCGTAAGCGTGTTGCAGATCACGGGGCAGGCCTCTGACGGAGAGCTGCTTGCGCGGCCCTTGGAATGGACGGGTGAGGGAATAGAGCCTGTCGTGCTTCTTATTCCGCGCGCCTCTGACCCCGCGATGGGGGTAGGCGACCGCATCCTGGCGCGTCTGCAAGAGGTCAAGGGCGAAAGCCATCACTATGAGGCGCGGTTGATTCGCCGTATCGGCACCAACCCGCGAAAAGTGCTGGGAATTTTCCGCAAAGGGGCAGAGGGCGGGCGCATCCTGCCTATCGACAAGGGCGACGGCAAGGAATGGCACGTGGCTGCGGATGCCACAGGCGGCGCCCAGGATGGCGAGCTTGTCGAGGCGGAACAGGCGGGTCCTGCGGGCCGCATGGGCCTGCCGCGCGCGCGGGTGCTCGACCGGTTGGGCGACCCATCGGCACCCAAGGCGGTGTCGCTTATCGCTATCCATCAGCACGGAATCCCCGACAGCTTTCCCGATGCCGTGATTGCAGAGGCGGATGCGATGAAACCTGCGGGCCTCAAGGGCCGTGAGGATATGCGTGACATGCCGCTGATCACGATTGATCCTTGGGATGCGCGCGACCATGACGATGCGGTCTGGGCCCATGCCGATGATGATCCCAAGAACGAAGGGGGGCATGTGATTTGGGTGGCGATTGCCGATGTGGCGCATTACGTGCGCCCCGGCACGGCGCTTGACCACGAGGCGCGCAAGCGCGGCAATTCAAGCTATTTCCCTGATCGCGTTGTGCCGATGCTACCCGACCGCCTATCTGGTGATTTGTGTTCGCTGCATGAGGGTGTGCCACGCGCCTGTATCGCGGTGCGGATGCAGATCACCGCGACCGGTGAAAAGATCGGGCATCGGTTTGTGCGCGGTCTCATGCGCTCTGCCGCGTCGCTGACGTATCAACAGGTTCAGTCGGCGCAGGATGGTGCGCCGGATGACAAATGCGCGCCCCTGATGGACGAGGTGATTACACCGCTCTATGCCGCCTATGCCGCATTAGAGGAGGCGCGGCGTCGTCGTCAGCCGCTCGACCTCGACCTGCCCGAGCGCAAGGTGGTCCTGAGTGACGCGGGCAAGGTTTTGTCGGTGAATTTCACCGAGCGACTGGAGGCCCATAAGCTGATCGAGGAATGCATGGTGTTGGCCAATGTGGCCGCCGCCGAAACGCTGGTGGCGCGCAAATCGGCGCTTTTGTTCCGGGTGCATGAGGGACCAAGCCCCGAAAAACTTGATGCCCTGCGTGAGGTAGCGGCGACGGCGGGGATGGTGCTAGCCAAGGGTCAGGTGTTGAAGACCGCGCATCTTAACGCGCTGCTGCATGCAGCGCGCGATACGGATCATTCCGAGGTGATCAACATGTCCACCCTGCGCGCGATGACGCAGGCCTATTATGCGCCGCAAAACTTCGGGCATTTCGGCCTTGCACTTCAGGCCTATGCGCATTTCACCTCGCCCATTCGGCGCTATTCCGATCTTGTGGTCCATCGGGCGCTGATTTCGGCGCATGGCTGGGGCAAAGATGGTCTGAGCCATGAGGAAGAAGCGCAGCTTGAGGCGACGGCGCAGCATATTTCCGACACCGAGCGCCGCTCGATGATGGCCGAGCGTGACACCAATGATCGCTATCTGGCGGCGTTTCTGTCGGAGCGATTGGGTGAGGAATTCACCGGGCGTATCAGCGGCGTCGTCAAATTCGGCGTGTTCGTGAAACTGGATGAAACCGGGGCGGATGGGTTGATCCCGGTGCGCTCATTGGGCCGGGAATATTTCCACTTCGACCGCGAAGCAAGCACGCTGATGGGGTCCGATACCGGGCTTACGATTGGCTTGGGGCAGCGCGTGACGGTCAAGCTGGCCGAGGCCGCGCCCGTGACGGGTGGCATTGCGCTTGAACTGGTTAGCCTTGATGGCGAGACCCTGCCCAAAGGCCCGCGCGCCACACGCGGCAAGCCGCCCAAACGCAAGCTTGGCAGCGCCAAGCGCAAGGCGACGGTCGAGAGGCGCAAGGCCGAGCGCAAGCGTCGGTAGGTAAAAGATCGGACGCCCTCAGCGCAGCCCGTCGCGTGAAATGGCAACCGCCAAATCCCGCACGGCCTGACCGCGTGCTGCGGCGATGGCGGTAATGCCTGCCTCGTCCGGTACGGGCACGCTCAGGTCAAAAAGCTGCGCGCGTGCGCGGCCATTCTCAGATGACACGAAATACTGCCCGGCAAGCCGGAATACGCCATCCGCTTGTGCCAGCATCTCTTCGACCCGCACCTCGACCTGCGCCTCGGGAAAGCCACCAAAGGGCCAAGGCTCTGCCGCCACCCGCGCGCCGGTGATTTGGGCCAGATGACGGCTGAGTTCCAACGTGATGGCGCGGCCCGGATCATCGGCCCAAAAGAGGCCGGGTTGAGTGCTCAGAACACCTGTTGCATCCGAGAAATAGATTTCCTCACCCGCGGCATATCCCGGCAAGGACACCTCGCGCAGCGCGACTGAGCCAAAGGCGATCCGCTGCTTGGTCTCAATCGGCGCGCGTGGCACGGTCAGTCGCTGTTCGGGAACAGAGGTGCAGGCGGTGAGGGCGGCCAGCAAAAGCAGGGCGGAAAATCTCTTCATTCTCATCATCTTCCCAAAAGCAGCGAATTTGGATTCCGTTCTATGGCTCGGGCCAAGGATGACACAGCACGCGCGGCGCGTTCAACCTCGCGCATTGCGGCGCGGGCGTCGCGGCCTACACCATTGTCGGCGGCATAGCCTGCCAGCGTGCCGCGCGCCTGTGCCAGCACGGCCTCGGCCTCGGCAATAAGGCCCGGCAGATCACGGCCCGCTTGCGCAAAAGTATCCGCGGCATCGCGGGCAGAGCCAAGGGCGGCGGTGGCATTCTCGACCACGCCGCCTTCGCGCAATTGCGCCAGAACGCTGCGCATTTCGTCAAGGGTTGCGTTCAGCGTGGCAGGCAGGGCCTGTGTGCCCTCTTGCGCCAAAAGCGTGTCAGCCGAGGTTATGAGCGCGGTCAACTGTGCGACCATGGCATCAATCTCGACGCTTTCGGCCTTTTGCGCCACGGCATCCAGCCGCGCCACGAGATCTGGCACACCGCTCACGGCATCGCTCACACCTTGAGACGCGGCAGAGGCATCGCTGAGCGCGGTGCTCAACTTGGCCGCTATGGCCTCTTGCGCGATTTGCGCGACCAGCGTCTCCATCTCGGTCAGCACGGCATCAAGCCGCCCGGGCAGGGCCTGCACCTCTGGCGCGCCAATCACGCCGCGTGTCTCATCCAGAAGCGCGTTGACATTGCCCGGCACGGCGCGCGTATCGGCGCTGGAGACCAAGGCATTGGCGTTTTGCAGCAGGGTGATCGCCTCGGCCATCACCTCTTCGATGGGCAAGGCATTGATCCGCTCGAATACGCCCGTTGCGGTTGCCGATACATCCGCGATCTCGCTCTCGGTGGTGGGGAAAAGAAGATCGCCGCCATCTGCCGTCTCGATTTCGGCAGGGGGGGCATCGGGCACGTCGACCAGTTCAACCTTGAGCCCGCCGGTCAATATGGACGCCGAGGCCAGCCGCGCGCGCAGGCCCGTCGCCACGCTCTCGCGCAAATAAGCAAGGGCCGAGTCGCGCCCGGCACCTCCCTCCAGCCCCAACCGTCCCGGACGGATTGCCAGACTGACAAGAAGCCGCACGCGGTCATCGCCAAACCGCGCCTCATCGACCACGCCATTGAGCGCGCTCACCTGACCGATGCGCAACCCGTTCCACTCAACGGGGGCGTCTACGCTAAGACCTGCGATATTGTCCTCGAACACCGCCGCCAGCGTGAGGATTTCGTTGTCGTCTCCGCGAAACAGGCTGGCACGTGCCGCGGATTCTTCGGAGTAGACGGTGTAGTTGTCTCCGGCCCGCGCCGATGTGCCACCTGAAATCATGGTCTCGAAGGTGACGCCGCCGGACACAAGTGCGGCAACGGATGAGAAATCGAGTTGTGCGCCGCCGGGTCCGAGCGAAAAGGAAAAGCCGGAGGTGTCCCAAAAGCGCGTCGCGCTGTTGATCAGACGATCATGCGGGGCAAAGATCAGCGCCTCTGCCTCGGCTGAGCTGCCATCAGCGGTGATGCGCGGTCGCCCGATGCGCCCCACCTCGATCCCGCGATAGATCACCGGAGCGCCTTCGACCAGCGAGGCGCGCCCCTGCGCCCGCAGCATGAGGCGCAGGCCATCCTGCCCCACCCGTTCCAAGGGGGCATCGGGCAGGCCTGCGATCTGCGTGACGGCCGCACCGGGGCTATTGTCCCATAAACCTTCGATGTAGACGCCCGAGAGCACGGTCCCAAGGCCAGTGACGCCCCGCGCCGTAACTTGGGGACGGACCACCCAGAATTGGGCGTCGCGGTCGATATAGGGTGCCACCTCTTGATCCACGCGGACCTTGACCAACACGAGGTCGAGACCCGGGGCAAAACTTACGTCCTCGACCATGCCGACGGTCACATCGCGGTAGCGAAGCTCGGTCGCCCCCGCCCGAACACCCGACGCATTTTCAAAGGCGATTTCGATCAGCGGCCCGCGCTCGGAATAGGCCTGCCACGCCACGATCAGCACGACCAAAAGCGCCGCCAGCGGCACCAGCCAGATCACTGAAATCCGGTCTATCAGGCTCCGTCCGGCAGGAAGAACAGTAGGCTCTGGCGGAGGCGTGCTGTCTTGGGTCACGTTTGGCTATCCTCTTGGTCTTCGGGTCGGCGGGTGCCGTCCCAGATCATCCGGCTATCAAAACTTTGCGCGGAGAGCATGGTGAAAACCACCGAAAGGGCGAAAAACAGGCTGGCGCGGCCCGGTGTGATCGTGGCCAAGGCCTGCAATTGCACCAGGGATGACAGGATCGCCACAACAAAAACGTCGATCATCGACCAGCGGCCGATGTATTCGACTATCTCATAGAGCAGGTGCCGCCGCGCCTTTGACAAGCGCGAGCCGCGCCAGACGCCGAATGCCAAAGCGGCCAGCACCAGAAACTTGGCCACCGGGATCACCACACTTGCCACAAGAATAATCAGTGCCACGCCCCAATTGCCATGCTCTGCCAGCGTCACCGCCCCGCCGACAATCGTATCAGATTGCGTACTGACCAGCGTGCGCGTCTCTAGCATCGGAAAAAGATTGGCCGGAATGTAGCAGCCAAGGCCCAACAGCCACCACGCCCAGACCTTTTGCAGCGCCATCGGATCGCGGGATTGCAACGCACTGCCGCAACGCGAACAGCGCGCTGTGCCAAGAGGCGCCACAGCCATGCAACGTGTGCAGCCCACCAGTCCCATGTCGCGCGCGGTTCTCATGCGTCCAGCGAGGCCCAGATTGAATAGCGGCACATCAGACTGTCGGTCGCCACCACCAGCACCACCAGCACCGCAAACATCCACGCCGCCGGGCCAAAGACCACATCCGCCAGATCGCTGAGTTTGACCAGTGCCACGGCGCAACCGATGGCGAAGATTTCGGCCATGGACCACGGCACGAGCGCCTCTGAAAGGCGAAAGGCAGGGCGCGCCAGAGGGGCGGGGGGGTGATCGCGGATGATGGGGGCCAAGACATAGATCAGCAGCATCAGGCGCAGCGCCGGTATGACCACGATGAAAAAGAGAACTGCCACCGCCAGCACAGACAGCCCGCCCTCGAACACAAAGGCAGCCTGCAGGATCGAGGCGTCATGGTGTAGCCCGCCCGCGCCGATCGACAAAAAGGGAAAGAGCACCGCCGCCACGATCAGGATCAGCACAGTCAGCGCCAGAGCGATCAGTTGCTTGCCTGCCTTTCGCCGTGGCGCGATCAAGACTGTATGACAGCGCGCGCAAATGGCGCGTTGCCGCATCGCCACCTGGGGCGCGGTATAGACCAGATCACACGTCGGGCAGCAGATGAGGCCCGCCAACTCGTCGGGTGCGGATTGGCGGACGCTCACGAGCGTTTGAGCAGCGCCAGCAATTCCTGCGAGGGCAGGCCGTCCGGCGTCACCCCGACCGATTGCTGAAAGGCGCGAATGGCGTTGATCGTATTGGGGCCGATGATGCCGTCGATCTTTTCGATGGCAAAACCCTTGCGTTGCAGGCGGCGCTGCATATCCATTTTTTCGTCAAAAGACAGGGGGTTATAGCCACGTGGCCAAGCGCCCCTGATTTCTGGCCCGCCGCCGATCCGGTCTGAAAGATGCCCAACGCCCATCGCATAGGCATCGGAATTATTGTAGCGTTTGATCACGCCGAAATTGTCGAAAACCATAAAGGCTGGCCCCTGAAGCCCGGCGGGCAGCAGGATCGACGCAGTGCCGAAATCGCGCACCGCGCGCCCGTCCATACCGACCACGCCCTGCGCCGCCCATTGGGACGGTAGCCGCTTGGCCTTGGCCGCGGCGGCGCTGAACCCGCGCGGAACCTGTACCTCGACGCCCCAAGGTTGGCCCTTGGTCCAGCCAAAGCGCTTGAGATAGGCGGCGGTTGAGGCTAGGGCATCGGTCGGGTTGTCCGACCAGATGTCGCGTTTGCCATCGCCGGTGAAATCCACCGCATAGGCCAGGTAAGAAGTGGGCATGAACTGCGTATGCCCCATCGCCCCGGCCCATGACCCTTTCATGTTTTCAGGTGTCACATCGCCCGATTGCAGGATCTGCAAGGCGGCGATGAGCTGTTTTTCAAAAAACGCGCCGCGCCGTCCGTCATAGGCCAGTGTCGCCAGCGATTGGATCAACGGCAAATCACCAAGCCGTTCGCCATAGGTGCTTTCCATCCCCCAGACGGCGGCGACCACCTCTTTTTCTACGCCGTAATGTGCCTCGATCCGTTCGAGCGCGCGGCGGTGTTTGCGCAGCGCCTCTTGTCCGTTGTTGACCCGGATGGGCGAGACGGCGCTGTCAAGGTAGTCCCAGATCTCGCGTTTGAATTCCGATTGGTTGCGGTCTTTTGATACAATCTCGGGGTTGAACGTCACACCACGAAAGGCGCGGTCAAATACCTGTCCGCTGATCCCTTGCGATAGCGCGCGACCCCGGAATCCGGCCACCCAGGTGTCAAAGCGCGGATTGGCATTGACCGGCACGATGGCGGTCTCAGACACATCCGCCGGGCGCAATTGTGGCCGTAGGCTGCGCACTGGCACGTCGCTCGAAACAACCACCGCCGCTGTGATGAGGCCCGAACCGGGCCGCATCTGCGGGCGTAATGACTGGTCCACCGCCCCGGCCAGCACCGGTGGTGCCCCGATCAGAACGCTCAATAATCCGATATATACCGCTCGCATTGTCCGGCCCCTTGGTTGTGTGGCTCTTGTCACAGAATAGCCCGATTGTTTCCAAATCAAAAGCGATCAAGGGGGCGGAAACGAAAAGGCGCGGCGATTTCTCGCCGCGCCTCTGTGTTTGGAATACTCAGTCCGATCAGGCCAGATCGAAACGGTCGGCGTTCATCACCTTGGTCCATGCGGCGACGAAATCGCGCACGAATTTTTCGGGCGCATCGTCCTGTGCGTAGACCTCTGCATAGGCGCGCAGGATCGAATTCGAGCCGAACACCAGATCGACGCGGGTGGCCGTGTGTTTCACGGCACCGGATTTGCGATCTACGATGTTATAGGTGCCATCGCCATTCGGCTCCCACTTGTAGCTCATGTCGGTGAGCGTGGTGAAGAAGTCCGTGGTCAGCGCGCCCACCTTGTCGGTAAACACGCCATGCGCCGTGTCGCCGTGGTTGGTGCCCAGAACCCGCATGCCGCCGATGAGGCAGGTCATCTCATGCGCATTGAGCCCCATGAGTTGTGCCCGGTCGAGCAACATTTCTTCGGGCGCAACAATGTAGTCTTTCTTGAGCCAGTTGCGGAAGCCATCGGCCAGCGGTTCCAGCACCTCGAAAGACGCGGCATCGGTCATCTCTGCCGTCGCGTCGCCGCGACCGGGGGCAAACGGCACCTCAACGGCATACCCTGCCGCTTTGGCCGCCTGTTCGATCCCGAGATTGCCGGCCAGAACGATCACATCCGCCACGCTCGCCCCGGTTTCGGCTGCAATGGGTTCAAGTGTTGCCAGAACCCGTGCCAGACGGTCAGGCTCGTTGCCGTCCCAATCCTTTTGCGGGGCAAGTCGGATGCGTGCGCCATTGGCACCGCCGCGCAGGTCAGAGTTGCGGAAGGTGCGGGCACTGTCCCATGCGGTGGCGACCATATCCGACAGGCTCAGACCGCTTGCGGCGATCTTTGCCTTGACGGCGGCGACATCGTAGCCGGTCGATCCTGCCGGAATCGGATCTTGCCAGATCAAATCCTCTTTGGGGGCGTCCGGTCCGATGTAGCGGGTCCGCGGTCCGAGGTCACGGTGTGTCAGCTTGAACCACGCGCGACCAAAGCAATCGTCGAAATAGGCCGGGTCAGCCATGAATTTTTCGCAGATGGCGCGATAGGCCGGATCCATTTTCATCGCCATATCCGCATCGGTCATCATCGGCATGACGCGCTTGGACGGGTCGGTTGAATCAACCGGCATGTCCTCTTCCTTGATGTCGATGGGTTGCCACTGCTGCGCGCCCGCCGGGGATTTGGTGAGTTCCCAGTCATAGCCGAACAGCAGTTTGAAATAGCCCATGTCCCACTTGGTTGGGTGTGTGGTCCAGGCCCCTTCAATGCCAGAGGTCACGGCATTGGTGGCTTTGCCGCCCAGGTTCGGGTTGACCCAGCCAAAGCCCTGATTTTCGACGTCTGCCGCTTCAGGCTCTGCCCCCAATGTCGACGCATCGCCATTGCCATGCGCCTTGCCAACGGTGTGACCACCGCAGGTCAGTGCCGCGGTTTCTTCGTCATTCATGGCCATCCGGGCAAAGGTTTCGCGCACCTGACCGGCGGTCGCCAGCGGATCGGGTTGGCCGTTCACGCCCTCGGGGTTCACATAGATCAGGCCCATCTGCACAGCGGCGAGGGGGTTTTCCATCGTGGCCGGGTTTTCGACGCTTTCATAGCGGGTGTCACTCGGCGCCAGCCATTCCTTTTCCGCGCCCCAGTAGGTGTCCTTTTCGGGGTGCCAGATGTCTTCACGACCAAAGGAAAAGCCATAGGTTTTAAGGCCCATGGATTCATACGCCATGTTGCCCGCGAGCAGGATCAGGTCGGCCCAGCTCAGCTTGTTGCCGTATTTCTTTTTGACCGGCCAGAGAATGCGGCGCGCTTTGTCGAGGTTGCCGTTGTCCGGCCAGCTGTTCAGCGGAGCAAAGCGGATATTGCCATGGCCACCGCCACCGCGACCATCGGCCAGACGATAAGAACCAGCCGAGTGCCAGGCGAGACGGATCATCAAGCCGCCGTAATGGCCCCAATCGGCGGGCCACCAATCCTGGCTGTCGGTCATCAGCGCCTTGACGTCGGCCTTGACGGCCTCGAAGTCAAGTTTCTTGACCTCTTCGGCATAGTTGAAGTCTGCGCCGAGCGGATTGGTTTTCTGGTCGTGCTGATGCAGGATGTCGAGATTGAGGGATTTGGGCCACCAATCCATGACGCTGGTGCCTGTTTCTGTCACGCTGCCGTGCATGACCGGGCATTTGCCGATGTTGTTACCGTCCATTTTCGTCTCCTACCTAGATCGTTGTCGTTGGTGAGTGGTCTGGTTGCGCCGATCAGAATGCGACCGATTCCAGTGGCCACGCGCGTTATCCTCGGGTCGTGTAACAGATGCGTTCAATAATTAATAATTGGATTTACTAACTGTAACCATAACTACTGATTATTGAACCTGATCCCGCCGCAGCCGGAATACGCCTGTACCGGTTGCGATATGCGTACCGTTGTCATCCCGCACAATGCCTTCTGCGAAATAGGTCGATTTGCCGCCGCCCGTTCGGCGGGCCTCGGCAACGAGCCGCGTGCCTTTGGCCTGCCCCAGATAATTGACCGTGAGCGACAGGGTCAGAGCCATCTGTTGCCGCGCCGGGTCGCCGGTGTAGCAGCCGCAAAAGCCCATGGCGGTATCGAGCAGCGTGGCGTGGATGCCGCCATGCGGTAGCCCCTGACGGTTCATCAGGAATGGCTCTAGCGGCAGTTCGATCCGCGCAAAATCTGTGGACCAGGCAATCAGGCGATACCCAAGATGGGTTTGCAGCGCAGAGGGTGGTTCAAGCAGGTTTGGGTCTATGTCTTGCGTCATATCTTGTCCTTGGTCGCAAAGAGGCCCGCGCGGGCGAATTCGGGCACATACTCCCCAAGACGCAGACCGCGCGCGGGGTCAGAGGCGTTGCCATCCAGCGCGCGTCTTTTGACGCCTTGCAGGATGGCCGCCATGCGGAAATAGCTGAAGGCGAGGTAGAAATGGAACCCCTCAATGGGCGCAATCCCGCGTCTTTCGCAATAGCGGGCGATGAACTCTGCATCCGACCAGAGGCCAAGGGCGGCGCGGTCCACTCCCGCCAGCCCGCGCCCCTCTGCGGTTGCGGGCATCGACCATTGCATGATCACGGCGGCAAGGTCGGCGTAGGGGTGGCCGAGGGTCGACAGCTCCCAATCCAGCACGGCAACGCACGCGGTGCCTTGGGGCGCAAAAAGCAGATTGTCGAGTCGGTAGTCGCCATGCACCAGCGTGCGTTGCCCGTCATCTTCGGGAATATGCGCATCGAGCCAGGCCATAAGGGCGGTCATCTCGGGCAGGTCATCGGTGGCTGTGGCGGTATATTGCGCGCACCAGCGGTCCACCTGCCGGCGGTAGTAATTGCCGGACGGGCCGTAGTCTGTAAGGCCGGTTTGCACGAGATCAACGTCATGGATGGCGGCCAGAACGCGGTTCATTTCATCTAGGATAGCGTGGCGTTCGGGCGGGGTGAGACCGGGCATCGCGGGGGCGTCAAAGCTGCGGCCCTTGATCTCGTCCATGATGTAGAAGGGCGTGCCGATGATGCTTTCATCCTCGCACAGGATGTGCATGCGGGCGACAGGAACCGATGTGTCCTGCAACGCGCGTTGCACGCGAAATTCCCGCTCGACCGCGTGGGCGGATTTCAACAGAACGCCGGGCGGTTTGCGACGCAGGACGTAACTGCGCGTGGGCGTTATGAGACGATAGGTCGGGTTGGATTGCCCGCCGCTGAATTTCTGCGCCGTGAGCGGCCCGGCAAAGCCCGGCAAATGCACGGCAAGCCATGCCGCGACGGCGTCTGTGTCGAGACCGCTCATGCGCCGTCCCCGCGAATGTCGGGGTGGATGTAATCGGCGAACTGGTCGCGCAGTGTCAGTTTCGAGACCTTGCCGGTGGCGGTCATTGGCAGGGCCTCGACCCACAGCAGATCATCGGGCAATTGCCACTTGGCGAAATGCGATGCCATATGGGTGCAGACATCGGCCAGCGTGGGGCGCTCTGCACCCGTGGCGACCGCCACTAAAACTGGCCGCTCGTCCCATTTCGGATGCGGCACGGCGATCACCGCGCAGGCAGCGATGCCGGGATGCGAGAGGGCGGCGTTTTCCAGATCAATCGAGCTGATCCATTCGCCCCCCGATTTCACCAGATCCTTTGAGCGGTCGCGGATCGTGAGCCGCCCCTCGGGACTGACCGAGGCGACATCGCCGGTGCCGAACCAACCCTCGCTATCCATCGCGGCGCAGGTGGCCTCGGGGTTGTTGAAATAGCCGCTGATCACAGTGTTGCCGCGTATGTATAGCTCGCCTGCCGCCTGTCCGTCATGCGGCAGGCGTTGGCCAGCATCATCGACGATCTTGTAATCTACCCCAAAAAGCCGCCGCCCTGCACAGCATTTGGCGGTGATCCTCTCTGGCAGCGGTGCCGTTTGCAGCGCGGGGGACAGCACGCCATAGGCCCCAATCGGGCTGGTTTCGGTCATGCCCCACGCCTGTGAGACAATGACGCCGCGCGTCTCATAAGCTTCGATCATCACGCGCGGCATGGCCGATCCGCCGACCACCAGATCAGCAAAGCCGGATGGAATGCGGCCCTGTGCCTTGATCTCCGCCAGCAGCCCCGCCCAGACGGTTGGCACCCCCCAAGCGGAATAGACACCCTCGGCCTCCATGAGGCGAAAGAGGCTGGCCCCGTCCAGATTTGGCCCCGGCATCACAAGTGTCATCCCCGTGAGCGGCGCCACATAGGGCAATCCCCAAGCGTTGACATGAAAGAGCGGCACCACGGGCAGCACGCGCGCCCCCGCACGAAAACTGGAGGTCTGGCAAAGCGGCACTTGCAATGCATGCAGCAGAGTGGAGCGGTGTGTGTAGAGCGCGCCCTTGGGATTGCCTGTGGTGCCAGAGGTGTAGCAAAGACCGGCGGCTGTATCCTCGGGGAAGGTGGGCCAGTCAAAATCGGGCGGCTGCGCGGCCAGCAAATCCTCGTAGCAGAGCACGTCAAAAGAGCAGTCCGGCATATGGGCGCGGTCGGTCAGGATCACGAAACGCAGACCCTGTGGTAGATCAGGCAAGATCGCCTTGATCAGCGGCACAAAGGAAAGATCAAGGAACAAGAGCCGGTCATCGGCATGGGCGATGATGTAAAGCAATTGCTCATGCGAGAGGCGCGGATTAAGCGTATGGCAGACCGCACCGATGCCGGAGACTCCGTAGTAGAGCTCAAAATGTCGGTGGCCGTTCCATGCCAAGGTGGCAACCCGGTCGCCCTGTTCGACACCCAATGCGGTCAGCGCCTGCGCGAGTTGCGCCACCCGCACCAGCGTTTGCGGATAGCTCTGGCGGTGCAGGTCACCTTCAACCCGTGCGGATACGATGCCTTCGGCGGCATGCGCCTCGGCGGCGTGCAACAGGATGTCTATGATCCTGAGCGGCCGATGCATCATCTGACCCTGCATGGTGGTTCCCTCCTTCGTGCCTCAGCCGCGACGGTGGCATGAAAGCAGAGGGGGATCAATCGGGCCGGAGGAGCCCTTGACTTGTTGCGAATAGTTCTCATATTCATTCTCATGTCACATCATATCACAGCCTTTCCGTCTCTGACCCGCCGCCGCGCGCTTGGCCTAGCGATTGGCGCGGCAGTCCTTGCCTCACGCCCTGCATTCGCCCAAACCGCCCCGCTCGAGGTGGTTGCCACCACCGGCATGATTGCCGATGCCGCGCGGGTTGTGGGCGGCGACCGGGTTGCGGTGCGGGCCCTGATGGGGCCGGGGATTGATCCGCATTCCTATCGTCAGACCCGCAGCGATATCGCTGCCCTCGCGCGCGCCGATCTGGTGCTCTGGCATGGCCTCTATCTTGAGGCGCAGATGGAAGAGTTTTTGCTGAAACTTGCTGAGCGCTCGCCCGTTGTGCCGGTGGGCGAGGCGGTGCCTGTGGCCGCGCGCATCGCGCATGAGGATTACGAGGGGCGCTTTGATCCCCATGTCTGGATGGTGCCAGAGTTGTGGGCCTCTGTTGTGGATCGCATCGCCGAGGCGCTGAGCGCCGAACGGCCCGAGGATGCGGATCTCTTTGCCAGCAATGCCGCGCGCTACAAAGAAGCACTGGCGCGATTGGGCAACTACGCCACCGGCGCGCTTGCTTCTGTGCCTGAGCCTGCGCGCGTGCTGGTCACGGCGCATGACGCATTCGGATATTTTGGCCAAGCATATGGGTATCAGGTGGAGGGCATTCAGGGGCTGTCCACGGAATCCGAGGCTGGTCTGGCGCGCATCCGTGATCTGGTCGATCTGCTGGTCAGTCGTGAAATCCGCGCAGTGTTCGTCGAAAGCACTGTGTCGGATCGTAATATCCGTGCCTTGATCGAAGGTGCGGCGGCCGAGGGGCATGAGGTGATCATCGGTGGCGAGCTGTTCTCGGATGCTATGGGTACGCCGGGCACCTATGAGGGTAGCTATCTGGGCATGATTGACCATAATGTGACGACCATTGCCAATGCCCTTGGCGGCACTGCCCCAGCACGGGGCATGGATGGCAATCTGTCGGCAGGGGGATGATCATGCCATTGGAACTGGTCGGAACACGGCCCGCGCCCAATACCGACAGCCCGCTATCGATCCGGGGGCTAACCGTGTCCTATGGTGAGAAGCCTGCGGTTTTTTCTGTTGATGTCAATTTTCACCCAAGCCAGATGACGGCGATTGTCGGCCCTAATGGCGCAGGCAAGTCAACGCTACTCAAGGCCGCGCTTGGGATCATCCGACCTCTGTCTGGACAGGTCACAAGCCTTGGGCGTCCGCTGCAAGAGCGGCGCGCGCAGATTGCCTATGTGCCGCAGCGCGCCAGCGTGGATTGGGATTTTCCGGCCCGTGTGCTCGATGTGGTGATGATGGGGCTGGCCCGCGAATTGGGTCTCTTGGGCCGGGTGCGGGCCAGCCACCGCGCTCGGGCCATGGCCTGTCTCGATCGAGTTGGCATGCAGGGCTTTGCGCATCGCCAGATCGGACAGCTTTCGGGTGGGCAGCAACAGCGGGTGTTTCTGGCGCGCGCCTTGGCACAGCAGGCGGATCTTTATCTGCTGGACGAACCCTTTGCCGGGGTCGATGCCGCAACGGAAAAGGCAATCATCGCAGTGCTGCATGGCCTCAGGGCCGAAGGCAAGACGGTCATTGCCGTACATCACGATCTGGCCACGGTGGCCGAATATTTCGACCGCGTGTTTCTCATCAACACCACCGCTATTGCCGAAGGGCCGGTGGCCGAGGTGTTTACCCCCGATCATTTGCAAGCCGCCTATGGCGGACGGTTGGCGCTGGCGCAGATGGGTGGGGCGGCGGCGGGCTGAGCATGCTCTGGGACGCGCTCACGCTGCAACTGGGTTATAACGCCACGCTGGTCACGCTGGGCGCTGCTATGCTGGGTGTAGGCGCGGGTGCGACGGGCACCTACCTTTATCTCGGCAAGCGCGCGCTGGTCTCTGATGCCATTAGCCATGCCACGCTGCCCGGTGTCGTGCTGGGGTTCATGGTGATGGTGGCGCTGGGTGGCGAGGGCCGGTTTTTGCCCGGTCTGATGCTGGGGGCGGCGCTGTCGGCGGTGCTTGGTCTTTTGGCGGTGACATGGCTGACAACGCGCACGCGGTTGCATGAGGATGCCGCGATTGGCGCGGTGCTGTCGGTGTTCTTTGGTTTTGGCGTGGTCCTGCTGACGGTGGTGCAGGTGATGGATGCGGGGCGGCAGGCGGGTCTGGAAACCTTTTTGTTGGGCGCTACCGCGGGCATGCTGCGCGACGAGGCGCTGACGATTGCTGCTGGCGGTGTCGTGGTTCTGGCGCTGGTGCGGCTCTTGCATCGGCCCATGATCTTGGTGGCTTTTGATCCGGACTATGCGGTGGGTCAGGGGATGCGGCTTGCGCGTGTCGATCTGGCGATGATGGGGCTTGCGCTGGCCATTACCGTGACCGGGCTCAAGGTGGTGGGACTTGTGCTTATCGTGGCGCTCTTGATCATCCCGCCGGTGGCGGCGCGGTTCTGGTCAGAACGCGCAGGCCATGTGGTGATGATAGCAGGCGCGGTTGGCGGGGTTGCTGGCTATCTCGGCGCGGCGTTTTCCGCGACGGCACCCGACCTGCCCACCGGGCCGCTGATTGTGCTGGCGGCCTTTGCGCTTTTCGTGCTGTCGCTCTTGATGGCGCCGGGGCGCGGTGTGCTGGCGGCGGCGCTGCGGCATCTGCGGTTCCAGCGGCGGGTGCATCTGCGCCAAGGTCTCTTGGCGCTGGCGGCGGGGCAGCCGGTCTATGAGCCGCTGACGCTGCGATTGATGCGCCGCGCGGGTCTGGCGCGCGCCGATGGAGTTGCGACCGAGGCAGGGCGTGCCATGGCGGCGCGGGCGCGGCTGGATGAGCGGCGTTGGCAAATCCTGCGCTCGGACCCGGCGTTCGAGGCAGCGGCAGCGCGGTATGATGGTCTGACCCCATTGGACGAGGTGTTGACGGGCGATCAGATCGCCGCACTCGACCGGAGGCTTGGGCCAGAGGGGGCGGTGTGATGGGGCAGGATTTCGTCATGCTGTCGCTCGCGCCACTGCTGATCGGCATTGCGGCAGCGGTGGCCTGTGCGCTGCCGGGGAATTTCCTGCTGTTGCGGCGGCAGGCGCTGATCGGTGATGCGATCAGCCATGTGGTGTTGCCCGGGATCGTGGCCGGATTCCTCGTGACCGGCATGGTCGCCACCGGGCCGATGATGCTGGGGGCTGCGGCTGCGGCATTGGTGGCTGTGATCCTGATCGAGGCGATCCGTCGTCTCGGCCGGATCGAACCGGGGGCGGCGATGGGCGTGGTTTTTACTGCCATGTTCGCGGGCGGTGTGCTGCTTCTCGAACAAAGTGCTGCGTCCGGCGTGCATCTCGATGTTCAACATGCGCTTTATGGCAATCTAGAAAGCCTGATCTGGTTGGATGGCTATGGTTGGGGCGCGCTGACCGATCCCGCGGCTTTGGCGGGTTTGCCGCCCGAATTGGGCCGTATGGTGGCGGTGCTGATCTGCACGACGCTCTTTATCGCGGTGCTGTGGCGGCCACTTGTGATTGCAACCTTTGACGAGGGGTTTGCCCGCGCCATGGGCATCCCAACGGCTATTTTGGGGCTGGCGCTTGTTGCGGTGGCGGCATTGGCGGCGGTGGCGGCGTTTGACGCGGTGGGCTCAATCATCGTGATTGCGATGTTCATCTGCCCGCCCGCAAGCGCCCGGCTGATGACAGACCGGCTGGGTCGCCAAGTGGCGTGGAGCGTAGGGTTTGCCACGCTATCGGCGGTCTTGGGCTATGTGCTGGCGGGCTATGGCCCGCTCTGGCTGGGCTATGACAACGCGGTCAGTGCGGCGGGCATGATCGCCACGGTCTCGGGCGTGATCCTGGGGGGGGCCGCACTCTGGGGGCCACGGCGGCGCAGTGTCAGCCGCGCAGGCGCCACGCCGCAACCATCAGCCCCGGCAGAATAGCCGCGCAGCGTGCATAGCGCGGCACCAACCGACGTGGGCTGGACAGCATCCGCCATAGCCATTCGAGCGCCAGACGCCGCGCCCAAAGGGGCGCGCGGGGTTGCACGCCTGCGATGAAATCAAGACCGGCACCGATGCTGGCAAACCCCATATGCGGCAGTGCGGCGTGGGCGCGGGCGGCGAAAATCTCTTGTTTGGGTGCGCCAAGCGCCAAAAGGCACAGCCCTGCGCCCGAGGCGCGCAGCGCGGCAATCACCTCTGTCCCTTGCGCGCCCAACGGATCAAACCCCATCGGCGGCGCGATGCGTGCGGCAATCACCAGCCCTGGAACACGGTCACAAAGCCCCTCTCCGGCGGCGTGCAAGGCTGCCTCTGTGCTGCCGACAAGGGCCACGCTTGCCCCGGCCTCTGCCGCCAGCCGCGTGATGGGCACCACCATATCCGCGCCCGGCACCAGCCCGACGGGACGCCCCGCAAGGCGTGACAACCACACCACCGGATTGCCATCGGCAACCACCAGATCATGCCGTAAATAGGCCGCCAGAAACGCGGAATCCTGGCGCAGTTTCACCAGATGATCGAGGTTCAGCGTTGCCAGAGCAAAGCCGCGCCGAGCACGAAACCGATCTCTGAGGACCGACAACAGACGCGAGGCATCGCGGGGCGCGATGCGTATCACCTCATCCTGAATGCGAAATTCCACCCGATCCCCCTGCGACAGTCGCGGCGTTTGATGCTATATGAACCGCAGGACTTGGTGACACTAGGGCGAAATTGCGCGGCTTTCGCGGCGCTGCGAAGGGCGACTGTGCCCGCGCTGCATCACGGGCTCGCAAAGGCTTGAAACTGTAGGGAAATGGTCAGATTCTCGCCATGATCCTGTGATTAACCGAAGGCCGAGATACAGGGGCAATGATGCAGGCACAGGGCAAAGGGAACAGCAGCCGAGAGGCAAAGCTGGGGCGTGTGGCGCTGGTGGGGTGCGGATTCGTTGCCGATCTCTATATGCGCTCGCTCGCGGCCCATCCCGAGATTGCCGTGATCGCCGCCCATGACCATGACGAAGCCCGTATCGCGACGTTTGCAGCGCATTGGGGCATTGCGCGTGCGCCAACGCTTGAGAGCCTCTTGGCGCGGCTTAGCCCCGGCGATGTCGTGCTGAACCTCACCAACCCTGCGGCGCATTTTGCCGTGAGCCGCACCTGTCTGGAGGCGGGCCATCACGTCTGGTGCGAAAAGCCGCTGACACTGGAATTGGCGCAGGCCCGCGCGCTGCATGATCTGGCAGAGGCGCGCGGCCTCATGCTGGCTTCTGCGCCCTCGTCCGTGTTGGGCGAGGCAGCGCAGGTGCTGATTGGAGCCGTGCGGCGCGGTGTGGCGGGCACGCCCCGACTGATCTATGCCGAGATGGATGATGGCTTTATCCCGCAAGCCCCCTACGCCAAATGGCAGAGCGAAAGTGGCGCGGCGTGGCCCTATGCCGATGAATTCGCGGTTGGCTGCACGCTGGAGCATGCAGGCTATGTGCTCAGCTGGCTGATCGCGATGTTCGGCAGTGTGACGCGGGTCGTGTCTGCCTCTGCCGAGGTGATCCCTGACAAACCCGGCGCGAGCGGTGCGCCTGATGTTTCGGTGGCCACGCTTTTCTTTGAAAATGGCCCGGTGACACGGCTGACCTGCTCAATTGTGGGCAGTCATGATCACCGTTTACGTATCTTTGGCGACAAGGGCGTACTTCAGGTGCGTGAAGTCTGGGACAATGCTGCGGCAGTGCGGTTTTACCGGCGGTTCACCTTGCGGCGCAGGCTGATCGAGCATCCTATCGGGCGGCGCATCCGCGCGCGAGGGCCCTCGCATCCCAAGGTGGGGCGGTGGGGGGCGGCGTCGATGAATTTCGCCCTCGGCCCCGCAGAGATGCTAAAGGCACTGGCCGAGCGGCGGGCCTGTCGGCTGACGAATGCCATGGCGCTGCATCTGACCGAGGTGACACTGGCGCTTCAGGGTCCAACCGGTGTGGTCGAGATCGAAAGCCGCTGCGCCCCGATGGAGGTTGCCTCATGGGTCTGAACCTGATCGTGACGGGGGCAGGCGGGTTTTTGGGCCGCGCGGTTATGGCCGAAGCGCGTGCGCGCGGGCATGCGGTGCGCGGCCTAACGCGCGCCGATGTCGATCTGGCGACGGATGATCTGGGCGGGTTTTTCGAGGACGTTGATTGCGTGATTCATCTGGCCGGGGCGCTCTCGGGCGATTGGGCGGTGCAAACCAGTGACACGCTGAACGCCACACGCCGCCTCATTGCGGCGATGCAGGCACAGCCCCTGCCGCCGCGTCTGGTGCTGTCGAGTTCGATCGCAGTCTATAGCGCCGATGCAATGGGCGTTGTCACCGAGGCGACGCCTCTGGAAGACCACCCTGAGCAGCGTGATGCCTATGCCCGTGCCAAGCTGGCGCAAGAGGCGATGTTGCGCGAGAGTGGTCTGCGGCACACCATCTTGCGCCCCGGTGCGATCCTTGGACCGGGGCGGGTGATGAATGCCCATTTGGGGCCGGGTATCGGCAGCGCTTTGATCCTGATGGAGCAGGGCGGTGAGGTGCCGGTTGTTTCTTTGGCCGATTGTGCCCGCGCCTTTGCATTGGCTGCAGAGGCACCGGGCGAGGGGCGCGCGCTCAATATTCTGGGCGCGGACCTGCCGACGCGGGCGCGGTATGTGGCCGCCCTGCGGCGCACAGGCTGGCCGCGCCATGTGGTGCCGCTCAACTGGCGGCTTATTCTGCCTTTGGCGTGGCTGCTCTCGCCTTTGGGTGCGCGGCGGCCGGGGCTCTTGCGCCCCGCCGTGCTGCGTGCGCGCATGCGGCCGCTCCGCTATGATATCGCAGCGGCAGAACTGGCGCTTGGTTGGGTGCCGCAGGATGATTTCGACACCGCGTTTCTGCGCGCGACAAAGGCCGCCACATGAGCTTGCGCATCGCCTATCTGACCGGCGAATATCCCCGCGCCACCGATACCTTTATCCAGCGCGAAGTGGCGGCCCTGCGCGCACGAGGCTTGACTGTCGAGACATGCTCGATCCGGCGCACGGGGCCAGAGCATCACACCGGACCCGAGCAGAAGACCGAGGCCGTGGGAACATTTCATGTTCTCGAAGCCGCCCTCTCGCCCCGGCATCTGATCGCGGCGCATCTGGCGGCGTGGCGCAGGCCGGGGGCATGGCTGCGCGCGCTGCGTTTGGCATGGCGCACCAGCCCCGGCGGGATCAAGGCCACGCTTTACCAGTTCATCTATCTTGCCGAAGCCGCCGTGCTGGCGGAGCATCTGCGCGCCCGTGGGCTGACGCATCTGCACAATCATATCGCCAAATCCAGCTGCACCGTGGCGATGCTCATGTCGGAAATGTCGGGTATTCCCTATAGTTTCACGCTGCACGGGCCGGATATTTTCTATGAGCCCTATCGCTGGCGGCTGGATGAAAAGATTGCGCGCGCGCGTTTCGTCGCCTGTATCAGCCATTTCGCCCGCTCTCAGGCCATGGCGTTTTCCGATCCGGAGCATTGGGGCAAGCTGCATATCGTGCATTGCGGTGTTGATCCGGCGCGGTATGAGCGCCCTGCTATGCCTGCGCAGGCGCAGCTTTTGTTTGTGGGGCGGCTGGCGGGGGTCAAGGGCGTTCCGATGCTGCTGGACGCGGTGCGTGATCTGAGCGCCGATCATCCCGCGCTGCATCTGACGTTGGTGGGGGATGGGCCAGAGCGCAGCAAACTAGAGCGGCGCGCCCGCGAAATGGGCCTGACATCGCGGATCACGTTTGCGGGCTATCGGTCACAGGCCGAGGTGGCGGATCTGCTGCAAACGGCGACGGCCTTGATCCTGCCCAGCTTTGCCGAAGGCGTGCCAGTCGTGTTGATGGAGGCGATGGCGGCGCGGGTGCCGGTCGTGACAACCCGCATTGCAGGCGTGCCAGAGCTGGTCGAGGATGGGGTGAGCGGTCTTTTGGTGCCGCCGGGTGATGCTCATGCCCTGCGCATGGCGATTGGGCGACTTCTCTATGATGCCCATCTGTGCCGCGACATGGGCGTGGCTGGGCGCGCACGGGTGCAAGCCGAATTCGCCTCGGACATCGAGGCGGCATGGCTGGCTGCTCTCTTTGAGGGGTATGCAGTGGGCGTGCCCCCCAAACACCTCAGACCGGAGGGGCAAGAATGAGAATCGCCGTTGTCCTGATTGGCCGCAATGAAGGCGCGCGATTGGAGGCGAGCCTTGCGTCGCTCAGCGGGCAGGGGCTGCGGTTGGTCTATGTCGACAGCGGCTCAACCGATGACAGCGTGGCCGCGGCACGCGCGGCGGGGGCTGAGGTAGTCGAATTGGATACAATGACGCCCTTTACCGCGGCGCGGGCACGCAACGCGGGCTTTGCCGCACTGTCCACAGACCTGCCCGACGCGGTGCAATTCATCGACGGCGATTGCATCGTGGTGCCGGGCTGGATCGACCGGGCTGCGGCGGCGCTGATGGCGGATGACAGCATCGGCCTTGTCACCGGGTGGCGGTCGGAAATCTACCCTGAGGCCTCGGTCTACAATGCGCTGTGCGATCACGAATGGCACCGGCCTGCGGGTGAGATCACAGCCTGCGGCGGCGATATGTTGCTGCGGGTCTCAGCCTTTCAAGGTGTTGGCGGCTTTGACGGCACAATCATCGCTTCTGAGGATGAAGAATTCTGCCAACGTCTGCGCAAGGCGGGTTGGCGGCTGATCCGCTTGGCCGAACCGATGACCCGGCACGATGCTGCGATGCGGACGTTTGGCCAATGGTGGCAGCGGGCAGTGCGCTCGGGCCATGGCTTTGCTCAGGTGGGAGAATTGCACCCCGGCTACTTTGCGCGGGAACGCACGCGGGTCTGGATCTATGGGCTGGCCCTGCCTTTGCTGGCGGTGGCAGGGCTTTTCTGGTTTCCATTGCTGGTCGGCGTTTTGTCGGCCTATGCGATGTCCTATGCCAAGACGGTGCAGGGGCTGCGCACCTCGGGGATGGACACGCGAAGCGCGCTGCATCAGGCGATTTTCCTCAGCCTGTCCAAATTTCCAAATCTGATCGGCATGCTGACCTACAAGCTGCGCAAATGGCGCGGCGCGACGATGCAAATTATCGAGTATAAGTAAGGAAACCTGTGATGAGTAAAGCAATCAACGTAGGTCTCATCGGCGCTGGCTATATCGCGGGCTGGCATGCCGAGGCGCTCAAGCTGACGCCGGGTGTGCGGCTGGCGGCGGTTTGTGATCTGTCGACCTCCGCCGCCGAGGCCTTGGCTGCTGCGCATGGGGCGCGGGCCTTTGCCGCGCTCGATGACATGATTGCAAGCGGCGCGGTCGAGGCGGTGCATATCCTTACGCCTCCCGATAGCCATGCGGTGCTGGCGCGCAAATGTCTGGCGGCGGGGCTGCATGTGCTGGTGGAAAAGCCGGTGGCCCTCTCGGGCGAAGAGACCGCCGGGATTGCCAGTGTTGCACGGGCGGCAAACCGCCATTTTGCCGCCGGGCACAATTTCCTTGGGCTGCCCGGCTATCAACGCCTCAAGGCGCAGATCGGGCGCGGCGACTTGGGTCGTATTTCCAGCGCCGAGATCACCTGGGCCTTGCCATTGGCCCCTTTGCGCTCTGGCCCTTATGGTCTCTGGCTCTTGCGCGAACCTCGTAATCTGTTGTTAGAGCTTGGGCCGCATCTTTTTGCCTTTGCGCATGACCTTTTTGGTTCAGTCACAGTTTCCGGGGTGTATCTGGGCAAGCCTGTGGCCCTACCGGGGGCGGGCATACGACCGCAAAGCTGGCGGATCACGGCGGAGGCGGGCGGCGTTGATATCGCCTTTAACCTGCAATTGATTGAGAGCGTTGATGATCGTTCTGTCACGCTACGTGGGTCTTCGGGTCTTGCGCGGTTGGATTACGCCGCCGATGTGCTGACTGTAACCCATGAGAACACCGCTGATCTGGTGCTCAACCCGTTCTTGCGCCAGATGGGCGCTGCTTGGGGCCACCTGCGCGAGGGTGTGGGCAATGCGGCGCGCCAGATCGGATCGCTCAATCGCAAATCATCCTATGCGCTTGGGTTTGTTGGCACATTTGAGGCGTTTTACACTGCCATTCGCGAGGGTAAGCCGCTTGATCCGCGGTTTGATGGCATGGCCGCAGAGGGTGTCATGCGTGCGATTGATGCGGCTCTTGCGGTGATGCCCAATCAGGGCCGCGAGACATGGGCACCGCCCAAGGCGCAACGCAATCCAAAGCCCACGGCGTTGGTGATCGGTGGCACGGGATTTCTGGGGCGTGACCTGACGCGCGCCTTGGTGGCGCGCGGGCAGGATGTGCGGGTGCTGTCGCGCGGTGCGCATGGCCCGTTTGACGACCTTCCCGAGACTGTCGAGACCTGCGCGGTGTCTTTGCGCGATGAGGCAGGGCTGTGCCGCGCGATGGAGGGGATCAACGTCGTTTACAACCTCGCCCGCGCGCTTGGCACCACATGGGAGGACTGTCTGGATAATGACGTTGCCGTATCGGACCGTATTGCGCGCGCAGCACTGGCTGCGGGGGTCAGGCGGTTCGTCTATACCGGCACGATTGCCTCTTATGACATGTCCAACCCGCAGACGGTCATCACCGAATCGACGCCCTTCGCGCAGGATATGACCGACCGCAATCTCTACGCCCGCTCCAAAGCGGAATGCGAGCGGCGGCTTTTGGAGATGCAGCGTGATCACGGCCTGCCACTGACCATCGCACGACCGGGTATTGTGGTGGGGCATGGCGGTCCGTTGCAACATTGGGGCATTGGGCGTTGGCATGGGGCGGGTGCTGTGCGGCTTTGGGGGACGGGGGATAACCCCCTGCCTTTCGTTCTGATCGGCGACGTTTCCGACGCGCTGATCCGCATGGGCGAAAGTGTGGCCGCGCCGGGGCAGTCCTTTAACCTCGTCGGCGATGTTCCCCTGACAGCGCGCACATACTTTAATGCCATCCATATGCGGTTGGGTGCGGGAATTCGCGTGAGTTCGGGCAATCTGACAGCGATGTGGGCGGCGGATGCGGTCAAATCGGCGCTCAAGACCTATGCCCTGCGCCGCCCCGGTGTGATCCGGGCCTCGTTGCGCGACTGGCAATCGCGGGCGCATTACGCGCAGTTCGACAACGCCAAGCCCAAGGCGCTGTTGGGCTGGAAACCGGTGTCGAACCGCGAAGAATTCTTGCAAGAGGCCGTGGACCGTGCCGGGCTGATTGGGTTCTGAACAAGGAGGTGGGGCATATAATCCTGCGGTTTTGGTCGCATTGTTGCCGGAATCTCTGGGCATACCCGTTCCAACGGGCAGGAGACCTTGCAATGGCAGGACAGGCCATCCTTAGCAGATACACAGGCGCGCGCCTTGGCGCGGGGCTGTGCCGTGGGATGTGGTCATGAGCCTTACGCGACATGAAGAATATATGCGCCGCCGCGCTGCGCGCCGGGCCGCGCTAGAGGCTGAGGCAGAAGAGAACGCGGCGCATTTCCCTGAAATGCCAGTGGCGGAGCCGACAGAAGAAGAGGCACCGCTTGCCCTAAGCCCCGAATCGCTGAACATTCCTGAGCCTGAGCCTGAGCCTGAGCCTGAGCCTGAGCCTGAGCCTGAGCCTGAGCCTGAGCCTGAGCCTGAGCCTGAGCCTGAGCCTGAGCCTGAGCCTGAGCCTGAGCCTGAGCCTGAGCCTGAGCCTGAGCCTGAGCCTGAGCCTGAGCCTGAGCCTGAGCCTGAGCCTGAGCCTGAGCCTGAGCCTGAGCCTGAGCCTGAGCCTGAGCCTGAGCCTGAGCCTGAGCCTGAGCCTGAGCCTGAGCCTGAGCCTGAGCCTGAGCCTGAGCCTGAGCCTGAGCCTGAGCCTGAGCCTGAGCCTGAGCCGGTTGCTTTGGCCGCTTTGGAGACCCCGGCAGACTCGCGCCCCGCAGCCTTGCTTTGGCCTGCCTTGCGCCGTGTCGTGCTTGATCCCAAACATCTGGCCAAGCACCGGCTCATTTCCGCCACGCGTGAGGATCCTGCGCATGTGGCCTTTGACGTGCTGCGCACCAAACTCTTGGCGGCGCTGCGCGCCCATGGCTGGCATCGGGTTGCCATCACCTCGCCCACGCCCGATTGCGGCAAATCCTTTGTTGCGGCCAATCTCGCGATCAGCCTGTCGCGGCAATCAAGTGTGCGCACCGTTCTGATGGATATGGATCTGCGGCGCCCCTCGCTGGCCCAAACCCTTGGCCAGCCCGATCCCGGTCGCATGGCCGGGTTTCTTAGCGGGGATATCCCTTTGCAACGCTTTCTGACCTGTCCTGAGGATAACCTGCTCAATATTGGTCAAACCCTCGCCATGGGTCTTAATGACCGGGCAGAGCCCTATGCCGCCGAAATTCTGCATGCGCCGGAAACCGGTGAGGTGTTGCAGGATATGTATCACCACCTTGCCCCGGATGTGGTGATTTTCGACATGCCGCCCGCACTCTATTACGACGATGTATTGGGGTTCCGCCCGCAATTTGACGGGGTGCTGATCGTGGTTGGCGGCGGTCGCACGACCGCGCAGCATATCCGCGATGTGAAGGCGCGGTTTGGTTCGGATACGCCGCTCTTGGGCGTGGTTATGAACCGGGCCGAGGGTGAGAGCATCGCGAAATACGGGTATTGATCGGGGCCAAGTGATGCCGGCGCTACCCGCCCCCCTGCGGATGAGCGCGGGCGTAGACCTCCATCAGTCGGGCGGTGTCAACGCCCGTATAGGCCTGTGTGGTCGAGAGCGAGGCATGCCCCAAAAGTTCCTGAATGGCACGTAGGTCGCCACCCGCATTCAAAAGATGCGTTGCAAAGCTGTGGCGCATGGCATGGGGCGTGGCGGTGGCGGGCAGGCCAAGCTGCGCGCGGGCCTGTTCCATAACCTTCTGGATCAGGCGCGGGCTGAGCGCACCGCCGCGAGCGCCCAAGAAAAGTGGGCCATTGCGAGGGATGTCATAGGGGCAGAGGCGGGCATACTGTGCCACCGCCGCGCGGGCAGGCTCGATCACCGGCACCAGCCGTTCCTTGCCGCCTTTGCCAATGATGCGCAAAACCTGCCCCAGCGGCAGGTCTGCGCCGGTTAGGCTCAGCGCTTCGGATATCCGCAACCCGCAGCCATAGAGCAGGGTCACGACCGCCTGATCCCGTGCGGCGATCCATGGCGTGAGGCTCTGCGCGTCGAGCGTGTTGATCATGTCCGATGCCGCTTCGGGCGAAAGGGGGCGGGGTAATTTGCGCTGGAATTTCGGCGAACGTATTGCGAGAACGGCGGTTGGTTCAAACCCTTCGCGCTCGGACAGCCAGCGATAGAAACTCTTGACCGCCGAGAGTTTGCGCGCGAGCGAGCGAGGCCCGACATCGCCGCCACGGGTATGGGCCATCCAGGCCCGCATGTCAGAGGTGGTGATGCGAGAGAGCGCGCCCAAGCCCTGTGTTTCGCCATTGTGCAGTGTCATGAAGCGCAGGAAGTCGCCAACATCGCGCGCATAGGCATCAATTGTATTGGCGGCGGCCCCCTTGAGCGCCTTTTGCGTGGCCAGCCATGTCGACAGCGCGTCGCGGGCGGCCTCTGAGATCATGACAGCCAGCGGCGCATGGTGCGCTCGAAAACTCCCGCGAAAAAGGCCAACAAATCCGTGCCCTGTTGCGGGCTGAACTGATGCGGGTCTTCGGCCCCCATGGCGAGCATGCCGGGCAGACGGTCTGCACCGAAATCGAGCAATAGGCACGCCTCGGAGCGCAGATAGGGTGCCTCGCGGCCATAGACGCGCATGTCACCCTCCTCAATCTGGCGCAGGGTCACCTGACGCGCGGGCACATCGCGATTGCCGATGAGATAGGATCTGATAAAGCCGGGTTCGGCGACCGACAAAACATCGCCGAGACGGCGCACCGCGGGATCGCTGTCATTTTGCACGGATTCGAGCACGAGGCGCACGGCGTCCACCCGCAGGATATGCGCCACTTCGCCGCCAAGATCCCGTAAGAAGGTTTCAAATTCGACGGGGTCAAGCATGCGCAAGATGGCGCGATGCACCTGATTGGTGCCCGCTAGGTTTTCATACGCCGCCGCGATCACCGAGCGATGCGTGTCTTCAAGCCGGTCAAGCCGCGCTTCGAGCCTATCCATTGCAATGCCGCGCAGGTCCACGATATTGCCGCCCATCGCCCGCTCGTTGGCGGCGATCAGGGCACGCATCAGATCTTGATCCTCGAGGATCAGATCGGGTTGCGCGATGATATGTTCGCGCAGGGCATCATTCATTTCGGGCTTACTGCTCATTCCGACCTCTTTCGGGTTTGCAGCACCTTAACAGATGCAAAAATAATATGCCGCAAGAAAATGCAGCGGCGGCAAGTCAACGGATCGGCCGCGCGGTATAGAGCACCTGACCGCGCGGTAGGCGCAGGGGGCTGCGCGCCGCCTGCCAGCCGGTGACATGGGCCATATGATCCACATCCTCGGGCAGGATGTGATAGGGCGGGCGGGTGTCATGGGTCACAACGCCGTCCGGTTGACGATAAGCTGTGGCGGCATGCGTGGCGTCCGGGGCAAGGAAGACGGTAAAGAAAAACGCCTCGAGCCGGTCAAAGCGGCGCAGATTGGTCAGCGCGCGCCGCAGATGCGCCATGGGCAGATGCGGGAACACCGCAAACGCTATGGCATGGGTGATGCACCCCGGCACGCCGGGATAGTCGAACCGAGTATCTTCGATCAGGTGACCGGGGCTGAGGCGTGCGGGGTCTGTCAGCTCTGCCGCATGCCCTGCGAGCATAAGGGCGCGCGAGGCATCCGTGGCCCAGTAATGCCCCGGCTCGAGATAGGGCACCGCCTTGCATCCCAGCCGCAATGATCCTGCGCCGATGTCCAGCAGGTGATGATGCGGCAAGAGGCCCGCATCGCGCAAAAGCGTCATCTGCACCCGTCCGGTTTCCTCCCACCGTCCGCCTACCACGTCACGGTGCCGTCCGGCGGCAATCGCCTCGGCGTGAAACCCATCCACGTCATAGGGGTTTTGTGGCGTCTTCATTGGGGCAAGGCTGCGCTGAGGCGCGCTTTGCGCCATTGCAAGACGAGGATGGGTGACCAGAGCAAGAGGCCAATTGCCATGGTCATAAGCCCGGGCGCGATGAAGAGAAGCGAGGTCAGTCCCACGGCCCAACGTTCCCATCCGCGCATCGGGGCAAGCAGATAGCCGGAAAAGGCTGCTCCGAGCCCGCCAATCCCCAACATCGCGCCTATCAATGTGATGGAAAAGGCGGACCATGTGAACCCATCCGTCACCAGCAAGAGAGCGGGTGAATAGACAAACACGAAAGGCACCAGCGCTTTGGCGATGCCGAGACGAAACGCGGTGTTGCCAGTGCGAAACGGATTGGCCCCGGCGATGCCTGCCGCCGCATAGGCCGCAAGCGCCACAGGGGGTGTGATGTCGGCCAGAACGCCGTAGTAGAAGACAAAGAAATGCGCCACCAGTGGCTCGACCTGCAACTGCGCGAGGGCAGGCGCTGCGACCGCCACAAGGATGATATATGTGGCTGTCGTTGGAATGCCTGCGCCCATGATGATGCAGGATACCGCGATCAGGATGAGCGAAACAAAGAGCGCCCATTGTTGCAGGCTGAAGTAACTGAGCAACCACATTTCGCTGAGCATTGCGCCCATGTCGGTTGCGGTTTGCACCACCACATAGCCCAGACGAAAGCCGACGCCGGTGAGGGTTACAACGCCGACGACCACGCCCACCGTGGCGGCGGCGGCCCCCACAGCCAGCGTGTTGCGCGCGCCGTCCGCCAAGGCCTGCCACAGGTCGCGCAGCGTCAACCGATTGACCGGGTTGAGAATGCCCACCACGACACAGGCGATGATACCATAGACAGCGGCGAAATCCGGCGTCTTGCCGCTGAGGATCAGGTAGACAAGGATGCCAAGTGGGATGATCGACAGCCAATGCTGGCGCAGCACCAAACCCGCCTTGGGCAGTTCATCGGCGCGCAATCCGCGCAGGCCCAGCTTGCGCGCCTCAAGATGCACCATGATGAAGATGCCGAAATAGTGCAGCATGGCCGGGAAAAGGGCCGCCGCCAGAATGTCACGCAGCGGGATTTCCAGATATTCCACCATGATAAAGGCTGCTGCGCCCAAAATCGGTGGGGTGATCTGGCCGCCGGTCGACGAAGTGGCCTCGACCGCGCCTGCAAAATGGGCGGGATAGCCCACGCGCTTCATCGCCGGGATGGTGAGCGCGCCGGTGGTCACGGTATTGGCGATGGACGAGCCCGAGATGGTCCCCATGAAGGCCGAGGAAAAGATCGCCACCTTTGCCGGGCCACCGGCGTAACGGCCAGCGATGACCATCGCGAGGTCGATGAACAACTGGCCAAGACCGATGCGCGTGGCCAGCACGCCAAAGAGGATGAAGAGGAACACATATTGCGCCATCACACCGATGGCGATGCCGTAGATGCCTTGGTTGGTCATGTAGAGGTGATTGATCAACCCTTCCCAGCTGGCCCCGCCATGTTTGAGCGCGCCGGGGGCGTAGGGGCCGAAAATGGCGAAGGCCACAAACACAAGTGCGATGATCGGCAGGGTCGGACCGACTGAGCGGCGCGTAGCCTCGAGCGTCAGCACAAAAAGGGCCGTGCCCATCAGCACATCCAGCTCTGAAGGGTTGCCAACCCGGACCGAGAGCGCGGCAGGGGGTAAGAGAGGCAGGTACATCGCCGCCGCCACCGCCATGATTGCAAAAACCAGATCGAGAAGCGGCACGCCGGAAATCCGATACCATGTTGACGCGGGCAAGGCGGTGCTGGCGCTGCGCCGCCATGAAAAGAGCAGGAACACGAGGCCCAACACGAAGGACAGGTGAATGCCCCGGTGCAGCACTTCGCGCACAAGGCCAAAGCCCGAGGCGTAGAAATGATAGGCCGACATCGCCACAAGGCAGACCGAGACCAGAATGGCAATGCCGCGCCCGGTGGGGCGAAACGCCAGTTCGGGATCGTATTTGCGTTCGATCTCGTGCAGCTCTTCGGCGGTGAGGTCGGGATCAGCCATAGGGTCTGTCCTGCTGTGGGGGGCGAAAAGGAAATCCCGGCCACCGGGGTGCGGCGGCCGGGATTTAGGGTCAGGCGCGGCGGATCACTTGATCAGCCCGGCCTCTTTGTAAAAGTGTTCGGCCCCGTCGTGCAGGGGAACGCCCACGCCGCTGATCGCGGTGTCGAGGGTAATCGTCGTGCCCTTGGCATGGCCCACATCGAGAAGGATGCGCGAGTTTTCATTCCAGAGCGCCTTGGTGATTTCATAAATCAGGTCGGGGTCTTCATCGGCAGAGGTGAACCACTGTGCCCCGACCGAGACGGTTTCCGTGGCCCCGACCCCTTCATAGACCCCTTCGGGAATCGCGCTTTGCGAGAAGAAGTTGTATTTGGCGGTCAATTCTGCCGCGCCCTCGCCTGCGATGGGCACCAATTTGATATCGGCGGCAGAGGCCAGTTCCACCAAAGAGCCTGCCGGATAGCCTGCGACAACAAAGAAGGCGTCGATCTTGCCGTTGCGCAGCGCTTCGGAGGCTGCATCGCCCTTGAGCGCCTCGGCGGTCACGTCGTCAACCGAGAGGCCATTGGCCTCGAGGATAAGACCCGCATCAACATAGGTGCCCGATCCCGGCTCGTCGAGCGAGACACGCTTGCCCGCAAGATCCTTGACGCTCTCGATGCCGCTGTCGGCGAGGGCAACGAGGTGGATATGCTCGTCAAAAAGCGCCGCGATGGTGCGCAGTTTTTCGGCGGGCGGCTGGCCCGCCATCGTGCCGGTGCCGGTATAGGCCCAATAGGCCACATCTGACTGGGCAAAGCCGGAGTTGCGCAGCCCCGACATGATTGCGTTGACGTTGTCCACCGATCCGCGTGACGACACGGCAGAGGCGATGAGGCCCTCGACACCGCAGCTTCCGCCTTCTTCGCAGGGGCGCGACCCGGGCGGTTTGGAGATGGCATTGGCGAGGACGCCGCCCACCGGGTAATAGGTATAGGCGGTGCCGCCGGTCCCGATGGTAAAGAATTTGAGGTCCTGTGCGAGCGCGCCCGTGGCCATTCCGACCGCAAGCGCCGCCCCGACGATGAGGCCGCGTGCGCCCCTGACAAGCTGTTGCATCTGTTTCTCCCTGATTTGGCAGGGCGCAGTCCTGCGTGTTCCCCGCATTGTAGCCAGCATTCACAAGGAATACTGCGATCAGGCTATGCAAACCGACCTGCCAAGGCAAGGCTGTTACCGGCAAGGGCTTAGGCGTGCGAAGCGCTCAGATCGAGCGTTGCAATCTCGCGCAGCATCGGGGCCAGCACAGCGCGTAAATCCGTGGCGCGGTCTGGGGCATAGTCCCACGGGGCCGCTTCGTGCATATAGGTGGCTTGCGCCAGTTCCATCTGTATGGCGTGCAGCCCGTCCTTGGGGCGGCCATAGTGACGCGTGGTCCAGCCGCCGCGAAAACGTCCGTTGGTGACGGTGGTGTAGCGGGATGCTGCATGGCAATGGCGCTCTGTTAGGGCGGCAAGTGCTGGGGCGCAGGTGGCCCCGTCGTTGGTGCCGATGTTGAAATCGGGTAACCGCCCGTCAAAGAGAAACGGGATTTCCGAGCGGATCGAGTGACAATCATAGAGGATGGCAAAGCCGTGCCGCCTCTGTACCCGGTCAAGTTCGGCGCTGAGTGCCGCGTGATAGGGGCCATGGAATTGGGCAAGCCGCTCTGCGGTATCGGCCTCGGTCGGGGGTGTGGACCAGAGGGGCGCACCGTCAAAATCGGTCAAAGGGACTAGGCTCGTGGTGTTTTGTCCGGGATAAAGGCTTGTCCCAGACGGATCGCGATTGGCGTCGATGACATAGCGGTGAAAGCGCGCGGCAACCACGCTCGCCTCCGGCACGAGACCATCATAGAGCCGGTCGATATGCCAATCTGTATCGCTGAGTGCGCGCCCAGTGTCGTTGAGCCGCGCTGCAATATCCGCTGGAAGGTCGGTGCCCGCATGGGGCATGGCCAGCACAAGGGGGCTTTCGCCCGAATGCACCGAGACAACGCTGTCGGTGGCGGAGGCTGGCACGTGCGTCTTTCCTTTCAAAGGGGCTTGGCGGCAATATGCTTGTACATAATAATTGAGTCAAGGCGGGGGGCCATGGCAACCGTGCGGGGATTGTCGCACGGTTTGTTGCCGTCCAACGCCCGTTGCGGGCGCAGATAGGCGCAATCATCCCGACTGGCGCGCGAAATCCGGCGTCTTGGCGTCGCACTCTTGCGATTGCCCGCCTCTGCCCCGGCGTGCTAGCGTGCTGGAAATAAAGGCAGGCAGCCCCCGGAACATGAAAAAGACGGCACTGACCAGATATCAGAGGCTTGAGGCGGCGGGCCTTTGGCGGGCCAATCCGGACGCGCAGCGGGTGGATGTGATCGTCTCTGTTGGCGAGGCGACACTGACAATTACCGACATGCGCGAGCGGGTTCAGGCGCATTGGTCGATCGCGGCGGTGGCGCGCGCCAATCCGGGGCAATACCCGGCCATCTATAACCCAGATGGTGATCCCGGCGAGACGCTGGAACTGGCCGAGGACGAGGCCGACATGATCGCTGCCATCGAGACATTGCGCGGCGCTGTGGCGCGGCAACGACCCAAACCGGGGCGGCTCAGGCTGGTTGGCATGCTGGCAAGTGTGGCGGCGGTTGCGGCGCTGGTGCTTTTTTGGCTGCCGGGGGCCGCGCGGCAGCACGCGCTAGAGGTGGTGCCGATGGTCAAGCGGGCCGAGATCGGCCGCGCGCTGCTGGGGCATCTGCAACGGGTGACCGGGCCGGTCTGCGAGGGGCCGGGCGGTGCCGCGGCCCTTGCGCAGCTGGCGCGCCGCCTCCCGTCACGCGCGGGAGGCGCGGCAGAGTTTCTGGTGGTGCGCGGCGGTATCGAAGGGGCCTTGCGCCTGCCGGGCGGGGCGGTGCTGATCAATACCGATCTGGTTGAGGATCATAACGAGCCCGATGTTTTGGCGGGGCACATCATCGCCGCCTATCTACGCGCAGAGGCGCATGATCCCCTGTCCAAGCTGTTGGAAGAGGGGGGGCTGTCGGCGACGCTGCGACTATTGGCAACCGGGCTCTTGCCCGACGATGTGTTGCGCGCCCATGCCGAACGCCTGATGCGCGATGCGCCCGAGGCGGTGGCCCCTGATGCAATGCTGGCAGGGTTTGCCCAGTGGCAGGTGCGCGCACGCCCTTATGCCTATGCGGAGGACATCACCGGGGAAACGACGGTCACGTTGATCGAGGCAGACCCCTTTGCCGGCACCGCGCCGCCGCCGCCCTTGCTCAGCGATGCAGATTGGCTGCGTTTGCAGGAGATTTGCGGCGGCTGATCCTAGTCTTCACGTGTCAGGCGCGGATGCGGCCTGCGTCACGCCAGCATGTCTTGCAGCCGCCAAAAGGCAATACGTTCCACCTGACGACAGGCCTCGGCCTGTTCTGTGGCGCTGTCTTGATCGATGCGGCGGGCAAAAGCATCTCTGATCCCCGCCTTGTCATGGTCGCGCACGGCGATGATGAAAGGAAAGCCATGGCGCGCGATATAGGCGGCATTGAGGCGCTCGAACGCGGCGCGCTCGGCATCGGTCAGCGCATCGAGCCCTGCGCTGGCCTGCTCATGGCTCGACGCAGCAGTAAGCCGCCGTGCCTGTGCCAGCTTGCCCGCAAGGTCGGGATGCGCGCGCAGCACAGTTAACCGCTCCACCTCTGTTGCGTCGCGAAAGACACGGCACAAGGCATCATGCAGGCCCAAGGCGCTATCATGGCGGGGGGATATTCCCAGATCATAGGCGCGCTCGGCTATCCACGGCGAATGCTCGAACACGCCGCCAAATTGGGCAACGAAGCGGTCACGGTCCATTTGCGAGGGGCGGTCTTGAGCCACGGGCATTCCTTCGACATGGGCTTGCGGCATTTCTGGGGTTGATCTTGGGGCCGTTCCGTAAGGAGATACAGACATCGTTCGTCATGTCACGCAAGGAGCCCCCGAAATGTCAGGCTATTTGACGACACATGTGCTGGATACCGCGCGCGGCTGCCCGGCGCCGGGGCTTTTGATCCGCTTGAGCCGGATCACGGATAGCGGGCCGGTGCTGCTCTGTGAAAGGCGCACCAATGCGGACGGTCGAACCGATGGACCTATTCTGACCGAGGCCGACTTTGCCGCCGGACCCTATGAATTGTTGTTTCATGCAGGCGAGTATCTGCGTCTCATGGGCGTAGAGAGTGGCTTTCTCGATCTGATCCCAATCCGGTTCAGTATGACGCAAGCGGTGCATTATCATGTGCCTCTGTTGCTCTCGCCCTATGGCTACACGACCTATCGCGGCAGTTGAGGGGGCTGCATTGGCCCTTGCCCTTGGCGTGGCAGAGGCCTAACACAATGACCCATGAAAATACTATTTCTCGGTGATGTGATGGGGCGCGCGGGGCGTGCGGCGGTGGCGGAACGGCTGCCCAAGCTGCGTGACGCGTGGAAGCTCGATTTTGTGGTGGTCAATGGCGAGAATGCCTCGGGTGGGATGGGTTTGACGGCGGCACATGCCAAAGACCTGTTCGAAGCGGGGGCAGATTGCGTGACCTTGGGCGATCATGCCTTTGACCAAAAGGACATGATGCAAGCCGTCGAGCGTGAGGGCCGTTTGATCCGTCCGCTCAATTACGCCAAGGCGGCACCGGGGCGCGGACACCGTGTGTTTACCGATGGGCGCGGGCGCAAGGTGCTGGTGGCACAAGTTCTGGGTAATGTTTTCATGCGCCGCGCCTATGACGATCCATTTTCGGCAATTGACGCGATATTGCGGGTGCATCCCCTAGGGGGCGCGGTGCAGGCTGCGGTGGTCGATATGCATTGCGAGGCCACATCCGAGAAAATGGCGATGGGGCATTTCTGCGATGGCCGCGCAAGCCTTGTGGTGGGCACCCATACCCATATCCCTACGGCGGACGCGCAGATTTTACCCGGCGGCACCGCGTTTCAGGGCGATGCAGGCATGTGCGGCGATTACCTGAGTGTGATCGGCATGGATAAGGCCGAACCGATGCGCCGCTTTGTCACCGGGATGACCAAGGATCGGTTTACTCCTGCTATGGGCGCGGTCACGGTATCCGGCGTCTATATCGAAACCGACGACGCCACAGGCCGCGCTACGCGTATTGAAATGGTGCGCCAAGGCGGGCGATTGGAACAGTCTGGCCCCTGAGGTGGCGATAAATGGTACAAACCCGGCAACTGGTGGTTCGTGTTGTGCATCCTTTCCCTTCTTCCCGGCAATAGGACATATGGCGCTTGCCGCCCCTCGACGGATCGGGGAAACTTGCGCAGGGCCATGAAAGGTGCGTTTAAGTGATTGAGATGCTCGGCGTATCCCAGACCGGTCAGGCGTTGCTGACGCTGCTGGTTGTGGCGGCCATGTTCGTGCTTTTTGTGCGCGAAATATATCCGACTGAGGTTGTGGCGATTGCGGGCGTGGCGGTGTTGCTGGCCCTTGGTGTGCTGCCCTATGGCGCGGCGCTTGACGTCTTTTCCAACCCCGCGCCTTGGACCATTGCAGCGATGTTCATCGTCATGGGGGCCTTGGTGCGCACTGGCGCGCTGGATGCTTTTACCACGCTGGCCGACCAGCAGGCCAAGCATAACCCGCGCCTTGCGATTGCGATGCTGCTCATTTCGGTGGTGATCGGATCTGCCTTTATGAACAATACCCCGGTTGTCGTCGTGATGATCCCGGTATTCGTGCAACTGGCGCGCACGCTCAAGATTCCTGCCTCCAAGCTGCTGATTCCACTAAGTTATGCCGCGATCCTTGGGGGCACCACAACGCTGATTGGCACCTCGACCAATCTCTTGGTTGATGGCGTGGCCCGTTCGGCGGGCATGGCCCCATTCACAATCTTCGAGGTGACGCCGCTTGGGATTGTGCTGGTCATTTGGGGGGCGATCTATCTGCGCTTTTTCGGTCCCTTCCTTTTGCCCGCACGCGACAGCATGGCGGACTTGTTGTCGGACCGATCCAAGATGAAATTCTTTACAGAGGCGGTCATCCCCCCGGAAAGCAACCTGATAGGCCGTGACGTGACCGGTGTGCAGCTTTTCAAGCGGGAAGGTGTGCGGTTGATTGACGTGATCCGGGGGGATCAATCGCTGCGTCGTAATCTGGCAGATGTCACCCTGCAGGTCGGCGACCGGGTGGTTCTGCGCACGCAGATGACCGAGCTTTTGAGCCTGCAACGTAACAAGAGCCTCAAGCGGGTCGATCAGGTTTCGGCGGTGGAGACGACCACGGTTGAGGTGTTGATCACGCCCGGCTGCAAGATGGTGGGCCGTTCCTTGGGCGCGCTGCGGTTGCGGCGGCGGTACGGAGTCTATCCGCTGGCGGTGCATCGCCGTAACCAGAATATCGGGCGCCAACTGGATGAACTGGTGGTGCGTGTCGGCGATACCCTGCTGCTGGAGGGGGCGCCTGAGGATATTCAGCGCCTCTCGCGCGAGATGGAGATGGTGGATGTCTCGCACCCGTCGGCCCGGGCATTTCGGCGTGGGCATGCCCCGCTGGCGGTGCTGTCGCTCGCGGGCATCGTTGTGCTGGCAGCGCTTGGCGTTGCGCCCATTCTGGCCCTTGCGGTGATCGCGGTGGCCATGGTGCTTTTGGCGCGCTGCATTGACGCCGACGAGGCTTTTTCGTTTATTGATGGGCAGTTACTAGCGCTTATTTTTGCCATGCTGGCCATCGGCGCGGCGTTGCAGACCTCGGGCGCGGTCGAGTTGTTGGTGGGCGGCATTGCCCCCACACTGTCGGTTATGCCGGGGTTCTTGGTGGTCTGGGCGATTTACCTTTTGACCTCATTCCTCACGGAACTGATCAGCAACAATGCCGTGGCTGTGGTGGTCACGCCGATTGCAATCGGGTTGGCGGATGCCATGGGCATCGACGCGCGCCCTTTGGTGGTGGCAGTGATGGTGGCGGCAAGCGCGAGCTTTGCAACGCCAATCGGCTATCAGACCAACACGCTGGTCTATGGCCCCGGCGGGTATAAATTCACCGATTTCCTGCGGGTGGGCATTCCGCTCAACCTGAGCATCGGCCTTTTGGCCAGTGCGCTGATCCCGCTTCTCTGGCCACTCTGAGGGCTAATGCCGCCAGTCGATCTCGAACCGACAGGCGGAGGCCCCCGTAGCGCAGCACGTGGTTTCGATGGCCTGAGAACGTGGGTGAACGAGCCGGGAAAAAAGCCGCTCGAACACCGCGGCGTGCCAATGGCAAAGCGGGGCCGTTGCGTGTTCGCCCCGAATGATCGGATTGTCGGCGAGGGTAAAAACCACCGGCGGGCCGGACTTTGCGGCCAAAGTGCCCGTGCCGCAGAATGTCCAGCTATGGGCCAGGATTGCGCGGGTCAGAATAGGGGCCGCGACACGCGCAGGCAGGGCGCGCAGAAGGGTCTGGGCGGCGCGTGGGATGCGATGGGCGAGGATGTAATCGCCTGTGCCTTGACCAGCGGCGATGGCGATTTTTCGCGCATTTTCAGAGTGTTGCTGCCGCAGTGCGCCATGCAGCGCCGCAACGCGAGCCTCGTTGATCATGGCGTTTGAATCCGGCAGAGGATCAAATCCCAGAGGCGCAAAAAGGGTACGGCGGGCATCCGCCCCCACGATGCGGTCCATCGCGGGGGCCAGTTGCAGGACCGCATTTGGGCCGATGCGGGCCGTTATCTGACTGCCGTCAGGCATCCATCTGCTGCGTACTGCCGCCGCAGGCGCGGACTTCGGCCCCATTTGGCATCTTGAACCCTTCGTTGCGCTCGGACGCGCGGTCCTTCATCTGGGTGCGCACCGCTTCGCGGCGTTCCGCCGCGCGGGCGGCACGGTCGGCGCTGGCTTCCCAATCCTCCATCTGTGCCTCGGCGATGGTGCGGGTTTCGTCAAAGTCAAACGTGACCGAGTTCTTGGTCTGGGGCCCCCAATAGCCTGCCTTGCCCAGATCATAGAAGGTGCGGCTGACGCCAGCCTTGAGAAACGCCTTGAGACAGCCCAAGAGATAGCGCCGCCGATAGCCGGTGCCGCGCCATGGATAGTGAAATAGCGCCTTGCGCATGTAGAAGCGGCGATAGTTTTTCATCACTCCGTCAAGGAGTTCACCGCGCGTCATGGTGGCCGGTTTCATAATTGGTGTGACAAAGTTATATTTCGAGAAATCAAAGACTTCGACCTGATCTCGGAGTTCCTGAAAGAGCGGTGTAAAGGGCCAAGGCGTATACATTGCCCAGTTGGCCAGATCTGGTTGCCAGTCCCAGGCCATCTGAAAGGTTTCCTCCAGCGTTTCGGGGGTCTCATTGTCCAGACCGACGATGAACTGAGCTTCGGTAAAGATATCCGCCTCGCGCAGAAGTTGGATCGCCTCTTTGTTCTGGGCGACGGTGGTTTCCTTGTTGAACTGGTCGAGTTTGAGTTGCGCTGCCGCTTCGGTGCCAAGACTGACATGCACCAGCCCCGCTTTGCGGTAGAACTTCAGCAAGTCGCGGTCGCGGTAGATGTCTGTGACGCGCGTGTTGATGCCCCATTGCACGCGGCGTGGCAGGTCTCGGGCGATCAATTCCTCACAGAATTGCACAAATTTCTTTTTGTTTATCGTAGGTTCCTCGTCTGCGAGGATGAAGAAGCCGACACCGTGGTTGTTCACAAGGTTCTCGATCTCGTCCACCACTTTTTTCGGGTCGCGCACGCGGTAATCACGCCAGAATTTCCATTGGCTGCAGAAGGAACAGGTAAAAGGACAGCCGCGCGCCATGTTGGGGATGGCCACGCGCTTGCCCAAGGGGACGTAGATGTATTTCTCCCACTCCAAGAGCGACCAGTCTGGGTTGATCGCATCAAGGTCCTTGACGGTTGAGGCGGCGGGGGTGGCGGTGATCGTCTCACCGTCTAGATAGGCCAAGCCTTTGATTGATTTCCGTTTTCCAAGCCAGTGGCCAGAGTCTGCGGCGCGGATGAGGTTGAGGAATATTTCCTCGCCTTCGCCGCGCACGATCACATCGACCCAAGGGGCCTCGGACAGGACCTGTTTATACATGAAGGTCGCATGCACGCCGCCCAGAACCCGCAGCGCATCTGGCACCACCTCTTGTGCGAGTTTGAGGATGTTTTCCGCGACATAGATCGAGGGGGTGATTGCGGTGACCCCCACAACATCTGGGTTCAGATCCCTGAGACGGGCGCGCAGGCTGTCATCGTCAAGGTGGTTGGTCATGGCGTCGATGAATGTGACATCCGTATACCCTGCGTCGCGCAGGTGCCCCGCCAGATAAGCGACCCAAGCCGGTGGCCAACTGCCGGCGATTTCAGCCCCGCCGGAATGGTAATTGGGATGGATCAAGACGATGCGCATGGCGGGACTCCCTGTGTATCGTTTTAGGTTACAGTGTAATGTGTCTAACAAAATTGACATAAATCAAACCACACCACGGTGGGGCGGGGCGTTGCCCTGCGTGCGGCAAGCGTATAAAAGGCGGCAGATTCCCGGATATGCAGGAGAAGGCACTATGGCCGGCCATTCCAAATGGGCGAATATTCAACACCGCAAGGGGCGCCAAGACGCCGTGCGGGCGAAACTATTCTCCAAGTTTTCCAAAGAGATAACCGTTGCTGCCAAGATGGGCGATCCCGACCCGGACAAGAATCCGCGCCTGCGTCTGGCAATCAAGGAAGCCAAGGCGCAATCCATGCCCAAGGACAATATTGAGCGCGCCATCAAAAAGGCGATGGGGGGCGATGCCGAGGATTATGAAGAAATCCGCTATGAAGGGTACGGCCCCAATGGTGTGGCAATCATCGTCGAGGCGATGACCGACAACCGCAATCGCACCGCGTCGAACGTGCGTTCGACCTTTACCAAGAACGGCGGCAATCTGGGCGAGACCGGCAGCGTCGCGTTTATGTTCGAGCGCAAGGGTGAGGTGACCTATGCGGCGAGCGTGGGTGATGCCGATACGGTGATGATGGCCGCGCTGGAAGCTGGGGCAGAAGATGTGGAGTCGGGCGAGGATGGCCACACCATCTGGTGTGCGGATACCGATCTGAGCGAGGTAGCCTCGGGGCTGGAGGGGGCCTTGGGCGAGAGCACATCGACCAAGCTGGTGTGGAAACCCACCACCACGACCGAGATGGACCTTGAGAGCATGCAGAAGCTGATGAAGCTGATCGAGGCGCTGGAGGATGACGACGACGTGCAGCGCGTCACCACCAATTTCGAAGCCTCGGATGCGGTGATGGAACAGCTATAAAACGCGGGCGTGCGCGTAAGGTTTGTACGGTTCTTACAGGGATTTGGTACAAACCTTACGCGGCGCTTTGAGGGGGGCTGAAAGGCCCGCCAACTTAGTGGCCCAGTTCGGTGAGGCGTGCGCGCATCCAGGCGATCTCTGCCTCTTGTGCGGTGATCACATCCTCGGCCAATTTGCGCACCTCCGGGTCCTTGCCATGTTCGAGAACGATCCGCGCCATGGCGACTGCCCCCTCGTGATGCGGGATCATGCCGCGCAGGAAATCCACATCGGCGTCGCCGGTAAAGTCGATGTCCATCGCGCCATGCATGGCGGCGTTCGCCTCGATATAGGCTTGGGTCGAGGCGGGCAGGCCGTGGGTCGCATGCGCGGAGTGGTTGCTGTGGTCTGTGCCGTGACCATGGCTATCGGCGAGGGCCGGTGAAAGGGTGAAAGCCAGCAGAGCGGCAGTCAGGGGGATGCGCATCGGGTTTGTCCTATCTGTGGTGACTGAGGGAGAGATAGGAGCTTCCCCCTGCTGGAAGGCAAGAGAGGATGCGCGAAAAGGTGAGTGCGGGGTGTTAAGCAGGTAGGGTGCGCCTTCATTGCGCACCGGGTTGATTGGGGAGTGGTTGGTTGGTGCGCAATGAATGCGCACCCTACGGGCGCTGGAGGATGAGGCGTTCGTGTAGCCAGACCTCGGGCGAGAGGGGGAAGGCCGCAGGTGCGCAATGACTGCGCACCCTACCGCCCTCGCCGCTTTACATTCCCCCCGCGCTGCCCTGGGCGGCCCGCTGTTGAGCGGCCGCGCCCTTTGACGGCTTCGGCGCTTGCGGCTTCGACGGCGGATTGACGGGCCAGAGGGTCGTCGGAGATTGCCAGATCCACAGCCTCTAGGCGCTTGACCTCGTCGCGAAGGCGGGCGGCTTCTTCGAACTCCAGATTCTCGGCAGCTTTGCGCATATCCGCGCGCAGGCCATCGAGCACGGCTGCGAGGTTTGCCCCGGCCAAGGGTTTGTCGACCTGCGCCGTGACGCGGGCCATGTCCACGTCGCCCTTGTAAAGCCCGGCGAGAATATCCTCGACATTCTTGCGCACTGTGGCGGGGGTGATGCCATGCGCCTCGTTATAGGCGATCTGTTTATCGCGGCGGCGGTTGGTCTCGCCCAACGCGCGCTCCATCGAGCCGGTGATGCGGTCGGCATACATGATGACGCGGCCTTCGGCGTTGCGGGCGGCACGGCCGATGGTCTGGATCAGCGAGGTTTCGGACCGCAGGAAGCCTTCTTTGTCGGCATCGAGAATGGCGACAAGGCCACATTCGGGAATGTCCAAGCCTTCGCGCAAAAGGTTGATGCCAATGAGCACGTCAAACGCGCCCAAGCGCAGGTCGCGCAGAATCTCGATCCGCTCGATCGTGTCGATATCAGAGTGCATGTAGCGCACGCGGATGCCCTGTTCGTGCATGTATTCGGTCAGATCCTCGGCCATACGCTTGGTCAGGGTGGTGACGAGCACCCTGTAGCCATCGGCGGCGACGCGGCGCACCTCGTCCAAAAGGTCATCGACCTGGGTTTCGACAGGGCGAATTTCGACCTGAGGATCAAGCAGCCCGGTGGGGCGGATCACCTGTTCGGTAAAGACGCCGCCGGTCTGTTCCATTTCCCATGCCGCCGGTGTGGCGGAGACAAAGACCGATTGCGGGCGCATGGCATCCCATTCCTCGAATTTGAGGGGGCGGTTGTCCATACAAGAGGGCAGGCGAAAGCCGTGTTCGGCCAGCGTGAATTTGCGCCGGTAGTCGCCTTTATACATGCCGCCGATCTGGGGCACCGAGACGTGGGATTCATCGGCAAAGACGATGGCCGTGTCTGGGATGAATTCAAAGAGGGTGGGGGGCGGTTCGCCGGGGGCGCGGCCCGTGAGGTAGCGGGAATAATTCTCGATCCCGTTGCAGACGCCGGTGGCCTCGAGCATTTCAAGGTCGAAGTTGGTGCGTTGCTCCAACCGCTGCGCCTCGAGCAGCTTGCCTTCGTTGACCAACTGATCAAGGCGCATGCGCAATTCGCGTTTGATGCCGATGATGGCCTGTTGCATCGTGGGCTTGGGCGTCACGTAATGCGAATTGGCGTAGATGCGGATTTTGTCGAATGTGTCGGTTTTCTCGCCAGTGAGGGGATCGAATTCGGTAATCGCCTCAAGCTCTTCGCCAAAGAACGACAGCCGCCACGCGCGATCCTCAAGGTGGGCGGGAAAGATTTCAACGCTATCGCCGCGCACCCGGAAAGAGCCGCGTTGGAACGCCTGATCGTTGCGGCGGTATTGCTGGGCGACGAGATCGGCCATGATGGCGCGCTGGTCGTATTGCGCGCCGACGGTCAGGTCTTGGGTCATGGCGCCATAGGTCTCGACCGAGCCGATACCGTAGATGCAGGAGACCGAGGCCACGATGATCACATCGTCGCGTTCCAGAAGGGCGCGGGTGGCGGAGTGGCGCATCCGGTCGATCTGTTCGTTAATCTGGGATTCTTTCTCGATATAGGTGTCGGAGCGGGCAACATAGGCCTCGGGCTGGTAGTAGTCATAGTAGCTGACAAAATACTCGACCGCGTTTTCGGGGAAAAATCCTTTGAATTCCCCGTATAGTTGTGCGGCAAGTGTTTTGTTCGGGGCCAGGATGATTGCGGGGCGCTGTGTTGCCTCGATGATTTTCGCCATGGTAAAGGTCTTGCCGGTGCCGGTGGCCCCCAAGAGCACCTGATTGCGCTCGCCTTCATTGAGACCTTGGGACAGTTCGGCAATGGCGGTGGGCTGATCGCCCGCCGGTTCAAAATCCGAGGCCAGCAGGAAGCGCTTGCCGCCTTCGAGCTTGGGGCGGGATTTCACATCCGGCGCGGGATGGCTGAGCACGGCTGGGGTCTTGTCGGAATGGGCATAGGGCATGGGGCGCTCCTTGGGCTCGATGTCCACATTTGTTCTCTTTGGCGTTGGGTTCAAGCCCCAAAGCGGGTTGTGTTCGGGGGGATTGGTGATGTAATGATATAACATTATAAATGCAAATGGAGATGCCGATGCAACCCCGCGACCTGCGCTTGCCCGTGACCGTGCTTTCCGGATTTCTGGGGGCGGGCAAAACCACGCTTTTGAATGCGGTGCTGAATAACCGCGACGGCCGCCGGGTGGCGGTGATCGTCAATGACATGTCGGAGGTGAATATTGATGCCGACCTTGTGCGAGAGGGTGGTGCAAACCTCAGCCATACGGATGAGGCGCTGGTCGAGATGTCGAACGGTTGCATCTGCTGCACACTGCGCGACGATTTGCTCAAGGAAGTGCGCAAACTGGCAGGTGAGGGGCGGTTTGACTATCTGTTGATCGAATCGACTGGGGTGTCAGAGCCGTTGCCGGTGGCGACCACGTTCGAATTTCGCGACGAGGCGGGCGAGAGCCTTTCGGATGTGGCGCGGTTGGACACGTTGGTTACGGTGGTGGATGCCGTGAACCTGCTCGAGAATTATTCCAGCCATGATTTCCTGTCGGATCGGGGCGAGGTGGCCGGCGAGGGCGACACGAGGACGCTGGTTGATCTGCTGGTTGATCAGATCGAGTTTGCCGATGTGATCGTTCTCAACAAGGTCAGTGATGCCGGGCCCGCGCGGCGCGATGCGGCCCGCAGTATCATCGTGGCGCTCAACCCGGATGCGCAGATCATCGAGACGGATTATGCGCAGGTCGATCCGGCGCGGATTTTTGACACAGGGTTGTTTGATTTTGCGACGGCGCATGATCATCCGCTTTGGGCCAAAGAGCTTTATGGCTTTGCCGAGCATGTGCCCGAGACTGAGGAATATGGTGTTACTTCCTTTGTCTACCGGGCGCGGCGTCCGTTTGATCCGGCAGCCGTGCATGCGGTTCTGAATGGGCCGTTGCCGGGTGTGATCCGGGCCAAGGGGCATTTCTGGGTGGCGACGCGGCCCGAGTGGGTGGCGGAATTCAGCCTTGCAGGGGCCTTGAGCAAGGTGGGACCGCTGGGCACCTGGTGGGCGTCGGTGCCCGAAGAGCGCTGGCCCACGCATCCGCAGGCGCGGGACTATGTGATGCGGCATTGGGCGGCGCCCTATGGTGATCGGCGACAGGAGTTGGTGTTTATCGGCGCGGGCATGGACCAAGCGGCAATTACGGCAGCCTTGGATGCGGCGCTGGTTGGCAGCGAGACAGTCTTTGATCCGCTGGTGTTTCGCGGCTTGCCTGATCCCTTCCCGGTGTGGCGGCGGTCTGAGGCGGCGTGAGCGATGCGGGACCATGGCATGACGCTGGCCACCGGCGTGGCGCGGGGGGATAGCCCCGGTATCCTGCATCAGGTGACGAGGGCGGGACAAGCGGCGGCGATCTGGACGCGGCAGAGAGAGGCCGGGCTTGCCGAGTGGATCGACGGTGTGGCGGTGGAAAACTTGCCGCAGGCCCGATGCTATTGCACGGCGCAGCGTGCGCGTGCGGTGGCGCAGGCGGCCTGTGAGGGCGCAGGTTTGCCCATCGGGCGGGCGCATGAGGTGTTGTGTGATGACATCGGCGCGCTGGCTGTCCTGTTTGGGCAGGTCATGGGGCGGAGCGCCTTGCATCTGCGGTTAGAGGTGGTGCGCGACGATGCCTGCCGCAAGTTTCATATGGATCAGGTTCCGGCGCGGCTGCTGTGCAGCTATCGCGGGGCAGGCACGGAATACGGGTTGATGCGGGCGCAGGGCGATCCGCAACCTGTGTGTCGAATGGCAACCGGGGATGTGGGCATTTTTCGCGGCGCGCTGTGGTCCGGGGACGAAATGAGCGGTGTGGTGCATCGCTCGCCGCCGATTGCCGGTTTTGGTGCGGCGCGGCTTTTGTTGGTGTTGGACGTGTTGGGGGCGGCGCAGCATGGCCGGTAACCTGCGCAGCCCCGCCATGCGCCGTCGGCGCGCCCATGGTCTGACCGAGTATGACCGCTTGCCGGGGCCGCTGCGCCGCTGGGTGGCACAGGCGGCGCTGCCGTGGTCGGCGCGGTCGGTGCGCGCGGTTTGGGCGCGGGCGTTGCGGGCGGCGGGGGGATGCGAGGCGGCGGCGCTGGCGCGTCTGAACCGGATCGAAGCGCGCGCGCTGGAGCGCGAGGCCTCTGTAGTTTGGGGGATGGGATATCCCACGCCAGACCTTACAGGTGACGAATCGTAGAGGGATTGTGACGCTGCGTCATACGATTCGGGCGCGGGGCATAGTGCCGCACCCACTGGGCACGCGTGGGTTTTGGAAGTGGGCCTGTCGCAATTTTGAGCACATGAGTCGTTTCAGGGCGGGCAAAAGACCAGCAAAACAGCAGTGGAAAATTTATTTACAAAGTTGTGCCCCGATTAATGCAAGAAATTCACTGATCTTATGGGCGTTTGTCAGGATTTTGTTAATTTCTGCGCAATTTCGGCTAGGGTATGCGAAGGAATGCGGCAGAGCCTGTCACGAGGAGCAGGTGGCCGTTGGGATGGAGGATTTCAAGTCATGAGCGACGCAAACGCAACCGCAGGTGCAAAAAAAGCCGGATTTCACATTGATCAGGCCAAGTATGAGCGGATGTATGCCGATTCGATCAGTAACCCCGAAGCGTTTTGGGGGGAGCATGGCAAGCGGCTGGACTGGATCAAGCCCTATACCAAGGTCAAGAACACCTCGTTTGCGTATGACAATGTGTCGATCAAATGGTTTGAAGATGGCACGCTGAACGTGTCGGCCAATTGCATCGACCGGCATTTGGCAACACGCGGCGATCAGACGGCGATCATCTGGGAAGCGGATGATCCCAACGAGACGCCGCAGCACATCAGCTATAAGGAACTGCACGCGCAGACCTGCAAGATGGCCAATGTGCTCAAGGCGATGGGCGTGGGCAAAGGTGACCGCGTCGTAATCTATATGCCGATGATCCCCGAGGCCGCCTATGCGATGCTGGCCTGTGCGCGGATCGGGGCAATTCATTCGATCGTTTTCGCGGGCTTCAGCCCGGACGCGCTGGGCGCGCGGATCAATGGCTGCGATGCCAAGGTGGTGATCACCGCCGACCATGCGCCGCGTGGTGGCCGCAAGACCAAGCTCAAGGATAACGTCAATCAGGCGCTGTTGCATGACACCTCGGATGTGAAGTGTCTTGTGGTGCAGCGCACCGGTGATCAGGTTGCATGGCGGCGTGATCTGGATTTCTGGTGGCATGAAGAGGCCGAGAAGGTCAGCGCCGATTGCCCGCCAGAGGAAATGAACGCAGAAGACCCCCTGTTCATTCTTTACACCTCGGGGTCGACCGGCATGCCCAAGGGCGTGGTGCATACGACGGGCGGCTATCTGACCTATGCGTCGATGACGCATGAGTATATTTTCGACTATCACGAGGGTGATATTTACTGGTGCACGGCCGATGTGGGCTGGGTCACAGGGCATAGCTATATCGTTTATGGCCCGCTGGCCAATGGGGCCACCACGCTGATGTTCGAGGGCGTGCCGACCTATCCGGATGCCGGGCGTTTCTGGCAGGTGTGCGAGCGCCACAAGGTGACACAGTTCTACACTGCCCCCACCGCCATTCGCGCGCTGATGGGCAAGGGCACCGGGCCGGTTGAAGGATCGGACCTGTCGAGCCTGCGCATTCTGGGGTCGGTCGGCGAGCCGATCAACCCTGAGGCGTGGAACTGGTACAATGAGAATGTGGGCAAGGGCAAATGCCCCATCGTGGATACGTGGTGGCAGACCGAGACCGGCGGCATTCTGATCACACCGCTGCCCGGTGTGATCGACACGCCCAAGCCCGGTTCGGCCACCAAGCCGTTCTTTGGCGTGAAGCCCGTTGTGCTGGACGATCAGGGCAACGAGTTGGACGGCGAGACCTCGGGTGTTCTGGCGCTCAAGGATAGCTGGCCGGGGCAGATGCGCACCGTCTGGGGCGATCATAGCCGGTTTGTCTCGACCTATTTCGAGATGTTCAAAGGCTATTATTTCTCGGGCGATGGGTGCCGCCGCGACGCGGATGGCGATTACTGGATTACGGGCCGGGTGGATGACGTGATCAACGTCTCTGGCCACCGGATGGGCACCGCCGAGGTGGAATCGGCGTTGGTCGCCCATGCCACGGTGAGCGAGGCCGCCGTTGTGGGCTATCCGCATGACATCAAGGGGCAGGGCATCTATTGCTATGTCACGCTGATGGATGGGGTTGAGGCGACCGAGGCGCTGCGCACGGAACTGGGCAACTGGGTGCGTCAGGAAATCGGGCCGATTGCCAAGCCGGATGTTATCCAATGGGCACCGGGCCTGCCGAAAACCCGTTCGGGCAAGATCATGCGCCGCATCCTGCGCAAGATCGCCGAGAACGACTTTGACAGCCTTGGGGACACCTCGACGCTGGCCGATCCGTCGGTTGTGGACGAGCTGATTGCCAATCGCACCAAAGCCTGAGAGGGGACTAGTGATGGACGGAAGCGACACGCCCCGTAACGCCGCCAATCTTGTTCTGCTTGGACCGCCGGGCGCGGGCAAGGGCACGCAAGCCCGGATGCTGGAGGAGCAATTCGGGCTGGTGCAACTGTCGACCGGCGACTTATTGCGCGCGGCTGTGGCGGCGGGCACCGAGGCGGGTCGTGCGGCCAAGGCAGTGATGGAGGCGGGGGATCTGGTGTCTGACGCAATCGTCATCGCCATTCTGCGCGACCGTCTGGCCGAGCCGGACTGTGCCAAGGGCGTGATCCTTGACGGGTTCCCGCGCACCACGGTGCAGGCCGAGGCCTTGGATGGTCTCTTGGCGGAAATCGGTCAGGGCATCCGGTCGGCGATCAGCCTAGAGGTGGATGACGCGGCGATGGTGACGCGGATTTCGGGCCGCTACACCTGTGGCGGTTGTGGTGAAGGCTATCACGACAGCTTTAAGATGCCGAACGTTGCCGGCATCTGTGACAAATGCGGTGGCACCGAGATGAAGCGGCGCGCCGATGACAATGCGGAAACGGTGGAACAGCGGCTGCGCGCCTATCATGCGCAGACCGCGCCGTTGATTTCCTATTATGAATCGCGCGGCGTTCTGGCCCGCGTCGATGCGATGGCCGAGATCGAGGCCGTTGCAAGAGAGCTGAACGCCATCGTCGCCAAGGCGGTTGCGTAAAGGAGTGCCCGTGCCGGGATGGTCCCGGCGCGGTCTGGAGGAAGCCGTTATAAAAGGGAGGGCACGCTTTGTCCGATCAAGAAAGAGCGAACGCTTATTGGAAGGCCAATCTGCGTCTTATCACATGGAGCCTCGTGGTCTGGTTCTTTGCCTCGTTTGGCTTTGGCATTTTGCTGCGGCCCATGCTCTCGGGGATCGCCATTGGCGGCACCGATCTTGGGTTCTGGTTCGCGCAGCAAGGGTCGATCATCGTCTTTCTGATTTTGATCTTCTTCTACGCCTGGCGGATGAACAAACTCGATGCCGAACATGGCGTCGGTGAAGAATAAGTAGGGGGAGGGACAATGGATCAAACAACACTCAATATCATCGTCGTTGGCCTCAGCTTCGTGCTTTACTTCGGTATCGCGATCTGGGCCAAGGCGGGATCTACGGCTGAATTCTATGCTGCGGGACGCGGCGTGAATCCGGTCGTCAACGGGATGGCAACGGCGGCGGACTGGATGTCGGCGGCCTCGTTCATCTCGATGGCGGGTCTCATCGCCTTTGTCGGCTACAACAACTCGACCTTCCTGATGGGCTGGACGGGTGGTTACGTGCTGATGGCCATGCTGCTTGCGCCCTATCTGCGCAAGTTCGGCAAATACACGGTGCCCGAGTTCGTGGGCGACCGGTTTTACAGCAACAAGGCCCGCGTTGTGGCCGTTATCGCCCTGATCACCATGTCGGTGACCTATGTGATCGGTCAGATGGCGGGTGCCGGTGTGGCCTTCTCGCGTTTCCTTGAGGTGGACAACACCACTGGCCTTTTGATCGCGTCGGCTGTGGTTTTCGTTTACGCCGTTCTGGGCGGGATGAAGGGCATCACCTATACGCAGGTGGCACAGTATTGCGTTTTGATCGTCGCCTATACGATTCCGGCGATCTTTATCTCGCTGCAGCTGACCGGCCATGTTTTGCCGCAGTTGGGCCTGTTTGGTGAGCATACGGCGTCGGGTCAGTATCTGCTGGTGACGCTGGACGGCCTGCTGAACGATCTGGGCTTTAATCAGTATACGTCGGGGTCCAGCCCGTGGCTGATGGCGCTGTTCACCTTGTCGCTGATGATCGGCACCGCCGGTCTGCCGCATGTGATCATCCGCTTCTTCACCGTTCCCAAAGTGTCTGATGCACGTTGGTCGGCTGGTTGGGCGCTGGTCTTTATCGCGTTGCTCTATCTCACCGCTCCGGCTGTGGGTGCGATGGCGCGTCTGAACATCATGACCACCATGTGGCCGCAGGGTGTGCAGGGCGAAGCTGTGGCTGTGGACGAACTTCCCGATTGGTTCCGGACCTGGTCTGCCACTGGCCTCTTGGCTGTGGAAGACAAGAACGGCGACGGCAAGATCCAATACTACAACGAAAAGAGCGAAGCGATGACTGCGCTGGCGGCCGAGCGTGGCTGGCAGGGCAACGAGCTTGTCACCTTCAATCAGGACATTCTGGTGCTTGCAAACCCGGAAATTGCGGGTCTGCCGGGTTGGGTTATTGCACTTATCGCCGCAGGCGGTATCGCGGCAGCCCTCTCGACGGCGGCGGGTCTGCTCTTGGCCATCTCTTCGGCGGTGAGCCACGACCTGATCAAATCGACGATCAATCCCGGCATCTCGGAAAAAGGCGAGCTTTTGGCAGCCCGTATTTCGATGGCGGCGGCGATCGTGGTGGCAACCTATCTGGGCCTTAACCCTCCGGGCTTTGCGGCTCAGGTTGTGGCCTTGGCGTTCGGTTTGGCGGCGGCGTCGCTCTTCCCGACACTGATGATGGGCATCTTCTCGAAGCGGATGAACTCTGCTGGTGCAACCGCTGGCATGCTGGCCGGTCTGCTCTCGACCACGCTCTACCTGTTCCTCTTCCTGGGTTGGTTCTTTATCCCCGGCACGAACATGTTGACCCCGGATCAATACCTGTTCGGTATTCCGCCGACCCACTTTGGGCCGATTGGTGCGCTGCTGAACTTTGGTGTTGCGTTCATCGTGGCAAGCATGACGGCAGAACCGCCGCAGGAAATTCAGGACCTGGTCGAAAGCGTGCGTATTCCGCGCGGTGCCGGCACGGCCGTGAACCACTAAGCAAGCAATGGACAGGGGCGGCGCGTGCCGCCCCTTTTCCCTCTGCCGCCCGCCGATATTTCCGGAAACCGGGTGCTTTTAGGTGATTTCCCACCATATCCGATGAGAGCCGCGCCCGATGAGCGACGTCAAACCCGATCCCATTGACAGCCTGACACGCCATGCGCCGTTTTCCGGCTTGCCGCATGTGTTGCGCAGTGCGTTGGCCCCCAAGCTGGCACGGGTGGTTCTGGAGCAGGGTGTTGTGCTTTTTGAGAAAGGCGCGCCGCTGGCGGGGCTTTACGTGGTCGAGACAGGCGGGCTCGATATCGAGACGGGTCATGCCGATCTGGTGTCGCATCGCGGGCCGGGCGACATCATGGGCGAGCGCGGCCTTTTGCGCGATGGCAATGCGCTGCTGACGGCACGGGCGGCGGAACCCTCGGAGTTGGTCGTCGTGCCGCGCGAGGCGTTTCTGGACCTGATGGAGCAGTCGGATGAGATCGCACGCTGGTTCGCGCGGGCACGGCCCACAGCGCAGGGCGATGACGGCCCCTATGCCACGGGTCTGACGGCGCTACAGGTGTCGGATCTGATGACCGCGACCCCGATCACCTGCACCCCCGACGCCACGGTCAAGGATGTGGCGCGGCTGATGCGGGACAATGTGATTTCGTCGGTCGTGGTGATGGAGGGCGCGCGTCTGGCGGGCATTATCACCGTGCGCGATCTGGCCAATAAGGTGCTGGCCGAAGGGCTGGGCGGTGACATCCGCGTGGCGCAGGTGATGACGCCGGACCCGGTGACGATTGAGCCGGGGCGTTTGGGCCTTGATGCGTTGATGCTGTTGTCGGAACTCAAGGTCAATCACCTGCCAGTGGCGCAGGGTGGGCGAGTTCTGGGCATGATCGGCAAAACCGATTTGTTCCGCCAGCAGGCCGCAACAGCAAGCCATATGGTCGCCGATATTGCCAGCGCTGACACAGCCGAAGACATGGCGCATGTCATGGAGCGGGTGCCAATGCTGTTGGTACAACTGGTACAGGCCGGGGTGCGGCCACAGTCGATCACGCGGCGGATTACCGATATCACCGATGCGATCACCCGGCGTTTGCTGAGGCTGGCAGAGCAGCAGCTTGGCCCGGCCCCGGTGCCCTACCTTTGGGCGGCCTGCGGCAGTCAGGGGCGGCGCGAGCAGACGGGGGTGAGTGATCAGGACAATTGCCTGATCATCGACGACAGTGTCCTGCCCGAGCATGATGCCTATTTCGCCGCGCTGGCCAAATATGTCAGCGACGGGCTGAACACCTGCGGATTTTTCTATTGCCCCGGCGATATGATGGCGACCAATCCGCGCTGGCGGCAGCCGCGCCGGGTTTGGCGGAGCTATTTCGCACGCTGGATCGCGCAGCCGGATACAGAAGCGCAGATGCTGGCCTCGGTCATGTTCGACCTGCGGGCGATTGCGGGAGAGAATGCGCTGTTTGACGATTTGCAGGCCGAAGTGCTGGCAAGTGCGCGCAAGAATTCGATCTTTGTCGCGCATATGGTGTCTAATTCGCTGAAGCATACGGTGCCCTTGGGCCTTTTGCGCGGATTTGCCCTGATCCGGTCGGGTGAGCATAAGAACACGATTGACCTTAAGCATTCGGGCGTGGTGCCGGTGGTTGATCTGGGGCGGATTTACGCGCTCTTGGGATCGCTTGAGGTGGCGGGCACGCGCGAGCGGATCACGGGGGCACGGGCGGGGGCAGTGATTTCCGAGAGCGGTGCGCGCGATTTGCTGGATGCCTATGACCTGATCGCGGAAACGCGGTTGCGGCATCAGGCGGCGCGCATCCGCGCGGGGCGCAGCCCGGACAATTTCATGGCCCCCGCCGATCTATCGGACCTTGAGCGCAATCACTTGCGAGATGCGTTCATGGTGGTCAAGACCATGCAATCGGCCATTGCACAATCCAGAGGAGCACCGGGATAACTTATGTTTTTTGAATTGATCGCCACTTTCGCCGTTGGCATCGCCGCCGCCGGTCTGGCCCTTGTTGCGGGGCATCTGAGCCGGGGCCGGTTGCCGCGGTATTCCGCGCCGATCTTGGCGGGTATTGCGATGCTCTGCTATGCGATCTGGTCGGAATACACTTGGGCGGATCGCACGCTGAGCACCTTGCCAGAGAGTGTCGAAGTGGTGAGCGCGGTAGAAGAAGCAAGGTTCTGGAAGCCTTGGACCTATGTGGTGCCGCAGGTCACGCGGATGATGGTGCTGGACCGGGCCGGGGTTCAGACCAACCCGACGGTGCCGGAAATCCTGTTGGCGGACATCTATCTCTTTGGCCGGTGGGCCGTGCCGGTCAAGCGCCCGCAACTGGTGGATTGCGCCAAGGCGGCGCGCGCCGATGTAAGCGAGGCGGCGCTGGCCGATCCATCGCAGGCCGAGTGGCTGGTCGTTGGGGTGGAGGACCCCGTGATCACGGCACTTTGCCAAAGCTAAGTCAGTCGTAACCGGGAGAGGAGGCCCGTCATGCCTGAAAAAACCGTTCTGCTGGTGGAAGATGAGGACAATATCGCGCTGGCGCTTGAGCATCTGATCGGGCGGGCGGGATACCGGCTTCGGCGGGTGGCCACGGGCAATGCAGCCCTGGAGGCAATGGCCGAGGACCGGCCTGATCTGGTGGTTCTGGATGTGATGCTGCCCGAGCGGTCGGGCTATGAGATCTGCCAGATGATCCGCGCCGATGCCGCCCTCAAGGGGATCAAAGTGTTGATGATGACCGCCGGCGGCGGCGAGGTTGAGCGCCGCAAGGGGCTGGCGGTTGGGGCGGATGCATTTATGACCAAGCCCTTTGCCACCGCTGATCTGACCGCGCAGATCGGCGAGTTGCTGGCCGGGGCAGATCATGATTGAACGCCTGACAGCGCGTTTGGGCCTCAGGCTCCGGTTCGCGCTGTTTTTTGCTGCTCTTGGGTTGGGGGGCGCGGGGGTAATCGCGGGCGCGCTGTGGTTTGGCTATGCGCGGGCGGGCGGGCCGCTGGATGGCTATGTCATCGGCGGAATGGTTGCGACGCTGGGGGTGATGGGGCTTTCGGCGTGGATCGGTCTTTTGTTTGATGAGAACGTGGCCAAGCCCATTCTCGCGCTCGCCTCGGACCTGACCACGCGGGCGCGGGCCGATGTGGATTTGCAGATCAACGAGACGCAGGCCAAGCATTTGAGCACGCTGGCCCCTGCCGCCAATGCGATCAACGCAGCCCTTTCAGAGGCGCGCGCCGCGCGCGCCCGCGCGGTAGAGCGCGAGACGGCGCGGATTGCCCGCGAAAAGGCGCTGTTCGAGGCGCTGTTTCGTGATCTGGGCGAGGGGGCGGTGGTGTCCACGCCCGACAACCGCGTCATGCTTTATAACCGTATGGCGCAAGAGCTGTTGGGGGAGATTGGCCTTGATCGCCCGCTGTCGAATGTTCTGCGCCCCGAGCCCATTATGGAGGCGCTGTCGCGGATGCAGGATGCGCGGGTGCGCGGGCGCATCGAGGCCGAGACATTCCTTGCGGCCTCTGCGAACGGCAAGCGGTTTCTTTTGGGCCGCGTGAGCCCGATCCTGTCGGATGAGGAACTATCGGGGCATGTGCTTATCTTCCGCGATGCGACCGAGGATCTAAGCGCGCATGCGCAGCAGGATCATCTGTTCAACAGGCTGTTGGAAGGGGTGCGCCGACCTGCGGCCACCATTGGTGCGTTGCTGGATGTGCTGCAATCCGCCGAGGATCTGCCCCCCGAGAGCCGCGCCAAGTTTCGCAAAGGGATCGAAGACGAAGTGGCGCGGCTGTTTGAGTGTCTGCGTGAGATGGGCGCGCGGCATGCCGGGATAAAATCCCGAAGCTGGCCGATGTCGCCGGTTGCTGCGGCGCATGTGTTCGACGGCTTGAGCGTGCAGGCGCCGGTGCCGCTAGGGGTGGTGCGAAGCGAGGCGATGCTGAGTTGCGATGGCTTTGCCGTGACCACGCTTTTGGGCGGCATCCTTGGGCATCTTGCAGAGGAGGGCACGCGCGACGGATTCAGCCTGAGTGCCGAGCCGGACGGGGCGGAAACGCGCCTGATCCTGAGTTGGCAGGGTGAGGCGGTGACGGATGGGCAATTGACTGGCTGGCTTAAGGCGCCACTGTCCACCGCCTATGGGGATTATTCGGGCCGTGATGCGCTGAGCGCGCATCAGACCGATGTCTGGGCCGAGGCGGGGGCAGACGGGCATCGCATCGTGCTGCCTTTGGCCACCGCTGCGCCACCGCTGGAGCCGGGGGATGCGCGGCCCGAGTTTTATGATTTCAACCTGCCTGAGGTGGCAAGCGGGGAATTGGCCAACCGGCCCCTGTCTGACCTGAGTTTCGTGGTGTTTGACACCGAAACCACCGGCCTTTCGCCACGGGGCGGGGATGAGATCGTGCAGATTGCCGGGCTGCGTATCGTCAACGGGCGCATTCTGCGCGGCGAGAGTTTCGATATGCTGGTCAATCCGGGCCGCCCGATTCCGCCCGCCTCGACGCGGGTGCATCATATCAGCGATGACATGGTACAGGACGCGCCGGATATCATCGAGGCTGGGCGGCGGTTTCATGATTTTTGCCAAGGGGCGGTGCTGGTCGCGCATAACGCACCGTTCGATCTGGCGTTTCTGCGGCTCAAGGAAAAGGTGATCGGGCGGCGGTTCGACAATCCGGTGCTGTGCACGGTGCTGATGTCGGCGGGGCTGTTCGACCATAGCGGGCAGCATACGCTGGATGCGCTTTGCGAGAGGTTCGGGATCACCATCCCGCCTGAGGCGCGGCATACGGCAATGGGCGATACGGTTGCCACGGCTGAGGTCTTTGTGCGGATGCTGGGCCTGTTGCAGGCCAAGGGTGTCACCACGCTGGGGGGCGCTATTGCCGAAGAGGGGCGGATGACCAAGATTCGCAAGGCGCAGAATTACTGAAGCCCGCAGGCCTGAGGCATTTTTGCGCCCGCCTCTTGGCAATCCCGCCCCCCTGACCGATATGGAACCTATGGGACACAAGATTGCGACTTGTTCATATTGCGGCACGCGTGCGGTTCTGGTGTTGGACCGGACCCGGCATGAGCTGGCCTGTTCGAGTTGTGGCGCGCCGCTGCATGAAATGAAGGCGATGCCCACGCGCGAGACTGGGGCTGTGCGGCCCAAAGCGCGACCGATGCCGCTGCCCCGGCAGGACTATGGGCCAGAGCGGCAGGTGCCGCCCCCTGCCCGCAAAGTGAAGCGGCGCAAGGGGTTTGGGCGGCGGATGCTTGAGGAAATCTGGGACACGGTCGAGGATATATTCGACTGACGCGAAGGCTGCGCCGGGCGCTCACATGCAGTCACAGGTATATTACAATCCCTTTATATTCTTAGAATCGGACCTACATTTGTCCCAGAGGCTTCGATACGGAACATCGTTGCCTTCTATCACTGTCCCTCGTTCCGCGACTGGCGCCCAAGTTGATAACTTGGGCGCTTTTTTCTGGGCGCAATCCGTGTTTGATAGGGCCATGAGCGAAAATTACAGCGATTCCCATCTGCGCGACATCCTGACACGCACCCGGCGTGTCGCGGTTATTGGCGTGTCCATGAACCCGGTGCGCCCGAGTTATTATGTGGCGCGCTACCTCAGCCTTAAGAAATACGCGGTGGTTCCGGTCAATCCGGGCCATGCCAGGGAGGTTCTGTTTGGACAGACGGTTGTGGCGGGCTTGCGCGATATTGAAGGCCCGGTCGATATGATCGACATTTTCCGCCGATCCGAGCATGTCGGGCCCATCGTGGAAGAGGCGTTGGAGGTTTTGCCGGGGCTGCGCACGGTCTGGATGCAGATCGGGGTTGAGAATGCAGAAGCGGCCGAAATGGCGCGGGCGCGCGGCGTTGACGTGGTGATGAACCGCTGCCCCAAGATCGAGTATCAGCGCCTGTTCGGTGAGCTGCGCATGGGCGGGTTCAACACGGGCGTGATTTCGTCCAAGCTGTGAGCCGCATCAATTGCCGCCCAAGAGGCGCAGCGGCATCAGGCGTTCTTGGACCAGACGCACGACGATGGGCACGACCAACAGGATCATCAGGACCGTTCCCGCAATCCGAAGTGCGCGGCGGCGGCGCTCGTGCCGCAGGCGCACCACGGGGATGGTGACGACCGGCGTGATCTCAAGCTCTTTTTCCAATTGGGCGGCGCTGCGGATCGCCGGATTGAGAAGTTCGAGTGTGATGACAAGCGCCAAGCCCAAGACAAGGCTGGCCAGTGCCCCCGCGATCGCCAGTTTCTTGCGGCTGGCCGAGACCGGGAATTGCGGCGGAATGGCCGTTTCCAGAATTTCAAAGCGTTCCTGTTGCTGGCGCGATTCCAGCACGCTGGCCATTTCCGCCTCGACCCGGCTGGTGGTGATCGTGCTCAATTGGTCCTGCAATTGCGTTAGATCACGGGTGAGCGCGCCCAATTCCCGCTCGACGCGGGGGGCGGCGGCAAGGGCGGCCTCGTTCTGGGCGATGCGGGCCGAGACCAGCGCGCGCTGATCCGTCAATTGACCGATCTGACGGGCAAACACCTCTTGCCGCTGACGGGTGGATTCGGTTTCCAACGAGATGATCTGCTGGTCAAGGTCGAGCAGGGTTTCGTTCAGGGTGCGCAACTCTTCGCGCACCGGCGTGATGCTGGAGGGCAGCGATGCGCCATTGGCGCGTTTGAAATCGGCGATCACGCCTTCGACTTCGGCGATCTGGGAGCTGACGCGGGCCTCTTCGGCGCTGAAGAAATCGAGCGTTTCGCGCACGAGGTCCATGCGCCGCTCGCGGTTCTGGGTGATTACGGTTTCAACGAAATCATTGGCCACCTCGGCGGCCTTGACCGGATCGTTGAGATTGACCGTCACGCTGAGACCGGAAGGCGCGGTTGCCGGGCCCATACCGGGAATGCCAACGGTAATCGGCGTGATCCGGGCGGAAATGCGCAGTTGATGCACCTTTTCGGCAAGCGGCATATTCGGGACATTGGCAAAGAGGCCATGCCGCTCGATCACCTTGACCAGATTGTCACGCGCCATCAGGCGCTGTTCGATCAGTTGCAGGCGGTGGTTGGCATCGGTGGCGATGGTCTGCCCGGTCAGATCGCGGCCCACTTGTGGCGATTCGATCTGGATGACGGCGGTGGCCTGAAATACCTTGGGCTGGTTGAGGGCGATGATGACCGAGAGGATCGCGCCCACCACACCCACAAGCGCGATAAGCCAGAGCCTGCGGCGCAGGAGCCGCATCACATCGGGCATGGATTGAATCGCGCTCATGGCTTGCCTATCCGTGTCGTTTCAAGGTCATCAACTTGGTCGCTGACAACAAAAAGCCGCTCGGGATGTTTCATGCTGACGGAAGGGCCCGCGCAGGCGGGCTACCATCCTATCAGCCGAATGCCCCCAAACGGCCCTGACAGATTTAGGTCTCAACTTGGCCACAATCTAGCAATCGTGCCACAATTTCGCCACAGGTTATTTGTCGAGCTTTGGAAACACTGTGTTCAGAGGCGGGGCAGCGTGACGAGGGCCGCTAGCATATCGCCGGCTTGCAGGCTGTGGCCGGCAAAGCGCGTGGCGCGGGCGAAGGGGGGGCAAGCGATCTGGAGTTGGGCGGAAAAGCGGTGCGATCCGTCAAAGGTGATTTCGAGGTCGTGGAAGGACAGCAGCCTGCGGCTTTGGGCATATTGCGCCTTGTAGGTGGCCTCTTTGGCGCAAAAGAGGCGGCGGGAGAGGAGGCCGCTGGGGTCTTGGGCCAATGCTGCGCGCTCGATCGGGGTGCAGATCGTGGTCAGGATATCCTCGGGCAGGGGCAAGGCGGGTTCAAGATCAAGGCCAAGCCCGGCCCAATGTTCGGACAGGCCCACCAAGGCCAAACAGGTTCTGGCGCTATGGCTGATTGTGCCGGTCACGCCCCGAGGCCAGAGCGGCGCGCGGTCCGGGGCCATGGCAATTGCGGTCGGCGGAAGGCCGAGTATCGCCATCGCGGCGCGTGCGGCACGTCTGCCTGCCGCGAACTCACGGCGGCGTGCGGGCACCGCGCGGGCGATGGCGGCGGTCTCGATAGGCCAGAGGCCCTTTGCCTCTGCCGCAGGATCGCAGGCTGCCAGTGCCAGCCCCTTGGGCAAAAGCGGGCGAAGCGCCGATATCAGCGCCTCGCTCACCCGTGCCGGGCCGCGCGCATGGCGCGGCGGCGGGCCATCGCGTCGGCCCGCGCATCGGCCCGACCGGGGGCCGGGGCCGGAGCGGGGGTATTGGCGGGTGTCGGGGCCACGTCGCCCCGCAATTCCGCCACACGTGCGGCCAGAGTGGCGAGTTTCGGGCAGCGGAAGATATCGGTGATGCTGAGCCGGTCGACCGCCAGCGTGCTGCGGATTTCGCGATGCGCCTGCACCGCCAAGAGCGAATGACCACCCAGATCAAAGAAACTGTCCTGCGCGCCGATCTCGGACACGCCCAAGATTCGCGCCCAGATCGCCGCGATATCACGCTCTATCGTATTGGCAGGCGTGACCGGCTTGGGGGCGGCGGCGGGGCGGGGGGCCTTCACTTGCGTTTCCGGCGCTGGCAGCGCTTTGCGGTCCACCTTGCGGTTGGGGGTGAGGGGGAAGTGATCGAGCAGCATGACATGTGCCGGGATCATGTGGGCGGGCAGATGCGTGGCCAGATGCGCGCGCGCGGCCTCGGGTGTGGTTGTACCGCGCAGATAGGCGACAAGGCGCATGTCGCCGGGGGTATCCTCGCGCGCCAGCACCACCGCTTGTGCAACACCTGCGCAGCCCTCGAGCGCGGCCTCGATCTCGCCCAGTTCAATGCGATAGCCGCGCAGTTTCACCTGCGCATCGGCACGCCCGATGAAATCGAGCCGCCCGTCGGCGCGCCAGCGCACCAGATCGCCGGTGCCATAGAGGCGCCCGCCCGTGCGAAACGGATCGGGGCGAAAGCGGTCTGCTGTCAGATCGTCGCGCCCGAGATAGCCGCGTGTGACGCCATCGCCGCCAATCCAGAGCTCTCCGGCTATGCCGACGGGTACTGGCTGCATCGCGGTATCCAAAACATACGCCTGCGTATTGGCAATGGGCGTGCCGATGGGGCAGGGGCCGGGTGTGTCTTCGGCGGGGCCGGTGGTGGACCAGATGGTGGTTTCGGTGGGGCCATACATATTGGTCATCCGGGCGCGCGTAACTTGACGCAACTCTTGCACCAGAGAGCCGGGCAGCGCCTCGCCGCCCAGCATCAGATACCGCAGCCGCCCGAGGGCGTGGCGGGATTCGTCATTCATGGCGATCATGCGCGCCATGGACGGTGTGCATTGCAGATGCGTGACACCGTGGCGCAGGATTTGTGCGGCGATGGAAAAGTCATCGGGCGCGATGGCCCCCACGCGGTTCGAGCGTTCCAGCACGCGGGCGAGCGGGCGCAGCCCATCAAGCACCTGCCGCGCGGGAATGCCATAGTCGATGAGGCAGGCCACCTCATCCACGCCAATGCGTTTCAATCCCTCGACGCGCGCGACGCAATCCTCGACAGTGCCAAAAAGGCCGGACTCCTCGAAATAGCGCTCGAAGGCGAAATCGAGGATGCCGTCGAGTTCCTCTTCGCTGAGCGATCCAAGGTCCAATTCAAACGGGTTGCTCACACCTTGGGGGCGTTTGAAGGCGGGAAAGGCCCAAGCGTATTGTTTGATGAGGGCGGCGGCGGAGCGCAGATAATCCTTCATTGGTTCGCGGGCCACGCGCCGCGCCTCGTCGCGGGTCTCGGCCACATAGGTATGCAGCATCAAGGTAACGGTAAAGGCATCCGGATCATGGCCCGCCTCGCGCAGGGCGTTGCGGTAGAGCGTGATCTTGCCCGCCACCTCGTCAATGGATTGGCCCAAGAGATGCGTCAGCACATTGGCCCCATGCGCGCCCGCCTCGCGCCATGTTTCGGGGTTGCCGGCGGTTGTCACCCAGACGGGCAGCACCTTGGACACCGGGCGCGGTTGCGTCACCACGGCGTGCAGCGTGCCATCGGCGCGGGGGAATTCCACCGCCTCGCCGCGCCAGAGGCGGCGCAGATCGCGGATCGCCTCGAACATCGCGGGCTTGTTGTTGGGCGGGGTATTTTGCGGGCGCAGGATGAAATCATCAGGGTGCCAGCCGCTTGCAATCGCCAGCCCGGCGCGCCCGTTGGTGAGGTTGTCGATCACTGCCCATTCTTCGGCAATGCGGGCAGGATGGTGGAGCGGGGCCACGCAACTGCCCGCGCGCACGGAGATGTTCTGCGTGACGGCAGCGACGGCTGCGCCGGTTACCGAGGGGTTTGGATAGGGGCCGCCAAAGGCGTGGAAATGTCGCTCGGGTGTCCAGACCGCGCAAAAGCCGTGGGTGTCGGCGAATTGCGCGCCCTCGAGCAGGGATTTGTATTTGTCGCGCCCGGAACCGTCGTCATTGCCCCAATAGTAAAGGCTGAATTGCATCCCCCGGTCAGAGGTGGCGAGTTGCCCCGACGAGACCAATGCGCGGCTTTCCTCGCCGCTGAGGATCACGGTGTAGCCGCGCGCGAGGGTGTAGAAGAGTTCGAGCACGGAAATGTCGAAATTGAGGCTGGTCACCGCAAGCCAGACCGCGCCCGGTTCTGCCGGGATACGGGTATCCATCCCGGCAAAGAAATTGCCGACGTTGCGATGCGTGACCATGACGCCCTTGGGGCGGCCCGTCGAGCCGGAGGTATAGATCACATAGGCCAGATCGTCAGGGCCTGCGCCGCCGTCAAGCTCTGTGTCGGGTGCCTGCGCAAGGCGAGCGTCGGTGTCGAGCGTGAGGGTCTGCGCCGTTGGCGGTAGGGTATGGGCCACGTCAGAACGGGTGACGACCACACGTGCGCCACTGTCGCTGAGGTAGAGCGCCAGACGTTCGGCGGGATAGGCCGGGTCCATCGGCACATAGGCCCCGCCCGCCTTCCAAATGGCCAAGGCGGTGGCCAGCATATCGGCAGAGCGCGGCAGGCAAAGGCCCACCAACACGCCGGGGCCAACGCCCATCTGGCGCAGCACATGGGCGATGCGGTTGGCGCGGGTGTCTAGGGCTGCGTAGGTGAGGGTTTCGGCCTCGAATACCACGGCGCGGGCCTGAGGCGTTTTGGTGATCTGGGTGGCGATCAGGCGGTGCAGGGGGCGGGCGTCATAGGGGGTGTCGGTGCGGTTCCACGCCTCTGTGACCAGCTTGCGCTCGGTCTCGGGCATGGGGGCGCGGTCGCCATGGGCAAGCGCCTCGAGCCGCCGTGCCAGCAGATCGGCCATGGTGGGCGAGAGCCGCGCGGCGTCATAGGTGAGCGTGGGCCTGTCGGAAAGGTCGATGGTCAGCGCCGTGCCAGGGATAAGGCCGCGCCCCGCGAGACGCAGGCCGATATGCGGGGTTTGTGCGGCGTCAAGCGCCGGGTCACGGGCAAAGAGATCAAGCGCGAAGGCCCCGCGCGCCTCGGCCTCTGCGACGGCGTGGGGCAGGTCTGTTATGGCGTGGGGCAGGTCTGCTATTGCCACTGGCACCCAAGGGCAGACATGGCCCGGCCGGGCTGCGGCCTCGACCGCCGCACCTGCATAGGCGATATGCGTGGCCTCTGCGCCGCCCAAGCGCGCGGCCCAGAGGCCGATGGCCTCGAACGCATCGGCGGGCAGATCAAGCGGGCGGCGTTCTTCTGCGCCTGCACCGTTGCCCAAGGGCAGGGTGACGGGACGCATCGCGCGCAAAGCGCTGCGCCAATAGCCATCTTGCGGCGCAAGTTCTGTCAAAAAGCCGGTGACGGCATCGGTGGTCAGCACGGATCCCACGGCGATTTCGGTAAGATCGACCGCGCCACCCTCTGGCCCGGTCAGCGCGCTGAGCCGCAGCGCGCCCGAAGCGGTGGCAACGGTCAGGCGCGTGGCCTCGACGCTGAGAACCAGCCCCGGCGTGCCGCTGCCCGGCACGACCTCGGCCCGGCCCACGAGAAGCACGCGGTCGCCCGCAATGATCCGCGTCTTGTTGAGCGGGTTGGCATAGCCGCCGTGATCAAGCGCGCGCACCAGCCGCGCCAAGGATTCGGCGGGTTGGGTGAAATCGAGGCAGAGCCCCTCGGGGCGCTGGTCACGGGCGAAATAGCTGCGCGCGCTGAGGTCTTGGGTCTGCGCCGTGACAGCCCCCTGTTCAAGGGCCGTGATCACATCGGCAAAGCTGTCGAGCGCTGCGGCATAGCATTTCGCGTTGAGGGTAAAGGCGGTTTCATCCCCGGCGATGTCGACCATGCGCTGTGTCAGGATGCGCCCCTCGTCTACCCCGCCCTCGATCAGGTGCCAGGTGATGCCATGCTGTGCCTCGGCGTTCAGAATAGCCCAGACCGGCGCATTGAGACCGGCGTAGCGCGGCAGTGGGCCATCGTGGAAATTGACCGCGCCGCCTGTGGCGCGCGCCAGCACAGTTTGCGGCAGAAGATCGAGATTGGCGATAGACAAGAGCCAGTCACAGCGTAGATCGCCCAAGCGCTCGGCCAGCCCCGGACCGGGGGGCACGATGCGCAGCCCCTTGGCCTCGGCCCAAGCCGCCACATCCGCGTGGCGGGTGATCACCGCCGCGATGCCATGCCCACGCGCGAGCCAAGCCGTGCCACAGTGCAGGGCAAGGGATTCGTTGCCGATCAAGAGGGCCTGCATCATGGCTTGATCCTTTTTGGTCTGTTCAGCGCCGCGCCAAGATCGCCCAGCACCAGATCGCGCAGGAAATGTGGCGGGCTGCCTGCGCCCTTGCGGCGCAGAAGCCGCCAGAGCGTGCCAAGCCCGGCCCCCAGCACATGCGCCAGCGTGACAAGGGCGAGATAGGCGGCACCGTGGTTCTTGGTGAAATAATAGCGGCGTGAGGCGAACCAATAGGCGGGCACGCGGCCCCATCCCTTCATGCCCGTGCTGACCGAGCCGATATGTTCGACCCGGCTGTCGGCGACAAAATCGGTGCGCCAGCCCGCGCGCGCGGCGCGCAGGCATAGGTCGGTTTCCTCGAAATAGAGAAAGAACCGCTCGTCAAAGCCGCCGATTTGATCAAGCACCTGTTGGCGGATCATCAGGCTGGCCCCGGCCAGCCAATCGACGGTTTGCGTGGTCTGGGGCACGGGCAGGGGCACGGTGTGATTGCGCAAAAGGCGGCTGAAGGGGCCGATCCGCGCCGCCCCTTCGAATTCGCCCAAGATAGAGGGAAAGCGGAAGCAGGTGACATGCGCTGCCCCATCGGGGCCGTGGATATAGCTGCCTGCAAGGCCGGTTTTGGGATGGGTTTCCAGATGGTCGAGCAAGGCGGCGATCGCATCCGGGGCGGGAAAGGCATCGGAATTGAGGATATAGACGTAATCAGGCTGGGTGCCGTCGCTGAGACCGGCGCGCATGCCTGCGTTATTGCCCGCGCCAAAGCCGCCGTTATGCCCGGATTGCACCACGCGCACGCGGTCCCAATCGGCTGTGGCGTCCTGCATCGTTTCGAACGAACCATCGCCGGAATTGTTGTCGACCAGCACGATTTCGCCGGCAATGCCCTGCATGGCGCGCAGAGCGGCCCCTGCCGCCTTGAGGCTCATGTCGGGTGTGCGCCAGTTGAGCACGATTGTAAGGACGCGGGGGGCAGTCATTCCGCGGCTTCCCGGTGATCGGGGGCGGCGGGTAGGGATTCGGCTGCCGCGATCACCCGGCGCAGGCGCGCGGCCAGCACGCGCACATTGGGTTCAAGCACCATGGAGTCATGCGTTCCGGGCACCTCTGTCACCTGCACCTGTGGGGCAAAGCCGGACCAGTCATTGTCGGGCAGAACATAAGCGCGCTCGCTGCTGACCCACCGCCCGTCCGAGACCTGCCATTTGCCCACCAGCGGCGGGCGGAAGAGATGCAGCGCGCCCGCCCATGGCCGCACCTGATATTTCGCGATGGCGCGGTAAAAGGCGGCTTCGATGGCGCTGTCATGGAAGTGATGCGCGTCGGTTTCTGACGCGGGTTTGGGGCGGCGTTTGGTGATTTCCCACGCCAGCCTGCGCGCCGCCCAATGCAGCGGATAAAGCGGGCCGCCAGCCTTGAGTTCCTGCCCTTGGATCATCAGCCGGTCGCGGCGCGAGAGGGGGCGGCGCTGTGGCAGCGGCGTATCGAGCATGACAATGAGTGCCACCTCTTCGCCTGCTGCGCGAAGTTGCTGCGCCATTTCATAGGCGGTGATACCACCACCAGAGAAGCCACCCAAGAGATAGGGGCCGTGCGGCTGTATCTGCCGGAGTTCGGCAATCATGTCGGCTGCGGCCTCGGTCAGATCGTCATGCGGGGCCGCTCCGCCATAAAGGCCGCGTGCCTGAAGGCCGTAGAAGGGCCGATCCTCGCCCAAGAGATGGGCCAGATGCCGCAGGTTCAGCACATTGCCGAACATGCCCGCGACAAGGAAGAAGGGGGTTTTCGGCCCGCCTTCGCCCCGGTGCATCGGCACCAGATGGGTAAAGCGGCGCTGTGGGTGCTGTGGTGCGGGCGCGTCTTGCCCGGCCTCTTGCGGGCCGATCTGCGCCTCGATGAGGGCGGCACAGGCGCGGATTGTGGGGGCCTCGAACAGGATCGAGATGGGAAGATCGACGCGATAGGCCTTGCGGATCATGCCAAAGAGGCGGACGGCAATCAGGGAATGCCCGCCAAGATCAAAGAAGGAATCCTCGGCACCGACCTGTTCCAGCCCCAGAAGGTCAGACCAGAAGGCTGCCAGTCGGGTCTCAATCTCGCCCTCGGGGGCGGTGAAATCACTGTCGAGATCGGGGCGTTCAAAGCGTTGGCCAGCGGTGTCGGGGCCTTCTGCGCCCGCCTCGGCCTGCGCGATAAGCGCGGGCAGGTCGAGCGAAGAGATGAGGATTTGCGGCGCGGATTGCGCCAAGGCACGGCGAAAGGCCTCGGCCCCGTCGGCAGGGCGGATCCCCTCGCGCAGATTATGGCGCAGGCGCTCTTCGGCGGGGCTTGTCGGTGCGCTCTCGGTCTGGCCTTCGAACCGGACGTCGCTGGCGCGCGGGGCGGTGAGGGTTAGCCCGCCCGCCTGTTTGCGGATGGCAAAATCAGTGATCTCGATCAGCACCTGGCCCGTGGCATCGCAAAGCGTGATGTCAAAGCGCGCGGTTTCGTCGCGTGCGCTGTTTTGGGCGGCGTTGCGGACATGAGACCAGACCTCGGCCCCCAAGGGGGCGTGGACGCTGAGCGCGCCATAGGACATGGGCACCCAGAGGTCTGCCCCGTCATAGCCCGCAATCAGCCCCATGGCCCAGCCTGTCGCGATATCCATCAGCGCGGGGTGCAGGAGATAACCCGTCGCCAGATCGCGTTGGGCGCTCTCGGGCAGGCGCAGATGTGCCAGCCCCTCGCCGTGTCCCAGCCCCATGGCGCGCAGCACCCGCCAGCGTGGGCCGAACTCAAGATGCACCTCTTGCGGGGCTGAGAGGGCTGTATCGCCCGCTTCTTGCCAGGTTTCCATACGGCCACGTATGGAGGCGATGTCCAACGTTGTGGGCGGTTTCAAGGGAAGCAGGCTCAGCCCCGCCTCGGCCAGTGTGACCCAGCCTTGCCGCCCGGCCTGTGCATGATCGCCCTCGATCCGTGCGGCATAGCCGGTGTCGTTACGGGTGAGGGTGAGGCGCATGTCGCGGCTGCCACCCTCGGGCATGTCGAAGGCGCGCAGGAACCACAGATCGTGGATTTCAAACGGGCCATCCTCGCCTTGCGCCCTCAGCGCCTCGGCGAGCAATTCCAGATAGCCGGTGCCGGGCAAGAGCGCCTGACCGGATTTGGTGCGGTGCTGATCGAACAGCCAAAGCCCGGCGTCATAGCGGGCGTGCAGCACCCGGTTTCCTGTTGCATCATGGCTGGCCTCATGCACCAAGGGGGCCGCAACCGGCAGGCGCGGGGCGGCGATGGTCTCGCCACGTTGTTGGGCCACCGCTTCGGCGGCCATGCCCACTTCGGACCAGATACCCCAGTTGAGGGCAATCACGCGGGTTTTGTCGCCGGCGCGGCTCCGGGCATAGGCGTTGAGATAGGCGTTGGCCGCGACGTAATCCACCTGCCCCGCCGGGGCAGTCGCGGTGGAGGAGGAGGAAAACAGCACCAGCCAGTCGAGTGTGCCGTCTGGAAACACCTCGTCCAACACCTGCGTGCCGTGGATTTTCGGCGTGAACACATCCTCGATTGTGTCGGGGCTTTTGCTGAGGAGGGGAGCGTCCTTGATCACGCCAGCGGCATGGATCACGCCATGCAGCGTGCCAAAACGCGCCTCGATTTCGGCGCGGGCGGTTTGCATATCCTCGATATTGCTGACATCGCCTGCCACGACCATGACCTGACCGCCCAAGCCTTCTAGCCGCTCGACCGCAGCGATGCGGCGGGCCAGCGGATCGCCTGCGCCGCGCGTGGCCAGTGTGCGCGGCCAGTCGGCGCGGGGCGGTAGCGGGCTGCGGGCCATGAGCGCGATTTTGGCGGCGGACTGTGTGATGAGATCCTCGGCCAAGGTGAGGCCGATGCCGCCAAAGCCGCCGGTAATGAGCACCGTTTGGCCCTGTGCCAAAGGGGTTTGAGGGGGCAGGAGGGGGGCCGCGCGCCAGCCCGCCTCATAGCGGCGCGCGCCGCGCAGCGCCGCCACATGGCTGCGCGGCGGCTGCATCAGATCCTCGATCACCTGCGTCACTAGCGCCGCGTCGGTCCCGCGCGCAGGCAGCGCCAGATCAAGGCTTGCCGCTGTCACCCCCGGCAATTCGCGCGGGATCACCCGGAGCGGCCCCATCAGCGTGGCCTTGGCCGGATCGCGCAATCCCTCGTCGCGGACCTGCGCCGCGCCATTGCTGATCGCCGTGATATGCAACGGGGTCGAGAGCCCCTCATCCGCCATGGCCTGTGCCAGAAAGAGCAGGCTGTAGAAGCCCTGTTCCTGCACGCGGTGGAAAAAGCTTGATCCGGGGCGGTGGCGGGCGTCTTGGGTGACAAGCCAGAAATGTGCGATGCGATTGGGCGCGCGCCCCTCGGCCATCAGCGCGCGGATCAGCGCGTCATAGCCTTCGCGCCCGCGTTCCGGCGAAAGGGCGTAGCGGCCCGGTGCGAGTGCGGCAAAGGCATCGCCCGTCGTAACATACGTTACCGTATGTTTTGCGGCCTCCAACCGTTTGCCGACGGCGGCGGCAAGCCCGGTGTCATCCTCGAAGATCAGCCATGTCTCGGGCGGGAATGCGGCCAGATCGGCATCGCTGGCAATTTCGACCTCGGCCAGATGCGGGCGCCAATGGGGCAGATAGCCCCAATCGGTCAGGTTGTCGCGGCGCGTGGGCCAGGTGTCTTGCTCGGGTTTGCGCGCCTTGCCGGGGGCGATGAAATAGGGTTTGTGCTGAAAGGCGTAAGAGGGCAGCGGCACACGGGTGCGCCGCGCCTCGCCCCAGATCTGATCCCAGTCTATATCGACGCCCACCGCCCACATCCGCGCCAGCATCGCCATGAAATAAGCATCGTCGGCAATGTTGTCGTCGGGGTGACGCAGGCTGCCGATGACCTGATTGGCGCTGATCGCGCCATGCGCTTGGGCGAGGGAGCTCAGCGCCTTGCCCGGCCCTACCTCGAGAAACACGTGTTTGCCGCCCTCGGCCAGACGCCCCAGACCATCCGCGAAATGCACCGTGTTGCGCAGGTGGGCGACCCAATAGGCGGGGTCTGTCGCCTCGGCCGCGGTGAGGTAATCGCCGGTGCGGTTGGACAGGATCGGGATTTGGGGTGCGTGCAGGGGGATGGAGTGCAGGTAGTCGCCAAAGCGGCCCAGGATCGGTTCCAGCATGCGCGAATGCGCGGCGATGTCGATGGGAATGCGGGTGGTTTCGATCCCGTCCCCAGCCAGACGTGCGGCCAGATCATCCAGCGCCGACTGTGGGCCAGAGGCCACGCTGAGGCCCGGCGCATTGACGGCGGCAATGTCGAGTGCCTCGCCCAGATAGGGGCGCAGCGCCTCGGCCCCGAGCGGCACGCTGAGCAATCCGCCCTTGGGGATAGTGTCAAACAACTGCCCGCGCAGATGCACCAGCCCGATGCAATCCTCAAAGCTGAGCACGCCCGCGAGACAGGCGGCGGTATTCTCGCCCATGGAATGCCCGATGAGGGCGGCGGGGGTTACGCCCCAGCTTTGCCAAAGCTGCGCTAGCGCGTATTCGGTGATCATGATCAGCGGCAATTGCACCGAGGGCTGTTTCAGCCGTTCGGCGGCGGAGGCCATATCGGCGGGCGCAGGCAGCCAGAGCGCGCGGATGTCGTAATCGAGTTTGGGTTGCAGCACCGCGAGGCCACGATCCATCCATTCGGCAAAGACCGGCTCGGTCTCGTAGAGGTCGCGCGCCATGCCGGCATATTGCGCGCCGCCGCCGGGAAACATGAACACGACATCGGGGGCGTTGAGCGCCTCATGGGTGAAGACGCGGCGCGGATCGCCCTTTTCCAGCAGGGTTGCGGCCTCGTCATGGCTGCTTGCCACGACCACGCGGCGGCGTTCAAAGGCGCGGCGGCCTTGCTTGAGGGTCCAGGCGATATCGGCCAGGTCCTGCTCGGGATGGGCGCGCAGATGGGCGGCAAGGCGGGCAGAGTTTTCCTCCAGCGCTGCTTTGGAGCGGGCAGAGATCACCAGCGGCTGAAACGGCCAATCGCTGGCCTCGGGGGTTGCGCGCGCGGGCGGTTCTTCCAGAACCACATGGGCGTTGGTGCCGCCCACGCCCAGTGAATTCACGCCCGCACGGCGGGGGTGGTCGCGGCGTGGCCAAGCGCTGAGGCGGTCATTGACCGCAAAGGGGCTGCCGTCAAAGGTAATCGCGGGGTTGGGGGCCTCATAGCCCAAGGAGGGGGGCATTTGCCCGTGATAGACCGCGAGCGTCGCCTTGATCAGGCTGGCCACACCTGCCGCCGTATCCAAATGGCCGATGTTGGTTTTGACGCTGCCGATGCGGCAGAAATCGACCGCTTGGGTGGTTTCGCGGAACGCTTGGGTAAGGGCGGCGACCTCGATCGGATCGCCCAGATAGGTGCCGGTGCCGTGGCATTCGACGTAATCGACGGTATCCGCTGTGATGCCTGCCACGGCCTGCGCCTCGGCCACGGCGGCGGCCTGACCGTCGACCGACGGGGCGAGATAGCCCGCCTTGGCTGCGCCGTCATTATTGACGGCAGAGCCCTTGATCACGCCCCAGATGTGATCGCCATCGGCTATGGCGTCGCTGAGCCGCCGCAGCACCACGACGCCTGCACCAGAGCCGAACACCGTGCCCTGCGCGCGGTGGTCAAAGGCGTGGCATTCGCCGTCGGGCGACAGGATCTCGCCCTCTTTGTAAAGATAGCCGCGCCCCTGTGGCATCTCGATGGTGACACCGCCCGCGAGCGCCATGTCACATTCGCCATTGAGCAGCGATTGCGCTGCCACATGCACCGCAACAAGCGAGGTGGAGCAGGCGGTTTGCAGCCCAAGCGATGGCCCCTTGAGATCAAGAATATGGCTGAGCCGGGTGGTCAGGAAATCCTTGTCATTGCCGGTGTGACGCAACAGGAACATGCCGACATCGTCGACCAGATCGCGGTTGGAACAGAGGTTGAAATAGAAGTAGCTGCCCATGCCGCAGCCCGCGAAAACGCCGATGGCGCCGGGGAAATGCTCGGGCGGGTGACCGGCATCCTCGAGCGCCTCCCATGCCACCTCCAGAAACCGTCTGTGCTGAGGGTCAAGGATCGCGGCCTCTTTGGGGCCAAAGCCGAAGAACTCGGCATCGAACATCTCGAATCCGTCAAGGGGGGCGGCGAAGGGCACGTAATCGGGGCGGCGGAGGGTCTGCGCGCCCTCACCTGCGGCCAGCAACTCGGCCTCGGTCATGCGGCGGATCGCGCGATGCCCGGCGCAGAGGTTTTGCCAATACTCCGCCACGTTCCGCGCCCCCGGCAGGTGCGCGGCCATGCCGACAATGGCAATCTCGGTGCCGTCGGGCGACGGTTGGGTCATGTCATCCGCCATCAAATCCACTGCTCAAATCATATCGGGTGCAGCATCGCCAGACAATGCGACTGTTTTGCGGCAGGCCCTTGGCGATAATGGTGTTTTCGCCCCTACCAGCCCGATAGCTGCGCCAGATCTGTGAGGGCTGCGCCATTGAGCCAAAGCGCCAGTGCCGCCAGCCCCAGCCCTAGCGCTGTCATGGCGGCGTCATGGACCGGATCCCAGGCCCGCATGTGCCGCGCGAGCCAGATCACCACCGGATAAGCCAGCACCATCGCCGCGCCATAGCCCAAGAGCGCGCCCATGAGGCCGCCCCATTCGAGACCCAGCAAGAGCGCCAGAATCATCGCCGCCGCCTTGGCCAGCGTCAGGATGAAAAAGCGCCGCGAATCCCCCGCTGCAAGCGAGGCCTGATCATAGGTCATCACGATGATCTGCGGCAGTTGCATGAGCGCCATCAGCACCACCACCGCGCCCGCCATGGCATAGCGGTCGTCATACATGATCCCGATCAGCCAGACGCCGAGGAGGGCAAACCCGGCCGACAGCGCCATAAGCCCGCCTGTCACTGCAAAGCGCATGCGCCGCAGTTTGGCGAAATTGGCGGCGCTCTCGTGGGGGGGGAGTTCGCGGTAGATCGGAATAAGCAGCCGCCATGTCAGCATATGGCCCAAGAGCATGGGAAAGGAGGCGAGGAAAAAGCCGATGTTATAGACGCCGAACACATCGAAGCTGAGGTATTTGCCCAAGATCAGCTTGTCCGCCTGATTGAACAGAAATCCGCAAATGGTGCTGAGGAAAATCCATTTGCCAAAGCGGATGAGTTCCGAGGCGGCCAGCCGTTCCCAGCCCATGCGGTTGCCAGCCCCCGGCAGGAAGAGCCAGAAAAGCACCAGCGCCACGCCCGCGCTGAGCACGCCCGACACCACCAGCGCCCAGACCGAGTGCCACCACCACGCCAGCGCCACCGCCGCCACGATGCCGGTGATCTGAACGGCGAATTCGATGGCGGTGACCCGGCCCCAACGCAGATGCCGTTTGGCGGTATCAAGCGCGGTAGGGTTGAACCCGGTGATGAGCAGTGACAGCCCGGCCACTGGCAAAAGCTGCATCAGGAGCGGTTCATCATAGATCACCGCCACCGGCCACGCCAAGGCACAGGCCACCAGCCAGAGGCCCACGCCGCGCAGCACCTGAATGGTCCATGCCGTGTTGAGAAAGGCGGGATCGTCGCCGCGTTTGCTCTGCATGATGGCGGGGCTTACGCCCACGTCAGAGAACTGCATAAGGCCTTGGATGATGACCGAGACAATGGCCATCAGGCCGAAGGCCTCTGGGAAGAGAAGGCGGGCAAGGATCAGGTTCGACGCCAGTCGCAGCACCTGCGCGCCGCCAAATCCCGCGACGGTCAGCGCAGAGGAGCGTAGAGCGCGTGCCAAAAGCCCGTCACCCGTGAATATCGCCTTGACCTGCTGCATTTGCCCCCTCTGCCTTTTGGGTGTTTCTTGTCCGAGATTTGCGGCCATTTGACGACCTTTGATTGAAATCTCGGGGATTTATCGCCCGCGCGCCCAATCCGTGCCACCCCGCCGTGCGCGAACGGCCAAGGCCACGGCGACGTAAGCGAGAAAGCCCAGAGGCGCGCGCAGCGCGGCGCGCAGCACCCATCCCGGCCCACTTGGCCGGGTGTCGTCATGGGCGAGGAGCGCCGGGTAGCGCTGTGCAATCTCGGCCACGCCCGCATCCTGTCTGCGCCGCACGCGCACCAGTGCGCCGAACCCCTCGACAAGGGGCCAATCATAGCGCGCGGGCACCGCATGGCGTTCGCGGGGGATGAATTGCAGGCGGGCAAAGGTGTCGTCCGAGATGATCCCCGGCCAATCGCCCCACCTTGCGCGGCCTGCGCGGTTCATCGCGAAAAGGCCGCAACCCGGAACGCCGGAGTGAAAAAAGGGCACTTGACGATAGAAATTGGCATAGAGGCGGCTGAAGCGGTTTGTGGGGGCGGGGATGACCACCTGACCGCTTGCATAGCGTGGTTCGGGGCGGTCGAGGGCCTTGGCGATCTGGCGCAGGAGCGGGGGCGAGACCATCACATCGGCATCAAGATAGGCCAGCACCGCGCCCCGCGCCACGGCCTCGCCCGCGCTGAGCGCGCCGGGTTTGCCGCCCTGCGGCAGGTCGAGCAGGGTGAGGGACCAGTCGCGCGCCGCTGCGCGGCAGGCCTCGGCCTCGGCCAAGGTGGTATCGCGGCAGCCATTGGCGACCACGATCACCTCGGCCCCGCCCGGCACCGGGTCTGAGGCAAAGAGGGCGCGCAGGCAGGCGCCGATCATGCCCGCCTCGTTATGGGCGGGGACGATGACGCTGAGTTGGGGTGCGGTTTTGTCCGTCAACAAAGGGTTTCCAAATCCATCGCCCGCGAGCCTGTGCTGAGCCTGCGCGGCATGCTAGAGCTTATCCGACAAAGCGGCGGCAAGCGGAACCGAAAATGCCTGAACCGATCAATCTTGGCTATCTTGTGCCTCAGTTTCCGGGGCAGACGCATATTTTCTTTTGGCGCGAGATTGCGGATCTGGAGCGGTTGGGGTGTGTGCCGCATCTATTTAGCACGCGGCCGCCGCCGCCCGGACTTGTCTCGCATGACTGGTCAGACGCTGCGATTGCGCGCACCACCTATCTGGGGCGGCCCACGCCCGGTCACGCGCTTGCGGGTCTCTTGCGCGCGCCGTGGTCTGCGATCCTGCGCGAAGGGCAGGGGGGCGAATTCCTTAAGGATGTGCTGATCTGCCTGCCTGCGGCGCGGGCGTTGAGTGCGGCGTGTCGCGCGCGGGGGATTGGCCATGTGCATGCCCATTCCTGCGGGCGTGCCGCGCTCATCTGTGCGCTGGCGCGGCTGATGGGGGGGCCAAGCTATAGCCTGACGCTGCATGGGGCGCTGTCGGATTATGGCCCCGGTCAGGGGTTCAAGTGGCGGCATGCCGGCTTTGCCACGATCATCACCCACACGCTGATGGCGGAAATGCGTGAGGTCATCGGCCCTGACCTGCCTGTCGACGTGATGGTGCAGCCAATGGGGGTGGATACCGAAGATTTCAAGCGTGACACGCCCTATGAACCGCCACGCCCCGGTGCGCCTTTGCGGATTTTTTCCTGTGGGCGATTGCACCGGGTCAAAGGGCATCAGGATTTGCTGAGCGCCGTGCGGCTGTTGCTGGATCGCGGGATCGATGTGCAGTTGGATATTGCGGGCGAGGATGACGCGGGCGGCACGGGCTATCGCGCCGAATTGCAGGCGCATCTGGAGGCGTTGAATTTAGGTGCGCATGCCCGCCTGCTTGGGGCGATCAGCGGGCCAGAGGTGCGGCGGCACCTTTTGGCGGCGGATGTGTTTGCGCTGGCCAGTTGGCACGAACCACTGGGCGTGGCCTATATGGAGGCGATGGCCTGCGGCGTGCCGACGATTGGCACGGATGCTGGCGGAGTGCGCGAATTGATCGATTCGGGCGAGAGTGGCCTATTGGTGCCACCCAAAGCGCCGGAGGTGCTGGCCGATGCGATTGCGGCGCTGGCCGCTGATCCGGACCTCTGCGCGCGCCTGTCAGAGGCCGGGCGCGCGCGGGTTTTGCACGATTTTCGTTCGTCCCAAGGGGCCGAAACGCTGATCGCGGGCGCGCGCCGGGCCTTGGCGGCTCAGGGGCGGTTTTGACCGCTGTTTGACTCCATCGCGTCAATCCGCGCCTTGAGCGCTTCGTTTTCTTCGCGCGCCTTCTGAGCCATGGCGCGCACAGCGTCGAATTCTTCGCGGGTGACGAAATCGCGGTCGGCAAGCCAGCGGTCAATCAGCGATTTCATCGCGGTTTCGGCCTCTGCCCGCGCGCCTTGGGCCACGCCCATGGCATTGGTCATCAACTGGCTGAGATCGTCGAGCACTTTGTTACGGGTCTGCATCGGTTTCTCCGGCGTTACATTTGCTGTCTTATATGTGTTGCCGGGACCAGATCACAAGGTTGACTTGGCCCAGAGCCAGAGGCACAGAGACGCATATGCAGGCCATGATCCCCTTTCCCGACATTTCGCCCGAGATCTTTTCGATCTCGCTTTTTGGTATGGAGTTTGCGCTGCGCTGGTATGCGCTGGCCTATATCGCGGGAATCGTGATCGGCTGGCGGCTGGTGGTGGCGAGCGTGCGCCGTCCGGGGCTGTGGCCGGGGGGTGTGGCGCCGATGCGGCCCGAGCAGGTCGAGGACCTGCTGACATGGGTCATTCTGGGGGTCATCCTGGGCGGGCGGCTGGGCTATGTGCTGTTTTACCAACCGGGCTACTACCTTGCCAATCCCGGCGAGATTTTGGCGGTTTGGCAAGGCGGCATGGCGTTTCACGGTGGCCTTATGGGCGTGGTGCTTGCGGTGTTGCTGTTTTCGCGCAAGCAGGGGATTGCGTGGCTATCGGTGGCTGATGCGCTCTGCATGGTGACGCCGGTGGGATTGCTGCTGGGGCGGATCGCGAATTTCATCAATGGCGAATTGTGGGGGCGGGCGACGGACCTGCCGTGGGGTGTGGTTTTTCCCTCGGCGGCGGCGCAGGATTGTGCCGGGGTTGTCGGGCTTTGCGCGCGCCATCCCTCACAGCTTTATGAGGCGCTGCTTGAGGGGCTGATCCTTGGGGCCGTGCTGTTGTGGCTGGGCTGGCGGCGCGGCGCGCTGCGGGTTCCCGGCACGCTGACGGGGCTGTTTTTCGCAGGCTATGGTATGGCGCGGTTCATGGTGGAATTTGTGCGCCAACCGGATGCGCAGTTTGTGGGTGAAGGCAACCCGCTGGGCTGGGCGCTTCAGCTGGGCGAATTTGGCCTGACCATGGGGCAGATTCTGTCGTTGCCGATGATTGCCTTTGGAATTGGCATGGTGCTCTGGGCGCGGCGCGCGCAGGCGGCATGAGCGGGCTGCGGGCGCATTTTCTGGCGCGGATCGCCGAGGCTGGGCCGATGAGCCTTGCGGATTATATGGCAGTGTGCCTGATGCACCCCGAGTTTGGCTATTACGCGACACGCGATCCGTTTGGGGCGAGGGGCGATTTTATCACCGCGCCTGAAATCAGCCAGATGTTTGGCGAGTTGCTGGGGCTGTGCCTTGCGCAGGTGTGGCTGGATCAGGGACGGCCGGCGCGGTTTTTGCTGGCCGAGTTGGGGCCGGGGCGCGGGACGCTGATGGCGGATGTGCTGCGCGCGACGCAGCGCGTGCCGGGGTTTCGCGAGGCTGCCGAGGTGCATCTGGTCGAGGGATCGGCAGTCTTGCGCGCGGCGCAGCGCCGGGCGATTGCGGGCGATGTGATCTGGCATGAGCGGGTTGAGAGCCTGCCGGAGGGGCCGCTTTACCTGCTGGCAAATGAGTTTTTCGATGCGCTGCCGATCCGGCAGTTTCAGCGGTCTGGCGAGGGCTGGCGCGAGCGGGTCGTGGGACAGAGCGCGGGCCAGTTGCTGCTGGGTCTGGGCGGGCCGGTGGCACCGCCTGCGCTGGCCGAGCGGTTGGTGGACACGCGCGAGGGCGATATTGTCGAGACTTGCGGGCCTGCGGCGGCGGTCATGGCAGAGATTGGCGCGCGGATTGAGGGGCAGGGCGGTGCCGCGCTGATTGTGGATTACGGCGATTGGCGATCACTGGGCGATACGTTTCAGGCGCTCAAGGCGCATCAGCCGGTTGATCCCTTGGCCGAGCCGGGGGCGGCGGACCTGACCGCGCATGTGGATTTTGAGGCGCTGGCGCTGGCGGCGGCACCTGCGCTGCACACGCGATTGACGCCGCAGGGGGTGTTTCTGGAGCGGTTGGGGATCGCGGCGCGGGCCGAAGCCTTGGCGCGCAATCTGAGCGGCCCGGCGTTGGAAACGCATCTGGCGGCATATCAGCGCTTGACCGGGGCAGAGGAAATGGGGACGCTCCTTAAGGTGATGGGCCTCTATCCCGAGGGGGCCGCACCACCACCCGGATTGGAGCCATGACGCTAGAAATTCTCACTGCTGACAGCCTGGCCCCGCTGCGCCACGGGTTTTTTACCCGAAGGGGCGGTGCGTCTTCGGGCGTGTTTGCTGGCCTCAATTGTGGCCCGGGTTCGTCGGATCAATCCGAGATCGTGCAGATCAACCGGGCGCGGGTGGCCGAGGCGATGGGGGTGGCCCCGGATCACCTGATCACGGTGCATCAGGTGCATTCGGCGGATGTGGTGACCGTCACGGGACCCATGGGGACGCGCCCGCGCGCCGATGCGATGGTGACGGATGTGCCGGGCGTGGCGCTGGCGGTGCTGACGGCGGATTGCCAGCCGGTGCTGTTTGCCGATGTGGCCAATGGGGTGATCGGCGCGGCGCATGCCGGATGGCGCGGCGCGCTGGATGGTGTGCTGGAGGCGACGGTTGTTGGCATGGAGGGTCTGGGCGCGGACCGCCGCCGCATCAGGGCCGTTATTGGCCCGTCAATTTCGCAAGCGGCCTATGAGGTGGGACCCGAGTTTATCGAGGCGTTTTTGGCAGAGGATTCGGACAATGCCCGGTTTTTTGCCAATGGCGAGGGCGGGCGGTATCAGTTTGATCTGCCGGGCTTTGGGCTGCACCGGCTGCGGCAGTCTGGCATCGGGCAGGCGGAATGGACGCGGCATTGCACCTATGCCGACCCCGAGCGATTCTATTCCTATCGCCGCACCACTCATGCCGGTGAGGCCGATTATGGCCGGCTGATCTCGGTGATCCGTCTCTGATTGGGGCGCAATTTGGGCCGAAATTGTGGGGCTATTCGGGCGGCATCGGGGATGCCCCAAGACGTCTTTAGAAAACTTTATTTAAATTCAATGGATTGAGATTTGGCTTGGATGGCTTGCATGCCCTGATCTTGTCTGAATTTTCACGATTTCCGTCAAACCTTGGCCCCAAACCGGCGGCATAGTTGCTGGTAACGAAACAATGAGCCCCGCAAATTGGGGCCAGAGGCAAGAGGTAAGAGCCATGAAAGCACGTTGGTTGAAATCGGTTGTGAAGCACAGCAAAGAGGCCGCCATTGCGCTGCCGTATCAGCGCGGTCAGCGCAAGGTTGCGGTGCGGATCGTGGAACTGCCCAAGGCGGTCAAGACGGCCTGAGCGATCAGCCGCTGCTCTCGGCCCTGTTCGACACCTCGATCAGATTGCCATCGGGATCGCGCAGATAGAGTGAGCGGATCGGGCCAGTGGCCCCGGAGCGGGGCAAGGGGCCAAGCTCAACCGTTACGCCAAGCGCTGCGAAATGCTGCTGCCAGTCCTCTAGCGGGATTTCACTGAGAAAGCACAGATCGGCGCTGCCGGGTTGGACACGCGACGCCTTTGGATCGAATTCCGCGCGCCATTGATGCAGGTTGATCTTCTGCGCGCCGAATTTGAGCGCCCAGCGTGTGCTGCCATCGGCGGGGTGAAACACCTCAGGCGTCATCCCCAGCACATCCCGGTAAAAGGCGCAGGTGGCCGCAATATCCGCCACGGTCAGCACAAGATGGTCAAGAGCGGCGAGTGTCGGCTGGGTCATAGGGACGCCTCTGGTTTGAAGTCATCGGGAATCGTGTCGATGCCGTCGAGCATGAGATCAGCCATGACCGCGCCCACTTTGGGGGCCATGCCAAAGCCGATTTTAAAGCCACCATTGGCCAGAAATTCGCCCGGTCGGAAGGGATGCGCGCCCAGCATTGGTGCGCGTGACCGCGAGCGCGGGCGCACCCCGGCCCAACGCGCGATCACGGGCGCACCCGCCAAGGCAGGCACCGCTGCCACGGCGCGGGCGATGACATCGTCAAGCTGGGCATCGGTGCTGGTGGGATCGTCATAATTGCGCTCTGAGGTGGAGCCGACGGCGGTGGTGCCATCCTCATGCGGCACGATATGCACCTGATTGGCGAAAATTTGCGGCTGGTTGCGGGCATCAAAGGCCAAAAGCGCGCCTTGCCCCTTAACCCCGTTGCCAACCGAGCGGGTATGCGCGGCGCTGAGCGCTTCGAGACCCGCGATGCCGGTGGCCCAGAGAATGCGACCCGTCATGGGGCCTTCGGTCACAACCTCGGCACCGCGCGCGTGCAGGGCGGCGACAAGGGCGGCGCAGGCCTGACGGGGATGCAGGCGCGCGGTGAGCGTGTCATGGATGATCTGGCCGGTGTCTGTTTCTGGGCACCACGGGCCGCTGGCGGGGATGATGCGCCATTCGGCCTGCCCCTGCCAGAGGGTTGCGGCGTTCTGGCTGCGCTCTTGCGCCAAGGCAAGGGCTGCGGCATCGGCGATGGGTTGCAGGCGGCCAAGACAGGCATAACCGGGGGAGAGGTTCGAGACCTCGGCCACCTCGGCCCAGAACCCCCCGGCCATGAGCAGACTGTCGAGTTGAAACGCCTTTTTGCTATTCCAAAGCTCGGGCACATGCGGGGCCATGGCACCGACAATACCGCCCGACGCGCCCGCGCCGGGGCCATGCGGGTCGATGACGCGCACACGTGCGCCGCGCCGCGCGCAAGACCACGCCACCGACAGGCCAAAGATGCCCGCGCCCATTACCGTGATGTCAACCATTGCCAATCCTTTGCCGTCGCGCGATGGTCGCGCGCGTTTTCGCCATGCTTTAGAGGATCGTACCATGCAGGACCAGACCGCAGACCTGATCTGGCGTAAGGGCGAGGTGCCGGTATCGGTGCGGTTCGATGATCCCTATTTCAGTCTCGACAATGGGTTGGCGGAAACACGGCATGTGTTTCTGGGGGGCAATGACCTGCCAGCGCGGTTTCGCGACGGGTTTCACATTGCGGAATTGGGGTTTGGCACCGGGCTGAACCTTTTGACCAGTTTGGTGGCGTGGCGGGCGGCGGGCGTAACCGGGCGTTTGCACTTTACCAGTTTCGAGGCCTATCCGATGGCCCCGCAAGACATGCGCCGCGCGCAAGCCCGCTTTGCGGAACTGGCGGGGGTCGCGGCGGAACTGGCCCCGCATTGGCAGGGGCAGGCACAGCGGATCAGCCTGCCGGACCTGGAGTTTACCCTGATTGCAGGCGATGCGCGCGAGACGCTAAAGGCTTGGCCGGGCAGGGCGGATGCCTGGTTTCTGGATGGGTTTTCCCCCGCCAAGAACCCCGAACTGTGGCAGCCAGAGTTGATGGCCGAGGTGGCGCGGCATACAGCGCCAAAGGGCACGGCGGCCACCTATACGGCGGCGGGCTTTGTGCGCAGGGGGCTTGAGGCGGCTGGGTTTTGTGTTACGCGGGATCAGGGATATGGCCGCAAGCGGCATATGACCACGGCCCGGAAAGACCACCCATGAAAGACCGCTCGTGACAGTTCAAAACACCCGCTTGGGCATCTGGTTGATGGTGCTGACCACGGTCATCTTTGCCGCGCAGGACGGCATTTCCCGCCACTTGGCCGAGAATTACAACGTGCTGATGGTGGTGATGATCCGGTTCTGGTTCTTTGCGGCCTTTGTGATGGTGATCGCCGCGCGCAAGGCGGGGGGCCTTCGGGCCGCGGCCACCACATCGCAACCCTTGATGCAGGGGTTTCGCGCCGTGCTGCTGGTGGCGGAAATCTGCGTGATGGTCTATGGCTTTACCCTTCTGGGGCTGATCGAGGTGCATGCGGTCTTTGCCTGCTATCCGCTGTTGATTGCCGCGCTTTCGGGTCCGGTTCTGGGCGAACGGGTGGGCTGGCGGCGGTGGTTGGCGATTGCGGTCGGGTTCATCGGCGTGCTGATCATTCTGGAGCCGGGGCTGGGCGTGATCGACCCCAAGGCGATTGTGCCCTTTATCGCCGCTTTGATGTTTGCGCTCTACGGGCTTTTGACGCGCTATGTGGCGCGCAAGGATACGGCGGCCACGAGTTTTTTCTGGACCGGGACAGTCGGGTCGGTTGCCATGACGCTGGCCGGGATCTGGTTCTGGGAGCCGATGACGTCGGATGCCTGGGCGTGGATGATCACGCTCTGCATCACCGGAGCGGCGGGGCACTACACGCTGATCAAATGCTACGAAGTGGCAGAGGCAAGCGCGGTGCAACCCTTTGCCTATCTGCAACTTTTCTTTGTGACGGGCATCGGGATTTTCATCTTTGGTGAAACGATTGCGCTGAACGTGGCCTTGGGCGGCGCGCTGGTGGTTGGCGCGGGTCTGTTTACGTTGTGGCGTCAGCGCAAGGTGGGGTGAGACGGGGCGCTGGGGTTACTGCCCATTTGCTGCAATTTTCATCGGCTTTGCCCCCTGAGTGTTTCAGGGGGTTCTTTTTCGCGCGGCGATAAATTTTACCAATTGATAAAATTTCGAATCGTGGAATACTGAACCTCAGCCATCCATGACCGGAGACAGCCATGAGAGACCGCCAACTCGCCCCCGGTATCGTCGCAGGCCGGCTTGATCCCGCCGCCTTGCAGGGCAACTTCACCGATCTGCATCCCCCCCTTGATGATCACGAGGCGCTGGTGGCGGCGGATCGCTGTTATTTCTGCCATGACGCGCCCTGTATCACCGCTTGCCCCACCTCGATCGACATCCCGCTTTTTATCCGGCAGATCGCCACCGGCACGCCCGAGGCAGCGGCCAAAACGATCCTGAGCCAGAATATCCTGGGCGGCATGTGCGCCCGCGTTTGCCCCACAGAGACCCTCTGTGAAGAGGCCTGCGTGCGGGAGGCGGCCGAGGGGCAGCCGGTGCTGATCGGGCGATTGCAGCGCTATGCGACGGATACCGTGATGGACCAAGGCGTGCATCCCTTTACCCCTGCTGCGCCCACGGGACGGCGGGTGGCGGTGGTGGGGGCGGGGCCTGCGGGGCTGGCCTGCGCGCACCGGCTGGCGATGAAAGGCCATGATGTCACACTCTACGATGGGCGCGCCAAGCCCGGTGGTCTTAATGAATTTGGCATCGCCGCTTACAAAAGCACCGACAGTTTCGCCGCGCGCGAGGTTGACTGGCTGATGCAGATTGGTGGGATCACGCTGGCCACCGGGCAGCGTCTGGGGCGCGAGATGACGCTGGCGGAATTGCAGGAAGATCACGACGCGGTGTTCCTTGGGATTGGTCTGGGCGGGGTCAATGCGCTGGGGCTGAGCGGCGAGGACCGCGAGGGAATGCGCGATGCGGTGGATTTCATTGCCGCTTTGCGGCAGGCCGAGGATCTCAGCGATTTGCCGGTGGGCCGCGATGTGGTGGTGATCGGGGGCGGCATGACGGCGGTGGATGCCGCTGTGCAGGCCAAACTTTTGGGCGCGCTCAATGTAACGCTGGTTTATCGGCGGGGGCGCGACCGGATGAACGCCAGCCGCTATGAACAGGATCTTGCGGCCTCCAAAGGTGTGCGGATCGTGACCAATGCCACGCCCATCGCGGTGCATGGCAATGGCGCGGTGCGCGAGGTTGAGTTTGAGTATTCCGACGACGATCTCAGGCCCACGGGCGAACGGTTCCGGCTTGCTGCTGATCAAGTGTTCAAGGCGATTGGTCAGACGCTTGAGGGGGCCGATTTGCCCGCGCTCGACGGGCGCAAGATCGCCGTTTCAGGCCCCGGGCGTACCTCCCTGCCCGGGGTCTGGGCGGGGGGCGATTGCGCGGCGGGGGGCGATGACCTGACCGTGACGGCAGTGGCCCAAGGGCGCGACGCTGCCGAAGACATCCACGCAACCTTGATGCCGGAGGGCTGAGCCATGGCGGATCTGTCCGATGGAGAACGTGCTGCACTTGCGAGAATCTCCAGTCTTGAATCGCCCGAGAAACTCAGAAACTTCATTGAAAATGCGCGACGCACGAAATCGCCGGTTGTCGAGCGGGCTGCATTTGCTCGCTTGTGCCTTGTTCAGCCCGAAGCAACACCAGGAACTGTGGAGCATGACGTCTGGCAGTCGATTCACGCTCTCGAAGAAATGCTTCGCGAAGAACGTGGTAAGACCGTGATGCTATCACGAACGCGTCACAAGATCGCTCGTGATGGGGAAGCAAAGACAGCAGCTGACCTTACCTTGAAGAAGGATGCATCAGCTGGCTTCACGGATCTGGTTCAACGCGGTCACCCGGAACTTACTTTTGAGGCGGTCGCCCTACGTCACCCAAAGACTTTTGATGACGAAGTTCTCGACTGTGCGCGTCGGCGCTTGGCATTGGCCGGCATTGATCCCGACAACTTCAAACCTTTAGCGGAAGGAAGCTGAGCCATGGCGGATCTGACAACCAACTTTATCGGTATCACATCGCCCAACCCGTTCTGGCTGGCCTCTGCGCCGCCGACGGACAAGGAATACAACGTCCGCCGCGCGTTCGAGGCGGGTTGGGGCGGTGTTGTCTGGAAGACATTGGGCGAGGCGGGGCCGCCCGTGGTGAACGTCAACGGGCCACGCTATGGGGCGATTTACGGCGCGGATCGGCGGCTTCTGGGGCTCAACAATATCGAGTTGATCACGGATCGCCCGCTGGAAGTGAATCTCGAAGAGATGCGCCGGGTCAAGCGCGACTGGCCCGACCGCGCTCTGATTGCGAGCCTGATGGTGCCGGTCAATGAGGACGCCTGGCGCGAGATATTGCACCGGGTCGAGGATACCGGCTGTGATGGGGTCGAGCTGAACTTCGGCTGTCCGCATGGCATGAGCGAGCGCGGCATGGGCAGCGCGGTGGGGCAGGTGCCCGAATATGTGGGGCAGGTGGCGCATTGGTGCAAGAAACACTCGAACCTGCCGGTGATCGTGAAGCTTACCCCCAATATCACCGATATCCGCAAGCCCGCGCAGGCCGCCAAGGACGGCGGCGCGGATGCCGTGAGCCTGATCAACACGATCAATTCGATCACGAGCGTCGATCTTGATCTCTTTGCGCCTGAGCCCACGATTGACGGGCGGGGCGCGCATGGCGGCTATTGCGGGCCTGCGGTGAAGCCCATCGCGCTGAATATGGTGGCCGAGATTGCGCGCGATCCCGCCACGGCGGGTCTGCCGATCAGCGGTATTGGCGGCGTCACCACTTGGCGCGATGCGGCAGAATTCATGGCGCTGGGGGCGGGCAATGTGCAGGTCTGCACGGCGGCCATGACCTATGGGTTCAAGATCGTGCAGGAAATGATCTCGGGCCTGTCGCAATATATGGATGACAAGGGCTTTACCTCTGTTGACCAATTGGTTGGGCGCGCCGTGCCCAATGTGGTCAACTGGAAGGATCTGAACCTCAATTACGTGACCAAGGCCAGGATCAATCAGGATGACTGCATCAAATGTGGGCGCTGCTATGCCGCCTGCGAGGATACAAGCCATCAGGCCATTGCGATGTCCGAGGATCGGGTCTTTACCGTCAAGGATGACGAGTGCGTCGCCTGCAACCTCTGCGTCAATGTCTGCCCGATTGAGGGATGCATCACGATGGAACGGATGGCGGCGGGCATGGTCGATCCGCGCACCGGCGAGGTGGTGCAGGACGAGTATGCAAACTGGACAACCCATCCCAATAATCCGGGGCGCTGCGCGGCGGAGTAAAGGATCAAAGTAATCCACCGGTAAGCGGTGCCGCGCTATCGCGTGCCGCGTGCCGGGCGGCACGGCGATAAAGGTAGCGTGGCCAAGCCGCCGCAAGCGAGGTGTGCCCTGAGCCCTGCATGATCCGTGATACACCGGACGGATAGACTGCACCAGTGCGCAGATGCGTGTGCCAATGGCTTTGAATGAGAAACTCGACCGGGCGGTCGAAGATTTCGGTCAGGTGCAGAAGGTGGGCGGCGGCATCCTGTCCAACCATCTGCACGGGGCTGCGTGGGGCGTTGACCACCGGCAGGCAAAGCACGCAACCGCCGTTGGTGTCGATCACGCGCGCAGGCCCGCGCACAGCTTGGGGCTGGAAGGCGATATACCCAAGATCGTCGATATGGTCGCGCGCCAGATCGCGCGCTCTTGCAAAGATTTGGGGGTCAAGGGCGGCATCCTCGTCGAAGATCAGCCCATAATCGAGACCCTGTCGGACAATCTCGGCCCAGATTTGCCGATGGCTGAGAAAGCGGGCAATCTCGGGGGTGGTCAGCGTGAACGGATAGAGCGGGGCAAAGAGCCCCGCCCCGACCGTGGCCGAAAGCACCGTAGAGGACAGCACAGAGGCCTCGACCTCGGGCCAGAGGTCGCCCTCTAGCCCGCAGGTGTTGAGCGTATCGCGCGCCCGGTTGCGTCGCGTGGCGTCGCGCGCGCCGTGCAGGGCAAAGGCGCGCCCCGCCATAGGGTCAGGCGCCGGGGGTCCAGCCCGAGACGGATTTGACCTCGAGGAAATCCTCGATGCCCCATTTGCCGCCTTCGCGCCCATGGCCCGATTGTTTCATCCCGCCAAAGGGCGAGCCTGCACCGCGCGACTGGCCGTTCATTTCCACCATGCCCGAGCGCAGGGCGCGCGCCAGCCGGTTGGCCCGTGCCGGATCACCGGTCTGCACATAGTTGGTGAGGCCATAGGGCGTGTCATTGGCGATACGGATGCCGTCCTCTTCAGTATCAAAAGGGATGATCGACAGGACCGGGCCAAAGATTTCCTCGCGCGCGATGGTCATCTCGTTGGTGACATCGGCAAAGACCGTGGGTTTCACGTAAAAGCCCCGGTTGAGACCGTCGGGCCGCCCGGTGCCGCCCGCAACCAGCCGCGCGCCTTCGTCGATACCCTGCTGGATGAGGTCTTGGATCTTGTTGAACTGCACCTCGTTGACCACGGGGCCGATGTGGCGACCGGCCTCGTTGGCGGGGCCCACGGGGATGGCATTCGCAGTTTCAGCGGCAATCTCGACCGCTTGGTCGTAAATCTCGCGCTGCACCAGCATCCGGGTGGGCGCGTTGCAGGATTGGCCGGTGTTGTTCATGCAGCGGATCACGCCGCGCTTGACCGCCTTGTCATCGGCATCGGCAAAGATCAGGTTGGCGCCTTTGCCGCCCAGCTCAAGGCTTACGCGCTTGAGCGTGTCGGCGGCGGATTTGGAGATGATGCGCCCGGCGCGCGACGAGCCGGTAAAGCTGATCATGTCCACATCGGGATGCGCGGTCAGTTGGCTGCCCACGCCCACACCATCGCCGTTGACGAGGTTGAAGACGCCTTTGGGCAGGCCTGCGGCATCAACGATTTCGGCAAAGATCACGGCGTTGAGCGGCGACTCCTCAGAGGGTTTCAGGATCATGGTGCAACCCGCGACCAGACCCGCGATCACCTTGAGGGTGACCTGATTCATCGGCCAGTTCCACGGCGTGATCATGCCGACAACGCCCACCGCCTCGTGGATGATCCGGTCATTGGGGGCGTGATCGCCAAGCGGTTCGTCAAAGGCAAAGTCGCGCGCGGCCGCGATGAAATTGGCGATATGCCAGCTTCCGGCACCGACCTGTTGTTCGCGGGCCATGTCGATGGGCGCGCCCATCTCGAGGCTGATGGCCTGCGCCATATCCTCGGCGCGGGCCTTGTAGGCCTCTAGAATTTTCTCTGCAAAAGCAATGCGTTCTGCCGCTGGCGTAGCCATCCACGCCGGGAAGGCCGCTTTGGCTGCGGCGACGGCGGCGTCGGTATCGGCCTGACCGCCCAAAGAGATCACCGCGCAGGGCTCTTCGGTCGAGGGATTGATGACCTTGTGATCTTTTGCCGCGAGGGGGTTGACCCACGCGCCATTGATGTAGAACTGACGTTTCTCGATCATGGTATTGACCTCCAGTGATTTGGCGGCACTCTGTCAGGGGTAATGCCGGGCTGCAAGGTTTGAAATAGGGCGCTTTGGGGCAATTTGATCAAATTTCTGCACCCCAAGGCGGAAATCAGGAAAGGATAGGCTATGGGCCTTCGAATCAATGATGTGATCCCCAATCTGACGGTGGAAACCGATCTGGGTACGATTTCACTGCATGAGTGGATTGGCGACAGCTGGGCGATTCTGTTTTCTCACCCCAAGGATTTTACCCCCGTTTGCACCACCGAGTTTGGCGCTGTGGCGCGCTTGGCAGAGGAATGGGAGAAGCGCGGATGCAAGGTGATCGGCGTCTCGGTCGATGGGGTTGAGGACCATCGCAAGTGGAAGGGCGATATTGAAAAGGTTGCTGGCAGTGCGGCGGGATTCCCGATTATCGCCGATGCGGGGCTTGTGGTGTCCAAGGCCTTCGACATGCTGCCCGCCGAGGCCTATTTGCCCGACGGGCGCACGCCCAACGACAGCGCCACAGTGCGCTCGGTCTTTATCATCGGGCCGGACAAGCAGTTGAAACTGAGCATGACCTATCCGATGACCGTGGGGCGCAATTTCGCAGAAGTTCTGCGCGCGCTCGATGCGCTCCAGACCACGTCGCGCAATGGCGTGGCGACGCCGGCGGATTGGACAGTGGGGCAGGACGTGATCATCCCGGCCAGCCTGAGCGATGCCGATGCCGAAGCCAAGTTTGGCAGCTTTGAGAAGGTGTTGCCGTATCTGCGCAAGACCAGCTTGAAGGGGTAGGTTGGGCTTAAATCGAGACCAGACCCAAACTCCCCGCGCGGAACAAGGCGCGGCACGCGCCGCCGCGCGGATCGCTGGGCCGTCCCGCGGCCTAGCGATTTTGAGAGGGGGCGCTATGCTGTGGGGGCACACGGACTTGGCGAGATAAAGTGGCGACCATGGCCGTTGCTTCGCTAGACCCCGGCCCAGCGCCCCGCGCGGTTCGTCGCTTCGGATATCGCCCTCACCCCAGTGGCGCAAACACCGCCATCTGGCTTGCTCCGCCCAAGGCGGGGTGGGCCTCTCCTATGGCGTGGCAGGTGACCGTGTAGCCGTGGCGTGCCGCCACGCCTTCGGCCCAGCCTGAGAACCGCGCGCGATCCCATTCGAAATGATGCCCCGGATGGCGAAAGCGGTGGCTGGGCACGCCCAGCACCGGGTTGAATTCGGCGTTGGGCGTGGTCACGATCACATGGCCGGGGCGCATATCGGCAAAGAGCGCGCGTTCCAGCCGATTGAGATCACCAAGCGGCAGATGTTCGATGGTTTCCACGAGGCAAGCGCAGTCATAGCCGCGCAAATTGGGGTGGGCCACGGTCATGGATGCCTGCGCCAGTTGCACCTTGGCGCGTGTCTCGGGGGGCAGGTCCGCCAGACGCGCCTGTGCTGCGCGCAGCGAGGGTAGATCAATGTCGATGCCGGTCAGGCGGGTCAGGCCGGGCAAGAGCGCCAGACGCAGCAAAAGATCGCCCGCGCCGCAGCCCAGATCAAGGAGCGTGCGCGCGCCGGTCTTGGTCACGGCGGTCTCTACTGCCTGAAGGCGGGCATCATGCAAAGCGGTGGTCACAACGGGCCTCTGTGGGTTGGCACGGGTCATGGGCCGCTGTGCCATGCGCGCGGCGCAAAGGCCAGAGCCGTGCCGCCCGCCAAGCCCCATGGACAGGCCGAACCTATTTGCCTAAGCCTTGCTGTCAGACAGAGCGAGGATGCCATGGCGCGGCGCAAACCCTTTGACATCGGCGGTGTAACAGTCGCAGCGGGCACGCGGGCGCGGGTGGATATCCCTGTAAGCACGCTGTCCAATCACACGCCGGTCAATCTCTCGGTCGAGGTGATCCATGGGCGGCGGGCGGGGCCGGTGCTGTTTGTCTCGGCGGCGATCCACGGCGATGAGGTGATCGGAGTCGAAATCATGCGCCGCCTGCTCAAGGCGGCACCGCTGGCCTCGATGGCAGGAACGCTGATGGCGGTGCCGATTGTCAACACCTTCGGCTTTCTCAATCACAAGCGCTATCTGCCCGACCGGCGCGATCTGAACCGGGTGTTTCCGGGGGTGAGCGAAGGCTCGATGGCGTCGCAACTGGCGTATATTTTCATGGATCAGGTGGTGCGGCGTGCGGATGTGGGCATTGACCTGCATTCGGCGGCCATTCACCGCACCAACCTGCCGCAAATCCGGCTGACGCCGGGCAACACGCGACTGGAAGAGCTGGGCCGTGCCTTTGGCGCGCCAGTGATGATGGAGTCGAAGCTGCGCGACGGCTCTTTGCGGATGGCTGCGGAACAGGCGGGGGTGGACGTGCTGCTCTACGAGGGGGGCGAGGGGCTCCGGTTTGACGAATTCGCGGCGCGGGCGGGGGTCAGTGGCATCCTGCGGGTGATGCAGCATCTGGGCATGATCGGTGCCAAGGGCGTGCCGCGTGCGCGCGGTGTACCGATCCGGGCGGCGCGCTCGCGTTGGTATCGTGCGCCGCGCGGCGGGCTGTTTCGCGGCTATCTGGCGGTGGGCGATGCGGTGCAGCCGGGCACGGTGCTGGGCGCGGTGGCCAATGCCTTTGGCGATGTCGAAACCGAGGTGGTGGCGGATGTGACCGGCATCATCATCGGGCGTACCAACCTGCCGGTGGTGTATGAGGGTGATGCGCTGTGCCATGTGGCGGAGACGCCGCGCGCCGAGGCGGCGGCGGGGGGCATCAGCGCCCATCTCGAGGCGGCGGCGCTCTTTGACGAGGATGAGATCATCTGAGCGGCACCGCCGCGTTGCTGGGCGGCGGTGGAATTGAGTATTTGCACCAAGAAGAAGCGGAAAGGCGTTTTGGGCCGCTCAGCCTTGGGGCCAGTCGTTGATGATCTGCATCGCCTCATCCGCCGTTTCAACGAATTGGAAGAGATCGAGATCCTCGGCGCTGATTGTGCCCGCCTCGGACAGCGCCTCCCAGTTGATGATGGATTGCCAGAAGGTGGCCCCAAAGAGCAGGAACGGCACGCGCTTCATCCGGTCGGTCTGAATAAGGGTCAGCGCCTCGAACATCTCGTCGAGCGTGCCAAAGCCGCCGGGAAAGACGCAGATGGCACGGGCGCGCATCAGGAAATGCATCTTGCGGATGGCGAAGTAGTGAAAGTTGAAGCACAGGCCGGGGGTGACATATTCGTTCGGAGCCTGCTCATGTGGCAAGACGATATTGAGGCCGATCGAGGCCCCGCCCGCATCCGCAGCACCACGATTGCCCGCCTCCATCACGCCCGGACCGCCGCCCGTGGCAATCACATAGTCGCGCCCATCGCTGGCCATGGATTTTTCGGTCATCAGCCGCGCGAATTTGCGCGCCTCGTCGTAATAGCGCGAGAGATCGGCGAGCGTTTTGGTGCGCGCCGTGTCCTTTTGCGACGGTTCGGGAATGCGCGCGCCGCCAAAGAGCACGACGGTGCTCTGGATGCCGCGCTCGTTCAAGATCATCTCGGGCTTCAAGAGTTCGAGTTGCAGGCGCACGGGGCGCAATTCGTCGCGGCACATGAAATCGGGATCGGCAAAGGCCAGACGATAGGCGGGCGCGCGGGTCTGGGGCGTGTCCGGCACCTGTTCAGCGGTGGAGCGGTCGGAGCCGGCATCGCGGAATTGGCTGAGGCGGTCGTCTTTCATCGCGGGCGATCCTTGCTTGGGTCTTTGACTTCAGGAGTATAGGGTTTGACCCATCAAGAAAAGGCAAAGAGGTGCAAGCGATGGCGTGGCAGGGACGTATTGGAGAGGCGGGCCAGCGCATTGTTGCGCATGTGCGGCGCACGCCGGTGATGCAGGCGGAGATTGGTGGATATTCTGTGGCGCTCAAGCTGGAGCAGATGCAGCATACCGGCAGTTTCAAGGCGCGCGGCGCGTTCAACACGCTCTTGCAGGCGACCGTGCCGGAGGCGGGGATTGTTGCGGCCTCTGGCGGCAATCACGGGGCGGCGGTGGCCTATGCGGCGGCGCGGTTGGGCCACCGCGCGCGGATCTACGTGCCCGAGATCGCTGGACCGGCCAAGATTGCGCTCATCCGCGCCCAAGGGGCCGATTTGCAGGTGGTGCCGGGGGCCTATGCCGAAGCGGCGGCGCGCGCCGCTGAATGGCAGGCGGCGACAGGGGCAATGCAGGTGCATCCCTATGACGCCGAGGCGACCGTGGCCGGACAAGGCACGGTGATGGCGGAATGGGAGGATCAGGGACTGGACGCGGACACGGTGCTGATTGCCGTGGGCGGTGGCGGGCTGATTGCCGGGGCTTTGGGCTGGCTTGAGGGGCGTCGCCGGGTGGTGGCGGTCGAGCCAGAGACCTCTTGCGCGCTGCATGCCGCGCTGGCGGCGGGCGCGCCCGTTGATGTCGAGGTGTCGGGGGTGGCGGCCAATGCGCTGGGGGCGCGGCGGATTGGAGGCCTGTGCTATGGTCTGGCCGAGGCGCAGGGCGTGGCCAGTGTGCTGGTGAGTGACGCGGCAATTCTTGAGGCGCAGGCGCTTTCGTGGCGGGAGTTGCGGCAGTTGGTGGAACCGGCGGGGGCCACGGCGCTGGCGGCGCTTTTGTCGGGCGCTTATCGGCCTGCGGCGGGGGAGCGGGTGGCGGTTCTGATCTGCGGTGGCAATATCGCGCCTGACCCGCTGGCATAACCGGGAACGATCATGGCGCGCGACCCGGACAGGAGCGCCATGGCGGGCCGGTCTGCAAGCGCCACGGCGGCCAGCGTCATAAGGACACTGGCCGCCGCAATCACGATTTCAAGCGTGCCGCGCAAGGGCGTTTAGCCTTTGCCGACGATGTTATGTTCAGGTCCGAAGGGGAAGCCGGTGATATTCTCGGCCCCGTCTTCTCCGATGACCAGAATGTCATGCTCGCGGTAGCCACCGGCGCCGGGCTGGCCTTCGGGGATCATCACCATGGGTTCCATCGACACGACCATGCCGGGTTTCAGCACGGTGTCGATATCCTCGCGCAGTTCCACGCCCGCCTCACGGCCATAATAGTGGCTGAGCACGCCAAAGCTGTGGCCATATCCGAAAGAGCGGTATTTCAGCAGGTCCCATTCGCGATACATCTCGTTCAGCTCAATCGCGATATCCATGCAGCGCGCGCCGGGTTTCATCAACTCCAGCCCGCGACGATGCACGGCGACGTTTTTCTCCCAGATGTCGAGGCTGGCGTCATCGACATGATCGCAAAAAAGCGTGCGTTCGAGCGCGGTGTAATAGCCAAAGATCATCGGGAAGGTGTTGAGGCTGAGGATATCGCCCGATTGCACCACGCGGTTGGTCACGGGGTTATGCGCGCCATCGGTGTTGATGCCCGACTGGAACCATGTCCAGGTGTCCATCAGTTCGACAAAGGGGAAGGATTTGGCAATCTCGCGGATCATCGCATTTGTGCCCGCAATCGCCACTTCGTGTTCGGGCACGCCTGCCTTGACAGCGCCCGCCACGGCATAGCCCCCCACGTCACAGATGCGCGCGCCTTCGGTGATGAGCTTGATTTCCTCGGCGGATTTGATGGTGCGCATCCACATCGAGGGTTGGCTCACGTCCACCAATTCGACGCCGGGCAGGGCATCCTGCAAAAGCTGGCGATAATCGAGCGAAACATGGTCAAACTCGATGCCGACGCGGCGGGCACCCTTGGTCAGGCCCTGCACCGCGCGGTAGAAATTGTCGCGCCGCCAGTCGGTATAGGTGACATTGCTGCCGAATGTTCGCCGCCAGGGCTGGCCGCCGTCGATGCCTGCGGAAATGGTCGTGGCGTTCTTTTGGTCAATGACCATGCCATATTTGCGACCGAAATAGCAGTAGAGCCAGCCTGAGTAATAGTTAATGCAGTGATAGGACGTGAAGAGCGCCGCATCGACGTTGTTATCGGCCATCCAGACGCGCAATTCGTTCTGGCGGCGGGCCATTTCATTGTCGGAAAAGGGCGAAAACTCCTTTTCGCCGTTGTGCCATTCCGTGACGTGCAACATGTCGTCAAGCATTTGGGTCTCTCCTCACTGGCTTGGATGTTTATCCGCTACCAGCAAAGAGGCTCTGCAAGAAATTAATAGGTTTGATCTGAGAATAAGAAAATGAAATGTAGGCTAGCTGCGCGCATGCGTTGGTTTGCGGAATGCGCTGACCCCTTCGGTGATCTGTTCGATCAGTTTCAGCGCCGCGTCAGAGGCTTTGATATGTTTGTAAAAGAGGCCGACATGCAGATTGGCGAGCGGTGGAAACCCCTCTTTGGGTGACAGCACGCGCATGCCGGGCAGGAGCGTTTTCTTGGTCAGCGCCGTCACGCCCATCCCATCCAGCACCGCGTTTTGCACGGCTGTAATGCCGGGGCTCTCAAAGCAGATGCGCCATTCGCGCCCCTCGGTGTTCAGCGCGTCGATCATCCGTTTGCGATAGAAGCAGCCCTTGGGGTGGGCAATGATTTGCACCGGCTTGTCGAGCGAGAATTGATAGTCGCGCCCACAGACCCAGAATGGGCGCTCGGACCAGTAGAGCGAGACATAGGGCGCAGGCATCGTATCGGTGATGGCAATGGCAAGGTCCAATTCATCGACATGCAGCTGGCTGAGGATATTGCGGCTCCAGTCGCAGCGGATGTCGAATGTCACCTCGGGATTGGCGCGGGCGAAATCGGCGATGATGCGCTGAAAATATCCAATCGCGTAATCGGTGGGCAAACCCACCCGCAGCGTGCCCATGAATTGAGCCTCGTGCAGGTTGGCAACCGCACGATCATTCAGGCGCAACATCTCGCGGGCATAGCCGATAAGGGCGTGCCCCTGCGGTGTCAGCTCTAGAACCTTGCCCTTGTGATGCAAGAGTTTGGCGCCCACCAAATCTTCCAACCGTTTGATTTGCAGGGAAATCGCGGGCTGCGTGCGGCCCAGAACCTGACCGGTTTCGGTGTAGTTGCCAAGGTCCACCACCGTCACAAACGTGCGGATCAGGTCGGTTTGCAGATTGACGAAATGGCGCATGATTAAGAATCCTTATTCATGCATTGTTACTATGAATTTTGCGCATGAGGCAAGCTGTTCTAGGGTCCCTCAATCCGAGAGAAAAGGGGATGACATGGCCCAAGATACGGTTTTTGCAGCAGAATTAGCCTGGCCCGAGTATCAGCGCCGGGTCGCGCGTGGCGGGGTGCCGATTCTCATCCCGCTTGGGTCGATGGAGCAGCATGGCCATCACATGCCGATGCATGTCGATGTGCTGTTGCCCACCGAATTTGCGCGCCGCGCGGCGGTTGAGGTGGGCGGGCTGGTCGCGCCGCCGTTTACATATGGGTATAAATCGCAGCAGAAATCCGGCGGTGGCAATTTCTTTCCGGGCACCACCAGCCTTGATGGCGCGAGCCTTGTGAATGCGCTCAAGGATGTGATCCGCGAGTTTGCGCGCCACGGCAACCGTCAGATCTGCATCGTGAATGGTCATTTCGAGAATTCGTGGTTCATTGCCGAGGGGATCGACCTTGCGCTGCGCGAATTGGGCTGGTCGGGCATCCATGACACCAAGGTCGTGGTGCTGTCCTACTGGGATTTTGTCGATCAGGCGGCGATTGCCAAGCTATACCCCGAGGGGTTTCTGGGGTGGGATATCGAGCATGGCGGGGTGCTGGAAACCTCGCTCATGCTGCGGCTCTATCCAGACCTTGTATCGCTGGAGCGCGCGGTGGATCACGCGCCGGCGAGTTTTCCGCCCTACGATGTCTATCCGCCGCATCCCGAGTGGACGCCCGCAAGCGGCACGCTGTCCTCGCCCAAGAATGCCACGGCGGAAAAGGGCGACATCCTGATTGATGTCTGCACGCGCGGCATCGTCGCGGCGCTGCGCACCGAGTTTGCAACGCGCGACCGCGTGGCGGCTGAGTGACTTGATTGAAAATTAAAAACAAATGCATGCCAACAAGGAGACCACAATGACCCTGAGAACCCCCACCCGCCGCCACCTTTTGAAGATGACCGCAGGCGCGGCGCTGGCCACGCCGTTCCTGTCGATCCGGGCGTCGGCGCAGACCGTCAACCTGTCGATGCTGGCCTGGTATGGCCATGCAGAGCCCGACATCGTTGGCGCGTTCGAAGAAGAGAACAACGTCAAGTTCACGCCGAAATACTATACCGGCGGCGACAATATGCTGGGCCTGATCGCGCAATCCCCGGCGGGCACCTATGACGTGATCCTGTCGGATGCCGAATATGTGCAGCAGTTGAACGCGGCGGGCTATATCGAGGCGCTCGATGCCGCCGATTACGCCTTTGACGATTTTTACCCCGAGTTCCAGAACTTCCCCGGTCATTGGGTGGATAACACGCTCTATTCCGTGATCACGCGCTTTGGCTTTCTGGGGGTGGCGCATAACACCGATGTGCTGAGCGAAAAGGACGCGGCCAGCTATGCGGTGTTCTCGGACGCCCGCGTGACCGGCAAGCTGGGGCATTTCGACTGGCATTTGCCCAACCTCGGGCAACTGAGCCTCTCGGCGGGCAATGGGTCTGCCTATGATATCGACGACGCAGGCTGGGACAAGGTGCAAGAGGCCACAATGGCGCTGCGCGGGCAGGTCGGCGGGTTCTTTGACTATGGCGGCACTTTCTCGTCGCTCAATGATGGGCAGATGGTGGCCTTTGCCGGGATTGGTGACTGGATTACCGGCGTGTTGGAAAAGAACGGTGCCAAGGTCCGCACCACCATTCCCGAAGAGGGCGGGTTGCAGTGGACCGAGTCGTTTTCGATTGGCAAGGGCACGCAGAATTACGACATGGCGCGCAAGTGGATTCAGTGGATCACCTCGGCCGAGGGGCAAGCAAAATCCGCCGATATGGCCGCCTATCCCGCGCTCATCCCCAACAAGAAAGGCTGGGAGGTGCTGAATGCCACCAACCCCGCCGAGGCCAAGCGGCAGAATATGGTGCTGGGCCAGCATAACGCGATGGACATGATCCGCGAAGGGCGTATCCAGTATCGCCAATTGCCTGTGCAACAAAGCCTTGAGGACTGGAACGACTTCTGGTCCGACTACAAGGGCGCCTGACGGGGGCTTGGCCGGGGTCTCTTCTCCCCAGACCCCGGCCCCTCTGTTCTTGCCTCTGAGAAAGCCGCATTCCATGACCCGACCCAGCCTATTCTCTCTCACCCTGTCGCTGCCCCTTTTGATCTGGCAGTTGGCGTTCTTTGCGGTGCCGCTGCTTTTCCTGATCGCCATCAGCTTTTGGACGGTGCGCAATTTCCAGATGATGCCGGATCTGAATTTCGGCAATTGGGAACGTATCCTGACGCGCGGCACCTTTTGGGATGCCTATGCGCGCACCGCTCTTCTGGCCACGGCAAGCGCGGTTCTGACCAGCGCCATCGCCTTTCCGGCGGCCTATGCGATTTCATTCAAGCTGTCGGAGCGGGTCAAGCAATGGGTGATTTTTGTGCTGATCATCCCGTTTTTCACCAGCTATCTGGTGCGTATCTATGCGCTACAGGTGTTCCTGTCGGATGGGGGCATCATCAATGCCGCGCTGGGGATGCTGGGGGTTGGGCCCTTTGGCATGCTCAACACCACGTTCGGGACGCTGGTGGGCATGGTGACGCTCTGTCTGCCGCTGGTGATCCTGTTGCAGGTTTTCAGCCTCAATTTCGTCAATCGCGATTTTGTCGAGGCGGCGCATAATCTGCGCTGCGGGAGGCTACGCACGGTGTTCTCGGTGATCGTGCCATCGGCGCGGGTTGGCCTTGTGATTGCGGCACTCTTTGCCTTTATCCTGTCGTTTGGCGATTTCGTGAGCCCGCTTTATCTGGGCGGGGGCAATCCGCCGACGCTGTCGATCCTGATCACCGATATCACCAAATCCGGGCAGCAATGGCCGCGCGCCGCCGTGGTCGCGTTGATGATGATCGGCACGCTGCTGACCGTGGCCTTTGCCGCCATCACCTATGCCTATAAGGAGCGCGGCAAATGACCGGCAATGACAATCGCCTGATCAATGGCGCCTTGAAGCTGCATATCGCGGTTTGTGTCCTCTTTATCTTTGCGCCGATCCTTGGCAGCTTCGTCTTTTCGCTCAATTCCGACCGGTTCCCGTCGCTGCCCTTGGGGCATTTCTCGACCGAGTGGTATCGGCTGATCTGGGAAGATCCGTTTGTCTGGGCCGGGTTCCTGAACACGGTGGTCGTGGGGTTGATCGTGGCGGTGATTGCCACGCTGCTGGGATTTGGCGGGGCCTATACAGATTTTCGCTACAACTTCTTTGGTAAGAACGTCTATCTCGCGCTCGCGCTTTTGCCACCGACCATTCCGGTGGTGATCATGGGGCTGGCGATGCTGGCGTTCCTGTCGCGCGTCAATCTGTCGGGCAGTGCGATTTCGATCATCATCGCGCATGGGGTGATGTGCAGCCCCTTTGCCATGGCGATCATCCGCCTGCGTCTGTCGCAGATGGACCCGGATCTAGAGGCGGCATCGTGGAACCTTGGGGGCAATGAATGGGCGACGCTGCGCCATGTCATCATTCCTTTTACCAAGCCCGCGATCTTTGCCGCGCTGTTCATCACCATGGCGGTGTCGTTTGATGAATTCGCGGTGGCGTGGTTCGTCTCGGGCCTCAATGAAACGCTGCCGGTGAAAATTCTGGGCTTTCTTCAGGGGCAGGTCAGCCCGCGGATCAATGCCATCGGCTCGCTCGCCTTTCTCAGTTCGATCACACTTATCATTCTGGCGCAGATGCTGTTGCGCAATTCGACAAAGGACAAGCCATGAACATGCAAACCCCTGTGAAATCCGACGCCATTGTCAGGCTGGAAGGTGTGGTCAAGAGGTTTGGCGAGTTCACCGCCGTGGAACGCGCGGATTTCGAGATCGGGCGCGGCGAGTTTCTGGCGATCATGGGCTCGTCAGGCTGTGGCAAGACCACGACGCTGCGGATGCTGGCGGGGCTCGAGGACCCGAGCGAGGGCAATATCTATCTCGACGGAGCGCGGGTAAACGGCAAGGCAACATGGGACCGCGACACGCCGATGGTCTGGCAGAGCCTTGCGCTGTTTCCGTTTCTGACCGTTCAGGAAAACGTCGAATTCAGCCTCAAGATGCGCGGTGTGAGCAAGGCGGAGCGTGCGCAAAGGGCGCGTAAATGGCTGGACAAGATGCAGATCCTCGAATTCGCGGATCGCAATATCTCGCAATTGTCGGGCGGGCAGCGGCAGCGGGTTGCCTTGGCGCGCGCGCTGGTGACAGAGCCGAAAATCCTGCTGCTGGACGAGCCGCTTTCGGCACTCGATGCGCATCTCAAGGTGCGGATGCAGGCGGTTCTGTCCAATCTGCAAAAAGATCTGGGCATCACCTTTGTCTATGTCACCCATTCCATGTCCGAGGCGTTTTCCATGGCCGACCGCGTGGTGATCATGAGCCGGGGCAAGATCGAACAGATCGGCACGCCGCAGGAAATCTATCATGCGCCGCGCAATCGGTTCGTGGCGGAATTCCTGGGCTCGGCGAATATCTTTACCGGCAAGCTGGTCGAGAAAACGGGCGATCTGTGGCAGGTCGAAACGGCGCATGGTCGCTTTGCGGTCAAAGCGCCCCAAACCCCTGCGAAATCCGTGGGCGATACGCTGTCTTTTGTCGTCAGCGCCGAAAAGATGCAGATCAGCGCGGCAGATGCGGGCGTGCCGGGTATTCGCGCGCGGGTGGTCGGCGAAGAGTTTGTCGGTGCCTCGGCGATTGTCTTTCTTGAGACGGATGCAGGAGAGGAGTTGAAGGTGCAGAAAAGTCATGGTGAACTGGCATCCATTGATCTGCATTCAGGAAGCCCCCTGACCCTGCATTGGGAGCCCGAAGCCTGTCATGTCCTACCCGGAGAATGACGCCCATATCACACGCAAGGCGATTGTGCCGCAGGGGGCGGCATTCTTTGCCATAGAGACCACCAAACCTGCCCGGCATTTTGCCTTTCACCTGCTGCCGGATTTCACGCTGCTGGCGTTCAGTGCGGCGCTTGATCCGCTGCGCATTGCCAATCAACTGGCGCAACGCCCGCTCTATCGCTGGACCGTCACCTCTCAGGATGGGGGGCCGGTGGTCAGCTCTTGCGCCATGTCGGTGAATGTCGATCAGTCGTTGGGGGCGTTTGCGCGTGAAACCGATCTTGTGGTTTGTGGCGGCACCGTGCGCACCGGTACGGGCAGCAAGGACCTGCTGGCGCTGCTGCGTCAGCATGCGCGCTTTGGTGGGCGCGTGGGGGGCATTTGCACCGGGGCCATTTCGCTGGCGCAGGCGGGGCTGCTCGAGGGGCGGCGTGCAACGCTGCATTGGGAAAACCAGCCTGCGTTTCGCGAGAAATTCCCCGAGGTCGAGGTGACGGGCAATACCTTTGAGGTGGATGGCGGGATTTTCACCTGCGGTGGCGGGGTGGGTGCCACCGATATGATGCTTGAGATGATCGAGGCCGATTATGGCCGGCCCTTTGCCGATGTGGTGGCCGATATGTGCCTCTATAGCCAACGCCGGGCCGAGCGCAGCCCGCAGCGCGCCTCGATCAGCAATGCGCTGGATAGCCGCAATCCGCTGTTGGTGCGGGCGATCAAGGTGATGCAGACCAATATCGAAACGCCGATCAGCATGGACGAGTTGGCCGATGCGGCGGGCTGTTCGCGCCGCCAGATGGAGCGGCTTTTCGTGAAATATCTGCGCAAGACGCCCTATCGCTTTTTCCGCGATCTGCGGCTGGATCATGGCCGCAGCCTGTTGCGCGAGACGGACCTGAGCGTGACCGAGATTGCCATGGCCTCGGGCTTTGCCTCGCCCATGGTGTTCATCAAGACATTCCGCAGCCGCTTTGGCCATTCGCCGGGGCAGTATCGGCGCGCGGGCTGAGTGCGACAGCGCTTGTCGCCGGGCGGTTGATGTTGTCAATTGAGGCGACTGACAGCAAAGGGCCGGTGATATGGATATGAATTTGGGAATGCGCCCCGAGATGCGCGCGCTTTTGGCGCGGGTGTCGGCCATGGTGCGCGACGAGATCATGCCGCTTGAGGCCGAGTATCACGCTGAGATCGGCAAAGGGGATCGCTGGGGCTATACCCCCCGGCAGGCCGAGATTCTGGAAGGGCTCAAGGCGCGCGCCAAGGCGGCGGGGTTGTGGAACTTCTGGCTGACCGACAGCGCGCGGGGCTTTGGCCTGACCACGGTCGAATATGCCTATTTCGCCGAGGAGATGGGCAAGACCCCGATGGGGGCCGAGGTGTTCAACTGCAACGCGCCCGACACCGGCAATATGGAGGTGTTCGAGCGTTATGGCACCGAGGCGATGAAGGCCGCATGGCTGGCCCCGCTCTTGGAGGGGGAGATTCGCAGCGCGTATCTCATGACAGAGCCGGATGTCGCGAGTTCTGACGCCACCAATATCGCCATGTCCTGTGTGCGCGACGGGGATCATTATGTGCTGAACGGCCAGAAATGGTGGGCCACGGGGGCCGGTGATCCGCGCTGCAAGGTCTATATCGTGATGGTCAAAACCGGCGGCGATGACCTGCCCAAGCATCAGCGCCATTCGATGATTGTCGTCCCTGCCGATACGCCCGGTATCGAGAAACTGCGCCCGATGCAGGTTTACGGCCATGACGACGCGCCCCATGGGCATATGCATTTCAACTTTGCGGATGTGCGCGTGCCTGCGGAAAACCTGCTCTTGGGTGAAGGGCGCGGGTTCGAGATTGCGCAAGGGCGGCTTGGACCGGGGCGTATTCACCACTGCATGCGCGCGATCGGGCAGGCCGAGGCGGCGCTCGAGATGATGTGCAAACGCAGCCTTGCGCGCGAGGCCTTTGGCAAGCCGCTGGCGCAATTGGGCGCGAATTACGACATCATCGCAGAATCTAGGATGGAGATCGAACAGGCGCGTTTGCTCTGCCTCAAGGCCGCGTGGATGATGGATCAGGGCGACGCGCGCGCCGCCGCCCCTTGGATCAGCCAGATCAAGGTGGTGGCCCCGCGCGTGGCACTCAAGGTGATCGACGAGGCGGTGCAGATGTTCGGCGCGCAGGGCATCTCGCAGGATGTGCCGCTTGCGGCGATGTGGACCCATGTGCGCACCCTGCGTCTGGCCGACGGCCCCGACGCGGTGCATCGCAGGCAGGTGGCGCGGGCAGAGTTGCGCAAGCACACGCAGGAAAAGGTCTGATTGGGTGGCGGTCGCGCGGTTTTAGGGTTTGGGCGCGCAGAACAATTCGTAGACGACTTCGAGCACCTTGCGAGGTCGGTCATCGGCAAGGCTGTAATAAATGGTCTTGCCGTCACGCCGAGCGGTCACTAGCCCCTCAAGGCGCAAGCGTGATAACTGCTGCGACACCGCAGCCTGGCGCGCCGAGAGCAAGGTTTCCAACTCGGTCACAGACCGCTCACCAGACACCAGATGACAGAGAATCATCAACCGCCCCTCATGGCTTATGGCCTTGAGGAAATTGGCGGCGGTGGTCGCATTTTCGACCATGCGATCCATTTCGGCGGCGTCGAGCGTGTCATCGAGAATGGGAAGCGGCATTTTTCTAGGATCCTGATGCTGATTTGGGTGTATCTAGGTCGTTTTTGCCGGATGTGCAAAACTTGGCCGCATTTGCGCGCGAAAAAGTGAGCAGATGTGGCGCGCAAAGCGCCATCGCTCAGGGGCTCTGCTACAAAATCGAGCGATGCCCTTGCAGCCCCTTGGGCGCAACACTAAGACTCCTTTAGGAACTGACCGGCTATGGTCGGAGTGATTGACAAAGCCTGACGGCAACGGTCGGGCGCAGGACAGGCGGGCTGTAATGAAAGACCCTATGGACATCTACATGAACACCCTCGTGCCGATGGTGGTCGAACAGACCAGCCGGGGCGAGCGGGCGTATGATATTTTCTCGCGCCTGCTTAAAGAGCGGATCATTTTTCTGAGCGGCCCGGTGCATGACGGCATGTCAAGCCTGATCGTGGCACAGCTCTTGCATCTCGAGGCTGAAAATCCCTCCAAGGAAATCAGCATGTACATCAACAGCCCCGGCGGGGTCGTGACCTCGGGACTGTCGATTTATGATACGATGCAATACATCAAGCCCAAGGTCAGCACGCTGGTCGTGGGTCAGGCGGCCAGCATGGGCAGTCTGTTGTTGACCGCCGGCGAGCCGGGGATGCGTTTCTCGCTGCCCAATAGCCGCGTCATGGTGCACCAGCCCTCGGGCGGGTATCAGGGGCAGGCGACCGATATCATGATCCATGCGCGCGAGACGCAAAAGCTCAAGGATCGGTTGAACGAGATTTATGTCAAGCACACCGGCCAGACCCTGAAAAAGGTCGAAGAGGCGCTGGAGCGCGACAATTTCATGTCCCCCGAAGAGGCCAAGGCCTGGGGCTTGATCGACGAGATCGTGGCCAATCGCGACAAGGGCGACGAAGCCGCGAAGTAAACGTGATCCGGCCCAACGGCGGGCCGGATATTTTCGGATTGTGGTGCCATACGGCCTGACTTAAGCTGAAGGGTAGCACAGATCACAGACGAGGCCCCGCGCGGGGCGCATGCACGGCAGACGGCGCAGGGCCCGAAAGGTACGGAATGGCGAATAACTCAGGCGGCGACAGCAAGAACACGCTCTATTGCAGCTTTTGCGGCAAAAGCCAGCATGAGGTGCGCAAACTGATCGCAGGGCCGACCGTGTTCATCTGTGATGAATGTGTCGAACTCTGCATGGATATCATCCGCGAAGAGACCAAGACCGCCGGTATCAAGTCGAGTGAGGGGATTCCCGCACCGCGCGATATCTGCAAGGTGCTGGATGATTACGTGATCGGTCAGGCGCGCGCCAAAAAGGTTCTGTCTGTGGCGGTGCATAACCACTACAAACGGCTGAACAATTCCGGCAAGAGCGATATCGAACTCAGCAAATCCAACATCCTGCTGATCGGCCCCACGGGCTGCGGCAAGACCTTGCTGGCGCAGACCTTGGCGCGAATCCTCGACGTGCCCTTTACCATGGCCGATGCCACGACCTTGACCGAGGCTGGTTATGTCGGCGAGGATGTCGAGAATATCATTCTCAAGCTGCTCCAGTCATCCGAGTATAATGTCGAGCGCGCGCAGCGTGGCATCGTCTATATCGACGAGGTTGATAAGATCACGCGCAAGTCCGAGAATCCCTCGATCACGCGCGACGTGTCGGGCGAAGGCGTGCAACAGGCGCTCTTGAAGCTGATGGAGGGCACAGTGGCCGCCGTGCCCCCACAGGGCGGGCGCAAGCATCCGCAGCAGGAATTCCTGCAAGTGGACACGACAAACATCCTCTTTATCTGCGGCGGCGCCTTTGCCGGTCTGGACAAGATCATCGCGCAACGGGGCAAGGGCAGCGCCATGGGCTTTGGGGCTGATGTGCGTGATAATGACGCGCGCGGCGTCGGCGAAATCTTTACCGATCTCGAGCCGGAGGACCTGCTCAAGTTTGGCCTTATCCCTGAATTCGTGGGCCGTTTGCCGGTGATCGCAACGCTGGAAGACCTCGACGAAGAGGCGCTTGTGACGATCTTGACCCAGCCCAAGAACGCACTGGTCAAGCAGTATCAGCGCCTGTTTGAGCTGGAAGGCGCACAGCTGAGCTTTACCGAGGACGCGCTCAAAGCTGTGGCAAAGCGTGCCATTGCCCGCAAGACAGGCGCACGCGGCCTGCGCTCGATTCTCGAAGATATCCTGCTGGACACGATGTTTGAATTGCCGAGCATGTCCCATGTCGAAGAAGTTGTGGTCAACGAAGAGGCGGTCAATTCCGATGCCGCGCCGCTGGTCATCTACGCCGAAAGCAAGGGCAAGAAGGAAGGTGCCAGCGCGGGCTGATCCCGCCTGCCGTGCCAACCCAAAATCGAATCAAAAAGCCCGCAACAGCCGTGTTGCGGGCTTTTTGTTGGGGCCCCTGTCCTGTCATGCGGTGTTGCGGGCACTGGACCTTCGCCATCAAATCCGCCATATCGGGATTGAATGATGTCGGAGGGTCGAATGGGCATTCTCAACACCTTGCTGCGCGCCGTTACTTGGTGGAACGGGCAGACACTCAATACGCAGCTCTACACTTGGCGCAATGGCGTCAGGGTGGGTGAGGATGCGCAGGGCAATGTGTTTTATCGCACCCGCGACGACAAGCGCCGCTGGGTAATCTTCAATGGCGAGGCCGAGGCAAGCCGCGTTGATCCCGATTGGCACGGTTGGCTGCATCATACCTATAAAGAGCCGCCGACCGACAAACCACTTGCCCATAAGCCTTGGGAAAAGCCGCATAGCGAGAATCTGACCGGCACGCCGCTGGCCTATGCACCCGCAGGGTCCATCCGCCGCGCAGCGCCCGCAGAGCGGCGCGATTACGAGGCATGGTCACCGGAATAGGGACAGGAAAATGTCTGAGAGTAAAGCCGAGGTTCTGGTTGGCGGCGTGGTTCTGGCTGTCGCAGTCGGATTTTTGATCTATGCGGGCAAGACCACCGGCATGACCACGGGCAGCGCGCGTGAATATCAACTGAGCGCCAGTTTTCGCAGCGCTGATGGCGTCAGCGTGGGCACCGATGTGCGTCTGGCCGGGGTCAAGGTTGGCCGGGTCACGCAGATCGCGCTTGACCCGGAAACCTACCGCGCCAAGACGACCTTTACCGTGCAAGAAGGCATCAACGTGCCCGATGACAGCGCCGTTGCGATTTCCTCTGAGGGGCTGTTGGGGGGCAATTACGTTGAAATCATGCCGGGCGGCTCGCCCTTTGCTGTCGAACCGGGCTCTGAGATCGAATTCACCCAAGGGTCGGTCAGCCTTGTATCGCTGCTGATGAAATTCGTCTCGGGCGGCGAGGGAGAGACGGCGCAATGAGAGCGCTCTGGCTTGCTCTTATGCTCTGTCTAGGCGCGGGCGTGGGAACGGCGCAGGAAGTGGCGGCAGTTGCACAAGGCGCGTTGTTGCGTGGCCTCGACAAGATCAACGGCAGCGCACAGGATCTGGAACTGGCCAACGGACAATCGGGCGTGTTTGGCTCGCTCGACGTGGTCTTGGGCGAGTGCCGGTATCCCCAAGACGACCCGGCCGCAGACGCCTATGCCTATCTGACAATTTCCGAACAGGCGGGTGGCGCGGTGATCTTTTCCGGCTGGATGCTGGCCTCTTCTCCGGCGCTGAATGCGTTGGAACATCCGCGCTATGACATCTGGGTCCTGCGCTGCAAGATCTGACGCGGATCAGGATCGAACGCAGGGCGGGTGATATCCGCCTCCTCCTCCATCGCATCCTCCAAAAGCGCGCGATATTGCGTGCGCGGAATTTCCAACGCGCCTAGCCGCCCCAGATGCGGCGTGATGAACTGTGTATCGAACAGGCGAAATCCACAGAGGGCAAGATGGTCGGTCAAATGTGCGAGGGCGAGTTTCGACGCGTCGGTGCGCCGTGAAAACATGCTCTCGCCAAAAAAGGCCGCGCCAAGGGCCACGCCATAGACCCCGCCAACCAAGTGCCCCTCTTGCCAGATTTCCAGCGAATGACCATAGCCCTGACGATGCAGTGCCATATAGGCGCGGTGGATTGGCGGGCTGATCCACGTATCGGCGCGGTCGGCGCAACCGCGCAGCACCGCCTCGAAATCACGGTCAAGCGTGGCCTCATAGCGGCCTTGCCGCATCCGGCGCGCCAGCGACCGTGAAATGTGGAACCCATCAAGCGGCAGAATCCCCCGGCGGTGCGGATCAACCCAGAACACCTCGGGATCGTCGCGGCGTTCCGACATGGGAAACACACCAGAGGCATAGGCCTGAAGCAAGAGAGCGGGTGTCAGGGGTGTTGTCATGGGCCTGCGTACTGAACCAAATCGCGCTTAAGGGTTTGCTATCTTTTGTCATGTTACAAGACCAAAGGCGATACAGGCTGATGGGTGTGTGATGACGATCATGGGGTATGGGTTCAAACGGCAGGCGGGCGATGACAAAACCGGCGGCTTGAACCGGGCGCAGGCGCGGCATGCGCTGTTGGTGGATAGCTATCGCCACGCGATTGCCGATTCGACGGTGATGCTGATCGGGGCTGGCGATGGGGCATGGTGCTATGCGCTGGCGGCGGCGGGGGCCTTGCAGGTGGTGGGGATCGAAACGGATGCCACAATGGTCGAGCGGTTTGGCCGGCTGCCCGATGTCGGATTGCGCGAGCGGATTGATCTGCGCTCTGCCGATCCGGTCGAGGAAATCCGATCCGAGGTGCGGGCCGGGCGGCAATATGATGTGATTGTGCTTTTTGATCTCTTGGAAAAGGTGGCCGACCTGCATGATCTTTTTGAATTGATCCGGGATCTGCACCCGCGCCTCGTGGTGGTGGATGGCCGATTTGTCGATACCGAAGATCCGGTTCTGTGGATTGACCGCACGCGCGAGGCGGTGGCAGGGCGCGCGCGCCCGGCGCTTGTGCCGGGGCGGGGGGCGGTTGCCATGGTGGCCTATGATACCGGCTTTGATCTTGATTGGATCGACTGGTCCGTGCTCGACCCAGAGGTGCGGATCGGGCTGGAAGATTACTATGTCACAGGGCTGGGAATGCGCGCGAGTTTCACCCTGACCCCGGAAATCACAGCCTGACGGCGCGTGGTGGTTCCTCGTCCACACTCAGACCGGGATCATCGTGCCGGTGAGCAGGGCAATATGGGTCTCAACCCCATCCTGCACCGCATAGACATCCGCCTGCACGATCACAAGGCGACGCCCGGGCTTGATCACCCTGCCACGGGCAATCAGGCGCTCTCCTTGCGCTGGGGCGAGCAGGTTGATTTTCATCTCGGTGGTCAGCACCTCGGCCCCGTCGGCCATCAGGCTGAGCGCGGCATAGCCCGCCGCACTGTCACCAATGGCAAAGGTCAGACCGGCATGGCCAAAGCCGTGTTGTTGCCGGCTGCCGGGCAGAATGGGGGCCTCGATCACCGTGGCCCCGTCAGAAAGGGCCACAAGACGCGCGCCCAAGGTGGTCATCATCGCCTGCGCGGCAAAGCTGCGGCGAATTTTCTGTTCAATGTCAGGGGACATTTTCCGAGGCTTTCCCATTGTTTATGATGTCACGTTACGTTGACAGTAAATTGAACCACTCTGGCGACGTTAGGTTGGACTAGAGCAATCATGCTGATAAATGCATATGAAATGGGAACGGACAAGGGTGGCACGTTGAACTGGTCTGATCTGCGCCTGCATTTTGTGGATACGTTTTCACTGCTGTTCTCGTCCGTGACATTCTATGTTTGGACGGCCACATTGGGCTTTGCGGTTCTGGCCGGCCCGTTCGGAAGCTATGATACAATGAGCTGGCCGATCCGCACCGCCTATTGGGCTGCGGTCATCACGGCGGCCATCCTGGTTGGCTTTGCTGCCCGGGCGACCATGCGGGCGCTCTTGGGGGGGCGGCATCCGGCGCTTTTCGATCTTGGCGCAAGTTTTCTTGTCGGCATCGCCCTTGGTCCGTTGATCTGGTTTCTGCGCGGCTGGATGGACCCGATTTTGGCGCATGAGGATCTGAACCCGATCAAGATTACCCTCAACAGCTTTCTGATTGCCTGCGGGGTTTTTGTTGTGCGGCGGCAAATCGGTGCCGAGGCGCCGACCAGCTATTGGTCGCGCTCTGCGACCAAGCCGGAGACGCCCGCGCAAACCCGGTTGCATCGGCGGCTGTCCTGCCCGCCTTTTGCCGAAATACACCGTCTGTCCGCCAATAACCATTATGTCGAGGTGGCAACCAGCGACGGCATCGAAACGCTGCGCTTGCGCCTTGTCGATGCGATCGAAGAGATGGAGCCGGTTGCGGGCATTTGCACCCATCGGTCGCACTGGGTTGCTTTTGCTGCCATCAGCGGCACCGAGCGCGAGAGCGGCGGCAAGATATTCCTGCTGCTCAAGAATGGCGACCGCGTGCCAGTCAGCCGAAAATACCGCCCCAACCTCGAGGCGGCGGGGGTGATCGACAGTCTCGATGCGGTGTTTCAGGCGCGATAAGTGCCGCGGGGCATGGGCACCGCATGGGCCATGGCCCCGGTCAGCACCGCCACCGCATCCCGCCGCATCAGCCCGGTAAGCACCGGATCGTCAGACCAGAGACCGCCGGTATAGGTGCCAAACGCGGGCAGAATGATCCGGTCGCTGTCGATCAAAAAGGCGGGGCGGCTCAGGCTGCGGCCCTTGAGGGCCAGCCGCACCTTGGGGTGATAATGCCCCGAGATTTCACCGCTGTGCCCCGCGCGGGCGATATGGCGAAACAACAGCGGCGGCACCGGCAGTTCGGCCATATGTGCCCCGCCAAGGTCAATCGGACCCGGATCGTGATTGCCCTCGATCCAGACCCATCGGCGCCCCGCCTGCAATTTGGCGATCCACAGCTTTTCCGCCTCGGGCAGATGCATGGCGGCGGCACTGTCATCGAAACTGTCACCCAGGCAGATCACGGTCGCCGCCCCGGTGCGGCGCAGATCGCTTTCGAGCCGGGTCAGCGTGTCGCGGGTTTCATAGGGGGGCAGGGGCGGTTCGCCAAGGCGCGCACGCCGCAGTGCCTTGCCCAAATGCAGGTCCGAGACACACAGCAAATTGCGCGCCTCCCAATACAGCGCACCCGAGGGCAAGGCCGTCAACGCCGTTCCAGCGAGGGTGAATCCGTAACCGTTCATGCGGCATTGGTGCCGCTTTGCCGATGAAATGGCAAGACCGTGCTCAGGGTGCAAGACCCGCCGCCGCCAAGAGCCGCGCGCTTTCTTCGGCCAAAAGCCGCTCTTGCGCGGCCCCCTCGACCGGCATCCGGCCCGCTTCAAGGAAGAGTGGCGCCGCAAGCGGGCTGACCCGTGCCAGCCGCCGCAGCGTGATGCGTCCTGCAACGCGCGCCAGCATCTCTTCGATGCGGCCAAAGTCCACCAGCCCGCGCATCGCCTCTTGTCGGGTAATATCGAGCAAAAGATGGTTTGGGTCGTATTTCACCAGCGTGTCATAGAGAATATCCGACGAGAGCGTCGCCTGCCGCCCGTTCTTGCGCGCGCCGGGGGTGTTGCGCTGAATAAGCCCGGCAATCGTGGCCGAGGCCCGAAAAGTGCGCTTCATCACCGCATTGGACATGAGCCAGCTTTCCAGCCCTTCGCGCAGCGCATCGGGGGCAAAGAGGGGGGCCGCATCCGTCACCGGCTCCAGCCCCCAGATCAGCGTGGCGTAATCGGTGGCAACGAAACCCAGCGGCGCAAGGCCCGTCTCCTCCATCCGTTTTGTCACCAAAAGGCCCAGTGTCTGCATCGCGTTGCGCCCGGCAAAGCCGTAGATGCACAGATGTTCGCGCGCCTCATGGGCAAAGCTTTCGATCAGCAGGCTGTCAGGTTCCGGCATTTGCGACACCTGCCGTTGCAGGTGCAGCCAATCGCGCACTGGGGTGGGCAAATCCGGCCAGTCGGGGGCCCCGAGCATGTGCAGGATACGTTCTGACAACTGCGTCGAGGTGGCGAATTTGGTGCCCATATAGGTGGCAATCTTGGGCTTGCGGCCGGGATCACGGCTGACCTCAACCACCATTTCGCGCAGCGATTCAAAGCGCACGATCTGCCCGCCGATCAGGAATGTATCGCCGGGGGTGAGAGTGGCGGCAAAGCCCTCTTCGATTTCCCCCAAGGGTTTGCCGCCGCGCGTCCGCCGCATCCGCACCTTGAGCGTGTCTGTGTCCTGAATGGTGCCGATATTCATACGAATAAGCCGGGCAGAGCGCGGATCACGCAACTGCCAGAGGCTATCGGTGCGCTGTTGCAGGCGCTGCCATTGGTCATAGGCCCGGAGCGCATAGCCCCCCGTGGCGCAGAATTCGAGACAGGCGTCGAACTCGGCACGCGTCAGCTGCGCATAGGCCCCGGCCCCGATCACTTCGGCAAAGAGCACATCCGCCTCGAACGGCCCCGCACAGGCGCGGATCAGGATATGCTGGCACAGCACATCGCGTGGTCCCGGCCCGCGCGCCTCACCATCCAGATCGCGGGCGCGCACGGCCTCAAGGGCTGCGCGGCATTCCACCACCTCGAACCGGTTGGCAGGCACCAGACGCGCCTTGGACGGGGCATTGTAGCGGTGATTGGCCCGCCCGATCCGCTGCACAAGGCGTTTGACATTCTTGGGCGCGCCCACCTGAATGACAAGATCGACATCGCCCCAATCCAGCCCCAGATCGAGACTGCCGGTGCAAACCACGGCACGCAGATCGCCGCGCACCATCGCCGCCTCGACCCGCTCGCGCTGCACCCGGTCAAGGCTGCCGTGATGGATGCCGATGGGCAGGGCGTCGTCATTGGCAAGCCAGAGGTTGTGAAAGAAAATCTCGGCCTGTGCGCGGGTGTTGTGGAAAATCAGCGTCGTCTTGTGCTGTCGCACCGCATCCAGCACGGCGGGAATGGCATAGGCGGCACCGCCCCCGGCCCAAGGGGGCGGCTCCGTGGTCTCCAACATGGCGATATCTGGCTCCGGCCCCGGATCGGCCATGAGGATCGCGCAATCTGACCTGCCCTGTGCCATGTAGCGCGCGAGGGCAGGCGGGTCCTCGACCGTGGCCGACAGGCCCACGCGCCGCATGTCGGGGCAGAGCGCCTGAAGCCGGGTCAGCGCCAGCATGAGCTGATCGCCGCGCTTGCTCTCGGCCAAGGCATGCACCTCGTCGATCACAACGCGCTTCAGGCCTGCAAAAATGCGCGGCGCATCCTCGTAAGAGGTCAGCAGCGCAAGGCTCTCGGGCGTGGTCAACAGGATATGGGGCGGGTCGGCGCGTTGGCGGCGCTTGGTATGGGCAGAGGTGTCGCCGGTGCGATCCTCGATCCGGATGGGCAGGCCCATTTCCGTCACAGGCGTGGTCAGGTTGCGCCGAATATCCGCCGCGAGCGCCTTGAGCGGCGAGATATAAAGCGTGTGCAGCCCGGCGTGATCGCCCGTTGCCAAATCCGCCAAGGATGGCAGAAACCCCGCCAGCGTCTTGCCCCCGCCTGTGGGCGCGATAAGCAGCGTCGCAGGATCATCCGCCCGCGCCAGCATCTCCGCCTGATGCGGGTGAAGCTGCCAGTTGCGGGCAGAAAACCACGTGGCAAGAGGGGCGGGAAGGGCACACATGACGCCCTATCTAGCGGTGGGCTGCGGCAAAGCAAAGCGGCCTGCTAGAGCGCCGCCTGCGCCGCCAGCCTTGCCGTGATCAGCCCCATGACCCGCGCAATTCCCGCCTCGGGGCAATGCCCGGTCAGCCCTGCCGCGGCCTCGGCCAGACAGGTATCCTCGGCGGCCCGTGCAACGCTGGCCAGAAACTGTGCCGCATAGCTTAGGATGTCGGGCGTGCGATCATGGCTCAGCAGGTTTTGAACATGGTCAAGATCGTCGCGGTACGCCAGCGGATCGGGGTGGATCACCTCGGCCTGCACCGCATAGGGGCCAAGGGGCCGCCGGTCGGCGGGCACATGGCGCAGCACCTCTTGCTGAAAGATGCCAAGGCTCGCCACCGGTTTGAGCAACAGCCCATCGGCCCCGGCCATGCGCGCCCGCGCCTCGGCCCCGGCATCGCCGCTGGTCGCGAGGATCACCCCCACACGGGGCAATGCGCGGGCAAGCTCGGCGATCAGATCCTCGCCGCGCCCATCGGGCAGGCCCAGATCAACGATCACCACCGACGGGCGGTAGACCTGCAAATGCCGCCGCGCCGAGGTCAGGCAATCGGCGCGCCGGATGCGTGCACCGCTGCGCAGACACATCAGGCGCAGCGCCTCTGAGGCAAAGCGACTATCCTCGACCGCCAGAACGGTCATGCCCAAAAGCGGGCGTTGGGAATTGGGGGTGCGCGGGCGCGCAAGGCTGTCAAGATCGGTCATCGGGCGCATCCTTCTGTCACGACATCCCCACAGCATGGCCCGATTGTGGTGAACGCAAGGTTAATGCGCGGGTTGCGTCCCCCTGTCGCTTGTCAGTTCCTGCGTTCATCCCCATAACAGGGGAAATTCATGCGAAAGGATTGCCCCATGATCGGACGCCTCAATCATGTTGCCATCGCCGTGCCGGACCTTACCGCCGCCGCCGATCAGTATCGCCATGCGCTTGGCGCAAAAGTGGGTGCGCCGCAGGACGAGCCGGATCATGGCGTGACCGTGGTTTTCATCGAATTGCCCAATACCAAGATCGAACTGCTCTATCCTTTGGGCGAAAACAGCCCGATCCAAGGGTTTTTGGATAAGAACCCCTCGGGCGGGATTCACCATGTCTGCTATGAGGTCGAGGACATCATTGCCGCGCGTGACCATCTGAAATCCACCGGCGCGCGGGTGCTGGGCAGCGGAGAGCCCAAGATTGGCGCGCATGGCAAGCCGGTATTGTTCCTGCACCCCAAGGATTTCAACGGCTGCCTCGTGGAACTGGAGCAGGTCTAATGGGCGTTACCTCGGCCATCGTGCTCTTTGCCGTGATCTGGTTCATGACGTTTTTCGTCGTGCTGCCGATCCGCATTCAGACCCAAGGGGATCTGGGTCAGATCGTCCCTGGCACCCATGCGGGATCACCCGAACATCACCACCTCAAGAAAAAGGCGTGGATCACCACCGGCATCGCCATCGTGCTCTGGATCATTATCGGCGGCACGATTATTTCGGGAATGATCACGGTGCGCGATCTGGATATGTTCAACCGGATGGCCCCACCCGCCGCGCCTGAGTAGCGTGGAAGATATGGGTAAAGGTGGCCGCGCCCAAGATCGGAATGAGCAGGTTCACCAGCGGGATTGAAAGCGGCATCGCCATCAACACACCAGCCGCCCAAATGGTCAGACGATGTTTCTTGCGCAATGTCTTGGCCCCCGCGCGCCCAACCCGGCGCATGGCGACAAGTTGGAAATATTCCATCCCCAGAAGATAGCCGTTCAAGCCCCAAAAGATGAAAAGCGCAAAGGGCGTGAAAAGCGCGTAGAGAAACAGCGCCACAACATTCGCACCGATGATGACGCCCAAAAAGTTGATCGTGTCGCGCAGCGCCTCACCAAAGGGCACGATGCTGGCCGGGGGCAGATGCGGATAATGCCGGTCCTCCACCGCCTGCGCCACAGTATCGAGAAACATCGAGGTGATGGCAGAGGCGACCGGCACCATCAGGAATACCGACAGAACGATCATCAGCAGGAACGACGCGCCGCTCAAAAGATCGCCCAGCCATGTCACCTCGCCGAGCAGTGGCAGGGTGGTGCTGTCGCCCACAGCCACCTGAATGAGCCAGAGCACACCAGCATAGGCCGCGATCAGCAGGGCCAGCGTCAGACCCACACCCAAGAACAGCACCTTGCGAAAGCGCGGGTCGCCGATCTGACCCAAGGCCTTGAAGAAACTGGCGAAAATCATTCCGAAACCCAAGTGGTGATGGCGTCGATGTCAGGGCGCGGTCGCTCGGGCGGGGCGGCCCCTTCGGTGCCGATATGGAGAAAACCGGCGATACGCTCGTGTTCGGCCAGCCCAAGGGCGGTCTGCGCGAAACCCCGGTCATGGCTGGGCCAACCGCTCAGCCAATTGGCCCCCCAACCTGCGGCAAGGGCAGCATTCAAGAGGCTAAGACAGACGCAGGCCGCCGAATAGGTCTGTTCGATCGCCGGAATCTTGTCCGAGGGTTTCGGGCTCTCGATCACGGCAACCGCCAGATGCGCATCGGCGAATTGCGTCTCGGCCTTGGCGATATCCTCGGGGGATTTGCCCAGCCGCGCGCCTGCTTCGGCCACCAGCCCCGCCAGCCGCACGAGGGCCGCGCGTTCCAGCACGATCAGGCGCCACGGCTCCAGCTTGCCGTGGTCGGGCACGCGGGTGGCTGCGGCCAAGAGCGGGCGCAGGGCGTCGCTGTCGGGCACCGGCAGCCCCAGCGTCTTGGCTGGGCGCGAGCGGCGCGACAGCAGAAAATCAAGGGCGGCGGGATTGGGCGTGGGCATCGGTGTCTTTCTCCTGCAAGGCCCCCCACATGTCGGCAAGCGCGCGCCCGGGGTCAAGCCCCGATGCTGCAAATCCTCTTGGACAGGCTCAAGCCAGCCGCTATTGCACTGCCATGGACATCCCCGACCTCAGCGCATTGGCCCAGCCCGGCACTACCCTTACCCTGCGGGTCACGCCCAAGGCCGCGCGCAATCGCATCGTTGCAGAGGATGACGTGCTGCGGGTCTATGTCACCACCGTGCCCGAGGATGGCAAGGCCAATGCCGCCGTTCAAAAACTCTTGGCCAAGGCGCTGGGCGTGCCAAAATCCCGCCTGACCCTGCTGCGCGGTCACACCAGCCGGGACAAGGTGTTTCAGGTCGACTGACGCTTGCCCGGCATGCCCGCCACCTGCACCCGTGTTCCCCAACCAATACAGTTTTCAGCCAGAGGTGCCGGCAAGGGGCGGTCGGTAAAGACCTGATCGACATCGCGAATAGACCCAAGCCGCACCGGCGCACTGCGCTGGAATTTTGAGTGATCGGCGACCAGAAACACCTCGCGCGAGCGGTTGAGCAGGGTCTGGCCCACCACCACCTCTTGAATGTCGAAATCGAGCATGTCGCCGTCCTCGTCCAGCGCGGAACATCCCAGGATCGCGTAATCGAACTTGAAATTCTCGATGGTGCGCGCGGTCAGATTGCCGACCAAGCCATTGTCGGATCGCCTGAGCGCGCCGCCTGCCACGACAATCTCGCAATCCTTGTTGGTCAGCAGGATTTGCGCCACGTTCATATTGTTGGTGACGACCATGAGGTTGCGATGATCCATCAATTCGCGCGCCACCGCTTCGGTCGTGGTGCCGATGTCCAGAAAGACCGAGGCATTATGTGGAATAGCCGCCGCACAGGCGCGGCCAATTGCGGCCTTGGCAGGCTCATTGAGGCGGCGGCGTTCCTCGTACAGGATATTGGACACGCCAGACGGCAGGATTGCGCCGCCATGCACGCGCTCCAGCTTGCCCGCATTGGCAAGTTCGGTCAGGTCGCGGCGGATGGTTTGAACGGTGACATCAAAGCGTTCTGCGAGATCCTCGACCGTAACCTTGCCTTCGGCGCGGGCAATTTCGAGAATGTCGGGTTGGCGAAAGCTCTGGGACATGGCGGGCCTTGATCGGTTACAGGTTCGATTATGTTCGTTTTGGGGATCTCTGCAAGCAAAGCCTCCGCCGCGCTGCGGCATGGCGGACGAATCGACAGCCCGGATCGCCTGCTGGCGCGGTGTTGGGTGGCAAAATCCGTTCGTTCGCCCGTTGAAGTGAGGTGGGTTTGGAAAATTATTTAATAAAATCAATAGGTGTATTTTAAAAAGAAACAAAACGAACATTCATTCTTGACCGATGTGGTCAAAAAATGGTTCGTTTGCGCTCATCTTACGGTGGGAGGGGCGCGTGTCGCAGGGCCGCGGGAACACAGTGATCGACCTGTTCGTCATCGGCGGCGGCATCAACGGCTGTGGCATCGCCCGTGATGCGGCAGGGCGTGGATTGCGGGTCGAACTGGCCGAGATGAACGATCTCGCTTGGGCCACGTCAAGCGCGTCGACCAAGCTTTTCCATGGCGGCCTGCGCTATCTCGAATATTTCGAAATCCGGCTGGTGCGCGAGGCGCTGATCGAGCGCGAAACGCTGCTGCGTGCGATGCCGCATATCAGCTGGCCCATGCGCTTTGTTCTGCCCTACCACCGCGATATGCGGTTCGAGGGCGAAACGCCGACCTCTCGCATCCTCAATCTGGTCATGCCATGGATGAAGGGGCGGCGGCCCGCTTGGCTGATCCGTCTGGGGCTGTTTCTCTACGATCATCTTGGGGGCCGGAAAATCCTGCCCGCGACCTCTACGCTTGATCTGCGCAAGACGCCCGAGGGCGCGCCGCTCAAGGACAAGTTCACCCGCGCCTATGAATATTCCGACTGCTGGATCGAGGATAGCCGCCTTGTCGTGCTCAATGCACGCGATGCTTCGGCGCGTGGTGCCCGCATCCGCACCCGCACCCGCGTGCAATCAGCCGAGCGTGCGGGCGATCTGTGGCAGGTAACGCTCAAGGATCAGGAAACCGGTATCACCGAGGTGGTGCAGGCACGCGCGCTGGTCAATGCCGCCGGACCTTGGGTCAAGGATGTGATCTCGGGCACGCTGCGCCTTAATTCTGCCGAGGGGGTGCGGCTGGTGCGTGGCAGCCATATCGTGACGCGCCGCCTGTTTGACCATGACAAATGCTATTTCTTTCAGGGCACCGATGGGCGGATCATCTTTGCCATCCCCTATGAGGGGGATTTCACCCTGATCGGCACCACCGATGCCGAACATGGGCAGGCCGATAGCCGCCCGGAATGCACACCGGAAGAGGCTGAGTATCTCTGCCGCTTTGCATCCGAGTATTTCCAGACGCCCGTGACACGCGCTGATATCGTCTGGACCTATTCGGGCGTGCGCCCACTTTATGACGATGGCGCGAAATCCGCCACCGCCGCCACCCGCGACTATGTGCTCACGTTGGCCGAGGGGCCGGGCGCGCCGCTTTTGAACATCTTTGGCGGCAAGATCACCACCTACCGCAAATTGGCCGAGGCAGCGCTGGCCAAACTGCGGCCCTTCTTTCCAGAGGCGGGCCCGGATTGGACCGCAGGCGTCGCCCTGCCGGGGGGTAATTTCCCCGTTGACGGGTTTGACCCGCTGACAGAGAGTCTGCACCGGGCCTATCCGTTTCTGACGGCGGCAGGGGCGCGCCGCTTGGTGCGCGCCTATGGCACCGAGGCGCAGGATATTCTGGGCCAAGCGCGCGAGGCAGCCGATCTTGGCCCCGATTTCGGGGCCGGTTTGACCGGGGCCGAGGTGCGTTGGCAGATGGACCATGAATACGCCCGAACGGCGGCGGATGTGGTCTGGCGGCGCACCCGTTTGGGCCTCAAGATGACCGAGGCGCAGATTGCAGCGCTCGACGACTGGATGCAGCACGAGCGCGGCCTTGATCGGGCTGCCCCCGTGGCTGCCAAGGGATAACGGAGGGATCGACCGCATGGCGCTGACACTCAAGGGGGTATCGAAACGTGTGAACGGGCAGGTGCATATTCACCCGACCGATCTCACGCTCGAGGCTGGCACGATGAACGTGCTTCTGGGGCCGACCCTCTCGGGGAAAACCTCGCTCATGCGCTTGATGGCGGGGCTTGATGTGCCTGCAACAGGCCGCATTCTGTGGAACGGCGCGGATGTGACGGGGATGCGCGTGCAGGATCGCCGCGTGGCCATGGTCTATCAGCAATTCATCAACTACCCCTCGATGACCGTCTACGACAACATCGCTTCGCCCCTGCGCCTGATGGGCAAATCCAGCGCCGAAATCGACGCAGCGGTCAAGAACACCGCCGACCTCATGCAATTGTCCCCGATGCTGGCGCGCAAACCGCTAGAGCTATCGGGCGGCCAGCAACAGCGCTGCGCGCTGGCCCGCGCACTGGTCAAAGAGGCGGGGCTGGTGCTGCTGGATGAGCCGCTGGCAAATCTCGATTACAAGCTGCGCGAGGAATTGCGCGCGGAAATTCCCAAGATTTTCGAGGCGGCTGGCAGCATCTTTGTCTATGCCACAACAGAGCCGGAAGAGGCGCTGCTTTTGGGCGGCAATACCGCAACCCTGTGGGAGGGGCGTGTCACGCAGTTCGGCCCCACGCCGCTGGTCTACCGCCAACCGCGCGATGCCACGACCGCGCGCGTCTTTAGCGATCCGCCGATGAATTTCCTCAGCGTCACCAAGACCGGCAACCGTATCCTCTTTGGTGATGGGCAATCGGCCGAGGCGCTGGGCAGCATGGCCGCTCTGGCGGACGGCACCTATACGGCGGGTTTCCGGCCCAATCATCTGGAACTTGATCGGCATACCGCCGATGCGCTGACCTTTGACACACGCCTCAACGTGACCGAGATCACCGGGTCAGAAACCTTTGTGCATCTGGATCACCATGGCGAGCGCTGGGTGGGTCTTATCCACGGGGTGCGCGATCTGAAACTGGGGGCGGCGTTGCGGGTCTATCTTGATCCGTCGCATGTCTATGTATTCGGGGCAGATGGCGCGCTGGTCGCACCCGCGCCCTATGCCGAGGCGGCGTGAGGGGGAACCATGGCCAAGATCACGCTTGATAATCTCGCGCATAGCTACCTCGCGCGCCCCGCGTCCGAGGCGGATTTCGCGCTCAAGGAACTCAATCACGTCTGGGGCGATGGCGAGGCTTACGCGCTCTTGGGGGCGTCAGGCTGTGGCAAGTCCACGCTGCTCAACATCATTTCAGGCCTCTTGCGCCCAAGCCAAGGCCGTATCCTCTTCAACGATCAGGACGTCACCGATCAGGCCACCGCCGCGCGCAACATTGCGCAGGTGTTCCAGTTTCCGGTGGTCTATGACACCATGACCGTGCGCGACAATCTGGCCTTTCCGCTGCGCAATCGCGGGGCAGAGGCGTCTTATATCGCCGAGCGGGTTCAAACCATCGCCCGCATGATCGGGATGGAGGCAGAGCTAGGCCGCAAGGCGCGCGGCCTTACAGCAGATGCCAAGCAGAAAATCAGCCTTGGGCGCGGCATGGTGCGCGAAGACGTCAACGCGCTTCTCTTCGATGAACCGCTGACGGTGATCGACCCGCATATGAAATGGGAACTCAGAACGCAGCTCAAGGCGCTGCATCACGAGTTTGGTCATACGATGATCTACGTCACCCACGATCAGACCGAGGCGCTGACCTTTGCCGACAAGGTGGTGGTCATGCATGACGGTCGAGTCGTGCAGATGGGCACCCCACAGGAACTCTTTGAGCGGCCAGAACATACATTCGTGGGCTATTTCATCGGCTCGCCGGGCATGAACCTGCTCGACGCAGAGGTTTCCGGCAACAAGGCCGTGGTGCAGGGCGTCGAAATCCCGCTGGGGGCCGACTATGCCCGCCCCACAGGCCGGGTGCAAATCGGTGTGCGGCCGGAATTCGTGCGTCTGACGGCGGGGGCTGATGGCCTGCCAGTGACCGTGCGGCGGATCGAGGATGTGGGCCGTCACAAGATCGTCCGCTGCGAATTGGCCGGGGTTCAGATCAACGCCATTGCCGCCGAGGGCGCGCTGATTTCGCCCGAAATGACGCGCCTCACCTTTGATCCGGCGGCGATCAACGTCTATGCCGATGACTGGCGCGTCACGCCGAAATCTCAGGCGCAGGAGGCCGCGTGATGGAGAAGACCGTCAATCAAAAGGCATGGTTTCTTGTCCTGCCTGTGCTGATCCTCGTGGCGTTCTCTGCCGTGATCCCGCTGATGACCGTGGTCAACTATTCGGTGCAGGATACCTTTGGAAACAACCAGTTCTTCTGGGCGGGGCTGGAGTGGTTCGAAGAAATGCTCGCCTCAGAGCGGATGTGGGACGCGTTGCAACGGCAGGCGATCTTTTCCGCGATCATCCTCGCCATCGAGGTGCCGCTGGGCATTCTGGTGGCGCTCAATATGCCCAAGCGTGGCATCTGGGTGTCGGTCTGCCTTGTGCTCATGTCCTTGCCGCTCTTGATCCCGTGGAACGTGGTGGGCACCATTTGGCAGATCTTTGGCCGGGTCGATATCGGCCTCTTGGGGCATACGCTGGCGGCGCTGGGTGTGGACTATAATTATACTCAGGATGCGGTGGATGCTTGGGTGACGCTGATCGTGATGGATGTCTGGCACTGGACATCGCTTGTCGCCCTTCTTGCCTATGCCGGGCTGCAATCCATCCCCGACGCCTATTATCAGGCCGCCAAGATTGATCAGGCCAGCCGCTGGGCCGTGTTCCGCTATATTGAATTGCCCAAGATGACGGGGGTGCTGATGATCGCCATCCTCCTGCGCTTCATGGACAGTTTCATGATCTATACCGAGCCTTTCGTGGTCACGGGCGGCGGTCCGGGCAATGCCACGACGTTCCTCTCCATCGACCTCGTGAAAATGGCGCTCGGGCAGTTCGACCTCGGCCCAGCCGCCGCCTTTTCGATCATGTATTTCCTCGTGATCCTGCTGATTTCATGGGTGTTTTACACCGTCATGGTCAATCTCGACAAACGGGAGGGCAAGTGATGGCCGATCTGACCGCGACCCGCAGCACCACACGTGGCCTTGCCCTGCCGCGCGTCAACGTGGTGATGGTGCTTTACCTCGTGTTCCTGCTCTTGCCGATCTATTGGCTCGTGAACATGAGCTTCAAGACCAACGACGAGATCCTTGGCACCTTCTCGCTCTGGCCGCAGAGCCCGACGCTGGCGAATTATGCCACCATCCTCACCGATGCCAGCTGGTATATGGGCTATGTCAATTCGCTGATCTATGTGGTGATGAACACGGTTCTGTCGATTGCCGTGGCCCTGCCTGCCGCCTATGCGTTCTCGCGCTATAGTTTCTTGGGCGACAAACATCTCTTCTTCTGGCTTTTGACCAACCGGATGGCCCCGCCTGCGGTCTTTGCCCTGCCGTTCTTTCAGCTTTATTCAAGCGTGGGGTTGTTTGACACGCATATCGCTGTGGCGCTGGCGCATTGCCTCTTCAACGTGCCGCTGGCGGTGTGGATTCTAGAGGGGTTCATGCGCGGCGTCCCCAAAGAGATTGACGAGACCGCCTATATCGACGGGTATTCCTTTGGGCGGTTCTTCGTGAAAATCTTCATGCCACTGATTGCATCGGGCGTAGGCGTGGCCGCGTTCTTCTGCTTCATGTTCTCATGGGTGGAATTGCTCTTGTCCCGCACGCTCACCAGCGTTGATGCCAAGCCCATCGCCGCCACCATGACCCGCACGGTGTCGGCAAGCGGTCTCGATTGGGGCGTGCTCGCGGCGGCAGGGGTGCTCACCATCGTGCCAGGCGCGCTCGTGATCTATTTCGTGCGGAACTACATCGCCAAGGGCTTCGCCCTAGGCCGCGTCTGAGGGAGGACTAAACATGGACTGGATGGCTTGGACACTCCCCACCGCGATCTTCTTCGGGGTCATCGCGGCGCTGCTCATCACCTTCACGGTGCTGGCGATCAAATTCCCCGAAACCCCGCGTGTTGGCATCCTTCGGATCGAGACGACGCGCGGCGATCGTCTTTTCATCACGCTTCTTGGCTCGGCCTTTCTCAACCTGGCCTGGCTCGGAATTGTCGGCGCGAACCAGCCTTATGCGCTGATCCTCTGCCTGATCTATGCCGCGGCGGTGTTTCGCTGGGTTTAGACCGGGATCAATCACCAACAAAGTTCACCTAGGGAGGGAAACCATGAACTTTCGAATGAAAACAACCACTGCGCTGGTGTCGCTGGGCCTGATGGCCTCGCCCGCCTTCGCCGATATGGAGGCGGCAAAGGCGTTTCTCGATGCGGAAATCGGCGATCTGTCGTCGCTTACCCGCGCCGAGCAAGAGGCGGAAATGCAGTGGTTCATCGACGCAGCTCAGCCCTTTTCCGGCATGGAAATCAAGGTTGTGTCGGAAACCATCGACACGCATAGCTACGAATCCAAGGTGCTGGCCCCGGCCTTTACCGCCATCACCGGCATCAAGGTCACGCATGACCTCATCGGCGAAGGCGATGTGGTCGAAAAACTGCAGACCCAGATGCAGTCGGGCGAGAATATCTATGACGGCTATGTCAACGACAGTGACCTTATCGGCACCCATTGGCGGTATCAGCAGGTGCGCAACCTGACCGACTGGATGGCAGGCGAGGGCGCGGATGTGACCAGCCCGACGCTTGATATCGACGATTTCGTGGGCCTCTCGTTCACCACCGGACCCGATGGCAAGGTCTATCAACTGCCAACCCAGCAATTCGCCAACCTCTACTGGTTCCGCTACGACTGGTTCAACGACGACAAGAACAAGGCCGATTTCAAAGAGAAATACGGCTATGATCTGGGCGTTCCGGTCAACTGGTCGGCCTATGAGGATATCGCCGAATTCTTTACCGGCCGTGACCTCAGCCATTTGGGCGTCGAGGGCGAAGTCTTTGGCAACATGGACTATGGCAAGAAAGACCCCAGCCTTGGCTGGCGCTATACCGACGCGTGGATGTCCATGGCCGGGATGGGCGACAAGGGTGAACCCAACGGCCTGCCGGTCGATGAATGGGGCATCCGTGTGAATGAAAATTCGCAGCCTGTGGGGTCCTGTGTCGCGCGTGGCGGTGCCACCAACAGCCCTGCGGCGGTCTATGCCGTCACCAAGGCGATTGAGTGGCTTCAGAAATACTCGCCCCCCGCCGCCGCTGGCATGACCTTCTCTGAGGCGGGCCCAATCCCCGCGCAGGGCAACGTTGCGCAACAGATGTTCTGGTACACCGCCTTTACCGCAGCCTCGGTGAAACCCGACCTACCGGTGATGAACGAAGACGGCACGCCGAAATGGCGCATGGCCCCCAGCCCACATGGCGTTTATTGGGAAGAGGGCATGAAAGTGGGCTATCAGGATGCCGGTAGCTGGACCCTGATGCAATCCACCCCCGTCGACCGCGCCAAAGCGGCGTGGCTCTATGCGCAGTTCGTGACCTCGAAAACCGTGGATGTGAAAAAGGCCCACACCGGCCTCACCTTCATCCGCGAGTCGACGATCCAGCACGACAGCTTTACCGAGCGCGCCGACAAGCTGGGCGGCCTTGTGGAATTCTACCGCTCGCCCGCGCGCGTTCAGTGGTCGCCCACCGGCACCAACGTGCCCGACTATCCGAAACTGGCCCAGCTTTGGTGGCAGAATATCGGCGATGCCATGTCGGGCGCCAAAACCCCGCAAGAGGCGCTTGATGCGCTCTGCGCGGATCAAGAGCGCGTGCTTGAGCGGCTTGAGCGCGCTGGCATCCAAGGCGACATCGGCCCCAAACTCAACGAGGAAATGGACCCCGAGCATTGGTTGAGCCAGCCCGGTGCCCCCAAGGCCAAACTTGAGAACGAGGACGAAGAGCCGGTCACCATCGCCTATGACGAGTTGATCAAGTCCTGGCAGTAAGTGAAATGCATCGGGGCGCGTGCCGCGCGCCCCGGACCTTTCCGTCATCCTCGGGTCAAGCCTGAGGATGACGGGGTAGGGCGATCCTCGGGTCAAGCCCGAGGATGACCACTCAAACCTACGGACCCACTCCCATGACCCATATCCTCGCTATCGACCAAGGCACCACGTCGAGCCGCGCGATCCTGTTCGATGCGCAGATGCGCATCACGGCCACGGCACAAGAGGAATTCGCCCAGCATTTTCCGCAATCGGGCTGGGTCGAGCATGACGCGAATGATCTGTGGTCGACCACGGCGGGCACCTGCCGCGCGGTGATCGAAAAGGCCGGGCTGACCGGGGCCGACATCGCCGCCATCGGCATCACCAATCAACGCGAGACAACGGTGGTCTGGGATCGCCACACCGGGCAGGCCATTCACCGCGCGATTGTCTGGCAAGACCGGCGCACGGCAGAGTATTGCGCCGAATTGCGCGCCGCAGGCCACGAACCGATGGTGGCCGGGCGCACCGGGCTTTTGCTTGATCCTTATTTTTCCGGAACAAAACTGCGCTGGATTCTCGATCATGTCGAGGGCGCGCGCGCCCGCGCCCAAGCGGGCGATCTGCTTTTTGGCACCGTCGATAGCTATCTTATCTGGAAACTCACGGGCGGGCGCGTGCATGCCACCGACGCCACAAATGCCGCGCGCACCCTGCTTTACGATATCCGCAAAGGGCGCTGGAGCGCCACGATCTGCGATCTCTTGGGCATCCCGATGCAAATGCTGCCTCAGGTGCGCGACAGCGCCGATGACTATGGCCACACCCGCGCCGATCTCTTTGGCCGCGAAATCCCCATTCGCGGTGTGGCGGGCGATCAGCAGGCGGCCACAGTGGGGCAGGCGTGCTTCAAGCCGGGGATGCTCAAATCCACCTATGGCACCGGCTGTTTTGCGCTGCTCAATACGGGCGATACGCCGGTTGTCTCGCAAAACCGGCTGCTCACCACCATTGCCTATCAATTGGATGGCAAGCCGACCTATGCGCTCGAAGGCTCGATCTTTGTCGCGGGGGCCGTGGTGCAATGGCTGCGCGACGGGCTCAAGATGATCCGCCACGCCAGTGAAACGCAGCCCCTCGCCGAACAGGCCGACCCCAATCAAACAGTCGTTCTGGTGCCTGCCTTTACCGGGCTTGGCGCGCCCTATTGGCGGCCTGACTGTCGGGGGGCGATCTTTGGGCTTACCCGCAGCACCGGGCCTGCGGAACTGGCCCGTGCGGCGCTGGAAAGCGTGGGGTTCCAGACCCGCGATCTCTTGCGGGCGATGCGCGATGATTGGGCCGGGCACGGGGCCGATGCGGTATTGCGGGTGGATGGCGGAATGAGCGCCTCTGACTGGGCCATGCAGTTCCTGTCAGACATTATCGACGCGCCTGTGGATCGTCCGCAAGTGCTGGAAACCACCGCGCTTGGGGCGGCTTGGCTGGCGGGGATGCAGATCGGTCTATACCCCGATCAGGCCGGATTTGCCGATACTTGGGCATTGGAACAGCAGTTTCTGCCAAAGATGTCGACCGAGCTGCGCACCGCCAAGGTTGAGGGTTGGATACGCGCGGTTTCGGCCACACTCGCCTTTTAGTTGTTCTAACCTTCTGCTCAGGTTACAGTCTTTCACGAGAGATTTTACTCTCGTGACACGTCTCATATTGTGATCAAGGCCGCCAAAGACTAGGTTCTCGACAAAGGAATGTATTTCCTGTTTCCCAAGGAGTTGCCATGACCGCCCCGGTCAGCGTCATTGTCCCGGCCAGAAACGAGGCGCAAACCATTGCCCGCGTCGTGTCGGTGCTTGCGGATATGCCGGATGTGGGCGAGGTCGTGGTGGTTGACAACGGCTCGACCGACGCGACGGCAGAATTGGCGCGCGGGGCGGGTGCGACAGTCATCTCAGAGACACAAACCGGCATGGGCCACGCGGTGCGCGCAGGTGTCTCCGCCGCCCGCCATGACTGGGTGATGAAGGTCGATGCCGATCTCGACAGGTTCGACACTGATCTGTTTGCTCAGATGCCCGCTGCCCGCGGCCCCGGTGTGGGCTTGATCAAGGGGGCGTGGCACGACCCCGCCGATAACATGCCGATGACCCGCCTTTTGGTGCGGCCGGCCCTGCATCAGATGTTTCCGGGCTTGTCGCATCTGCGCGCACCCAATTCCGGGCTCTATGTCTTTGATCGGTCTCTGATCGCCTACAACGGTCTCGCGACTGATTACGCGGTCGATCTTGATATCATGCTGCGGGTGCATGCGGCGGGGTATGACGTGGCCGAGGTGGATATTGGCCGCATCGTCCACGACACCCGTGATGTCACGCATTACAATGGCATGGCTGAGCAGATCTTTGCCTTTTTCCTCAGCCGTCAGCCCCGGATGCTGACCCGCGAGATGGTTGTTCTGGCGCAGGACGGCGCGCAGGTGATCCATCACGCGCTGGGGACCATTGGCCACCGGCTTGCAGCAGGGGTGCGCGTCACGGTCTATCTTGAGGATATGAACGCTCTTGGGTCGCGCGTGCTGCACGAACTGCTTGGGGCCTATCCCACCGTCCGGGTGCTGCCGCTTGACGACAGGTCTGCATTCTCTGCCCATGCCAATGCCACCGGGCTGTGTGTGCTGGCCCCCTATCCGCGCGCAGGCGGGGGATCGGCCCTGTCTGAGGCGGTTGCTCTGTTTGAGGCGAACCATGATCACCTGCCCGGCGCTGTCTGGTTGATGCCGGTCCATGACGCCGGACGCGAGATCACTGGCTTTGCACCCGATATGCTGCCAGAGGTGGCGGATGGGCTGGCGCTCAAGCAAGCCGCGCTTGGTGCGTTGGGTGTCTCTATTCCGCCGCTTGCCGGTCTCGCCCGCGAACTTTTTCAGAGCTATGCCTCCCTGCCTGATGCCCTGCGTCCCGCCTATGGGTCGCTTGCCGGGCACCGTCAGCCTTCGGTCGGGAATTTCTGACAGCCAATCTTGCTTGCCGAAAGAATGCAAAAAACGCCCCGTGACAATCGGGGCGTTTGCCTTTGAGCCCGTCCTCAGACCCCTTTGAAGTTTACCGCGCCCTCATGTTCCAGCGCGCGCTCCTGCGCCTGTTTGCGCATCGTGTCATCCTCGCGACGGCGGCGGCGCAGGCGGCCATACTGGCCGATGCCCACCGCCAAAAGGATGATTGCGCCGCCGGGGATCAGCCCCGGTCCGGGGTCTTCGCCCAGCATCACCATCGCGATCAGAATTGCCGCCAGCGGCGAAAATGACGTGGCCAACGACACATCACCCGAGCGCGCATATTTAAGCCCGAACGCCCAGGCGAATTGCCCGCCCATGATCACGACCACCGCATAGATCCAAACCCATTGCCAGACCACCGGATCAAACACATCCTGAAAATGGTTCGGACCAAACAGGTATAGGGCCACAAAGAAATAGACCGTCGTGCCCACCGCCGTGCGGTAGATCGCGAAAATCCCCATAGGAATGTCGCGCAGACCTGTGCGGGCAATCAAAGTCGAGGCAATATAGGACAGCGTCGCCAAAAGCGCGCCAATCTCGCCCTTGCCAAGGTTGAGCGATGCGCCCTCACTGTTCATCAGGATCATCACCGCCGCCCCGCAAAGCGCCACTAGACCGGCAACAAAGGCCCAAGGCTCGAACTCCTCGCGCAAGACCAGCCAGGCCGCCAGCAAAAAAAGTGGCGGTTCGATCCGGCCCATCAACACAACATTCGTGACCGTGGTATGCTCCAGCGCGTAAAAGAACAGCCCCGGTGTCAAAGCGGAAGAAAAGAACGCCGAAAGCGTCAGGATCGCCCAGTTTTTCCGTGTCAGCGCGCGCAGGTTCTCAAAAGTCCAGTCGCGCCAGAACATGAAAATCATCGGCACCATCGACATAAGCGAGCCGACAAACAGCAGGTTGCAATAGGTGATGACATTGCGCCCCATCACGAGGTTCTGTGATCCGATATCGGCCAACAGCGAGACGAGGGAATTTGACGAAGCATAGATCAACACCGCGACCCAAGCGAGCGTGGCACCCATCATGACCTTGGAGGCATCGGGAACAATCTGTGTGCTGGCGTTAGTCATGGCGCGCTCCTGAACCGTAATACCGAAACCTGACTTTACCTTGCGCCCTAACCGTGATTGGTGCAATCCACGCCCGCGCACAGATGGTCACGTTCCTCTGATGGCCGCGAAATATTGTTTCAACGACGGCGCGCGGGTCACGCTTGCGTGGGAAACAGTGAAAATTCTCGTGATTTCTGTTGTAAATCACGGCGCGGGAGGCAAGTTTGCGCACCATCGGGCCATGTGCCCCCCTGATCCCCAAGGGACATTTCCATGACCGCCCCCTCTGATACGCCTACCTCCGGCTTTGTCACCATCTTTGACGACACCTATGATCAACCCGATTGTCGGGCCTATTTCCGCATGATGGACCGGCTGGGCTATCGCAACCAACATCATGCGGTCGCGGGGTTTCGGGCCGGACTGGCGGAAATGATGCGCCTGCGTGGTCTTGAGCAGGCAAGGATCGTTGATTTCGCCAGCAGCTATGGCATCGTTTCCGCACTCATGGCGCATGAGCTGAGCCTCGAACAGGTGTTTGCCCGCTACCGTCAGCCGGTGTTCGACAGCGCGTCTTCCGCAGAGGTGATTGATTTGGATCGCGGCTGGCTGTCGGGGCTGCGCCGCCCCGCGCCCGCATTGCATGTCACCGGCATTGACGTGATGCCCAACGCGGTTGCCTATGGGCGCGCGGTTGGCCTCTTTCAATCCGGCTTTGTCGAGGATCTGGAACGTGCAGAACCATCCGAGGGGCTTGGCCGGGAACTGGCGCGCTGTGACATGATCGTCGAATGCGGTTCTGTTGCCCAGCTTATGCCCCGCGCGCTCGACCGGATGCTGGCGGCTTGCGGCCCGGTCAAGCCTTGGGTCATGACGTCGCCCATCCGGGGCAACGAGCGGCCCGAGGCAACAGAGGTGCTGCGCGCCCACGGTCTTGTGGTTGAACGCCTGCCGATCCCGCCCTTTATCCACCGCCGATTTGAAAGCCCCGAGGAACAGGCCCGTGCAATCGCCAATGCGCAGGCCGCAGGGCATGACACCGAAGGCGTGGAAACCACCGGTCACTTCCACGCGCAGATCCTTCTGGCGCGTCCCGAGGCAGAATGCACCGACCCCGCCGACTGGTCGATGCCCCTTGGCGTGCCGCCTATGGCGGATGGCGCGGCCGCCGCCGATCTTTGAGGTGCAGGCCTCTATCGACGGGGTTGAGGGTTTTCGATATGTCTTGCGCGACCTAACGAAAATTTGGCATACCCGCATCATGACACAGCCAGAGCCACCCAGCCTTCGGATTCGTATCGTCTTTGGTGACGAGGCAATGCTGGGCCCCGGCAAGGCCGATCTGTTGGAGCGCATCCGCGATACAGGCTCCATCGCCGCCGCCGGGCGCAGCATGTCCATGAGCTATAAACGCGCTTGGATGTTGGTGGAGTCCATGAATGCAGCCTTTCGCGAACCGCTTGTAGACTCGAGCCGAGGGGGCGCCAAGGGCGGCGGTGCCCATCTGACCGACACAGGCATAGAAGTGTTGGCCCAGTATCGCAAACTTGAGGATATCATGGCCGAGGCAGGGGCCGCACGGATTGCCGCGATCCAATCCTTGCTTAGGGATATTCCCGGTGGAAAATAACGCTTGCCTCTGATCCCCCGCCTTGCGATATGTTTTTGGAACCATATCAGCGCAGGGAAACAGGGATGATCCGGCCAAAACCTCCAATCACGTTAGCCGCCTGCCTGCTTGCCCTTGCGCCCATCCTCGCAACCACCGCCCGCGCCGACACCGTCACTGTATTTGCCGCCGCCAGCCTGACCACTGCATTGGCCGAGATTGAGGCAGGGTTCGAGGCGGCCAGCGGCCATGACCTTGTGACAGCGCTCGCGGGCTCCTCATCCCTCGCCCGTCAGATCCAGCAGGGCGCGCCTGCGGATATTTTCATCTCCGCCAGTGCCGACTGGATGGACCAGATCGAAGCGGACGGGCTGATCGAGCCGGGCGCGCGCTTTGACCTCTTGGGCAACCGCCTTGTGCTGGTGTCCCATGGGGATGCCGCACCGCGCAACATCGGCCCAGACCTTGATCTGGCCGCCCTCTTGGGCGAGGGGCGGCTGGCCATGGCGCTGGTCGATTCCGTGCCTGCGGGCATCTATGGCAAAGCCGCGCTGCAAAACTTGGGCCTCTGGCAGAGCATCGCACCGCAGGTGGCCCAAGCCGACAATGTGCGCGCCGCCCTTGCCTTTGTCGCCACCGGCGAGGCCCCCTATGGCATCGTCTACGCAACAGACGCCACCGCCGAGGAGCGTGTCACCATCGTCGGCACCTTCCCCGAGGACAGCCACCCCCCTATCGTCTATCCGGTCGCCGATCTTGCCAACCGCGACACGCCCGCTGAAAACGCCTTTCTCGCCTATCTGCGCAGCCCCGAGGCGCGCGCCGTCTTTGAGCGGCAGGGGTTTACCGTCCTTGCGCGCTGACCCATGACAGACTGGCTTGGCCCCGAAGAATGGAAGGCGGTGTCCCTGTCCCTTCGCGTGTCCTTCTGGGCCACTCTGGCCAGCCTGCCTTTGGGAATTCTCACGGCCTATGCGCTGGCGCGCTGGTCCTTTCCGGGCAAGCAGATCGTCAACGGGCTGGTGCATCTGCCGCTGATCCTGCCGCCGGTTGTCACGGGCTACCTGCTCCTGCTGGTGCTGGGCACGCGCGGGCCGGTGGGCTCTTTGCTGGCGGATTGGGGCCTTGTCTTTGCCTTTCGCTGGACAGGGGCGGCGGTGGCGGCAGCGATCATGGCATTCCCCCTGATGGTGCGGGCGATCCGTCTCTCGATCGAGGCGGTGGATCCCAAACTGGAAGAGGCCAGCGCCACGCTGGGGGCTGCACCCCTATGGGTCTTTTTTACCGTAACCCTGCCCATGGCCCTTCCGGGCATCGTTGCGGGTACGATTTTGGCCTTTGCCAAGGCGATGGGTGAATTTGGGGCCACGATCACCTTTGTTTCGAATATTCCGGGGGAAACACGCACCATCCCCTCGGCGATCTACGCCTTTCTTCAGGTGCCGGGCGGTGAAGGGTCGGCCATGAAACTGGTCATCGTTTCGGTGGTGGTGGCCATGGGCGCGCTCTTGCTCTCCGAGGGGATCGGGCGTCGTGTCGCGGCACGGGTCGGGGGGCGCTGATGCTGGATGTTGCGCTGCGCCATAGCCTTGGGGCCTTCACGTTGGATGCACAGTTTCGGGCACCACCGGGTGTCACCGTGCTTTTTGGCCGCTCCGGCTCTGGCAAGACCACCATCGTCAACGCTGTGGCGGGGCTGCTCATGCCCGATCACGGCCGGATCGTATCTGGCGACCGGGTGCTGCTCGATACGGCCGCCGGGGTCCGCCTGAAACCGCACCGCCGCCGTTTGGGCTATATCTTTCAGGAAGGGCGGCTGTTCCCTCATCTCACCGTGCGCCAGAACCTCGGCTATGGCGCATGGTTCGCCCCCAAGGGGGCCGCGCGCGCCGATCTGGCGCAGGTCGTCGATCTTTTGGGCCTTGGCGCGCTGCTGGATCGGCGGCCCGGTGCCCTTTCAGGTGGAGAGAAGCAGCGCGTTGCCATTGGCCGCGCGCTTTTGTCCGCGCCGCAGCTCATCCTTGCCGATGAGCCGTTGGCCGCCCTTGATGAGGCCCGCAAAGCCGAGATCCTGCCCTATTTCGAGCGTTTGCGCGACGCGGCAGGCGTGCCCATCCTCTATGTCAGCCATTCCGCCTCTGAGGTGGCGCGTCTGGCAACAACCGTTGTTGCGCTTGAGGCCGGGCGTGTGATTGCACAGGGCCCCGCCGCCGAAGTGCTGAGCAATCCCGCCGTGTTGCCCACCGGTGCCCGCGATGCCGGAGCCGTGCTCAGCGCGCGGGTCATCGCCCATCACGACGACGGGCTGTCCGAGCTTTCGGCGGGGGGTATCCCCCTTTTTCTACCGCGCGTCGCAGCCAACCCCGGTGCCAGCCTGCGCATCCGCATCGCCGCCCATGACGTGATCCTGTCGCATACCCGGCCCGAGGGGCTTTCGGCGCTGAATATCCTGCCCGGCCTCATCCACGAAATCCGCCCCGGTTGTGGGCCCGGTGCCATCGTGGCGATTGATACCGCCGCTGGCCGGATTCTATCGCGCGTCACGCGCCGTTCGGCAACGGCAATGGGTCTTGCAGTGGGCCAAGACGTGCATGCCGTGGTCAAGGCCGTTGCGGTCGCCGCAACAGACATTGGCGCAGGCTAAAAAGCCCACATTCTACTCGGTCGCGCGATCCGGGGGAAAGATCATCGACAGCGGCCCGACACGCGGGGCCTCGTCGCCAAATGCGATTTCCCCTTCGATATGGCGCAGGTGATGATCCACCATGTCCTGCGCGCGCGCCTCATCCCGGTCTATGATGCTCTGGACAATGCGCGTATGCTCGTCATCCGAACAAAGGCTCGCGGTTTTGGAGCCATACAGCCCGATGATCAGCGAGGTGCGCATGGTCAGTTCCGCAAGGTAATGCTCCAAGACCGAATTGCGCCCGATGCGCGCCAACAGCATGTGAAACGCCCGTGAGGCGCGAATCGCCTTGGGACGGTCATTGTGCTGCCTAATCTCATCCTCGGTCGCCAAATGCGCGCGCAGTCGCTCGATATCCGCCTCGTCAGCACGGCGGACGACATTGCGGATGATCGTGGCCTCAATGGCGCGCCGGGCCTGAAATACGTCCCGCGCCTCGTCCTCAGAGGGGGTAGAGACAAACGCCCCCCGGTTGGGGATCAGGTCAACCACCTGATAGGCCGCAAGCGTCGCAAGCGCGCGGCGTACATGCGCGCGATTACAGGAAAAAAGGTCGCTCAGCGCCTGTTCGCCCAGCTTGGTCCCAGCCCGAAGCCGCTGGTCCGAGATGGCATCCAGCACATGCTCAACCAGCACGTTTTCCGGCGTTTCGGACATTCTGAGGCTCCCGGCTGCGTTTCTCGGAAAATGGCATTTTTGAGGATCAGAATCGACTATAAAAATTGTCTGTTTAAATTGTTAACAATTTATGTTACTAAAGTGTGGACTCAAGTGGAGGAGCCCATGAAAATTTTTGTCATCAACCCCAACTCGACCACGAGCATGACCGACAAGATCGCGGCCTCCGCGCGGGCGGTCACGGCACCGGGCGTTGTGATCGAGGCGCGCTCGGGCATAGGTGCCCCCGCCAGCATCGAGGGCCATTATGACGAGGCGATGGCAGTGCCGCGCCTGCTCGATCAGGTCCGCGAGGCCGAGGCGCAAAAGGCCGATGCAATCGTGGTTGCCTGTTTCGACGACCCCGGCATCGGCGCGTGCCGCGAGATTGCCACCGGCCCGGTGATCGGCATCTGTGAGGCGGCGGTCAAGGCGGCCAGCATGGTGGCCACCTCCTTCAGCGTGGTCACGACCCTCCCGCGCTCGGTCCCTATTATCGAGGAAATGGTACGCCGCTACGGGCTTGATCACCAATGCCGCCGCGTGCGCTCGGCGGCGATCCCGGTGCTGGCGCTGGAAGAACCCGGATCAAACGCTCGCCTTCTGGTGCGCGCCGAAATCCTCAGGGCGATCGAGGAGGATCGTTGCGAGGCCGTGGTTCTGGGCTGTGCCGGCATGGCGGATCTTGCCGCATGGCTGACTGAAGAAACCGGAATTCCCGTGATCGACGGTGTGACCGTCGCCACGAAATTTGCCGAAGCCTTGGTTGGGGCCGGCATCAAGACCAGCAAGATCGGCGCCTACGCGCCACCAAACCCGAAATAATGCATCTCAGGGAGGAGAGTCATGACAATTTCAGATACAAACGGGGGTGTTTTGCCGCATGACGGGCAAATGCCCGAGGTGATCGAACACAAGGGTCTGGGCGAGGAATCGCTGGCCCCCCAGAAAACGCGGATCATGGACCCGTGGTCCTATCTTTTTGCCTGGCTCGGTGGCTGTGTGTCGATTGGCACCTTTACCATCGGTTCGGGCCTCGTGGGCACGCTCAATCTGCTACAGGTGTTTTTGGCCATCGCCATCGGCTGCACCGTCATCGGCCTGGCTCTGATGATCAACGGGGCGGCGGGGCACAAATACGGCATCCCGATGATGGTGCAATTGCGCTCGGCCTTCGGCTTTTCCGGCGCGCGCATCCCGGCGCTGGTGCGCTCTGTCCCCGCCCTCGTCTGGTTCGGCTTTCAAAGCTGGATCGGTGCGGGCGCGCTCAATCTGGTAAGCGAGACGCTCTTTGGCTACTCCAACATCGTCGTCTTTTTCATAGGCTTTCAGGCGCTGCAAATCATGCTGTCGGTTCTGGGCTTTCACGGCATCAAATGGCTTGAGAATATCGGCTCAGTCTTCATCATCGGCGCGCTGATTTACATGTTCACCTCTGTCATCGGCAAATATGGCGAAGAAATCAGCACCAACCTCATCAATGTCGAGGGCACATGGGGTGCGCCATTCTGGGGGGCGACCATGCTCTTTCTGGGCATCTATGCCACGATGATGCTCAATGTCTCGGACTATAGCCGCGAATTGCGGCAGGATGTCGGGCGCGTGCGCCAAGTGGTGATCTATGCCAATTCCATTCTGCCCGCGACGCTCTTCATGGGCCTTATCGGTCTCATGGTCTCCAGCGCGACAGGCGAGGTTGATCCCATCCGCGTCTTCTCGAACGCGGTCGACAACAAGCTCTTGCTCGTCGTTACCCTGCTTTTCATCGCCTTTGCACAGGTCACGACCAATATTCTCAACAATGTCGTGCCGCCCGCCTATGCGCTGATGGATGTGTTCAAACTCAACTACAAGACCGCTGCCGTGGTCGTCGGTCTCTTGGCCTTCGCCACCTTCCCGTGGGAATTGGTCAAGAACGAATCCGCCGCGGGTCTCAATCTCTTTATCCAGACCTACAGCGCGTTCTTGGGGCCAATCTTTGCGATTTTGGTGGTGGATTACTACGTGCTGCGGCGTCAGACGCTCGATCTCGAGAAACTCTATGACGAGAGCGGCGATTATGCGGGCTATAACCCGGCAGCCCTGATCGCCATGGCGGTAGGCGTGATCGCGGCGCTGACCTTTTCGGCGGTGTCATGGTATGCCAGCTTGATCCCGGCGGGTGTCACCTATTACCTGCTGATGCGGCACCTGCCCGCCGCACAGCGGTTCCTCGACCGCTGAGGCGCAGTCTGACAAAAGGCAGGGGGCCAATCGCCCCCTGTCCTTTCGTTTCCCCCAAGACACGACCCCCGGAGGTGATGACATGATCCGCTATCCCAGAAATTTGCGTGGCTACGGCCCAAACGCCCCCGATCCGCAGTGGCCCGGTGGGGCGCGGATCGCGGTGCAATTCGTGCTCAACTACGAAGAGGGCGGTGAAAACTGCCTGCTGCATGGCGATGCCGCGTCAGAGGCGTTTCTGTCGGATATTCCGGGGGCCACGCCTTGGCCCGGTCAGCGCCATTGGAATATGGAATCGATCTATGACTACGGCGCGCGCGCGGGGTTCTGGCGGCTGCATCGCCTCTTCACCGGGATGGGCGTTCCGCTGACCATATACGGCGTCGCCTCAGCCCTTGCGCGCAGCCCCGAACAGGTCGCCGCCATGCAAGAGGCCGACTGGGAAATCGCCAGCCATGGCCTCAAATGGGTCGATCACAAAGACATGCCCGAGGCCGAGGAACGTGCCGCCATCGCCGAGGCGGTGCGCCTGCATACAGAGGTGACAGGCACCCGCCCACGCGGCTGGTATACAGGCCGATGCAGCGTCAATACCGTGCGCCTTGTCGCCGAAGAGGGCGGCTTTGATTACATCTCGGATTGCTATGACGATGACCTGCCGCATTGGATGGAATTCGGCACCCGCGATCAGCTGATGATCCCCTATACGCTGGAATGCAACGACATGCGCTTTGCCGCGTCGCCCGGATGGGTCACGGGCCGTGACTTTGAATCCTACCTGACCGATACCTTTGACACGCTCTATGCCGAAGGGCAGGCGGGTGCCCCCCGGATGATGACCGTGGGCCTGCATTGCCGCCTGATTGGCCGGCCGGGCAAAATAGCGGGCCTGCGCCGCTTTATCGACCATGTGCAGCGTCACACAGACGTTTGGTGCCCCCGCAGGATCGACATTGCCGATCACTGGGCGGCCACACATCCGCACCGCCGCTTTGAGCGCCCCAGCCAGATGGACCGCGCGCGCTTTGTGGAGGTGTTCGGCCCGCTGCTGCCCGCCCCGTGGATCGCGGACCGCGCATGGCAGATAGAGCTTGGCCCCGCCCATGATAGCGCTGTTGGTCTGCTCAACGCCTTTAGCCGGATACTCCGACAGGCCACCCCGTCCGAGCACGGCGACCTGACCTGTGCCGCGCTTGAGGCGCAGACTTTGCCCCGCTTGCAGGCGCTTTTGCCATGACCGGCGCAGGCCTCATGGCCCAACCGCTGACCGCCGCCGCCTTTGCCCCCTATGGCGATGTTCTTGAGGTGGCAGGCGCCCCCGACCGGATGATCAACGCAGGCCTCTGCGGGCGGTTTCACGATCGTGCGCGGCTTGATTTTCTCGACGGGCGCGCCGGTATCAGCCTTTTTGATGCCGAGGCCCGGCACCTGCCCTATGCGCTCGACCTGATGGAACGGCACCCTCTGGGCTCTCAGGCGTTCATCCCGCTCGACAACGTGCCAATGCTGATCTGCGTGGCCGAGGATACCCATGGCCGCCCCACCACCCCGCGCGCCTTTCTCAGCCAGCCGGGGCAGGGGGTCAATCTCCTGCGCAATGTCTGGCACGGCGTGCTAGCCCCCATCGGGCGGGCCGGGCGCTATGCGGTGATCGACCGGATCGGCCCCGGTGACAATCTCGAAGAATATCACTTTGACCAGCCTCTGACCGTGGAAGGACCACAGCCATGACCAAGCGCAGCTATTACACCCCCCAAGGCGGCCTGCCGCCGCAAACCCAGCTTTTGACCGGGCGCGCCGTCTTTACCGAGGCCTATGCCGTGATCCCGCGCGGCACCATGAGCGATATCGTCACCAGCTATCTGCCCTTCTGGGACAAGGCGCGCTTTTGGGTTCTGGCGCGGCCCCTCTCGGGCTTTGCCGAGACCTTCTCGCAATATATCGCCGAGGTGCAGCCGGGCGGTGGCTCGGATCAGCCCGAAACCGAACAGGGGGTCGAGGCCGCGCTTTTCGTGGTCGAAGGCGCGCTGCGCCTGACAGTGGACGGGCAGACGCATGAGATGACCGAGGGCGGCTTTGCCTATATCCCGCCGGGCACCCCGTGGACGCTGCGCAACACGGCCGACAGGCCGGTCAAGTTCCACTGGCTGCGCAAGGCCTATCAAGCGGTGTCCGGTCTCGACCATCCGCCGGTGATGGTCGTCAACGAAAACGACATCGCCCCAGTGCCGATGCCCGACACCGATGGCGGCTGGGCCACGACCCGTTTCATGGACCCCGCCGACCTGCGTCACGACATGCATATCACCGTCGTCACATTTCAGCCCGGCGCAGTGATCCCCTTTGCCGAAACGCATGTGATGGAACACGGGCTTTATGTGCTGGAGGGCAAGGCGGTCTATCGCCTCAATCAGGATTGGGTCGAGGTCGAGGCAGGCGATTTCATGTGGCTGCGCGCCTTCTGCCCGCAGGCCTGTTACGCGGGCGGTCCAGGGCCGTTTCGCTATCTGCTCTACAAGGATGTGAACCGGCATATGGCGTTGTGATACGGGGGCGCTGCCCCCGGACCCCCGAGGTATTTCGGGCCAGATGAAACGTCAGAGAAAATCCAAAAATGCGATCGGTCAGGGAGGACGCAATGACAAGCATAGACCACGGGCATGTGCCCACAGGCAACACGATGGACCCAGAGGGAAACACCCTCAATCCGGTTGGCGCGAATGAGAAGACATGGGGCTGGTTCGCCATCTTCAACGTCTGGGCCAATGATGTGCAGTCGCTCTTTGGCTATTCGCTCGTGGCGTCGCTTTTCATCTCGTATGGGGTCAGCGGCTGGACTGCTTTTGCCGCCCTCATCGCGGCGGGGCTCTTTACCATGTGGATGGTCAACCTCTCAGGCGCTGCGGGCGAGAAATACGGCATCCCCTATCCGGTGCTGGCCCGTGCCAGCCTTGGCACCAGCGGCGCGAAACTGCCCGCGATCCTGCGTGCGACCGTGGCGGTGTTCTGGTACGGCGTGCAGGTCTATTTTGCCTCAACGGCGGTGGCACTCCTGATCCGCTCGATCACCGGCGCGAGCGGCGGCGCGGAAATCCTTGGTCTCACCGGTATCGACTGGCTGTCGTTCTTCATCGTCTGGGCCTTTCACATCGTGATCTTCTGGCGCGGCATGAACTGGGTCGAGACCTTTCTCAACATCGCGGGCCCCTTCGTGTATCTTGTGATGATCGGCCTAGTTATCGTGCTCTGGCAACGCTCTGACGGGCAGCTTTTGTCTGCCGCAGGCACGATCTTTGCCAATCCCGACGCGAGCTTTGCCAGTGAATTCAACGGGTTTGTCGCCATCGTCGGCACCATGGTGGCCTATTTCGCAGCCGTGATGATCAACTTCAGCGACTTTTCCCGCTATGCCAAGGACCGACCCACCATGCTCTTGGGCAACCTCACCGGCCTACCTTTCAACATGATCCTCTTCTCGGCGCTGGCGCTCTTGACTACGGCAGGGGCGGCAGTGGTCTTTGGCGAGGAAATCACCAACCCGAGCGAGATTGTCGAGCGCACCGATTCTGTGCTTTTGGGCATCATCGCCGCGATCACCTTTTTTGCCGCAACCGTTGGCATCAACCTTGTTGCCAATTTCATCCCGGCTGTAAACGGCATCGCCAATCTCGCCCCCGGCAAGATCAGCTTTCGTCAGGCGGGGCTGATTACGTCGGCCTTCGCGCTTATCATCGGCGGGCTCTGGACAAGTTTCATCAGCGAATTCGGCATCGGCGGCTTTGTCAACACATTGGGCGCGACGCTGGCCCCGATCTTTGGCATTATGATCGTGGATTACTATGTTCACCGCAAAGGCCATCTCGACCTTGACGATCTCTATGACATGCAAGGCGGGCGCTATCACTATCAGGACGGCTGGAACCGCACGGCGGTGATGGCCTTTGGCCTCGCGGCGGTCTTTTCGGTGGCAACCGTCTGGGTGCCGTGGTTCGGCTTTCTCTCGGGCTATAACTGGGTAATCGGCGCAGTCTTGGGCGGCGGGATCTACACCCTGGTTGCCAAGAGCCCCGCACGGGTCTAGGCCCCACGCCCTACGCGGCGGGCCGGCACAAAACCCTGTGCCCGCCGCGTTCAAACCCCTTGCGTTGGCCCCGCCGCTTGGCTATCACGCAGCCCACGGGTGATTAGCTCAGTTGGTAGAGCGCTTCGTTTACACCGAAGATGTCGGGAGTTCGAGTCTCTCATCACCCACCATCCCCACTTTCTCAATGCTTTCATATGCTTGGCACTGCCCTCTTCGCTAGTCGCGCAGGGATTTGCTGTTCTTTGCCAATGGTGTGTCTCCGTCTGCGCCCGCATGGCAGCTTTGGGCGTGCCGCGCAAACTCGGGTCAGGCGTCAGGGTCGTTGTGCGATCCTTCCGGGTCAAGGGCCCCGCAATGTCTTCCAGATCGTTTCGTCTGCCCAATGATCAGCGCTTCAACTCCTACAAATCTCGCCTTGTGAGGCGCGGCTCCGATACTCTGGTGAAATAAACTTTGGGCTGTCTGAAACTTTTGCGTCTTGGCTGACGTGGCTTTCCCATCAGCGGCTCAGACGAGCCTTTGACAACAAGGGAGAACGACAAATGACCTTCAAGACCTTTCTGAGCACGGCCACCGCCATTGCCCTTGGCACTGCCGTTTATGCCGCCAATCCAACAGTCGGCGGCGCGCCGATGCTTGTAGAGCGCAACATCATCGAGAATGCTGTCAATTCGCCGGTCCACACGACGCTGGTTGCGGCGGTGAAAGCCGCCGATCTGGTCGAGACATTGCAGGGGCCGGGGCCGTTTACCGTGTTCGCGCCGGTGAACGATGCGTTTGCGGCCCTGCCCGCCGGCACGGTCGACACGCTGCTGATGCCAGAGAACAAGGCCATGCTGCAAAAGGTCCTGACGGCTCATGTGGTTGCCGGTGATTGGTCTGCCGCCGACATCATCGCCGCCGCGCGCGCCAGCAAAGATGGCTTTTACCACTTCAACGCCGTGTCGGGCGACGCGCTGTCGGCACAAGTCAAAGGCAACAACGTCTACATCCTTGATGAAAGCGGCAATGCGGCCCGTGTAACGGTGGCGGATGTAGACCAATCCAACGGCGTGATCCACGTGATCAACGCTGTTCTCGTGCCAAAGTAATACCCCCACACTGGCACGGGATCTGCCCCTCCGCCGCACGGATGGCGGGGGGGTTTTACGCAGCTTGATGCGGTTACACTTTCTGAAAACCCATGCGCGCGCCGATCGGTGTCGGGTGCCCGTCGGTCGCCTCAGCCTCGCGCAATCTCCAGAAACCGTGCGATCTGTTGCTCTGTCACAGACCAATCGCACACGAACCGCGCCATCAAGGGCTCGTCTGCGGCCCCGCTCTCTAGCGGCCCTTCGTAGAGCCCATAGACCGCCCCTGCCGCCTTGAGGCGCTGATGCGTGGCACGGGGCAGGCGGGCAAAGATCATGTTCACGTCGCGCCCAAACACCATCTCAGCCCCCGGCACATCGCGCAATCCGGCCTCTAACAGCGCGGCGCGGGCATTGGCCTCTTGCGCGGTGCGCAGCCACAGGTGCTCGCGCAGATACCCCAGCATCTGCGCCGACAAATACCGATGCTTTGATACCAGATGCGCCGACCGTTTGCGCCGCAACTCGAATTCCCAGGCATTCTCGGGGTTAAAGAAAATCACCGCCTCAACACCCAGACAGCCATTCTTGGTGCCGCCCATGGATACCGCGTCAATACCCACCTTCCATGTCATTTCCGCAGGGCTACAGCCCAAGGCCGCCACCGCATTGGCAAAGCGCGCCCCGTCCATATAGCAGGGCAGCCCATGATCACGCGCGACCCCGCAGAGCGCCGCAATCTCGGCGCAGGTGTAAATGCGCCCGCGCTCTGTCGCCTGTGTCAGGGCCAGCGGCCCATGCTGCGGATTATGCACATCGCCCGCGGGCCAGAGCGCAATCGCGCGGGCCAGATCCTCGGGCGTCATCTTGTCGGCCTCGCCCACAAGGCTCAGCTTGGCCCCGCCGGTGAAAAACTCGGGCGCGTTGCATTCATCGGTGTGGATATGCGCCAGCGGCGTGCAAAACACTGTCTGCCATGGCTCGGACAGCGTGGCCAATGCCAGCGCATTGGCCGCTGTGCCGGTGGCCACCAGATAAACGCTGGCTTGCGGGGCCTCGAACACATCACGCAGCCGGTCTCGCACCTCGTTCATTGGTGCGTCTGTGCCATAAGAGGGCATATGCCCGATATTGACCTCCGCCATCGCCTGCATCACGCCGGGCAATGCCGGGCCGGAATTGTCAGAGGCGAATTGCATCAGAGCGGCTCCTCGATGATGTGATCTTCCCAATCCTCTTCGGGCACCTCGAATTCGGGCAGGGTGCGGTGCCGCATCGACACGCCCGCCTCATGCACGCTGTTCGCATCCCCGGAAATCAGCGGATGCCAGTCAAACAGTGGCTTGCCCAGATACAGCAGCTTGTAAGCGCAGGTTTCCGGCAGCCAATAGGCATGGCTTTCAATTGTATGCGGCTTGAGCGTGATGCATTCGGGCACGAATTGATGCCGGATCGGATATTGCGCACAGAGACAACTGGTATCGTCAAACAGGCGACAGGCCACGCGGGTAAAGGCCACCTCGCCGCTCTCCTCATCCTCCAGCTTGTTCATGCAGCATTTGCCGCACCCATCGCACAGCGCCTCCCATTCCGCGCGCGTCATGCGGTCAAGGCGGGTTGTCTCCCAATAGCGCGGGCGCAATCCGCTGCGATTGATAGGCTCACTCATAATGCGGCCAAAACGCTGCGAGCGCGCAGGCAATCGGCATCCATCTGCGCGATGAATGCTTCCAGGCTGTCGAATGTGGCCTCGGGGCGCAGGTATTCTATCAGCCCGACCGACAGGTTGGCCCCATAAAGATCGCCGGTAAAGTCAAAGATGAAGGTCTCGACATTGGCCTCTTCGCCCTGAAACATCGGCCGCACGCCCAGTGAGGCCGCGCCGTGATACTGCCCCTTATGCGGCCCATCCAGCACATCGACCAGCACCGCATAAATCCCGAACTTGGGCGGATGCAGCCCCTTGATCGACATATTGGCCGTGGGATAGCCCAGCGTGCGCCCCCGCTGCTCGCCGCCAATCACCGGCCCGTCGATCCGGTGCCAATGGCCCAGCATGGCCGCAGCGGCGCGTGGCGCGCCTTCGCTCAGCGCGGCACGGATTGCGGTCGAGGACACTTGCCCGCTTTCGCCCTCCAACAGCGTGGCGATGGTCACGCCAAACCCCATCTCACGGCCAAACTCTTGCAGTATCGCGGCATTGCCCGCCCGTCCCTTGCCAAAACAGAAATCCGACCCCACCACCACATGCTTCAGGCCCAGCCCATCACGAATGACATTTTCCGCAAAGGCGCGCGGGCTCAGCGCCGCCAGACCCGCGTTGAACTTGATCTCATAAAGCCGCTCAACCCCCAGCTTTTCCAGCCGATGCGCCCGCGCCTCGCGGCCCATCAGGCGAAAGGGGGGCGCGTCAGGCGCAAAATACTCGCGCGGATGCGGCTCGAATGTCAGGATACCCAAAGGCGCACCGATGCGCTCTCCCGCCGCGCGCGCCAGTTCGATGACCGACCGATGGCCAATATGGACACCATCGAAATTGCCGATGGCGACGCTCGCGCCCCGGTCGGCGTCGGTGACATAGGTGTAATCACGGATGATACGCATGGCCAGAGGGGTAGCGCCGCAGCGCCGCCGGTGCAAGAGCGTTCAAGCGCTGCGCGGGCGGCGCAACGCAGTGGCAAGATAGACCAGCACGAGACCAAGCGCGCTACCCAACAGAAAGAACACCAGCGCTGCGGCCATCGGCGGCAGCGGTATCATCCCCGCCAGCAGCCCCGGCAAATCCCCCGTCACCACGACCCATCCCATTGTCGCCCCGAACCAGCCCAGCACCATCGCCACCGCTGCCCCCAGCACCCCCTGCAACCCGGCGCGCCGCCCGCGCAATCCCCGCCGAAGCGCGGTCACAGGCCGCGACAGGTCTTGCCCGATGGCCAAAAGGGCAGGCACCACCAACAGCACCAAAATCATGCCAAAGGCCAAACCGTAAACCAGCGTGATGACCGTAGGTTTCAGGAATTGCGCCTGTGTGGATCGTTCAAAAAGCAGCGGGGCCAGCCCCAGAACCGTCGTCAGCGTGGTCAGCACCACCGCGCGCAGCCGGTCGGCGGTGCCCTCGATAATCGCCGGGATCAGCCCGCGCGTCTTGGCATGCTCGTCAATCGACGTGACCAGCACGATGGAATCGTTGATGATGATGCCCGTCATGCCCAGCAATCCCACCACTGTGAACATCGACAGCGGCACGTCCCATTGCGCATGGCCCCAGATCGTGCCCACCAGACCAAAGGGAATGATCGCCATCACCACCATGGGCCGGGTCCAACTGGCAAAGACCAGCGAGAGCACCAGATACACCCCCAAAAGGGTTGCCATCAGCCCCAGCCGCGCATCGGCCATGAATTCATTTTCTTGCTCATTCAGCCCCGCCAGCCGGTATTCCACCTGATAGCGCGCCGCGACATCGGGCAGGATCTCGGCCTCCAGCGCGCGGGAAATCTCGGCGGCGCGCGCGGGGTCATCCTCGGATATATCGCCCGTCACCGTCACCAGCCGCAGGCCGTTTTCTCGCCGGACCGATGCAAAGCCGGTGCGCGCCTCAACGCTGACCACATCGACCAACGGCACATATTGCCCGCCCGGCGTGCGCAATTGCATCCGTTCCAGAAAATCGGCGGTCAACTCGCCCTCGGGCAGTTCAACCCGCACCTCTGCCGACCGTGGCCCGTCCGGGTATGTGGCGGCCTCGATCCCGCTCACCCGGTTGCGCAGGGTTTGCCCCAAATCGTCGATGGTAAAGCCAAGCGCGGACCCCTGCGGTGTCAGGTCCAAAATCAACTCGGCCTTGTCATAGGCGAGCGAGTCCTCCAGCCCCGACACCTCCGGATACCGCGCCAATGCCGCCTTCAGCGCTTCGGCGGCGGATTTGAGCTGCTCCGCCTCCGCGCCATAAAGCTGGATATCCAGCGCATCGCCCCCCGGCCCCGCCCTCGATCCGCGAAAGCTCAGCGTTTCGGTCAGCGGATGCTGCACCACCCGCTCTTGCAGATCGGCGACAAAGGCGAAACTGGAATAGGGCCGCAGATCGGCATCAATCAACTCGATGGAAATCCCCCCCTGCAAATCCGCCTCGCGCGTGTCCGACCCCGAAAGCCCGCGCCCCGCAGCGCCGCCCAATTGCGCCACCACATAGGCAAGCGGGTTTGCCCCATGCTCGGCCTCATACTCCGCGCCCAACTCTTCGGCGGCCTGCTGCAACGCGCGCATCTGTGCCAGCGTATCCTCGCGCGTGGCCCCCGGCAGCATGGCAAAATTGCCCGTGACACTGCCCTGCTCGGGCGCGTTGAAAAACCGCCATGTCACATCGCCGCGCACGAAACTCGCCACTTGCGTGGCCAACAGCAGCACCGCCGCCGCCAACACGGCATAGCGGCCCCGGATCACCCAAGCGATGAGGGGGCGAAAGGCACGGTCGCGAAACACGCGGAACCCCCGGTTCACCACCCGGCTTGGAATGTCATACCAATGCTCGCGGGCGGAATGGGCCAGCGCATGGGCCATATGGTTGGGCAGGATCAGGAAACACTCGATCAGGCTCGCCACCAGCACGGCAATCACAGTAAAGGGAATGTCATAGATCAGATCCCCGAACCGCCCGCCAATCACCGCCAGCCCGAAAAACGCAATCAGCGTGGTCAGCGTGGCGGCAAAGACCGGCAGCGCCATGCGCGCGGCGGCACGCTCCGCCGCAACCATCGGCGGCTCGCGCAGGCGACGATGCCGCGCATCGGCATGTTCGCCCACCACGATGGCATCATCCACCACGATCCCCAGCGTGATGATCAAGGCGAACAGCGAAATCATGTTGAGCGTCAGACCGGCCGCATACATGAATGCCATCGCCGCCAGCATCGCCACCGGGATCCCCGCCGCCACCCAGAATGCGGTGCGGGCATTGAGGAACAAAAACAGCAGCCCCACCACCAGCGCCAAACCCGTCAGCGCATTTTCCACCAGCATCGCAATCCGGCCGGAAATCGCCTCGGCCCGCGTGCGGATCAGGTCGATGCTCACGCCCTCGGGCAGAGTGTCGGCCATGCGGTCAGCCACCCGCTGCACCTCGGCCTGAATATCGAGCGCATCGCCCCGCGCAGAGCGGTCCACCCGCACGCTCATCGCTGGGGCCTCGCCCACATAATAGGCCAGCGCCCGCGTCGCGCCCTCAACCCGCACCCGGCCCACATCGCCCACTGTCAGCGCGCTGCCATCGGGGGCAATCCGCAGGGTGATCGCGGCAATATCGCGGGCGCTGCGTTTCTGCGTGCCGGTGCGCAGGCGCGTATTGGCCCCGGTCATATCCCCCGCCGGATCGGTGGTGATCTCGGCGGCGATAGCGGCGGCAATCTCGGCCATGGTGATGTCATGGGCAATCAACGCCTGCCCCGGCACCTCGATCACCGTTTCAGGGGCCGCGACGCCCTCGATCGTGGTGCGGGTCACGCCCGCATCGAACAGGCGCGTGACCAGCTCATCCGCCAGCCGCGCCAGTTGCTCGGTGCCGACCGGCCCGGTGATCACCACATCCGTCACCTGATCGCGCCATGCCCCGCGTCGGACCACCGGCTCATCGGCCTCTTCGGGCAGCGTGGTGATGATATCAAGCGCGGCCTGCACCTCATCCGCCGCGCGGCCCATATCCCAGCCCGGCTCGAATTCCAGCGTGACCAGCGCGCTATTCTCACGGCTGAGCGAAGTGGCCGCTTCGACCCCCTCAACCGCCAAGAGCGCCGGTTCCAGCACCTGCACGATGCCGCCGTCCACATCTTCGGCGCTTGCCCCCTCCCATGCGACCGACACGCTCACATTGTCGATCACCACATCGGGAAAGAACTGCGCCCGCATTTTCGGCAAGGCCATCAGGCCCAAGGCCACCATCAGCACCAACAACAGATTGGCCGCCGTCCGGTGCCGCGTGAACCATGAAATCAGCCCCGCCATGCCGCTCAGCCCCCGATGCGGCGTTCCAGCCGTTCCACCGTGCTCAGCGACACCTCGGGCTGTTCCAACTGCGCCAAAAGGCGGCGCTTGGCCTCTTCGGGCATGTCGGTGCTGGCCTCAACATAGGCCCTCAGCCGCGCCCGCCTGTCTGGGCTGAGGGTGACAGTGCCCGCCTCTGGCACGGCCTCGGCACTCTCCAGCTTGCGCACCTTGATCCCTGCGCCCAGAACCGGCGTGCGCTCGGCCACCACATCGCGCCCCGCCAATCCCGGCGCCGACACCAGAATGTCATTGCCCTGCCGCCGCAAAAGCGTGACCGCCACCGCCTCCAGCCGCTCTTCGGCATCAATCACCAACACCTGCCCATCCGGCCCCAGCGCCGTGGCAGGCAGGCGAATGGCGGCCGCCAACACCGGCTCCTCGACGCTGACAGTTACAAAATCGCCAGGCTTCATCGCAGGTGCCGTCTCCAGCGTGGCAAAGATCAGCCGCCCGCTTTCGCCCTCGGCCAGCGCCGCGCCCTGCCGCGTGATCCGCCCCACTGCGTTCAGATCCACCCCGCCGGTATCCAGCGTCACCGTCACCACCGCGTCAATCAACCCGCCGCTCTCATCCAAAAGCCGCGCATATTGCGCGGTCGAAACGCGAAACGCGACTTCCAGCGCTGTGCCATCCACCAATTGCGCCAGTTGCTCATTGGCCGCCACCAAACGGCCCGCGACCACGCTCACCTCGCTCAGCGTGCCGGTAAATCCGGCGGTGATCCGCGTCTCTGCCAACCGCCGCTCCGCCTCGGACAGCGCCAGTTCGGCCCGCGCCGTGGCGGTTGCCGCCTGATCTATCCGCGCCTCGGCCAAGGCCAGCGCCTGACGGCTGGCCAGCACCGCCTGACGCGCCTGCACCACGTTGAATTCGGCGCTCTCCACAGCGGTCAGCGTACCCACGCCGCGCGCCTCCAGATCACGTTGCCGCGCCAAGGCACGGTCTTGAATGTCTGCCTGCTCGCGCCGCGCGGCCAACTCGTCGCGCGCCAGTTCCAGCGCGCGCGCCGCCTCGCGCGCCTCGGCGCGGGCGTCCATCAGGTCGGTGCGCGCCCGCTCCAACGCGCTCTGGGCATCGGCGGGATCAATCCGCGCCAGAAACTGCCCGGCGCGCACCATGCCGCCTTCGACAAACTCGGGCGCCAACTCTGTGATCACCCCCGTCGCCTGCGCGCGAATTTCCAGCGTGCGGCGGCTTTCGATCTGGCCAAAGGCTGTCAGGGTTGGCGCGATCTCGGCCTCAACCGCGCGCACCGTGCGCACGGTAAAACTGCGCTCATTGCGCTCAGGCACCCGCACCTCGCGTGCCATACGCTCTTGCACGGCGCTGACAACGGTCTGTCCGGCATAGGCCAGCAGGCCCAAGGTGAGCGAGACCAGAAAGAGCCCGATCAGCCCCTGACGCAAAAACCGCATAGTGCGCAACCTCTTGAACCGGCCCTGCAGACGGGCTGACCCCTGTAATGTAACCCCGACCTACAGAATGCCAAGCCGGGCGCACAGGTCATACGCCGCCGCCCGTCACTTCCGGCGCTTATGCTCGTCAAGTCGCGGCATGATCTCCACAAAATTGCAGGGCCGATGCCGATAATCGAGCTGATATTTCAGGATTTCGTCCCAGGCATCCCGGCACGCCCCCGGGCTTCCGGGCAGCGCAAACAAATACGTGCCCCCCGCCACGCCCCCCGTGGCGCGGCTCTGCACCGCAGAGGTGCCGATCTTCTGCATCGACACAATGGTAAAGACCGTGCCAAAGGCGTCTATTTCCTTCTCATAGACATCGCGATGCGCCTCAACCGTCACATCGCGCCCCGTCAGACCCGTGCCGCCCGTGGAAATCACCACATCAACCTCAGGATCGGCAATCCATTCGCGCAATTGCTCGGCCACCTGATCCCGCTCGTCCCGCACGATCATGCGATCCGCGAGGATATGCCCCGCCTCCTCGATCCGCGCCACCAACGTATCGCCCGAGCGATCATCAGACATATCGCGGCTGTCCGATACGGTCAGAACCGCGATACGGACAGGGATGAACTCCTTGCTCTCGTCAATACGGGACATGGGATCAACTCCTTTGCATGAACGCGAGGCGCGCGGCCAACGCCGTAAAGATGGTGGCCGAGGCAAGGCCCAGCCCGCGCGTGAACCTCGGCGAGGTGGCCAATCGACGCCCCAACCCTCCGGCAAAAACCCCGACCGCGCCATTGATCACAAAGCCACCCACCGCAAGGATCAGACCAAAGATCAGAAACTGCGGCAGGATCGCGCGCGCCGGGTCGATGAATTGCGGCACAAAGGCCAGCACAAAAAGGATAACCTTGGGATTGAGCAGGTTCACCAGCATCCCCTCTCGAAAGGCGCGGGCCACGCCCAAAGCAGGCGCATCCGGGCGCATCGGCCCCATCCGCAGCGCGCCCCAAGCCAGCCACAAGAGATAGCCCACCCCCAGCCAGCGAATAATGTCGAGCAGAACCGGCAAGGCGGCAATCGCGGCGGCCAACCCCAGCCCCGCAAGGGTCACATGTACTATGCCCCCCGCCGAAATCCCGGCACTTGCCGCCAGCGCCGAACGTGGCCCCGACCGCAACCCCAGACCGAGGCAGAACATCATATCCGCCCCCGGCGTGAGGTTCAGCGCAAGACCCGCCGGGATGAACGCCAAAAGGGTCAAAGGATCGACGATCACGCGCCCGCCTCCCGCAACCGCGCCTTGAGTGCCAATAAATCCGCCCAGGCCTCGCGCTTGGCCGCAGGGTTGCGCAACAGATAGGCCGGGTGAAACATCGGCAAGGCCGGTTTGCCATAGGCTTCGGCCCACTGCCCGCGCAGCCGCGTGATCCCGCGTTGGCCCAACCCCGCCTCACAACTGATATTGCCCATCAGCACGATCACTGCCGGATTCACCAACGCCACATGCCGCGCCACAAAGGGCCGCATCATGGCGATTTCCTCTGCGTTCGGATCGCGGTTCTGCGGTGGCCGCCACGGCAGAACATTGGTGATATAGACCGCGTCTTGCGGCGCTTGCGCCCCACGGCTCAGCCCAATCGCCTGCACCATCCGGTCCAGCAATTGCCCCGCCCGACCGACAAAGGGCTTGCCCTGCTGATCCTCGTCTCGCCCCGGCGCTTCACCGATGATCATCACCCGCGCCGCAGGATTGCCATCGCCGAACACCAGATTGCGCGCCCCGCGCCTCAGGTCGCAATGCGGATAGGCCCCAAGGGCCGCGCGCAGCCCCTCCAAATCCATGGCCGCCGCCGCTGCTGCGCGCGCAACCTCTACCGGATCAACGCCCGCGCCCAGGCTTGGCGCTGTCAGCGCGGCGGGTTTGGCCTCTGTCTTGGGCACCGCCGCCGGCTTTGCGACTTTCTCGGGCAGCTCATACCGATTGATGGGCGCATCGCCAATCGCCTCGGTCGCGCCAAGCTCGATCTGCCAGATCAGACTGGCCAAGGCATCATGGGGGCTGAGCATCGATTCCATGCGCCAGACGCTACCCCGTGGCGCGCCCCGGTGAAAGAGCCATGATCGCGCAGCTTTGGCCCGTCGGGAATTTGAGTATCTGCAGAACGACGAAAGGCAATCACCTGCGCGCAATCCGCGCCTTGCCCTGCGACACCTGCGGTCTTACAAAGCAGGGCGGAACGGCTCTGGAGGGCGGCATGACATTTCCACACGCGCATCTTCTGGGGATCGAGCCGCTGTCCCCGGCGGATATCACCGCGATCCTTGATCTGGCCGAGGAATACGTGACCCTCAACCGCAGCGCCACCAAACATGGCGATGCCTTGGCGGGGCTCACGCAGATCAATATGTTCTTCGAGAATTCCACCCGCACACAGGCCAGCTTTGAGCTGGCAGGCAAGCGCCTTGGCGCGGATGTGATGAACATGGCGATGCAGGCCTCCAGCCTCAAAAAGGGCGAAACCCTGATTGATACCGCCCTCACGCTCAACGCCATGCACCCCGATCTTCTGGTGGTGCGCCATCCCCATTCCGGCGCGGTCGATCTCTTGGCGCAAAAGGTGCGCTGCGCGGTGCTCAATGCGGGCGACGGGCGGCATGAACACCCCACTCAGGCGCTCTTGGATGCGTTGACGATCCGCCGCGCCAAAGGGCGGTTGCACCGGCTGACCATCGCCATCTGCGGCGACATCGCGCATAGCCGTGTTGCGCGCTCGAATATCCTCCTGCTGGGCCGGATGGAAAACCGCGTCCGCCTCATCGGCCCGCCCACGCTCATGCCCGCTGGCATCGACGCCTTTGGCGTCGAAGTCTATGACGACATGCGCCGCGGGCTAGAGGGCGCTGATGTAGTGATGATGCTGAGGCTGCAAAAGGAACGCATGGATGGCGGCTTTATCCCGTCAGAGCGCGAATATTACCACCGCTACGGGCTCGATGCCGAGAAACTGGCCCATGCCAAGCCCGACGCCATCGTCATGCATCCCGGCCCGATGAATCGCGGCGTTGAAATCGACGGCGAGATTGCCGACGACATCAACCGCTCGGTCATTCAGGATCAGGTCGAGATGGGCGTCGCCGTGCGCATGGCCGCGATGGACCTTCTGGCGCGCAACCTGCGCGCCCGCCGGGCGGCGGCATGAGCACGGTTCTGCGCATCCCCGCCGGTGAGGCGCATGTCGTGCGCCTCTTTGCCGTGGACGAGGATCGCGCCAAACCCCATGCTGATGATGCCATCCTTGCCGCGCTGGGCGCAGGCCCGCTCAAGACGTCGGAAATCGAGCTTTTCGATCTGGCGGATCTGCAAGGCATGACGCTCACCGATTATCTGGCCGATGGGCATGGCATCGCCGCCGCTGAACTTTCCCCCATGCAGCCTCAGGTCAATGGCCTGAAGGGTCGCGTGCTGATCCTGCCCTCACGCGCCTTTGAAGGGCGCGCTCAGGAAATGCGCCCGCGCGCGCCCCTGCGCCTTGTCGCGCGCTTTTCCGAAGAGGTGGCGCCGGTGCGTTTCACCCCCCTGCCTACCGGCAGCGCCGAGGGCCTGCTCACCCCCCGCGCCAATGCCCGCCCGCAGGGTGCGGGGCGGTTGCGGCTCATGGCCTTTGCCGTGCTGGCGCTCATGGCCATCGGCGCGGCCGTCGCCATTGGCCTTGCGGTGAAACTATGAGCGAGGGGCTCATTCATTCCATGACCCCCACCACCCCGCTGGCAGAGGGTGAGCACGTGATCACAAGCTTTCACCCCGACCGTGCCGCCTATCGCCGTGACCATGCTTGGCTTGCGGCGGGGGCCATGGCGCTTGGCATGGCGATCCTCTGGGCGATTGGCAATCCGCATGTCTGGACCGGGGCCGTGGGCGGGCTTGCCGCGATTGCCGTGCGGGGGTTTTATGTCGCCTCCGACGAGTTGAAGGCACGCTGGGATCTGACCGACCGGCGGCTCCTTGGCCCCCAAACCCGCGTTGTGCGGCTCTCAGAGATCAAGACGGTCCGGGGCTTGGGCAGCGCCGTGCAGGTGATCACCGCCACGGGCGACAAGCACCTGATCAAATATCAGGCCGACCGCGCCGGCACCGAGGCGCGGATACGCGCCGCCGCAGGACTATAAGAGGACAGGATGCAGGAACCCAAAGACCCACGCATGTCCGGCAAGATCGCGATGTTGGCCCTTCTGGTGATCGCCGCCCTGACCGTGGTCATGGTCTGGGTGGCGGGATGAGCCGTGCCAAAGCCGAAAGAAAGTAACCGTATGACCCAAACCCTTTTCACAAACGCCCGCCTGATTGATCCCGAGGCAGGAACGGATGCTCCCGGCTGGCTCCTGATCGACAAGGGCGTGATTGCCGCGCGCGGCACGGATGCCCCACCGCAGGCCGAGGTCGTGATGGATTGCAGCGGCCATTGTCTTGCCCCCGGTATCGTCGATATCGGCGTCAAGGTGTGCGAACCGGGCGAGCGGCACAAGGAAAGCTATCGCTCTGCGGGCCTTGCGGCGGCGGCGGGCGGTGTGACCACGATGGTCACGCGCCCCGATACATCCCCCGCCATCGACAGCCCCGAGGTGCTGGAATTCGTGGCCCGCCGCGCCAATGAGGCCTCGCCGGTCAATGTGCTGGTCATGGCCGCACTGACCAAGGGGCGACAGGGCCGCGAGATGACCGAAATCGGCTTTCTCATGGACGCAGGCGCTGTGGCCTTTACCGATTGCGACCATGTGGTCAGCGATACCAAGGTTCTCAGCCGCGCACTGACCTATGCCCGATCGCTTGGCGCGCTCGTCATCGGCCATCCCCAAGATCCCGGCCTGAGCGCCGGTGCGGCGGCCACCTCTGGCAAATTCGCCTCGCTCCGCGGTCTGCCTGCCGTCTCGCCCATGGCCGAGCGGATGGGGCTGGACCGTGACATCGCCCTTCTGGAAATGACCGGCGCGCGGTATCACGCCGACCAGATCACCACAGCCCGCGCGCTGCCCGCCTTGGCCCGCGCCAAGAAGAACGGGCTCAATATCACCGCAGGCACGTCCATCCACCACCTCACGCTCAATGAACTCGACGTGTCGGATTACCGCACCTTCTTCAAACTCAAACCGCCGCTCCGCTCCGAGGATGATCGCCAAGCGGTGATCGAGGCGCTGCGCGAGGGGCTGATCGACATCATCTCCTCCATGCACACGCCGCAGGACGAGGAATCCAAACGCCTGCCCTTTGAAGAAGCGGCGAGCGGTGCCGTGGCGCTTGAAACCCTGCTGCCCGTCGCACTCCGGCTTTACCATGCCGAGGCGCTCGATCTGCCCGCGCTCTTTCGCGCCATGTCGCTCAACCCCGCCAAACGTCTGGGGCTGGCTTCGGGGCGGCTCAGCATCGGCGCGCCTGCCGATCTGGTGCTTTTTGATCCGATGAAACCCTTCGTGCTCGACCGCTTCGCGCTCCGGTCAAAATCCAAGAACACCCCCTTTGATGGCGCGCGCCTGCAAGGTAAGGTCTGCGCAACCTATGTCGCAGGCACCCGCGTATATGAGGCCGACACATGCCCCTGATCGAAACCACCACCACTTTGCTGATCCTCTGGGCCGTGATCGGCTATCTCTTGGGCTCCATCCCCTTTGGGATGGTGCTGGCGCGGGTCATGGGGCTTGGCAACCTGCGCGAGATCGGATCGGGCAATATCGGGGCCACGAATGTCTTGCGCACCGGCAACAAAACCGCCGCCGCGCTCACCCTTCTTCTCGATGGTGGCAAGGGGGCTGTGGCGGTGCTCTTGGCGCGGGCCATGGCCGGCGAGGATGCGGCGCAACTGGCGGCGCTCAGCGCCTTTCTTGGCCATTGCTACCCGGTCTGGATCGGGTTTCGCGGCGGCAAGGGGGTGGCAACCTTTCTGGGAATTTTCCTTGCCCTCGCATGGCCCGTGGGTCTGGCCTGCTGCGCCACATGGCTGGTGACGGCGCTGGTCACGCGGGTCTCGTCCAAGGCCGCGATCATGGCGGCGGCGCTCTCGACCGGCTGGATGGTGGTGCTGGGATACGGCACGGGCATGCTTCTGGCCTTCGTGCTGTCTCTGCTGGTCTTCTGGCGGCACCGCGACAATATCGCCCGGATCAAGGCGGGAACAGAGCCGAAGATCGGGCAAAAGGGGTAGGGGGACGGCCCAGCGATCCGCGCGGCGGCGCTTCGCGCCTTGTTCCGCGCGGGGGGGGTTAACGGACATTCGCCCCAATCACCGTCGCGCGGAACCGAGGTGCCGCAGGCACCGCCGCGCAGCGCCCGACCGCCCCCTCGGGCGGGCGCTTTTGCAACGTATCGCCTCAGCGAGAACGCGGAAGAGTTGGCAGGCATAAAGTGCCCATCACTTCTGTTGCTGCGCCCACCCGGCGGTCGGGCACCGCGCAGCTTGCGACAAGAGGCACCGCTTCTCACCCCTCGTGAACAATCTTGATATGCCGCGCGCCCCGCGCCTCGGCCAGACCCATCTGCTTTTGCCGCTCACGAAACCGCGCCTTGTCGTCGTCGCTGGTCTCGTTCACGCAGTGATGACAGGCGACGCCCTCTTCATACTCGGGCCGGTCCATATCGGCAGGCAGGATCGGCCGCCGACAGGCATGGCACAACCGATGCGGCCCTTCCTTCAGCCCGTGCCCCACCGACACGCGCCCATCAAACACGAAACACTCCCCGCGCCACGTGCTCTCCGCTTCCGGCACCTCTTCGAGATATTTCAGAATACCGCCCTTGAGGTGATAGACCTCCTCCACCCCCTGTCCCAAAAGGTAATTGGTGGATTTCTCACAGCGAATGCCGCCCGTGCAGAACATCGCGATCCGCTTGTTGTGAAAGCGGTGCTTGTTTTCCTCCCACCACGCCGGGAAATCGCGGAATGTCGCCGTCTGCGGATCAACCGCCCCCTCAAAGGTGCCAATCGCCACCTCGTAATCATTCCGCGTGTCGATCACCGCCACATCCGGACTGCGGATCAGATCATTCCATCCGGCAGGCTCAACATAATGCCCGACCCGCGCGCGCGGATCGACATCCGGCTGCCCCATGGTCACAATCTCTTTCTTCAGCCGCACCTTCATCCGGCGAAAGGGCTGCGTTGCCGTCGCGCTTTCCTTCCATTCCAGACCGTCGCAGCCGGGCAGGGCGCGGATATGCGCCAGCACAGCAGAAATCCCCGCCGCAGGCCCGGCAATCGTGCCATTGATGCCCTCGCGCGCGAGCAAGAGCGACCCGCTGATCTTTTCCGCGTCGCACAGCGCCTGCAACGGCCCCTGCACGGCGGCGGGATCGTCAAAGCGGGTGAAATGATAGAGGGCTGCAATCTTGTACATGCCGCGCGATTTACGCCCCCGCGCAGGCCCTCGCAAGAGGGCATTCCGACGCTTTTGGCCTGCAAGGGCCGCGCGTCACCCCGCCCCTTCCGAGATCAAAAGCTCTGTCGGCTGGCCGCCAATTCCATAAACCCGCACCCAGATATAGCGGCTTCGCCCTGACAGTACCCACTCGGGCAGATATTCAGAACCGGGCATGATGCGACAGCGCCCGGCAATTCGGGCGCGCATCTCGCGCGAGGCAAAGACCGGGTCCGATTGATCGCCGTCATGGCGGATGCCAAAGCGGTGAAAATTTGCCCGGTCTTGCTGAACAACCGCGCAGAAATCCCCCAATCGTTGCCCTTGCGAATTCCGCATATCCTCGACCCCGAGAGAGGTGTAATATTCCGCGATCAACTCTTGCGCGACACTAGGCGATGCGGTCAGACATGCCCCAAAAATCATGGCTAGAATGCGTTTCATGTTTTTCCCCTGCTGAAAATGACGATCCCGAATAGTTGCGTTCAGACTGGCATGTTCTGCATTGAGGGGCAACTTTGAGGGTATCGCACCGGTCGACACGCGGCAGAATAGACGGCGCGAGGTGATTGACGCCCGTTTCCATGGCCCTTACCTCTGCGCTTGAAGGAGCCATGCTATGACATCTGCCCTCATCGTGATCGACCTGCAAAATGATTTCTGCCCCGGTGGCGCGCTCGCCGTTCCAGAGGGGGATCAGATCGTGCCCGGCATCAACGCCCTCATGCCGGAATTCCCGGCAGTGATCCTCACACAGGATTGGCATCCCTCGGGCCATTCCTCCTTCGCGTCCTCGCATCCCGGAAAATCTGCCTATGAAATGACCGAGATGCCCTATGGCCCCCAAGTGCTCTGGCCCGACCATTGCGTTCAGGGCAGCCATGGGGCCGCCTTTCACCAAGATCTGAACACAGCGCGCGCCGACCTCATTCTGCGTAAAGGGTATAATCCCGCCATCGACAGCTATTCGGCGTTTTTCGAGAATGACCGCGCCACCCCGACCGGGCTGCATGGCTATCTGCAAACGCGCGGTATCACCGACCTCACCATGGTCGGCCTCGCCACCGATTTCTGCGTCAACTACTCAGCGCTCGACGCCGCCCGGCTGGGCTACCGCGTCACCGTCCGGCGCGATCTGGCGCGCGGCATCGACCTTGGCGGATCACTGGCGGAGGCAGAGGCGGGGATGACGGCGGCGGGGGTGACCCTCTTATGAGGGCCGACCTTACAAAATCACCTTACAAAACGTAAGGTTCGTCATGTCCGACCTCACCGCCGAGATCCGCGCCTGTCGCCTCTGCGCGGACCGTTTCGCAGCCACGCACACCGCGCATGCGCCCCGCCCCGTGGTCTGGTTTCAACCCACGGCGCGACTGCTTATCGCCGGACAGGCACCGGGGCTGCGGGTGCATCAATCGGGCAAGCCATTTGATGATCCTTCGGGGGACCGGCTGCGCGATTGGCTGGGGCTAAATGCCTGTGAATTCTACGATAAATCCCGCGTGGCGATCGTGCCGATGGCCTTTTGCTTTCCGGGCTACGATGCCAAGGGATCAGATCTGCCGCCGCCGCGCATCTGTGGCCGCACATGGCACGTCCGCGTCATGCAAGCCTTTGAAAACGTGAGGTTAACCGTGCTTGTCGGCGGCTATGCCCACAAGTATCACTTGGGCGTCAAGACCGGTGTAACTCAAACCGTTCAGGCATGGCGCGACTATGCACCGCGGATTTTCACCTTGCCGCATCCCTCGTGGCGCAATACCGCTTGGCTCAAGAAACATCCGTGGTTCGAGGCCGACGTTCTGCCGGAATTACGCGCACAAATTCAAAGGGTTATCCATGACTGACCTGACCCCGCTCGACATCGCTCATGCCGCGATGGAGGCGGCCCCCGAGGACGCCACCGCCCGCTTGCGGTTTTACGAGACCTTGGCGGCAAGCGAGCTGTATCTCTTGCTCAAATCCGAGGTAGATGGCGACCAACTCGACCCGGAAGTATTTGATTTATCAGATCATTCTTTCGTTCTCGTGTTTGATCGCGAAGACCGCTTGGCGCAGTTTGCAGGCCGCATCGTGCCCTACGCGGCACTCAGTGGGCGCAGTATCGCGACCATGCTGGCGGGGCAGGGGGTGGGCCTTGGTGTCAATCTCGACGTGGCACCTTCCTCCATCCTGCTTCCGCCAGAGGCGGTGGATTGGCTGGCAGAAACCCTCTCCGATGCCCCCTCAGAGATCGAGGCAAAGCCGGAAAAGCTAAGCGCGCCCAAAGGCTTGCCCGAAAACCTCTTGATTGCACTCGATGCGCGACTGGCCACGATGGCAGGGCTCGCGGACCTCGCCTATCTCGCCCGCGTGACCTATGACACCGGTGCGCAGGGGCATTTGCTGGGCTTTGTCGGGGCGGACCCGCAGGCGCAAAGCGCCTTGGCCCGCGCCGTGTCCGAGGTGCTGATCTTTTCGGGGCTTGAGGCGGCCGCACTTGATGTGGCCTTCTTTGCCGCCTCCGATCCGGTCGCGGCACGTCTGGCACACTGCGGATTGCGCTTTGATCTGCCCGAACCGCCCCGGCCAACGGTCCGCGCGGCACCCGGCTCTGACCCGGATAAACCGCCACTTCTCAGATAGTTAGCTGGGTTCAATACCCTTTGCTGCGATCCACCAGATGCAAGAACGGCTCACCTGCCTCACCGCGCCGGACATTCTCGATGATCACCCGCGCCGCCGTGATGGCCCGCGTTTCAGAGGCGATATGCGGCGTTACCGTCACACGTGGATGCGCCCAATAGGGATGCGCGGGCGGCAACGGCTCTACCCGGAACACATCCAGCGTGGCATGTCCGATATGCCCTGCGTCCAACGCAGCCAAAAGCGCATCATCGTCTATCAGTGGCCCGCGTCCAGGGTTCACGATCATCGCGCCCTCTGGCAGAAGGGCCAGCCGTTCGGCGTTTAAAAGGTTTTCGGTCTCAGCTGTCAAAGGCAGCAAAAGCACAAGGATTTCAGCGCTTTGCAACGCCTTGAGCAGCCCATCATCCCCCGAAAGACAGGCGATGTCCGACACCTCGCGCGGGCTTCTGCTCCAGCCCGTAACCGGAAACCCAAGACCGCGCAGCGCCTTGGCGCAGGCCTGCCCCAGAACGCCCAGCCCCAACACGGTAACCGGGCGATCCTCGGCCAGAGGGGGGATGGTCTTGCGCCAGACCCCGTCTTGTCCAAGAATATGCGCATCCATCCCCAGATGATGCCGCAGCACATGGCCCGTGACCCATTCCACCATCCCTTGCGTCAGCCCATGATCGACCATCCGCGCCAACGGAACCTTTAGCGTTTGATTTCCAACGATATTCTCTACCCCAGCCCAGAGGTTCAGAACCGCCTTGAGGCGCGTATAGGGGGTAAAATCCTGCACCGCGCTATTGGGCGCGTAGATCATGTAATCCACCTCTTCGGGGGGCAGATCAAGCGCGAGGTTCGCCGTGACACCTGCCTCAGAGAGGGCTGATTTCAAAGGGTTTTCATAGATGTCCCACTGCTCGGGCCGAGCAGCAAAAAGAATATTGGGTGTCATTTGTCCTACCTTGGTTTGTGAATATGCGCGCTCTGGACAAGGCCAAAACCGACCATGAGCACAAGCATCGCCGATCCGCCATAGCTGACCAGTGGCAGCGGCACCCCGACCACGGGCATAAGGCCCATGACCATCGCCATATTAACGGCGAAGAACAGAAAAAACGTCATCGCGACCCCGAGAATGAGCAGGGATGAATAGCGATCCTTGTTACTGAACGCCGCAGAGACGCAGAACACAAGGATCAGCGTATAAAGTCCCAGAATGGAAATCCCGCCGATAAAACCGAATTCCTCGGCAAGGGTGACGAAGATAAAGTCCGTATGCTTCTCTGGCAGAAAGTTGAGCCGCGATTGCGTACCCTGCATAAAGCCCCGCCCAGTCCAGCCGCCAGAGCCAAGAGCGATCTTGGATTGGGTGATGTGATAGCCCGCGCCAAGTGGATCATTGTCGGGATTGAGAAAGGTGTCGATCCGGCGATATTGATAATTTTCAAGCAGTTGCCAATCGGTGCCGCGGCTTTCGAACACTGCAAACACAAGCGCGACCACCGCGAGGATGACCGTGGCGAAATAGGCCCAATGCACCCCCGCCACAAACATAACCACCCCTCCTGCCGCCAACAGCAGGATCGAGGTGCCAAGGTCAGGCTGACGCAGCACCAGAGCCACCGGGGTCAGGATCAGCCCCACCGGGATCAACACCCAAATGGGCCGTGATACCCGCGACATCGGCAACCAATCGTAATAGGCGGCCAATAGCATCACGAGCGTGATCTTGACCAATTCCGAGGGCTGAAGTCGCATAAACCCAAGGTCGATCCAGCGCTGTGCGCCCTTGCCCTCCACCCCGACCAGCGCCACGGCAATCAACAGGGCCAGGGAAATGAGATAGGCAAGCAGCGACATGTTCCGCCAGAACCAGATTGGGACCATGGCCACGATCAGCATCACCGCCAACCCGAGGGCAAAGCGTTTCATTTGCGGCTCTGCCCAGATTGACAGGTTTCCGCCCGCAACCGAGTAGAGCATCAGAAATCCCACGCCCGCAACAGTGCAGAGCAAGAGCACCAGTGGCCAGTTGAGGTACAGGATCTTGCGTGCGCCAGACGGGGCGGTCTTGATGGAGTGCTCGAGATAGCTCATGCGCGGTCGCTGTCCTCTGGTGTCGGTCGAGAGCGGGCCGCGCGCAGTTTTTCCTGTTGTGCCTTGATCCGGGGGCGGTCGGCCTCGGGATAGGCGGCCAGCGGTGGGTCCTCGCCATAGAGCGCTTGAAGGGTGATGTCGCGGGCAATCGGTGCTGCCGCCGTTGAACCGCCGCCGCCATGTTCCACCACAACTGCCACGGCATATTTTGGGGCATCATAGGGTGCAAAGCTGACAAAAAGCGCGTGATCGCGCTGTTCGCGGGGCAGGGCATCGTTGCTGAGCACGCCTGTCGCCCGCTCACCGGTCGAGATGTTGCGCACCTGGCTTGTGCCGGTCTTGCCCGCAAGGCGAAAGGCATCCTCGATGATGCGGCTGCGATAGGCGGTGCCACGGTTGCTGTTGGTGACGGCATACATCGCGCGCCGCACCTCGCGCAGAAGGTTCTCGTTCAGGCCCATAGGCTCGCCATGGCCTGAGGGCTGCTCGACCCCGTCGATGGATTTGACCAGTCGGGGCGTCACGCTTCGGCTGGTGGCCAAACGTGCGGTCATTACCGCCAGTTGCAGCGGCGAGGCCAGCACGAATCCCTGTCCGATCGAGGCATTGGCGCTGTCCCCCACAACCCACGGCTCGCCACGATTGGCCACTTTCCATTCGCGGGTCGGTGCTAACCCTTTGGCAACACTGGTCATGGGTAGGTCGAACTGCACCCCAAGACCAAGCCTCTCGGCCATCGCGCTGATATTCTCGATACCGGTCCGCAGGGCGAGTTCGTAGTAATAGACGTCGCAACTTTCGCGCAACGAAAGGTGGAGGTCCATGTTGCCGTGCCCGCCGCGTTTCCAACAGTGAAAGCGGCGGCCACTGATTTCCAGATGGCCGGGGCAATAGACCGTATCCTGAAGCGAGACATCCCCCGCCTCAAGCGCCGCAAGCGCTGTCACCATCTTAAAGGTAGAGCCCGGAGGATAGATGCCCTGCACTGCCTTGTTGGGCAGGGGGCGATAGGGATCGTCCAGCAAGGCGCGATAATCCGCAACCGAGATACCACGCACAAAGAGGTTGGGATCGTAGCTGGGCGAAGAGGCACAGGCCAGAATATCGCCTGTCTCACAGTCGATCATCACCACGGCGGCGCTCTCGCCATCTAGGCGGGCATTGGCATAGGTTTGCAATTCGTTGTCGAGCGTCAACTGGATATCCGAGCCGGGTTGCCCCTCTTGGCGGTCCAATTCGCGCATCACGCGCCCGGCGGCGTTCACCTCAACCCGTCGCGTGCCCGCAGAGCCACGCAAGAGGTTCTCACGCTGCGCTTCAAGCCCGATCTTGCCGATCTGGAAACGAGGCAAGCGCAAAAGCTGTTCTGGCGCGTCGATCCGATCCAGATCGCGGTCGCTGACTGGCCCGACATAGCCCACCACATGGGCATGATCATCCCGCAGCGGATAGCGGCGAGACAGCCCCACCTCTGGATGAACACCGGGTAAGGCAGGGGCATTGACCGCAACCCGGCTGATATCCTCCCAGGTGACACGATCGGCCACTGTCACAGGGGTATCGCCACGCAGCTCTTTTAACTCGCGACGGGCCTTTTCCAGCTCTCCGGGGTCCAACTCGACCAAACGCGCCAGCCGGGCGATCACCTCGTCCACGTCCCGCGCCTGTTCGCGGATCATGGTGATCCTGTAGCTGGGCACATTCTCGGCGATGATCCGACCTTCGCGGTCAAAAATCCGCCCGCGCGTGGGGGGGATCAGTTGAATGTTGATGCGGTTCTCGTCAGCCAAGAGGCGGAACTGATCGGCCTGTTCCAACTGCATATACCGCATGCGCAGCGCAAGCGCGCCCATCACGCCCAGTTGTAGCCCGCCCACGACCAGCCCGCGCCGGGTGATCCGACGCTGGCTCTCGGCGGTATCGCGGGGCGGGCGCCTCATGGCCGCATCCCCGCAGGATCAAGATCACCGGGCGCACGTTTGCGCACACCAAACAGGGCATGTGACAGAAAGGCGATGGCAGGGTAGGCGATCAAGGTAGACATCAGTTGCATGAGGCTCAGACCGAGCGGTGCCTGATCCACCATCAGAATGGCCAAGATAACGCGGTTCGCCACGGTCATCACGATCATGGAACTGGCGACCGAGGCCCATTCTGCCGCAAATGTCAGATCGCGCAAAGCGGATGCACGATTGCGTAGGGTCTGCGTGCCGATCACCATCAGTGCCGCCCACAGGCCCGGTGGGCGCTGCAACATAAAATCAAGTCCAAGTGCCACCAGCCCAACCAACAGCACCGGCACATAGTCAGGCCGGCGCACCGCCCAAGCAAAGGTCAGCGCCATCACCAGATCGGGCCCGGCCCATTTCGGCGGCGTATGCGCCAACGGCAAAAGATGCAGAAACAGAAGGGCAATACAAAGCGCCAGATAAAGCGCACGCATGACCCAGGCACGAGGCAAGAGCGCATCAACCATTCTCAGCCTCCGCCGCTTCGGTCGCATCTGGGGCGGTCTCGGGATTCTCGCTGCCGGGCAGGCTTGATGGGGAAATCAGCCGTCCGGGGTCGGTCAGGCGCTCGTTCTCGTAACTGCGCAGCACGCGCAGAAATTCCAGCCGCTCGTAATCTGCGGAGATCCGCACGCGCATCCGCCCGCCGGGATCTTCGGCCAATTGACCGACCAGCAAGCCCGCCGGAAACACCCCGCCATCGCCCGAGGTCAGCACCCGATCGCCGGGGCGTACCTGATCCGGGGCTTCAACGAAATCGACCACCGGTGCGATGGAATTGTCGCCAATGATCAACGCACGCTGTCCCGAGGGCTGGATCGTGACGGGGATCCGGCTCGAGGTGTCGGTCAGCAGGATTACCCGCGCAGTGTTCCGCCCGACGCCGGAAATCCGCCCCACCAGCCCCAGACCGTCCATCGCAGCCCAGCCATCCTTGATGCCATCGCGCGCGCCCACGTTGATCAATACGGATTGCCGAAAGGGCGACCCGCTGTCGGCCATGACCACGCCCGTCACAAATGTCAGGCGCGGGTCAAGTTGCACATTGTTGAGGTCCAAGAGGCGCGCGTTTTCCTGCTCCAGCTGCAGCGCGGCCTCTTTCCACGCTTTCATCTGTTGCAACTCGCGGCGTAGATCCTGATTTTGCTGATACATGCGCTGATAGCTCTGGAAATCGCGCAAGATATTCACCGCCCCGGTGACCGGTGCCATCGCCCAGTCGAATGAGGGCACGACCCGATCCACCACCTGCGCGCGAAATCTTTCGACCCGCGGGCTGTCGATCCGCCAGACCAGGAAGATGCCGAGCAGACACAACAGGAGGACCCCCAGAAGCAGGCGCTTCAGCGGGCCACTGTAATCCTCGCCTTGTCCGCGGTCTCTCGCCACGAAATCCCCCTTTTAGGCAAAGGTGGGTGGTTCAGCTGTCGTAGTCAATCGCGTGGCGCAACTGCTTTTCAAACTCAAGCGCTTTGCCAGTGCCAAGTGCCACGCAATTGAGACTGTCATCCGCAATGGATACGGCCAGCCCGGTTTGTTCGCGCAGCGCCAGATCAAGATCGCCCAAAAGCGCGCCCCCGCCCGTCAGCATCACGCCACGGTCTACGATATCCGCCGCCAGATCGGGTGGTGTCGCCTCAAGCGCGGTCATCACCGCCTCGCAAATCTGTTGTACGGGTTCGGCGAGCGCCTCGGCGATCTGCGCTTGGCTGATCTCGATTTCCTTGGGCACGCCATTGAGCAGGTCACGCCCGCGCACATGCATCGACGTGCCGCGCCCGTCGTCGGGCATACGGGCCGTGCCGATGCTGGTCTTGATCCGCTCAGCCGTGGATTCACCCACCAGCAGGTTTTGCTGGCGACGCAGATAGTTGATGATCGCCTCGTCCATCCGGTCGCCCCCAACACGCACCGAGCGCGCATAGACGATATCGCCAAGGCTGAGCACCGCGACCTCGGTCGTGCCGCCGCCGATATCAACCACCATGTTCCCGGTGGGATCTGTGATCGGCATGCCTGCACCAATAGCGGCGGCAATGGGTTCTGCGATCAAACCCGCCCGGCGCGCGCCCGCAGAGAGCACTGATTGCCGGATCGCGCGCTTTTCCACCGGTGTCGCCCCGTGCGGCACACAGACGATGATCTTGGGCTTGGAAAAGGTTGAACGCTTGTGCACCTTGCGGATGAAATGCTTGATCATCGCTTCGGCGGTGTCAAAGTCGGCGATCACACCTTCGCGCATCGGCCTGATGGCCTCGATGCTGCCGGGGGTCCGCCCCAGCATCAGCTTGGCATCCTCGCCCACGGCCAGCACTTTGCGAACTCCGTCCTTGACGTGATAGGCCACAACCGAAGGCTCGCTCAGGATGATCCCGCGCCCCTTGACGTAAACCAGCGTGTTGGCCGTGCCCAGGTCAATCGCCATGTCTGATGAAAACAGACTGGGAATCCTATCAAATATAGACATATGCGCCTGTGCCCTGTCGCCCGAAATAATGATGAGCCCCGCGACTCGGGGGTCCGGGGCATCTGTCCTTATAGTGGGCGTGCCGCAGGGGCGAAAGGGGCAGTTTCGGACCAACCGGCGTCAAATCGCCGTTTCAGCCGTTGAGATGGTCCAATCTTGCCCGCACCGACAGGCCATGCGCCTCAAGGCTCTCAGAGATGGCCAGGGTTTCGGCGGCGGGGCCAATGGCGCGCAGGGCTTCCGGTGTCATCCGGGCCAAAGTGGTGCGCTTTAGGAAATCCATGACCGACAGGCCAGACGAGAACCGGGCCGAGCGCGCAGTGGGCAAAACGTGATTGGGGCCACCGACGTAATCGCCGATCGCCTCAGGCGTCCACGCCCCGAGAAATATCGCTCCGGCATGAGTGATTTGCGCCGACAAGGCGTCAGGATCGCTCACGCACAGCTCCAAATGCTCTGGCGCAATGCGGTTCGAGAGGGTGGCTGCGGTGGCCATGTCGGGCACCAGAACAATCGCGCCGTAGTCGCGCCAGCTTGCCCCTGCGATGGCGCGCCGTTCCAGCGTTTCGAGGTGGCGGTCAATGGCGGCGCTGACCGCTTCGGCCAACTCGGCATCGTCCGTGATCAGGATGGCTTGCGCGCTTTCGTCATGTTCAGCTTGGCTCAGCATGTCGAGCGCGATCCAGTCTGGGTTCTGCCCCCTGTCCGCAATCACAAGGATTTCCGAGGGACCAGCGATCATGTCGATGCCCACTTTGCCAAACACCCGGCGCTTGGCGGCGGCGACAAAGGCATTACCGGGTCCGGTGATCTTGTCCACCGGGGCAATGCTCTCGGTGCCATAGGCAAGCGCTGCAATCGCCTGTGCGCCGCCGATGCGGTATATTTCATCTACGCCCGCGATCTGCGCGGCCAAAAGCACCAGCGGGTTCGCCTTGCCATCTGGCGTGGGAACGACAATCGCCAGCCGTTCCACCCCAGCCACCTTGGCGGGAATGGCGTTCATCAGCACGGAGGAGGGGTAAGAGGCCAAGCCACCGGGAACATAAAGCCCCGCCGCCGAGACCGGCGTCCAACGCCAGCCCAGCATCGCGCCGCTCTCTTCGGTCCAGCTGGCATCCTCGGGCATCTGCCGCGCGTGATAGGCGCGGATGCGCTCTGCCGCAAGTTCCAGCGCGTCCCGCTCGGCCGGGGGCACTTCGCCAATAAGCTGCACGATTTCCTCGGGCGAGAAGCGCAGCGTTTCAGGTGTCAGCGCGACACGGTCGAAGCGCTCGGTCAATGCAATCACTGCTGCATCCCCCCGTTGCCGCACATCCGCGATGATGCCCGCGACGATATCGTCTACATCCGGACTGTCTTCGCGCTTGGCGCTGAGCAACTCCGCAAAGCGGGCTTCGAAATCGGGCGCGGTGGCGTCAAGCGTGATTGGCATGGCGGTTCCTTTCGCCGGGGGACATAGCGGTGCGTGGCCACTGTCTCAAGCCCCGGTCTTCTTCTTGGTCCAAATACTCAAATTCTGCGCTATGCCAAGCGTCTCAGCTCTCGTGGTGCGGCACCTTGCCTGATGGCGCGCGGTAGGGCCGCGTCACATCTTTGAGCGTGACTTCGAGCGCCTCGACCTCTAGGCGCAACGCGCCGTCACCCGCCAGCGTCAAAAGTACATGACCCGCCCCCTCCGACCCCGGCTCAAAGGTGATCGCGAGCAACGACAGGATCGTGTCTTTGTCATGCCGGTTGATGCCTTGGCTGGCCACGCGCAGCACATTGTCCACCACCAAGAGCGCCTGCACCCGCTCCGGCCCATGTCGCTTAAGCCCCTGATCTTCCCAACGAAAGCGGTTGAGCAAAAGGCCAAAGCGCCGCTGGCCCGGTCGCCACGTCATCTCGGTGATGGGAAAGACCGCGTCTTGTGCGAGCGATGAGATGACCTTTAGGTCGTCCTCTTCTATCGCGCCCAGATTAAGAGGGGCTTCGCGCCCGTCTTCGAATTTGGCGTCTTCGGTCATTTGCCACTGATCCTTTCGATCTTGGCGCCGACGTTGCCCAGCTTTTCCTCGACCCGCTCGTAGCCGCGATCAAGGTGATACACCCGGTTGACGATGGTTTCGCCTTCTGCCGCCAGCCCCGCAAGAATGAGCGACACCGAGGCGCGCAGATCGGTGGCCATCACCGGCGCGCCCTTGAGGCGATCAATGCCGGTTACGGTGGCGGTGCCGCCATGCACGTCGATTTTCGCACCCATTCGCATCAGTTCCGGTGCATGCATGAAGCGATTTTCAAAGATACGCTCTTCCAGTACCGAGGTGCCTTCGGCGGTGCACATCAGCGCCATCATCTGCGCTTGCAGGTCTGTGGGGAAGCCCGGAAACGGCTCTGTCACTACATCGACAGCGCGCACTTTGCCATTCTTGCGGCTGACCTTGAGACCCGCGTCAGTTTCGGTGACGCTGATGCCCGCCTCTTCAAGTTTGTCACAAAAAGCGCCCACAAGATCCCGCCGTCCGCCGAGGCATTCTACCTCACCTCCGCAGATCGCCGGGGCCAACATATAGGTCCCAAGCTCGATCCGGTCGACCACCACGGGATGCGTCGCACCTCCAAGCCGGTCTACCCCCTGAATGGTAATCGTGCCTGTGCCTTCGCCTTCGATTTGCGCGCCCATGCGGCGCAGGCAGTGGGCCAGATCAACGATCTCAGGCTCGCGCGCAGCATTCTTGAGCACGGTCGTACCTTTGGCCAAGGTCGCCGCCATCAGGGCGTTTTCCGTGGCCCCGACCGAGACGATGGGGAATTCGAACATTCCCCCCTTCAGGCCGCCGGGGGCCTTGGCATGTACATAGCCTTCGCGCAGGTCAAGTTCGGCACCCATCGCCTCCAATGCGCGCAAATGCAGATCAACGGGCCGCGCTCCGATGGCGCATCCGCCCGGCAGCGAGACCACAGCATGACCATCCCGCGCCAGCATTGGCCCCAGCACGAGGATCGAGGCCCGCATCTTGCGCACGATGTCATAGTCGGCGACGTGGTTGTTCAGATTATGCGACGACAGCGCCAAAACTTGACCACCCTGCATCTGCACCACCTCTGCGCCCAAGGATTGCAGCAGCGTTGTCATTGTCTTGATATCCGACAGGCGCGGCGCATTGGTCAGGGTCAACGGCTCATCGCTTAGCAATGTGGCGGGCATCAGCGTCAGACAGGCATTCTTGGCCCCCGCGATGGGAATTTGTCCTTCAAGCGGCCCATTGCCTGTGACGACGATCGAATCCATCTGCTCTACCCCTCATCCTTTGTACCGGTTGGCTTTGGCGTGGACAGGCCGTCCGCCTTGGCGCGTACCTGCGCCTTACGCCGTGCGAGATTGGCCTTCAACGCCGATTTCAGCCTGTCCTCGCGGCTTGGGCTCTGTTTCGCGCCTTTATCCGGTGTTTGTTTTTTGCTCATGGCTCTCTCTTACAGGAGGTGTGAAAAACCGTCCAGTTACCCCTTGCGCCATCAGCGATTAGCGTCTAATCAGCGCGCCACACGTGCTGCTGTAGCTCAGTGGTAGAGCGCGTCATTGGTAATGACGAGGTCGGGAGTTCAATCCTCCCCAGCAGCACCAGTGTATCCCCTTGAAATCAAATAAAACCCTTGCAAGCAAAGGCGTTTACCCGTTCTGTGGTTACAAATTTGGTTACAACGGGCAATCGTCATGGCAGGCAAAGTCAGAAATATGGTGAACCGCAGTGGGCGCTATCATGCCCGGCTGGTAGTGCCGAAAGACCTACGCGGAATCATTGGCAAGACTGAGCTGCGCACCCCTTTGGGTGGTGACTACCGTCAAGCACTCAAGTTGCTGCCCGGCGCGGTAGCGCAGCTTCAACACCAGATTGGCCTTGCCGAACAGAAGGCCGGGGCAGGGCGACCGCAGACTGGCCCGGCGCGCTATCCCCTTGCACCTGACCAGATCGCCCATAGTCTTTACATGCAGCGGCTGGCCTTTGATGATGTGCTGCGCAATGATCCGCGCTATCCTGCAATAGGCATTGATGACCGACTGGTGCAGCGCTTGCGCGCGGCTATTTCAGGTAGCGCAGACGATGCAGAGCTGGCCGATCTGGTGGGTGCGCAAATAGATCGTTTCCGCGCCGCTGGGAATCTCGACGCGAAACCCGGCAGCACTGAATGGCGCGTGATCGCCCGTGCCGTATGCAGTGCAGAGCTTGAGGCGCTGGCAAGGGTCGCAGAGCGCGATGAAGGGGATTTCACTGGCACCCCAACCGCGCCGATCATCGTGAACGCGCAACCCCCGCAAGACCAGCCTGTGCCGGTCAGTCTCAAGCGCCTATGGGCTGACTATGTGCAGATGCGCATGCAGTCGGGTTCAATGCGCGACGGTGGCAAACGGCAAGGCGCTGTCATCGAGAACCTGCGCAAATTCGTGAAGCATGACGACGCAGCGCGATTGACGAAGAAGGATATTATGGCATGGCGCGACCATCTCAGAACGTCACTTGCCGCAAAAACGATAAGCGATGTTCATTTGTCAACGGTGCGATCTTTGCTGAATTGGGCCGTCGAGAATGACCGCTTGCCCGAGAACGTTGCGGTCACGGTGAAACAAGCAAAGTCGCGCAAGACCTATGGGCGCGAGCGCGGCTATACCGATGCGGAGGCGGTCAAGATTCTGAAAGCGTCACGGTCATATGTGCGCACGGCGGACGCTTCCGGATACATCCGCGAGTCTGAGAAATCCGCGAACCTGAAAAGGTGGGTGCCGATCATTTCTGCATTTAGCGGCGCGCGCGTTTCCGAAATTACTCAATTACGGAAAGAGGATATTCGAAAAGAAGGAGATCAATGGATTATCCGGATTACGCCAGACGCTGGGACAGTGAAGGCGGGGGATTACCGCGACGTGCCGTTGCATCCGCAGATCATCGCGGAAGGGTTCCCGCATTTCGTGCAAGACGCAAAGCCCGGCCCTCTGTTTCACAGCGCAACCGACCCCAAGAAATTCAAGGGCGCAGCGGCGATTGTGTCAAGTAGGCTGGCGCAATGGTTAAGCCATTCCGGGGTTAAACCTGAGGGATTGCAGCCTAATCACGCATGGCGGCACCGCTTCAAAAGTCAGTGCATCGAGCTTGGGATCTCGCCACGCATTTATGACGCCATTCAAGGGCATGCCGGGAAAACCGCATCCGATGGCTATGGTGACGTGAGCCTGAAAGCCAAGATCGACGCAATCGGGAAGTTGCCTACTTATGCGTTATAGTCGGGTCGCAGCTTGCCTATGCTGCATGGGTCACTCGTCGGGTCGGATACGTACCGGCAAACGAACAACGCATCGTATTCTCACTGACTAGGTGTAATCGTGCGATGCTTTCACGCCGACATTGATGAAGCTATTCCTTCCGCCGCCAACATAATCAAAGGGCTGCCAGTATAAGCGCTGGTAGGACCAGCATTCCTGCACAAATGATACCAATCGAAATTCCTAGGCCTTTGAACATTTTACGGTTTCCCATCTCTGATGACTTCCTTTTGCCCGAGATAGAGCGAAGCGACGAGGACCAATGTGGCAGGCTGACACATTTCGCTTGAGCTCTCCCCAAATCGCTCTGAAGTTCGATTTTTCCAAATCACATTCGGGTCGTGTTCCATCAAGCTTGGTGGTGTCGAACATCACGGGTTTTCTCATCCTGCCGAACAGCCCCATTCATATATTTCTATAATGAATTCAGCAGCATGTGCTGCGCATCTGATTGAGAGAGACCCAGAGATGTCCAAGAAACCGCATCAAGACACCCAGTTGGCGCATTTTGTCGAGCGCCGCATTTTAGAGTTGAGAACCAAGAAAACACAGGGCGAGATCGCCGCGCAGGCGGGCTTCAACAACGCCAATATGGTCACGATGATCAAACAGGGAAAGTCCAAGGCAGCGCTCGACCGTATTCCGGGCTTGGCGCGCGCCCTGGAGTGTGACCCGGCTTATCTTATGCGGCTTGCTTTGGAGCAAGCGATCGGCCGGACCGCTGCTACTGCACTGATCGAGATCTTCGGAGAACCCGTCACTGAAAACGAGACGACTTGGATCAAGGCGATCCGCACAGCGTCCGACAACAGCGATCCGCGCATGACCAGCCGGTCGCAGGCAGCGATCAACGCAATCTTTGGGAAGTGAGCGAGATGCTGCAGATGAAAGATCTCACTGAGAACGAACGCAGCTGGCTCGAATTCCTGCGGATGATCAGTCTGGAGGGCGACCCGGCACCGACCTTGCGGCGGGTGCAGCTCCTGCGGCGTATATGTGAGGCTAGGAAGGCGTAGGAGAAATGGGCGTGTATCCCCGGCGAGGAATGGCTGTGTATCCGTCCCTCGCCGGATCCCGTTTGATGGAGTCCATGAGGTTGCCAAAGGTTTACCTGATGGAAATAGTGGGAAACCTTCAGGTCGCGAACTGAGGGGAAAGTTCGCCGCGAATTGTCTAAAGTGGTCATGGAAGGTTGTCGCTAAGTTTACCTTAAGTTGACAAAATCAATCGTAAATGACGTTTTTCTGGGCCTTGGTGGAAACGATTTCGACCAGAAATGCCAATAAAATAAAGAGAAACGTCAAAACGAAACCTCGGGAGCAGGGCGTGAAAAACGATCACATACTGGCGCACTGTCAGGCGCATCGTCATTTCGTCGAGACATGCGGATCGCAGTCATGGACCATCCCAGAGCGCCGGGCAGTGGTTCTTCACACTGATGATGCATCGAGCGTGCTTAGAGACCGTGATATGGTGCCGTGGCGAGGCGCTTTGTCAGCGTGGATGGTGGATGAGTGGGAGAGGAACCTGACGACGATTTGGTCGAAGTGAGGATGATGTATGGGAGCGTGGTAAGGTCGGCGCGCGCCATGCGCAGCGGTCAGCTGGCCGTGACGGCACTCCTGATGTAAAAGAGGAGAGAGCACGGCCCACAACTGCCCTTCCGAGTTAAGCCGTCAAGCCTCAGTGCGGCTCATCGAAAAAGCCATGCGCGGCAAGAGCACAATCTCACGGCTAGCGAATTCACACTGTGCGGACATCATGGAACTGCGGCGCGGCCTGTGGCAACATCCTGCCATGATCGAATTCCGCACCCTCGCCGATGACCATCCCGACCTTGCGCATTCTCCGCTGCTTCGGGGCGCTCTGCTGACCCTGCAATATGCACAGGAGCACGGATCAATCGGTCTGACCAAAAACAAGGCCTTCAAGCGCGTCTTTGTCCATTGGGCCGTCGCGCATTTTGACTGGCCGGGGCGCAGCGCCGAAGAGATGTTCCGCTACAACAAGGTGATCAACGAGTATGAGTTTCCCCCGCTCGAAGTTCTACATTTTCTGCTGATTTCCCTGCGCTTGGGGCGCCACTACAAGGGCGAGTTCCGGTTGACCAAACGTGGCACAGAGCTGGCGCAAGCCCCTGGCCGCCTCTTTGCCGAGCTGATCCCATATTTTATCCTCCAGATCGATCACGCGTCTTACGCGCGCTTCGATGACCGCCCTTTCGGAAAATGGGACGTCTGGATGAATGTGATCAACGTAGAAGCTGATCCTGGCACGACCGAGGCTGCCTTGTTCGAAACCTTCTACGGTGAGCCGCAAGATTGGCACACCGCTGGGTGGCGCGAGATGGCCGCGTTCTCATCTTGCGTGCTGCGACCGCTCGAATGGGCGGGATTGTTGATCGAGACCCGCGAAGACGGCACTGGCGGGAACGTCTGTCATGTGTTCAAGACCCCGCTCTGGCGCAGCGCGCTCAAGCTTGATACAGACAACATGCTCCAACCGATGTCTGTTCACTAAGACGGATTTCAACACTTCCGAGACGCGACGCTGCTTGGTTATAACCGGCCCATTGCGGACATCCAACGGCCAAACAAATCGCTGTGGCGCGGCCCTCCATTGTGGACCTTCTCTGCGCGCGCAAAAAAACATAGCAATCTTGACTGTACAAATCGCGGAACAAATTAGCTCCAAGAGCGCCAATCTGTAGATCGGTGCACAATCTCGCGGACCTCATCCTCAAACCGTACAGAATTCCTAAAATCCTCGGGCATGCGTTCGTAACCACGCTCTGCAACAAGATCGTAAAGCGCGTCGGGCATATAATGATGCGCCTCGTGCAGTGTTTGGACGCCCGATATCAAACCCAAGGCATTCTTCTGTCTGAGCGACACCATGACATGGTTATCATAGCTAGCTTTGATTGTTTTGGTGCCACCTTGGGTCATTGCCCATAGCACACAAAGTTCGTCTAGGTTCAGAGAATAGAAAGTCTTTTCGATGTTCTCTTGGTAAGCGATCTCGAGTGCCCTTCTTCGGAAGGGGGCACGGATAGTGGAAACCGTCCAAATTACTATTTCCAAGATCAAAATTGCTGAGGCCAAAAAGAAGACCAGCAGAATTTGTGTCTGGTAGGCGTCTGTAAACTCGGGTTGTTCCAGCCCCAACCGCTCGATGGGAACAAACAATAGTGCTCCACTAAACAAAAACAGCACAAGGGCCATTTTTGGTGATTTCAAAGCCTGAAAGAACTGGGTGATGAATTCCATGAAAACTCTCTTTAGGATGGTGCGAATGGAGCGGATTCCAGCCGACCATTTCCAAGAACGATAATCGTACAATGACTCTTCGCGCGGGTCATTGCGTTGTATAGCAAGCGCCGCTTATGCTCGTCACTTCCAGTTGCTGATTGTGGCCACAGGACGATCACCCTGTCGAATTCTCTGTTTTTTGCTCCGTGGATGGACATGGCCTTGACCTTCGCACTTTTCTTGAAGCCAAGGCGCGTGTTGGTTCTGACTGCATCAGAGATAAAGGAAACCAGTTGCGCCCTTTCGAATTCGCTTTGGCCAGTCACCCTGTGAAGTCTGCGGACACGCTGGTCCACTGATTTGACCAATGGCTGCGTCAAGTGCCCTTCCAACAATGCACACACCTTGTCGTATGAAGCTGAGGCTGGAAATCCTATTGCCTCAACTAGTCCGTGCTCAATGCTGCTGTCGTCGCCTTCCCACGCAATAGAAAAAGGACCAAAAGTTGCGCCGCTGGGCCATTTCCAGCACTTTGTTCCGACGGTCTCTATCGCGTTTCGGATAATGGCATTCTTCGCGTCCGGGGTGAGAAGTGCAACATCGTCAGAGCCTCGTGCCAATTGAAAGGCCAAACTCCACGCGAGCAATCCTGGATTCTTAGCCGTAGCTGGGATTTCCGAAAGCTCGATACCTTCGCCGACCCAATGGACCCTCTTGGTTTTCCCAACCGTTTCCTCGTTCAGCATTTCTAGGAGATTTTCATCGTTCCTCACCGCCAACGCTGCCGCCAGCAATCCGTTCTTGTTCGTCCTGCGGTTCTGGGTGAGCGTGTGAGTGGTTCCCGCCTGATCTAGCTGGTCGATAAAGTCTGCTGTCTCCTGACCGTCGGACAAACACTGGAAGTTGTCAGCGGCAACAACAGTCGTACAGCATTCCTTCAAACCAAGAACTATCCCCTGCCGATGGACATCAAGGTCTTGAGCCTCATCGACCAGCACCAAGGGATATGTTCGAGCCACCCAACGACGAACCTCAACATCTTTCAAGAGTTCACAGGCCAAGAAACATGGACCGTGAAATTGGCCTAGCTCTTGGGCCTGCTGCCTCATTTCGTCGGTCAGTTTGGCTCTTCTTCGTTTGGCCAACGACTGAGCAAAAGAGTCAAAGGTGAGACAGTCAAATCTTCGTCTAAATGATGCTTCGGCGTTCAGGCTAGAAGTGAGCCGCCGCCGCGCACCATTCATAAAGGTAAGTGCAAGCATACGTTGGCCCTCACCCAACGCATCGTTCTCGATCAATTGCCGGGCATGAGCCACCATGCTGAAGGTCTTGCCCGACCCGGCCGGCCCTTCAAAGAAGTCAAATGTCATTGAGTGGCTCGAACCGGAAGGTCGGCATTGCAGCACCGTCTTCCGTCTCCCGAATGAAAAGTGGAGAACTCTGGACTGATGGGTCAAGCAGAGTGTCACAAAGTGCATTAAGTAGCTGGGCTGCCCGCTTGCGGCATGCGGATTCGCCCATCAGAATCGACGACGTGATTTCTTGTGTCGGGGCGTAGGACTTCCTACCTTCCAAGAAAACAGAAAGCTCTGCCGCGCTACCGATTGCCGTACCATTAGCCTCAACTAACTTGGGTAAAACTTGTTCAAGGTTTGCTTCCGCAATCCAAGTGATTACGTGCTCAATTTTCCAATCTGTTGGCCATATGATTGCCGCGCTAGGCGATGGATCAGCCTCATTCAATTCCGCTAGGTAGCCCCTTCCGGCTTGATCTCCGTCAACAAGGATTGCGCAATTTTGATGGACACGTCTGACCACTTCATGCGTCTCAGCGATCTTTGCGTCGTCTGTGGGCACGACCCCAACAAACGTCGAGAACTTCGATTGTTCACCTTCAGGCGAGGCCCAACTTTGCCTAAGTTCCAAAGCAGTTTGGAGCGCCTCTAGCCAAGCGACATCGCTGATACCTTCTGGTATCAGAACTCGCTGATGCATCAGCGCGGCAATTAGCTTTTGTCGCCAAGCAAAAAAGAGGTGTTGCTTGTGATTGGTCGGACCTGCGGGTGCTGTCTTTGACAATGGAGCAACAGACATCTGTCCATCGTCGTTATTGACAAAGTAAGTTGCTTCGACAGGGAACATCGCCGCAACTAGCGGTGAGTGTGTAGTGACAATAGTCTGATCACAGAGAGCGTTTAGCCGGTTGACGAGCCGCTTTTGTTGAGAAGGTTGAATGTGCAGCTCAGGTTCCTCTACCGCGAGGACGAATGACTTATTCGCATCTGCTCTGGCCTTTCCGAACTGCATCAGCAACAAAAGGCTTTGCAAGGAAGTCAAACCAGTTCCCTGCCGCGCGGAAGGGAGAGTTGGACCTTCTCCGTGCGCAAAATGGGGCACGACACTTTCAAGAACTGAGTTGCTGTCAGTACCTGTAATGCGAAGCTGAAGCCTTGGTGATGACGGCATGAGCTTGCCAAGTTCATCATTGGCCTGCTCCACAATTGTTGTTAGCCCGTCTTGTTCTTCCAATCGCTGGCCTGCTTCTGGCTCCCAAAGACGTTCCCTCGCATCGCGTATTGCAGTCGCTGGGAGGCCGCCCAATGTTGCAACGAGACGACGAAAAAGCTCTGACGTAAATGAAATCCATTTGTCCCACGTTCGAGAAGCAGGGACCATGAAGAAACCAAGTTCTTGGAGCGTCTTCGAGGAAATCGGCGTGACAACGGTGTCTTCGTGGAATGGATCACCGAGCGTGGTTTCATCATCCACGAAGAACCTTACGGTTTCGGCCTCAAGCTCTTGAAGATCAAATCTAGCCGCAAACGCAATTTGAACACTAAGATCTGTGTGTTCTCCGTCTGCCGACGCGGCGAGTTCGCCTGTGGCTGGGTTAAGCCACTTCTCAACACCTCCACGCCCCATCGCAAACCAAGCGGGACTATGCTCTGGATCATTCTCTGGGAAGCCAGAGACAGTTGCGATGATTAAAATTCGAGATGTTTCGATCGGTCTGCTTTGGTAAAAGTCATGTTCGGTCAAGCGCCGAACCAATCGATCTCTTCCCAGCAGCAGGGCAAGAGCCTCAACAATCGTTGTCTTGCCGTTGTTGTTCGGCCCCACAAGAACGGAATGTTTACCAAAAGTAATGTCTGCGTTCTGCACCCCACGCAAGCCTGAAATCTTTAGACGTTGAATATACAATTAGTATTCCTGTTTCGAGCAAAATGACGAGATTTATACACGCTTAGGGTGAGACTACAGGGATTATTGCCCGCTGAAAATGCCATTTGTGTTGGTTGGGTCACCAAGAAAAAACCCGCTTTGTCAAAGCATAGCACATAAGAATGTCTGCTTTTCCGAACCAGGTGAATTTTCCTCGCATGTGCAGAGAAGGTCCCCAACGCGCCCCTCGGGATGGTGACCCTCTAGTAGTCGGTCTCGGCCCAGTCCCGCCGTTCATCGATGGGTCATATGCTGCGTTGCGGCCCGTCGACGGAGACGTTCGCTGCGCCATGCAAAATCTGGCATGGTTCGAACTTACAGTTTGCGGGACGGAGTAACACTCGCCGCAAAAGCACTTGCAGTTTAGCTTCTCAAAAGCAGTCGTTGCTTCACATATTTTGGATGATCATACTCGGGTGCGAAGTGAAATTGGACGAGATCATGGCTGAGCAAGATTGCATCTGCGGGTGTGGAGAAAAAACTAAGGGTGACAAATTTTGCCCAAGGCATGATCAAAAGCTCAGGAAAGCTATAGAGGTCCTTTGCTCAACCACAGACGCCTGCTTGGCCCCATTGGAAACATCCCGACAGCAGAGGCCTAAGAAAACTTTGATGCACAGCGCGACGTGCTCGATATGGTCGTGTGAAATGAAGCTATGGGTCTTCGGTGAAACTGGGGCGAGTCAGTTCCCACATCAATCTTGAGATATCAAACAGTAGTTTTTGGCGCGCCTCAAGTTCATCTGGCCCAAACTGGTCGCAAGGCTTAAATACGAGCTTTGTGTTGTTCATGAAACCTTCGAAGTCCTTTTTCGACTTGTAGCTATCCTCACGCAACGACTCGTTCCAATGCAAGGTTTTTGCGTAAGATTTTAGCTTTCTTACATAGGGCTCATTATTACTTGAAATATTGTCTTTCCCCTTCATCAACAGAATGCCTCCGAGTCTGTTTCGCTCTGACTCGAACCGTTCTTCATCATTCTCGAAAATCGCAAGGTTTTGCTTGTTATGAGAGAGAATGTGTTCAATGTGGAAGCCGTTGACAGTACCGGTTTTCGTTACTAGATCGCCAAAGGGATGTTTTTCACCGGTGTTTGTTCCCTGGGCGATAAAACGATCCACGCGCGCGAAGAAGTAGCGCGTAAACCGTGCAGGGATATCGGTGATAGACGTGTTCCGGAACTGCCCATACTCGAACGTGTTTGAGACTTCCGTTCCCCGGCGCTTCGCAAGGAGTTCAACCAGCTTGTTCTCGAATATCTCAGAGACTTCTTCGGCCGGCTTCTCACGAATACCAACCGAAATCTCGAAAACCGCATCTGCGAATTCATTGCTGTCATAGGATCGCTGGAGACGGAGCAGCGAGAAGAGCCGGTCGATGTTGTAGGGAATGAGTTTGAGCTTGACGTCTTCTTCCGGGTCGTTGACCGTGCAGGCCGAAAGCATCAGAAGAAACTGGCTGTCCATCTCATTCAGTCGGTTGTAATAGATCGCTTCAAAGCTGTCCTTTTCCTTATTCGAAAGATTCCAGATGCGGTTGTAAAGAGTGGAATAATATTCGAGGTCTTCGCTGATAAATGATTTCACGCGACCCGGGTTTCGCTCCAGCTTCAGTTTTTCATTCAGGTCCGGCTTGAAGATCTCACGGTGATAGTCGCTGTCAAAACGCGTTCCTGCCTTGCGATTATCGGCAAACTTGGCCTTCAGATAGTAAATGAAAAAGGCGTCGATCTCGTCTGCTTTGTGCTGGTTGATCCGGTTGACGCAGATCTCCCATTTTTCGTTATAGTCACCTGTATTAAGCTCGATCTTGTCGATCTGGCCGAGCAGTTTGCCCTTTAGAATTTCGTAGGGGCGAAGTCGCACACCGCGATCATTGATCACCTCGAAAACCATCGGCACGTCGGTCTGTTCTACGGACAGGTTGATCAATACAAGCCGTTGCAGGAAGTAGAAAACGAATGTTTCGAATTTGTGAGAGCTCGATAACTTGCGATCCAAGTATCCCTCAATCAGATTGTAATTCTCCAGCATGTTTTGGGCGGTGATACCACTATCAGTAGGAATCTTATCCATATCATCATAAAGCGCCTGCAGTGTTTCGGTGTGACGCTCGTGATTCATCCAGAAATGGGTCTGGTACCCGGCTTGGCCGGCAATCTTGCTGCTGATCCAACCCTTGAGTTTGGATTTCTCTTTCTCCGCCCGATGCAGCAAGTTGATCAAAATGAGTGTCAACGTGGTGAGGCGCTGCTGCCCATCGACGACGTAAACGCGTCCATCGATAGTGTTGGTCACATAGGTGTTCAGGTAGTACCAAGGGTACTTGGCAGCGACCGTCTCAGGTTTGGGGTCTAGGCTCTGGTTTTTGTCATAGGTAACATCGAACCCGTAGAATATATCGTCGAGCAGGCGGCGAACGGGCTCATCCGTCCACTTGTAATCACGTTGATAAAAATCGATGTAGTAGGCGGTGTTGCCAAACAGTTTGTCTATGTTCTGTTTGTCAGGAGCGATATCGACCATCAGACTTTCTCCCTCGTCTTGAACGCCCTCGGCAAGCTGACATACACTTCTATAATCTTATCGACTTCGGACATCTTGCGGTGGGCTTCAGTCAGTGCCTGTTAGTCGTCAGATAAATTTGGACAGCAGAAACGCTTTCCGTCTTGAGGCTTTGGCTCATCTTTGATTGAAAACAAGCATTTTTGGTTTGGTGGCGCAAGCGCCGTTTAAACGGGATTTTTCGTTTGATCTCCTCTTGCTGTTTAAGGATTTGCTCTGCGCGCACCGTGCACAGGCCGTGAAGTGCAGCTGATCGCGGCGAACATTGATACGGCATTTCTCGCTAATTCCTTCAACGTGGTGCGGGAGATGGCGCTGACGGCATTGGCGGTGGCACAGGCCGCGACACTACTGACGCGGGAGAGGGCAACGACTGTGTCGGAGGCGAAGAGGGTGACGATTCACAATCTTTAGCGGCGCAGGCAACGACTTCCTTGCAGGTGGTGGCCGCAACGATACCATCGACGGCGGCACTGGCAATGATACGATCAATGGTGGTGCTGGCAATGACGTGATGACCGGGGGTGCGGATGCAGATCAATTCGTGTTCTCTGCATTTTTTGATGGGGAGAGTGATGTCATCACCGATTTCGAGGACGGGATCGACCGCTTCTTCATCCGGCGCTTTGATCCCGATACCGGCGTTGAGAACATCAGCAACGGTGGCAACGGCCTCGCCGGTTTCGTGGCGGCGATGAGTATCACCGACACGGCGGTCGGCGCGCAGATGAGTGTCAGCGGCAATACGATCTTCGTCGAAGGTGTCACCGCCGCACAGCTGACGGTGGATGATTTCCAGTTCCTTTGATGAAGAAGGGCTCCACCATTCTCAACTGATGGGCATATCGAGCTGAGAAGCTCTCCGCTCGATTGCTTCACGGTGCTGCGGCACGAGAGAGATAAACTGCCTACCTCGTCTGCTGGTAACGTTGGACCGGTTGGACCATTAGGGTCACTTTGACCGAAATGGTAATTTGAAATCAATGCGTTCCAACCGGTCTAACCGAAATCCCAGACCGATTTCTACAGATAAAGTGCCGGTGATGTGCGCGGTTTCTGGCATGTGCTAGGACGGGTTCTCCAAATAAATTGCCAAGTTTGGTTCATGTTCCCACCGCCGAGGAATGGCTCAGCATCCGGGTATAGACACCAGCAGGAATGCATGGGATCCGGCGAAGTCCTAGAGATTTTCAGCGATCGCGAAGGGGATGCATTCTGGCTCCGGCACTGCCCCGTGGCCAAAGCTCCCAAAGCAAAGACCCCTCTGCACTTCACGGCACCGACAGTGATGGGAATAAATTTGACCGTGCATTGTATACTGAAGATGCTGAAATCGCTGAACAGCGTTGGCAATCTGCAATTTCTGCCCGGACAAGGGAATCTCGAAAAAGTGCGAAATGCCTTTTGAATTCTGGATTGCCGCGCGCAGTTATGCCTACCGCACAGGCCACCAGATCCCCTATATGCCGGAGATGTGGACCGGTGCGATGTTGGCGGAGTTTGTGCAGTACCGTGAAGAATGATCCGCGAGCGCCTGCTCGCCCTGACGACTCTGGAGATTGCTTAATGAACCGAGAAGACTTGAAGGCCGCCTGCTTGCGGAGGCTCAATGAGAGCGCCACGGAACATCCGGCCGGTCACCAAGGAAAGTTGGCCGAGCGCTACGTGTTGCGTGGGCAGGGCGGCGAAGTGATGGAGCTGATGTTTGAAAAAGGGCCGAAGACCCCAGCCAACCTCTGGGTCGCTGCAAGCCGTGTAGGCCAACTGCTTGCGGACAACAGTCTGGGTCACCGCCTCGCTCCCGCCTCGGTTCTCAACGCGGTCAAGGGGTTGAATGGAAAGCCCATATACGGTCGCCACTCCGCACTGAAGCCAATGCGAGAATTGGCGCATGCCGATCTGGTCTGCTTTCAAATCACGGCGCTTACGCAGTTCGACCGAGTGATCAATCACCTGACGGGCTGATCAATTATGCGTTCAAGTTTGGGCTGCCAGAGGCTCAGAGAGAGGCTGTGAGAACGCTTTGGGGCGTGATGTGGCAACTCTCGGCAAAGGCTCCGCACGTGCCCTTGGGCCGCTCTAGGCTCTCTCAAGGCATTTCGGCTCTGGGGTGATCCTTGTGGCTTGTGTCACATGGTAGTGGGCGCGCTTCCTTAGAGAGCAACACTGCGTTCCTTAGATTGGGCGAGTGCGTCGCTCTCGTTGTCTGCGTGAGATCTGGTCTCAAGCTTCTCTGCAAAACTTTTCTAAGAGCCTTCAAGAGTATTCTTCGCCTTGTGCGAAAAAACCGCTTGCTTCACTATGAAAGCGTGACGTATACACGTCACGTGACATGTTTACGTCACGAATCGAATCAAGGAGTAACGTCATGGTTCTAAGTCCGGCAGAGCGAAAGCGGCGACAGCGCGAAAAGGAACGTGAAGAGGAGGCGCGACTGCGCCGCCAGGGAGGTGATCCTGTTTCAGATCTCTATCGAATGCCATTCTCTGAATGGGCACAAAACGACGTCAATATCGATGATCTAATTCAATACACCGGCCTGGCTGGATTTGAGCTTCCACCGTTTGACGAAGAGCGTGACCCGCACGATTACGTGATCGACAGGATCCCCGCGTTCGGTGATGGTGATCTGTTCGCTGGAGCCAAAGGTGCGCTTGGGCGTGCTGAGGTTACCGTAGGTATTCTCAACGATACGGCTCTGCTTTTGGCGACCGCGATCAACAATTACAAACGGCATGAGATCAAGGCGCGCCTGGCTGAACTTGAGGCGGATGAGAATGTGGATCGGGCCGCTGCGATGAAAGAGGCCGTGCGTTTGAACAAGTTGCTTGAAAAACTTGACCGCATGGTGCGTCGCTCGGTGCCGGAGTGGCGGGTCATCGAAGACTAGTGCAACTTCGGGAATACTGGTTGGTTTAACGCCGGATAGTCAACTGACTTCGCACACATTGAACTGGGCGACAAGTTGCCCCGAGTGAGCGACTTGTTTGATAACGGATGCATAGAAGGAGATCGCGAAAACGGAAAATGACACCCGAAAGAACTGCCTGATGACACGGTGGGCCGAAACGGCAATTTCGACCCACCAATGAATGGCAAGACCGAGGGGTAGGACCCTCTTCTTGCCCAACCTGAGCCCTCGAACAAAAGGCTATACCATGAATATCACCAATCGCTCGCGGCATGCAACCGCTGAGGAAAATGCCTATGCTGCAGCTCTTGAGGCAGCATCGCGTGCAGAGACGTCCTTGCCTCAAGCGAAAGCAGCAGGCGTCAATGTTAAGGAAATCCAGTTTCTCACTGAGTTACTGGCAAGGCATGCTGGCATTGAGAGAAACCCTGAGTTTTATCTTGAAATGCTTATGAACCTGACACACCACATCCTGTATGTACTCGAAGCAGAGCATCTGAAACTCGAACTTGGGTCCTGCGAGGAATGTGGTGTTTACCCGCCCCATTTGCCGCCCTTTCCGTCGTGGCAAAGACTTTTGCGTCTGGATCGGGCTGAACAGGAGCGCCTCTTGGACAAACGCGCCAGCGAGCTCCTGCGCGAAATCGAGGGGCTGCGGCGGACCGTCGATGAGGCCAAGGACGGCTACTATATCGCGCCTCCTTACATCAACGCCTATGATATGATTGAGAATGCCCGGCGCAAATTCTCGCGTTTGCGTAACACGGCCCTCAAGCTTGGTCACTGGACCGATGGGCGTTGGGACGATGGCGAGGAAGAGACGCACCGCGTCTGATATCCGCGCCAAAACCGAAAACCATACAACGAGAACAACTAATCCGGATTTCCGGAAACGAAAGGGTGTGTCGATGACACTGATGAATAACAACGCGCGGATAAACCGCCTCAGGCGCATCGTGACGGTGATCCCGCGCGAGCACCGCGCAGCTGAAGCCGTGCTCCTGTTGAAAAAATGGCCGGCGTATCGCTTTCTTGACCCGCTTAGGGCGACAGAGATCTTCAAGGATAAATACGTCGAAGCGTACAAGAATGCCTACAAGGCAAATATCGATCGCAATGCCGGAGAACAGATCAAGATTGCGACGGGTTACAAGACGTGGACCCAGAACAGCTACCTGACACAGATGTGGACTGCGCGGCAGGCTGCGGACATGCTGTCGATGCCCTACGAGACTTATCTCGAGTTTGCCTTCAACTTCGCGCTGGCGCGCAATCGCCGTCATCTTCCTCAACCGAACCAGCTGGGCCCTAATAGGAAAACACGTGATGCCTGGTTTGGGAAGCTGGAGGACTTCTGGACCGGTGACAGGCTCAGGCTCGCCCTGACGAGAATGCAGCCCATGACGCAATATGCGTTGATCCACGATCAGGGACTGCCTGCGCAGACGCGGTTTCGGGAGGAGCTCACAGAGGCTGAGGAGGGCAGTAGCTCTGCGCTGGATGGCTTCATCGCGCGTAACGTGCTTGCCCTCGGCTACCTGTCTCTGGAGCAGTGTAGCCACTTCGGAGCGGAAGGCGTGTCGCTCGCCGCAGAGCGCGTCGAAAGGAGCCTTTGCGTCGTCCCGCACGAACACGAACGCCCGGGTCCCGGCGATCTTCTGCAGAGCTGTTTCGGCCTGCCTGGGGCCGAGGATTCGCTGGACGAGGAGGAGCCGGAGTTCAGGCCGCCCTGTCTGAGCTGTCCCGTGCGCACAGCATGCACTGAGCTGCGTGAGGACGTCGTTGCATCTGTGACGGCTGAGACCGGCAGCTCGGAGCCGATCACAGAACGCCAGAGCCGTCATCTCCGGGACCGGGTCGCCCGTTTCCGGAGTAAGCGCAAGATTGCCGTCGCAGAGCAAGAAGAGCAGCCGCGTGCAGGTTAGGATGTGTAACGCTCCCCTAGTGTCTCTCTTATTCCGCAGGATTAGACTGGAACAGATGTAATATAATAGGGGAGCGTTACAGCTTTGCTAATTTCCGGAACGGGGTCACCATCTCCGGGACGGAACTGTAACGCCCCCCTATTATAAACAAAATCTTCCAAACACCCGGAAACAAGAAAGAGTGCACTAGGGGGGCGTTACACGTTCTGCCTCTCCGATCAACCGCGGCGATCGCACAAACGTGCGCCTCCTTCGCAACTTTGTTCAACCCATTCGGCGACCGGTGCGGTCGCCGATCCAACTGCTGACTCAAAATCAAACTCACCCCATAAAAATGGAGTATTAAAGTTGACCAATATGACCCATAAGTTCTCGCCGCAGCAGGCTGCGGCTCTCGACAAGGTCGCGCACTGGTTCAAGCACGAAAGCAAGAGAAAGCAGGTGTTTCGCCTCTTCGGATACGCCGGCACTGGCAAGACGACGCTGGCACGGCACTTGACCGAAGGTGTAGATGGTGATGTCTGCTTTGCCGCCTTCACTGGCAAGGCAGCACTCATGATGCAGCGCAATGGCTGCGAAGGTGCCAGCACGATCCACCAGTTGATCTATGAGCACAAGCGTCGGTTCGACGGAACTTTCGAGTTCGAACTGAACGATGCGAGCATTGCGGCAACCGCCAAGTTGATCGTAATCGATGAATGCTCGATGGTCGACGACAAGATCGCCATGGACCTCAAATCGTTCAAGGTGCCGATCCTCGTCCTTGGCGACCCGGCTCAGTTGCCGCCTGTCAATGGGGCTGGGTACTTCACCGACAAGACCCCGGATGTGATGCTTACCGAGATTCATCGTCAGGCCGCGGATAGCCCCGTGTTGCGGCTCGCCACGGATGTCCGGGAAGGGCGGGCACTTCGGTTTGGAACTTTCGGCACAAGCCGCGTAATCCGCTCTGACGAGGTCGACATGCCGGATTTCCTCGCTGGGGACCAGATCCTCGTTGGCCGCAATTCCACGCGCCATGGTTTGAATCGTGAGATCAGGGAGGAGCTTGGCTTTAAATCGACATGGCCGGAGATTGGTGACCGGTTGGTCTGCCGGCGCAACAATTACAACCTTAGTGTTCTCAACGGTGAGTTGTTCAAGGCCGTATCGGCGGCAACTGAGCATAAATCCGACCAGGCGAAGATTGTGTTCCGTGTGGTGTCGGATGATTTTCCGGATGAGGAAGAAAAGAACATCACCATGCGCAAGGAATTCTTTACCGGAGAAGAAAAGCGCCTGACAGACGCTGAACGCAGGGCATCACCCCACTTCGAGTATGGCTATGCACTCACCGTGCATTCTGCGCAGGGCAGTCAGTGGAACCATGTTGTGATTGTCGACGAATCCGGCTGTTTCCGGGAATTTGAGACGCGTTGGCTGTATACGGCGATCACCCGCGCGCAGGAAAACGTCACGATTATCACTGGATAGGCAGTGCCAGCTACCGATCGTTACTATACACGATCCTCAGGTTCGGGAGATTCTGGCGCAGTTCGCTTGCCCAAGCTCCCGGACAGACTCTCATGCTGGTCCTGTCAGACAAGTTAGCGTCCACGGACTTGGTGTAATTTCTGAGCCGTCAACGGTGTAATTTCAGGTGGCCATAACCGTTTGTCGCGCCGGATCACATGCTTCCGGAGGCATTTGCGCAGGGCACTGGCAGCTCCTACGAATTCCTTGGTCAGTTTTTCATCAATCTGTTCCACCTGCAGGCGCTCGACTGTCCTGACGTATTGCTTCAGCACGCTTTCGAGCCGCTCCGCGTCAATCTCCGGAGCCTCGTTGCCTTGAAGTCGCTTCAATGTGTTGAGCCATTGCTTCGAATCCAGTTCGACCGGCGTCGCCGTCATCCCGAGGCGGAAGGTATCGTCGCTTTCCCAAGTGACGGGTCCGAGAATGCGCGAAAGGCTGGAATCCTCGCCACGCGCCATGTGCGCCTCGTCGATCATGACCAAGTCAAGATTGCCCAGCCCGAAACCAATGAATGGGAGCATCACCATGCGCATGAACCGCCCTCCCCCGATCGTCCCTCAGTCGTGACGAGAGTCCTTTGGTTTGTGGTCCTAGCCCGAACCTTCTACCGCCTTTGGTGAGAGTTTGCCTGCTCAGATCAGATCACTGCACTTCCCACCATGCGGCTGAAGCCTTCCGGCCTGAGCTATCGCTCCAAATGATTCGCAGAATTACTAACCAGCCAATTTCGAAAAGATTTATTTTATATAAATATATCATATGCTTATAAAGAAGTCAAAAAATGACTTTACATAAAGGTCAAAAAATGACATTTATTTCTTGCAACCAAGAACAGGAACGTGACCAATGAAAACGAAGCACATGGAAATGCGCATGACGCAGCGGAGGATCGGTGGTGACGTCATCGCGCTGGTCGAAAAGTACGGTGAATTTAACGCCCGCGGCGACCGGATAATCCTCTCAAGGAAGATGATCCGGAAATTGCTGCAAGACAGCTGATACCGATCCCGATGGCCACCTCATACAAGTTTGCAACTATCCAACCAACTGGAGGCAATCACCAATGTTCACATCGATAAGCACCGAAGAGAAAGAACTGCTCGAGCGCGTCCTCAAGAGGGGCGGAGCAACCCTCGTTATAGCGGATGGCGGCGAGGTGAAGATCACCACCTATTACAACACGTCGCCTCTGCGCGACTCTCGTGTGCGGCATGACTGATCCCTTTACTTCAGATCGCGTAAGTGCGCCTGCCGCAGACGTCCCGGAGATAATCATTCACAAGGATCAGGCCGCAAAATATCAGGCCGCAGTCGAGCTAAAGCAAAAAAACGACGTCGAGAGGAAGTACAATATCAAACTGCTCCGCCAGGATTATGACGTGATCAAAATGGCTGCGGACGCCAATGGCCGGTCGGCATCGTACTTCGTATCCTTCCTGATCTATGACCACATCGCGCGAGAACTGGCAGATATGGAGGAAGACAACAAAGATGCACTTTTGCTTATGGCCGCCACTGCGGACGTGGCAACGGACTATGACATCATGTCAACACCATGGCTTTACGACATAATGTCAGAGTACCTCGACGTGATCGTCGCTGCAATGACCGGAACGGACGGTGCGGACCTGGCGAAACTCATGAAGATGATCGAGAAGTACCAGCGAGAAAACAGCCACCTCCATGCAGTGGTCAAGCTCATGATGGAGTCCTGAAATGGTCCGAAGAAAGAAGTCGGACCTAGCCTCCGACATTCTGGCACAGCTGTCTTCTCGGGGTGCATCCGGCGATGATATGCACATAGCGCTCAGCATCAGGCCTGGAAACAAGATTTCCGCGCTGCTGGAGATTCTTGCCCAGCTGACGTCGAAAAGTCCGGCTGAGCACGCCAGCGACGGCATTCCGGAGAGCCTGTTTCTCTATCTCGTCTCATCGGACGAACGACTCGAACTTGCCGCAAGTCATATTGCAGAGATACTGCAGCGCGGAGAGGCGCTTCAGCAGGGAAGCTCCCTCGATCTTCTGGTCAGGCGGGGAGTCATCGAAATTACGGGCTAACCTCTGCCTACACCTTCTACCGCGAAATGCCCGGAAACGAAAAAGAAAGATTCATGATGCTGCGCTATCGAAAGACGAAGAACCAAGAATCCCGACGAGCCCATGTTTTGGGAATTGACGGGTTGCTCAATTCGCTTGCGAACGTGACCTTGGAAAAGGGGCGGGGACAGAATGTGATCGTGCCAGACTGGCTGTCAAACGCACTCGACGGCGGTAAAGTGGAAGCGATGACCCACCTTGCCGGCCTTCATCTCGTGGCGCATCGAAACATCGACCGAATGAAACAGGCCGAGTCTCTCCTTAGGGAAGCCAGCGAAAAAGGCTATGCTCCGGCACAGGAACAACTTGGTATCATTTGCCTTTTCGGCCTGGGGCGCAATGCCGATCCTGAAGCGGCCGAGAGCTGGTTGCGACTTGCCGCAGATCAAGGCAGAGGAGTGGCGCAGTCTCTGCTCGGTATGATGCTTGCCACCGGAGCGGGTGTAGAGCGAGATCTGCCACAGGCAATGCAGTTGCTTGCGCTGGCAGAGCAGCAGGGCGATGGCTTTGCCAGTAAATGCCTGAAGAATGGGAAAGACCTTGGAATGGTCCCGCAGTTTGCGGCGTTCTCCTTGGGCATGTTGCATGTTCTGGGAACAGTCATGTCCAATTGTAACGACGATGATGCCGACGCAGAGTTCCTGCATGGCATCACGATGTTGGCCGAGGCGGGAGATGCGGATGCATGTTTTGTGCTGGCCATGCTGAAGCAGCAGGAGGGCAACGGTGCTGAGGCACAGCACTGGTTCCTAGGTGCCGCCGCGGTTGGGCATGAACTGGCGGTTTTGATTGCGGGTCTACTGGCGTTCGTCGACCAAGGTGACATCAGGGACGCTTATCCTGTGACGGATTGGCTCGAGGTTGCGACGCAGGATGGTTCGGCGCACGCGCAAGCTCTGCTCGGGCTGATGCATACAACTGGGCGAGGGGTCGACCGCGACGTCTCAAAGGGCAACCGCTTGCTGGACCTTGCTGCAGAAGCTGTGGACACGTCCAGCGCCCTAGGAGAGTTTGTGAGAACGCTGGAGAAGCGATCCTATCTTGAAATGCTCATGCATGTGCTCGGCAAGGTGATTGCGGCCCAAATGTCCAGTGGCAGTTTTGCTGGTTCGGACGGTGGTTTCGACGCCGTTGAAGAAGCGACGCAACTTGCAAAGCAAGGCGATCATTTTGCTCAGGTCTTCGTCGGCTTATCGCTTTGGGCCGGACAGGATGTGGCGGAAGATAAGCTAGGTGCCATCAAATGGATGCAGGATGCAGCCCGCCAAGGACACATGGAGGCGCAGTACTTTCTCGGCGTCTGCTTCGACACGGGTGACGGTGTGGAACGGGATCGCAAGGAAGCGTTGGGCTGGTTCCGATTGGCCGCAGAGCAAGGGCATGAGGACTCTCAATTTGCCCTCGCGCATAATAGCCTGCTCCGTGATGGTACTGAAAAGGATCAGGCTGAAGCGCTTCACTGGCTTCGGATGTCCGCAGAACAGGGCAACGCAACCTCCCAGTTTCACCTTGGACTTGCGCTTCTGAATGACATCGACACGGACCCCGAGGACGGTTTCAGTTGGCTTTTCAAGGCGGCACACAGCGGATCCCAGAATGCAAAAGCATTCCTCGACCGCACCAAGCGCGACTGATGTCTCACGGTCCCTTTTCCTCGCAGCAGGTTTAGGGACCGGAACCCGGCAACACGTCACCCCCGACCACCCGCAACCCACTCCGCAGACAAAATCTCAGAGACTCGTCCGCCGAATGCGGGGGATGAACCACCTGTGTCTTTTCCAATTTTAAGGACGCTTAATATGACGACACAACGCATCATCTTTCCTCCGATGGCTGAGCTCACGCGCCTTCGGCAACCTCTGACCGCTGGAGAGGCAAGGGTTCTCGACCTGTTTTCACGCCATCTACCGCAAGATTGGGAGATCTACGTCCAGCCTCACCTGAACGGCCTGCGACCGGACTTCGTGGTAATGAACCCGAGGGGTGGCATCGGGGTCTTTGAGGTCAAAGATTGGAGCCTCGATGCCATGCGGTATTTCGTCAGGAACGACACCTGCGGACCCGAGCTCTGGGCCCAAAGGGATGGCAAAGAGTTCAGCCTGCAGACGGAGAACCCTGTCGTAAAGGTAAATCTCTATCGCGACGAGATCTTCAACCTCTATTGTCCAAGGCTCCAACAGAGAAACGGCTGGGCTGCCATTACTGCGGGCGTGATCTTTCCTTTTGCTTCATCGGATCAGGTGAGACGCCTCCTGGCTCCGTTCCTCCAGTCACAGCAACATGACAGGTACGCCAAGTATCAGCCGGTAAGCGGATCCGCAGAACTTGCCGCCAGTGATATCCGGAGTGTGTTCCCGGAATCTGTACGCGACAATTCCTACGTCATGTCGGAGGACCACGCGAAGGACCTGCGAGGCTGGCTGGTCGAACCAGATTTCGCTACCACTCAGAGAACGCCCCTCGTGCTGGATCGAAATCAGCGCAACCTGGCCGAGAGCCGGACGAAATCGGGATACCGTCGGATCAGGGGGCCGGCAGGATCTGGGAAGTCCCTGGTTGTCGCCGCGCGCGCTGCGAAGCTGGCGAAAGAAGGTAAGTCGGTTCTTGTCGCCACGTTCAACATCACGCTCTGGCACTACCTTCGTGACCTGATCGTGCGTGAACTCGACGCTCCCGAGCAACTTCGCAACATCCGCTTCACGAATTTCCACCATTGGTGCAAGCTGGCCTGCCACGAAGCAGGTTGGGAAAAGCCCTACGAAGCTCTCTGGAAGTCGGGCTGGGATGAGGATGTCTTGAACATTGGCCTGCCACGGCTTGCAAGCGCGGCCATCGACCAGCCCGGGGCCATGAAATATGACGCTATCCTGGTCGATGAAGGTCAGGATTACCACCCGCTCTGGTGGAACACATTGCGCAAGGCATGCAACCCAGAGGGCGAGATGCTTCTCGTCGCGGATGCTACTCAGGACATCTATGGCACGGCCGGGTCATGGACAGATGACGTGATGACAGGGGCTGGCTTTCCCGGTGGTCAGTGGGCCCAGATGAGCGTCAGCTACAGATTGCCGCCGGACGCTCTCGATCACGCAAGACGGTTTGCGAGCCAATTTCTACCGAGGAAACTTGTCGACCTACCGGAACAGGATCAAGGAGCGCTCGATCTCTTCCCTTGTCAGCTGCGCTGGATTCAATGTGATCCGGAAAATGCTCAGGACAGCTGCGTTGAAGAGTTGATTTCTATGATGCTAGAAACTGGACAGCGTGGGCTGGCCAATGCGGATATCACCCTCTTGACCGATCGGAAGATATCTGGCGATGGCATCGTCAAAAAACTCGCTCGAAAGGGCATTCAAACCGTCAATACTTTCAGTGCCACCGATGATAGACGTCAGAAGATGGCCTTTTTTATGGGGCGGGCGGAACTAAAGGCGACCACGCTACACAGTTTCAAGGGGTGGGAAGCGCGCCTTCTGGTTGTATATATAACTACGGCTTCTCATCGTGAAAATCTTGCCCTCCTCTACGCTGGACTGACCCGCCTTAAGCGCAGTCAGGAAGGTAGCTCGCTGACAGTTATCTGCTCGGCTCCAGAACTTGAGAACTATGGGGAAACTTTTCCGGACCATGTCACGCGGCGGCGCTATCAGACAAAACCAGCTTGAGACGCGAGGCGGGGGATTTGTAGCGACTGGATATGAGCAAACCTGATCCATTTCGCAATTTCAAAACGAGCCGCGAGATTACCCGCTGCTCACCCTGCGGCCCGAAGCCAATTGCAAGCGATATGACGCGCTGTGTAACGTCGGCGATCGACGTGCGTTCCGGCTTTTGAACGTACTGGATGACTTCAACCGTGAGGGACTGGGGATCGAGGTTGATTTCTCGCTTCCTACAGAAAGGGTCATCCGTGGTCTGGACAGGATCATAGAATGGCGCGGAAAGCCCGGGACGATCAGGGTCGACAACTGCCCCGAATAAATCAGCGAAATGCTGAGAAAATGGGTTGAGAAACATGCTGTTGCGATCCAGCACATCCAACCCGGCCAGCCCCAGCAGAACGCTTATGTCGAGCGCTACAACCGGACGGTTTGGCATGAGTGGTTGGATCAATACATCATCGAAAGCATAGAGGAGTCACAGGATCAGGCCACACAATAGCTCTGGACATATAAAAACGACTGCCCGCGACTGGGCATCGGCGGCATCACACCCGCCATGAAACTGAAAATGGCCACGTAAGTTCTACGGATGCACCCCGTTAAGAATGGGGAGATTACCAACAGAGTCAAAAACGTCTTGAACAATGGGCGGCAAACACAGAAGGCCCTAGCGAGGTCTGGAGATTTAAACTGGATGCGCCCTGCGCGCGGTTTGCAGCTCCGTTTGCCAAGCTGCTGGAACCCGGATCGAACGATCAGCGAACGGCGCTATGCCGCCTGCGCAAAGCCACCATTCACGGCCTGTTGCCACACGTGGGCGTAGACGCTTGCGGCAAGTGCTTTCTTTTCATCGGGCGTGAACGGGGGTGACGGTAGACTTGCGAAGACCTCGTCCAAGATGAAGACCTCGACGTCTGCCTTGGTCTGTTCCTTCTCCCAGAAGCGATCGAGTTCGGCCAAGCGCGTCTTTATCGAGGCAAGGAGGTCGCGGCTCGCCTGCTTCACCCGCTCGCGAGAAGTCTTGTCCAGGTTATCCTTGAGCAGCAGGTCGAAGAGCGCGAGTTCATCCTCGCCAAGCCCCTCCTTCGTTGCGCGCTTCTGTTCCTCGTCCAGACTGTTCACGAGCTCGACCAGTCGACGGAAGGTCTCCTCGATGGTGGTTCGGTCTTTCTCGCGATTGTAGTCGGCGATGATTGCCTCGTACTTCACCTGATAGTCCATTCTTGCGGGATTGCGCGCCAGCATCTCGGCGAGTTTCTGTTCGACGATGTCTCGAATGTCCTGAAGCGCGGTCGCTTTGCGTCTGACCTTCTTTGCGAATTCATCACGCAGCTTCTCAAGATCGATCTGACTGAGGTCGAAGGTCAGTCCCTCGGCTTGGTCGTCTCCTGGCGCCTGCGTCCGGATGGCCTCGTTGACGATCCGGTGCAACGCCTTCAACAGCTCTGTCACGTCAGCCGTGTCGCGCCGCTCGGTCAGCTTCTTGTAGATTGCTTCGATGTTGTCGTGTCGTTCGGCGTATGCCCAAGCGCTGGGTTCCATCAGCAGCGCCTTGAAGCGAATGAACACCTGCCGTGCGAGAATCTCGAAGCGCCGCTTGGACTCATCCGTCGAATAGACGGCTTCCACGGCGTCCTTCAGACCCCTGATGCGCACAAAGCCCTTCGAGCCGAGCAGAACGCTTGGGTCGAAGCCGAGGCTCCTCAGATGCGCCTCGGTCGCCTCGATAGCTTCGAGCAGGGCCTGCACCCTCTCCTCGATGGGGGCGATGATCTCTTCTCCGTCTGTGCCATCATCGCCCAGCGCGTACTGAGCCAGCGCTGCTCGCAGGCTGGCGAGCATTCCATTGTAGTCGACAATCAGGCCGAAATCCTTTCCAGGATAAACCCTGTTCGCGCGCGCGATGGCTTGCATCAGCGTGTGGGCCTTCATCGGCTTGTCGATATAGAGCGTCGACAGGCATTCCACGTCGAAGCCGGTCAGCCACATCGCACAGACGATTGCGACGCGGAACGGGTGCTTGGGGTTCTTAAATGCCGTCTCGAAATCGATCCGTTCGCCATTCCCGGTATCGAAACCCTGCTTCATCAGGGCACGGTGCGGGATGATGTCGAACCCCCATTTCTTGAAGTCCGCGACCTCGTTCTGCGCTTCGCTGATGATGATCTCGACGATGGTTTCCTCGAGCCACGTTGCCTGCGCATCCAGTACTTGCGCCTCCTCCGCGAGGACAGCGCGCATGGTTTCGTCGGCCGTGGTATCCGCCTCGGCTTGCTTGGCATCGGCTGCCGCCCTGACTTCTACAGCCTTCGCCCGCCATCGCGGTATGATCATCTGGTGCATCCGGGCGCCGGTGATCTTGTCGACACAAACGAAGAGGGATTTTCCGGATTCCCACCTCGTTGCGCAGTGGTCCACGAAATCGGCTGCGATCTTGTCGAGCCGCTCAACGGCGGTGATGACCTCGTAGTCTTTCCCGAGAAGCTTATCGAGGAGCGCCGCCTGATCCGGGTCGAGTTCCGCCTCCTCGATCTTCTCGGCGATCCGGTCGTTCAGATCCGTCTTGGCGACACCCAGCTTCTCGCCCCGGTTCTCGTAGACCAGCTTGACGGTGGCCCCGTCCTCCTCGGACCGCTTGAAGTCGTAGCGCGAGACATATTCGCCGAAGATGCGCTTGGTAATCTCGTCCTGCTTGAACAGCGGCGTGCCGGTGAAGCCGATGAAGGCGGCATTGGGCAGCGCAAGGCGCATGTTGCGGGCTAGCCGCCCTGCCTGCGTGCGGTGCGCCTCGTCCGAGATCACGATGATGTCGTCACGCTCGCTGTAGGGCTTCTTCGGGTCCACGTCCTTGTTGAACTTGTGGATCAGGCTGAAGACGTACTGGTTGTTCTCCTTCAGGATCCGTTCCAGATCATCGCCGGAGGCCGCGCGCGGGGTATCGTTCCCGGCAATGCCGCAGCCTACGAAGGTCTTGTAGATCTGGCTGTCGAGATCGTTCCGGTCGGTCATCAGCAGGAAGGTGAAATTACCCGGCACCTTGCGCCGCACCTTCTCGGCGAAGAAGGCCATGGAATAGGACTTGCCGCTGCCCTGCGTGTGCCAGAACACGCCCAACCGGCCGAGATCGGGGTGCGCCCGCTCGATTATGTCGACCGGACCTTCGGGGATGAAGGACGGCAGCGCCGTTTCCGCTGGCACAAGCGCCTGCTCGCCTTTCCTGCGCTTCGTCGGCGCTTTTCGCTCCAGCGGCAACTCGACAACGCGGTGCCGCAGGCGTTCTCCGGGCGGGATGTCCGCCTTGATCGCCTCCTGCCGTGCGACCGAGGCCACGGCACGGTTAACGCCCAGCACTTGATGGTTTCTCGCCACCACCTTGCGCGCGGCGCCCGCCTTGCTTTCGTCGAACAGGATGAAGTTTTCGACCAGATCGAGCAGCCGGTCATGCGCCAGCATGCCATTCAGCAGGCGCTCCGCATCGACGTTGCCTTCATCCGCCTCCTCCAGTCGCTTCCATTCGTTGAAATGCTCCCACGCGCTGGTGATCGAGCCATAGCGGGCGCGGTCGCCGTTCGACACGATCAGGAAGGCGTTGTGATGGAACGCATGGGCGATGACGTTTTCGTCCATGTAGTCGCGCAGGTTGCCGTCGAACCCCGCCCGGATGTTCTTGTAGATGGCCTTCAGCTCGATGAAGACCAGCGGCAGGCCGTTCACGAAGCAGACCAGATCGGCGCGGCGGTTGTAATTGGGCGTCCGGAGCCCGGTCAGCTTCAACTCGCGCACGGCGAGGAAGCGGTTGGCGCCGGGGGTGTTGTCGAAGTCGATCACTCTGGCGCGGGCGGATTTTTGGTGCCCCTGCGCATCGCGGTAGCTGACGGGCACGCCGCCGCGCAGCATGCGGTAGAAATCGCGGTTGTGCTGCACCATGGAGCGGTTGACGTCGTAGACGGTCAGCGAGCGGATCGCGTCCTCGATGGCTGGTTCCGGCAAGTCGGGGTTGAGGCGGTGGAGGGCCCCGCGCAGGTCGCGGATCAGGACCGCCTCGGTCGTGTCTTTGCGCCCCAGCGTGCCGTCTGGCCCGAGCACCTCCTGGTTGTAGGCATAGACGTTTTCCCAGCCCAGCACCGTTTCCAGATGCTCGGCGAAGGTCGCCTGAACCAGTCGATCCTCGCTATTGATGCCGGTTACCGCCATGAAACTCTTCCCTGAAAAATCACGCGTCGCGCCCCTTCAAATACCGGCCGGTGCCGTCGATGATGCCGTCGATCAGGTCGACGCAATGGGAGCAGAAATCCGGGGACATGTAAAAGAGCCAAGGCTTGCCATCCCGATCCGCGCTCGTGAACCAGGCTTCCGGCCACTTCTCTGACGCGATGCGGCTTGAAAACTTGCCGATCGTCTCAGTTGGCCATTCGAAACCGTTGTGCAGCATGTTGTTGCGATAGGCGAAAAGGGCGGACAGCGTTTTCCGATAATCGTTGGGAAGATAGGGCTTCAGCCCGCAGCTTTCCGCCAGCTGGTCGATACCCGCAACAAGATCGTCCCTTGGCCCCTCGCTGCGGAATACGATTTGAGGGTTCCAAAACTGGTCGTCGGCGCGCTGCCGTCGCTTGTCGCCTGCATCCGAGCCTTGCCGCTTCCTCAGCCCCTCGAAGATGGCGACAAACAGAGACTCGATGAAGGGCGCCAACATGCCGACCGCGGACATGCTGTGCGCGGAATCCATGAAGACCGCCCGCCAGAACCACTCCTCATGGAGGTTGCCCAGCGTCTCGTTGTAAGGATCGGCCGCGATCTGTTGCTTGAGTTCATCGAACTTGATCTGGGTTGCCGCCGCGGCTTGCTGGTTCCTGTGCAGCAGATCTTTGATCGCGGCCAGTTGTTCTCCTGGCAGCGAGTGACGCAGAAGCCATTGCGTGTGGGCGCTCGGCGGCAGCCGTTCCACCCACCGCCGAATCCCTTCGGCCGGGTCTTCGTCAGGTGGAGGATCGAAGCCACCCTGCGTCACACCGCGATCTCCCCGTTCATCAGGCGCGGCAGGAGGAGGTCGCGGGCTTGGGCGAGCTTCTGATTGTAGGACCCAAGTAGTTGGATCTGCTCGAGCATCGGCTGGACAGAGAGGTTGAACTCGCGCCTTAGTTTTTCGCTCGGAACGATAACCTTTCGGCTGTAGGCAAAATCCCGGTTCAGGCCGGGGACTCCGGAGTCAGTGTTCTGAAAGCCGATGTTTGGCAGAGTCAGATAGAGCCAGTAATCCGACTGCTCCTTCGAGATGAAGTAAGCCGTGTCGATCGGCCAGAAGTTTTCGGGGCACCAATACACACTGCCGACGTTCCCTTTGCGGCCAACCACTATCGCGGGGGCCTCAACCAAGGCCTTATCATGGGTTCCGACCTGACCACTCGACCCATAAACGGGGAAAGGCCCATCAACTCGGTTCTCAGCCTTCAAAGCCTTTCCATAGTTGAGTTGGGCCACCCTGCCAAAGTCGCGCCGCTCCCATCCTTCGGGGAGGCCGTCGGTGAGGGGGACGTGTTCGTGGCCGGGGAAGCGGAAGTGGACGAACCACTCGCGGTAGAGCAGCCGCGCCGCCTCCTCCAACAGCGCAATCCGCCGCCGGTTGTTCTCGATCAGGTCGTCATAAGCGGAGAGGATGGAGACGATAGCTTGCTGTTCGCCTCGAGGCGGGCAGGGAAACCTTATTTCTTCGATCCTGTATAGGGCGAGTTTCGGCTGCGAGGTGCCGCCCGTCTGATTGGCCATCGCAGCCTGCCCGGTCGCACCGCGCAGAAAATACATCAAGTAGCGTGCATCTACGTCATTCGAGATGTCCGTGAGCTTCGCGGCGTTCTCCGTCAGATTTGCTCCTGAAAGATCCTTGGGGACCATTCCAACTCGACCGATTGTTCCTGCAATGCTGATGTAAACTTCCGAAGAATTGATCGTGTATCGGCGGATTTGGTGATGAACGTTCTCGTCGATGTATCTGATTGCTGAACGGTCGATCCCGCTCTCCCCGAAGTCGACGACGCGCAAATAGGGATGGGGAGTTGGTGCATCTTGGACCGATGCACCCTTCGGCAGTCGCTTTCCGCCTTTGGCCCTCGCAATGTCGCCGATGCGGACTTCAGAGAATGATCTCACGCCCCCAACTCCTGGAAGTTCCGGGCGATCCGCGCCGCCAGTTCCGCGGCCTCCTCGTTCAACCCCTTCAGGTCGATGTGGATCGACCGCAGCGCCTCCTCGAAGTCGAAATCCTCATCCACCTCCTCGGGTGCCACGCCGACATAGCGGCCGGGCGTCAGGCTGTGGTCATGGGCCGCGATTTCGGCCCGGCTCACCCGCTTCACCAGCCCCTCGACATCCCTTAGCACGGCATCGGGAAACCGCTCCTGCAGCCAGTCTGCCTGTTTCACGAAATACCGCGCCGTCCGCAGCGCCTCGACCGCCGCGGCCCGTGCGCCCTCCAGCGCCTTGCGGGCGCGCGTGGCCTCGGCATTGGGCCAAAGCGCGTGGTCGCGGGCATCCAGCTCCTTGATGGCCGTGTCCACCACCCGCCCGGCCAGCTTAGCGGCGAGGTCGATCTGCTTGGTCATATCGCGGCAGCGGTCGGCCATGGGGTGCAGCCCGGTGCGGGCCCCGTGCAGCCCGGCATTGTCGCGCGCGGCACCCGCCCAGTCCGCCGCCCTCGCGGTTACCTCGGTGTCGAACCCCGCAAGATCCGCCGCCAGCGTTCTCCGCGCGCCGGTCAGTTCGCCCCAGGTTTCCGCCAGCGGATCCGGATCGCGCTTTTCGGTGACGAAGGGATGCACCAGCTCGATGAGCTTGCCGAGCGCCTTGTCATAGTCTGCCAGCGGCTCCGCCGTCGCCTGGCCCTCTGCAATGGCCTGCGCAAGGTAGCTTTCGACGAGTTTCAGGAACCGGTCAGCCTCGCCGCGATAGAGCCAGACGATAGCGGCAATGTTCTTCTGCTGCTCGGGTGCGAAATCGTAGATGGCGCGCGACACCTTACGGTAGTTGTTGCGCGCATCGAGCATCAGGACGTGATCGGCGCGCTCGGGGTCACGTTCCTTCGCCCGGTCGAAGAACCACAGCTGGCAGGGCACCGTGCGCGTGTAGAAGAAGTTGCCGCGGATATCGATCATCACGTCGACGGCGCCAGTCTCGATTAGCTTCTGGCGAACGACCGCCTCGTCCCGCCCTGCGCTGGATGCCTGGCTGGACATGACGACCCCGGCGCGGCCGTTCTCGTTCAGATAGCTGTAGAAGTAGGACATCCACAAATAGTTGGCGTTCGAGACCTTCTTGGCCTTGTTCACGCCCGGCAGGCCGAAGGGCAGCCGCTTGTCACCCTTGACCTTGTCGGCGTCGACCTCGTCCACGTTGAAGGGCGGATTGGCCATGACGAAGTCGCACTTGCCGACCAGCTCATGCGGGTCCTTGTAGTAGGTGATCGCATCATTCCCGGCCCGGATCGTGCCCTGCAGGCCGTGAACGGCGAGGTTGATCTGGGCGAGCTTCGCGGTCGTCTCGTTCTTCTCATGGCCGTAGAAGGTGACGCGCTTCATCGTGTCCTGGCCGGCGTCCTCGATGAAGTGGCTGGACTGCACGAACATGCCGCCGGAGCCGCAGGCCGGATCGAAGACGATGCCGTGGTCTGGCTCGATCACGTTGACGATGGTCTGGACGATGGAGGGCGGCGTGAAGAATTCGCCGTTGTCATGGGCGCCCTGCTTGGAGAACTCAGCGAGGAAGTATTCGTAGATGCGGCCGAAGACGTCGCCGGAAGCATTGCGCAGGGCCTCGGTGTCGAACTTGCGCATCATGCTTTCCAGCAGGTCGTCGTCGAAGCGCTCGTAGTCCTTGGGCAACTGGCCAGCGAGGGGCGGGAAATGCTTCTCGACCTCCTCCATGGCGGCGGTGAGCGCGGCACCAAGCTGACCGCCCTTGGGCATGTCGAGGATCACGTCGTATCGGGCCGCTTCGGGCAGCAACATTGCGCGACGACGGCGAAAGTCGGCGTCGACCAGCGGACGATCGGGCATCTTTCCGGCGGCCTTGTCGGCCTCGATGGCGGAGAGAGCAGCATAGTAGCGGTTCGTGGCCTGCCGCAGGAAAAGGAGCCCCATGATGGGCATGAAGTACTCGTTCGACGCGAGGCCTGAATTGGCCCGTAGGTCGTCGGCCATCTTCCAGAGGTCCGCGCCGAACTGTTCGATCCCGGTCAGGTGGTCTGCAATCATTCGCTCGTTTTCTTTCCTGCGTTTTGTTCACCCGGACTGATGCCAGGCTTGTCCAGCGCCCTCAGCCGCTCGTATTCCTCGACTGCCAGCACGACGACAACGGGGCGTCCATGCTTCGCCACCGCGACAGGCTCGGCTCGGGCGAGATCAATCAGCCGCCCGAAGCCGTACTTCGCGTCTTTCGCGGTCAGGATCTGCATCTGACTCTCCGCTGTTGCACGGCTTACTTTGGCCAAATTGGCTAAAAAGCACAAGCCATCCATCGAGCCGGGCGTGGTCACCAAGTGCTTGCGGAATTCAAAGTCGCAGCAATGCGCGCTGACTGCTCCAATCGATGGGAAACTGGACTCGCAGAGCTTTCAAAATGAGCCCGCAAGGTTGTCGCCCCTCGAGAGCGTTCATGTGGTATTCATGGGCGATTTCAGGACCAGCGCTCAGAACAACGCGGGCTGGCCTGTATCGTCAACCCGCAGAACACCGAGTAGCTGCCATGTTTGGGGACGCTTGGCCATGTTGCCGACGCAGAACAGCATGCCACGCTTCGGATACTCATCGTTGAATTTCGCACTCATCCAGTCAAGAGCGGCTTTTTCCGATTCTGCCCTGCGGCGCTGCTGATAAAACATTGCGTGCGCCTCCCAATCGCCGTTCGCGTAGTCATGCGGTCCAGCAGCATCCTCGAACTTGAAGCGGAACTCGTAGGGGCTGGGTTCGAGCGCCTTCAACTTTTTGTCGAAGAACGACTCCTGGTTTGCCGCCTCCGCGAACGTTCGCCGCTCCTGCTCAATATCTTCAAGCTTCTTCTTCTTGATATAGAATTGAGTGTTGCGCGGCCTGATCAGTGCCAGCGACATTCCGGCATCTGCAGCTTCTTTCACAGAGGTGGAAACAAGGCGGTTCAAAAATGGCGCTCGATCCTTCTCAGGCATTTGGCCATCCTTTCGGATCGAGTTCTCCCAGACATGGCAGCTCTCAGCGCGCTTGTCGCTGGTCGGGCGCCGGTACTTGAACTCAACCCAATCCCAACGGCCGAACGAGGAGTCGTCTGATAGGTGGCGAAAGCGGACCGGAAACAGGCGTTTGAACAGGCCGTCGGCGGTCACCCCGGCACAGCAGACTGTTTCCCCATGGGTGGCACTACGCTGCGGTAAGGCCTTCACCAGAATGGAAACGCGGCAGCTTTGCGGCGTTACGGACATATCGCTCCGGATCATCGGCGAACAGATTAAATACCTTGAAGCCCGTCTCTTCGATCACTTCATGCGCAACAATTGTCCTGTGGCATGTTTCCGGGTCGCGCTCGAAACAGAGCAGGCAAGTCGGCGCATCCTGAACGAAATCGATCAAATCCCGCAGCGATTCTTGCGCTTGGGTCGTTTCGATATGCGCGCCGTAAATTGAACGAAACAGGTCAAAGTCTCCGGCCCGGGCTGCCTCGCGGCCGGGCTTGGGATCGCCAAGGGCGATGAAATGCGAATACTCAATACCCTCGTTAGCAAGACGCGCGGCCAGCTTGGTTTTCGAGAAGCCGGCCTTGCGCGAGGCAGCGACCGCGCGAACATCGGCCAATCTTTCGACGCCAGCCGCTTTCAGTGTCCGGACGAACCGATCAATGTCGGTTCCCTCATAGCCAACTGTGAATACTACGCTCATGCCTGCCCCTTTTACTTGACAGTAACATGCCTTGTTTCCGACGTGAATCCCCTGATTTGCCGCAGATTTTGAGGAGTCGCGGGTGCGCCAAGCGCACGCTTCTGCTCTGTCCAGTCTTCCGGCAGAGGTTGCCGCAGGACTTCCAGCGTCAGGTGACGCGGCTGACGCCCGTCGAGGATCGACTCAACCAGTTCCGGGGACAGGTGCGACAGGCGCATCGTCCTCGTGAGGTATGGTGCGGCGATCCCCTCGCGTTCAGCCCATTCCGCTGGTGGTTACACAGTTACAAACCATTGGTTAAGATGTTGAAATATATAGAGGCACCCGGAATTCAATCCTCCCCAGCAGCACCAGTTAAATCTTGTAAATACCGCGATCATGCCACTTGCCCGCAGGGGCAGTGAATGGTTACGGCAATGAACGCCAAAACTGGCGTCCCGAAAGCGGATGTTTCCCCCGGCTCTGAAAACCATGTGAGTCCCAACATCCGCCACGTTCGGGGCTGGCACCCGGAGCATGGGTTTTTCCAAAATGCCAGCGTCCATCGGACCCGATAAAAAGATGAAATCTCCGACCGAAATGTCGGCGGCAAAAACGCCCTCAAAAACAACTGTATGTTCCGCGATCGTAATCGTCGCGCCTGTGTCCGCGTCGCTGGTGTCAAGACTGGCGAATGCGGTCAACGGATCAAGTTCGTCAGGATCGACGCCGATATGAAACTGCAACCTGCTTGATGGCGGAGTAAAGAAAGCACTGGTTTTAAATGCGATTGGATTGAAATCCGCAATCGTGTCGATTCCGCCCGCAGTGAAGGTATTGACGACAAACACATCAGAAGACTGGCCACCGGTGAGCGTGTCATTGCCCGCGCCAAAAAAACAGGATGTTATCCCCGGAACCGCCGCCAACGCTGTCGTTGCCACGTCCGGCATAGACAAGATCAGCGTCAAAACCGGCACCGATCACGTCGTTGCCGTTGCCGCCCAAGAGAATATCCCGGCCTGCGCCGCCAGACATACGATCTGCGCCTTCGCCGCCTGAGACGAAATCATTGCCCTGCCCGGTGCGGATACCGTCATCCCCATCGCCGTCAAGTCACGACAACGCATCATCCCCCAAACCGCCTGTCAGCGTCTCGGCATCATCGCTGCCGATCAAATTGACGGCTGCGACCGATTGGACAAGCAGGTGTCCATCCGCATCGTAAAGCCCCAGAAAAGGATCGACCAATGTTCCTTGCCCCGAGGGCGCGCCTTTGAGATCAAACCCGTAGGCGGTGCCTTCTTGCAGGCTAATGGCGAACCAATCGCGGTCGTCTTGGTTGTCAATGGTGCCGGTTACGCTTCCCCCGGTTCACTACGCCCGGTGGTGCTGATATCGCTCGCAAAACTATCCATCACAATGCCTCTCTGACCCTTAAATACCCTAGTTTACCCAACGCAGGCGACAAAGGTTAGGAACATCCAAGCGCTATACGCCCTGTGGTATCGCAAACGCCGCGCCGCCGCGTGACAGATCAAATTTTTTCCGCAGTATGGATTGATCTACATCATGGGCGAGTCGGTCGTCCTGTTTTTTCATTTTGACGAGGTTGAGAGGTTTGACGGTCCGGACGGAGGAGGCTGGAGGCCATGTGGTACGAATTGCGGGATCGTTCCCTGCCAAGTTCCGAAGGTCATGCTGTCTTGCCGCGCCCGCCCGGAACGGTGCGGGAATGGCGGCTGGCCGATATGTGCACGGGGTGCGGCGATTGCGTTGCGGTGTGCCCAAAGGCGATTGTCGCCCTTGATAAAGAGGTTTTGCCAGTTGTGACCGCGATTGACGCTTGCGGCCGATGTGGCCTCTGCGCCGATGTCTGCACCCGTGGTGCCATCGAATTGACAAAGGAAACGCGGCTTGGGCTGGAACGCATTCTGAAGGGCGACGGCCTAGGGCAGCGCGCTGGCTGACGTTTGACGCGTTTGTGGGCGGCACGATATGTCGCATTCAAGAGTCATCTTTCATCCCCATCTGACACTTAGCCATGAATGGAGTGAAAGATGAGACCCGAAAGGCAATTTGAGACCGACGAGACCGCAACACTGGAGGTTCACCATAGTCCGCGCGATATCCATGATCGGATCGCGCTGCGGATTGTGAAAATCATGCGGGTTTTTGCCGACGCCTTTTTCTCAAAGCGCTACGGGCATCGTGCTGTGGTGCTTGAAACTGTGGCTGCCGTGCCGGGGATGGTGGGGGGGCTCTTGCAGCATCTCAAATCATTACGGCACATCCGCGAAGATCAGGGTTGGATCCGCGAATTGCTAGATGAGGCCGAGAATGAGCGCATGCATTTGATGACCTTTGTCCAAATCGCGCAGCCGTCACGCGGCGAGCGGTGGTTGATCATGATAGCGCAGGCGATTTTCTATAACGTGTTCTTCTTCACCTACCTCCTTGCTCCGCGCACGGCGCATCGGATCGTGGGCTATCTCGAGGAAGAGGCGGTGGTCAGCTATACGCAATATCTGGCAGAGATTGATGCCGGACGGCAGGATAATGTGCCGGCACCGCAAATCGCGATCGACTACTGGAAGCTGTCCCAAGATGCGCGCTTGCGCGACGTCGTCATCGCTGTGCGTGCTGATGAGGCGCATCACCGTGACACCAACCACGGCTTTGCCAATCAGATCATGGAAGGGCGGCACCCGTAACGGAGCCTTAGCCCCAACTTACATCCCCCAGAAAAATATAGCCCGCGCCATAGATCGTTTTGATCAGGCGCGGGTTCTTGGGGTCTTCGCGCAGTTTGGTGCGCAGGCGCGAGATGCGCACATCCATGGCGCGGTCAAAGCTTTCGCCTGCCGCGCCGCCAAGCGTCTCTTGCATCGTTTGGCGGGAGATCAAGCGCTTGGGACGTTCCAGAAAGAGGCGCAGCACCTCTCCTTCGGCATGGGAAAAGGGCGTTTCCGTTCCCGTATCATCTTCAAGCATGTAGCGGTCAAAATGTGCGACCCAGCCGTTGAACCGCGCCACCTCGCCGGTTTGTGTACTGGGTATGCCCCGGCGCAGTCGGGCGCGGACGCGTGCCACTACTTCGGCGGGATCGAACGGTTTGATGATATAGTCATCCGCGCCCAGTTCCAGCCCTGTCACCCTGTCCTGCACCTGCGCGCGGCCCGAGATGATGATCACCGTTGCCCCCTGCTCCAATGCCAACCGATGCACAAGGCTCAGCCCGTCACGATCTGGCAGCGACAGATCGACAAGGCAGACATCGGGCGTGGTGCTGCGCAAGGCGGCCTCGAACTCTGTGGCGCGGCCAAAGGCCATGGTGCGAAATCCCGCCTCGGAAAGCGCCTGCGCCAGCATTGAACGGATCGCCGGTTCATCATCAAGAATGGCCACAAGCGGCGCTGTCATGGCTGCGCTCCGGTGTTGAGGGCCGCGTCAAGCTGTGCGGCGGAAAAGGGTTTGCGCAGCACCGGGGCAAGGTCTGCCGCTTGCCGGTGTAGCGGATCGTCTGGGGGCAACGAGGTCATCAGCACGAGCGCGCAATCACCGCGTCGGGGCAGTCGCGCCAGATCAATTCCGGTGCGGTTGCCCTCAAGCACGATATCCGACAGAACGGCCGAGATTTCCGGCAGATTGGCGATCAGCGCTGCGGCCTCGTCCACGCTGGCGGCCTCAATCACGCTATGGCCTGCGCCCCGCAACATATCGCGCAGGGTAGAGCGCAGATCGGGGCTGTCTTCGACCAAAAGAACAAGGCCCGGAGGACGCGCCGCCGCCGCGCGGCGCAGGGGCAAGCGCAGCGCCACGCGCCCGCCTGTGTCGGTATTGCCCATTAGGATACGCCCGCCCGCCAGCTTGGTCATGTCATAGACCATGGGCAGGCCAAGTCCCGATCCCTCGCCACCCTTCGTGGTGAAAAACGGATCAAGCGCATGTTTGAGCGCCTCGGGGCTGAACCCCGGCCCGGTGTCGTCCACGGCAAGCTCGAGCCACGTATCCTGCACCGGCTGGGCTGTAAGGGTGATTGCGCCACTTCCTGCGCAGGCATCGCGGGCGTTCAGCACCAGGTTGAGCAGCGAGTCCTGCAACATGCCGGGATCCAGCAGATAGCGATCCGCAAGGCCGACGCAGATGATCTCAAAAGCGATACCCGTGGGCAGGGCCGAGCGCGCCAGTGTCTCTAGATCGTCGAGAAAGGCGGCAAGATCGGTGGGCACGGGTTCATGCTCGCGCGGGCCGGTCATGTCGGCGATACGATTGAGCAGCCCGCCACCTCGCCGCGCCGCCGCGAGGGTGGCGTTGATCAATTCCTGCGCCTCGGGTTTCAGGCCCATGCGGCCAAGGCGCGACTGCATCCCAAGGATGATCGTCAAGAGGTTTGAGAAATCATGCGCAAGGCCCGAAGTGAGTTGTGCCGCCATTTCCCGACGCCGCGTCTGTTGCAGGGCGGCGCGTGTCTGGCTTTCTTCGGTGATGTCCATCGACAGGATGTAAACCCCGCCACTGGTGTGATCCGGGGTCAGCGCCACCCGGATACGCCGTGAACTGGGCTCATGGGTGAATTCGAACACCGAAGCCTGTCCGGCATAGGCCTTGTCCAGTTCTGGACCTATAATCGACCACGGCTGTGGCCCGAGAACCTGCGCCGCGTGCACCCCGATCAGATCGGCGCGTGATCCGGGCATGACCGAGGTCAGCCGCCGGTTGGAATAGGTATAGCAACGGTCTGGACCGACATGCGCGATATGGGCGGGCATCATCTCGGCGGTCATTCTGGTGCGGGCCTCGGCCTCGGAAATCTGGCGCTTGGCCTCTTCGAGGGCCGTGATTGTGGCCTCTAACTGTCGGTTGGTGGCAGACAGCTCTTCTGAATAACCGACCAATTGATCGGACAACTCTTCTGAACGGGCGCGCAACAACGCCTCTTGTCGTTTGGCACGGGTGATGTCGGTATAGACCGTGACCCATCCCCCCTGCGGCAGCGGCGTGCCCTCGACGCTGATGGTGCGGCCATTGGCGCGCGTGCGCTCCATGTAATGCGGCTCGAACGCGCGGGCGATATCGACGCGGGTCGTTACGAACCCTTCCACATCGCCCACGTCGCCATAATCGCCGCGCGTTGCCAGATAGCGGATCGTATCCGCGAAATCGGCGCCCGGTGTCACCAGCACATCAGGCAGGGCAAACATTTCTTGAAACCGTCGGTTGCAGACCGCAAGGCGCAAATCCCGGTCATAGATCGTCAGCGCCTGCTGAATGAGGTTCAGGCCGGCCATCGTCATGGCGTCATGATCGGCGCGGCTTGTACCCATTACAGTCTCCTCCCGCATCTTGGCTAACACCGGAAAACCGGTCCGCAAAGGCCAATCTTGGGCCTGTTACAATTCGTAAGGATTGCGAAATGTTCAGGAAAAAGTTGACGGCGAGTGTGATTCTCGCACCCTCTGGGGGAAGAAGAATCGCCCCTAGGCGGTCGGATGTTCGCGCAGGCGAGCAAAGGGAGGATATAACTTGGCACAGCCGTCACAAGCGACGGACGGGATGGATTCCGTTCCGGCGCTCTTGCAACGTAACGCCACGCGATTTGCCGATAGACCGGCCTATCGCGAAAAGGAATATGGGATCTGGCAGTGCTGGACATGGGCCGAGGCCGAGAAGGAGATCGAGGCGCTTGCGCTCGGGCTCATCAATCTTGGTGTGAATGAGGGCGATTTCGTCGCCGTCATCGGCCGCAACCGTCCGCATTTCTACTGGTCCATGGTCGCCGCGCAATCTGTCGGTGCAATCCCCGTTCCGCTCTACCAAGATGCTGCCGCCCCCGAGATGGCCTATGTGATGGAGCATTGTGGGGCACGCTTTGCCATCGTTCAGGATCAAGAACAGGTCGACAAGCTGATCGAGGTGCAGGAGGGGCTGCACCAACTGGAGCATATGATCTATGTCGATCCGCGCGGCTTGCGCAAATATGATCACCACAAGTTGCACCGCTTCATCGACATTCAGGAGCAGGGCCGCGCCGCCTATTACGAATGGATCGAAGATCTCAAGACGCGACGCGCGAAACTGACCTATGACAGCGTTTGCGTCATGCTTTACACCTCGGGCACCACGGGCAAGCCCAAGGGCGTGGTGCTGAGCAATCGCAACATCATCGAGGCGTCCAAATCGTCTTCCGAGTTTGACCATCTGACCAAGGACGAAGAGGTGCTGGCCTATCTGCCGATGGCTTGGGTGGGCGATTTCATTTTCTCCATCGGGCAGGCCTATTGGTGCGGGTTTTGTGTCAACTGTCCTGAGAGCCCAGAGACCATGCAGACCGACCTGCGTGAAATTGGGCCCACCTATTTCTTTGCGCCGCCCCGCGTGTTCGAGACGCAGTTGACCAATGTGATGATCCGGATGGAGGATGCGGGCCGCGTCAAGAAATGGCTCTTTGACCATTTCATGTCCCATGCCCGCCGCGTCGGCCCTGCGATCCTCGATGGTAAGCCGGTCAGCGGTCTGGACCGCCTCAAATACCGGCTTGGGAACCTCTTTATCTATGGCCCACTCAAGGACACGCTTGGCCTTGGCCGCGTGCGCGTGGGCTATACTGCAGGTGAGGCGATTGGGCCGGAGATTTTCGATTTCTATCGCTCGCTTGGCATCAACCTCAAACAACTCTACGGGCAAACCGAGGCTTCGGTGTTTATCACCCTGCAACCCGATGGCGAAGTGCGCTCTGACACGGTTGGCGTCCCCGCGCCCGGCGTGGAAATCCGTATCAGCGACACCGGCGAGGTGTTCTATCGTTCAGCGGGCACGTTTGAATATTACTACAAGAATCCTGAAAGCACGGCCTCAACCAAAGACCCCGAAGGTTGGGTCGCCACCGGTGATGCGGGCTTTTTCGAGGAAGGCAGTGGGCATCTTCGCATCATCGACCGCGCCAAGGATGTGGGCAAGATGGCTGATGGCCGGATGTTCGCTCCCAAATATGTGGAAAACAAGCTCAAGTTCTATCCCAATATTCTCGAGGCGGTCGTCTTTGGCAACGGGCGTAACGCCTGCACCGCCTTTATCAACATCGACCTGACAGCGGTGGGTAACTGGGCGGAGCGGAACAATATCGGCTATGCCTCGTATCAGGAACTTGCCGGGCATCCGAAGGTGCTTGAAACGATCAAGGGCCACGTCGAAGAGGTCAATCGCAGCCTCGCGGATGATCCGATGCTGTCGCATTGCCAGGTGCATCGCTTCCTCGTGCTGCACAAAGAACTGGATGCCGACGATGGCGAGATGACGCGCACTCGCAAGGTGCGGCGTGGTGTGATCTCTGAGAAATTCGATGACCTGCTGACCGCGCTCTATGACGGGTCGCCTGAAATCTACACCACCACTGAAGTGACCTATGAGGATGGCCGCAAGGGGGCGATCAGCGCGACGCTCAAGATCGTCGATGCCAAGGTGGCCTCGGTGGCGACGATGCAAAGGGTGGCGGCAGAATGAGCGGGCCGGTGCAACAAGGGGGCTGTCATGCTTGACGCAAGCGAAGGCTACACCACCGAGGACGGTCGCAAAATCGGCGGCGTGGTGATGGAGATGAAGAACATCACCCTGCGGTTCGGCGGTGTGGTTGCGATCAAGGACATCAGCTTTGACATCCGTCAGGGCGAAATCCGCGCCATCATCGGGCCGAACGGGGCTGGTAAATCCTCGATGCTGAACGTGATAAGCGGCTTTTACCACCCGCAAGAAGGCGAGGTCTGGTATCAGGGCGCGCGGCGACCGCCGATGAAGCCCTATCAGGTGGCACAGCAAGGCATTGCGCGCACATTCCAGAATATCGCGCTCTTTGAAGGCATGACCGTGCTCGACAACGTGATGACGGGCCGCATTCGAGAGATGAAAGCGGGGCTTTTTGCGCAAGCGATCTGGAAGGGCCGGGCCGAGCGGGAAGAGGTTGCCAACCGTGAAGTCGTTGAAAAGGTTATCGACTTTCTTGAAATCCAACATATCCGCAAGACCCCGGTGGGCCGTTTGCCCTATGGTCTGAAAAAGCGGGTGGAACTGGCGCGCGCGCTTGCGGCAGAACCGTCAATCCTTCTGCTAGATGAGCCAATGGCGGGCATGAACGTCGAAGAGAAAGAGGATATGAGCCGCTTCATCCTCGATGTGAACGACGAATTCGGCACCACGATTGCCCTCATTGAGCATGACATGGGCGTGGTCATGGACCTGAGCGACCGGGTGGTCGTGATGGATTATGGCAAGAAAATCGGCGACGGCACCCCCGACGAAGTGCGCAGCAATCAAGACGTGATCGACGCCTATCTGGGGGTGGCGCATGACTGATTTTTTCACGTCGGTAGAACGTCGGTATCCCGTCGGAAAACCGGTATCACCGCAGAGCAACGCCAAAAACGGAGGCTGGAGCCATGCCTGATCAGTTGATTTTCGGGATGGAGGTCGTTTTGAACGGCCTCATGGCCGGGGTGCTTTATGCGCTCGTCGCGCTTGGTTTTGTGCTCATCTACAAGGCCTCGGGCATTTTCAACTATGCCCAAGGGGTGATGGCGCTCTTTGCGGCGATGACGCTGGTGGGGATGATGGAAGGGCGTGTGCCCTTCAGCCATCTTATCAACGCGATTTTCGGCACGGAGATCCACCACTTCGGCTGGCACCTGCCGGGGCTGGCGGCGATCCTCTTGACCATGGTCGTGATGGTGGCGCTCGCTTGGATCGTGAACCAATTGATTTTCCGGCATCTGGTGAACCAAGAACCGATCATTCTCTTTATGGCGACGATTGGTCTGGCCTATTTCCTTGAAGGGTTCGGGGATATGATGTGGGGCAGCGACATCAAGAAGCTGGATGTGGGTCTTCCGCAAGGTATCAACCTGATGATCGACGAAACCACGTTCAACATTTTCGGTTACGGGTTCTTCATCGACAATCTCGATCTTGTGGCAACAGGTGTTGCGGCCCTTTTGGTGATCGCGCTGGTTATCTTCGCGCAGTATTCCAAACAGGGGCGCGCCATGCGTGCGGTGGCGGATGACCATCAGGCGGCGCTGTCGGTTGGTATCTCTCTCAATTTCATCTGGGTCATGGTCTGGTCGCTGGCGGGCTTTGTGGCGCTTGTGGCGGGGATCATGTGGGGCACCAAATCGGGCGTGCAATTCTCGCTCTCGCTGATTGCCCTCAAGGCGCTGCCAGTGTTGATGCTGGGCGGCTTTACCTCGATCCCCGGCGCGATTGTGGGCGGTTTGATCATCGGCGTCGGCGAAAAGCTGTTCGAGTTCACCGTCGGTCCGCTGGTGGGCGGGGCCACTGAAAACTGGTTCGCCTATGTGCTGGCGCTTCTGTTCCTCGTGTTCCGGCCACAGGGCCTGTTCGGCGAAAAGATCATCGAGAGGGTGTGAGATGCAAAAGCTGATTGCCATCGTCAATGTGATCGCTTGGGCCGGGTTCTGGTCGTTTGGCTATCTGGCTCTCTCGGCGCAGGTAGAGAACACCGGGCAGATGGTCATAGCGGCGCTTTTGGCCGCCATGGGCGGGGGCGTGGGCATGCTCGCCTATCTCTGGCTGGTGCGCCACACCGAGGCGACGGGCTATGCCCGGCCAGCCAATCGCGCGATCAAGCGCGAGGATGATATTCATGGGGAGGTTCTCTAGATGTTTTACCGGGAAGCAGGGGATTTCAAGACCTCCTACGAGCAGGACAACCAGACCTTTCCGATCCGGTTCGATCGGTATCGTTATTACGCAGTGCTGGTCGCGGCCTTTGCCGTGGTGCCGTTTGTCATCAACGACTACTGGGTCAACGCGGTCTTTCTGCCGTTCCTCATTTATTCCATCGCGGCCATCGGTCTCAATATCCTTGTGGGATATTGCGGGCAGGTGTCGCTTGGGACGGGCGGTTTCATGGCGGTGGGGGCCTATGCCAGCTACAAGCTGATGACCGCATTTCCAGAGGTCAGCATCTTCTTTCACATCATCCTTGCGGGGGGCATCACCTCGATTGTCTGCGTGCTCTTTGGCCTGCCCTCGCTCCGGATCAAGGGGTTTTACCTCGCGGTGGCGACCTTGGCGGCGCAGTTCTTTTTGGTGTGGCTGTTCAACCGTGTCGGCTGGTTCTACAACTACTCGGCGTCTGGCCAGATTACTGCGCCTGAGCGGACGGTATTCGGGATTGCCGTCACCGGTGCCAATAATCCGCCTTGGTCGGCCTATCTCTTTTGCCTCGTCTTTACCGTGGCGGCCGCGATCATCGCCCGCAACCTGACGCGCGGCATGGCGGGGCGCAAATGGATGGCCATTCGCGATATGGATATTGCCGCCGAGATCATCGGGGTCAACCCGCTCAAGGCGAAGCTCACGGCCTTTGCGGTTTCGGGGTTCTTCGTGGGTATCTCTGGCGCGCTTTTCTTTGCTGTCTATCTGGGCGCGGTCGAGGTGGGCGAGGCGTTCGGCATCAACAAGTCGTTTCTCGTGCTCTTCATGGTGATTATCGGCGGGCTTGGGTCTATCTTTGGCAGTTTTGCCGGGGCGGCGTTTCTCGTGCTGCTGCCTGTGTTGCTCAAGAATACGCTGGTGGGCGGTTTGGGCTGGCCCACGGACCTTGCAGCGCATCTGGAGTTCATCATCGTGGGGGCGCTGATCATCATTTTCCTGATCGCCGAGCCACATGGTCTGGCGCAGCTCTGGCGCGTCGCCAAGGAAAAACTCAGACTTTGGCCCTTTCCACATTAGGGGTGGGCCATTGGTGGGCTGAAAACCCACCCTAGGAGGTTGGGCGCAAGACATCGCGTTCAAGACGAAACATCGGAAAAACCAAGGGAGGAATAAACCGATGAGACAGAGACTGATGACGGCCCTGACCGCCGCCATGCTGGTCGCAAGCCCGGCTCTCGCCGAGCTGACGATCATCGACACCAGCTATCGCACCGGGCCATATGGCGCGAATGGCATCCCGTTCTCGGACGGCTACCAAGATTACTTTACCCTGCTGAACGAGCGTGATGGTGGCATCGGCGGCGAAAAGATCAATCTGGTGGAATGCGAGACCGGCTATAACACCGAAAAGGGTGTGGAATGCTATGAAGCCACCAAATCCGCAGGCAATGGCGCGCTGATTTATCAGCCGCTCAGCACCGGCATCACCTATCAGCTGATCCCCAAGGTGACATCTGATGGCATCCCGATGCACACCATGGGCTATGGCCGGACCTCTGCCAAGAATGGCGAAGTGTTCAAATGGGTGTTCAACTATCCCGCAAACTACTGGGATGGTGCCAGCCACGCGATCACCCATATCCTTGACCAGAACGGTGGCGACATCAGCGGCAAGAAAGTCTCGCTTGTCTACCACAACTCTGCCTATGGCAAAGAGCCCATCCGCACCCTGGAAGAGCTGAGCAAGAAGCACGGGTTTGAACTGATCCTTCTGCCGGTCGATCATCCCGGCCAAGAACAGAAATCGCAGTGGCTGCAAATCCGCCGCGACCGTCCTGACTATGTGCTGATGTGGGGCTGGGGCGTGATGAATCAGGTCGCGATCCAAGAGGCGGTGAATATCCGTTTCCCGATGGAGAATTTTATCGGCATCTGGTGGTCTGGCTCTGAGAATGACGTGAAACCTGCCGGCGATGCGGCCAATGGCTATAAGGCGCTGACCTTCCACAACCTCGGCGATGACTATCCGCTCTATGACGATCTGCGCAAGCATGTCGTTGATGCTGGCAAGGCTGCAGGTGCGGGCGATCAGGTGGGCAGCGTGCTCTATAACCGGGGCATGTATGCCGCGATGCTGGCTGCAGAGGCGATCAAGACCGCGCAAGAGATGCATGGCGTGACCGCGATCAATGCGGCACAGATGCGGGATGGCATGGAGAACCTCGAGATGACCGAGGCCAAGATGACCGCGTTGGGCCTGCCCAACTTTGGCCCCGAGTTCAAGGTCAGCTGTCAGAACCACGGCGGGAACGGCTATGGTGCCGTGTCGCAATGGGATGCCGCAGCGGGTGATTTCAAGCTGATCACCGACTACTTCCAGTCGGATCAAGAGATCATCTCGGCGCTTGTGGCCGAGGATAGCGCGGCCTTCGCTGCCGAAAGCGGGATCACACCGGGCTGCTAAGCCTGTGACCCTGTCCCGGCCGCAGTATGTGCTGCGGCCGGGGCACCTTGGATTTATTGGCAATATCAGGACGGGCGTGCCCGCCTTTCCGGGACGGAGAATTGCGATGCTGGATGCCACTCCACGCGACGAGACCCTTCTTGAGGTCAACAACATCGAGGTGATCTACAATCACGTCATACTTGTTCTCAAGGGCGTCAGCCTGACTGTGCCCAAGGGCGGGATTACCGCGCTGTTGGGGGGGAATGGCGCGGGCAAGACAACAACGCTCAAGGCGATTTCAAACCTGCTCAAATCCGAACGTGGCGAAGTGACCAAGGGCACGATCACCTATCGCGGCGAGCGCGTTCAGGATCTGATGCCCTCGGATCTGGTTAAAAAGGGCGTGGTGCAGGTGATGGAGGGGCGGCACTGTTTTGAGCATCTGACGGTCGAAGAGAACCTTTTGACCGGCGCGTACACCCGCAGTTCCAGCCGGGGTGAAATTGATGCCGATCTCAACATGGTCTATGAGTATTTTCCGCGCCTCAAGGAGCGACGCAAGAGCCAAGCAGGCTATACATCGGGCGGTGAGCAGCAGATGTGCGCCATTGGCCGCGCCCTGATGAGCCGCCCCGAGACAATCCTTTTGGATGAGCCGTCGATGGGGCTGGCGCCGCAACTGGTCGAGCAGATTTTCGGCATCGTGAAATCGCTCAACGAAGAGCAGGGCTATACGTTTTTGCTTGCCGAGCAGAACACCAATGTCGCGCTCAGGTTCGCGCATTACGGCTATATCCTCGAGTCGGGGCGTGTGGTGATGGATGGTGACGCCCGCAGTCTGCGCGAGAACCCGGACGTCAAGGAATTCTACCTCGGGATGTCCGACGAGGGGCGCAAGAGCTTTCGCGATGTGCGCAGCTATCGGCGCCGCAAGCGTTGGCTGGCGTGACCTATTCTTCGCACCAAGACACCGCCCCCAAGGATAATGGCATGACCCAGTATTTCGACCCTCTTGAAACCCGCAGTCCCGAGGCGCGCGCCGAGGCCTTAGCCCGCGCTCTGCCGGAACAGATTGCCCGCGCGCAGGCTTTGCCCGGTTATGGTGGTTCGCTTGATGGGGTCGCCGCATCGCAGATTACAGAGATCGCGGATTTGGCACGCCTGCCGGTCCTGCGCAAATCCGATCTGGGCCGTGCGCAGGGGGCAGCGGCACCGTTTGGCGGGCTGACCAGCCTGCCTGCTGCCGGGTTTGCCCATATCTTTCAATCCCCCGGCCCGATTTATGAGCCGGGCGGCGTTGGCCATGACTGGTGGCGGATGGGCCGCTTTCTGCATGCCTGTGGCGTGGGCCGCGGCGATATCGTGCAGAATTGTTTTGGCTATCACCTGACCCCTGCCGGCATGATCTTTGAAAATGGTGCACGGGCGGTGGGGGCGGCGGTGCTGCCTGCCGGGACGGGCCAGACCGAATTGCAGGCGCGCGCCGCGCATGACGTGGGCGTTACCGCCTACGCCGGCACGCCCGACTATCTCAAAGTCATTCTCGACAAGGCCGACGAGATGGGTTTGCCCCTCAGGATCACCAAGGCTGCGGTCGGTGGTGGTGCACTTTTCCCGTCGCTGCGCGCGGAATATGCGGCGCGCGGTATCGCCTGTCTGCAATGCTATGCGACCGCCGATTTGGGCAATATCGCCTATGAAAGCGCCGCGATGGAGGGGATGATTGTGGATGAGGGGGTGATCGTCGAGATTGTGACGCCCGGCACCGGCAATCCGGTTGCCCCCGGCGACGTGGGCGAAGTGGTGGTGACGACGCTTAATCCCGATTACCCGCTCATCCGTTTCGCCACCGGCGATCTCAGCGCCGTGATGGAGGGGGAAAGCCCCTGTGGGCGCACCAACCTGCGTATCAAGGGCTGGATGGGACGTGCGGATCAAACAACCAAGATCAAGGGCATGTTCGTGCGTCCCGAACAGGTGGCCGCCCTTGTGGCGCGACACGACAGTATTGCGCGCGCCCGCGTGATTGCCAGCCGCGAAGGTGAGGCGGATGTGATGACGGTGCGCATCGAGACTGCGGGCGGTGAGGCCGAGCATTTTGCGGGATCAGTGGTTGAAACCCTCAAGCTCAAGGGACGGATCGAGATTGTACCGCCCGGTAGCCTGCCCAATGACGGCAAGGTGATCGAAGATTTGCGCAGCTATGAGTGACGCCAACGAAGTGTTGAAATGATCGCGGCACAGTCAGGAAAATCTGTTTGCGTCATAAGGCGCAAGGTCGATATTCGGGCGCTTGCCGCTGAGAAGGTCGGCCACGATCCGCCCTGTCTTGGGCCCGGCTGTCAGGCCAACATGTTGATGCCCAAACGCCGCATGTACGCCCGTTCCCCCGATCTCGCCAATAAGCGGCAGGCTGTCTGGGGTGGAAGGGCGAAAGCCCATCCATTCCTCAACCCCCTCATAGGTCAGGTCTGGAAAGGCACGCGCCGCACCGCGCCGGATGAGATCCAAGGGCGCGCGCGATGGTCCTTTGGTGATCCCGCCCAATTCCACCGTGCCCGCGCAGCGCAGCCCATGCGCCATCGGGTTGACCGCGAATTTTCCGGTCGTGATCATCATCGGATTGCGTGGCATCTGAGAGGGGGCCGTGAAATGAAGGTGATAGCCGCGCTCGGCCTCTAGTGGCACCTTGAGGCCCAGTTTTCGCATCAACGGCTTAGACCAGATGCCCGCCGCCAACACCGCCGCATCGCAGGGCATCGTGCCGCGATCTGTTTCGACGGCGCTCACCCGCCCATCGGTCAGGGTGATGTCTTGTACTTCGGCCTGCACATAGTGCCCGCCCTCGTCCAGCAACACTGCTGCGAGATCGGCCATATAGGCGCCGGGATTGAGGATGTGGCCATGCCCCTTGAGTGTTGCAAGGCAGCGGATGGCGGGACCAAGAATTGGCTCTGCCTCTTGCACTGCGCCGCCTTCCAAGACCTCGGGGATATAGCCTGCTGCACGTTTCAGCGCCCAGCCATAGGCATCTGCCTCAAAAGCGACGCGGCTTTCATAGGCATAGGAGAAATCGCTGGAGGCCACCCATTTTTCTGCGCGCGTGCCCCGCGTCAGGGCGAGATGCTGGTCGAGGCTGTCTGCGACAATGCCTGTGATCCCCGCCACCATCCGCCGCGTATCGCGATCATTGGCGTTGGCCGCAAATTTCATCAACCACGGGATCAGGCGTGGAAAATAGGACCATTGCAGGAAAAGCGGCTTGTTGGGGTTGAGGGCGTATTTCAACCCTGTCGTCAGAACGCCGGGCGTGTTGACTGGTACGATGGCCCATTGCGCCAAGAGCCCGGCATTGCCAAAAGACGCCCCGGCCCCCGGCCTATCCTTGTCGAGCAGGGTCACATCATGGCCCGCGCGGCGCAGCCAGATGGCGGCACTCAGCCCGCAGATGCCCGCGCCGATGACAATGATCCTGCTCGACATGACTTGCGCCCTCTTTGGATTGCGCGCCACGTTGCGCAATGCGCGCGGCGGATGCAAGAGGCGTGATCAGCCCTTGGTGGGCTTTTCCCCGACCGGGCCACCTGCTGCTTGCCAGCCTTTGAATCCGTCGCTGATATGGCTTACGCCCTCTAGCCCCATGTCCTGCGCGGTGCGCGCTGACAGGGCCGAACGCCAGCCGGAGGCGCAGTAGAACACAAACCGCTTGCCGCTTTGGAATTGGGGTTTGGCATAGGGGCTTTCGGGGTCGATCCAGAATTCCAGCATCCCGCGCGGGCAATGAAACGCGCCCGGGATCATGCCATCGCGCTCTAACTCGCGCGGGTCGCGCAGATCGACAAAGATTACGTCATCGGTTCCGTGCCTATCCAACATCTCGGCTGCGGGCGCGTGGCTGACCACTGCGTTTGCCTCTGCCACCATGTCTTTGATGTGTTTCATTCAGTTCCCTCCCTTGGTGTTTCCGCAGTAGGCTAACGCTCGCAAAGACGGAAGGAAAGCGGCTGTGCTTGACTTTGCGTGCGCCTTGGCTCAGGGCTGCGCGCGACGAAAGGCCGTTGGAGAGCCGGACATGAGCGACACGCAAAAGAAACCCAATCGGCAGCAGGTCTACACGCTCTTGGTCGAAATCGGGCGCAAGACCGGCGATGGTTTGCCGGACAAGGCGACGGGCGCTGCGCTGATGATCTATGCCTCAGGCGTCGACGAGGCAGAGGCTGTGCGCGAAACGGTGGCGATCCTGAAACAGGCCGATTGCGCGCCTCTGGATGTGTCCGGTTACGGTACGTTGGCGGAACGCGAGGCCGAAGGCCACGACATCTCGGACGAGGAGCGGGCGTTGATGCAGCGTGCCTTGGATGAGAATTCTGTGATCGTCGCGCAGATGACCCCGTTCTTTGACTGATCATGTCTGAATTTTTGCCTGCGACCTAGCAGCGCAACAGGGGTGGAATTCCGTAAGGTAAACTCTATCTCAGATTGCGGCAGGTTGGGGCCAACACGGCCTCGTGCAATCTATCGGGGTGCGACTGGCTGCCAGTGTGTCAAGGACGCGAACGAGCGTGGGACCTGGAGTAAAATTCCATTTCACAATGATCGTTGGGAACGTATTAAAGCGTAAACTAAAAAACGCGTGGGTGAAACCATATCGCAAAGCGCGATTGGGATGGCACGACCTGTGCTAGGGTTTGTTGTGAAAAGTGACGAAGAGGCAGCAGTTCCAATGAGAGAACAGGCCATGATGGACAGCCGACTTGAGGCGGGCGCGCGCCGTCGCAAGTTGTCTTTTGCCTTTGTCTGGCTTGGGCTTTTGTTCACGTCTGTCTGGATGGTGCTTACCGGGCTGAGTGGCGAGCTTGAGGTTTTCCTTGTCGGGGCGCTCGCCTTTTCCGGCTTTGCCCTTGTGCGCGTGCTCAAAAACCAGTTGCCGCTGGTCTGGGTGAATACCTGCTGGCTGACATCGACCAATGTCGCGATCTTTCTTGGCGCCTGTGTCGTGCACGTTGATGGGCATATCGACATCATGCTTGTTCCGATGGTGGGTTTTCCCTTTGCTGTCTTCTCGATCTATCGGGACAGGTTTCACATTGCCGCTATGGTGGCCTTGCCGATCATTCTCTGGGCCACGTGGTTTTTCTGGCACGAAGACTGGAACCCGATCATTGATCAGGCAACGGCCGTGCGATTTTATGCGCCAATGTCTGCGCTGACCGCGTTTAGTATCATCGTCTATCCGGTTTTCTACTTTGCCATCGTTTCAGCGCAGCATTCGACCGAAATCAAGCGCGCCCGGCAAGACGCCGAACAATCAAGCCGGGCCAAAACCGTGTTGCTCTCGGGCATCAGCCACGAAATGCGCACACCTCTGAACGCGGTCATCGGTCTTGCCGAGCTCTTGCGGGAAGATGGCGTGACCAAAGGCGATGCGCAGCAGGCCGATTTTGCCAGTCGCATCATGCAATCTGGCGAGACGCTCTTGGCGACTGTGGAAAAGACCATGCATTTCGCCGATATCGCGGCACGTCGTTCCGCGGTGACGCTGGAGCCGGTGGCCGTTGCGGATGTGGTTGAGTTGGTCTTGGAGGCCTATCGCGACGAGGCTGCACAACGGGATGTCACGATCTTGGCTGAGCAAACCGGCACGCTTGTTCTTGCGGATGCAACCCTCTTCCAAGAGGCGTTGGCGCAGTTGGTGGAAAATGGTGTGCGGTATTGCGGTGCCGGGGGCTGCGTCAAGGTCGCGGTCGCTGGCGAACGGTCAGGGTATCACCGGATCACGGTTTCGGATAACGGGCCGGGGTTCGGTGCGGTCGATCCTGCGTTGGCCTTTGCGCCCTTTGAACGCTTGGCCCATGCGACCGGCACGACCTTTGGCGCGGGGATGGGGCTTGCTCTTGCGCGGATCAAGGCCGAAGCGATGTCTGGCAGTGTTGGGATAGATTTTGACGTGCCAAAAGGGGCGCGCGTCTGGATCGAATTGCCGGCGTTTTTTGACGAGGGAGCAACCCGGACCGCTCTTAAGCCGCGCGGTTCATTGCAAGCGTGATCGCCTCATAGGGCTTGAGCACCGGCCAGATTGGTCGAGGGTGTTCTGGCAGGCGGGCACGGTCGAATCCGGCCAGAACGCTGGCACCCAACAGGTCAGGATTGCGCCGGAGCCGCCCGATATAGAGGCTCTCTGTGCGCGTGCCTGCGACGATGATCTCTTCGTGGCCGGGCAACAGCACGTGATGATAGCTGACGATATCACCTGTCTGAGCATAGAGCGCCGAAAACCCGTTGATCAGATGCCGCGCTGGAACCAAAACGGCCTCGCATCCAAAGAGGTATTCCACTTCGGATCCCCGGATCACCAGCCTCTGTTGTGGTGAGACAACGACATCGCGGCGCAGGCCGAAATAGGGTGCGCGCAGCCGGACCGGGCGGAAACTGCCCATGGCAGGCACCCGCCGCGAGACTGTCTGAAGCACAGGGACAATCTGCCCTTCGTCGGTATCTATCAGATGCCCGCGTTTGAGTTGCCCCGCGGGCACATAGCCGCTCGGCGTGCAGACCGGCACGTTCGCAGTCAATCCCGGCATTGGGCCGATGGGTTCGATCCGGTTTGACAGGGCGACAAATATAACGTCGGGGTCCATCTGGCGTTGCCTGGGATCGGTCAGCAGCGTGCGCAGATCCGCAAGCGGCATGGGATGCGGCGGCGGCAGCGCAATGCTGTGCACGCGGTCCATTTCCGGGCGCTCAAGCGACAGCCGCCCCCACCGGGCGGGAGCATCCCAAGCATAGGTCAGGCGCAATGTATCCGTGCGGTCATCGGCCTGATAGGGCAGGGTGGCATGGCGCACATCCCCGGCCTGCGTCTCGATCAGGACAATCCCCCCGCCTGGGAGCGCCTGGATCGAAAAGCCGCCGCTCCAAGGATGGCTGCGACGAAAGGCCAGCAGGGTTTGCGGCCGCCCTTCGGTGGAAAGCCGGGTTTCGAGCATCAACGTGCCACGTGTGAGCAAGGCGGTTTCATCCGGCGGGGCAGACACGGCTTGCGGCGCGTCAAGCCCGTTCACGGCGAACCGCCCGCCCTCCTGATCGGATATCCCGATCCACCCCATCCTTTAGGCCGCCACGCCCTGAGCCACCAAGAGCCGCGCCTCATAACTCTTGAGCATGCGACGGGCGGCGGGGCTATAGCCTGCGCCGGTCTCGGGGTCGATTTCCGGGAAAAGTGCGCAAATCTCTGCGACGATCTCGGATTCAAAGCTGCGGGTGGTTTGTGGGCCGGGTAAAAAGCTCTCGGTTGGCAGGCCCTCGGAAAACACCACCTGATGGCGGTCAAAAAGGATGTGAACGTATTCGACCTCTCCTCCTTCGATCCTCTGCACGGAACGGCCATTGACCAGATCGCGCGCGGCAATCAGAACCTCACGCTCGCCAAAGAGCAACTCTGCCAGAGAGTCGCGGATCAGAACCCGGTGCAAGGGCGAGAGCAACAGCGCCCGGTGCCGTCCAAAGGTATCCGATGCGATCCGAATAGGGGCGAAATCGCCGACAGCTGCCACCCGTCGACGCCCAATCCAGCGCAAGGGTTGTGCGCCGTCATCTTGTGTCACCACCAGATCGCCGGGTTGCAGCCTGTCTACGGGCACTTCACCCTTGGGCGTGCGGATCATCGTGCCTGCGACAAAGCAGGGCACCGAATTGACGGTGACAAACCCGATATCGGTTTGGCCAGTGCTGCTTTGGACCTCGTAGGTGAAATTGAAAACTTCGGTATCGCCATCACCGATTATCTCGATAGTGCCGTCCGCATTCAGGAGGATTTGCTGACCGGAATTCAGGGTGACGATGCCGCCAGCGACAACGGCCTTGCCGTTGATATGGGTGATCGTCAACGTGCCCGCGGTGTTATTCACATCATTGCTAAGCAGGTCGAGAATGCGGGTGCCATCAGGAAAGAGCGTGGTTGTATCATTCATCGCAACAAGCGTGGTTTGCACGCTGTCCGCCGCAATCAGAACGGTCGAGTCGTAGTTGGCATCTGTCACATCCGCAATGCCGATGCGGATGGAATTCACCTCGCCGGAGTTGACTGGGATGGTCAGGGTCAAAGTAACGGTAAACCCGTCCATCTCGGTGTTGAACTGATCTTGGGTGTTGTCGATGAAAAGGTTGCCGTTAGACCCCGAGTTGAGGTTGTTGGGGTCAATATCGCCATCCCCCACGCTGAGCGGCACAAGGCTGCCATTGACCCAAACGCCAAAGAAATCCTGAAACGCCCCGACGGCGAATTCTGGGTATTCCTCGGAGGCGAAGACGAATTGCATGGTCATCACATCGCCGGTAGGGATGAAATCCACATCGAGATATGAGGCGTCAAAGGTCTGAGCGCCGGCAGCGGCATTGAAATCCGCCACGCCATTCGGCCCGCTTGATGTGGTGGTTGTGCTTGCGCTCAGGTTTGATTGAAAGAAGTTGCTATTGGTGAAGCCGCGCAAATCGCCGGTCGAGAACAGGACGCCACTATCGCTTGGCACCACGCCGGGGGATATAGCATTGCCATTGCTGTAGATGCCCGACGAATCGCGGTCTCCGGTGTAAGAGGCGTTGACCACCTGAACGCCGTCACCAAAGATTGTCTGCGCCATCTGATTCGCGGATGCGTTCAGATTGATCGGAAGTTCGACGCCTGCCACCATATCACTGCCTGCCCCTTGTAGAGGCAGCGCCGACACGCGCACGCGCAGTCTATCAGACTGCCCGATCCGGGATGCGACGGCGCATAACTTTGCCTGTGCTGCGCCGTGCTGCTCGAATGTCGCGGGCCAGTCTGTCCTTTGCGGATCTGTTGGCCCTGACGTGGTATGTTTGCCCTGCCTCGGGTTTATTATATCCTTTTGGATAGCAAACAATTCCCGCGTTGTTAAGGTTTAATCGCCTTTGGCTAGAGGTGCGCGGAATCTGTGACCCGATAGCCTTGGTTGCGGCGCGATTTGCCTTTGTGCGCGATCCACGCTAGGCCTCGGACAAAACTGCCGCACAGGACGCTTTTCATGCCTCACACCCCGCTCGATCCCGCCCAGCTGACGGCCGACCTCATTCGCTGTGCGTCGGTCACGCCCGAAGAGGGGGGCGCACTGCGCTTGCTGGAGCAGGTTTTGACAGATGCCGGATTTTCTTGTGTCCGTGTGGATCGAGGAGAGGTGCCCAATCTCTTTGCCCGGTGGGGACCGAAGGGAGCAGCGCGCAGCTTTGGCTTTAACGGGCATACGGATGTGGTGCCGGTGGGGGATCTGGCGGCATGGTCAGTGCCGCCTTTTGGCGGGGTCGAGAAAGACGGAATGATCTGGGGGCGCGGAGCCACAGATATGAAATCGGGCGTGGCTGCCTTTGCTGCGGCGGCGGTGGATTTCGTGCGAGACACGCCCCCCGACGGGGCCGTTATCTTGGCGATCACCGGAGATGAGGAGGGCGATGCCGTGGATGGCACGGTCGCCCTGCTCGATTGGATGACCGCCCATGGCGAGGCTATGACCGCTTGTCTTGTCGGAGAGCCGACCTGCCCCGAGCGGATGGGCGAGATGATCAAGATTGGGCGGCGCGGCTCGCTTTCGGCGTGGTTCACGCTGACGGGGGTGCAGGGCCATTCCGCCTATCCGCACCGCGCCCGCAATCCGCTTCCTGCAATGGCGCGTTTGATGGATCGGCTGGCCTCGCACCAGCTTGATACGGGAACGGCACATTTTGATCCCTCGACCCTCGCAGTCGTGACGATCGACACAGGCAATCCCGCAACCAATGTGATCCCCGCGCAATGCCGTGCGACGGTCAATATCCGTTTCAATGACGCCCATCACAGCACGGATCTGATCAAATGGATGCAGGCAGAGTTGGATCGCGTTTGCGGCGATTTCGAGATCACCGGCGAGATGCGCGTCAAGGTGTCTGGCGAGAGTTTCCTGACCCCGCCGGGGCCGCTCTCGGACCTGGTTGCGCGCGCGGTTGCGGCGGAAGCTGGCGTGGTGCCCACACTCTCGACCACCGGCGGCACCTCGGATGCCCGCTTTGTCAAGGATCACTGCCCGGTGGTGGAGTTCGGCCTTGTTGGCCAGACGATGCATCAGGTCGATGAGCGGGTCGAAGTGGCGCAGATCCATCAGCTCAAGGCGATTTACGGGCGTGTTTTGCGCGACTATTTCGAATAATGCGCCGCTATTTGATCGTCATGGTCAAGGAACCGCGCCCCGGACGGGTTAAAACCCGTCTGGGTCGTGACATCGGCATGGTCGCGGCGGCATGGTGGTTCCGGCATCAGGTTGCGCGCCTTTTGCGGCAGCTTGACGATCCCCGTTGGCAGGTGGTTCTTGCGGTGGCTCCTGACCATGCGGGCCTCAAAAGCGGCGTCTGGCCAGATCATTTGCCCCGCGTGGCGCAGGGGCCGGGCGATCTGGGCGACCGGATGGGGCGGCTGTTGCGCGGTATGCCACCCGGTCCCGTCTGCATCATTGGTGCGGATGTTCCGGGGATCACCCCGGCAAGTATCGCCCGTGCCTTTGCAGCGCTTGGACGCTGCGATGCCGTATTTGGCCCTGCGGTTGATGGGGGCTATTGGCTTGTCGGTCTGAAACGGGTTCAGGCTGTCCCGTCTACGCTCTTTCATGGCGTGCGTTGGTCAACCGAACATGCCTTGAGCGACACAATGAAAACACTGCCGGGCGCGCGCATCGCGCAGGTCGATATCCTGCGCGATGTAGACACGGTGAGTGATCTGGGTCCGCGCCGGTAGCCGCGTGGATCATCCTGCTCAGCGCTTGCGGTCGCGGCGGCTGCTCATCGGTTGAAACGCGACGCCCACATGCGCCTCGCAATAGGGTTTGCCGGATTGAACCGGCAGTCCGCAGAACCAGAAATCTGGCGTGGCGGGATCACCCACCGGCCATTTGCAGGTGCGTTCGGTCAATTCCATCAGCGTGAGCTTTTTGGCCTTCTTTTCGATCTCGCTGACCTTGGCCAAGGCTGCGGGGTCGATTTCGTTGGCCGAAGGCTGCGGTGGCAGCGGCTGGCCCGCAGGAATGATCGCCTTGATCCGGCTGATGGGGGCCACGGCGACCGGTTCATTCGCGGGTTCCGGCTGCTCCTCGGCCCGTGCTGCGGGCTTGGGTGCAGGCTTGGGCGCAGGCGCTTCGGCGGTCTTGGCCGCAGCGGGCTTGGCCTTGGGATCTGGGGTGCTGGGGGCAGGGGCCCCTGTGGGCCCGGTGCCATTGCGATTGGACAGGCCAAGGCGATGCACCTTGCCAATCACCGCATTGCGGGTCACGCCGCCCAACTCCTTGGCGATCTGGCTTGCGGACTGACCTTCTCCCCACATCTTCTTGAGCATTTCAACGCGTTCGTCGTTCCAGGACATCGGGGCTTCCTTCGGTCAAAAGGCGGACCGGGCCCCGGGCCCGCCGCCTTGCAAATCTGATCAAGCCCCTATTCTAGTCACTGGCGTGTGAGTTACAAGGCATCGAATCGCGGGCAGGCAGCACATCGTGGTGGAAACGCGCCCAAAAGAGCCAGACCACGCAGGCAAGGAGCGATAAATGACAGATCACGCACGACACGAGGGATCGCCCGTCACGGCGGCAATGGGATCGCGGCGGTTCGGGCGCGTCAATTGGTTGGGGCTGGCCACGCTGGCAGAGCGTGAAACACGCCGTTTCATGGCAGTCTGGACACAGACCATTATGGCACCTTTGGTGACGGCGGGTCTTTTTCTGCTGATTTTCAGCATCGCCATTGGTCCGACACGGGGCGATGTGATGGGCGTGCCTTTTACAACCTTTATCGCGCCGGGCATTCTGATGATGACGGTCATTCAGAACGCATTTGCCAATACCTCTTCGTCCATCGTCATCTCGAAGGTGCAGGGCAATATTGTGGATACTTTGATGCCGCCGCTCTCAGCGGGGGAGTTGGTGCTTGGCTATCTTGCGGGGGGCGTGGGGCGCGGCCTGCTGGTGGCTGTTGCGATCTGGCTTGGGCTGTGGGTTTTTCTTGGGATCGGGCTTGCGCATCCGATGTGGGCGCTCTGCTTTGTGCTGCTTGGCGCGGCATTTCTGAGTGGGATTGGCATTGTCGCAGGGATTTTTGCCAATAAATTCGATCAGATGGCGGCGATCACCAATTTCATCGTGACGCCGCTGGCATTTCTGTCGGGCACCTTTTACTCGGTCGAGGCACTGCCCCCTGTGCTCTACACGATCACGCATTTTAACCCGATTTTCTACCTGATCGACGGCGCGCGCTATGGGGTGATCGGTGTGTCGGACAGCGATCCGCTGCTTGGGCTGGCAGTGGGCGCTACGGCGACCCTCGTGATCTGCCTGACGGCTTGGCGAATGCTGGCCACGGGATATCGGCTCAAGGCTTGAGGGGCAATATCGGCTACCCTGCAAAGAACAAGAGGGGGAGCACGCCGAGCAACGTGGACACGAATCCGCCGTCATCCTTGCCCTCATCTTCAGCTTGCTGATCTGGTGGGTTGTTTTGGTCTTGTGGCGGGGCTTCGGGGGGCAGCATGGGCAGGACCGGATCATCATCCGGCACATCCTGTGCTGCGATCTCTCGCACCGCGTCGGTATAGGTGGGGTTGGACATCTCGATCATCAGGATTTCCCGAGGGGCCAGATCCGCGATCAGAATACCATCCGCCAAAAGCGCACTCGCGTCTTCGTGGGTGATCTGTGGTTCTGCTGATGTGAAAGTCGGATTTTCCCCCTCGGCCACGCCGAGCCGTGTGATTGACACCTCGCCGCTCTGCGTCACCAGATTGTTGAAGTCGACAACCTGCTCGCTCTGCCCATCAGAGGTTGAGGCGATGAAGGTCACGAGCCGGTCTTGGGCATAAAAGCTGTGCACATCGGCGGTGGTGCCTTGCAATTCGGTTTCTCGTCCTGCGCTGCCAACAAGCGCCAGGGGTCGTGTGCCCGGAAGAACCTCGTTCATCAGCCGAAACATCTCTCCGGCGACGCGCATTTCGGCGTCTCCCTCAACCTCGGCTAGGGCGGTGCGGCTGTTCAACTGAAGCGCCCAGGCATGCGCGGCATCAACCCCGCCCCAATGAAACGCCTCGACGATGTTGAGCATTTCATGGGCCTGTTTCAGGCCGAATTCTTCTTCACGGGTGTCCCCGACCGTACGCTTGAGGTTCCACTCTGTGGCATAGACCTTGAGGTCTGGCATTTCCTCGAGCCAGGCATCCCCGATTTGCGATAATTCAAAGTAGCGGCTACCCGGTACATCCTCACCGCGCGAGTAGATATGCGCGACGATCCCATCCACTGCCGCGCGCTCTGCGTCGGTATCGAACTGGTCCATGAGGATTGCGTTGTTCACCTTGGACCATGCGACCTCGCCGGACGAGTAGATGTATCCCTCCTCGGACAGGGACAGGCCAAACATCTGGTTCGCAGCGGCAAGCTGTTCTGAGCCTGTGCCGTCAAAGAGGCCGGACAAGTCCGATACCCCGTGGTTCGTTCCCATCTGCACGAGAATATCAGTATCCGCAAATTGCGGGCTTGCGGGATGCCGGGACATCTCATCCTCGACGATAAGCGCCATTTCAGAGGCCAGACGCCCATATTCGACAGTGTTCATCTCACCGCTGCCCCAATATTCATTGCCGATTTCAAAGGCCTGAATGACGGGTGCAGTGCCGAAGTTGCCCTCGGCGATATCCGCGATGAATTGTCGAACGGCCGCCTCGTCAACATCTGCAAAGCGATGGCCATTTTCATCGCTGATATCAGTCAGAAAGTCACGTGTCGGCAGAACAATGGTCAGCGCAATGCCCGCTTGGGTGGCATAGCTGAACATCTCGGTCACGGAGGTCTGGACCGGTTCGTCAGTGGTGCGCGGCGGGTCTGACAGACGATCCGTCTCATAAATGCAGGCGCAATTTTCTGTCAATGCGCCACCGGGATAACGCAGATGCGCCATTCCGAGTGTTGCAGCGGTGTCCGCAAAGGTGCCATTGGTGCCGACGACATCGCGTGTCGCAAGCAGGTTGCCCCCAAAATGCGCGGCAGTAAAAGACGGACCCCCGACGTCCTCGATCGACAGAATGAACGGCATCCCACGGCTCCAATGTGTCTGAAACGAACCGACACAGCATTGTTTCGCCTGAAGATACTATTTAAGAGATAAATCAATAATCACAATACAACTTTAAAGTGATTATCGTTGTATTGCAAGGTCTAAGCCGCCTCTTGGCGGGGCTGATAAGCCAAGTCTGAGGGGTTGCGATAGCGCCTTTGGCCGCAGCCATAGGCGCGATGCTGTTTAGGTTATGATCTGGATTGGCAGGGCTTAGCGACAGACCCGCTCGGCGCGTTGCGCATAGGCGCTGTAGGCGTCCCAAAATCGCTCGTCGCCGGGCCGTTTGGATTGACGGATATCTTGCGCCACTTGCGGGTCGCGGTAGAACCGGACAGCGCGGCGTTGCTGAGCACTGCTGAGTGTATCATTGGCAACGGCCTGAATGCAGCCGCATAGGGCACGTGAGCGCGCCTTGCGGTCGGATTGCATGCACGCTGAGCTGATCGGGCCGCTGGCCATCGGCGTGGCACCGCTGGTCCCACGACCACCATCACCCCCGCCACACCCTGCAAGTGCCAGAACCACACCCAACATCACCCAATGCTTCATAGCCCGCGCCTCTTGCTCGTTTCGTCCGCCCGGTTGTGGGCTTTGTTATTCGGAATGTTTGCCTGAATTGCCGAGATTCTTCAATTCGCAACAATGCTCTGGCCCACGATAGTTAACACAAGGTCTCTAAGCCGACTGAGCAGAGTGTATTTCTATAGCCTGCTTTTCCCGATCCCCAAAGTATCCCTAGGAGGCCAATGGCGGTATTGGTATCGCCTAAGATTTTTGCGATGAATGGGATGTCTATTCCGCGTGTTCTTCTCCGCCTTTCCCATGGCGGAGCAAAGGTTTAGCCGTATCGCGCCACGCCTGTCTTGCGCGCCATTCTTGGTCGTACAGAACTGCGTTTGCGCCTATCCGCACAGGCACCGGGCGGCGGGAGAAGTCGCTGGTGATCCAGAAAGCAGGGGCTGCGGCACAGATGTCAGCCACGTGCCAAGCGCGAAAGACTGCCGCATCACGGTGGACAGCCTCTAGTCTTGTGCATTGTCGGTCTGTGGCCCATCGGAACGAAGGTTCGAAGTGCGGGCATGCGCCTGGCTCATCGGACACCGGCAGATTGACGCTCCAATCTGCCGTTCATTCCACGAGGTCGCCGCTATTTCTTCTTCTTGCCTTTTTTGGACTTCTTGTCAGAGCCGGATTTGTCGCCCTTCTTCTTCTTATCTTTCTTTTTGTCTTTCTTGGGCTTCTTATCCTTTTTGCCCCCGCCTTTCTTGGACTTTGGCTTGTCCTCAGATGGTTTGGTCTCTGCGGTCTTTTTTGCATTGACCGGGGCCGCTTTGGGCAGCTCTGGGGCGGCGAGAACCATATTGGCCACGGCGATGAACCGCTCGGCGCGCGCCTCTGAGATGCCGCGCACTTGGATGAGTGTCGCCACATCGGCTTTACTCAGGTGTTCGGTGGTCGTGATGCCGATATTGGCAAGGCCAAGGGCGATAGCGGGGCCGACGCCGGGGATGTCGTTGAGATCTGACATGGATTTTGTCCTGTGAAGTCGTGAGTTGCAGTTGAATGAATGCGGGTCTGTGAGGTCTTTATATATGGGCTGTTTCAGTATTTGAGGGTCGTCATTTCCGCTTTTTATCTCGTTTGGCTTTGCGCTTTTTCTCTTGGGTCTCAGCTATGTCATTCGGGATGGTAGGTGTCGGAATTGGGGGCGACGCCTGTGTTTCATGAGATTTGACAAAGCCACGTATGAACGCGCGGATTTCGCGTGCCGCACTCGTATCCAAGGCTTCGCAAAGCGCAATGAAGTCATCACGTTCCTTGCCGTTGATACGCAGAATGAGCTGGCTGTCCTTGCGGTCTTTCTTGTTGAGTGGTCCATCTGCCATGTGGCGGCGTCCTTAAATGCCCGAAAAGTAACACAATGCCTATGCAATGTATATACATTCCTCATGTGACCCCGAGCGTTCACCAATAAAAAACGGCCCGCCATTGGCGCGCCGCTTGCTTGTCTTGAAGGATGGTAAGCCTGTCAGGTCAGGCGGTGCCGCCCTGCAACGGTAGCACCGTCAATTCCCCCTCTTGCCGCGCCTTGATAGCAAGGGCGGCGGCATGAGAGCCGGCCATGGTCGTGTAATAGGGGATCTTGTCATAGAGCGCGACCGAGCGGATTTCGCGGCTGTCCTCGACTGCCTGCGTGCCTTCGGTTGTGTTCATCACAAGCGCTATCTGACCATCCTTGAGCAGATCAACGATATTGGGGCGTCCCTCATAGACCTTGTTCACGATTTCGCACGCAATGCCTGCTTCTGACAAAAAGGCCGCTGTGCCGCGCGTGGCGATGATCTCGAACCCAAGGTCGACCAGTACTTGTGCCGCTTCGATCATCTGCGGTTGCTTGTCCATATCCTTGATCGATATGAACACGCGCCCGCTTTCAGGAAGGTCCACGCCCGCGCCCATCTGCGCCTTGAGGAAGGCGCGCGGGAAGGACACATCCCAGCCCATTACCTCGCCGGTCGAGCGCATTTCCGGACCAAGGATCGTGTCCACACCGGGGAAGCGGGCAAAGGGAAGAACCGCCTCTTTGACAGAGAACCACGGCATATTGGGATCGGCCAGCGTCATCTGATCGGCCATTGGCAATGTGCCGGGCTTGGTATCTTTGGGGTAGGGGCCGCGGAAGGGAAATGCGTCGAGCGTTTCACCCGCCATGAGGCGCGCGGCGATTGATGCAATGGCGCTGTCGGTCGCCTTGGCCACGAAAGGCACGGTACGGCTTGCGCGGGGGTTGACCTCGATCAGATAGATGTCGTCGCCCTTGACCGCGAATTGCACATTCATCAGCCCCACAACATTGAGCGCGAGCGCTAGGGCTTCGGTCTGTTTCTTGATCTCGGCAATGGTTGCATCGCTCAGTGAATAGGGGGGCAATGAGCAGGCGGAGTCGCCCGAATGCACGCCCGCTTCTTCGATATGCTGCATGATGCCCGCCACATGAACGCGGCTGCCATCGCAGAGCGCGTCTACGTCACATTCGATGGCACCAGAGAGATAGCTGTCGAGCAGCACGGGGCTATCGCCCGACACCACGACCGCCTCGTTGATGTAGCGTTCCAGATGCGCCATGTCGCGCACGATCTCCATTGCGCGGCCGCCCAAGACATAGGAGGGGCGGATGACCAATGGAAAACCGATGTCTTCGGCAATCGCAAGGGCCTGCGCCCCGGTGCTGGCGATGCCATTATGCGGCTGCTTAAGGCCAAGTTTGGTGACAAGCGTCTGAAACCGTTCGCGGTCTTCGGCCAGATCAATCGCGTCGGGGGTGGTGCCAAGAATTGGAATTCCCTCAGCTTCGAGCGCACGGGCAAGTTTGAGCGGCGTTTGCCCGCCAAACTGCACGATGACCCCATGAAGCGTGCCGTTTTCCTGCTCTTTGGTCAGGATTTCCATCACATGCTCAAACGTCAGAGGCTCGAAATAGAGGCGGTCTGACGTGTCATAGTCGGTCGAGACTGTCTCGGGGTTGCAGTTGATCATGATTGTCTCATACCCGGTCTTGGACAGGGCAAAGCAGGCATGGCAGCAGCAATAGTCGAACTCGATCCCTTGACCGATCCGGTTGGGGCCGCCCCCCAGAATGACCACCTTTTTGGCGCCGGATGGGCGCGCCTCGCATTCGACCTCGCCCATCATCGGGGCCTCGTAGGTGGAATACATATAGGGCGTCTGTGCCTCAAACTCGGCGGCGCATGTGTCGATCCGCTTGAACACGGCACGCACCCCCAAATTGACGCGGGCACGGCGCACCTGACCTTCATCGCGACCCGTCAGCTTGGCCAGACGGGCATCGGTAAAGCCCAGCATCTTTAGCTGGCGCAGACCATTTTCAGTCAGCGGCAGGCCGTCGCGCCGGATGCGCTCTTCGGCGTCAACAATCTCTCGGATACGGGCAAGGAACCACGGATCGAACGCGGTTGCGGCGTTGATTTCATCGTCGCTCAGGCCGTGGCGCATGGCCTGTGCGATGGTGCGCATACGGTCTGGGGTGGCAACCGAGAGCGCGCGGATCACGGCGGCCTTGTCAGGGGCCCCCTCGATCTCGACCTCGTCAAACCCGGTGAGGCCGGTTTCCATCGACGCCAACGCCTTTTGCAGGCTCTCGTGGATGGTGCGCCCAATCGCCATCGCTTCGCCCACCGATTTCATTGCGGTGGTGAGATGCGGCTTGGCACCGGGGAATTTTTCAAAGGCAAAGCGCGGAATCTTGGTGACGACATAGTCGATGGTCGGCTCGAAGCTGGCCGGTGTCACCTTGGTGATGTCATTGTCCAACTCATCGAGCGTATAGCCTACCGCCAGTTTGGCCGCGATTTTGGCAATTGGAAATCCTGTGGCCTTGCTTGCCAGCGCCGACGACCGCGACACGCGCGGGTTCATCTCGATCACCACCATGCGGCCATCTTCGGGGTTCACTGCCCATTGCACGTTGGAGCCGCCGGTTTCCACCCCGATCTCGCGCAGCACGGCAATGCTGCCGTTGCGCATGATCTGGTATTCCTTGTCGGTGAGGGTCAGCGCAGGGGCCACGGTGATCGAATCGCCCGTATGCACACCCATCGGGTCGATGTTTTCGATAGCACAGACGATGATTGCGTTGTCCGCCTTGTCGCGGACCACCTCCATCTCGAATTCCTTCCATCCCAGAAGGCTTTCGTCGATCAGGATCTGGCTTACGGGGGAGGCATCAAGGCCGGTCTTGCAGAAGTGGATATAATCGTCGCGATTATACGCCACGCCGCCGCCGGTGCCACCAAGGGTAAAGGCGGGGCGGATGATCGCGGGCAGGCCGACGTAATCAATCGCCGCCATACATTCATCCATGTTGTTGGCAATGGTCGCCTTGGGATTCTCGATCCCGAGCCGGTCCATCGCCTCGCGGAAAAGCTTGCGATCTTCGGCCATTTCAATGGCCTGACGGTTGGCCCCGATCAGTTCCACGCCGAATTTTTCGAGCACGCCCATATCCGCCACCGCAAGGGCGGTGTTCAACCCGGTTTGCCCACCCATCGTGGGCAAGAGCGCGTCGGGGCGTTCCTTTTCGATGATACGGGCGACCACTTCGGGGGTTATCGGCTCGATATAGGTCGCATCGGCCAATTCTGGGTCGGTCATGATCGTGGCCGGGTTCGAGTTGACGAGGATCACCCGATACCCTTCTTCGCGTAATGCCTTGCAGGCCTGAGCGCCGGAATAGTCGAATTCACAGGCCTGTCCGATGATGATTGGCCCCGCTCCGATGATCATGATGGATGAAATATCGGTTCTTTTCGGCATATCGGTCCCCGGGCAGCTGGAAGGGCAGGAGGGGCTGGCCCACCTGCGCAAATTGGTGGGGTTATAGCCATCACGGGCCGGGGTGCAAGGGGCAAACCCGTGCCATGCTCAGGAGGTTTCGGGCAACTCTGCCGCATCCTTTAGAAAGACCCGGTCGAGCGCGCCTTTCGCGCTCTCCTTGACGTCCATCAACACTTGCCCAACTTGCACCGGTGCGACAGAACACCAGACACTGATCAAGCCGCCGCCGCCCTTTTGCAGGCTTGCTGAGCCCCCTGAAAACGCCTTTATCCAGCGTTTCCCCGACTTGAAGCGCAGCCAAGGGCGCCTGTGACCGCAAAACTGGCTCAAACCGACGTATTTAAGGGTGTGCTTTGTGGATCACGCGCCTAAATACATCCCACTTGCCAAGAGGATGCGACGTGCAGATTCGTTTCGATCATGGGCCCAACACCGACGCCTGCCAGTTTGCGCAGCCCGAACGCCTGATCGTGGCGCAGACGCCCGAAGAGGTGCCCGCCGCACTTGCAGCGCTTGACGAGGCGCGGGCAGAGGGCTTTTGGCTGGCGGGCTTTGCAAGCTATGAACTTGGTCATGCGCTGGAGCCACGGTTGGCCTCGTCCATGCCCGCATCCCGTCGTTTGCCGCTCTTGCAATTTGGAACCTATGCCGCACCCATCAAAGCCGCGCCGCTCAAGGCGGGGCAGGCCTCGCTTGGCGATCTGGTGCCTGACTGGGATCAGGCCCGCTATGCGCGGGCGTTTCAGGCGGTGCATGAGTATATCTGTGCGGGCGATATCTATCAGGCAAATTTGACCTTTCCGCTGCGCATGACGGCCCAAGGCACGCCGCAGGCGCTTTATGCCGCGCTCTGTGCCATTCAGCCGGTGCGGTATGGCGCATTGATCGAGGCGGCTGGCCTGCCCGCGATCCTGTCGCGTTCGCCCGAGTTGTTCTTTCGCACCCATGCCGATGGGCGGATCGAAACCCGGCCCATGAAGGGCACGCAGCCCCGCAGCACTGACGCGGCCGAGGATGCGCGGCGGCGGTTTTTCCTGCAATCGGACGCCAAAAACCGCGCCGAGAACCTGATGATCGTGGACCTATTGCGCAATGACATCAGCCGGGTCAGCCTTCCCGGCAGCGTGCGCGTGCCCGAGCTATTCTCGGTCGAGACCTATGAGACGCTGCATCAGATGACCTCGCTCATCACCGCCAATCTCATGCCCGATATGGGACTGTCGGATATTTTGCGCGCGCTTTTTCCCTGTGGCTCGATCACTGGCGCGCCGAAACTGCGCGCGATGCAAATCTTGGCCGAGTTGGAGCACCACGCCCGCGATATCTATTGCGGCGCTATCGGTTGGGCCGCACCGGATGGACGGGCCGAATTCAATGTGGCCATTCGCACGCTGATGCTCGAGGATGGGCGCGCAACCCTCAACGTGGGGGGCGGCGTGGTCTATGACAGCACGGCCTGGGGCGAATACGAAGAGGCGCTATGGAAGGCGCGGTTCGCCCGTGCGCTTGCGCCCGTTCCTGCCTGATAGGGCCTATTCGGCAGCGTGTCGCAGGCCGTTAGCCCTGTTGCTGTATAGGTAATCGCGGGTCAGTGGCACGGCATCCTGTTTCGGTGTCAGTTGGAACTGGAACACCACCTGATTGTTAAGGCGAAAGGTAAGCTCACTGGCAATCAGGTAATAGCGCCACATCCGACAAAAGCGCTCATCATAGAGCGTGCGGACTTTGTCGAGATTTGCCTCGAACCGGTCGCGCCAATGGCGCAGCGTTTCCGCATAGTGCAGGCGCCACACCTCGACATCCGTCGTCACCAGCCCGTGCCGTTCCACGGCGGCCACCGCCTCGGACATGGCCGGGCAATAGCCCCCCGGAAAGATGTATTTCGTGATCCAGGGGCTTGTCGCACCCGGCGGCCCCGCCCGCCCGATGGTATGGATAAGAGCTATGCCGTCGGGGGCCAGCAGCCGTTGAACCGTGGCGAAATAGGCATCGTAATGGGGCACGCCCACATGCTCGAACATGCCCACGGATACGATGCGGTCAAACTGCCCCTTCACATCGCGGTAATCCATGAGGTGGAACCGCACCTTGTCCGCCAGCCCCGCCTGTTGCGCACGCTGATTGGCCACCGCATGCTGTTCCTGCGATAGGGTCACGCCCGTCACCTGTGCGCCAAAATCGCGCGCAAGCGTCAACCCCATGCCGCCCCAGCCACAGCCGATGTCGAGCACGCGCATGCCCGGACGGATCAGCAGCTTGGCGGCGATATGTGCCTTTTTGGCGGCCTGCGCCTCTTCCAGTGTCATGTCGGGGCGGGCGAAATAGGCGCAGGAATATTGCCGGTCGGCATCGAGAAAGAGATCGTACAGAGCGCCAGACAGATCGTAATGATGCGCTACATTGGCGCGCGACCGCGCCGCCGGGTTGAACTGATCCAGACTCCGCTTGAGCCAGCGCAACGTTTCCATAGGACGCCGGAACCATGGCTGCCCTTGCGCCGCGATATTGGTGATCGCGAGGCTGAGAAAGCCGTAAAGATCATCGCCCGCGATCGTCAGCGTCCCATCCATATAGCCTTCGCCCGCCGCCATATCCGGCGAGAGCACAATGCGCCGGGGCAAAGTGGGGTCATGCAGCGTCACCGCAATGCCGTCGCCCTGCTCGCCATAGTGCCGCGTGACCCCGTCGGGGTAAGTCACGCTTAGATGTCCTTGCTTGAAAAGATGGGTCAGCAACCCGTCCAGAGCCCTTGTCCACATGTCACACCCCATGTCCGCGCGCCTAACCCGGCGCAGTTCAACGGCGTACCAAACTTGTCCCTCGGCCCGAGTTCTCTGGGCCTGCCTGCTCATGTGGCGGGTATTTTCGCGCAGATTGCCTTTTGTGTAAACGGTTTTGCGGCGTGCACGGCCCCACGCCCTTGACTTTGCCGCCCCGCCAAGGTGTATCGGCCCGAACCCGAAACGACAGCCCAGACTTGGGACCGGAGAGCCAACATGCACGCATATCGCAGCCATTCCTGCGCAGACCTGACAAAAACGGACGTGGGCGCGGATGTGCGCCTTGCCGGTTGGGTGCACCGTATCCGCGATCATGGCGGGGTTCTTTTTATCGACCTGCGCGATCATTACGGCGTAACTCAGCTTATTTGTGACCCCGATAGCCCGGTTTTTGCGCAAGTGGAAAAGCTGCGCAGCGAATATTGCATCCGAATCGATGGGGCGGTCAAAGCGCGCGATGCTGGGTTGATCAACGCAAAGATCCCGACTGGCGAGATCGAGGTGTTCATCCGCGACATGGAGATTCTGGGCTCTGCCGCTGAATTGCCACTGCAGGTGTTCGGCGATCAGGAATACCCAGAGGAAACACGTCTGCGCTATCGCTATCTTGACCTGCGCCGTGAGGCGATGCAGCGCAATATGGTGCTGCGCTCGGATGTGGTGGCTGCGATGCGCCGTCGCATGTGGGACAAGGGATTCCGCGAGTTTCAGACACCGATCATTACGGCCAGCAGCCCTGAAGGCGCGCGCGACTTTCTGGTGCCGTCGCGTTTGCATCCGGGCAAGTTCTATGCGTTGCCGCAGGCACCGCAGCAGTTCAAGCAGCTGATCATGGTGTCGGGCTTCGACAAGTATTTTCAGATCGCGCCCTGTTTCCGGGATGAAGACCCGCGCGCCGACCGTTCGCCCACGGATTTCTACCAACTCGACCTTGAGATGAGCTTTGTCGAGCAGCAGGATGTCTTTGACACCATCGCGCCGGTGATCGCAGGTGTGTTCCAAGAGTTCGGCGGCGACAAGACGGTGGATGCGCCCGAGGCATGGCCGCAGATTTCCTATGCGGATTCAGCGCTCTGGTACGGCACCGACAAGCCCGACCTGCGCAACCCGATCAAGATGCAGGATGTTTCCGAGCATTTCCGGGGGTCCGGTTTTGCGATCTTCGCCAAACTGTTGGAGCAAGACGGCACAGAAATTCGCGCCATTCCCGCGCCCACGGGCGGCAGCCGCAAGTTCTGCGACCGCATGAACGCCTTTGCCCAGAAAGAGGGCCTGCCGGGGATGGGGTATATTTTATGGCGCGAGGCCGATGGCGCGATGGAGGCCGCAGGCCCCCTTGCCAAGAATATCGGCCCGGAACGCACCGAAGCGATCCGCCAGCAGCTTGGGCTTGGTGTGGGCGATGCCGCGTTCTTCCTTGGCGGCAAGCCGGCGGCGTTTGAGCGGGTGGCGGGCAAGGCGCGCACGGTGATTGGCGATGAATTGGGGCTGACGGATCAGAACCGCTTTGCCTTTGCCTGGATCGTCGATTTCCCGATGTATGAGGCCGATGAGACCACCGGCAAGGTCGATTTCTCGCATAACCCGTTTTCGATGCCGCAGGGTGGGATTGACGCGCTGAGCGGTGATCCTCTCAAAGTCTTGGGATATCAATATGATCTGGCCTGCAACGGCTATGAGCTGGTGTCGGGCGCGATCCGAAACCACAAGCTCGACATCATGATCAAGGCATTTGAGCTGGCCGGGTATGGTGAGGAAGAGGTGCGCAAGCGGTTTGGCGGGATGGTCAACGCGTTTCAATACGGCGCCCCGCCGCATGGCGGCTGTGCTGCGGGCATTGACCGGATCGTGATGTTGCTGGCGGGTACGTCGAATATCCGTGAGGTTATCATGTTCCCGATGAACCAGCGGGCCGAAGACCTGATGATGAATGCGCCCTCTGATCCGACCTCGGATCAGTTGATGGAGCTGGGATTGCGGATCATTCCACAAGACTAGGCGGGGCTTTCCCTTGGCGTGATATTCGGGCAATGTCGCGCCAAGGAACTGTGCAAGGCCCGAAAAAATGACGCAAAATAGGCCAGTTGGGCCAAAGCTGGTGAATTGGACCCCGCCGCCCGCGCCGGATGGTGCGCCGCTTGTTGGGCGCTACGCACGGTTGGACAGGCTGGATTCGGATCGCCACGCGGCAGATCTGCACCGCGCGTTTTCGGTGGATGATGCAATTTGGGACTATCTGCCCTATGGGCCGTTTTCGTCCTCGGCGCAGTTGCACCGGTGGGCGCGGGAGATGGCGGCGGGGAGTGATCCGCTGTTTTATGCCATTACCGACCTCGACAGCGGGCATTTGGGGGGCGTTGCCAGCTATTTGCGGATCACGCCGCAGGCGGGCACAATCGAGGTGGGGCATATCAATTTTGCCGCCTCTCTTCAGCGCACCCGTGCCGCAACCGAGGCGATTTTCGTTTTGATTCAATGGGCTTTTGAAGCGGGCTATCGCCGGTTCGAATGGAAATGCGATGCGCTTAACATGCCTTCGCGACGGGCGGCGCAGAGGTTTGGGCTGAGTTACGAGGGGGTTTTCCGGCAGGCGACGGTGGTCAAGGGGCGCAATCGCGACACGGCGTGGTTTGCCGCGATTGACGCCGAATGGCCTGCGTTGAAAGAGGCCTTTACGCTTTGGCTGGACCCGTCAAATTTTGACGCTCAGGGCCAACAGCGCGAGAGCCTTGGCAGCCTCACGCGGTTGGTTCGGGTGGCCTCTGATCCGGCGCAGCGCTGAATTTCCCTTATATTACAAAAGGTCAGGCGGTGTGGCCTCTCGTGCCAGTTCTGCGGCAACCTGATCCAGAGGCACGATGCGGCTGTCCTTTTCGCCCAAGCGGCGCAGGGATACGGTGCCATCCTCGACCTCGCGCGGGCCGCAGGCGAGGATCACAGGAACCTTGCCCAAAGAATGCTCGCGGACCTTGTAATTGATCTTTTCGTTGCGGGTGTCGGCCTCGGCGCGGATGTTAAGGTCTGTAAGGTTTTGGGCGACTTTTGTAACGTAGTCGTCGGCCTCAGACACGATGGATGCGACCACCACCTGACGCGGGGCCAACCAGAAGGGCAGGCGGCCTGCGTGCTCTTCGATCAGGATGCCGATGAAGCGCTCAAAGCTGCCCAGAACCGCACGGTGCAGCATCACGGGACGGTGTTTGGCCCCGTCGGTGCCGATGTAATTTGCATCCAGCCGTTCGGGCAGAACGAAATCCACCTGATGCGTGCCGCATTGCCATTTGCGCCCGATGGCATCGGTCAGGGTGAATTCGAGCTTGGGCCCGTAGAACGCGCCTTCGCCCGGGTTAACCTTGGGTTCGATGCCTGCGGCGCGGGTGGCGGATAGAAGGGCGGCTTCGGCCTTGTCCCAGACCTCGTCTGATCCGGCGCGCACATCGGGGCGGGTGGAAAAGAGAACTTCGAAATTCGGAAAGCCCAGATCGGTGTAGATACCCGACAGAAAGGTGATGAAGCGTGCGGTTTCCGATTCGATCTGATCCTCGGTGCAGAAGATATGCGCGTCATCCTGCGTGAAGCCCCGCACGCGCATGATGCCATGCAGCGCACCCGAGGGCTCATAGCGGTTGCACGAGCCGAATTCAGCCATGCGCAGGGGCAGGTCGCGGTAGGATTTGAGGCCCTGATTGAAAATCTGCACATGGCAGGGGCAATTCATCGGCTTCAATGCGTTCACGGCTTTTTCGCGGGCGTGATCCTCGTCGACTTCGACGATGAACATATTTTCCTGATATTTTTCCCAATGGCCGGATCTTTCCCACAGCTTGCGGTCGACCACTTGGGGCGTGTTCACCTCGACATAGCCGCCGCGGCGTTGCTGGCGGCGCATGTAATCCTGAAGCGTGGTGTAGACGGTCCAGCCGTTGGGGTGCCAAAACACCTGACCGGGGGCCTCTTCCTGCATGTGGAAAAGATCCATTTCGCGGCCCAATTTGCGGTGGTCGCGGCGGTCGGCCTCTTCAAGGAAGTTCAGGTAATCCTTGAGCGCGTCGCGGTTCTGGAACGCGACGCCGTAGATGCGTTGCAGCATGGGCCGCGTGCTGTCGCCACGCCAATAGGCGCCGGCCACGCTCATCAGCTTAAACGCGTCGGCGGGCACCTGCCCGGTGTTCTGCAAATGCGGACCCCGGCAGAGATCCTGCCAGTCGCCGTGCCAATACATGCGCAGCGGCTCAGAGCCGGGGATCGCCTCGATCAACTCGACCTTATAGGGCTCACCTGTGTCGCGGTAATGCTGGATCGCGCGGTCGCGCTCCCAGATTTCGGTGCGCACCGGATCACGCAGGTTGATGATCTCTTTCATCTTTTTCTCGATGAGACCGAGATCTTCGGGGGTGAAGGGGGCTGTGCGGTCGAAATCGTAATACCAGCCATTCGCGATGACCGGGCCGATCGTGACCTTCACATCTGGCCAGATTTCCTGCACCGCGCGGGCCATGATATGGGCAAGGTCGTGGCGGATGAGTTCGAGCGCGGGCGCGTCATCCTTGATCGTGTTGATGCTGATGGTTGCGTCGCGATCAATGGGCCATTGCAGGTCCCAATGTGCGCCGTCCACATGGGCGGAAATGGCGCGCTTGGCCAGTGACGGCGAGATGCTGGCGGCCACCTCTGCGGGGGTTACGCCTGCGCTGTACTCGCGCGCATTGCCATCGGGAAAGCTGAGGGAAATCTGGGCCATTTTCTTGGCTCCTCGTCGGTTTGGCGCCCACGGAACGCCCGGTTGCGGGTTTGATACGCGTCACATGCCCGTTCAGGCGGGCAAGGTCAATAGGAGGGCTTTTTCGCACGGAATTTTGCATGCAAAAGCATACGTTTCTCCTTTTGTCGCAGTGCAGAAAAAATCTATGGACATGTCGGATATGAGGCCCTAAATGCCGTATATCGGACACGCAAGATTCTTGCGTGCGCAACCAGAAGGGGGCCGGACATGCCGAAGTATAATTCGAATTTTGAGTTGTCGGTCGCAGACATGGAGCTGATCGAAAGTGCCTTGCTCAAGACCAAGGCGGATCTAACCACACAACCTGACCGTATGGCCGACGGATTGGCCTGCGCGGATGAGACCCTGCGCAAGATCCACGATCTGCTGGGGCGGCTCCACAATCAAAAAGTGTTCTACCGGCCACGTCGCGGCGCCTATATCGGCGGCTGATCCCGGGTGCCACGCCTGCGGTAATTCCGGTTTGCGCCTCTGTGTTGCAGCGTGCATGATTGTGCCGTTGCAGAAACGGAGGGCGCGATGGCGGACCCTGACTATTTGGCTGGTCCAGAGGGCCGCAATCTGGCCTATCACCGGAGCGCAGGGAGCGGGCCGGGTGTGGTGTTCCTTGGTGGGTTCAAGTCGGACATGCAGGGCACCAAGGCGCTGTGGTTGGAAGACTGGACGCGCGCAAAGGGGCGGGCCTTCCTGCGGTTTGACTATTCCGGGCATGGGCAATCCTCAGGCCGTTTCGAATACGGCGCGATTGGCGATTGGGCGGCGGATGCGCGGGCGGTCATCGAAGCCCTGACGGAGGGGCCGCAAATTCTGGTCGGGTCCTCTATGGGGGGCTGGATTTCGCTTTTGCTGGCGCGGGCGATGCCAGAGCGGATTGCAGGCTTGGTCACAATCGCCGCCGCGCCCGATTTCACAGAAGACGGAATGTGGGGCAGTTTTGATGCCGACCAACGGCATGCGCTGATCGAAGACGGGCAGATTGCGTTGCCGTCAGACTATGGCGAGCCCTATATCATCACACGGCGGCTGATCGAGGAGGGGCGCAACAATCTGGTGTTGCGCAGCCCGCTCAATTTGCCCTTTCCGGTTCGATTTCTGCAAGGCACCTGCGATAGGGATGTGGATATGTCGGTGGCAATGCGGCTGTTGGACCATGCCACGGGGCCGGATATGCGGCTGTGTCTGGTCAAGGGAGCGGATCACCGGTTTTCCGATCCAGAGTGTTTGACGCTGATTGGCGCGACCGTGGCAGAGGTGAGCGGGTGAGCCCCTTGTCGGGGGTGCCTATCTGGTGTCATGCTGGCGTCAGTGTGTTTCCAAATGTGACGGGTCAGAGACAAGGATGACGGATGAGCAGTGAACCTGTCGTGTTCTTGCCCGGAATGATGTGCGACGCACGGCTTTTCGCGCCGCAGATAACCGCGTTGAGCCCGGATATGGCTGTGACCGTTGCGCCAATCACGGGCGGGGACCGGATCGAGGAAATCGCTTCGGACCTGCTTGATGTGCTGCCGCGCCGGTTTGCGCTTGCGGGGTTGTCGATGGGCGGAATCGTGGCGATGGAGATTTTACGCCGCGCGCCGGATCGTGTGACGCGGCTGGCGCTGATGGATACCAATGCGCTGGCCGAGACGCCGCAATCGGCCACGGCCTATGAGCCGTTCATCATCAAGCTGAGAACCGGGGCGGTGGCCGCGGCGGCGCAAATGTTGCTGCGGCCAGAGTATCTGGCATCCGGGCCACGGCGGGCGGAGGTGATGGCCGAGGTGGTGCGGATGGCCGAGGCGATTGGGCCGGAGGTGATTATCCGGCAGACGCGGGCTTTGCAGCGCCGACGCGATTATCAGGCGGTGTTGCGGCGGTGTCAGGTGCCGGTGCTGGTGCTGTGCGGAGAAGAGGATGGGCTGACGCCGGTCAAGCGGCATCGGTTCATGGCCGATCTCATCCCCTATGCCAATCTGGTGGTGGTGCCGGGGGCGGGGCATTTGCCGGTGCTGGAGCAGCCCGAGACCACAACGGCGGCGCTGCGGGGTTGGCTGCGGCAGCCGTTGGTGTTGCAACGGCGGGTGGATGCGTGAGGAAAGTGGCGGCGGGTGAACCCGCCGCCTTATGTTTTAGCCGGTTGCGCGGGCGTTCTTATTCGCCGGCTTGGGATCTTTGCGCGCGTTGGCGTCGATGAAATCGAGCACCAAGGGCCGGATGTTGTTGCGCCAGGAGCGGCCCGCGAAGATGCCGTAATGCCCGGCCTCGGGTTCCAGATAGCTGGCCTTGAGGCTGTCGGGCAGGCCGGTGCACAGATCCAGCGCCGCGACGCATTGACCGGGGGCCGAGATGTCATCCTTGCCGCCTTCGACGGTCTTGACCGCGACGCGGGTGATCTTGCCCAAATCCACCTTGTGCCCGTTCACGACAAACCGGTTTTGCGCGATTTCCAAGCCTTTGAAAATACGCTCTACCGTGGAGAGGTAGAATTCGGCGGTCATGTCCATGACGGCCAGATATTCATCGTAAAAGCGGTTGTGGGCGTCGTTGTCAGAGGCTTCGCCGCCCGCGACACGCATGATCTGATCCGAAAAGGCCGTGGAGTGGCGTTCGGCATTCATTGACATGAACGAGGCAAGTTGCAGCAGGCCAGGATACACCTGACGGCCGACGCCTTTATACTTGAACCCGACCCGTTGGATCATGGTTTCCTCTAGCTGGCCCATGGTGACGCGGCGGCCAAAGTCTGTCACATCGGTCGGGGTGGCATCGGGGTTGATCGGCCCGCCGATCAAGGTCAGCGTGCTGGGCTGTGCATCTGGGTCCAGTTCCGCCAGATAGGCGGTGGCGGCCAGTGTCAGCGGCGCGGGCTGGCAGACGGCGATCACATTGACGTCTGGGCCCAGTGCCTTCATGAAATCGACAAGATAGAGGGTGTAATCCTCGATATCGAATTTGCCTTCGGACACGGGAATATCGCGCGCGTTATGCCAATCGGTGACATAGACCTCGCAATTCACGATGAGCGATTTCACCGTCGAGCGCAGAAGCGTGGCGTAATGGCCCGACATCGGCGCGACCAGCAGGATCTTGCGCGGTTGTTCCGGGCGGCCCGAGACGTTGAAGTGGATGAGATCGCCAAAAGGGCGCGAAACGACGGTTTCAATGTTCACGAGGTGATCGCGGCCATCCTCATGGGTAAAGGTGCGAATGCCCCAGTCAGGCTTGGACACCATACGCTTGAAGCTGCGTTCTGTTACTTCACCCCAAGCTGCCATCCATTGCAAAGCAGGGTTTGGCACCATACTGAAAAGCGGATAGGATGCGAGTGAGAGGGCGGAGGCACCCAGCCATTGATTGGTATTTCGGAGGGATTCCATCAGGTCGTATGTGGCCATGTAGCGCATGTTCGTCTCCTGTTCGGGCGGGTGGCCCGGTTTGCTCGTCGTATGATCCCCTCCGATCAATATGACGCTATGCTGCATAGCAGAAAATGTTAAGGGGAAATAGTCAAAATGGCAACGCAAGACGATGTCGCAGGGCAGAATCTGGAAAAACTCAACGAGAACCTTGCCAAGGTCGAGCAACTTTCTCAGCGGCTGATTCAAGCACTTGCTGCGCGTAATCCTGCCAACCCCACTTTGAACGGCCCCAATCAAGAGCTTTTTGCCAAGGCGGCAAAATCCTATTGGGCCGAGGCGGTTGAGAATCCCGGCAAGATCTATGAGCAGCAGCTGGAATATTGGGGCAAGTCGGTGCGCCATTTTCTAGAGGCGCAGCAGGTCATGCTGCGGGGCGAACCGGTGGCAGAGGAAGCAGAGCCCGATCCCTTGGCGGGAGATAAGCGGTTTTCCAACCCGCTGTGGAACACGCACCCCTATTTCCGTTACATCAAACAGCAATATGCGCTGAACGCGCAGGCCATCGAAAATGCGGTGGGCGATGTCGAGGACCTGCCGCCCAAGGACAAGCGGCGGCTGGATTATTTCGCGCATCAGATCATCGACATGATGTCGCCCACCAATTTTCTGGGCACCAATCCCGATGCCCTGGAACGGGCCGTGGCGACCGAGGGCGAAAGCCTGGTCAAGGGGCTGGAAAACCTGATCGCGGACCTAGAGGCCAACAGCGGCGAATTGGTGGTGCGGCTGGCCGATGACAAGGCGTTCAAGCTGGGCGAGAATATCGGCACCACGCAGGGCGAGGTTGTTTACCGCAACCGCATGATGGAGCTGATCCAATACAGCCCCACGACCGAGCAGGTGCATGAGATTCCGGTTGTGATCTTTCCGCCGTGGATCAACAAATTCTATATTCTCGATCTCAAGCCTGACAACAGCATGATCAAATGGGTGGTTGATCAGGGTTACACGCTGTTTGTCGTGAGTTGGGTGAATGCCGATACGAGCCATGCCGAGGTGGGCATGGAAGATTATATCGAAGAGGGCTTTCTGACTGCGATTCGCGAGGCCAAGGCGATCACGGGCCAAAAAGAGGTGAACGCGGTCGGTTACTGCATCGCGGGCACCACCCTGCATATGACTCTGGCGTTGATGGCCAAGCGCGGGGATAAGTCGGTCAAGTCCGCGACGTTCTTTACCGCGCTCACGGATTTTTCGGAGCAGGGTGAATTTACGCCATTCCTGCAGGATGATTTCATCGACGGGATCGAGGATGAGGTGACACAGCAGGGCGTGCTGCGATCCTTTATCATGGGGCGGACCATGTCTTTTCTGCGGTCGCGTGATCTGATTTATCAGCCCGCCGTGCGCAGCTATATGATGGGCGAGGCCCCGCCCGCGTTTGATCTGCTGTATTGGAATGGCGATGGGGCCAATCTGCCGGGCAAGATGACGGTGCAATATTTGCGTGGTCTGTGTCAGGGTAACCACTTTGTGACCGACGGATTCGAGATTTGCGGCGAGCGGTTGCATATCCGCGATGTCAAAGTGCCGCTGATGTCGATCACCTGCGAGACCGATCACATCGCCGCGTGGAAAGATTGCTATCGCGGGTTCCAGCAGACGGGGGCCAAGGACCGGACATTCATTGTTTCGGAGTCGGGCCATATCGCCGGAATTGTAAATCCGCCCACCAAGAAGAAGTATGGTCATTACACCAATCCGGATCTGAGCGCCGATGCCGAGGCGTGGATGGAAGGGGCGGAATATACCGCCGGATCGTGGTGGCCGCGGTGGGAATCGTGGTTGGCCAAGCGATCTGGCAAGATGATTTCGGCACGTGAACCGGGCGATTCGGAGCATCCGGCATTGGCCCCGGCCCCTGGCACCTATGTGCGTAAAAAGGCAACGCTTTGATCTTTTACGCTTTTTTATTAAGCTCCCGGTGAAAATGCTGCAGTGCAGAAAAAGCTTGAAATGCTGCAGTGCAGCATGTATATCTAAGTGCAGTTACAGAACCGGCGGACTGATCCGCCCTAGCCGAAAGGACCGAACCAATGGCAAAAGCACAAGATTTCACCGCGATGTTCAAAGATGTCATGGGCACATTCCCGGTTGACACCAAAGCTCTGGAAGACGCGTTCAAGAACCAAGCAACCCTGAGCGAGAAGCTCTCGGGTGTGGCTCTGACCGCTGCCGAGAAGTCGGCAGAGATTTCGAACAAGTGGACCAAAGACACGCTCGCCAAGCTGAGCGAAATGTCCAAAGCCAAAGCTGAGCCCGCTGATTACGCCAAGGCGATGACCGATTTCGCATCGGCCAATGCCGAAGTGGCCGCCGAGAACATGGCAGCCTTTGCCGAAGTGGCGAAGAAAGTTCAGATGGAAACCGTTGAGCTGATGCTTGCTGCTGGCAAGACCATGCAGGAAGACGCCACCAAGGTTGTCAAGAAAGCCGCTGACGACGTGACCGCAGCGACACAGAAGGCAACCGCAGCGGCCAAGTAAGGTTAGCAGACCCATACCCTGATCCCCTCCCTTGAGGGGTATGGACTGCGAAGGGCGAGCCATGCGGCTCGCCCTTTCTTTTTGTGGCGCTTGTGTCTAAGCTGTGCTGCAGCGCTGCATTCTCCGGGAGGATACCCCTTGGCCGACTCCAAAAAACCGCTGCTGATCAAACGTTACGCCAGCAGGCGGCTCTACAATACCGAGACATCCGATTACGTGACCCTTGAGGATATCTCGGAATTCATCCGGGAAGGGCGTGAGGTGCAGATCATCGACCTCAAATCCGGGGATGATCTGACGCGGCAATACCTTCTTCAGATCATTGCCGAACACGAAAGCCGGGGTGAAAGCGTGCTGCCGATCAATGTGCTGAATGATCTGGTGCGCAGCTATACCACGCAGGCGACCAGCGTTGTGCCCGAGTTTCTTGCCGCCAGTTTCGAGATGCTGCGCGACGGGCAATCCAAGATCCTTGAGAATATGACCAAGGCGAATCCTCTGGCTTCTATGCCGGGCATGGAGGCGATGCGCGCGCAGCAAGAGGCCTTTATGAAAGCGATGACAGGTGGGTTCAAGGGCATGGGCACAAGTGCGCCCCAGTCCGAAACGCCCGCAGGTGAGAGCAAGGAGGGGCTGGATGACATCAAGAAACAGCTCGCCGAATTGCAGGACAAACTGTCGAAGCTGGGCAAATAAGCCGACATGGTTGAGAGCCCGGGGCGGATAACCCTGTGGGGGATCGAAGTGTTCATGGCGGCGGCTGATGAGCGCTCTATTTCCGCTGCGGCGCGGCGGTTGGGGGCAAGCCCTTCGGCGGTGAGCCAGCAGTTGACCAATCTCGAAGGGGCGGTGGGGGCCACGCTGTTGCAGCGCAACGCGCGGCCCATCCGCCTGACGCCTGCGGGCGAGATCATGCATCGGCGTGCCTTGGCCATTCTCAACGAGGCGGCGCAGGCGCGGGCAGAGCTGGCGATGTCGCATCTGTCGACGCTGACGCGGTTTCGGCTGGGCATGATCGAGGATCTGGAGGCGGATGTGACGCCGCAGCTTTTGACCCATATGGCGGGTGAGTTGAAAGGCTGTCAGTTTCTGCTGGAGACGGGGGCCAGCCATCATCTTTATGATCAGCTTGATGCGCGCGCGCTGGACGTGATCGTTGCGGCGGAACTGGGCGGTGAGGCGGATTGGGTAGAGGTGCATCCGGTGCTGCGCGAAGGCTTTGCCGTGGTGGCCCCGCGTGGCGTGATCCGACCCGAGCGCGATGTTTTGCGGCAGCTTAAACGCCTGCCGCTCATTCAATACACGCAGCGGCATTATATGGGGCGGCTGATATCGTCCCATCTGGCGCGGCAGAATCTAAGTATTCCACACCGGTTTGAGTTGGACAGCTATCATTCCATTCTGGCCCTTGTGGGGCAGGGGGCGGGGTGGTCGATCCTGACGCCTTTGGCGCTGATGCGGGCGCGGCGCTTTGCCGATCAGATTGATGTGTTCGAATTGCCGATGGCCCCTCTGACACGTACGATCAGCGTGACGGCCCGCAAGGGGATTTTGCAGGACATGCCCGCGACCTTGGCGGAAAAGCTGAAACCCATTCTGCGCGATACGATTGTCACGCCAATTGTGGCGCGGCATCCGTTTCTGGGTGACGGTCTGTCGCTATTCTGAGCCGCTGCGGCGGTCGCGAAAGAAGGTCTTGAGCAGGGTCTCGGCCTCTGTCGCGGCGATGCCGTCATAGATTTCGGGCACATGGTGGCATTGCGGATGGCTGAACACCCGCGCGCCCATGGCCACGCCGCCAGATTTCGGATCGGCGGCACCGTAATAGAGCCGGGCAATGCGGGTGGCTGCGATGGCACTGGCGCACATGGCGCAGGGCTCGAGTGTCACGTAGAGATCATGCCCCGGCAGACGTTCCGAGCCAAGGGCGGCGCAGGCGGCGCGAATAGCCAGTATTTCGGCATGGGCAGTTGGATCGCTCAATTCGCGGGTGCGATTGCCTGCACGTGCCGCAATGGCACCTGACGGGGTGACAATGACAGCGCCCACTGGCACCTCGCCCCGCGCGGCGGCGGCGCGGGCCTCGTCGAGAGCGATATCCATATAGCTGCGAAATGTCATGTGCCGCTTGTGCCGCGTGCAAGACGCTTTCGCAAGCGCTGCAATTGCGCTATGCGCGGCGCATGAACAACAAAACCCCAGAGAAAAAGCCCCCCGAGGGCGAGCGTATCGCCAAAGTCATCGCCCGCGCCGGGATTGCCAGCCGCCGCGAGGCTGAGCGATTGATCGAAGAGGGGCGCGTCACGGTCAACGGGCAAAAGGTGCTGCGCGCTGCGCTTAATGTCACCCCCGCGGACAAGGTGGTGGTGAACGGGCGCGCGCTTGAGGCAGCAGAGCCGGCGCGGCTTTGGCTGTATCACAAGCCCACGGGCCTTGTGACGACGACGCGCGACGAGAAGGGGCGCCGCACGATCTATGACGATCTTCCCGAGGACATGCCGCGCGTGATGAGTGTGGGTCGGCTTGACCTTAATTCCGAAGGGCTGCTGCTCTTGACCAATGACGGCGAGTTGAAGCGCAAGCTTGAACTGCCCTCGACCGGCTGGCTGCGCCGTTACCGGGTGCGGGTGAATGGACGGCCCACGGATGCCAGTTTTGAGCCATTGCGCAAAGGGTTGGTGGTGGATGGCGAGGCGTTTCAGCCGATGATCGTCAGTCTTGATCGCCAGCAGGGGGCCAATGCCTGGATCACGGTGGCCATTCGTGAGGGCAAGAACCGTGAAATCAGGCGTGCGATGGAGGCGGTGGGGCTGGTTGTGAACCGGCTGATCCGGCTGTCCTATGGCCCGTTTCAACTGGGTCAGTTGAAGCCCGGTGCGGTGGAAGAGATTCGGCCGCGCGTGATGCGTGATCAGTTGGGCATGCCGCAAGAGCCCGAGGCCGAACCCGCCAAGCCCGCCCGCCCCAAGCCACAGCGACGGCGGCGCTGAGAACGCTGCAAGAGGATTGCGTTATTCGTGTGTGTTGATCCGGATCAAGGATCGGTCGGCTCTTGACGCCTAGGGTCAGGGGCGAGCAATCAAGAAGGAGAGATGCGCGATGTCCAACACCCCCCACGAACTGCTGGAAGAATTTCCGCAACTGGCTGACAAGATCAGCGAACTCAAGCAGTCGGATGCGCATTTTGCCAAGTTGGCCGAGGAATATCACGCGCTAAACCGCGCGGTGCACCGGGCCGAAACGCTGGTCGAACCGGTGGAGGAGTTGACCGAGGTCGAGATGCGCAAGAAGCGCGCGGCGCTCAAGGATGAGCTATACCGGATGCTGACGGCCTGAGACGGCACTTCGGTGAAGATAGCGCGCAAGGCGGTGGGCCCGTCTTGCGCGTTTTGCTTTTCGCGGCTTAGGTGCGTATCCCCGAAAACCGGGTTTGCCAATCTTCGCGGGCCTCGTCGGTAATCTTGGAAAAGAGCACATCGGGGGTTGTGAAGGCGTGGTTGGCGCCGAGCATTTCGAGGGCGGCAGGCACATCGTCGGGCCAATTGTCATCATCCGTCTGCATCGCGGTCAGCATGGCGGCGGCGGCATCGGGGATGAAGGGCGCGCTGAGGACGGCGTAAAGGCGGATGAGGTTGAGCGCGAGGCGCGTTTGCATGGCGGCGCGTTCGGGGTCTGCTTTGAAGGTAGACCAAGGGGCTGCTTCTTGCAGGTACTCGTTGCCCTCAACCCAGATGGCGCGCAAGGCGCTTGCGGATTTGCGCACCTCCATCGCTTGCATATGGGCTTCATATTCGCGGATGCGGGTTGTGAGCCGCTCGATCAGCGCTGTTTCCTGCGCGCCATAAGCGCCGCCCGTTGGCACCACCTCGCCGAATTTCGAGCGGCAGAATTTGGTCACGCGGGACACGAAATTGCCCAGAACGTCGGCAAGGTCCTTGTTCACCGATGCCTGAAAATTCTCCCATGTAAACTCGCTGTCCGAGCTTTCGGGTGCATGGCTGAGCAACCACCAGCGCCAGTAATCGGCGGGCAGGATCTCGAGCGCCTGATCCATGAAGACGCCGCGCCCGCGCGACGTGCTGAACTGGCCGCCGTCGTAGTTGAGGTAGTTGAAGGATTTGATGTAGTCGACCAGCTTCCACGGCTCTGCGGAACCCAGGATCGTGGCGGGAAAGCTGAGCGTGTGGAAGGGCACATTGTCCTTGCCCATGAATTGCGTATAGCGGACATCGTCAGCCCCCTTGTCGGTGCGCCACCAGCGTTCCCAAGCGGAGGCCTCAAGCCCATGCGCCTCGGCCCATTCGGCCCCACAGGCGATGTATTCGATCGGGGCATCGAACCAAACGTAGAAAACCTTGCCGTCCATCCCCTGCCACGGGGCGTCGTCGAACTGCACCGGAATGCCCCAGTCAAGATCGCGGGTAATGCCGCGATCCTGCAAGCCATCGCCGTCATTGAGCCATTTCTTGGCAATGGAGGTGGTGAGGATTGGCCAGTCGGTCTTGCTGTCGATCCAAGCCTCAAGCTCGTCTTTCATCTGTGACTGGCGCAGGTAGAGATGCTTGGTCTCGCGCATCTCGAGATCGGTGGCGCCCGATACCGCTGAGCGCGGGTTGATCAGATCGACCGGGTCAAGCTGTTTGGTGCAGTTGTCGCATTGGTCGCCCCGCGCGCTCTCGTAGCCGCAATTTGGGCAGGTGCCCTCGATATAGCGGTCTGGCAGGTAGCGCCCGTCGGTGGGCGAATACATCTGCGTTTCCGAGACTTCTCGGATCAGCCCTTTATCATGCAGGCGCTTGGCGAAATTCTGGGTCAGGCGGCGGTTCTGGGATGAGGAGGAGCGCCCGAAATGGTCAAAGCTGAGGCGAAAACCGCGCGCGATTTCGGCCTGAACGGCGTGCATTTCGGCGCAATAGTCCGCGACTGGCTGGCCTGCCTTGGCGGCTGCCAATTCAGCGGGGGTGCCATGCTCGTCTGTGGCGCAGAGAAACAGCACCTCGTGGCCGCGGGCGCGGCAGTAGCGGGCAAAGAGATCGGCGGGAAGTTGCGAGCCTACGAGATTGCCGAGGTGCTTGATCCCGTTGATGTAGGGGATCGCCGAGGTGATGAGATGCCGTGCCATATCGCGCCTGTTCCTTGACGGTTTGGCCCCGTTTAGCTTGGTTTTGCAGGCAGTTCTAGCGTTCGTTCCCGTCTTTGTCGCGGCTGCGCCCGGTGAGGCGACCGATCAGGAAGGAGGTGCGCGGCGACCAGACATAGGCGGTGCGGCGTTCGGCGACCGGGCGCGCGCGCATGCGAACAAGGCCAAAGACGACAAGGAGGGCATGGCCGGCTGCGATCATCACGAACATGGCGGGGGGGCCGTAGGCCTCGATCAGGGTGGAGGCCATGAGGGGGGCCGCGATGGCGCCCACGGCGAAAAAGAACATGAGGGCGGCGGAAAGTTCCACACGTTCATGCGCCTCGGCGAAGTCATGGGCGTGGGCGGCACTGACCGAATAGATGGGAAAGGTGGTCATGCCAAAGAAGAAGGCGGTCATCAGGATGCCGAAGGTGTCGAGATTTTCGGTCATGGCGGTGGCGACCGAAGAGAGGATCGCCGCCACCGAGAGTCCGATCAGGACCCAGCGGCGGTCATAGCGATCCGCGAGCCAGCCGACCGGGTATTGCGCGACCGCGCCGCCCAGAACGAAGACGGCGAGAAAGCCTGCGATCTGGTCCACGGCTAGACCCACCTGCTGGCCGTACAAGGGGCCGACCATGCGGAACGAGGCACTGGAGAGGGCCGCGACCAGCACGCCCGCCGCCGCCAGTGGCGAGCAGGCGATGAGCAGCATGGGGCGCAGGCGGGGGGCGTCTGGCGTTTCGGGTTCGCGCAGGCGCGACAGGGTGAGCGGCAAAAGCGCAGCACAGCACAGGAGCGCCAGCAGGTTGTAAGAGACGTAAGAGGCCGGTGCTAAAACAGAAATCAGCAATTGGGCGGCGAGAGATGCGCCCATGTCGACCACGCGGTAAATGCCCATGGCGCGCCCGCGTGTTTCATTCGTGACCTTGGCCTGAAGCCAAGCCTCGATCACAGTGTAACAGCCCGCCACGCAGAGGCCAGAGGCCACGCGCATCAGCGCCCAAGCGTAGGGGTCGATCACCAGCATATGTGCCAGAAGGCCGATAGCCCCCGCCGAGGTGAAGGCGGCGAAGGCGCGGCTATGTCCGATGGTGCCCATCAGGCGGGGGGCGAACCAGCAACCGATGAAGAAACCCACGAAATGCGCCGAGCCGAGGAGTCCGATCTGTGCCGTGGTGAAATCCAGTGCCAGACCTGAGAGCGCATCAAGTGGACCCACGCCGCCTGTCGAGAGTTGCAGGAGCACGACCGAGAGAAAGAGGGCGGCGAAGGAAATGAGCAGGCGCATGGTGGGGCTACCATGGCAGGACGAAGGATGAGGGACCAGATGTTTTCGACATGATGCGTCGGTTTCGGGCAAGGGTGCGCGAATGGGGGGTGAGGGTGTGGGAAGGATGGGGATTGGGGGGCGGTGGGAATGGGGCCACTTGGAGGGACGCGTGTCTGATCTGTGGTTGTAGTCTATGCGAATGGCAGCAAGGCGCGGGAAACGGGATATGCAAAGGTGGTGTCGTTTCCCGATAGAGGCCTTTCGTGCCCCGTGCGGCGAATGTCTGGTTCGAGCCCAAACTGCCCTTGATTCTAAAATCCTGCTTGACCATAGAGCCGATGTTTGGCTTTTTGTGGTTCGGTTCATGCTGCCAGCCGCTCGCGCCGTTAAGGCTAGGTGAAAGCATCCCGGACGTATCACACAACCCCTCGTCCAGTGACTATCGGCAATGCGAGCACCGTGTGCGTTCACTGGCAGGAGAGTGTGATGACAAACGCCGATCAAGCCAAATCCATGGCGCGGCAGCTTCGTGCTGCCCTTTCTTCAGACGGGATAGACATCCCTCATTCCAAGTCTCTGGAACTCGTGGCCAAGGCCTTGGGCCACGCAGACTGGAACACCGCAAGCGCAAAGCTGGATCAGCAGGGCGCATCCCCGAGCGCAGTGCGCTTTCTACGCTGCAGCCCAATTTTGCGTATATTCGACGAGAGAAAGGCCAGAGAGTTTTACTGTGATTTTCTAGGCTTTCAGGTCGCATTCGAGCACCGCTTTTCCGAAGGGATGCCGCTCTACCTTGGGTTGGAACGGGCCGACCTGACTTTGCACCTTTCGGAACATCACGGAGATGCCAGCCCGGGGGCAAATGTATTCGTGGCAACCGCAAATATCCGTGCGTTTCATCGCGAACTTGCAGAGAAAAATTACGCTTACAATCGCCCGGGTCTGGAGGATTTGCCGTGGGGGCTCCAAATGCAGGTAAACGATCCATTCGGTAACCGCATCCGCTTCTGTCAGAAGGATGAGTAGACTTTCGCACAGTGGCGAAGCTGTTCCAGAACAGGATGACGGCTTCGTCCCGCATCTTACCAACTCGCGACGCGCGCGGCGAAGGTCAGCTATCAAAAACTCACGTCTAGGGCTGGTGCTTCGCCGCGGGGCTGAGGGCAGTCAGTCTCTGAAACGACCCTATGCTCCCCCCTACCTCTCCACCTGTGCAACGATCCTCAACCCGATCTCTGGGCCGACGAGGTTGGCATAGCCGCTTGCGCCGAAGCTGTGGCGGTTGAGGGTGCCGGTGAGGAGGATTGTGAGGTGGGAGAGGTCCTTGGGGTCGGTCTTGGCTTGGCGGTAGAGGCCGCCGGTGAGGGTGACGGGGTGGGTCACGCCGCGCACGGTCAAGAGGCCGGTGATCTGGGCCTTTTGCAGGGTGCCGGTGATCGCTGTCGAACGGAAGGTAATGCTGGGATGGCGGGCGGTGTCGAGCAGGTCTGGTCCTTTCATCGCCTCTGTGGCGAAGAAGAAGCCCGCGCGAGTGCCGGTGGCGTCGAGGGTGACGTCGACCCGGCTCGCGCCGAGATTGCCCAGATCAATCCGCATATCCGCCGATGTGATCGGCATTGTGCCACGATTGTTGCCGATGGCGGCGTCATAGGTGAAGCCCACGGTGGAGGTGGCCGTGTCGAGGCGGTAGCGCTCGGGGGCGGCGGCGGCCTGCGTGGCGATGAGGCAGAGGGTGAGGGCGAGGCGTCGGATCATAAGGTAAGATACGCGCGGCGCGGGGCAGTGGATGTCACGTTTGCTTGAGGGCCCATGCGCCGGGGCGGCCAGTGAGGTGCCATTCAGCGGGGGGCGCTGTGCGGGCGCGGCGGCGGGTGAGGTGCCAGCGGTCGGTGCCGGGCGTATGGGCGGGGGCCATGTGCCAGCGGGTTTCCACGCCGGGTGCGCCCCCATCGCCCGGTGTCAGGATCAGACCCAAGGGGCGGTTGTGGCCACGTGCTGCCCCTTCTTCGGCGGCGAGATGCAGGCGGCGCACCGGGGTGAGGGCGGGTGGCTCTGGCAGGTCGGCGATGATGAGCGGGGCCGCGCCGTTGCGCAGCGCCTCTTCCATGCACCACAAGAGATCCTCGCGTCGCTCTGGTGCGACGAAGATCAGGCGCTCTGGCCCGTTCTCGGCCCCGGTGAGGGGGCTGATGCCATCGGGGTTGAGGTGGTCGCGTGCCCATGCGGGGGCAATCCAGAGCACGGGGCCGCGCAGAGCACCGATGAGGAGCATCGCAAAGCTGTGGCGGGCGGGGCCGGTGCATTCGTGCAGGCGGGTGAGCGGCAGGTCAAGCGCGCCCAGAAGGCGGAGGGCGGAGCGATGGCTGTCACGGGCGAGAAGTGGAATCGTCATGGGCAGAGAATAGCGTGTTCGCTAAATGTTCTCAATCGGGGTGCGAATAGCATTATACAGATCAGCGTCTGTGTCCCGTGAGGGGGGCAGACGAGAGCTCAGCAAAAAGCTAAGAGTGCTCTAAAGCGCGTCGCGTATGATCAGGTTCTCATCGCCCCGGCTCCCGAGCCGGGGCCTTCACGCTGACTTGGCGAGGTCCCGGGTCAGGCCCGGAACGGGTGTGTTTCGATGGAGCGCAACACGCCCTAGTGCAAAATCTCTTCTTCGCGCACGAACATATTGGCCCAGGCGCGTTCGATCAGTTCGGGGGTCATCTGATAGGGGATGCCCTCAAAGTTGCAGATCGAGATCATCTGGTCGATCAGAAAGACCGGCTGATAATTGGCATAGACATTGTCGATCGTGGGGTATTTTTCCTTGATCAGATAGATCAGTGCGGCTTCGTCCAGCGGCATGCCTTTCTTGCGGGCGACCATGGCGAAAATCTTGAGGAAATCGGATTGGCAGGGGCCGTCGATCTTGATCTTGTAGAAAATCCGGCGCAACGCGGCCTTGTCGAAGATCGAGTTGGGGTGGAAGTTGGTCGAGAAGATCACCAGCGTATCAAACGGAACCTCGAATTTCTCGCCGGATTGCAGGGCGAGAATATCCTTGGCCTCTTCCAAGGGCACGATCCAGCGGTTGACGAGGGCCTGTGGCGGTTCGGCCTGACGGCCAAGGTCGTCGACGATGAAGATGCCGCCGGTGGATTTGAGTTGCAGCGGCGCCTGATAGGTGCGCGCCGTGGGGTTGTAGACGAGATCGAGCATCGACAGGCTGAGTTCGCCGCCGGTGATCACGGTCGGGCGTTCGCAGCGGACATAGCGGGTGTCGAAGGTGCGTTTGCGGCGCAGGCTGCCGGGATCGTCAATCTCGACCTCGGCCTTGGAATGGACGATGGGATCGTAGACGGTGATGACCTGCCCGGAATATTCGATGGCGCGGGGCACGTAGATCTTGTCGCCCATGGCGTCGCGGATGCCGTTCGAGATCGAGGATTTGCCGTTGCCGGGTGGGCCATACATCAGGATCGAACGGCCAGCACTGACGGCGGGGCCAAGGTGATCAAGCAGGGCCTTGGGCAGGATCAGGTGGCCCATGGCATTGGTCAGTTGTTCGCGCGTGACCTGAATATTGCGGATCGACTGGCGTTTGACCTGTTCGCGGTAGACCGAGAGCGGCACCGGCATGGCCCCGAAATATTCCGATTGGCTGAGCGCGTCGAGGGCGCGGGATTTGCCCGCGTCGGTCAGTTGATAGCCCATTTCGCCGCTGGAATTGGCGTTGAGCGTGCCGGTTGCCTCAATCAGCTTTTGCACGCGGGCCATGTCGATCAGCTCTTGCGTGACCGCACGCGGCAAACAGATCGCCTCGGCGATGTCGATGGCGAGATCGAGGTTCTTGCGGAACATGGTCTTGAGCAGGATGTCCCGCATCATCACGACCGGCAACCGCATTTCTTCTAGCCGAGACGGGGGCGGGGGCGGCTGAACGCCGGTGCTGGCCTGCATGTTCATCTGGTCTGCCTGTGCTGGGTCGGACTGCGTTGCCGTCACCGTCGCATCAAAAGGTGCAGAAATTGTGGAGAGTGTCGGGCAGCTCTGGGGCGCTTTGACCCTTTGATCGCGCGCAATCTAGAACCGAAAAAGTCACACAACGTTTTCTGCGAATGCTTTAGGCCCCATAGAGCGCGCCCAGACCCAGATAGATCGCAAGCGTGCCGCCCAAGGCAAAGCCCATGGGGAACTTTTTGCCCGCGTGCCAGCTCTGCCAGTCAGGGGCAAGGCGGCGCAGGGGGCTATACATGATCGCCCGATGTGTCACAAAAGCCCCGAGCAGGGTGGCGGCAAAGATAAAGGCGAGGGTCGCGGCATCGCCAAGTGCCACAAAAGGGGCGGCCGCAGCGATGAATTTGGCATCCCCCGCGCCCATCAGACGGACAGCGTTCATCGCGATGCCCGCCACCAGCATGACCGCCAGATGCGAGAGCCGCCACGCATAATCCACGAGCGGCAGGGTCATCAGCCCGATCACGAGGAAAATCCCCACCAGCGTCAGAACGGCGGTGTTGGGGATTTTCATCCGGCGCAGATCGCTGAGTGCGACCCAAATGCAGACCGGCAGGACGAAAGGCAGGAACCAGAGGGCCGATTGCGCGGTGATTTCGAGCGACATCGGGTGGTCCTAGCCTGCGACCTTGGTTTCGAGCGCGCGCAGCGAGCGCACGGCATCCTCGAAATGTTGCGGATGGGTTTCGACGGCATCGCGCAAAAGCCCTTCGCCAATCGCGGTATCGCCCTGTTTGATGGCCGACAGGCCAAGCGTATAGAGCAATTGCGCGCGCTCGGTCTGGCTGACCGGAAGCACGGGCAGGGAGTAGTTGCGCTGTGCGCCGCGGGCCAGAACGAGGTTGTTCTTGGCGGTGAAGAGTGCCGGGTCTTGGCGCACGGCATCAGTAAAGAGCCGCTCTGCTCCGGGGTAATCGCCGCGCGTCAGCTTGGAATAGCCCCAGTTGTTCATCACGCTGGCGGGTTGGGTCGTGAGGCCAACGGCGATTTCATAGAAACTGTCGGCCTTGGTCCAGTTTTGCTTGCTGTCGGCGACCATCGCCTCGAGCCGGTAGCGTTTGAAGGTTTCATGAGTGGGCGGAATGCTGTCCAGCGCCGTCTTGGCGCGGTCCCATTCGTTGTTGCGGATCAGGGCATCGGCCAGATCGACGCGGTCCTCATCCTTGGCGTCCTTGTGTTCGGTGACGCGGGTCCAGATCGAGACGGCCTCGGTGTTGCGTTTGGCGCGCACGAGAGATTGGCCCAAGCCGCGCAACAGGTCGATACGATCTGGCTTTTCGCCCACGGAGCGCTGGAAATAGGCAACCGCCTCGTTCGGGTCGCTGGCGGTTAGCATCACGTCATTAAGGTTGGTTTCGTCCACGACATTGATGTCTTGGAAAGCGCGGTCTACGTCATTCCCGCTGGACTGCTCACAGGCGGACAGGGCAAACGCCCCTGCCACGCACAGGGAAACAAGAATAGGGTGGCGCATTTGTGCGTCCTTTTACTGCCTCGGCCTCGTCATGGTATCTTGCGGACCAGAAAATCGCCACTGCCCCGCCGTACCAGTTTATAATCTTGCTCTTCCGGTTCACCATAATCGGAATTTTCCGATTTTGCGAGTGCTAAGCGCAAATTGTCGCGGATTGCGTCACTTTCGCCATTGTCGAGGGCGTAGGCGCGGCGCAGCATTTGTTCTGCCTCGGGATACTCGCCCTGTTCGACCAGCACGACCCCGAGGTTGTTCCAGGTTTCGGGGGTGGCGTCGGTCTTTTCGATGGCTTCGCGCAGAAGGCGTTCGGCGGTGCCAAGGCGCCCAAGGGCAAGATTGGCGCTGCCCAAGCCTGCCAGCACATCGGCGGTCAGGCCTTGGGTGACGGCGGCGCGGGTATAGGCCTTGTGCGCAAGTTCGTATTCGCCCGCATCCATCAGGCGATGCCCAACCAGAAGCCCATCTACCGCCTGTCCGCCGGGGGCCACGCCGGGGGCGAAAGGCCCATCATGTTTTGGGGGTGTCAGGCAACCTGCCAGAGCGAGTGTGCCCACCAGAAATACCACCGCCCGCCCTATCATGTCGCTCCGCTCTGTTATTTGCTCATTGCCAGCAGGTCCATGATACCCAGAACTGACGGCCCGACCAGAATGATCAGCAATGGTGGCACTGTAAGCATCATCGTGGCCAATGTCATCTTGGTTGGCAGCTTGTTGGCTTTTTCCTCGGCGCGCATGACGCGTTTGTCACGCATTTCGCCAGCATAGACGCGCAGCGCCTCACCGATCGAGGTGCCAAAGGTTTGCGACTGAACCAGAACGGTCACAAAGCTGGAAATATCCTGAACGCCGCAGCGTTCGGCCATTTCGCCCAGCACTGACGGCTTGTCGCGGCCAGCCTTGATCTGAAGGGCGACGATTTCGAATTCGTCGGCAAGCGCGGGGTAGGAGGCGCGCATTTCGCTGGCGACGCGGATGATGGATTGGTCCATGGATTGACCGGCCTCGATGCACACGAGCATCATGTCGAGACTGTCCGGGAAGCCGTCCTGAATTTCCTCTTGGCGTTTCTGCTGGCGTTTGGTGACCCAATATTTGGGCATCATGTAGCCGATACCGGCAGGCCCGAGGATATACATCAACGTCTCTTGCGTGCTGGTCTCGGTGCCCGATTTGACCAGGACATAATAGATCACCCCAAGGATCAGCAGGCCAACCCCGAGCGCGAATTGCGCGAAGTGGAAATAGCGCACCGCATCGCGATGCCGATAGCCTGCCTGCATCAGCTTGAGGCGGATCTGGCTGAGTTGCTTGGCATCCTGCGGTTCCAGGAAGGTCGCGTAGCGGTCGAGTTTCTTGTTCTGTACGCCGGCGCGCAAGCTGGTCTTGGTGCCGACCGAAGTGGAACTGCGCTGGTTCTCTTGTTTGAGTTTTTCGAGGGGGTCCTGCTTTTGCCGCAACATCAGGGGGATCGTGAGCAGGATGAGCATCACACCCAGACCACCCACGGCGATGAGAGGGCCAAAGGGACCAAGCGCGCCGGTCAGGACATCGTTGAGAACTGAGAGAATTTGCATGATACGTTCCTCAGACCTTGATGCTTACGAGGGCGCGCATGACGATCAGGTTCAAGACCAGAAAAACGCCGACGACCAGAACAGCGGGGATAAAGAAGGGATGCTCCATCGCCTCGTCGTAGTAATCGGGCTTGAGCAGCTGAATGCCGACCAGCGCGAGCAACGGAAAGGCGGAGAGGAATTTGCCGGACCATTTTGCCTCGGCGGTGATGGCCTTGACCCGGCGGAAGAGGCGAAAGCGGGCGCGGATCACCTGGGCCAGACCGGCGAGGATCTCGGCCAAGTTGCCGCCTGATTGCTGCTGAATGGTCACGGCCACGGCGAGAAAGCGCAAATCCTGCATATCGAGCCGTTCCGCCATTTCCTTGAGCGCCTCGCCCATGTCGCGACCATAGGCGGCCTCGTCCGCGATGATGCCGAATTCGGTGGCGAGCGGATCGCCCACCTCGGTGGCAACGATGCCGATGGCCGATGAAAACGGATGGCCGACCCGCAAGGATCGCACCATGAGTTCGATGGCGTCGGGCAATTGCTCCTCGAGCAGCGCCATACGTTTGGATGCTTTCATGCTGATCCAGGTAAAGATGCCGCCCACGCCAATGCCCACAGAGGCAATCGCGCGCACCGGGGCCGCGGTATCCGTGGCGACCGACAGGCCGATGAAGGCCAGAACGCTGAGACCGACCATGAGAAGGATCAGTTGGCGGGGGGTAAAGGCGATGGCGGCCTTTTGGGCCTTGTCCGAGAGGATCGCATAGAGCGGGAGCCTGCGCGCCTTGAGATGCTGCTGCATTTCCTTGCGCAGCTTTTCCATCACCTCTTCGCGGTTGCCCGACTTGTCGAGCATTTCGAGCCGCCGGTTGACCCGGTTGTTGAGGCTGATCGAGCGGCCAAAGACGGTGAGATAGATCCCCTCGACCAGAACGAGGACGCCAACGAAGATCAACGCATAGATGATGGGTTCGGCACTGAGGGTCATCTGCGTTACTCCGCTGCGATGGGTTCGTAGATATGGGAGGGCAGATCATAGCCCCAGAGCCGGAAGCGTTCTGAATAGTGTGAGCGCACGCCGGTGGCGGTAAAATGGCCGATGATCTTGTTGTCGGGGGTCAGGCCCACGCGCTGAAAGCGGAAGATTTCCTGCATCGAGATGACATCGCCCTCCATGCCGGTGATCTCGGTGATCGAGGTCATCCGGCGCGAGCCGTCCTGAAGGCGGCTGGCCTGCACGATGAGGTTGACGGCGCTGGCGATCTGGCTGCGCACCGCCTTGAGCGGCATTTCGAGCCCAGCCATGGCGACCATGTTTTCCAGACGGCTGATGCCGTCGCGCGGATTGTTGGCGTGGATTGTGGTCATCGACCCGTCATGGCCGGTGTTCATGGCCTGCAACATGTCGATCACCTCTTCACCGCGGGTTTCGCCCACGATGATCCGGTCGGGGCGCATCCGCAGCGCGTTCTTGAGACAGTCGCGGGGGGATACCTCGCCCTTGCCTTCGACGTTGGGCGGGCGGCTTTCCATTCGGCCGACGTGGATCTGTTGCAGTTGCAATTCGGCGGTGTCCTCGATTGTGAGGATGCGTTCATCATTGGCGATGAAAGAGGACAGCGCGTTGAGCGTGGTGGTTTTACCAGAGCCGGTACCGCCGGAGACGATGACGTTGAGGCGGGTGGCGACGGCGGCCTGGAGATAGGCGGCCATTTCCTCGGAAAAGGCCCCGAACTTCACCAGATCGTCGATCCCGAGCTTGTCCTTTTTGAATTTCCGGATGGACACAAGGCTGCCATCCACCGCGACGGGGGGCACCATCGCGTTAAAGCGCGAGCCATCGGCAAGGCGGGCGTCAACATAGGGGTTGGATTCGTCTACGCGCCGACCCACCGCCGACACGATCTTGTCGATGATGCGCAGAAGATGCTTTTCATCCTTGAAGGTGACGTCGCTGAGTTCGAGCTTGCCCGCGCGTTCGATAAAGATCTGATGCGGGCCGTTGACGAGAATGTCGTTGACCGTGTCATCCTTGAGCAGGGTTTCAAGAGGCCCGAGGCCCTTGACCTCGTCATAAAGCTCTTGCGTGAGCTGCATGCGGTCCTCGCGGTTGAGGACGATGCCCTTTTCTTCGAGAATTTCGCCGGCGATAGAGCTGATTTCGCTGCGCAGATCGGATTCTGTGGCCGAGTCGAGTGCGGCGAGATTGAGGTGGTCAAGCATCGCGCGGTGCAATTCGATCTTGATCTCGCTGATCCGATCTTTGCGCTTGCGCTCTTTGTCCACGCCGACGGCCACCGCTGCGACCTTGGGCAAGGGTTTGCGGAAGGACGGTAGGGCTGCGGCATCGACCGGCGCGGTCCGGGGGGCCGGTGCGGGTGCGGTGGAGGCCTTGGGGGCGGCCCGGTCACTGGGCGATTTCTTGTATCGAGAGAACATCTGGTCCTACCTTTGGTTAGGCGGCTTCGGCGTCGCTCTTGCCAAGAGCATGCAAGGAGCTGGCCAATTTGGCGATTTCGCGGCGCAGCGGGTTCTTGGCGGCACTGGAGGCCAGCGGTAGACCGTGATCCGAGCTTTGGCAGACGGCACGCCCGCCATCCGGCAAAAGCAGTTCGATCCGGATTTCCAGGCTTTCGGCCATGCGTTTGACGCGGCTCTTGCCGTTCAAATCGGTGAATTTTGGCGAGCGGTTGAGGCAATAGCGCAGCTTGTCCACGGGCAGATCCTCGGACTGCATGGCCCGTTTGATCCGCAAGGCGTTCTGGGCGGAGCGCATGTCAAGCTCGAGCGTCGCAAAATAGATTTGTGAGGCGTGCAAAACCGCTTCTGTCCACTGGACCAGCGATCCGGGCATATCGATCACGACGTAATCGAAGTGTTTGCGCGCGAGGCTGAGAAGTTTGTTCACATCCTCGGAAGAAATCATATCAAGCGGAAGCACATCGGCGGGGGCGGTCAGCACCCAGAGTTTATCCTCAAAGGCGACCAGCGCCTGCCGGAAGATGTCATCATCGAGGGCCTCGGTATCGGACCACATTTCGAATACGACATCGCGGCGCGGAAGATCGAGATATGTCGCGACCGATCCGAACTGCAGGCCGAAATCCAGAAGGCACACGCGCGGCGGGCTAGCTTTTTCGACATTGGCCAGTTCCCATGCGAGATTGACTGCAAGGGTGGTGGCACCGGTCCCGCCTGATAATCCCTGCACCGCAAGGATCACGCCATCGCCAGCGGTTGGATTGGCGAGGGCAGGATGGGTTTGGGCCGCACTTTGGCTTTGCGGCATGGGCGGGGGCGCATGGCGCAGGCGGTCGATAGCGGCCTGAAGCTCGCCCTCGGGCAGGGGGTAGGGGACAAATTCATCGGCACCCTGACGCAGCAATTGGTGCAGGGCGGCGGGGCTGACATCCTCGGCGATCAAAATGACCTTGATGCCTTTTTTGCTGGCCAGAGAGATAATCTCACCCAGCATGACGAGATCGTCTTCGTCGGCCTCGTCGATGGCGACGGCCACGAATTCCAAAGTGTTGGCCTCGGGCTGGTTGAAAAAGGCCAGCGCCTCGGCAAAACCCAAATCGCCCCAGGATTCACCCAAGGCGGCCTCCATATCCTCGATCAACAGGTCAAAGTTCTGCACGTCGCGGCTGATGGTGCAGGCAACGATCGGGTTGGGATCAGACTGTTTCGCTACACTACTCGTCATTCTCTCGGTCCTGTTCTTGCCGTCGCCCGGCGGTGATCGCCAATACGCGGGCTGGACATGGAAATACGGCCATCCAGCCCGGCACCGCATGCGACGGAAACCTTTGGCTAGGATGCAAGATGCGCGGGAATATTGGCGACATTTGGGCCAAAAGATCGTAATTGTGCGGTCTTTAGCGACAAAAAACCCGCCCAAAAGGGGCGGGTTTGAGGTGGTCCGGACAGAGCCGAACAGGGAGAAACTGGTGTTGGCGCGTTATCCGCCAGAGTCGTCGGAGCCAGAGGACGATTCGACATTGAGCAAGGTCGAGCGTGGCACAGCGCTGTTCACGTATTCGCGATAGACGACCTCGGCGTATTTGCCATCCATGATAATCGGATGCGATTGCACAAAGCCCGAGACTTCGGTCACGGTGCGCCGGTTGCGGCGTTCGCGGCCTTGGGTCACGATCAGCGGCTGGGTTTCGCCAAATGATGCCACCGCCTCGAGACGGGCACGGCTTATGCCCTGGCTGGTGAGGAAGGCGACCACGGCCTGAGCACGGCGCATGCCGAGACTCTTGTTATAGCTGTCGGAGCCAACCGCGTCGGTGTGGCCATAGACGCGAAAGCGCACTTCGGGGAATTGACGTATCCACTGGGCCTGTTCGCGCAGGGTATCGCGTGCGCCTGCGTCCAGCTCTGCTGAGTTGAAGGCGAAGTTGACGGTGCTCATCACCTCGCTGGCAAAGCGATTGGCAAGATCGAAGGTATAGCTGCGCTCGCCGGTCATCACGAGGTGGTTGTTCATCACCGCCTCGCCGAAATGGCCATTATCCACATGCGCGCCCGCCTCTCCAAAATAGGATCGGTAGACCGCATCCTGCGAGGTACAGGCAGTTGCGGCGATCAGCCCGGCGATTGCGAAAACATGTTTCATTGCCCGTTTCCCCCGCTCAATCCATCACATAGCCGTAGGACCCGGTGAAATCCTGCTTGGCAACCTCGCCAACGGGTCCCTTGTCACTCACGCCTCTGGCGACGCGGCCATTGAGGAAGAGATCTTTCTCTGAGGGCAGTTTCACGCGATCCGTGGGCAGAGCCAGTGCCTCGCCCCGGGAGGGTGAGACGAGATGGGCCGATACGATGATCACCAGTTCTGTCTGCGAGCGCTGGTAATCGGCGCTGCGGAAAAGGGCACCGAGAACCGGCACATCGCCCAGCCAAGGCACCTGACCGGCATTGTCGCGGAAATCATCCTGAAGCAGGCCTGCGATGGCAAAGCTTTCACCATCGCGCAGCGCCACAGTGGTTGAGGTGTCGCGGCGGCGGAAAGCAGGGATGGCAAAGCCGTTTGAAACCAAGGAGTTGGCCGTGTCGATGGAAGAAACTGCAGCGGCCATTTCGAGGTTGATAATGCCGTCGTCCACAACGCGCGGCACAAAGTTCAGCTCGACGCCGAAGGGTTTGAATTCGATCGACGTGGTGTCATTGTCCTGAGCCACGGGCACAGGGAATTCGCCACCTGCGAGAAACTTGGCCTCTTGGCCGGAGAGGGCGGTTAGGTTTGGTTCTGCCAAAGTGCGCACAACGCCTTTGGTTTCCAGCGCCTCGAGCAGGATGCCCACCTCGACCGAGCCTACGTCAAAGCCAAAGGCAAAGGCGGCGTTGTTCTCGTTCGTGCCCGGAATAGCCCCGGCAAGAGTGCCCAGCACACCGCCTTGTGTGTTGGTTGTGTTGGTGCCGCCGATCACGCCAACGCTATTGGCCCCGCGTGCGTCGATCGACAGCGAGGATGACAGCGCCTTGGACACGCTGCGTTGCATTTCGGCAAAGCGAACCTTGAGCATGACCTGTTGCTTGCCAGAGACCGACATCAGGTTGGACACGCGTTCAGGCGCATAGCGTTCGGCAAGATCAAGGGCGCGCTGCATGCGCGACGTGCTCGAGACCGTGCCGGAGATGACAATGCCGTCATTCGCGCTGCGGACTTCGATGGGTTCGCCCGGAAGGATCTGTTTCAGGCGTTCCTTGAATTCTTCGATATCGGTGCTGACATGCACGTCGATATTGGTAATGAGCTTGCCCAAGCCATCAAACAGGCTGAGCGTTGTTCGGCCCGGTGTCTTGCCCAGCACATAGATTGTGCGTTCAGACAGGGTGGAGAAATCAGCAATCGCCGGGTTGGCAATGCTGAGCTCTGCGAAGGGAGAGTCGCTCTCGACCACAACGGCACGGTTCATCGCGACGCTGAGGGCGCTTGAAGTGCCATTGCGCACCACGCGGATGCTTTCCGCTTGTGCAGGTTGCGGCGCATGGCCTGCAACAAGCGCCAGCCCAAGAAGGGCCGCGCAAATATGTCTACGCAATTTCATGTGACCTGCCTTTCCGATCACGCCTCATTTTTCGGGTCTTAGCGCCCGCATTTGATTTACTTTGGGACAGTTCGGAATTTTTTTCAAGAATCAATACAGTTTTGCGTATTTTTCTTAGGAGTGTGTCTAATTTCCTGAACACGAAAAAGGCACCCGTGTGCGGGTGCCTTATCTCGACAATATGCAGCGTGTCAGTTGGTGCAGGGGATCGGGGTTTCGATCACCTCGGCACCCCGCCTTGTGCGGATGGTGCAGGTCTCGGGCAGGGGGGCCTGTTCGATCACAGCTTCGGCGGTGATGCCAAGCAACCTGTGTTGATCCACTTCGATCACCTCGGCCACGGTATCGTCAAGCGCGCCCACAAGCGACAGCGACAGACGCCCGGTCGATTGGGCCTGAGCAAGCGCCGCAACCTGTTGCGGTTTGACGGCGACGGTTACGGTGCGGGCGATGACCGTCTCGGAGGTATCCATGTCGGCCACCTGATCCACGGCAATCAGCTTGACCCCGTTTTCAATAAGTTTGGTCACTTCGCCCATGGAATTGCCTTCGGTGCGCATGTTCCCCGCGCCGACGCTGCCGGTCCAATAGATGTCGATGGTATCGCCGGGCCGAAGAAAGCCCGAAACACCGCTGGTCACATCGACCTTTATGGCAAAGGCGCGCATGCCGCGTTCGAGTTGCGAGGTGATGCCCACCTCTGCACCCGGCTCTGTCACCTTGACGGCCAAGATAGGCTCGTTCATTTCCATCCGCCGCAGGGCGCGGCGCGCGACGGTCTCGCCTTTCGGGAAAAGCTCTTCTGTCGCTTTGAACACGCCTTCGGGCAGGGATGTTTTGGGAAAGGCGGTGAGGCGCACCGCGTCTTTGTCGAGGGCCTCGCCATATTGCAAGGCGCGGGTGGCGACAAAAATGTCAACGGTTTCGATGACGGGGGCGCGTTGCTGACGCTCTGCCTCCAGTTGCCGCTGATATCCGTCGATGTAATTCTTGGCCATGTAGACAGCAAATCCCGCGAGCCCGAGGCCCACGATCAGCACCAATCCGAAAACTGCTCGCATGGGGTTTCCCTTTCATCGCAAGACGTGGTCCGGCATGTAACCGGAGATCAAAGCCTGTGATATCGCGCCATTGTGTCAAAATCAGGGACAAGCGGGGGCGATATAGCGCCATTAAGACGCGCGGGACATGGGTGGGGCAGGCAAGGAAATGGCCACGGATAGAACCTATCCGTGGCCATTTTAATTGAGTGCCCGATCCTGTGTCAGGCTCGGGCGCCTGGATTACTGCTGACCCAGGGTGCCGAGGTCGACAACTGTCGAGCCGCCCACTTCGGTGCCGATTGAGGTGGCGAGGTTGCCGATGCCGGTGCTGACGGTGGACACGCCGGCGATGCCGAGGCCAACGACTGCTGCGGTCAGCACGACCCAGTCAACCGTTACTGCGCCGTCTTCGTCTTTCGAGAAGTTTTTGAAGAATTTAATCATGGTTTGGTCCCTCCAAAGGATCAGTTGCTTGTGTTGTTACACCCGCTTCAGTTCAGGACCCCCAGTGTTTTATGGTCCGTTGCCGTCGTGGTGTGATGCCATATAGCCGGTCAAATCGGGCGGGAATTTGGCGTCACTGGACCAATTTTCGTGCACTCCAAAAAATAGTTAGAGAAAAATCTTAAGATACTGAAAGATAACAAAAGAAACTCTGAAAAATTGTTTGAAAAAGGCTTTGAAGCAGGAATTGTGGCGCAAATGTGGGTGGTTCAGGTCATGGTAAGGAACAATGCTGGCGTGAAGCCCGGATATTTGCGATACTGGCGACAATAAATCAGAGGCAGAGCAGCGCCCGCTATGAGATTTTTATACCTTTTGGTGTCTGTTGCGATTCTCGCAGGGGCAGGCCCGCTTGCGGCGCAGGCGCCGCAGCCCTTTGCCGACTTCACCTTTAAGAGGGAAAAGGCGCCCGCACCGGGAACGCGGCGCAGGCCCTTGGTGCAGATTGAGCCTGCGCCGCCCGAACCGCCGCGCGCGGCGGTCGCGAACAAAGAGCCAGAGGCACCCGCCACACCGCGTGGGGCTGCCTATGGCTGGTTCTGGGAGAATGTGCCCGCCGATATCGGCACGGATGGCGCGCTGCGCCTGCGTGCGGCGATGGAGCATCTGGCCAAACCGCCCGCAGGCAAGGGCGTGAGCGCGCCGCGCCTGCAATCGGTGCAAGAGATTGCGCGGGCCGAAGGCGGGCATATTTTGAGCCAGACCATCGGCACGCAGATTTCGCCGGCATTGGTGTTGGCGGTGATCGCGGTTGAATCCTCGGGGCGGACGGCGGCGGTCAGTTCTGCCGGGGCGCAGGGGTTGATGCAGCTTATGCCGGATACAGCACGCCGCTTTGGTGTGACCGACAGCTTGGCACCCGCCGAGAATATTCGCGGCGGGGTGGCCTATCTTGATTGGCTGATGCGCGAGTTCAAAGGCGACGTGGTGCTGGCACTCGCGGGCTATAATGCAGGCGAGAACGCGGTCAAAAAGCATGGCGGTGTCCCGCCCTATACGGAAACCCGCGATTACATCCCCAAGGTTCTGGCCGCCTATGAAGTGGCGCGGGGCCTGTGCAAGACGCAGCCGGAGTTGATCACCGATGCCTGCGCGCTCAATCTTGCCATGAAGTAAGGGCCGGACCCTTGCGGTGCCCGGCCCTCGGATTCTGGGAAACGATCGTCTGGTGACGATGGTTAAGTGACAGGGGTCAATTGACGATGGTCGCCTCGGTTGCGGCGCGCAATTCGTCTTCGGTGACACCTTCGGCCAACTCAACAATCTTCAGACCGCCCTCGACCACATCGAGCACACCCAAGTTCGAGATGATCCGGTTGACCACACCTGTCCCTGTCAGCGGCAGGGTGCAGGATTTGAGCACTTTCGATTCGCCGTGCTTGTTGGTGTGGTCCATGACCACCACCACGCGGCCCACGCCCGCCACAAGATCCATGGCGCCGCCCATCCCCTTGACCAGCTTGCCGGGGATCATCCAGTTGGCGAGATCGCCATTCTCGGCCACCTCCATCGCGCCAAGGATTGCCATGGCAATCTTGCCGCCCCGGATCATGCCAAAGGAGGTGGCGCTGTCGAAATAGCTGGTGTCGGGCAGTTCGGTGATGGTCTGCTTGCCCGCATTGATGAGGTCTGCGTCCTCCGTACCTGCAACGGGGAAGGGCCCCATGCCCAGCATGCCGTTTTCCGATTGCAGCGTGACATGCACGCCCTCGGGAATGAAATTGGGCACCAGCGTGGGAATGCCGATCCCGAGGTTCACATAGGTCCCGTCCTCGAGTTCGAGCGCCGCGCGGGCGGCCATCTGATTGCGATCCCAAGCCATTATGCTGCCCTCACGGTGCGTTGTTCGATACGTTTCTCATGCGTGCCCTGCACCAAGCGGTGAACATAGATGCCCGGCAGGTGGATTTTGTCGGGGTCCAATTCGCCCGGTTGCACGATTTCCTCGACCTCCAGCACGCAGACCTTGCCGCACATGGCGGCAGGCGGGTTGAAGTTGCGCGCCGTCTTGCGGAAGATGGCGTTGCCGGTGGTGTCGGCCTTCCACGCCTTGACGATAGAGAGGTCGGCAAAGATGCCGCGTTCGAGAATATAGGTCTCGCCGTTGAACTCTTTATGTTCCTTGCCCTCGGCCACCTGGGTGCCGACGCCGGTCTTGGTGTAGAAACCCGGAATGCCGCAGCCGCCCGCGCGCATCCGCTCGGCCAGCGTGCCCTGTGGGTTGAATTCCAGCTCAAGCTCGCCGCTCAGATATTGGCGCATGAATTCGGCATTCTCGCCCACATAAGAGGACATCATTTTGCGCACTTGCCGCGTTTGCAGCAGGATACCGATGCCGAAATCATCCACGCCCGCATTGTTGCTGGCAAAGGTCAGATCCTTGACGCCCGAGTCGCGGATCGCGGCCAAGAGCAATTCGGGAATGCCGCAGAGGCCAAAGCCGCCCGCTGCGATCAGCATGTCGTCACGCAAGAGCCCGTCCAGCGCTTCGGCGGCCGAGCCGTAAACCTTGTTCATGTGGAACCTCCTCCAGACAGTGGTTTAACCCTCCTATGCGGCGCAAGCCGGGCGCGAGTCAACGCGGCCCGCGTGCCATCGCATCGGAATAGGGATTTCTACGTAGGTGTGGGGGCCGCGCCGGGTTATTTCCCGGCGGCGGCGCGTTTGGCGGGGGCCTTGGCCGCAGCTTTGGTGGTGGTGGCCTTTTTGGGCGCAGCCTTTTTCGCGGCCGGTTTCTTGGCGGTCGTGGCTTTGGCGGCGGTCTTTCGCGCTTTGCCCGGCTTTGTGGCCTTGGCGGCAATCGCGGCGATGGCCATTTCCATGGTCACATCGTCAGGTTCTGTGCCCTTGGGCAGGGTGGCATTGACCTTGTCCCATTTGATATAGGGGCCGTAGCGCCCTTCGAGGATCTGGATCGGGCCGCCATTCTCGGGGTGTTCGCCCAGATCGCGCAGCGCCTTGGCCGCCGCGCGCCCGCGCCCGCCGGGGTTGGCACGTTTGGCGGCCAAGAGTTCGACGGCGCGATTCATGCCGATTTCAAACACGTCGTTGGGGTCTTTGAGATTGGCGTAGACGGGTTTGGCCTCGTCCGGCAGTTGATGCATGAGATAGGGGCCGAAACGCCCGAAATTGGCGGAAATCATCCCGCCCTCGGGGTGTTGGCCCACGTCGCGCGGCAGGCTGAGCAGGGTAAGCGCCTTTTCCAGCGTCATGGCCTCGGCTGTCCAGCCTTTGGGCAGGCTGGCGCGGTCGGGCTTTTTGTTCTCTTCGGTCGCCTCGCCGCGTTGCACATAGGGGCCAAAGCGGCCAGAGCGCAGGGAAATTTCGTTGCCCGCCTCATCTTGCCCCAAGATACGGTCGCCATTTTCCCCAGCATCGCCGCCAATCGGGCGGGTGTAGCGGCATTCGGGATAATTGCCGCAGCCGACAAACCCGCCGGAGCGCGAGGTTTTCAGATGCAGCTGACCCGTGCCGCAGAGCGGGCATTGGCGCGGGTCGCTGCCATCCTCACGCGGAGGGTAAAGCGTGGGAGAGAGGGCCGCGTCGAGCACATCGAGCACTTCGGTGATGCGCAATTCAGAGGTTTCGGCGATTGCGGCGGAGAAATCGCGCCAGAAGCGGGCGAGGATTTCTTTGTAATCCGCCTCGCCGGCGCTGACGCGATCCAGATCCTCTTCGAGATTGGCGGTGAATTCGTAGCCCACGTATTTGCGGAAGAAGTTGATCAGAAAGATCGTGACAATGCGGCCCTTATCCTCTGGGAAGAGGCGGTTTTGTTCCTTGCGGACATATTCACGGTCCTGAATCGTGGTCAGGACGCTGGCATAGGTCGAGGGGCGGCCGATGCCCAGTTCTTCCATTTTCTTGACCAAGGTCGCCTCGGTATAGCGGGGCGGCGCTTGGGTAAAGTGTTGCAGGCCAAGAATGGATTCGTTGGGCGAGAGCACGGCGGCGGTTGTTTCGGCCCCATCGCTGGCGCGGGCAAATTCGCTGCGCAGCGACGATTTGGCAAAGGCGGCGGGCTCGCCCTGCATGATCTGGGGCAGGCGGCCATCGTCGTCGTCGCCGGTGGGCACATCATCGCGGCCCTCTTCATAGACCTTTAGAAAGCCCTCGAAGAGCATCACCTGACCGGTGGCGCGCAGGCCGACCTGACCATCATTGCTGCCGATCTCGACGGTGGTGCGCTCCATGCGAGCGGCCTCCATCTGGCAGGCGAGGGTGCGTTTCCAGATGAGATCGTAAAGCTTGCGCTGATCTGCGTCAGAGGTTTTGATATGGCCTGCGTCGCGCGTCATGTCTGTGGGGCGGATACATTCATGCGCCTCTTGGGCGTTCTTGGCCTTGTTTTTGTACATGCGGGGCGATTTCGGCAGATATTCCGGGCCAAACCGATCCTTGATCGCATCGCGCGCGGCCATCACGGCCTCGGGCGCCATGTCGATCCCGTCGGTGCGCATATAGGTGATATATCCCGCCTCATAGAGCCGTTGCGCGGCGGACATGCACTGCTTGGCGCCCATGCCGAATTTGCGGCTGGCCTCTTGTTGCAGCGTCGAAGTCATGAAGGGGGCCGAGGGATTGCGGCTGGCCGGTTTCGCTTCGACCGAGGTGACGGTGAGGGCGCGGGAGGTGATGGCCTGCACCGCCATTTCGGCCTGAGTGGCGTTCTCCAGATCGAATTTATCGAGCTTCTTGCCCGCAAGGGAGACCAGCCGCGCCTCATAGTCTTGGCCGCGCGGCGTGGTCAGCAGCGCCTTGACGGACCAGTATTCGCGGGCTGTGAACGCCTCGATTTCCATCTCGCGCTCGACGATGAGGCGCAGGCAGACCGATTGCACACGCCCCGCCGAGCGCGCGCCAGGCAGTTTGCGCCAGAGCACCGGGCTGAGGTTGAAACCCACGAGGTAGTCCAGCGCGCGGCGTGCGAGATAAGCCTCGACCAAGGGCGCATCGACCTGACGGGGATTTTTCATCGCCTCGGTGACGGCGGATTTGGTGATGGCGTTGAACACCACGCGGCTAACGGGCGTGTCTTTGTTGATCGCCTTGCGTTTGCGAAGGGTCTCTTCAAGGTGCCAGCTAATGGCCTCGCCTTCGCGGTCGGGGTCGGTGGCGAGGATGAGGGCGTTGTCATCCTTGAGGGCGTCGGCGATGGCCTTGACGTGCTTGCGGCTGTCGGGGCCCACCTCCCATGTCATGTCAAAGCCGTTCTCGGTATCGACCGATCCATCCTTGGCAGGCAGGTCGCGCACATGGCCATAGCTTGCCAGAACCGTGTAACCGTCGCCCAGATACTTGTTGATCGTCTTGGCTTTGGCGGGCGATTCGACAACGACAACGGGCATGGGCACTCCTTCCGGCTCTGGTCGAGGCTTATGGCGGCGCACCATGTGGGCTGGCAAGGGGAATTGTCAATCTGGCCGCAAGGGTTGCAAGAGCGCGACCTTATGACCCTATGCAGTGTATTGGCTATTGCGCGAGGGCCAGAAGGCCGCCCGGATGCCGTGTGATGCGCCCGTCAAGTTCGAGATCAAGAAGCGCGGGGGCGACCCGGTGGGCCGGGGTGGCCAGATCGCGGATGAGCTGATCCTCGGCCAGAGGAGAGGGCCCGAGACGGTTGAGGATCTGGGCGTGCAGGCCCGCGATGTCGCGGAGTGTGGGCGTGGGGCGCAGGGGCAATTCGGTCTGGGATGCTGTTGCGATGCTTGCCGCCTGTGGCAGCGCGTCGATCACATCCTCGGCGTTGCGGATCAGGGTGGCCCCGTCGCGGATCAGCATATTGCAGCCGCTGGCGCGGGCATCAATCGGGTGGCCGGGCACGGCCATCACCTCGCGCCCTTGATCGAGCGCGGTGCGGGCGGTGATGAGCGAGCCGGATTTCGCGGCAGCCTCGACCACGACCACGGCCTGTGCCAAGCCACTGACCAGCCGGTTGCGGCTGGGAAAATGCCGGGCCTGCGGGATAAGGCCGATGGGCTGTTCAGAGAGGCGCAGGCCGGAGGCGAGGATATCGCCCGCGAGTTTGGTATTCTCTGCCGGATAGATGACATCCACCCCGCCGGCCATGACCGCGATGGTGCCCGCCTCAAGACTGCCCAGATGGGCCGCGGTATCAACGCCACGTGCGAGGCCTGAAACGATCAGATAGCCCCGCGCCGAGAGATCGGCGGCCAGTGATCTGGCCATGCGCGTGCCCAAGGACGAGGCGTTTCGCGCGCCCACAAGGGCGATCATCGGGCGGGCAAGAAGGGCCGCATCACCCATCACCCAGAGAAGCGGGGGGCAATCGGAGATGTCCTTCAACTGGGTTGGAAAGCCGGGGTCTGCCAAGGTGAGGAGCCGTGCGCCGACTGCGTGGCCTGCGCGCAACTCGGCCTCGGCCACGCCGGGGGGGCAGGGGGTGTAATCGGGCACACCGGCGGCGCGGGCCACCTCGGGCAGGGCGGCAAGCGCCGCCTGAGCGCTGCCATGTTCCGCCAGCAGGCGGTGAAAGGTGGCCGGACCGACCCGGCGAGAGCGCAAGAGGCGAAGCCACGACACCCGGTCATCTTCCGTGGTGGGTGGGAGTGGGGGGTGAGTGGAAGGATGAGTAAGTTTGGGCATCCGTGACCTCGCCTGCTTGCAAGACCATGGATAGCGTGAAGAGGGTTAACGCATGGTAAACCGTGCCTGGGTGAGTCATGGATTTTTGGAAAAAATTACTTAAGTCTTTGATATTTAATATTAATTATTTTTGGTTTGAGGCTTGGGGCAGGTCGGCAAGGCGTCCGAGGCAGATGGCAGGCAAGGGGCCAAAGGGCGCATGTGTTAAGCGATGGGGCGATGCATTCTGAGAATTAAGAGGTAGAGGCCGCCGCGTTTCAGCGATCCGGCGTCTGCTCTGACTACCCAACGCTATATTGTGCATCCAGCTTTGCGCGGTCTGTGTCGGTCACGGCCCGGTTGCTCACGCTTGTTGCGAAACGTAGGACGTAACCATCCGGGTCCATGATCAAAAACTGACGCCGCGTGTCCATGCAGTCCGTTTTCCAGATGTCGGCTTCGTAGATGGTGATCAATGGCTTCGCGCCGCGAGATAGGACCGTCTCATACAATTTATCGACGTCCGGAACCATGAATTGAAAGTTGACGCCTCGGCCATGGGGGTGATCCATGTGATCTGGTTGCCACGGCACCCAAGTGCCATCCAATTGCCAATGCGCGAGCATGATTTGCGCGCCGTGTAATGTCAGATAGGCGTGGGGGTCGTGCCCTCTTTGTTGGGCGACCTTGAAGCCAAGGATATTGGTGTAAAACTCGAAGGAGACCTCGAAGTCTGAGCACCACAACTCGGGCACCAGAGGGTTGATTGCAAATGTCATCCCGTTCTCCGCAGACGCACGCTTGTGTCCAATAGCGTCGTACCTGACCGCTAGAGGTCAAGTAAAAAGGGGGGACGATACAGGCTGACAATGGCTGTTCATAAGGTGAGCGCGTTTCGCGCCTTGTTCCTCACGCCGCCGACCCCCCGACCGTCAACCCGCCGATCAGCACCGTGGGTTGGCCCACGCCCACGGGCACCCATTGGCCCTGTTTGCCGCAATTGCCCATGCCGGGATCAAGCGTCATGTCATTGCCCAAGCCCCGGATTTGCTGGAGCGCGGTGGCGCCGTCGCCGATGAGGGTGGCCCCTTTGACGGGCGCGCCGATCTTGCCGTCTTTGACGCGGTAGGCCTCGGTGCAGGAAAAGACGAATTTGCCGTTGGTGATATCGACCTGCCCGCCGCCAAAGCCCACGGCATAGATGCCGTCCTTCAACTCGGCCACCAGATCGCCCGGTGTGGTGTCTCCGCCCAGCATATAGGTGTTGGTCATGCGCGGCATGGGCGCGTGGGCATAGCTTTCTCGGCGTCCGTTGCCGGTGGGGGCCACGCCCATCAGGCGGGCATTCTGGCGATCCTGCATATAGCCCACCAGAATGCCATCCTCGATCAGGACATTGCGGGCAGAGGGCGTGCCTTCGTCGTCGATGGTGATGCTGCCGCGCCGGTCGGGGAGGGTGCCATCATCCAGAACGGTGACGCCGGGGGACGCGATACGTTGGCCCATGAGACCGGCAAAAGCAGAGGAGCCTTTGCGATTGAAATCGCCCTCAAGCCCGTGGCCGATGGCCTCGTGCAAGAGGATACCGGGCCAGCCGGGGCCAAGCACAACATCCATGGTGCCTGCGGGTGCCGGTTCGGCACGGAGGTTGACGAGGGCCACGCGCAGCGCCTCTTGGGTCTTGGCCTGCCAGTCGGCGGGATCAAGCAGGCCGTCAAGACCGACGCGCCCGCCGCCCCCGGCGCTGCCGCTTTCGCGGCGGCCCTCTTGCTCGACGATGATCGAGACATTGACGCGGGTCATGGGGCGAATGTCTTGCAGGTCTTGGCCATCGGGGCGCAGGATCACGACCTCTTGCAGCGAGGCGGCAATCGAGGCTGTGACCTGTACCACGCGGGGATCAAGGTCGCGCGCGAAGGCGTCAATCTCGCGCAGCGTGTCGAGTTTCACCGGGAAACTGGCCCCGGCGATGGGATCGGCATCGGTATAGAGGCGGCGATTCGTAGGCGTGGGCCCGGCTGCCAGGGTGCCCCCGCCTGCGCCGACGGCCAAGCGGGCGGTTTCCACCGCGCGTTTGAGCGCGGCCTCGGTCACTTCGGAGGAATGGGCATAGCCCGTAACCTCTCCACGCACGGCGCGCAGGCCGAACCCCTCGGAGGCGTCATAGGACGCGGTCTTGACCCGGCCATCGTCGAACATCAGCCCTTCGGCGCGGCGGCGTTCAAAGAAGAGCTCGCCATCGTCGGCCCCATGGGTCGCCTCACGCAGGCGGGACAGGGCGGTGGCGCGGTCGAGCAGGGTCTCGAAAGGGCGAAAGGCGGTGTCTGTCATTGGGATTCTCTCTCTGCGGCGCGGTCCGGGGGCGCGTTAATTTGATTTAAATCAAAAAAGCGTCCGTTTGCCGCAATGGTCTTTCTTGTCGTTTCAGGCAGAATATGGTTTTAGACGACACCGAGACAATGGGATTCCGCCGGGCGGCGGGGTGACCTTCGCAAAAAGACATGAACCGCTTTAACCGATCAGGGTGTAAAATGCGACTAACTTCCAGCCTTATGGCGGCCATGACCGCCTTTCTCGCCCTTCCTGCCATGGCTCAAGAGGGGCTTGAGATCGTAGGAAAGCCCGTTGACGGCAAGATGGGCTTTCAGCCGGCGGCAACCGAGCTTGCGCGGGATTTGCAATGGCTGGACGGGATGATCAACGTGATCATCATCGCGATCGTGATCTTTGTGACCGCGTTGCTGGTGATCGTCATGATCCGCTACAACCGCAAGACCAATGCAACACCGGCCAGTTTCACGCACAACTCGCCGATCGAGATTGCCTGGACGATCATTCCCATCGTGATCCTTGTCTTTATCGGGGCCTTCTCGTTGCCGGTGCTGTTCAAGCAGCAGGAAATTCCCGAGGGCGAGATCAACATCAAGGTGACTGGCTATCAGTGGTACTGGGGCTATGAATATACCGACCACGATTTTGCCTTTGACAGCTATATGATCGGTGCCCCGGCGACGGGTGGCGACAACCGCATGACGCCCGAAGTCGAGGCGCAGCTGATCGAGGCCGGTTACAGCAAGGATGAGTTCCTGCTGGCCACCGATACCTCGGTCGTGGTGCCCGTGGGCAAGACCGTTGTCATGACCGTGACCGGCGCAGATGTGATTCACAGCTGGACCATCCCCGCCTTTGGCGTGAAGCAGGATGCGGTGCCGGGGCGTCTGGCGCAGCTTTGGTTCAATGCCGAGAAGGAAGGCGTGTACTTTGGCCAGTGTTCAGAGCTTTGCGGTCAGGCCCATGCCTATATGCCGATCACCGTCAAGGTGGTGAGCGAAGAGGCCTATGCCGAGTGGCTGGATGGCGCGATCGAGGAATATGCCGGTACGCCGCGGTCCGTGGATGTGGCGCAGGCTGACTAAAGCAGACCGGGGTGCGCGCAATCTGTCCGCGCCCCAATCATGCCACGTAAGGGGCGCAGCCCTTGCGCCCCTTGGCCGGAGACTGAAATGAGCGATGCGAGCCTGAACACAGCCAGCCCCGTCAGCCGCGCCCAGGAGGGTGAGGCCGGATTTGGCGATTTCTTTGCCCTGCTCAAGCCGCGGGTGATGACGCTGGTGGTGTTTACGGCGCTGGTCGGTCTTTTGGCGGCGCCGGTGGGCGTGCATCCGGTCATCGGTTTTGCGGCGATCCTTTTCATTGCTGTAGGCGGCGGCGCTGCGGGCGCGCTCAATATGTGGTGGGAATCGGATATTGATGCGCTGATGAAGCGCACGCAAAAGCGGCCCATTCCGGCGGGCAAGGTCACGCGGGACGAGGCCTTTGCCTTTGGGATCACGCTGGCGGTGATGTCGGTGGTCATGCTGTGGCTGGCGACCAACGCGTTGGCGGCTGGCATCTTGGCCTTTACGATTTTCTTTTACGTGGTCATCTACACCATCGGGCTAAAGCGTTGGACGCCGCAGAATATCGTCATTGGTGGTGCTGCGGGTGCGTTCCCTCCGATGATTGGCTGGGCTGCGGCGACGGGCACGGTGAGCCTTGAATCGGTGCTGATGTTTGCGCTGATTTTCATGTGGACGCCGCCGCATTTCTGGGCGCTGGCACTGTTCATGCGCGGCGATTACGACACGGCGGGCGTGCCGATGCTGACGGTGACGCATGGGCGGCGCGCGACGCGGGTGCATATCCTTGTTTACACGGTGCTCTTGGCGGCGCTGGCGATTGGGGCTGCGTTTACCGGGATCGGCGGGCCGGTGTATCTGGCGGTTGCGGTGGTCTTTAACGCGCTCTTTCTGCGGGATGCGGTTGCGATCTGGCGGCGGGATGAGGATCAGGCGGAGGCCGATAACTACCGCGTCGAAAAGCGGGCGTTCAAGCTGTCGCTCTGGTATCTTTTCGCGCATTTCACGGCCATTCTTGCCGAGGCGGCGCTGGGCGGGTTTGGCTTGGGTGGCTGGTCATGAGCTTTCGCGAGGAACATGAGCTGCACAAGCGCCGGTTTGGCCGCAATCTGGGCCTTGGCCTTGTGCTGGCAGGGTTTGTTGCACTGGTGTTCGGCATGACGATTGCCAAAGTCTCGGACGATGGATTCGCCGTGCCCAAGATCGAACAGGGGGAGAATTGATGGCGCTTGATCCGAAATTCAAGACCGTGACCCAGACTGTTGGCGTGGTCGTCCTGATGGGCGGGCTCGCTTGGGCGTCGGTGCCGTTCTACGACTGGTTTTGCCGCGTGACTGGCTTTGGCGGGGCGACAGGCGTGTCAGAAGTGGCAAGCGACGATGTTCTGGAGCAAACCGTCAAAGTGCGGTTCGACGCCAGCAAAGAGCGCGATATGCCTTGGGAGTTCAAACCCATGGAGCGCCAGATGGAAATTCGCATCGGTGAGACGGGGCTGGCCTTTTACGAGGCTTATAACCCCACTGACCGCGCAGTCGCCGGATCAGCCAGCTATAATGTCACGCCCTATGAGGCGGGTGGCTTTTTCACCAAGATCGACTGTTTCTGTTTTGAACAACAGGTGCTACAGCCGGGTGAACGGGTTCAGATGCCCGTGACCTTTTACGTCGACCCAGAGATCGTGACCGACCGTGACGCGAAATACGTACATACGATCACGCTGTCCTACACGTTCCACGAAATTGACCTGCCCGAGGAGCAAGCCGCGCTTGAGCAGGGGACCAACAACGATAAAAACCTGAACTGAGCCTTCGACGAGGGATAAGACAAAGATGGCACACGAGAAAAACCACGATTACCACATTCTGCCCCCCTCAATCTGGCCGTTGCTCGGCTCTTTGGCGGGGTTCGTCATGCTCTTTGGGGCGGTCCTGTTCTTTCACGATCATGGGCCTTGGATGCTCTTGGCGGGTCTGGTTGGCGTGCTTTACGTCATGTTCGGCTGGTGGGCCGATGTGGTGAACGAGGGGCAGACCGGCGATCACACTCCGGTCGTGCGGATCGGCCTGCGCTATGGCTTTATCATGTTCATCATGTCCGAAGTGATGTTCTTTGCCGCGTGGTTCTGGAGCTTTTTCAAGCATGCCATGTATCCGATGGGCGAAAACTCTCCGATGGTCGATGGCGTCTGGCCGCCTGTCGGGATCGAGACCTTTGATCCTTGGCATCTGCCGCTGATCAACACGCTGATCCTGCTCTGCTCGGGCTGTGCTGCGACATGGGCACACCATGCGCTGGTGCATGAGAACAATCGTCAGGACGTAAAGCGCGGGCTGATGATCGCGATTGCGCTGGGTGCGATCTTTACCGTGTTCCAAGCCTATGAATATAGCCACGCGGCCTTTGGCTTTTCCGGCAATATCTACGGCGCCAACTTCTTTATGGCGACGGGCTTTCACGGGGCGCATGTGGTGATCGGTACGATTTTCCTCTTTGTCTGCCTGATCCGGGTGCAAAAGGGGCATTTCACGCCGCAACAGCACGTGGGCTTTGAAGCGGCCGCTTGGTATTGGCACTTTGTCGATGTGGTCTGGCTGTTCCTGTTCGCCGCGATCTACATCTGGGGCGCGTGACGATCTTTTAAATAAGATCGGTGCCTGCGGCGCGAATATTTGAAGCAAGAAAAAGATGCGGGGGGTTTCCTTTCCCCGCATTTTCCTTTTGAGAGTGAGCCATGCGGAAAAGCGTTCTGATCCCCCTGATCTTTGGCATTGCCGGTGTGGCGGTGCTGATTGGGTTGGGCAAATGGCAGGTCGACCGGCTGGCATGGAAAGAGGGTGTATTGGCGGATATCGCGGCACATATCGCCGCGCCGCCGGTGGGGTTGCCCGACGCCGCAGAGCCAGAGGCAGATCGCTATCTGCCGGTTGAGGTTACGGGGCAGATTGGCGATACGGCGCTGCGGGTGCTGGTCAGTCAAAAGCAGGTGGGCGCGGGATATCGGGTGATTTCCGTTTTGGACACCGGGGCGCGCCGGGTGCTGCTTGACCGGGGGTTCATCAAGGTGAGCGCCGATATTCCGGCCCCACCGGAGGGGATGGTCACGGTTCAGGGCAATCTGCACTGGCCCGACGAGCGGCTGAGTTCCACGCCCGAAAACGATGTGGCGGGCAATATCTGGTTTGCTCGCGACATCGCACAGATGGCTGACGTGCTGGATACAGAGCCGGTTTTGGTGGTGGCGCGCAGGCTGTCGGTGCCGGAAGTGGGCGTGTCGCCCTTGCCGGTAGACACAAGCGGTATTCCCAACGATCACCTGAGTTACGCGATCACATGGTTTTCGCTGGCCGCCATATGGGCCGCGATGACCGGGGTTTTCATCTGGCGCATGCGGCAGGCAGAGAGAGGCAAGACGTGAAATACATCTCGACACGGGGCCGCGCGCCCACGCTGAGTTTCGAAGAGGCGATGCTGACGGGGTTGGCGCGCGATGGTGGGCTCTATCTGCCCGAGAGCATTCCGGTGATGAGCGCCGAGGATATGCGCGCACTCGAGGGCGTGAGCTATGAGGAGGCGGCGTTTCGAGTGATGCGGCCGTTCATCGGCGATGCCTTTACCGACGAGGAGTTTCGCGGGATCATCGCGCGGGCCTATGCGGGCTTTGGCCATGCGGCTCGGGCGCCGCTCAAGCAATTGAATAGCGGTCATTTCCTGCTGGAGTTGTTCCACGGCCCGACGCTGGCGTTCAAGGATTTCGCCATGCAGCTGATTGGGCAGATGTTCGAGTTCTCGCTCAAGCGCTCTGGCCAACGGGTGAGCATTGTGGGGGCGACCTCCGGCGATACCGGCTCTGCGGCGATCGAGGCGTTTCGGGGTCTGGATGCGGTGGATGTGTTCATCCTCTATCCGCATGGCCGGGTGTCCGAGGTGCAGCGGCGGCAGATGACAACGCCGGTTGAGGGCAATGTGCATGCGCTGGCGATTGATGGGCATTTCGACGATGCGCAAGCGCGCGTCAAAGATATGTTCAACGATTTCGAGTTCCGCGACGGCGTGCGTCTGGCGGGTGTGAACAGCATCAACTGGGCGCGGGTTCTGGCGCAGGTGGTGTATTACTTTACGTCGGCTGTCAGTCTTGGTGCGCCGGACCGCAAGGTCAGTTTCACGGTGCCGACGGGGAATTTCGGCGATGTCTTCGCGGGCTATATCGCCAAGCGGATGGGCCTGCCGATTGACCGGCTGGTGGTGGCGACCAATCAGAACGATATTCTGCACCGTTGTCTGAGCACGGGAGAGTATCGCCCCGATGGCGTGGCCCCGTCGATCAGCCCGTCTATGGATATTCAGGTGTCTTCGAATTTTGAACGCGCGCTCTTCTATGCCTATGGGCAGGATGGGAGCGCCGTGGCGCAGGAGATGGAGGCGTTGAAGGCGGGCGGATTTAGCGTGAGCCAAGGCGCGCTGGAGGCGCTGCGCGAGACCTTCGACAGCGGGCGTTGTAGCGAAGAGGACACCCGCGCCGCTATTCGCGATACATGGGCCGCGAGTGGCGAGTTGCTGTGCCCCCATAGCGCGGTGGGCGTGCATGTGGCCGAGGCAGAGCGGCATGCGGGCGTGCCGATGATCACGCTGGCCACAGCGCATCCTGCGAAATTTCCGGCTGCGGTGGAAGAGGCGAGCGGGATTCACCCCCCCTTGCCCGAGCGTATGGCGGACCTGTATGAGCGGGATGAACGTGTGACGCGGGTCGAGAACGACCTGAGCGCCATTGAAACATTGATCAAGGAACGGATCGCCAATTGAGTGTCCAACTGACCACCCTTCCCAACGGGTTTCGCATCGTCTCGGAGCATATGCCGGGCCTGCAATCGGCGGCCATCGGCGTCTGGGTGCTGGCCGGCGCGCGCCATGAAGAGGCCAGCCAGAATGGCATCGCGCATTTTCTGGAGCATATGGCCTTTAAGGGGACCAAGCGGCGTTCGGCCTTGCAGATCGCCGAGGCGATTGAGGATGTGGGCGGCTATATCAACGCCTATACCAGCCGCGAGGTGACGGCCTATTACGTGCGCGTCCTCAAGGAAGATGTGCCGCTGGCCTTGGATGTGGTGTCGGATATTCTGCGTAACCCGGTCTTCGATCCGCGTGAGATCGAGGTTGAACGCGGCGTGATCCTGCAAGAGATCGGTCAGGCGGCGGATACGCCCGATGACATCATTTTCGACTGGTTGCAGGAAAAGGCCTATCCCGATCATCCGCTGGGACGCACCATTCTGGGCGCGGAAGAGCGGGTGCGCGGCTTTGACCGGCCCGATCTGGAACGGTTCGTGGATCAGTATTACCGGCCCGGTCAGATGGTGCTGTCGGCGGCGGGGGCGGTAGATCACGAGGCCCTCGTGCGCATGGCCGAAGGCGTGTTTGGTGACATGATCCCAAGCCATGCGATCGAGCCGCCGGTGGCGCGGTTTGCAGGGGGCGAGACGCGGCATGTCAAGGACCTGGAGCAGGCGCATTTCGCGCTCGCCTTCGAGAGCCCGGATTACGCGCATCCCGATATTTACACCGCGCAAATCTATGCCTCTGCGCTTGGTGGGTCGATGTCGTCGCGGCTGTTTCAGGAGATCCGCGAGCGGCGGGGGCTGTGTTATTCGATCTATGCGCAGGCCGGGGCCTATTCGGATACCGGCATGATGACGATCTACGCAGGCACATCGGGCGAGCAATTGGGTGATCTGGCAGGGATCACCATCGACGAGATGAAGCGTGCCGCCGAAGATATGAGCGCCGCCGAGGTCGAGCGGGCGCGGGCGCAGATGAAGGCCGGATTGCTGATGGGGCTGGAGAGCCCGAGCAACCGGGCCGAACGGCTGGCGCGGATGCTGCAAATCTGGGGGCGGGTGCCAACCCTGCCAGAGGTTGTGGAACGCATTGACGCGGTGACGCTTGCGGATGTGCGGCGGCTGGCCGAAAGCACGGTGGCGCAGGCCCCTGCGGCGCTGGCGCTTTATGGTCCGGTGGAACAGGCCCCGACGCTGGCCGCCCTTGATGCGAGGCGCGCTGCCTGATGATGCTTTTGCCGCGCCGCAAGCTCAGGATCGAGACCGAGCGTCTCAGCCTGCGGCAGCCGGTGATCGGCGATTATCGGGACTGGAGCGCGTTGCGCGCGGAGAGTGCGGATTTCCTGACCCCGTGGGAGCCGCTCTGGGCCGTGGATCATCTGGCGCGCAAAGGGTTTTCCAACCGGGTCTGGTGGGCGCAACGCTCGATTTCGAATGGCAGCGCGATGCCGCTTTTTTTGGTGCGGCGCGAGGATCAGGCGTTATTGGGGGCGATCACGCTGGACAATATTCGGCGTGGTCCGGCGCAGGCGGGCACGCTGGGCTATTGGATCGGCCAAGCCTATGCGCGGCAGGGCTATATGCGCGAGGCGATTGCGGGGGTGGTGCACTATGCCTTTGACCGGCTGGACCTAAGCCGAATCGAGGCGGCCTGCCTGCCGGAAAATCAGGCGTCGCGGGCGCTGCTGGAAAAATGCGGGTTCAAATACGAAGGTGTCGCGCAGAGCTATTTGCAGATCAACGGGCGTTGGCGGACGCATGTTCTTTATGCGCAGTTGCGGGCAGACCGGCGCGGGCGCACGGATGTGGGGTGATCCCACGGGTTACTCGCGGAATGCCTTGGCCAGATAATCGGTGAAGGGTTTGACCAGATAAGCCAGCGGTGTGCGGTCGGCGGTGCGGATGAACGCCTCGACCGGCATGCCGGGGATAAGGGTGGTGCCCTCGGGCAAGCGGGCCTGCTCGCCTTCGCTCAGCACGATTTCGGCGCGGTAATAGCTGGCGCGCGTGGCCTCATCCTCGAAGGCATCGGCGGAAATCTGGGTGACGCGCCCAAAAAGTTCTGGCGTGGTGCGTTGATCGAGCGCGGAGAAGCGCAGCGTGACTTCCTGTCCGACAAAGAGTTTATCGACATGGATGCTGTCGACGCGGGCGTTGATCACCAGCGGGCGGTCCTGTGGCACGATGAAGAGCACCGGATCGGCGGGCCGGATGACCGAGCGTTGGGCAAAGACCTGTAGGTTATAAACCACGCCCGAGACTGGCGCGGGGATGTCGAGCCGCCCCATTTGTTCGATCAGGGCGCGGCGTTGTTCGCGCAATTCAAGCTCGCGGAATTGCAGATCCCGCAGGGTGGTGATCGCCTCTTCGCGCCGGTCTGTGCCCAGTTTGAGAATCGAGATTTCGATTTCGGTGATGCGGCCCTCGGCCTCGGCCTTTTGGGCGGCAAGATCGCCCATGGTGCCGCTGAGGCGCGCCTGTTCGCGTTGCAGCCCGAGCACGCGGGTCGCTTGCGCTAGCCCACGATCCAGCAGCGATTGTTGATCGGTCAGTTCCAGTTCGATCAGTTCAAGCTGGCGGGCAAGGGCCACTTGCTGGGCCTCAATGCCCTCGATCTGGTTGGAAATCTGGCCGCGCCGCTTGTCGAGTTGGTCAATCTCGGCGGCGACGGTCTGGGCGCGGGCCTCGAACAGGGTCTTTTGCCCGGTCATCAGATCGGCGGCGTCGGCGTTCTGCGCTGACAGGTCAATGAGGAGCGGATCGAATTTCAGGGCATCGCGCCCGTCGCGCTCGGCCTCTAGGCGGCCACGGCGGGCCATGAGTTCGGCAAGCTGGTTTTCGATGATCGAGAGTTCGGATTGCAACTCGTTGGGATCAAGCCGGACAAGCACCTGACCGGCGCTGACCTTGTCGCCCTCTTTGATCTCGATGGCGGAAACGACGCCACCGTCGGGGTGTTGGACGACCTGCCGGTTTTGATCCACCTCGATGCGCCCCGGTGCGATAATCGCCCCGGAAATCTGGGTGAACGCGGCCCATGTCCCAAACCCGCCCACCAGCAGAACAAGGCCGATGAGACCGATGATCAGCGGCTTGCGCGCCGACCATGCGCTATCGTTCGGGGCGCTCATCGCACACCTCCTGGGCCGGTGGACTCGGTGACTTGTTGATGGTTCTGGAGCACGTCCTTGAGCACTTTTTCACGCGGGCCAAAGGCGCGCATAACGCCGGCCTCAAGCATCAGCAGCATATCGCATTCCTTGATCGCGGCGGGACGGTGGGCAACCACGATCACGGCCTTGCCTTCGGCCTTGAAGCTGCGGATGGCGAGATTGACCGCTTCGCTGCCTTCGTTGTCGAGATTGGAATTGGGTTCATCCAGCACGAGGATCATGGGATCGCCATACATGGCGCGGGCAAGGCCGATGCGCTGCATCTGCCCGCCCGAGAGCCGCCCGCCGCTGGCGCTGACGCGGGTGTCATAGCCGTTGGGCAGTTTTAGGATCATCTCATGGGCGTCGGCCTTGCGCGCGGCGGCGACGATCTTGGCGGGGTCTGGTTGGGGGGCCAAGCGGGCGATGTTGTCGGCGATGGTGCCGTCAAAGAGCTGCACGCGCTGTGGCAGATAGCCGATCAACTCACCCAGCACATTGGGGGCGTATTGGTCGAGGGTTGCGCCATCGAGGCGGATCTTGCCGCCCGCAGGCCGCCAGACGCCGGTGATGGCGCGGGCGAGGGTGGATTTGCCCGCCCCGGAGGGGCCGATCACGCCCACGGCCTGACCCGGTTCGATCTTGAAACTGAGTGTTTTGAGCACGGCCTGGCTTTCACCCGGCGGGACCATGGTGAGTTGGCTCACTTCCAGCCGCGCCTTGGGGCGGGGCAGGGGCGTGCGCGGTTGTTCAGGGGGAACAGAGCCGAGGAGTTCCGCCAGGCTTTCCCAGCCTTTGGCGGCGCGTTGCACCAGCGCCCATTGGCCGATGGCCTGCTCGATGGGGGCAAGGGCGCGGCCCATAAGAATCGAGCCTGCGATCATGGCCCCGGGCGTCAGCTCTCCGCGCAGCACGAGCCACGCGCCCAGACCCAGCATCGCCGATTGAAGAAGAAGGCGCAGCGCCTTGGTAGAGGTGGTGAAGGTGCCGCCCAGATCAGCGGCCTCGATCGCGGTCGATAGGGCGCGGCCACGCGCGGCTTGCCAGCGATCAAAGGCCGCGTCACGCATGCCCATGGCCTGAATCATCTCGGATTCGTTGCGCAATTGTTCGGAAATTGATTCGGCCTGAACGCTTGCGTTATTGGCCTGTCCGGTGGGTTTGCGGGTCACGACCTGATTGATCAGGGTGACAACAACCAAAAGCGCCCCCCCGGCAAGAGCGAGAATGCCAAGCCAAGGGTGAAACACCCAGATTGCGGCCAGAAAGAACGGGGCCCATGGCATGTCGAAAATTGCCAGAAGCACGGGCGATGTCATCAGCCGCTGGATTGATTCCAGATCGCGCAGGCCGGTGGCGGTGTTGGCATCGGGTTGGATGGCCGATTTGCGAATCACCGCGTCGAATACCCGCCGGTCCAGACGCGCCTGAAAGCGCGCGCCGACCCGCCCCATGATGCGGCCACGGGCATAATCGAGTAGGCCCATCATCGTATAGAGAAATAAAACCAGCACCGAGAGAGCGATCAGGGTTTCCACCGAGCGGCTGCTGAGGACGCGGTCATAGACCTGCAACATGTAGATTGGGCCGGTCAACATCAGAAGATTGGCGAAAAAGCTGAAGATGCCAACAAACCAGTAGAGACTACGGCTTTCGCGTCGGGCCGCGCGCAATTCTTGGCGGCCCGCTTCCAGTTTCATCTTGTCCAAATCTGTATTCCGTCTTTAGTGTTCAAGTCTTTAAGTGATCCAAAGCAATCCTGTCTTCCCTTACAGGGAATGTCACCATTCTGCCACAGCATTGTGAACATGGGGCGTAGGATGATGGGTTTGTTCGGGCTATAGTTTATGTAAGGCAGAGACTCGTTTAATGACGGATAAACCATTGCTGTTGCCATCTTTCCATATCTCGTCCGGTTCCGCGTTGCGGGTGATCGCCCTTACAGGTGTCGTCGCGCTGAGCGCCTGCGCGCGCCCTGATCCGTCAGAGGCCACGCGCGATGTTTTCGACCCGTATGAGTCGCAAAACCGCGGTGTGCATGAGTTCAACCGAGGGTTTGACCGTTCGCTCGTGCGGCCGGTGGCCAAGGGATATAGTGCGGCCATTCCCGACGATATCGAGACAGTCATCGGGCGGTTCTCGACCAACCTATCGCTGCCGAGTGATATTGTGAACAATGTCTTGCAGCTGAATATGCGTGGGGCGTTTCAGGACACCGCGCGTCTGGTTGTAAACACCACCTTTGGCCTTGGCGGTCTGTTTGATCCGGCCAGCGAAATGGGTATGGCCGCGGGCACCAACACCGATTTCGGCGAAACTTTGCACGTTTGGGGCGCGCGGGAAGGGGCCTATGTAGAACTGCCGGTCTTGGGCCCTTCGACAGAGCGGGATACCTGGGGCATTGCGGTTGATCTTTTCACCAACCCCTTGAGTTACATACTTGAATCGCCGGCTAATCTGGTTGGAACCGGGGCGGGTGTGGCCGCTGGCCTATCCAAGCGCGAGAAGTTCAGCGAGACGATTGACGCCATTCTTTACGAGAGTGCCGACAGCTATGCGCAGTCGCGCTCGATCTTCCTGCAAAACCGACGCTTCAAACTGGGCGGCACGGCTGATAGTGTCTATGACGACCCTTACGGTAGTCTTGAGCCGTCCACACCTTTGGAGGATCCCTATGCTGAGTGACATCACCCGCCGCCATTTCATGACCTCGGGTTTTGCCGTGACCGCGTTGGCTGCCCTGCCCAGCACCGGGTGGGCGCTCGATGATGCGCGCGCGCGGTCGCTGGTGGATGAGGTTGTGGTGAACATCAACCGCGTCATCGCATCGGGCAAGCCGATATCGGGCATGATCGCGGATTTCGAGCGTATTTTCAGCACCTATGCCGATGTGAATATCATTGCGCGGTCTACCCTTGGGGCGGATGCCAACCGGGTATCATCGGCGCAGATGCGTGCCTTTACCGAAGCGTTCCGGGGCTATATCGCGCGGAAATATGGCAAGCGGTTCAATGAATTCGCGGGGGGGCGCATCGAGGTGAACTCGGTCAAGCCGGTGAAATCGTGGCACGAGGTGAAATCCACGGCCTATCTTCGCGGGCAATCGCCGTTCGAGGTAAGTTTCCTCGTGTCAGACCGCTCGGGCAAGGATCTGTTTTTCGATATGATCATCGAGGGCATCAGCCTGCGGCTGAGCGAGCGCACCGAGATTGGCGCGATGCTGGATCGCCGCAATGGCGATGTGAACGCGCTGATTGCGGATCTCAAGCAAGCGGGCTGAGGCGTTTTACATTTTGGTTCGTCGTGAACGGCGCCCTGTTTGGGCGCCGTTTTCAGTTTCCGCCAAAGATGCTGCGCAGGATGTTTTCGATCGGATTGTCGCTGGCCACCGGCGCGCGGCGTTGCTGGTCCTGCGGGGCTGGCGCGGGTGCCGGGGCGGGGCGGGGTTGCGGGCGCAGCATCGGCAGGGGTTTGGGATCAATGCCCTCATGCACGCGCATCATGGTTTCCTGCCAGATTTCAGCCGGAAGACCACCGCCAGTGACGCCGCTAAGCGGGGTGTTGTCATCATAGCCCATCCAGACCCCGGCCACATAATCGGCGGTAAAACCCAAAAACCAAGCATCGCGGGCGGCCTGTGTGGTGCCGGTTTTGCCAGCAGCCTCGCGGCCCGGCAGGCGGGCGCGACCGCCGGTGCCACCTTCGATCACCTTGGTCATCATGTAGATGAGTTCCTGCGCGGCACTTTCCTGAATGACGCGCTCGCCGATGCCACCGCCGGTGCCCATCAAGGGCTCGTTCTCGCCCAAGAGCTTCAGTTCGACAAGGCCATAGGGCGTGACAGAGGAGCCGCCGTTGAGAATGCCCGCATAAGCGCCTGTCATTTCCAGAAGCGTGCTTTCAGAGGCCCCAAGCGCCAAGGCCGGGCCTGCGGCCAAATCGCTGTCGATGCCAAAATCGCTGGCCACCTTGCGCACGAGGTCACGCCCCACACTCTCGGAGATTTTGACCGCCGGGATATTGAGGGATTGCGCGAGCGCCTCGGTCAGCGACACGCGACCTTTGTAGTCGCGGGTGTAGTTTTCCGGGCACCAGCGGCCAGAGCCGGGGATATTGAGGCAGTAGGGTTCGTCCACGACAACTGAATCGTAGCTGTAGCCAAGTTCCACGGCCGTGGCGTAGACGAAGGGCTTGAAGGCTGATCCAGTCTGGCGTTTGGCCTGAGTGGCGCGGTTGAAGGCACCCACCACCTTGGTTTTGCGCCCGCCCACCATGCCACGCACCGCACCATCGGCGGACATCACGACAATCGCGGCCTGCGCCTTGGAACCTTCGCGCACTTTTTCGTCAAAGATATAGGTCAGCGCCTCTTCGGCGGCGGTTTGCACGCGCTGATCCAAAGTGGTGCGGATGATCACGTCTTCGGTGGTGTCGCGTGTGAAAAACTCGGGCCCCGACGCCATGACCCAATCGGCGAAATAGCCGCCTGCCTGCCGTTCGGCGGCCTCGGAGAGTTCGGCAGGGTTGGCGAGGGCCAAGGCCGCCTCTTGATCGCTGAGATAGCCCTGACGGCGCATCAGGCCCACCACGACCGAGGCGCGGTTGCGCGAGCGTTCGAGATTGGCGGTCGGTGCGAGGGTCGAGGGTGCTGTCAAAAGCCCTGCAATCATCGCGCCCTCGGCGGGGTTGAGCGTGGCGGCGGATTTGCCGAAATAGCGTTGGGCTGCGGCCTCGGCCCCATAGGCCCCGCCGCCCAGATAGGCGCGGTTGAGATAGACCGAGAGGATCTGGCTCTTGGTGTATTTTACCTCCATCGCCAGGGCGTAGACCGCCTCGCGGGCTTTGCGCGAGAGCGAGGAGCGGCGACAGTCGGCGATGTACTCGGCCTCGCTCTTCCATTCGCTGGCATTATAGGCATTGCCAAAGCAGAGCAGTTTCGCGGTCTGCTGCGTGATGGTCGAGCCGCCGTTGCCCTGCAACGGGCCGCGCCCCTCGTTCAGGTTGATGCGGATGGCGCTGGCAATACCGATGGGGTCAACGCCGGGATGCAGATAAAATCGGCGGTCCTCGGTGGCGATCACGGCATTCTTGAGATGCGGGCTGACGGTTTCGGCGGTGACGATGCCACCAAACTGATCGCCGCGCCAGGCAAAGACCTCTCCGTCGTGATCCAGCAGGGTGACAGAGCCCTTGGCGCGGCCATCCATCAGGGTCTGGAATTCGGGTAGGCTGGTGTAGGTGATGGCTACCATCACGCCCACGACCACAGTGACCACGGCCGTTACCCGCCAGGTAATCCACCAGAGCACGCCGAATATCCAGCGCAGCAGCCCGCCGACCAACCGCACGACCACGTTATTGGAGCGCGCGCGGGCGCGACGTGGCGTGCTCTTGGCCTTGCGCGCGGGTTTTGGTTTGGACGGCACCTTGGCGCTGCGCTTGGGGGCCACCAGAGGCGGTTTTTTCGGTCCTGTCGTGCTCATTGCTGCCCTGCTCGGCCTTGTGTGTTTGGGACAGTTTATAATGCGGGATCGCAAAAGTAGAGACCCCGCGCGCGCGGATCGTGATTTCCGATGTGCGTAAAAAATACGCAAATTAATATTTCAGCACAAATTTTAAGCATATGGGGTGAATTTAGGCGGCGGATTCCTGCCTTGACCCTTCCAGACTCTGCCATCTGCGCCTTTTCTGCATGTGCAAACAACGCGCTGAGACACCGCAAACCGAAAGGGGCAGACGTGAAACTCATCATTGCAACGATAAAGCCGTTCAAGCTGGAAGAGGTCCGCGAGGCGCTGACCGACATCGGCGTACGCGGCATGATGGTGACAGAGATCAAGGGCTTTGGCTCGCAATCCGGCCACACGGAAATCTATCGCGGTGCGGAATACGCCGTGAATTTCGTGCCCAAGATCAAGCTGGAAATCGCGGTTTCTGCCGCGATGGCCGATCAGGTGGTCGAGACCATCACCAAGACCGCCCGCACCGGCAAGATCGGTGACGGCAAGATCTTCGTGCTCGACATCCAGCAAGCCGTGCGCGTGCGCACCGGCGAAACCAACGATGACGCGCTCTGAGCGCGCAGGGGAAAGGATAAACACAATGAATTCCATGCTAAAACTCGGCCTTGCCGCAACGCTGATTGCGCTGCCGCAGATGGGGCTGACCCAAGAGGCGGCGGCTGAGGCCGTGCCCAGCTTTGATGAAATCGGCCCCTATATCATGACGACGCTGCTGTTCTGCATGGCGGGCTTTTTGGTGTTCTTCATGGCGGCGGGTTTTGCCATGCTCGAAGGCGGGCTGGTGCGGTCCAAGAACGTCACGATGCAGATGACCAAGAACATCGTCCTCTATTCCTTTGCAACGATCATGTATTGGCTGGTCGGCTTTAACCTGATGTATCCCGGCGATGGCTGGCTGGTGGCCGGTTGGGTCGGGCCGTTCTTTGCCATGACCGAGCTGGACCCGGTAGGGGTTGCGGCGGCGGATGCGGCGCTTGATTATGCCTCGATCGGTTCTGACTTCTTCTTCCAACTGGTGTTTGTCGCGGCCACAGCGTCGATCGTGTCGGGCGCACTTGCCGAGCGGATCAAGCTTTGGCCGTTCCTTGTGTTTGTCATCGTGCTGACCGGGTTCATGTATCCGATTTCCGGGTCCTGGCAGTGGGGCGGCGGCTGGTTGTCTGAGGCTGGGTTCTCTGACTTTGCTGGCTCGACCGTGGTGCATTCCGTGGGTGGCTGGGCTGCTCTGGCGGGGGCGATCATCCTGGGGCCGCGTCTTGGCAAATATGGCAAAGATGGCAAGGTCACGCCGATGCCGGGTTCGAACCTTGCGCTTGCCACTTTGGGCACATTCATCCTGTGGCTGGGTTGGTTCGGCTTTAACGGTGGTTCGCAATTGGCGATGGGCACCGTGGGCGATGTTTCGGACGTGTCGCGGATCTTTGCCAATACCAATATGGCGGCGGCTGCGGGTTCGATTGCTGCGCTGATCCTGACCCAAGTGCTCTACAAAAAGCCTGACCTGACCATGGTTCTCAACGGCGCATTGGCGGGTCTGGTGTCGATCACCGCAGAGCCGCTTGCACCGAGCCTGTTCGGCGCACTTTGGATCGGGGCTGTTGGCGGTGTGATCGTGGTCTTGGCCGTGCCCATGCTTGACAAGTTCAAGATCGACGATGTGGTTGGTGCCATCCCGGTTCACTTGCTCGCCGGTATCTGGGGCACGCTTGCCGTGGTCTTCTATGGCGATGCCAGCCTCGGCACGCAGCTTCTGGGGATCTTTGCCTACGGTGCCTTTACCTTTACCGTCAGCATCGTGATCTGGCTGATCATCAAGGGCACCATGGGTCTGCGGGTCGATCAAGAGACCGAGATCAACGGGCTCGACATGGCGGAAATGGGCATGGAAGCCTATCCTGAATTCTCCAAGAGCTGATCCTTCTCCTTCCTGACAGATCTTGAGAGAGCTTGCCCGGGCGTTCGCGCCCGGGCTTTTTATTCTGTGCGGGGTTTGATGCCCTCTCTGGCAGAATCGTGGCGATCTGTGCTAAGTCTAGCGGTATGAACAGCCACAACCCCAAGATACGCGCAGACCGCCCCCAAATTCGTCAGTTGGACGAGGGGGCGATCAATCGCATTGCGGCGGGAGAGGTGGTGGAGCGGCCCGCCTCGGCGGTCAAGGAATTGGTGGAAAACGCGCTTGATGCCGGGGCCACCCGGATTGAAGTGAGCTATGCCGATGGGGGCAAGACGCTGATCCGCGTCAGCGATGATGGCTGTGGCATGACGCCGGATGAGTTGCCACTGGCGCTTGCGCGGCATGCCACGTCCAAGATCGACGGATCGGACCTTTTGAATATTCATTCCTTTGGGTTTCGTGGCGAGGCGTTGCCGTCCTTGGGGGCGGTCGGGCGGCTGACGATTGTGTCGCGTGCGGGTGCAGAGGCGGCTGAGATGACCGTTGCCGGTGGGCAGATGGGTGCGGTCAAACCCGCCGCGTTGAACAGTGGTACGGTGGTGACGCTGCGTGATCTGTTTTACGCCACGCCCGCGCGGCTTAAGTTCATGCGCTCGGACCGGGCAGAGGCGCAGGCGATTGCCGATACGGTCAAGCGGTTGGCGATGGCGGAGCCGTTTGTGGGGTTCACCCTGCGCGATGTGTCTGGCGGGGGCGAAGGGCGGATCGTGTTTCGTGCCGATCCTGAAAGCGGCGATTTGTTTGACGCGCTGCACGGGCGATTGGCGCGGGTTCTGGGGGCGGAGTTCGCCGAAAATGCGCTGAAGATTGATGCCACGCGCGAGGGGCTGCGCCTGACCGGCTATGCCGCGCTGCCCACTTATGCGCGGGGATCAGCCGTGGCGCAGTATCTCTTTGTCAATGGCCGCCCGGTGCGGGACAAGATGCTTTATGGCGCGCTGCGTGCTGCCTATCAGGATGTGCTCAGCCGGGACCGGCACCCGGCCGCGGCGCTGTTTCTGGGCTGTGATCCCACGCTGGTTGATGTGAACGTGCATCCGGCGAAATCTGAGGTGCGGTTTCGCGATCCGGGGCTGGCGCGAGGGCTGATCGTATCGGGGTTGCGGCATGCCTTGGCGGAGGCGGGGCATCGGGCGTCAACCACGGTGGCGGGGGCCACCTTGGGCGCGTTTCGGGCGGAACCGGCGGGGCGCATCTATCAGATGGACCGCCCGTCGCCGCAGGCACGCAGCCTGGCCTATCAGGCACAAGCGCCCGGTTTTGCCGATATGGGCGCGGATTGGAGCGCGCGGGTTGAGAGCGCGCCAGAGCCGGAGGTAGAGGAACAGCCCGCCACGGCGTTGCCACTTGGGGCCGCGCGGGCGCAGGTGCATGAGAATTACATCATCGCCCAGACCGAGACCGGCATGGTCATTGTCGATCAGCACGCCGCCCATGAGCGTCTGGTGTATGAGCGGCTGAAACGCCAGATGGCCGAGAGCGGGATCGCGGCGCAAGCGCTGCTGATCCCTGAGATTGTCGATCTTTCCGAAGCCGATTGCGCGTTGTTGATGGACCATGCCGAAGAGTTGGCCGGGATGGGGCTGGGGATCGAACCGTTTGGGTCGGGCAGCCTTGCGGTGCGCGAAACCCCCGCCATCCTCGGGACGGTCAATGCGGGCGCGCTTTTGCGCGATATCTTGGACGAGTTGCAGGATCAGGGCGCAAGCGGCACGTTGAAATTGCGGATCGACGCGATCCTGAGCCGCGTGGCCTGTCATGGCTCGGTCCGGTCAGGTCGCCGGATGAGCGCGGATGAGATGAACGCCCTTTTGCGCGAGATGGAGCGCACGCCGATGTCGGGGCAATGCAACCACGGGCGGCCGACCTATGTGGAATTGCGGCTATCGGATATTGAACGGCTGTTCGGGCGCACATGATCCAGATTGGCGGTCAGACCTATGCGTTTGACGATCCCGCCGTTGTGGCAGTGGTGATCGGCGCGGCGGTGTTGCTGCTGATCCTTCTGCTGCTCATCCTTGCGCTGCGCGCCGCCAATCGGTCGGCGCGGCTGGCAGAGCCGCTCGCCTATCAGATGGGGCAATTGGGGCAGCGGGTGCAGGGGCTGTCGGATGGGCAGCATCAGCTTGCCGGTGGCCTAAACCATGTGTCCGAGGCGCAGGCGGCGGCGCAATCGCATCTGTTGCAACTGATGGAAAAGCGGTTGGCGCAGGTAAGCCATGCCATGACCGAGAACCTGCAAGGCACCTCGCGGCGCACGGCGCAATCGCTTGGGGAATTGCAGCAGCGCCTGCAAGCCATCGACAAGGCGCAGGACAATATCACCAAGCTGTCGGGTGATGTGCTGTCGTTGCAGGATATTCTGTCAAACAAGCAGACGCGGGGGGCGTTTGGGGAAATTCAGCTCACGGATATTGTCACCAAGGCGCTGCCATCGGACAGTTACACATTGCAAGCGACGCTGTCGAATGGGAGGCGGGCGGATTGTCTTATTCATCTGCCCAATCCACCGGGGCCAATTTGCATTGACAGTAAATTCCCGTTGGAGGCCTATGAGGCGCTGCGCCGGGCCAAGACTGACGGGGAATTGGCCGAGGCGGCGCGAGGTATGCGCACGGCGGTGCGCAAGCATATCAAGGATATTTCCGAGAAATACATCCTTGAGGGCGAGACCGCCGATGGCGCGCTGATGTTCCTGCCCTCTGAGGCGGTCTATGCCGAGTTGCACGCCAATTTCCCCGAGGTGGTGCGCGATGGTTTTGCCGCGCGGGTTTGGATCGTGTCACCCACAACCTGCATGGCCACGCTCAACACCATGCGCGCAATCCTCAAGGATGCGCGAATGCGCGAGCAGGCGGGGGCAATCCGGCGGGAACTAGGCCTTTTGTTCGCGGATGTGGAGCGGTTGGGCGCACGGGTTGAAAACCTGGACCGGCATTTCACTCTGGCGGCCAAGGATGTGGCGGAAATCCGGATTTCGGCGGACAAGGCGGGACGACGGGCGCGACGGCTGGATAATTTCGATTTCGAGGAACTGGCCCCCGAGACCGATCCGGCCATCGTGCCGCTGGTCAAGGGCAGCTAAGGGGCTTTCGCTCTGGTTCTGCAAGGTGACGTCGCGGCAAACCGTGCTATCTTGCTCAAGACCAAGAGGAGGGCTGCTGATGATCCGACTTGTCTTGTTCGTTTTGATGCTGGCCGCGCCTGCCACCGCGCAGGATCGTCGGCCAAGCCATTGTATTGCGCTTGCCGATGCGACGCCGGGGATGGAATACCTGCACCGGGCCAGTTTTCGCGCGCCGCTGCCCGAGTATACCGTGCGGCTGCGCTATATCGCGCATGCGTCCTTTCTCATTCAGGCGGGCGGATACAATGCCGTGACAGATTTCACCGGCTTTATCGGCAGCGCCAATCTGATCCCCGATGTTGTCACGATGAATCACGCGCATGAAACGCATTGGACCGCCTTTCCCGATCCGGCAATCCCGCATGTGCTGCGCGGTTGGGGGGAATATGGCGTGGGGGCCGATCATCACCTTGATCTGGGCGGGCTGGTGGTGCGCAATGTGCCCACCGATATCCGGTCGGGCGGCGCGGTGGAGCAGAATGGCAATTCGATTTTTGTCTTTGAGGCTGAGGGGCTGTGCATCGCCCATCTGGGGCATTTGCATCACGAGCCGTCGGACGATCAATATGCCGCTCTTGGCCGGATGGATGTGGTGATGGCCCCCGTTGATGGCGGCTTTACCATGAATATCGAGAATATGATGAACGTGCTCAGGCGGGTGAAGGCGTCGATCGTGCTGCCGATGCACTGGTTTGGCGATAGCACGCTGGAGCGGTTTCTGGCGGGGATGGAAGGCGAATTTGCCATTTCCCGCCCCGGTGTGAGCGAGATTGAGGTCTCTTTGCGCAGCCTGCCAGACCGGCCTACCATCGTGGTGCTGCGGCCTGCGTGGCTGCGGGATAACGAGTGACGGGCCGGTCGGGCGGTAGCAGACGGTGGCAGGATCTTTTGCTGCGCAGTCAGGCGATCAAGATCACTCCTCTGTGGGCGGATTTTGCACCCTGTTGACCACCCAAAAGAAGATACCTGCAAAAACGCCAAGGACACCCCAAGTGATCCCGTTGGCGATAGCAAAGCGTGCGGTTTCGCCAAATGAGATGCCATCTGAGGACAGATTGATCAGGATGTAGAGGAGCGGTGCTGCAAAAAGGCCGAATCCAGCGCCACCGGCGGCCCCCAGAATGGCCCAAGTCATATAAGAGTTCGTGGTCATGCGCGTTTCCTGTGTCTCGGTTTCGGTTTTCCGCCGTTGGCGGCGTGGTCTAAGTCGACAAACCCGTTCCCGCCGACTCCCGTGAGCGCAAGATGCCTGCACAGGCTGCTGGTTTCATAAAGCGCGGGAAGGCCGGGGATTTATCGTGTGTCCTGCCGGTGAAATAAGTCACCGAGACACGATATCAATAATTTAACAGGCACCGGGCCGGTTCAATTTCTACGCATGCGGCGAGAGCTGTGGGTATTCGGCGGCTTTAATGCCAGCCCGCATCAGGCCGGCACGCGCAGCACCCGTGGAACCTTGAATTCGACGTTTTCCTGCGCGGTTTCCACCTGTTCGACGGTCACGTCATAGCGGGCGCGGAAGGCGTCGATGACCTCGTTCACCAGCACTTCGGGGGCAGAGGCCCCGGCGGTGATGCCGATGCTGCGGATACCGCCCAACGCCCGCCAGTCGATGTCGGTGGCGCGTTGCACAAGCTGGGAATAGGCGCAGCCCGCGCGCGCGCCGACCTCGACCAGACGTTTGGAGTTTGACGAATTGGGGGCACCCACGACGAGCATGGCTTCGGCCTTTTCGGCCATGGCCTTGACCGCCTCTTGGCGGTTGGTGGTGGCGTAGCAGATGTCTTCTTTGTGCGGGCCGACAATGGCCGGAAACCGGGCCTGAAGGGCGGCAACCACCTCGGCGGTATCGTCGACCGAAAGGGTGGTTTGGGTGACAAAGGCGAGGCGGGCAGGATCGCGGACGTCGAGCGTGGCCACATCGGCGGGGGTTTCGACCAAGAGCACTTCGCCATCCGGCAATTGCCCCATGGTGCCCACGGTTTCGGGATGGCCCGCGTGGCCGATCATCACGATTTGCAGCCCGTTGTCATGGTGGCGTTCCGCCTCGATATGTACTTTGCTGACCAGCGGGCAGGTGGCATCGACATAGAGCATTTGGCGGGCGGCGGCCTCTGCCGGGACGGATTTGGGCACGCCATGGGCGGAAAAGATCACGGGCCGGTCGGTGGGGCACTCATCCAGTTCTTCGACGAAAACCGCCCCCTTGGCGCGCAGGTCATCGACCACGAATTTATTGTGCACAATCTCGTGGCGCACATAGACCGGCGCCCCCCATTTCGCGAGCGCCATCTCTACGATCTTGATGGCGCGGTCCACACCGGCGCAAAAGCCGCGCGGGGCGGCGAGGTAGAGGGTAAGGGGGGGCTTTGTCATCGCGGGTCTCCTGCTTGGGGACAGAGGTAAGGCAGGTGGGCGCGCGCGTAAAGGGCGGGGTGGGAAATAGCGGCGTCGGAGGTGCGGTGGTAGAGAATTACAAGCCGGATCTCTTGTCTATGACCCGCGCGAATAGCACCGAAGGTGCCGCGCGGATCGCTGGGCCGTCTAGCGGCCTAGCGATTTTGAGAGGGCGCGGATCGCTGATGGGTCACACGGATTTTGCTGGCATAAAGTGGCAACCACGACTGTTGCTTCGCTAGTCCCCGGCCCAGCATTCCGCGCGGTCCTGTTCTTGCTGCACGCGACAGTAAAGTCACCGCCCCCTCAGCCCATCGTCTGCGCTGTGATCCAGGCCAACACGATATAGCGCCCGGTTTTGGCAATCGTGACCAGCACGAGAAAGAGCCAGACCGGCGTGCGCAGAACCCCGGCGATCACGGTAAAGGCATCGCCCAGAGGTGCCCAACTGAGCAGCAAGGTCCAGACCCCCCAACGGGCATACCAGCGTTCGGCCCGCGCCATTTGCGCTGCATTGGCGGGAAACCAGCGGCGGTGACGAAACCGCTCGATGCCGCGCCCCATGACATAGTTGACCACGGCCCCCAGCGTGTTGCCGATGCTGGCCACCACGACGAGCGCGGTCAAGGATAGGGTGCCCGCCAGTTGCAGGCCGACAAATACCACTTCGGATTGAAAGGGCAGGATGGTCGCCGCGCCGAATGCAGCCGCGAAAAGCCCGGCCATTTGCGCAAAAACGCCCGGATCACCCATGCTCATGCAGGGGTGATCCGGGCGCTGATGTGGTGCCTAACGGGTAGGTCACTCGGTCTCGGCATAGGCCTCTTGGCGGTCGTTCTGAATGTCGCGCGGCGGACGGCCGATAACATCCTTGAGATCTGCCAATTCGATGAAATTGTCCGCTTGGCGGCGCAAATCGTCCGAGATCATCGGCGGCTGGCTTCGAATGGTCGAGACCACGGAAACACGCACGCCCTGACGTTGCAGACTTTCGACCAAGGGTCGGAAATCGCCATCGCCGGAGAACAGCACAACATGATCAACACGCGGTGCGAGTTCCATCGCATCCACCGTCAGCTCGATATCCATGTTGCCCTTGACCTTGCGACGGCCTTGGCTGTCAGTGTATTCCTTGGCCGGTTTCGTGACCATGGAGTAGCCATTGTAATGCAACCAATCGACCAAAGGGCGGATCGGTGAATACTCGTCATTTTCCAACAGTGCAGTATAGTAAAAAGCGCGCAGCAACTTGCCACGGCGCATGAACTCGGATCTCAGCAACTTGTAGTCGATGTCGAACCCAAGCGCCTTACCGGCGGCATAGAGATTCGATCCGTCTATGAACAAGGCTAAACGCTCGTCCTTGTAAAACATCTTAAATGTCCTTCCGAATGGTCATGTCTTGCCTGGGAGTGTGTGAGTGGTGTGAGTGGTGAAGGCAGGACAGAGTAACAACGATAATTAGGGGTTTAGAATTCTGCATGCAAGGGCATGTTACGTCAGGATAAGATAGGGGAGCGATGACTTTGGATCAACAATGCTTGATCGCGATGGGTGGAAACTTGCCGTTCGGTGCGTCGCGCCCCGAGGCGACCCTCACCGAGGCCCTTGTGCGATTGCGCGAAGAGGGGGTCGAAATTCTCGGTGTGAGTCGGTTTTTTCGCACACCGGCCTTTCCTGCCGGGGCGGGTCCGGATTTTGTAAATGCGGCGGCGGTGCTGCGTGTTGCGCAAGAGCCAGAGGCGTTGCTTGCGCTTTTGCACCGGGTTGAGGCGGCCTTTGGTCGCAGGCGCGAGACGCGGTGGGGGCAACGGACGCTGGACCTCGACCTGATCGCGGTGGGGGGGCGTGTGCTGCCTGATCTTGCGGGGTTCGAGGCGTGGCAAAGGCTGACGCCCGATGAGCAGCAAAGCCGCGCGCCCGACCAGCTGATCCTGCCGCATCCGCGCCTGCACGAGCGCGCTTTCGTCTTGGTGCCGCTTGCGGATGTCGCCCCCGACTGGGTGCATCCGGTGCTGGGCCGGTCGGTGCAACAGATGCTGGACGACCTGCCACGAGCCGCGCGCGACGAGGTCGAGGCGCTTTGATTCTCTGCTTGTAAATCCCGGTTTGACACCCTAAATACAAGGCTTCTTGAAATCTGCCCTAACCCGTCCCGGAGGTCTGATGGCCCGCGTTACCACAGAAGATTGCGTTGACAAGGTTCCGAACCGTTTTGATCTGGTGATGCTTGCCGCACACCGCGCTCGCGAAATTGCGGCGGGATCGCCTTTGACGGTGGACCGTGACAACGACAAGAACCCCGTTGTGGCACTGCGTGAAATCGCAGAGGAAACGCAGGCGGCGGATGATCTGCGCGAGCGGCTGATCGAGTCGAATCAGACTCAGATCGAAGTCGATGAGCCCGAAGAAGATTCCATGGCCCTGTTGATGGGCGGTGATGTGGACAAGCCTAACACCGACGACATGTCGGAAGAAAAGCTGCTGCGCGCCCTGATGGAAGCACAGGGTCAGGGGTAACTCCGGCCCCTACGGCAAGGCGCGACCCCGATGATCGCCGTTGACGACCTGATCACGCTGGTGCGCCACTATAATCCCCGCACGGACGAGGCATTGATACGCGCGGCCTATGACTTTGGCCGTGCCATGCACGAAGGGCAGTTTCGCCATTCGGGCGAGCCCTATTTTACCCATCCCGTTGCCGTGGCCGCCATCCTGACAGAGCAGCGGCTGGACGATGCGACAATCATCACCGCCCTCTTGCATGACACGATCGAGGATACCAAAGCCTCGTATCAGATCGTGTCAGACAAGTTTGGCCGCGAGGTGGCTGATCTGGTGGATGGCGTCACCAAGCTGACCAATCTGCAACTGTCGAATTCCGAAACCAAGCAGGCCGAGAACTTTCGCAAGCTGTTCATGGCGATGTCCAAGGATTTGCGGGTCATTCTGGTCAAGCTGGCCGACCGTCTGCACAATATGCGCACCATCAAGGCGATGCGCCCCGAAAAACAGGCGCAAAAGGCGCGCGAGACCATGGATATTTATGGTCCGCTGGCGGGGCGCATGGGTATGCAATGGATGCGCGAAGAGCTGGAGGATCTGGCCTTTCGCGTGCTCAACCCCGAGGCACGTGCCAGTATCATCCGCCGCTTTATCACCCTGCAACGCGAGACCGGCGATGTGGTCGAGCGGATCACCGGCGACATGCGGCACGAATTGGACAAGGCGGGCATTGAGGCGGATGTGTTTGGCCGCGCCAAAAAACCCTATTCGATCTGGCGCAAGATGCAGGAAAAGGAGATGGGGTTTTCGCGGCTGTCGGATATTTACGGCTTTCGCGTGATCACCCGGTCTGAAAATGATTGCTACCGTGCGCTTGGGGCTATTCACCAACGCTGGCGCGCGGTGCCGGGGCGGTTCAAGGATTATATCAGCCAACCCAAATCGAACGGCTATCGGTCGATTCACACCACCGTTTCGGGGCGTGACGGCAAGCGGGTCGAGGTGCAGATCCGCACGCAGGCCATGCATGACGTGGCCGAAACCGGCGTGGCCGCCCATTGGTCCTATCGCGATGGGGTGCGGTCTGAGAATCCCTTTGCCGTCGATCCGGCCAAGTGGATTTCGAGCGTCAGCGAGCAGTTCGACGCCGAGGAGGATCACGAGGATTTTCTCGAAGCGGTCAAGCTCGAGATGTATGCGGACCAAGTGTTCTGCTTTACCCCCAAGGGCGATGTGATCAAACTTCCGCGTGGGGCCACGCCGATTGATTTTGCCTATGCCATTCACACCCGGATTGGTCATGCCTGTGTCGGGGCCAAGGTGGACGGGATGCGCGTGCCGCTCTGGACACGGGTCAAGAATGGCCAATCGGTCGAGGTGATCACCGCCGACGGGCAGACGCCACAGGCGACATGGCTTGATATTGCCACCACCGGCAAGGCCCGCGCCGCCATCCGGCGGGCTCTGCGCGAGTTGGACCGTGATCGCTATATCAAGCTGGGGCGGGAATTGGCGCGTTCAGCGTTCGAGCATGTGGGCAAGAAGGCCACCGACAAAGCCTTGGAGGCTGCGGCGCGCACGTTGCGTCTGCGGGATGCCGATGAGGTGCGCGCGCGGTTGGGCAGTGCCGAGTTGACCGCGCATCAAGTGTTGCATGCCGTTTACCCGGACCTCATGCCTGAGGCGGGCAATGAGGTGACGCGCGACCGCGCGGTGATCGGTCTGGGCGCGGATCAGAGTTTTGAGCGGGCCCGCTGTTGTCAGCCGTTGCCGGGCGAGCGTATCGTGGGCATCACCTATCGCGGGCGGGGCGTGGTGATCCATGCCATCGACTGTGAAACCCTGTCGCAATACGATCAGCAGCCTGACCGTTGGATGGACCTGCATTGGCACACCGGCACGCATCCGGCGGCCTATGATGTGACGCTGGATCTGACCATTGGTAACGATGCCGGGGTTCTGGGGCGGATTTGCACCTTGATCGGCGAGCAGAAGGCCAATATCTCGGACCTGACATTCGTGGACCGGAAACCGGATTTCTATCGTCTTTTGATTGATGTCGAGTTGCGCGATGCCGAGCATTTGCACGGTGTGCTCTCGGCGCTTGATGCGGAAAGCGATGTCGCCGCTGTCGAGCGCTATCGAGATCCGTCCCGCGTGGGGGCGGGCTGACATCAACCCGAGGAGCCGCGCAGGTGGTATTCAGACGTCGTGACAGACGCCCCTGGTGGAAGGTTATTGCCGGGTTTCTCTGGCCCAAGGGCGGGTGGGGGCGGGCGTTCAGCTATGTCCGGCATCGCCTGAACCGTTTGCCCGATCCGCCCGACCGCATCGCGCGCGGTATTTTCGCGGGTGTCTTCACGACCTTTACCCCGTTTTATGGTTTTCATTTCATCGTGGCGGCCACGCTGGCGTGGATTTTGCGCGGCAATATTCCGGCGGCCCTGTTGGGCACATTCTTTGGCAATCCGCTCACATATGTGCCCATCGGGGTGGTATCACTTCAGACCGGGCACGCGATGCTGGGGCGCAGCACCTTGGCCGAGGATGAGATCAGCCGCTCGCTCGGGGGAAAGTTTCTGGATGCCGGGGATGACCTGAAGAACAACTTTCTGGCAATCTTCATGGATCACAAGGCGGATTGGAGCGGTCTGAAGCTCTTTTATGACGATGTGTTCTTTCCCTATATGATCGGGGGGATTGTGCCGGGGATCGTTACGGCACTTGCGGCCTATTACATCAGCCTGCCGGTGATCACCGCCTATCAGCACCGCCGCAAAGGCGCGCTCAAGGCCAAGTGGGTGGCGATGAAGGAAAAGAAGGCGGCCAAGGAAAAACAGGCGCACAAGGCTGACGAGGCGGGAAAACCGGACTAGGTTACGCCTCGAGTCGCGGATCAATCACGGGAGAAGCCGATGTCGGCAGGAAAGAAGCTACGCCTAGGCGTGAATATCGACCATGTGGCAACGGTGCGGAACGCGCGTGGTGGGGCCTATCCGGATCCCCTGCGCGCGGCGAGGATTGCGCAAGAGGCGGGGGCTGATGGCATCACCGCCCATCTGCGCGAGGATCGGCGGCATATCTCTGATGCGGATATCGACGGGCTGATGGAAGTGCTGACGGTGCCACTCAATTTCGAGATGGCCGCGACCGACGAGATGCAGCGGATTGCCCTGCGCCACAAACCGCATGCCGTCTGCATCGTGCCGGAAAAGCGCGAGGAACGTACCACCGAGGGCGGGCTGGAAGTGGCGCGCGAGGAAAACCGGCTGGCGCATTTCATAGCGCCGCTGCGCGAGGCAGGGTGTCGCGTGTCGATCTTTATCGCCGCTGACAAAAGGCAGATCGAGGCGGCGCATCGCATCGGGGCCGAGGTGATCGAATTGCACACCGGCGCCTATTGCGATGCCCATGCCGAGGGGCATGTCGACGCCCGCGACCGCGAGTTGGAGAGCCTGCGCGAGATGACGGCCTATGCCCATTCTCTGGGGCTAGAGGTGCATGCGGGGCATGGATTGAACTATGAAACGGTAAAGCCGGTCGCGGCCTTTCCCGAGGTGATGGAGCTCAACATCGGGCATTTCCTGATTGGCGAGTCGATCTTTCGCGGATTGGGCCCGGCCATTGCAGAGATGCGTCGGCTGATGGACGAGGCGCGGGGGTGACGGTGCGCGGGGGCGCTCTGTCATGACATTGCGCGCCCTTTTGGCCGTTTTGGCCACGGTTTTGGCATGTCTCGCGCTTTGGCAGCTTGAGGGGCAGCGGCGTGGCGTGGACATCGCGAGCTTCACCGTCTCTGACACGCCGGTGACGCGCTATGCCATGGCCGGTGCGGATGGTCCGGTGGTGGTGATCGCGCATGGCTTTGCCGGGTCGCGGCAGATGATGCAGGCATATACCCTTGATCTTGCACGGGCGGGATACCGGGTTTGGGCGTTTGATTTCGAGGGGCATGGGCGCAACCGGGTGCCGATGTCGGGCGATGTGAACAGTCTTGACGGCACGACACGGCTTTTGATGGCGCAGACGGGCCGGGTGGTGCGGGCCGCGGTGGCGCAAGAGGCTTGGGCGGGTGAGGTTGCGCTTTTGGGGCATTCCATGGCGACCGATATCATCATCCGCACCGCGCTAGAGGAAGACCGGGTTGGTCCCGTGGTGGCGATATCTGCCTTTTCGCAAGCAGTAACGGAGACCGAGCCGGACACTCTCTTGCTGATCACAGGGGCGTGGGAGGCGGGTTTGCGTGGTTTCGCCCGTGAGGCGGTTGAGATGGTCACGCCCGGCGCGGGGGAGGGCCAGACGGTGCAGGCAGGGGCTGTGACGCGCCGCGCGGTGGTGGCCCCTTTGGCCGAACATGTGGCGGTGCTGCATAGCCGTTTGGGCCGGGCCGAGGCGATTGCATGGCTCGATGCCGCCTATGGGCGCGTGAGCGATGTCGCGGTGCGGGCGACCGGGCCATGGTTTCTGGCGTTGATGTTCGCGATTGTGGCCCTTGCCGCGCCGCTGGCGCGCCTTTTGCCGCAGCGCGCGCCGCCCGCGCGCAAGGCCATGCGGTCACGGCAATTCGTGTTGGTGGTTCTGGTGCCGGCGCTTTTGGCTCCGCTTTTGGCGGTGCAGGTGGAAACGCGGCTTTTGCCGGTCTTGGTCGCGGATTATCTGGCGTTGCATCTGGCGCTATACGGGGTCTGCCAAATGGCGTTCTTGTGGGTTATGGGGCGACGCCCAGAGGGGTTGCGCCCTGTGGCGGTGCTGGCGCTGCTGGTGTGGGGCTTGGGCGTGTTTGGGTTTGCGCTGGATCGCTATGGCGCAAACTTTTGGCCCACGCCCGAGCGGCTTGCGATCATCATGGCGCTAAGCCTTGGGGCCGTGCCCTTTATGCTGGCGGATGCGGTGCTGGCGCGCGGGGCACTGCTCTGGCAGAGGCTGGCGTCGCGGTCGGGCTTTATCTTGTCCTTGGCTCTGGCCATTCTGCTGGATACGGAGCGGCTGTTTTTTCTGGCGATGATTGCGCCGGTGATCCTGCTCTTTTTCCTGATATACGGGCTGATGGGGCGTTGGGTGGCGGCGCGGGCCGGGGCGACAAGCGTGGGCGTTGCGCTTGGCCTCATCCTTGCTTGGGCGCTTGGCGTCAGTTTTCCGCTGTTTGCACCGGGGGTAACGGGATGATCTTGGGGATTGGCACGGATCTGGCGAATATCGAGCGGATCGCGCGCACGCTGGAGCGGTTTGGCGACAGGTTTCGCAACCGGGTGTTCACGGAGGTGGAACAGGCAAAGGCCGAGCGCCGCGCCGATGTGGCGGGCACCTATGCGAAACGGTGGGCGGCGAAAGAAGCCTGTTCCAAGGCGCTTGGCACGGGGTTGCGCATGGGCATCGCGTGGAAGGATATGGCCGTCACGAACCTGCCCACGGGCCAGCCGGTGATGCAGGTCACGGGCTGGGCCGCGACGCGTCTGGCCGAGATGACGCCACCGGGGCATGAGGCCATCATCCATGTGACCCTGACCGACGATCACCCTTGGGCGCAGGCCTTTGTGGTGATCGAGGCGCGACCGGTCGCACGGCCTGCTTGACACCTTGGTCCCGGCCCCGCATGTAGCGCCGGAGAGATAGCGGAGGACGCCAAATGGCCGCCACAGGCAAGACATCGAGCTCTATCTGGGAAACTGTGAAAACGGTGTTCTGGGCCCTCGTGATCGCGGGGCTGTTTCGCACGCTCTTTTTTCAGCCGTTCTGGATTCCCTCAGGGTCGATGAAAGACACGTTGCTGATTGGTGATTTTCTCTTTGTGAACAAGATGGCCTATGGCTATTCCTATGCCTCTTGCCCGTCGATCCGGGTGGGGGGGCTGAACATCGACGCGCAAAAGATCTGCGCCTTCATCGACGGTGACAATACCCGCATCTTTGGCTCAGAGCCTGAGCGCGGCGATATCATCGTGTTTCGCCAGCCGACCGATGGCACCGATTTCATCAAGCGGGTTGTCGGCCTGCCGGGGGACCGCATCCAGATGAAAGAGGGCGTGTTGCATATCAACGAGGCCGCCGTCGGGCTGGAACCGGCCGGTGATTTTGTTGAGGAATTCACGCGGCAAGGGCCGCTTGGTATCCGTCCACGTTGCGAGAATGGCGTGGTCGGCGAAGGGGCGGATTGCCTCAAGTCGCGCCAGATCGAGACGCTGCCCAATGGGCGGTCGCATTCCATCCTGAACATCGGCGACCAGCGGTCTGATAATACGGGCGTCTTTACTGTGCCTGCCGGGCATTATTTCTTTATGGGCGACAACCGCGACAATTCCACTGACTCGCGCTTTCCGCAGGCGGTGGGCGGGGTTGGCTTTGTGCCATTCGAGAACCTGATCGGGCGCGCGAACCGGGTGGTTTTTTCCTCGGCCGGACGGTCGATGCTGGCGTTCTGGACATGGCGCAGCGACCGTTTCTTCAAGAGGCTTGAGTGAAGCTTTCGGCGGATATCAAGGCGTTTCAGGCGCGGCTAGGGCATGAGTTTACCAATGCCGCGCTGTTGGTGCGGGCGCTGACCCATTCGTCGATGGCGACGCCCAATCGGGATGACAACCAGCGGCTGGAATTTCTGGGCGACCGGGTGTTGGGCCTTGTGATGGCTGAGGCGCTCTTGTCGCAGGATCAAGGGGCCACCGAGGGCCAGCTTGCGCCGCGCTTTAACGCGCTGGTGCGCAAAGAGGCCTGCGCCGATGTGGCGCGCGAGATCGACCTTGGCGGAGTTCTCAAGCTGGGCCGTTCCGAGATGCTCTCTGGCGGGCGGCGCAAAGAGGCGCTGTTAGGCGATGCGATGGAGGCGGTGATTGCCGCCGTCTATCTTGATGCCGGGTTTGAAACGGCGCGCGGGGTTGTGCTTCGGCTCTGGGGCGCACGATTGGGCGCGGTCAAAGAAGACGCGCGCGATGCCAAGACAAGCCTTCAGGAATGGGCGCAGGCGCGTGGATTGCCGCCGCCCGATTATGTTGAACTTGCCCGCAAGGGGCCAGATCACGCGCCGATCTTTACTATTTGCGCGCAGTTGAAAAGCGGCCAGCGTGCCGAGGCGACGGCCGGCTCGAAGCGGCAGGCGGAACAGGCGGCGGCACGCGCGCTTCTGGATCAATTGCAGGCGGAGTGAGCGGGTGCGCGGGCTTGCCCTATTGGCTGTCATGCTGTCCTTGGCGCAGATTGCCAAGGCACAGGAAGCGCCGATAGATGCCTGGACGCTCCGCAAATGCGCGCTTTATGCGCAGGCGACCGAGGATGCCTTGGCCGCGCTTGGGCCAGAGGGGCTAAGCCAGCAATTTCTAGAAGAAAACCGTGCTTTCATCGCCTCAGGCTGTGTTGGGCATGTGCGGATTTGTGCGCAAACGGCGCAGGACTATGCGTTTGCCGATCTTCTGACCATGATGACCATGAACGAGGGCATGGCCAGCACCTTTGTTCCCTTCGGCTGCGACAACTGACGCTCTGCTCTGGTCGCGGGGCGGCAAATCGGCTAGAGCCTGTCAATCACAACAGTCGAGACGCATCCCATGACCACGCGCGCCGGATTTATTGCCCTGATCGGAGAGCCCAATGCGGGCAAATCCACCCTGCTCAACCGCATGGTGGGGGCCAAGGTCAGCATCGTCACACACAAGGTTCAGACCACCCGCGCGCGTATTCGCGGCGTTGCGATGGAGGGGCAGAGCCAGTTGGTATTCGTGGACACGCCCGGCCTGTTCCAACCGCGCCGCAGGCTGGACCGGGCGATGGTTGCTGCCGCTTGGGGGGGCGCTGCGGATGCCGATGTGGTGATCCTGTTGATCGAGGCGCATCGCGGTGTGACCGAAGGGGTGGAGCGCATCCTTGAGGGGCTGACCGGCATCGCCAAGGGGCGCAAGGTGGCGTTGGCCATCAACAAGATTGACCGGGTGCAAGCACAGGTGCTGCTGGCGCTGACCAAGGACATGAATGAACGCTTTGCCTTTGAAAAGACGTTCTTAATTTCGGCTGAGCGCGGCCATGGGGTAGATGATCTGCGGCAGTGGCTGGCCGGTGAGGTGCCCGAGGGGCCATGGCTTTACCCTGAGGATCAGATCGCTGATCTGCCGATGCGGATGATCGCCGCCGAGATGACGCGCGAAAAGCTGACGCTGCGGCTTCATCAGGAATTGCCCTATCAATTGACCGTCGAAACCGAGAACTGGGAAGAGCGCAAGGATGGCTCTGCGCGGATTGATCAGGTGGTCTATGTGGTGCGCGACGGGCATAAAGGGATCGTTCTGGGCAATAAGGGCGAGACGATCAAGGCCGTCTCGAAAGCCGCGCGCGAGGAGTTGGAAGAGTTTCTTGGCCGTCGTATCCACCTGTTTTTGCAGGTAAAAGTGCGCGAGAACTGGCAAGAGGAATCCGAGCGGTATTCCGAGATGGGCTTGGATTTCAAGGACGGGAACTAGGGGCATGGCCCGGCTGAGCGCGCGGTTTTGGGTAGATGCCTATCTGACGCGGCTCAGGGGGGCGGATATCCCCGCCTTTGTGGTGGCGCATGGCGATGACACGGGGGGGGCTGTTCTGGTCAAGCTCAACACGTTGGATGGAAAAGGTGTTGTTTTTCAACGCTCTATTGATCTGATGAGTGGTGCGCGCGTGTGGATGACCTTGGCCGAGGGCGCAGAGGCCGAGGTGGATGCGGCGATTGCGCGGCAAAGGGGCTATGATCCCGACCTCTGGGTGATCGAGGTGGAGGACCGGGAGGGGCGGCATTTGCTCGATCAGGACGGATTGGGAGGCTGAGGGCCGATGGATTGGCGCGATCAGGGCATTCTTCTGAACAGTCGCCGACATGGGGAAAGCTCTGTAATCATTGAAGTTTTTACGCCAGAGCGGGGGCGGCATGCGGGGGTGGTGCGCGGCGGTGCGTCGCGCAAAATGGCCCCTGTGTTGCAACCGGGCGCGCAACTTGATCTGGAATGGCGCGCGCGGCTAGAGGATCATATCGGCACATTCCGGGTTGAGCCTTTGAAATCAAGGGCTTGGACCATGGGCGACCGGATGGCGCTGGCGGGGTTGAATGCGGTTTGTGCGCTGCTGCTGTTTGTGCTGCCCGAGCGTGAGGCGCATGCGGAGCTATACCGCAAGACATTGATTCTGCTTGATATTTTGGATCAACCCGAGATTTGGACGTTGGCCTATCTCAATTGGGAAATGGCGCTGTTGGAAGAGATGGGCTTTGGTCTTGATCTGCGGCGTTGTGCGGTTTTGGGCGAAAAGGCCAATGATCTCAGTTACATATCGCCAAAGACCGGGCGGGCTGTGTCGCGTGCGGGGGCGGGGGAATGGGCGGACCGGCTGTTGCCGCTGCCGCCCTGTCTGATGGGGCATGGCCCGGCACCGGATGGGGAAATCCTGCAAGGGTTTGAAGTCACAGGACAATTCCTGAGAAATCATCTTGCCCCGCAATTGGGCAATCGGCCCTTGCCCGAGGCGCGGGCGCGCTATGTGGCGCGGTTCGCGGCTGAGGTGGCGCGGGGCTGAGCCGTGTGTAAGCTTTGTAAGGTTTGAGCCTCGATTTTGTAAGGTCCCGGGCCTGTTACATCGCCCCGGCCTCCAACCCGCCGTGGCGAGGTCCCGGGTCAAGCCCGGGACGGGTGTTAAAGCAGCATCACCCCACGCCGGATGAGATTGAGCCCGGCAATCAGCAGCACCCAGAGCGTGATCTTGCGAAAGGTGGCCTGATCGAACCGGTCCTGAAGGCGAAAGCCGATCCAGATGCCGAGGAGCGCTGGGACGACCATCGCCGCCGAGAGCGGCAGGGTTTCGGCGCGCAACACGCCCGAGCCGATATGTGCGCCAAGCAGCACCAGCGCGCCCAGACCGTAGATCACGCCCTGCACGCGCATCTGTTCGGTTTTCTCGGTGCCGCGCGCGATCAGCATGGCGACGGTGGGCGGGCCCCAGATGCCGGAGAGGCCGCCAAAAAGACCGGCGAGCGCCCCCATGCCCGCCTCGCCCTTGATCCCCGGTTCCGGGGGCAGGCGCAAACCGCGTCCCAGCAGGGTCGAGGCGGCGTAGAGTGTGATCAACGGGCCGATAAAGAGCAGCATCACCGAGGGCGGCAGCACCGGCACCAGTTGCGCCGCGCAAACCATGACCAGACCGCCCGCAATGAGGAACACCCGGAAATGCGCAATCGAGGCGATGGCGGCGCGCGTGCCTTGGCGGAGCGCCTGCCAGAGGTTTGTGGCCAATGTTGGCAATATCAGCCCGGCCAGTGCCAATTCGGGGGGCATCATCGTGCTGAGCCCCGCGATCATTACCGTGGGCATGGCAAAGCCCACCACGCCCTTGACCATGCCCGCGCAGAGCGCCACGGTAAAGGCCATGGCCCAACCCCAAAGCGGATTCCAGAGTGGGCTTATGTCGAAAAATGCGTCCATTTCGCCTCTTATCATGGCGTTTGGGCGGCTGACCATGGCGATAGCGCTGCGCTGCAAAAAATCAACGCGCAATTTTAGATCAAAACCCTGCGACAAAAAGCATAATAGTTGCGCTGCACCTGCATAATGGATAAAAGGCACGAGATTAGGAAAAGGATGCGATTCATGGCACATGACGGACAGGATCTGGCGATGGCACAACCGATCATTCTGGGCGATTTGCTGGCCCTGACCGGCGTGGCGCTGGCGCCCGCCGAGGCGCTGTTGGAGCGGGCCACGGGCGCTGTTCGCGCGCTGGTGACGGTGGATGGCCGGGTTTCGGGGGCTGCGATTGAGGCCAATCAGACCGCAGCGCATGGGCTGGCGTGGCTTGCGACCTATGTCGAGGCGCTGCGCCAGATGCAGCTTTGGGCGGTGCGGCTGGACGAAAAAGGCGAGTTTGGCGAGGTCGAGCAACTGATCCTGCAAATCGCCTTTGGCGAATATCTGAGCCAGATCGCAGGCGGCATTCAGATGAATCAGGGCGAGATGGTGCGCCTTCAGGATCTGGGCCTTGGCCCGGATGATGCACATCTGTTGATGGACCCTGCCGCCACGATGCTGATGCAGGCGGGCAATACCCAAGCGGCACGCAGCCGGTTGGTCGAGTTGATGCAAGAGCGGTCGGCAGAGATCACGGTGGGGCGCAGTGGCCTTGAGGAAGAGCTGGAGATGATCCGCGCGCAATTCCGGCGGTTCTCGGTCGAGAAGGTCGAGCCGCATGCGCATGAGTGGCACCTCAAGGATGAACTTATCCCGATGGAGATCATCGAGGAATTGGCGGAAATGGGTGTGTTTGGCCTGACCATTCCCGAGGAATTCGGTGGTTTCGGCCTGAGCAAGGCGTCGATGGTTGTGGTCTCGGAAGAGTTGAGCCGGGGCTATATCGGGGTTGGGTCCCTTGGCACCCGGTCTGAGATTGCTGCCGAATTGATCCTTTGTGGCGGCACGGAGGAGCAAAAGGCACAGTGGCTGCCGAAGCTCGCCAGTGCCGAAATCCTGCCGACGGCCGTGTTCACGGAACCCAACACCGGATCGGATCTGGGCAGTCTGCGCACCCGTGCTGTGAAGGATGAGAATGGCGATTGGAAGGTGACGGGCAACAAGACCTGGATCACCCATGCCGCGCGCACCCATGTGATGACGCTGCTGGCGCGCACCGTGCCCGACACCACCGATCACCGGGGGCTGTCGATGTTTCTGGCCGAAAAAACCCCCGGCACCGATGAGGCCCCGTTCCCGACCCCCGGCATGACCGGCGGTGAGATCGAGGTGTTGGGCTATCGCGGCATGAAGGAATACGAACTGGGATTCGATAATTTCCATGTGAAGGGCGAGAACCTGCTGGGCGGCGAAGAGGGCAAGGGATTCAAGCAGTTGATGGAGACTTTTGAATCTGCGCGCATTCAGACTGCCGCCCGCGCTGTGGGTGTGGCGCAATCGGCGCTGGATGTGGCAATGAAATACGCGCAGGACCGCAAGCAGTTTGGCCGCGCGCTGATCGAGTTTCCGCGTGTGTCGGGCAAGCTTGCGATGATGGCGGTCGAGATCATGGTGGCGCGGCAACTGACCTATTTCTCGGCGTGGGAAAAGGATCACGGGCGGCGGTGCGATCTTGAGGCGGGGATGGCTAAACTGTTGGGTGCGCGCGTGGCCTGGGCCGCCGCCGACAACGGGCTGCAGATCCATGGCGGCAATGGCTTTGCGCTGGAATACACGATCAGCCGGATTCTCTGTGATGCGCGGATTCTCAATATCTTTGAGGGCGCGGCAGAGATTCAGGCGCAGGTGATCGCGCGGCGGTTGTTGGGGTGAGAATAAGCCGGGGTTCGCGTGAGTGAGCCCCGGCCCTGTCAATCCGGCTGAAAGATGGCACCCGCGCGCAGGGCCTTGAGCGTGCGCCAGAGCAGGCCCGCGATGATCACGCAGAGGGCCGCCAAGAGGGCGAGGCCGATCAGCCGATGCGCGGCAGAGCCGCTTTCACGTGCATAGGTGAAACTGGCGATGGTCACGCCAGCCATGGGAAAGCTGAGCGCCCAGAAGGCCAAGGAGAATTGCAATTTCAAGAGCTTGGGCAATTGTACCGCGACGATGAGCGTAAAAAGATAGGCGCAATTGAGCAGCACATGGGCAAAGGGATCGACGCCGCCCACCAGTTCCACCCAAGCAAGAAACCCGACCGAAGGCGGGGCGATCAGGATCACCAGCGAGGGTTGCAGGCGTTCGGGCAGGGGATCGTGAAAGATCAGCCGGTTCATCACCAGCGTCAGCAGGACGATCCAGAAGACGAGGCCGACGCTGGTGAAGAACCAGCTTATTTCCGGGTAGCCAAGGGGCACGCCCGCGATTGCCACGATCACATTGCCCACCGCCGGGATGAACCATGCCGGTGAGAGGTGCCCGTGTTGGAACGCGCGCGCGCTGATCCAGCCGCTGACCACGGCGAGGGTCAGGATCAGTTGCATCGGCACGGCGATGAGCCATAGCACATGCGCAATACCCGGCGCGGGGGCGAGCATGACGATGGACATCAGCACCAAAGCGATCGAAATTGCCGGAAAGAAGGCAAGTTTCACGGGGTGACTCCATTCGGCGACCACCGCTGCGGGGTGGCGGATCGCCTTGGCGAGATAGCCAAGCGTGACGGCGGCAAAGACCGCCATGGTCAGCCCATGCGCCGCCCATGACAGTGCGTGGGTGAGGCCGAGGGCCTCTTCGCCCGCGCGAAGCGCGAGGGTGAAGCCGCAAAGCCCCATGACGATGGTAAAAAGCGTCACGGGCACATATTGCAGGCGGCCTTGGGCCGGGTTTGTCATCGGGTTTACTCTGCGGCGGTGATGGTAAGGGTGAGCGGGGCCAGACCGTCAATCTCGCCCAAGAGCACATTACCGGGCAGCACGGGGCCAACGCCCGCTGGCGTGCCGGTATAGATCAGGTCACCGGGGGCGAGATGATAAAAGCGCGACAGATGCGCGATGATTTCGGGCACGGACCAGATCATATCGGCCAGCGTCGCCTCTTGTGTGATGCGCCCGTCCACAGAGAGACGAATGGTTTGATCGCCAATGTCGCCAAACGCGGCCTTGGGGGTGAGGGGGGCGATGATCGAGGCGTTCTCGAAATCCTTGCCGATATCCCAGGGGCGGCGCTTTTCCTTGGCCACGCCTTGCAGGTCGCGGCGGGTGAGGTCGATGCCGCAGGCATAGCCATAGACGGTGTTCATCGCCTCGGCTGCGCTGATGCGAAAGGCGGGGGCGCTGAGCGCCACGACGAATTCCATCTCGTGATGGCAATCCGAGGTTTCGAGCGGATAGGGGATGCTGGACCCGCTGAGGCAGAGGGTTTGAGGGGCCTTGTTGAAGTAGAACGGCGCTTCGCGGTCCACCTCATTGCCCATTTCGAGTGCGTGGGCGGCGTAGTTGCGCCCGACGCAGAAGATGCGCTGCACCGGATAGCCCTGATCCGTGCCGGTGATCGGCACCAGAGGGGGGCTGGGCAGGGTGAAGAGCGGTTGGGTCATCGGGGCCTCCGGCGCAAGCGATTGAATTCGCGCCCGTTATGCGCCCCGATTCGACGGTTGTCAAAGCAGGCCTCAGGCGACGCGGGCCCCTTGCGACCAGACACCCCGCAGTGCTGGTGCGCCGCTGCGCAGGCGAAAGCGGATGAGGTCGGCGCGGGCGTTTACCGCCAGTTGGCCGCGATCCGAGAGGCCTACGGCGCGGGCGGGATTGGCGGTGACGGTGGCAAGGCCGCGCGCCATATCGCCCCACCGCGCGCCCAGTTGCACAGCCCCCAAAAGCAGCGCGGAGGGTACGTAATCGGACGAGAGGATATCGAGATAGCCCAGATCGGCCAATTCCCCCGCCGCGACATTGCCAGAGTGTGATCCGCCCCGGATGAGGTTGGGTGCGCCCATGATGACCGCGATATCATGGGCGTGGCAGGTGCTTGCGGCCTCGACCGTGGTGGGAAACTCGGCCAGCCGGATGCCGTAGCCGCCGGACACCGCCACCTGTTCGGCGGTGGTGTCGTCATGGCTGGCCAGCACCGCGCCATAGCGGGCGGCATGGGCCACGGCGGCGGCCTCGTGGCGGTCGCCATGCGCGGCGCGCAGCGCCTTGAGCTGGACCACGTGTTCGGCGAATTCCGCATCAGTGAGGGCGTGTTTGCCCTTCATGTATTCTTCGAGTTTGGTCAGGTCGCGGAATTGGCGCTGACCCGGCGTATGGTCCATCAGGCTGACGATGCCGACGCGGTCCGATGGGCCGAATTGTTCCATCTCTTCTTCCAGTGTTTCGGAACAGACCTCGGCGCGCAGATGCAGGAAATGGCTGATCTTGAGCGCCTCCTCGGCGCGCAGGCTGAGGAGTTCGTTGGCGAGACCGCGCGCGTATTTGCTGTAGCGCCCGACGCCGGTGGGGATCGACCCCACGCGCATTGCGTCAAAGACGGTGGTGATGCCGACGCTGGCCAGTTCCGCGTCATGGGCGAGGATGGCGGCGTGATGCGGCCAATCCACCTTGGGGCGGGGTTGGATGTGCCGCTCCAGATTATCGGTGTGCAGCTCGATCAGGCCGGGGGCAAGGTAATCACCTTCGCAATCCACCGCACCGGGTGGCAGGGCTGTGCCGCTGTCGAGAGCGGTGATTTTACCGCCCTTGATCTGCAGCGCGCCGGGGATCACCTCGTTTGGCAGAATGAGGAGGGCATTGGCGAGAATGATGTCTTCTGTCATTTGGATGTCACGCTTTCTTGGCACGTCACGGCAACCCGACGAGAGACCTCATGGATTTTCACCGCTACGCGATTTATGTCACGCCCCCCGAGGGGGAATTTGCCGCCTTTGGTGCGGCGTGGTTGGGATGGGATAGCGCGCAGGGTTGTGCTGTGGCGCATCCCGAGGTGCCGGGGTTGCCCGCGCCCGTGACCGAGATCACCGAGACCCCGCGCAAATACGGGCTGCATGCCACGATCAAGCCGCCCTTTGCCTTGGCCGAGGGGGAGGGAGAGGCGGGGCTGGTTGCGGCGTTCGAGCGGTTTTGCGCAGGCGAGGCGGCGGTCACGCTGGAGGGGGTGCAGATCGCGGGTTTGGGCCGGTTTCTGGCGCTGGTGCCGGTGGGGGATCAGAGCGCCTTGAACGGGTTGGCAGCGCGCGCCGTGGAGGCGTTCGAACCGTGGCGCGCGCCCTTGACCGAGGCGCAAGTGGCGCGACGGCGTGCAGGGGGCCTGACGCCTGCGCAAGACGCGCTGTTGCTGCGCTGGGGCTATCCCTATGTGATGGAGGAGTTCCGGTTTCATATCACCCTGACCGGCAAGCGGCCCAAGGCGGAATTGGCGCCGATCAAGGCCGCGCTGGAGGCGCGATTGGGGCCGCTGGTGCCGCAGCCCTATGTCATCGACGCGCTGTCGCTGATGGGCGAGGATGAGGCGGGGCGGTTTCACCTGCTGCACCGTCAGACCCTCACCGCGTAAACCGCCTTGAGCGCGGCCTTGGTCAGGCGGGGCAGGGCTGCGTCGGTGTCAAGCGTGATGACCGGGCCCACGCCCTCGGGCAGGGCCATATCCGCGCCGGTCAGGCGTTCGCGAATATCCTGCGGGGTTTCACGCCCGCGCGCCACAAGGCGTGATGCCAGCACCTGAGGCGTGGCGGTCAGGTGCAGGATGACAAAGGGCTGAAACCGCGCCTGCGCCTGTGCCAGAACGCCCCGCGAGAGATTGACCAAGAGGTCGCGCCCTGCCGCGAGATCAAGGCAGATGCCCACCGGCACCCCGTAGCGCAGGCCGTGCGCGCGCCAATGCAGGGCAAAGCCGCCCTCTTTGAGGCGGGCGTCGAATTCGGTGTCGCTGACCGCCTCATGGCCTTCGCCCTCGGGGTCTGGGGGGCGGGTGATGACGCGGCGGGCACGGCGCAGGCCCGGATGCTCTGCGATCATCGCGCGCATCAGCGTGTCCTTGCCCACGCCCGACGGGCCGACCACGGCGATGAGGCGGCCAGGTGTCATGCGGCGCGCGCCGGGGTGAAGGCGGTCACATCCACCTTGCGGTCGCAGACACGGGCGCGCGCGGCCTCGTCGTGGAAGATGCCCACAATGGCTGCGCCGCGCGCCTTGGCCTCTTCAATCAGGGTCAGCACCACCTCGCGGTTGGTGGCATCAAGGCTCGCGGTGGGTTCATCCAGCAGCAGGGCTGGAAAGGCATGCGCAAAACCGCGCGCGATATTGACGCGTTGTTGCTCGCCGCCCGAGAATGTCGTGGGGCTGAGAGACCAGAGCCGTTCGGGGATATTGAGGCGGTCAAGCAGCGCCTCGGCGCGGGCGCGGGCCGCATCGGGCGCGCTGCCAAGGATCAAGAGCGGTTCGGCCACCACATCGCGGGTGGGCACGCGGGGCACGACGCGCAGGAACTGGCTGACATAGCCCAGCGTATGACGGCGCAACTGGATGATCTCGCGCGGTTCGGCGCGGGCGACATCGGTGTCGCCGACCATGATCCGGCCCGCATTGGCGCGGTAATTGCCATAGATCATCCGCATAAGCGTAGATTTGCCCGCGCCCGAAGAGCCGGTCAGCGCCACGCACTCACCGGGGGCGACATGCAGATGCGCGCCTGCCATCACGGGGATCACCGCGCCGCCCTGATTATGCAGGGTGAATCTTTTGCTCAGGCTGTCGATCTCGATCATTGCGGGTCTCCGATAGGGTTAAAGCCAGCCGCGGCGGCGGAAAATCCAGAGCGGCACCAATGCGGACAGCGCCATAAGCCCGAGCGCCATCGGATAGCCGAAGGGCCAGGACAGTTCTGGCATCACCTCGAAATTCATGCCGTAGATCGAAGCCACCAGCGTGGGCGGTAGAAAGGCCACCGCAGCCACCGAGAAAATCTTGATAATGGCGTTCTGTTCGATAGTGATGAGGCCAAGGGCCGCATCTAGCATGAAGGCGGTTTTCTGTTGCAGATAGCCTGCCTGTTCGGTGATCGTGCGCACGTCGCGATATTGCGATTTGAGCGCGCCGCGCAGGGGTTTGGCCCCGCGCCGGGTGTCGATAACCGGCATGAGAAAGCCCAAAAGCCGCTCGAGCGTCATCAGGCTCTCGCGGATTTGCATGACGCGCCCGTCAGCTTGGCCGATGTCGCGGAGCGCGGTGCGATAGGCCGCGGTATTAAGGGGTTTGTCGCCAAAGATGCGTTTGGAGAGCGCGTCGATGTCGCGGCCAGCCTGTTCGATGATATCGGCAAGCCGGTCGATGATTTCCTCGATCAGCCCGATCAGCACCGCCTCGACCGTGGCGCAGCCATGCGAGGATTTCCCCGCCTTGTCGGGATAGGTGGTAAAGGGGCGCGGGGCGTGGTGGCGCAGCGTCACCAGCCGGTCTGCCATGAGCACGAAAGACACCGGGCCGACGATGGTTTCACCCGCGTCGTTGCGCGCGGGCAAGAGGGCGGTCATCACTGGCACGCCCTCTTCGAGATAGAGGCGGGAGGATTGTTCGATTTCGTCCTGATCCTCGCGGCTGGGCAGGGCGATGCCAAGACGCCCCGACATTTGCGCCATTTCCTGCGGGTCGGGGCTGAGCATGTCGATCCAGAGGACGGGGGCATCGCCAAGGTCTGGCACCTGATGCAACCCGGTCTCGTGCTTGGCGTAATAGGTGATCATGCTCTGCTCCTGCCCATGGCGTCATACCTGCAATACGCTGGAAACAAGCAGTTGCGTATAGCCGTGTTGCGGATCATCCAGCACCTGATCGGTCAGCCCGTCTTCGACCACAAAGCCATCTTTCATCACCATCAACCGGTCGGCGAGCAATCGCACCACCGCCAGATCATGGGTGACGATAATGGCCGAGAGACCCATTTCACGCACCAGCCCGCGCAAAAGATCAAGAAGCCGCGCCTGAACGCTGACATCAAGCCCGCCGGTGGGTTCATCCATGAACACCAAGCGCGGGCCGGTCACGAGGTTGCGGGCGATTTGCAGGCGTTGCTGCATGCCCCCCGAGAACGCCTGTGGCTTGTCATCCACCCGGTCGGCGGCAATCTCGACCCGGCCCAGCCAGTCAATCGCCTGATCGCGGATATCCCCGTAATGGCGCGCGCCCACGGCCATCAGCCGTTCGCCGACATTGCCGCCCGCCGAGACCCCCATGCGCAGCCCGTCGCGGGCGTGCTGATGGACAAAGGCCCAATCGGTGCGCATCAGCATCCGCCGTTCGGGTTCGGACATATGCAGCGTGTCGCGGGGGCCGTGGCCGTGCGTGTCAAAGATGACCTCGCCCCGGTCGGGGGGCAGATGCCCGGCAAGGCAACTGAGCAGCGTCGATTTGCCTGATCCGCTCTCGCCCACGATGCCCATCACCTCGCCGGGGTAAAGATCAAAGCTGACACCGTCACAGCCGCGCCGCGGCCCGTAGAATTTGGCGAGATCGCGCACTTGCAAAAGGGGGGTCATACCGTGGCCTCCTCATAGGGGGCACCCTGCGCCCCGATATGGCCGCCTGCGCGGCGCGCGCGGCAATAATCGGTGTCGGAGCAGACGAACATGCGCCCGCCCGCGTCATTCATGATGACCTCGTCCAGATAGCTGTGGGATGCGCCGCAGAGGTCGCAATCGTGATCGGCCTTGGTGGCCTCGAACGGGTGATCCTCGAAATCGAGACTGACAACTTGGGTATAGGGCGGCAGAGCATAGATGCGCTGTTCGCGCCCTGCGCCGAAAAGCTGGATCGCGGCCATGCTGAGTTTCGGGTTGTCGAATTTGGGGATCGGCGAAGGGTCCATCACATAGCGCCCCTCGACCTTGACCGGATAGGCATAGGCGGTGGCGATGGCCCCGTGTTGGCTGATGTCCTCATAGAGTTTCACATGCATGAGGCCATATTCCTCGAGCGCGTGCATCTTGCGGGTTTCCACCTCGGAGGGTTCGAGAAAACGCAGCGGTTCCGGGATCGGCACTTGGTAGACAAGGATCTGATCCTCGGTCAGCGGTTCCTCGGGGATGCGGTGGCGGGTCTGGATGAGGCTGGCGCGGGCGGTCTCCTCAGTGGTGGCGACCTGCGCGGTTTTCTCAAAGAATTTGCGGATCGAGACGGCGTTTGTGGTGTCATCCGCGCCCTGATCAATCACTTTGAACGTGTCATTCGGCGTGAGGCAGGCGGCAGAGACCTGCACCCCGCCCGTGCCCCAGCCATAGGGCATCGGCATTTCGCGGCTGGCAAAGGGCACCTGATAGCCGGGGATCGCCAGCGCCTTGAGAATGGCGCGGCGGATCATGCGCTTGGTCTGCTCATCGAGATAGGCAAAGTTGTAATCGCTCATAATAGCCCCCTGTCGCAAAGGTCGGCGCGCAGGCCAGTCGGCCCGGTGAAGTGATGCGCCTGCCAGCCTGCGGCGCGGGCGCTGGTGACATTGCTGGCGGTGTCGTCGATGAAATAACACGCCTCGGGCGCGGCATCGGCGCGGGTGCAGAGGAGGTCGAAAATCTCGCGGTCGGGTTTGACCATGCGCTCGTGCCCCGACACGACGATGCCCTCGAAAAGCGTGTTCAGGTCGGGATGCAGGCGCTGCGCTTGCGGCCATGTGTCGGCCGAAAAATTCGTAAGCGCCCAGAGGCGGTGGCCGCTATCCTTGAGCGTGGTGGCGATGTCCCATGACCCTTGGATGCGGGTCTGGATGGTCAGGCCGAAGCGGTCGAAATAGCCGTCCATCAGATCGGCATGCTCTGGCCAGTGGGCGGCAATCGCTGCCACCGCCTCGGCCCGGCTGCGCCCTCGGTCCTGCTCATAGTTCCAGTCGTAGAATCGAACCTCGGCCAGCAGCGCATCAATCTCGGCGTCGCTGCCGATGGCATGGCGAAAGGCGGCCTGCGGGTCCCAGCGCAAGAGAACATTGCCGATGTCAAAGACAATGAGGGTCATGGGCGGGCCTGCTTCTTTATGGCAAAAATACTCATTCCGCCGCCTCCCGATGCGCCGCGCCCTCGGCCTCGCGGCGGAGTTTGCGCACCAGTTCCAGTTCGGACTGGAAATCGACGTAATGCGGCAGCTTGATATGTTCGAGAAAGCCGGTGGCCTGAATGTTGTCGGCATGCATGAGGACGAATTCCTCGTCCTGCGCGGGTGCGCCTTGATCCTCTTCGCCCAATTCTTTCCAGCGCAGCGCGCGGTCCACCAGTGCCATGGCGATGGCCTTGCGCTCGGTCTGGCCAAAGACCAGCCCATAGCCGCGCGTGAATTGCGGGGGCTCGGTTTTCGAGCCTTTGAACTGGTTGACGGTTTCGCATTCGGTGAGGGTGATCTCGCCCAGCTCAATCGCAAAGCCCAGTTCGGGGATATCCATTTCCACGGCGACAGCGCCGATCCTGAGCTCCCCGACAAAGGCGTGGTTGCGGGCATAGCCGCGCTGGGTGGAATAGGCGAGCGAGAGGATAAACCCCTCATCGGCGCGCGTCAGCGCCTGAAGCCGCAGCGCGCGGTCTGCGGGCAGTTGCATCGGTTCGCGGGTGAGGTCGGGGGGCGTGTCGTCGCTCGGGGGCTCTTGCTGGATCAGCCCCTCGCGGTCGAGATAGCCCATGATATGCGGCGTGGGGCCGGGGGTGGGCGTGGCTGTGGGCGCTTGCGGCGTCTCGCCCTCTGCCGCGAGTTTGAAATCCAGCAAGCGGTGGGTGTAGTCAAACGTCGGCCCCAGCACCTGCCCGCCCGGCGCGTCCTTGAACGTGGCCGAGATGCGCCGATCACAGCGCATGAAGGCGGTATTCACTGGATGCGACGCGCCAAAGCGGGGCAGGGTGGTGCGATAGGCGCGGATGAGAAAGATCGCCTCGATCAGATCGCCGCGCGCCTGTTTGATGGCGAGCGCGGCAAGGTCGGGATCATAGAGCGAGCCTTCGGCCATGACGCGGTTGACGGCAAGGCTGAGCTGTTCGCGGATTTGCGCCACGCTGAGCTCGGCCACGGATGTATCGCCGCGCCGCTCTTCGGCCAGCCAAGCATGGGCGTTGTCGATGGCGCGTTCGCCGCCTTTGACTGCGACATACATCTATTGGCCCTCCACACGGGTTGAGCGCGGCAGCGCCGCGAGGTCATGACCAGAGGTGAAGAGAAAATCGAGCCCCAGCGGAAACTGTGTGGCGTTGCGCTGAAACGCGGCAATGTCGGGCAGCGAGAGCGCGGCGGTGGTTGCAATCCCCGGCCCGGTCAGGCGTGCGCCGGTGTGCGTGAGCTGCGCCATCTCGACGATCAGGGTGGTTGCGCGGTCGGGGTATTCGGCCGTGCCGATGGGATAATCGGCCAGCGGTAGAAGGGCAGACCAAGGCCCGAGCGCGAACATGGCGCGGGGGCGGTCCACGAGCGGTGCGCCGGTGTGAAAGGTGATCCAGTCGCGCACCATTGGGGTATCAACCGCCCCCGCCAGATAGAGTGGCGTTTCAGGGTCACAGAGCGTCAAGAGCACCGCGCCCGCTGCGGGCGATAGGGGCGGTGGCGGCTCTGCGCCCATGATCTGCTCAATGGTGCCGGGACGGGCCATGGCGCGCATCACCGCGCGAAAGGCCAGGGCGGCCTCGGTGGGGGCTGCGGCAAAGCCGCCGGTCAGGGCTTCGGTCTGCATCAATCCTCTCCGCGCACAAGGGTGAAGAAATCGACCTTGGTCGCTGCGGCGCGGGCGGCGCGGGCGCTGCGGCGGGTGGTCTCGGCCTCGGCCAAAGGGGCCAGAACGCGGTCGCGGATCAGCGCGGCCTCGGCCCCCTGCATCAGCGCGTCAATCAGCGCGGCCTGCGTGGCGTGGCACTTGTCGCGGCCCTGCACATAGCCGTGGCCAACACGGCCATCGCCCAGTTGCAAGGCGCAGCGGGTGACGGTCATTTCACCAAGGTTGAAGGCGGCCCCCGTGGCCCCGGCGCGGCCCCGCACCATGACGCCGCCCACCTCGGGCGCACGCAGATAGGCGTAATCAGGGGACAGCCCCGTGTCAGACAAGAGCCTGTGCACATCCTCGGCGGGGGTGCGCGCCAAAAGACCCATCCAGCCCTTGCGCTCGGTTTCTTTGCTCATGTGGACACCTTGTGAAGTTGTCGGTATTACTATACAACTAGACAAATCTATACGCCAAACCCGCCTCCCTAGCAAGCCAGTCCACAATGAAACTTATGTGACATGCCCCGAGAAAAACCCGATGCCCTCTGGCGGGCGATCCACGACAGTCTGAGCCGTGACATCGCGGCAGGGCGCTATGGCCCCGGTGACAAGCTGCCGACCGAGGCGGTTCTGGCCACGCGGTTTGGCGTCAATCGCCATACGGTGCGGCGGGCGCTCGCGGTCTTGGCCGAGGCGGGGGTGATCTTTGCCCGGCGCGGGGCCGGGGCGTTCGTGGCGCATCGCCCGACCGAGTATCCGATCGGTCGGCGGGTGCGGTTTCACCAGAATTTGCAAGCGGCCGGGCGGTTGCCAACCAAAGAGATCTTGGCGCTTGAGACCCGCAGCGCCGATGCCGCCGAGGCCGAGGCGCTCAGGCTTGCGCCCGGGGCCATGGTGCATGTTTGTGACGGGCTGTCGCTGGCCGATGGCGTGCCGGTGGCGGTGTTTCGCAGCAGCTTTCCGGCGGCGCGGTTTCCCGGCCTGCCCGAGGCGCTGCGGCGGCTCCGATCGGTGACGGCGGCGCTGGCAGAGCAAGGGGTTGCGGATTTTACCCGCGCCTCAACGCGGCTCACTGCGAAACTGGCCAGCCCGATGCAGGCGGTGCATCTGCATCTCAGCCCGGGTGCGCCGATCCTGCGCACGATTGCGGTCAATGTCGATCCCGAGGGGCAGCCTATCGAATATGGCCGCACGTGGTTTGCCGGGGACCGGATCACGCTGACCCTGGCGGATGCTTGAACACCTGCCCCGATGTCACGGCGCTGTCACATCGCGGGCCTATCAGCGATGTATAGATCAGCTGCCTTTTTCATCCATGATTTCAGCATCTCAAGGGCGGCCCGTTGTGGCCGCCTTTTTCTTGCGGTCAGCCGCCGTGCTTTTCAAGAAAGGCCTCGGCGCTCAGGCTGCGAAAATCATCTAGGTTTTCCCGCAGGCGGGCGTGATCCCACTCCCACCACGCCAGAGCCATCATGCGGTCGGCCAGAGCGGGGGCAAGGCGCGGGCGCAGCGGCTGGGCGGGCACGCCTGCGACGATCATATAGGGGGCTACGTCATGCGTCACCACAGCCCCGGCGGCGATGACCGCCCCGTGGCCCACGGTGATCTCGGGCTTGACCTGCGCATTGTGGCCGATCCAGGTGTCATGGCCAATGCGCGCCAGCCGCGCGCGGCGTTTGTCGAACCAAAGCGCATCGTCGGGCGCATCCTCCCAATAGCTGGCAGAGCGATAGAGAAAGTGGTGCAGGCTGGCGCGGTCGAGCGGATGATCCGTGGCCCCCACGCGCACAAAGCTGGCGATATTGGCGAATTTGCCGATCTCTGTATTGGCGAGATCGCAGGATCGGTCGCAATAGGAGTAATCCCCCATCGCCACATGCGCGAGGCGGCTGCCGCGCCCGACCTCGGTATAGATGCCGAATTCGCAATCGGTGATGTCGCAGTCCGGGTGGATCAGGGCCTTGTCGGCCTGCAATCGGGGCATCGCGCGCTCCATAAGGGTTTCGGGCCTCCGGCGGGAGTATTTTAGCCAAAAAGAAGAGCGAGGGCTGTTTCTTTATGGTTCAAATACTCACAGTCCGCCCTCTCAATGCCCAGCGTCGTCCGAGGTGATAAGTTTGCGGCGCAACCAGCCTGAGAGGGTGTCCATCAGCATCACCATAATCAGAATGAGAATGATGTAATAGCTGACCTCTTCCCAGTCCTTTTGCGTGATCATGGCCTGTGTGAGCAAGAGGCCGATCCCACCGCCGGTGATAGCCCCGATGATGGTGGCGCTGCGGGTGTTGGATTCGAGGTAATAGAGCAGTTGGCTGAGCAGGACGGGTGTGATCTGAGGGATCACGCCAAAGCGATAGCGTTGCAGCGGTTTGGCCCCTGTGGATTGGACGCCTTCGATTTGGTTCTTGTCGACGTTTTCCAGCGCCTCGGAAAAGAGTTTGCCAAAGGTGCCTGTATCCGTGAGCAGAATGGCCAGCGCGCCGGTCATCGGGCCGGGGCCAAAGGCGCGGGCGAGCACCAGCGTCCAGATCAGCGCATCGACCCCGCGCAAGAGATCAAAGACGCGCCGCACCGCCGCACGCACCGCGAGATAGGGCGAGAAGTTGCGCGCCGCCGCAAAGGCCAGCGGCAGCGCCACGAGGCCCGCCCCCATGGTGCCGAGAAAGGCCATGAGGATGGTTTCGAAAATGGCCCAGAGCACATCCTTGTGCTGCCACATGCGGTTGTTCCAGACGTCGGATACCATCGCCGCAAGGTTGCTTTTGTCCGCGACCACCCGTTGGCCCGAGACGGCAAGGCGAGCCAATTCACCAAAGCTTTTGCCATAGAACGGGCTGTCGAGGGTGAACCAGAAGAGTTCCCAGCCGAAGTGATAGCGCATGACCTCGGTGCGCGCCCGTGTCAGGGTCACGCGACCGGCCTCGGTGGTGATGTCCACCCGCGCGTCGCTGGCGCTGATCCAGTCGGGGATGGTGTCTGTGGGCAGGGTGAGTTTGACACCCTCGCGGCGCGTGACCTCGGCTGTGATCAGCCCATAGCCCGGCACATCATAGCGCAGCGTGTTGCCGTCAATCAGCACCTCTTGACCATGTTTCAGGGATACCAGCGTGCGTTCCGGGCTTTGGATATCGACCCAATCGGGGCTGCGCCCTTCGGGCCATGTGCCCTTGTTCTCGCCCTCGACCGCGATGCTGAGCGCGCCCGACCGGTTGTCGCGGGTGACATGGGTTTTGTAGCTATAGCTGTCGGCGACAAGGATGCGGGCATTGTCGAGCCGCGCACGGTCGGCCAGCCCCATGATATTGAACGCAAAGAAGATATAGGTGAAATAGGCAAGGATCACCGCCGGGACGGCAAAGGCCAACCGCCGTTTGCGGCGAAAGAGGGTGGCGGCGTCAAAGTGGGGCGGGGTGATGTCGGTCATCATGCTCATGGTCTTAGCCCTCGCCGATCAGCTTGTTGCGGTAATGGCTGGAGAGTTGGTCAAAAAGCACGATTGTGCCGAACAAGAGCAGAAAGATCGCGGCCACCTCATCGTAACGCCCTTGGCCCCAGCTAAAGGCGTTTTTCAGGTCGTATCCGATGCCGCCAGAGCCAACAAAGCCCAAGATGGCGGAGGCGCGGATGTTGATCTCGAAGCGCAGGAGCGCGTAGCTGAGGTAATTGGGGGCCACCTGCGGGATCACGCCCAGCCACATCCGTTGACCCCATGTCGCCCCCACCGATTGCAGCCCTTCGACGGGTTTGAGGCTGGCGTTTTCATTGACCTCGGAAAAGAGCTTGCCGAGCGCGCCCATGGTGTGAATGGCGATGGCGATCATCGCAGGCACCGGGCCGCCGCCGAGGATGAATATCAGCACGAGGGCGATGACAATCTCGGGCACGGCGCGCAGGATATCCATGATCCGGCGAAAGAGGCCGATGAGGCGGGGCCATTTTGCCAGCCCGCGCGTCGCCAAAAGCGAGATCATCACCGCCCCAAGCGCGCCCAGAAGCGTAGAGGCTGCGGCGATGTTGACGGTCTCCAGCAGCGAGGGCAGGAATTTGGCCATCAGCCCCGGCAGGTTGGCGATTTTCTCAGCCGCCTCGGATAGCACTTCGCCGGGAAACTGAAAGATATTGCCGATCCCGTCCCAAAAGCCGCCCGCGTTGCGCGCATCGGCCACGCGAAAGCCCGAGACCATGAGGGCGATGAAGACGACCAGCATCACCATGCCGTAGAGGCGTTTGCGGCGGGTCATATCCATATAGGCGTCTTGCACGGATTTCACCCGTGCGGCGCCCGGTTCTGCGGTCATATCGGTCATTCTGGTCCCCCGTCATGCGAAACCGGGCCTGCGGCGATGCAGGCCCGGTTCTGTGTCCGCGCTTGGCCGTCAGTTCGAGGCCTTGCGCGCCTCGATGATCGAGAGATAGGCGTCGTGGTTGATCGGCTGGAAGCCGAGCGCCTCGCCGGCCATGAAGTTATAGGCGCAATCGGCGTCCATATAGGGGAGCGAGGCGGTCAGGGTGGTGATGTCCAGCTTGACGCGCTCGGGCAGGGATTTGCGCAGGACGATGGGGCCTTCGGGGATGGGCTTGGATTTCCAGATTTCGACGATCTGGTTCATGTCGACAAGGCCCGCATCCGCCGCCTTGCGCAGCGCGCCAGAGTTGTAGCCGTCTTCCCATGCGCCCATGCCATCGGCCCAGGTGACGCCCGCGTCGACATCGCCATTGGCGACGGCAACGATGGTCTGCTCGTGGCCGCCCACGAACTTGACCTCACCAAAGTAGTCGCCCGAGTCCATGCTGGCCCCGATTTCGACGGGGATCTCGATCGAGGGGATCAGGTAGCCGCTGGTCGAGTTGGGATCACCAAAGGCAAAGACTTTGCCCTTCATGTCGTCGAGCGAGGCGATGTTGCGGTCTTTGCGCGCAAAGCCGATGGCATAATAGCCATAGGATTTGTCGAGGTTGGTCTTGACCATGACCGGCTCGACCGCCTCTGGGTCGGTCAGATAGGCCTTGGCATAGGCGGAGGCCCCAAGCCATGCCATGTCGAGCGTGCCGCCAAGCAGGCCTTGAATCACGCCGTCATAATCGGCGGGGGTAAAGAGCTTGACCGGCACGCCGAGCAGGTCTTCGGCCTTGGCGCGGTAGCATTCGTTTGACGACATGCGGTCTTGGGCGTTTTCACCGCCCAGAATGCCGATGCGGAATTCGGTGATCTGGTCTTGGGCCAGCGCCGGGCTGACCAGAGCGGTGGTGGCGACGATGGCAGCAAAGAGGTTCTTCATGGCTTTTTTTTCTCCGGTTGGATTGCGGCCCGCCACCCCCGGCGGGCCTTGGGTGGTTCGCGGGTCGTCAGACCGCCGCCTCGGCTGCGCGCAGGGCGCGGGCGGTGCTGCGGTCGAGCGTTTCAATCGAGGTCGATGTGCTGGCTTCGGAAAACGAGGCATCGGCACCGTAGATGTCGCGCGCAACGCCGGTGGTCAGTTGTTCGGGCGTGCCGTCGAACACGACGCGGCCATGCAGCATGCCGATCACGCGGTCGCAGTAGCGCCGCGCGGTATCGAGCGTGTGCAGGTTGGCGATGACCGTGCGCCCGTCCTCTTCGTGAATGCGGCGCAGGTCGTCCATCACGAGCTGCGCGTTCATCGGATCAAGGCTGGCAATCGGTTCATCCGCGAGGACGATCTTAGGGTCCTGCATCAGGGCGCGGGCAATCGCCACGCGCTGCTGTTGCCCGCCCGAGAGCGCCTCGGCGCGCTTGGGGGCATGGTCGGCGATGCCAAGCCGGTCAAGGATTTCGATGGCGCGGTGAATATCGGCATCGGGGTAGAGGTTGAACATGGTGGCCAGCGTCGAGCGGCGGTTGAGCGTGCCATGCAGCACGTTCGAGACCACATCCATACGCGGCACAAGGTTGAACTGTTGAAAGATCATGGCGCAGTCCGAATGCCACGCGCGTTTGTCGGCACCTTTGAGGGCTGTCACGTCGCGGCCCTCGAACAGGATTTGCCCCGATGTGGCATCGGTAAGCCGGTTGATCATGCGCAGCAGCGTGGATTTGCCAGCACCCGAGCGACCGATGATGCCGATCATCGCCGGTTTGTCGACGGTGAAGGACACCCTGTCCACGGCGGTGTTCTGGCCAAAAGTTCTGGTCAGTTTCTCGATGCTGAGCACGGTCGATGCCTCCTTGGGTTGGGCCACCACGTAACGGCGGTTCTCAAAGAGTTTGCGACAGACGCGTAAAACTTTTGCGACAGGGGGCTGACAGGGCCAATGCTGCGCCCCGCGACAGCGCCGCCTCTTGCAGCGCAAGGGCGGGCTGCGTATGGCAGGGGCATGACTGCGTTGCGCCGCCCCCGACTGACCCGCGATGACTGGCTTTTGGCCGGGTTCGAGGCGCTGTGCGAGGTAGGTCCGGCGGCGCTGGGCGCAGAGCCTTTGGCGCGGCGGCTGGGGGCAACGAAAGGGTCGTTTTACTGGCATTTTGCGGATGTTCCGGCCTATTCTGCAGCGCTTTTGGCGCTGTGGGAAGAGGACGCCGCACAGGGGCTGGAGGCAGCATCGCAGGCCGCCACCGAGGCGGCGCGGTTGCGCGGTTGTGCGCAAGCCATGGCTGCCACGGCTGAGGCCGATAGCCTGACACGGCGCGCCGAATCAGCGATCCGGGCCTGGGCCGGGACCGATCCTATCGCCGCAGAGGCGGTGGCGCGGGTGGATACGGCACGGCTGGCGCGGTTGCATCGGCTGCTTTCGGCCTGTGACATCGGCAATCTGGAAATGGCGCGCATCGTTTATGCCGCGGCGATCGGGATGCAGGCGATGCGTGATCCGGCGCGGGATCAGGCGGCCCCGGCGATTGGCTCGCTGGTCGATCTCATTCTTGCGCTGAGGTAGGGCCGATGCGGCTGGCTTTGGCGGTTATGGCGCTGTCGGCGTTGGGCGCTTGCAAGGATGAGACGGTGACCGGCTATGGCGGGGCCGATCAGATCTGGCATCTTGAAAGCATTGACGGGGCGGCGTTTGGCGCGCGCGCAACGCTGGAGTTTCCGGCAAAGGGGGCATTGGCGGGCGCGGGGCCGTGCAACACCTATTCCGGCAGGCAGACCGTGCCCTATCCGTGGTTTTCCGCCGAAAGCGTTGTGACAACCAAGCGCGCCTGTCCGGAGTTGGCGGCAGAGGCGCTCTATCTGGCGGCGCTGCGCGAGATGAGTTTGGTCGAGGTTCTGGGCCCTGTTTTGATTCTGTCCAATGACGCGGGCCGCGAGATGGTGTTTCGCGCGGGGGAGTAGGGACACGCGGCGGCGCTCCGCGCCGCGCTCAGATCAGCGCGCGTTCGCGGCTGATCATGGCGGCATGGGCGCGGTTGCGGGCATTCAGCTTTTTGCAGATCGAGCGCATGTGCATCTTGATCGTGACCTCGTTGGTGCCCATGTCGCGCGCGATTTCCTTGTTGGTCAGGCCATCGGCGGCAAGGCGCAGCACGAAAAGTTCCTTTTCCGTCAGGTCATGTTCTGGCCCGGCCTTGTCGAGGCCCGGCGTGCCGGCATCCATCGGTACAAAGACCTGCCCCGAATTGATCAGTTGCAGTACGCTGTTGAGCGATTGCAGCGGCATCGTTTTAGGGATCAGCCCCTTGCAGCCCAATTCCAGCGCGCTGTGCAGGAAATGCCGATCCACCATGCCGGTAAAAAGCACGACCTTGGCGGGGGCGGATTTTTCGATCACGCTTTTGACGCTGGCGAGGCCGACCATGCCGGGCATCTTGAGGTCGAGCAGGACGATATCGACATCTGTATGCTCGGACAGCAAGCTGAGGATGCCATCATAGGAATCGGTGGTGATCGCCACATTGCCGGGCTGCGCGTTGAGCATGTTGCCCACGGCTTCGGCGAGAAGGTTGTGATCGTCTGCAAGTAAAATTTTCATAGACATTGCCTGGGTTGTCCTGCGCTGTAATTCAATCGCGGCGTGGCGACGCGAGCCCAGCTCTGTGCATCGTGAACTATCCCCATCTGTTAGACATTCCGGGGCGAAGTTCAATAGTTTCGGTGCAGGTTGGGGAAATCTGTCGTCAAGTGTTGCGATTTGTCTTGGGAAGGGGGCGAAATCCTGTGGTGACTGCCCTCTATCGGCGGTCAAGCCGTCGGGCGATGGGATGGCGTGCTGCGCCTAAAAAGCAGGCGGCGGCACAAAGCAGCAGCAGCGCGGCCTTGGGCTGAGGGGCCTCTAGGGCGGTGCCCAGAGACCAGAGACCCACGCCAATGAAGCAAAGGGTCGAGATCATTTCTCCGGTGGAGCGGGGGCGCTCAGTCATTGATTTCTCCATCTGAGGGGGCGGCCAAATTCGTCAAGGGTCAGGTCGGGGGGCAGGTCGACATCGGGCATGGGGGCGGGTTGCCCCTGTTCCAGACGCCACACATGCGCAAGGATCACAGCCACGGCGGCAAAGAGCACATCGGGAATTTCCCGGCCAATGGCCCCTGTAAAGTAAAGGGCGCGCGCCAGTGGCGGCACTTGCAATGTAGTGACACCCGCGCGGCGGCCCCGGCGGATCACAGCCTGCGCCATTGGTCCCTTGCCCATGGCAAGGATGCGCGGTGCGGTATCGGTGCCCGGCTCGTAACGCAGGGCGATGGCGAAATGGGTGGGGTTGGTGATGATGGCGGTGGCCATCGGCACATCGGCCAATGCCTTGCGCTCTGACGCGCGGCGCGAGGCCTGCATCTGGCGGCGGCGCATCGCACCTTTTTGCTCGGGCGAGCCTTCGGATTCCTTGGATTCGTCCTTGATGTCCTGCCGCGACATGCGCATGGATTTTGTGTTGGAGTGGATTTGCCAGCCAAGATCAAGTGCTGCGATCACCACAAGGCCAAGGAGCAGCCCGCCCAGCACCCGCAGCATCGCCGTGCCAAAGAGCACCATTGCATCGCCGGGTGCCAGCGCCGAAGAGCTGCCAAGCGCAGGCAAAAGCGGGTAGAGCATCAGCACACCCGCCGCAAGCAAGAGCGTGACCTTGAGCACCGCCTTGAGCAGATCGACCAGCGCCTTCATCGACACCATCCGCCCCAGCCCGGTCATGGGGTTCATTTTCTCGGGTTTGAAGCCTAGTGCCTTGGGCGCGAAATTGAGGCCACCCATGGCCGATTGCGCCATGAGCACAGCCGCCAGCAGCGGCAGGCCCAGTCCGGGCCCAGCGGCCAGCATCCAGAGCATCATATCGCGCGTGTGCCCAATCATCATCGCGTCGAGCGATTGCGCCCCGTCGATCACCAGCCCTGTTGCCCAAAGCCCGGCCAGCCCCGGCAGCGCCCATTGTCCGGCGCTGAGGATAAGCGCGCCCATGCCCAGCGTGACCAGCACGAAGACCTCGGTAGAGGTGGTGATCCGCCCCTCTTCGCGCGCCTCTTGGCGGCGTTTCTGGGTTGGCTCTTCGGTTTTTTCCTGTCCGTCGTCTGCGTCAGCCATTGGGTAATCCGTTCAACATCTCCATCAGATGCTGCAAGGCCTGTGCCACCCGTTCCGACAGGGCGGGGCCAAGGCTGGTGACGGTGAGAAAAAGCAAGACCAGCGTGGCGGTCATCGTCAGCGGAAAGCCAAAGGCAAAAAGATTGAGCGAGGGGGCCGAGCGGGTGATCACCCCGATCACGAGGTTCAGCAGCAACAGCACCGAGACGACGGGCATCATCAACTGGGCCGCGTTGCGAAACATCGCTGTGGTCGCCTCCATGCTTGCGTCGATCAGCACCGTGCCCGCGATGGGCGTGCCGATGGGAATAAGGCGATAGCTGTCGAGCATCAGGCGGATGGCGGCAAGATGGCCGTCCTCGGTCACGAAAATGGCCAAGAGAAACAGCATAAAGAACTGGCCAATGACCGGCGATTGCGAGCCGCTGGTGGGATCGACCTGCGCCGCAAGGCCCAGACCGGCGGTATTGGCGATGCGGTCGCCGGCCATGACGGCGGCGGCAAAGAGGATTTGCAGCACCATCCCTGCCGAGAGCCCGATCGCCAGTTCACGCAGGGCGATAACCACGCTGGAGAGGCTGGAGAGCGCATCGGGTTCGGGGATCGGCACCTGACCCATCAGTGGCACCGTCAGGCAGACCGAAATGATGATCCGCACCGGCAACGAGATGAACCGCGCCGCAAAGAGCGGGGCCGAAAGGACAAAGGCACCGATGCGCAGCATGGCGAACAGAAATTGCAGCGCGAGCCCCGTCAACTGCGTGAGTTCCAGACCCGGCAAACCGGTGGCAGAGGGGGCGAATTCGGGCAGCATCCTAGTGCATCGTCGCGATGGCGTCGAAGACATGGGTGAAATAATCGGTCATCGTGCTGAGCATGAAGCCCGACATGAGCGCCATGGTTACGATCACGATGGCCATTTTCGGCACAAAGCTGAGTGTTGCCTCGTTGATCGAGGTGGCCGCCTGAAGGATGCCGATCACAAGGCCCACGGCGAGCGCCACCAGCAGGACCGGGCCTGCTGTCAGCAGGATATTCCAGTAGGCCATGCGCAAATGTTCGATATTGGCGTCGAAATCCATGGCTCAGAGCGCTCCTTGAAAGCTGGAGGCAAGCGAGCCCATGGTCAGGGCCCAGCCATCGACCAGCACGAACAACAGCAGTTTGAAGGGCAGTGACACGATCATCGGAGAGAGCATCATCATGCCGAGTGCCATCAGGATCGAGGCGATCACCATGTCGATCACCAGAAAGGGCAGGAACAGCAGAAAGCCGATCTGGAACGCGGTCTTGAGTTCCGAAGTGATATAGGCGGGCAAGAGCACGGCCACCGGGACTTCGGCGTCGCTGGCATAGGGGGCATCGCCCGCCAGTTCCGCGAACATCAAAAGGTCGTTCTGCCGGGTATTGGCCAGCATGAAGCCTGACAGCTTGTCCCAGGCCAGCCGCACCGCCACATCCGGGGCCATCTGCCCATCGAGATAGGGGCTGAGCGCGGTGTCATACACCTCTGTCAGCACTGGCTGCATCACGAAGAACGACAAAAAAAGCGCGATGGCGATGAGCACCTGATTGGGTGGTGTCTGCATCGTGCCCATGGCTTGCCGCAGGATCGACAGCACGATGATGATCCGGGTAAAGGCGGTCATGCCCAGCACCAGCGACGGCAGCACCGTAAGCGCCGTCATCAGCGCCAGAATTTGCAGTGAGAGCGAATAGGTCGTGCCGTTCTCATCCGAGAGGGTGATTGCGGGCAGGCCCTGTTGCGCCAGAACCGGCGCAGGCAGCAGAAGGGCAAGGATCAGAAGCGGAAGAAGGCGGCTCATGCTGCGGCCCCCTCGTTTTGTGCCAGTAGGGTCAGAGCGGTGCCCGAGCTGCGGCCCATCACCACCAGCACGGTTTGCCCTTCGGCCTTGAGCAAGAGCGCGCGGCTGTCGCCGCCCAGATTGAGCGTCTCGGTCAGTTCCAGTTTGCGACCGGTTGCCAGACGGGCGGCGAGCGGTGCGCGTTTATGGCGGATCACGGCCCAGACCAGCACGAGCACGCCCAGAAAGCCCGCAATGGTCAGGATGCGGTCAGGGGTCAAGACATCCACGGGGGTATTCTCCTGCAAAGGTTGATCAAGGGTCAGTTGATCAACCCGTGCAGGTTTCGTGCCACGCAAAGGGGTAGGGTGTCAGACGGTTTCGATCCGTTGCCGGGGATCGACGATATCGCCAAAGCGGATGCCGAATTTCTCGCCCACCACGACCACCTCGCCCTTGGCGATGGGGGTGCCGTTGACCAGAATGTCGAGCGGGTCGCCCGCCATGCGGTCGAGTTCCACCACCGAGCCTTCGTTGAGGCGCAAGAGGTCTTGCAGCGTGATTTGGGTATTGCCCACCTCGACGGTCATGCTGACACGGACATTGGCCAAAAGGCCAAGGTCCACGTTGGTCAGGCTGGTGTCGGGCTGGTCGGTCGGGGGGGTCGCATCATTGGTCATGGCGGGGTCCTTGGGGTCAGGGTTCGATACGGCGGGTAAGCGAGAGCGCGGCGCGGCCATTCTGCGCGCCCGGTTCGGCGTCAAAGAGCGGTGTGCCTTCGACCAGCAATTGCGGGCGCAGCGTCAGATCAACCGGCACGACACGACCGGGGCGCAGCCCGGTCAGGGCGCTGATGGGCACATTGGGTTCGGCCAGACGCGCCGTGACATTGAGCGGCACAGCCATCACCGCCTCGCGTAGGCGGCTGCGCCAGCGCAGGTCATCGGCCACTTGATCCGACTGCATCCGCGAGCGCAGGCGCGCGGCAATGGGCTTGAGCGCCTGAAGCGGGTAAATAAGATCCAGCGTCGCCGGATCGGCCTCGGGCAGCTGGATGATGAAAGAGCAGCAGACCACCTTTTCTTCGCTTTCGACAAAGGTGGCGAATTGCAGATTATCCTCATGCACCGGATTGGCGAAATCGAGCGGGATCAGATCGCGCCACGCGGCCTCGAGCGCGCGGTAGATGCCCTTGGTCACGATTTCGATCACCCGCGTCTCGCTGGCGGTAAACTCGGCGCGGCCTCCCGGCAGATAGGCGATATTGCCGCCGTAATAGGCATTGGTCAGCAAGGATACGAAATTGGGCGGCAGCATGATCAACTGATTGCTGCGCAGCGCATCGACGCGGGCGGTGGTCAGGCTGACAAAATTCTCCAACTCGTCGCAGTAATGCGAAAAGCTTTTGACCTCGGGTGGAAAGGCAGAGATGCGCGGGTGCATCCGCAGGAACGGCAGGAACACGGGCCGCGCCAGACGACAAAAGCGTTCGTTGACCATGCGCAACCCGTGGTAATCGCCCATGATCGACAGGTTGTCAGAGCCGAATTTGTAGCGCTTGACGCTTTCGGTGCCGTGGGTCTGCTCTTTCTCCATGTCGAGCAGGCCGTCGACAAGGGCTGCGACCTCGTTCGAGCTAAGCTTGTGGGTGGCACTGGTGGTGTTGCGGGCCATGGGGCGACCTATTGCAGGACAAAGGAGGGAAAGAAGACGCCCTCGATGCCGCCGAACCCTTCGAGGGCTTCGAGCCGGGCGTTGATCGCATTTTTGAGGGCCAGGGCCAGGGCCTCGCGTCCGGCGGTGCCTTCGACATCCTCTTCGGCAAAACCTGAAATCACAGCGAGCATATCAGAGCGCAGGGCCATGGCGTGGGTTTCGATATGCGCGATGACGCTCTCGTCATATTGGGTCGAAACGCCAACACCAATCTGGAGGAACCGGCGCGAGCCCTTGAGATTGGTGGTCAGTGGATCGGGAAACTCGTGATAGCGGGTCTCGAAGACGGGGGCCTCGGGCATTTCCTTGGGGATGCGCTTGGGGCCAGCCTCGGCCTCGCCCGCGGCCTCGGCTGCGGCGGTTTCCAATTCGAGCAGGCGCAACACCTCTTGCGACGGCGACAGCGCCCCGCCAGACAGGTAGAAACCCGCCCCAAAGCCGCCGCCCCCCAGAAGGAGCGCCATCAAAAGCCAGACAAGCATCTTCTTGAGAAAGCCACCCTTGGGGCGGGCATCGAGATTGGGGAGTGCGGCATCGGCCATGGGAAACCTCAGGCGATCAGGTCAATGGAAGAGCGCGCAGGCGCGCGCGGGGAAAGCGGGTGTGAGGAGCTGTCATCGTGAGCGGTGGCATCCTGCGACAGGCCCGGTTCGGTGCCGGGCTGGCCATTGCCACGCGGGTTGGCATCGCCGCCCGTGGTGCCAAAGCCCGCCGCGCCGCCTGAGCCGCCCGTCGTCGTTGTGGTGGATTGGCTGCCCATCTCAAGCCCGGCGCGGGCCATGGCCTCGGCCAGACGAGGCTGGGCCTCGGCCATGGCGCGGGCGGCTTCGGGGCTTTCGGTAACGATATGCACATGGGTCACACCGTCCTGAGTTTCTAGCCGGATTTGCAGCGGGCCAAGACGCTCGGGGGTGAGCGTGAGGGTCAGAGTGTCGATATCTGCGCTGATGCCCTGCTGAATGTCCTGCACCATCTGTTCGGGCCAGTTGGGGGCTGCAAGATCGAGGGTTTGGGGCAGCGGGGCGCTGGTCAGGGGGGCAAGGGTGGCGGTTTGCAGCGCGGCTTGTGGGGCGGCCATGGGCGTGGCGTCTGCTGTGGCCATGGGCGCGGCTCCGCTGGGTTCAGCGGGGGCAAGCGGGGCGGGATCGGCGCTGAGCGCGGCTGTGGCGGGTGCGGTGTTGCCTGCGGGCGCTGTGGGCGGCGGCGCGGGCATCAGGGGGGCCGCGATGGGCAAGGCAGGCGCGGCGAGTGGCGGTGCTTCGGCGGTTTCCGGGGGGTCCATGCTTTCGGTGGGCTCTGCTGTGTCGGCGATGTCGGGCTCCGAGACCGCTTGTGCGACCTGCGCTGCAACGGGCGGGACTGCGCCCGGTTCGGGGGCTGGCGTGGCGATGGGCAGGTGATCCGTTGCCCCCTGCGCAGAGGCGGCTTCGGACAGGGGTATATCCTCGGGTGTGATCTGCGCCTCGGGGGCGCTGTCTGGTTGGGGTGGGACGGCCTCGATGGTGATCCGAGGCGGTTGGAAATCGCCGATGGGCACGCCCGCCGGATTTGCCACGGGCGTGGGCATAGGCGCTGTGGGCACGGGCGCTGCGACAGCAGGCGTGGGGCCCGGCGTGATCGGCCCAAGGCCTAGAGTGGAAAGCTGCGCGGGGGGCTGCGCCGGGGCCTGTGCTGCGTCCAAAAGGGCGGAAAAGCCTTGGTTTGGCTCGCCAGCGCCTTGGCCAAGCGCCGTCGCACCACGGGCCGGGGCCGTGGCAGCGGGGTTGGGAAGGCTGGTCAATACCGGGGCGATCATGCCGGGCTCCGTCTGGGGGTCACTCCAGAAGGTGCAAGCATCATGCCAAGCGCAGGCTGGGCGCGGCCAGACGATATGCGCCCGGCGCAATGAAAAAGGCACCCCGGATCGGGGTGCCTTTGCGGCCCTTGGTCAGGGGCGTTTACTTGTTATCTTCGATCGAAAGCGCCACGAACCGCGGATCGCCACCGCTGCGCACCAGCATCAGCAGGGATTTGCGCCCGGCCTCTTTGGCCTCGGCGATGCGGTCGTCAAGATCAGAGATGCTGGCCACTTTTTGCTGTCCAGCCTCGGTGATCACATCGCCCGCCCGCAGACCTTTTTCGTAGGCCTCGGACAGCTCGTCGATATTCACCACGACAAGGCCCGTTGCCGAATTGTCCAGCTCAAGCTGCGCGCGCAGCTCGTCACTGAGCGGGGTCAGCGTGAGGCCCAAAATGGTCTTTTCTACGGGTGCCTCGGGTGTGGCCTCCTCGCCGGGCTGGGCCACGGGAATGGCACCTTCGGCCTCTTCGCGGCGGCCCAATGTGATCTTGAGCGTGGTTGTTTTGCCCTCGCGGAAGACCACGACGCGCACGGTCTTGCCCACCTCGGTATTGCCCACGGTGCGCACAAGGCTGCGGGTGTCGGACACATCCTGCCCGTCAAAGGACGTGATCACGTCACCGGCCAGCATGCCGGCATCGGCTGCGGGGCCTTCGGGTACATCCGTCACAAGGGCACCGGCGGCTTTCTCAAGCCCCATCGCCTCGGCCACATCGGCTGTGACGTCCTGAATCCGTACGCCCAACCAGCCGCGCCGCGTTTCCCCGAATTCCTGCAATTGATCGACCACGCGCTTGACCACATTCGAGGCCATGGAGAAACCGATACCGATCGAGCCGCCGGTGGGGCTGAGGATGGCGGTGTTCACGCCCACGACCTGACCGTCGAGATTAAAGAGCGGCCCGCCCGAGTTGCCCCGGTTGATGGCCGCGTCGGTCTGAATAAAGTCGTCATAGGTGCCGCTGAGCGCGCGGTTGCGCGCCGAAACGATGCCCGCAGACAGCGAGAACCCCTGACCCAGCGGGTTGCCCATGGCCAGCACCCAATCGCCCACGCGGGCGGTGTCACTGTCGCCAAAGCTGACGAAGGGCAGCGGTTTATCCGCCTTGACCTTGAGCAGGGCGATATCGGTCTTGGGATCGGTGCCGATCACCTCGGCGGCAAGGGTTTCACCGGAAAAGAATTCGATGATGATTTCATCCGCGCTTTCGATCACGTGGTTGTTCGTGACCACAAACCCATCTTCGGAAATCACAAAGCCGGACCCAAGCGCTGAGGAACGCTGTGGCCGGTCACCTTCGCCCAGACGGTCGCGGAACTGCTCGAAGAAGTCTTCGAAAGGCGAGCCTTCGGGCACGATGGGCGAGGGGCCGGTGCCCCGTTCGACCACGGTTGACGTTGTGATGTTCACCACCGCCGGGCTGATTTTGTCCGCAAGATCGGCAAAGCTGTCGGGCCGTGCTGAGGCGGCCATTGCCTGAGCGATCAACAGCCCGACCATCAGGGCCATGACCCAAAGAGCCCGCAGGCCGGTGGGCAGGGATCGTGTTGTGGAAATCGTTTGGGTGTTCACACCAATGTCTCCTTTGGTTCGTGCATCGGGCGGCACGCGCGCCCTCTTGCACTGGAATGTAGGTGGTCTTTGCCGGATCGCAAAGTTTGCGGGATCAATTCACATCCATGTGACCGTTTTGGCGGCCCAAGATCAAGCGCCAAGCGTCTTGGCCGCCCAGACAAGGATCAGCCCCAGCACCAGCGCAATCGCCCCCATGAGGCGCCGCGCCTCGACGGGCAGCGCCGACAGAGCCACAAGCATCTGTTCAATAAGCGAAGGGGCCAGTGCATAGACCAGCCCCTCCACAATCAGCACCAGTCCCAACGCAAGAAGCGCGGTTTCGAGCATTATGGCGCGCTTCCCGACTTGAGATAGTCAAAGAATTCGCTGTCCGGTGTCATTACCATCGAAGAATTGTTGCCTTGCAACGCCTTTTCATAGGCTTCGAGCGAGCGGTAGAAGGCAAAGAACTCGGGGTCGGCACCGAAAGCCTCGGCAAAGATCGCGTTGCGTTCGGCGTCGGCCTCGCCTCGGATCACCTGCGCTTCACGCTCGGCATCCGAGAGCGTCTCGGTCACGGTCCGGTCGGCAAGGGCGCGCACGCGCTGTGCGGCCTCGTTACCACGGGCGATCTCGTCGGCGGCTTCCCGCTCGCGCTCGGCGCGCATCCGGGCAAACGTCGCCTCGAGGTTCTGCTCGGGCAGGTTGGTCTGCTTGAGCCGCACATCCACCACGTCAAGGCCAAGGCCCGCCGCACTGGTCTGTGCCTGTCGCTGGATGCGGCGCATCAATTCGCGGCGATCTTCGGACAGGATCGTATCGGACGTCACCTGATCGGCACCCAGAACTTCGCGGATCTGCGCGTTGAGAATGGATGACAGACGATCCTCGGCCAGACGCACCCCGCCCACGCCGACGGCCTGACGGAACTGCACCGCGTCGCGGATGCGGTAACGCGCAAAGGCATCGACCACAAGACGGCGGTCATCCGACGGCGTCACCTCGATGGTGTCGGTATCGAGCGACAGGATACGGTCATCATAGCGCACCACCTCCTGAATGAAGGGGATCTTGAAGGAGAGGCCCGGTTCTTCCTTGACGGATTTGATCTGGCCGAATTGCAGCACCAGAACCTTTTCGCGCTCATCGACCACAAAGACCGAAGAGAGACCCAAAAAGCCCAGAACGACCACAAGAGGGATTAGAAATTTGGTCATGATCTTAGTTCCCCTGTTCTGTCGTAGAGCGGCGCAGTTCGTTCAGCGGCAGATAGGGCACAACCCCGTTGCCGCCTTCGCTGCCGACGATGGAACTGTCGAGAATGGTCTTGTCGATCCCGCCAAGAACCCGCTCCATTGTCTCGATATAAAGACGTTTGCGCGTCACATCCGGTGCCTTGGCGTATTCTTCGAGAACCGAGGTGAAGCGGCTCGCGTCACCCTGTGCCTCGTTGACGACGCGGGCGCGGTAGCCCTCTGAATCCTCTAGGATCTGGGCGGCTTGACCGCGCGCTTCTGCCAGCGCCCGGTTGGCATAGGCATCCGCCTGCCGTTGCAAACGATCGCGTTCTTGTTCAGCGGCCTGCACTTCGCGGAAGCTGTCGATCACCTCGCGCGGCGGATCGGCCTTGTCGAGGTTGACCCGCACCACCTGAATACCGCTTTCATATTCGTCTAGCGCTTCTTGGATGTTGCGCATGGCCGTGTCTGCGATGATCCCACGATCCCGGTTGAGGATGGGGGCCAGATTGGACGCGGCGATGATCTCGCGCATCACGGATTCCGACACCGCCTGCACCGTCAGTTGCGGATCGCGGATGTTAAAGAGCAGCTTGGCGGGATCGGAGATGTTCCAAACCACCTGAAAGCCGATATCGACGATATTGGCATCGGTGGTCAGCATCAGGCCGCCTTCACGCCCGCCAGTGCTGCGACCGATATCCTCGGTCCGTTCCGAGGTCACATTGACGATTTCAGCCGTCACAATGGGCCATGGGGCAAAGTTCAGACCGGGATTGCCTGTCTTGTAATAGGCCCCCAAGAAGAGCTCGACCGATTGCTCTTCGGGTTTGACCGTGTAGACGCTGGCAAAGACCCAGAGCGCCACAGCACCCAAAGCCGCAAGGCCAATCGTGCCTTTGCCGAACTGCGGCCCACCGTCGCCGCCGGTGCCGCCACCCTTGTTGCCGCCGCCGCGCCCCCCCATGAGAACCCGAAGCTGATCCTGACCCTTGCGCACCAACTCGTCGATTTCGGGCAGCTGCGGTCCTCCCTCTGGGGGACGCCTGCCACCCCCACCATTGCGGTCGCGGTCATCGCCGCCGCCGCCCGAATTTCCGCCGCCGCCCCATGGGCCGCCAGAGTTTCCAGCCATACGTTTGTCTTCCCTTGTTGTCCTGCCGTTCCCGGCCCGTTTCACAACCTGTGCAGCACAGGCGAAAAATCAAGCGGTGCGCACAGGCGTTTTCATCGTTACAAGCTCTTCCGACATGGTCGGATGCACCGCTACGGTGCGGTCGAAGTCTTCTTTTGTCGCGCCCATCTTGACGGCGATCCCCGCCATTTGGATCATCTCGCCCGCACCCGGAGCGACGATATGACACCCCAGCACCTTGCGGGTGGCCTGGCTTACGATCAGTTTCATCAACACCCGGTCGGGTCGCCCGGCAAAGGCCGTCTGCATGGGCCGGAACGAGGTGGCATAGACCTCGATCGGCTCTTGCTCGCGCGCGGCTTCTTCGCTCAGGCCCACGGTGCCCATCTCGGGTTGAGTGAAAATCGCGGTGGGGATCAGATCATGGTCCACCGGCGTCGGGTTGCCGTTGAACACCGTTTCCACAAAGGCCATGCCTTCGCGGATGGCCACCGGTGTGAGGTTCACACGGTCGGTCACATCGCCAATCGCATAGACCGAGGGCACGCCGGTCTGGCTATAGGCATCCACGACAATCTCGCCCTTGCGGCCCACGGACACGCCTGCGGCCTCAAGCCCCAGATTTTCCGTGTTGGGCGCGCGCCCGGTTGCGAACATCACCTGTTCAAACACCGCCTCGCTGCCATTGGTGCCGGTCACGCGATAGCCGCCGTCGACGGGCTCCATCGTCTCGATATTGGTGCCCAGATGCAGGGTGATCCCCGAGGCGATCATCTCGTCCGAGACCAGCCCGCGCGCCTCTTCGTCAAAGCCGCGCAGAATTTGCGCGCCGCGATAGAACTGCGTGACCTTGACCCCCAAACCGTTGAGAATACAGGCGAATTCACACGCGATATAGCCGCCGCCGACGATCAGGATCGACTTGGGCAGCCGCTCTAGATGAAAGATCTCATTGCTTGTGATCGCATGCTCCGCCCCCGGCAGATCGGGTTTCACGGGCCGCCCGCCGGTGGCGATGAGGATATGTTTGGCGCTCAGCCGCTTGCCGTCGGCCAGTTCCACCGTATGCGGATCAACAAGGCGCGCCCGGCTATCATAAGTCTCGACCCCGTTGTTTTTCAGAATGCCGCGATAGACCCCTTCGAGCCGGTCCAACTCGGTATGCAGCTTGTCGCGGAAGGTGACCCAATCGAACCCGCCCGCATGCACTGTCCAGCCATAGGCCTGCGCATCGGCCATAGCCCCGCGATATTCCGAGGCAAAGACCATCAGTTTCTTGGGCACACAGCCGCGAATAACGCAGGTGCCGCCATAGCGATCTTCTTCGGCCAAGGCGACGCGCGCGCCGCCCTGTGCCGCCACCCGCGCCGCGCGCACGCCGCCAGACCCGCCGCCGATCACGAAAAGATCGTAGTCGAATTCGCTCATCATCGTCCCCTCAATCCGTCAGATCACGAAAGAGATTGTCGGTCTCGACAAAGTCGAGCCGGTCTTCCTCCACGGTGCCTTCGTTGATGTCGCGGGTTTCCACACGGCCATCGCCATAGCCAAGAATGACCACATCGCAGATATCGAGGAAAAGCCCGTTTTCAACCACCCCCGGCATCTGATTGAGCGCCATCGAGAGTTGATGCGCGGCCCCAATCCGCCCCAGATGCAGATCGAGAATATAATTGCCCTCATCGGTGATGAAGGGCCGCGCGCCATTCATCCGCAGCGTGGCATCGCGCCCCAGCACATCCATATTGATCAAGAGTTCCTCGACCAGCGATTTCGTCGTCTGCCAGCCAAAGGGGATCACCTCGACCGGCAGGGGGAAGGCGCCCAGCGTCTCGACCTCCTTGCCGACATCGGCGATCACGATCATCTGGTCAGAGGCTGTCGCCACGATCTTTTCTTGCAAGAGCGCGCCGCCGCCGCCCTTGATCAGATTGAGATTGCTGTCAAATTCATCGGCCCCGTCAATTGTAAGGTCGAGCCATTTCGCCTCATCCAGGCTGATAACCTCGATCCCCACCTCACGCGCCAGTTCCGCCGTGCGCGTCGATGTCGGCACGCCCCGTATGCGCAAGCCGCCCTCGCGCACCAACTCTCCCAGACAGCGGACCATCCACGCGGCGGTTGATCCGGTGCCAAGGCCCACGCGCATCCCGTCCTCGACGAAATCCACCGACCGCTTGGCGGCAACGAATTTGGCCTTGTCAATCGGCGACAATTCTCCGGTCATGGCAGCGACTCCCAGACTGTTTCGCAGGGGTTATAAGAGAGATGCCGCGCAGGTGCGAGACCGAATTCGCCCGGTTTCAAAGGGCAGCCAGCGTTAACCATTCTTAAACCTCTGCCGCGCTACGCATTAACCTTGTTAGAAGCATAGGGAACCACATGGTCGCGCGCGCCTATACCGTGGCCTTTGAAGGGGTCGAGGCCAAGACCGTCGAGGTGCAATGCGCCATCACGCCCGGTGTCCCCGCCTTTTCCCTCGTGGGCCTGCCCGACAAGGCGGTGTCCGAGGCGCGCGACCGGGTGCGCGCGGCACTCTCGGCAATGGCCATCGCCCTGCCGTCGCGGCGCATCACCATCAATCTCTCGCCCGCCGATATGCCGAAAGAGGGCAGTCATTTTGACCTGCCCATCGCGCTCGCCCTTTTGGCAGCACTTGAAATCATCCCGCATGATGCGGCCGAGGGGACAACGGCACTGGGCGAGTTATCCCTTGATGGCACGCTTATCGCGGTGATCGGCGCGTTGCCCGCCGCCATGGCCGCCGCCGAGGAACACCGTATCCTGCTTTGCCCCAAATCCTGCGGCCCCGAGGCGGCTTGGGTCGGTGCGGTGCAGGTGATCGCCGCTGCCTCGCTCTCGGATGTGGTGCGGCACTATACCGGACAGGCCCCGATCCCCGCCTCGGACCCCGGCGAGGTGATCGCACCGCCACAGGGCCGCGACTTGCGCGACGTCAAAGGGCAGGAACGCGCCAAACGCGCGCTGGAAATTGCCGCCGCTGGGCGGCACCACCTGATGATGATCGGCACGCCGGGATCTGGCAAATCCATGCTGGCCGCGCGTCTGCCCGGTATCCTGCCACCGCTGTCGGCCCCCGAGGCGCTGGAAACCTCGATGATCCATTCGCTTGCGGGCCTATTGTCAGAGGGGGGCATCAACCGCGCGCGCCCCTTCCGCGAGCCGCATCACACCGCCTCGATGGCCGCCATCGTCGGCGGCGGGCGCAGTGCCAAGCCGGGCGAGATCAGCCTTGCGCATAATGGCGTGCTCTTCATGGATGAGTTTCCCGAATTTCCCCGCACCGTGCTGGAAACCCTGCGCCAACCGATCGAGACCGGCGAGGTCATGGTTGCCCGCGCCAATGCGCATGTGAAATATCCTTGCCGGTTCATGCTGGTGGCGGCGGCCAACCCGTGCAAATGCGGCTATCTCTCTGATCCCGCCCGCGCCTGTTCGCGCGCGCCCAACTGCGGCGAGGAGTATATTGGCCGCATTTCCGGCCCGCTGATGGACCGCTTTGATCTGCGGATCGAGGTGCCGCCCGTGGCCTTTAGCGACCTTGATTTGCCCGCATCCGGAGATGTCTCGGCCACGGTCGCAGGGCGCGTGGCCGCCGCGCGCGCAGTGCAGGCCGCGCGCTATGCGGGCCACGCCCATATGCGCCTCAACGCCGATGCCGAAGGGGCGGTGCTCGATGATGTCGCCACGCCGGACGCCGAGGGGCGCGCCCTTGTCACGCGCGTTGCCAGCCGCTTCGGGCTTACGGCGCGGGGCTATCACCGGGTGTTGCGGGTGGCGCGCACCATCGCCGATCTTGACGGCTCTGATCAGGTGCGCCTGCCGCATGTGGCCGAAGCGGTCAGTTTTCGCATCGCCGGGGTCAAAGAGAGCTGATCCAGGCGGCCAGATCGCGCAGGGTGCTGCGCGCCTCGGGCAGGACATTGTGGAAAATTGGCCAGACATGCGGATGATCGGGCGCGACGGTGAGTGTGCACTGCACCCCCTGCGCCACCAGCGCGGCCTGCATCCGCAGCGTATCATCGCGCAGGATCTCGGTGTCGCCCACGGTCATCCACACGGGCGGCGCGCCGCTGAACACACCAAAAAGCGGCGAGGCGCGCGGGTCGCGCGGGTCTTGCCCGCGTAAGAACATCTCCAGCATCTCGCCGACCCGGCTGGCCGATAGCACGCAGTCGCGCGCGGCATTCTCGGTGACGGACGCGCCGGAATAGGTCACATCGGTAAGGGGCGAAAAGGCAAAGACGCCCAAGGGCGGGGCAAGACCCTGTGCAAGGATTTCATGCAAGAGCGCGAGCGCCAGCCCGCCGCCCGCGCTATCGCCACCGATGATCACCTCCTGCTTGGCCCTCAGCGCGCGGTATGCGGCCAGCGCATCCGCGATCTGCGCCGGAAAAGGATGCTCGGGGGCCAGCCGGTAATCGGGCAAGCAGGCGGGCAGCCCGGTCAGCGCCGAGAGCTTGGCCAGCATCGCCCGATGCGTGCTCGAGGTGCCAAAGACATAGGCCCCGCCATGGAAATAGAGGATCACGGGCGCAGGTCGCGCAGCGCGGGCCCGCGCCCATTGCACCGGCACCCCATCAAGGGTGTCACGCAGAAAGGAACTGCCAAAGGGGGCATGAAAATAAAGCCGCGATTTGAACGCAAAGGACCGCCGGAGGCGGTCCTTGTCATGGCGCGCCAGCGCCGGCTTCTCGAACCAGCGCAACTGGCGGTTCAAGAGGCGCAGCTGCCAGCTCATCCCCGCCGTGTCGCGATCGCATCCCAGATCAGCCCGGCACCATTGGTGCCGTCAAACCGCTCCAGCTCTTGCAGGCCGGTGGGCGAGGTCACGTTGATCTCGGTGAGATAGTCGCCGATCACGTCGATGCCGACGAATATCTGCCCCTTCTCGCGCAAAAGCGGCCCGATGGTGGCGCAAATCTCGCGGTCGCGGGCGGTCAGCTCGACCTTTTCCGCGCGCCCGCCCACATGCATGTTCGAGCGCGTCTCGCCCTGCGCGGGCACGCGGTTGATGGCCCCGATGGGTTCGCCATCCACCAGAATCACCCGTTTGTCGCCCTTGCTGACGGCGGGCAGGTATTTTTGCACGATGAGCGGCTCGCGGCTGAATCCGGTGAACATCTCATGCAGGCTGGCAAGGTTGCGGTCGCTCTCGGGCAGGTGGAACACGCCCGCGCCGCCGTTGCCGTAAAGCGGCTTGAGGATCACATCGCCATGCCGTGCGCGAAAGGCGCGGATCGTCTCGAGATCGCGGGCAATCGCCGTAGGCGGCATGAGTTGCGGGAAATCGAGAATCAGCAGCTTTTCAGGATAGTTGCGCACCCAGAACGGATCATTTGCCACCAGTGTGCCGGGACTCAGCCGTTGCAGGATATGGGTTGTGGTGATGTAGAACATATCGAACGGCGGGTCTTGGCGCAGCCAGACCACATCGAAGGTGCTCAGATCGACTGTTTGCTCTGTGCCCAGCCGAAAATGATCGCCCTGCACCCGTTGCACGGTCAGGGGCCAGCCCCGCGCCGTCACCCGCCCCTCGTCATAGGCCAGCCGGTCGGGCGTGTAGTAAAACAGCTCATAGCCGCGCGCCTGCGCCTCTTCCGCGATGCGAAAGGTGCTGTCTCCGTTGATATTGATCGGCCCGATCGGGTCCATCTGAAAGGCGATTTTCATATCCTGCCCCTTTTCACCGTCTCCTGCCTACATGCGGCAAGAGCGCGGGGCGCGCAATTCAGAAATGACCAAAGGCATTCTCAAGAATGCGCACATTGCCCCGGCCATCCACGATCCCCAGATCAAAACGAACAGAGGCCAATTGCCCCTCGGGCAAAAGGCCCAGATATTCCGACGCGGCGGCGTGAATGCGCCGCATCTGGCCTTGGTGCAGCCGCTCGATGGCCAGATCAAAGCTGGCCGCCTGCTTGACCTCGCAGAAGACATACGTATCGGGCGCGCGCAGGATCATGTCGATCTCGCCACTTTGCCCGCGCCAGCGTTGGTGCAATGCTGTCACGCCCCGCCGTTCGTAGGCGCGCAAAACACCGGCCTCCGCCGCCCGACCCGAGAGATAGGCGCGCCGCCCCCGATCCTGACGGCGCAAGACTAGCGGGGCCACCACAATCGCCGCCCCGCCAATCGCCTCAAAATCAAATGCCAGTTGCCGCATCTCTCAATCCGCCTCTGAATCTCCGCTCTTTGCCAAAGAGAGCGCCCGTTGATAAATCTCGCGCCGGGGCATGCCCGTGTCCGCCGCCACCAGATCCGCCGCATCGCGCACAGAGTGCCCCTTGAGCGCATCAAGCACCATACGGTCTAAATCAACTTCCTTAATTTTCTCCGAACCGCCACGATCAATAATCACGACAATTTCGCCTTTTGGCGGCGCATCGGCCCAGATCAGGGCCAATTCATTGAGTGTGCCGCGCCGGACCTCCTCGAATTTCTTGGTCAACTCGCGGCAGACCGCCGCTGCGCGCGCACCGCCCAACACGTCGGCCGCATCGCGCAGCATCGCCGCCACCCGCTTGGGCGATTCGTAAAACACCAGCGTTGCGGGCACGCTTGCCAGCTGCTTGAGCACCGTCTTGCGCTTGGAGGCGGTGTTGGGCAGGAACCCTGCAAAGAGAAAGCGATCCGTGGGCAGGCCCGCCAGCGTCAGCGCCGTGATCACTGCCGAAGGGCCGGGGGCCGAGACAAGGTCAAACCCCGCCGCGACCGCCGCGCGGCCCAGATCGAATCCGGGGTCTGCCACCATTGGCGTCCCCGCCTCCGAGGCGTAGACCACCGATTGCCCAGCCTCGAGCGCCGCCAGAATCCGTGGCCGCATCTGCCCGCCGTTGTGGTCGTGATAGGGCCAGAGCGGGCGGTCATCGAGCCGCACGCCGTGAATCTCCATCAGCCGCCGCAGGCTGCGCGTATCTTCGGCCACCAGCACATCCGCCGAGGCGAGGATGTCGAGCGCGCGCAGCGTGATGTCGCGCGCGGTGCCGATCGGTGTGGCGATGAGGTAGAGACCACCGGCCAGTTTCTGCTGTTTGGGATTCACCACTGGACCCGCTCCATATGACCGTTATGATTGTCCGCAATCGCGTCTGGCCAAGGGCAAAGCGCAACAAGGGAGTGAGAGATACGCATGTTCGCCGTTTTACACATCATCCGCAAGTCGGTCGCCACCCTGGCGCTTCGGCCTTTCCTGATGCTTGCAGCACTCGTCTTGGCCGCCTGTCAGCCTGTGTCGGTGGCCGCGCCCGGTGGTGGCGGCACGGCACCTTCGGGGCCGGTGCCGGTGGCCTTGCTCGTGCCGCATGGCAGTGCGGATGCGCAAGAGGCGCAGTTGGCGCGCGATCTTGAAAACGCGGCGCGGTTGGCGGTTGCGGACCTTGCAGGCGTGCAGATCGACCTGCGCGTCTATGGCACCGCTGGTCAAGCCGGACAGGCGCAGCAGGCCGCGCTCAATGCCGCCGCTGACGGCGCGCGGATCATCATCGGGCCGCTCCATGCCGAATCGGCCAATGCCGTGGCGGTCGCCATGGCCCCGCGCAACATCAACGTGCTGGCCTTTTCCAACAATCCGACCATTGCGGGCGGAAATCTTTTCATCCTTGGGCAGACCTTTCAGAATACGGCCAACCGGCTTGCGGATTTTGCCACCCGGCAACAGAAATCCCGCATCATGGCGGTCTATTCCGACAATCTCGCGGGTCAGCTTGGCCGCACAGCCATTGAGCAGGCGGTGCGCGACAATGGCGCGACCTTGGCGGGCAGCGTGGGCTATGAATTCTCGCAAGAGGGCGTGATTGACGCCATCCCCAAGATCAAGACTGCCGCCGAAACCAACGCTGCCGATGCGATTTTCCTCACGGCGAATTCCGCGGGGGCCCTGCCGCTCTTTACCCAAATGTTGCCTGAAAACGGGCTTGGCCCGGACCGGGTGCAGTATATTGGCCTGTCGCGTTGGGATACCCCGCCGCAGACGCTTGATCTGCCGGGGGTGCAGGGCGGGTGGTTCGCCCTACCGGACCCGGCCCGTGCAAGCCAGTTCACCCAGCGATTCAGCGCCGCCTATGGCAATGTCCCCCATCCCATTGCAAGCCTGTCCTATGATGGCATTGCTGCGGTCGGGGCCTTGGTCAAATCCGGCAACCGCGAGGCTTTGGGCCGCGCGGCGCTAACCCAATCGGCCGGGTTTCAGGGCGTCAGCGGTGTTTTCCGGTTCCGCCCCGATGGCAGCAACGAGCGCGGTCTGGCCGTGGCCACGATCCGCGACCGGCGCGTGACGATCCTGTCCCCCGCCCCCCAAAGCTTTGGCGGGGCCGGATTTTGATCCCAATGCGCATCATGGCACCAACCTCTGACGAGGGTGCGAAACGTCGGACATGATTCAACTCATCACGGCGCGGGATGATCTGATCTGTCCTGCCGAAACGATTTTCGACATTCCCGCCGTTGCGGCCGAGATCGCGCGGGCCGTGGCCGAGGCGGGGCCAGACATGGGCGCGCTTCGGCGTGGGGTTGTGGCCTGCCTCAGCACACGGATCACCCAAGGCCGCGATGCGATCGCTGAGGGGCTGGCGGCACAGCCGTTTGCCGCGCGTCCCGCCACCCGCTCCTATTGCTGGCTCACGGATTGTGTGATCCTGACCACGCTTGATGTGGCCACCCGTGTCATGCACCCGCTGCCCAACCCGACCGAGGCCGAGCGCATCGCCGTCTTTGCCGTGGGCGGCTATGGTCGCGGCGAGATGGCACCGCATTCCGATGTCGATCTGTTGTTTCTCACGCCCTACAAGATCACCCCCTGGGCCGAGAGCGTGATTGAATCCATGCTCTACATGCTGTGGGATCTGCGGCTCAAGGTCGGGCATTCCAGCCGGACCATCCGGGATTGTTTGCGCCTTGGTGGCGAGGATTACACGATCCGCACAGCGCTGCTCGAAAACCGCTTTCTCGCGGGCGAGGCGGATCTGGCCGAAAAGCTCAACCAGCGCCTCTGGAATGACCTCTTCAAAGGCTCGGAGCGCGCCTTTACCGAGGCCAAGCTCGCGGAACGCGACGCGCGCCATGAAAAGCAGGGCGAGCGCTATATGGTCGAGCCCAATGTCAAAGAGGGCAAGGGCGGATTGCGCGACCTGCAATCGCTGTTCTGGATCGCCAAATACCTGCACCGTGTTCGTGACGTAAGCGAACTGGTGGCCTTGGGCATGTTCACGCCCGAAGAATTCGCCACCTTTTCCAAGGCCGAGAATTTTCTTTGGGCGGTGCGGTGCCATCTGCATCTGATCATCGGGCGGCCCAATGACCAGCTCACCTTTGACATGCAGGTCGAGGTGGCGCAGCGCATGGGCTACAAGGATACCGCCGCCCGGCGTGGGGTGGAAATCTTCATGCAGGACTATTTTCGCCACGCCACTGCCGTCGGCGATCTCACGCGGATTTTCCTGACCAAGCTTGAGGCGACGCAGATCAAGTCTGAGCCGCTCTTGCAACGCCTTCTGCGCCGCCGCAAGACCCTGAAAGAGGGCTATGTCGAGGTGCACGGCCGCCTTGGTATCGCCGATCCCAAAAGCTTTCTTACCGACCCGCTCAATCTTTTGCGCTTGTTCGAAGAGGCGCTGCGCACCGGCCTCTTGATCCATCCCGATGCGATGCTGCTGGTTTCGGCCAATATCCGGCTGATCGACGAGAGCATGCGCAATGACCCGGCCGCGCAAAAGCTTTTTCTCGACCTGCTGCTGAAACATGGCAACCCGGAACGCGCGCTCAGGCGTATGAACGAATTGGGCGTGCTCTCGGCCTTTATCCCGGAATTTGAACCCATCGTCGCGATGATGCAGTTCAATATGTATCACCATTACACGGTGGATGAGCATATCATCCAATGTATCAGCCACTTGGCCCAGATCGAGCGGCGCGAGCTGATCGAGGAATTGCCGGTGTCCTCGTCAATTCTCAAAGAAGGGATCAACCGCCGCGTGCTCTATGTGGCGCTCCTCCTGCATGACATCGGCAAGGGCCGTGAAGAGGATCACGCCATCCTTGGCGCGCGCATCGCCCGCCGTGTCGGGCCGCGTCTGGGGTTGAAACCGCGCGAGGTGGATACCGTTGAATGGCTGGTGCGCTATCACCTTCTGATGTCTGACATGGCGCAGAAACGCGATATCGCCGATCCCCGCACCGTGCGCGATTTTGCCAAGGCGGTGCAAACCCGCGAACGGCTTGACCTGCTGCTCTTGCTGACGGTCTGCGATATTCGCGGCGTCGGCCCCGGCACCTGGAACAATTGGAAGGCGTCGCTCTTGCGCGCCCTTTACCGCCAGACCCGCCGCGCCATGGAAGGCGGGCTTGAAGATCTCAACCGCGAACAGCGCGGCTCGGATGCCAAGCGCAACCTGCGCGAGGCGCTGCCGGATTGGGATGCCAAGGACCTCAAGCATGAGACCTCGCGCCATTATCCGCCCTATTGGCAGGGGCTGCATGTTACCGCGCATGTGGTCTTTGCCCGCCTGCTGCACAATCTGACCGAGGATGAGATTGCCATTGATCTGGCGATTGACGAGGATCGCGATGCCACCCGCGCCTGTTTCGCGCTGGCCGATCATCCGGGTATCTTTTCGCGTCTGGCAGGGGCCTTGGCGCTGGTCGGGGCCAATGTGGTGGACGCGCGCACCTATACGTCCAAGGATGGCTTTGCCACCGCAGTCTTCTGGATACAGGACGCCGATGGCCACCCCTTTGAGGCCGACCGCCTGCCGCGCCTGCGCAACATGATCCAAAAGACCCTCAAGGGCGAGGTGGTTCCCCGCGAGGCAATCAAATCCCGCGACAAGCTCAAAAAGCGCGAGCGCGCCTTTCGCGTGCCCACCCATATCACCTTTGATAACGATGGCTCTGAAATCTATACGATCATCGAGGTGGATACCCGCGACCGCCCCGGCCTGCTCTACGATCTCACGCGGACCTTGGCCGCCAACAACGTCTATATCGCCTCTGCCGTGATCGCGACCTTTGGCGAACAGGTGGTCGATACGTTTTATGTCAAGGATATGTTCGGGCTGAAATTCCACTCAGACAGCAAGCGCGCCGCGCTTGAACGCAAACTGCGCGCCGCAATCGAAGAAGGGGTCGAGCGCGCCTCAGCCTGAGGGGCATTGCGACTCTCTCTGGCAGGGATACGTGCCCCCACAACTTTACATCATATGTCGCGCGGTGACTGCTCGTTATAGGGGGTGGCTGCTCAGCGTCTGTGCAACGTCACGGCTGAAATCGAGGGCATTCTGCCTCGCTACAGGGCCCTTTTTACAAAGGTCTTGATCTGGATCGGATTTACACGCAAACGTTACCCACCGTCAATTTATGTGAACAGTGATGGCTCCCTTTTGACCAACAGGAACAATTCATGGAACCTATTCAACAATCTGTCGTCGCTCAGTGGAATGAGCTTCAGCTTCAAGTAATCCGCGAAGGGGGACCAGCCCCGACACCGACCACCTACCAACTGCACCTTGCAAATGCTGCGATTTATGACGCCTACGCTGCCTTGGCACCGTCGGCCTCTGGTCATTACTCTGACATCGAAACCTCGCTTGAGAATAACGATGCCAACCTCGCCGAAGCGATCAGCTATGCCGCTTTCACGGTGATGAGCCAGCTTCATCCGGCCCGCGCTGCTGATTTCGAGGCCTTCCTTGTCGAATTGGGCTATGATCCTGCCAATGTCTCGACCGATCCGGACACCGCGGCCGGTCTTGGCAATCTGGCCGCGCAAAACGTGTTCGCCGCCCGTGCCAATGACGGCTCGAACGCGGCGAACGGATTTGCCGATACCACGGGCTTCGTGCCGGTGAACGAGGCCGATCCGACCTCGGATCGCGCGCCCGGTGGCGAGAATTTCGATCCCAATCAGTGGCAGCCGCTGCGCGAGCCCAATGGCACGCTGACCGATGACAATGGCATTCCGATTTTCGACAATGACGATCCCAGCACGTTCAAGGATCAACGCGCGCTGACCCCGCATTGGGGCGGCGTTGACAGCTTTGCGCTCGACTCGAACGATCAGTTCCGTCCGCCTGCACCGCCGCAATTGGGCGACTTTTCCGAATATGTCGACGGGCTTGGCAATGTGACGACAGGCGATCAGGCCTATCGCGATCAGGTCACCGAGGTGCTTGAAATCTCTGCCAACCTGACCGACGAGCAAAAGCTGATTGCCGAATACTGGGCGAATGGCCCGCGCGGCGAAACCCCTCCGGGTCACTGGTTCCAGATTGCACAGGATCTTGCACTGCGCGATGGCCATGGCAATGCGCAGGACGCTGAGATGTTCTTTGCGCTCAGCACGGCCATTTTCGATGCCGGGATCGCGACATGGGAGGCGAAGTATACCTATACCTACATCCGCCCCTATTCGGCTATTCGTGATCTGTTCTTTGATCAGGAAGTTCAGGCATGGGGTGGTCCGAACCAGGGCACACAAACCATCCTTGGTCAGGAATGGCTGCCGTATCAGAACGTAACGGCGCCCACACCGCCGTTCCCCGAATTCGTTTCAGGCCACTCGACCTTCTCGACAGCCGCCGCGCGGACCTTGGCCGCCTATCTGGGCAGCGATGTCTATTACGATGGCACCAGCGTCAGCAACTATGATCTCGACGGTGTCGCAGGTGCGGACCTGATTGGCGAATTCATCACCTCCGAGCTGACCTTCGAAGATCGCGCCGACGGCGGTGATCCCATCGTCCTGCGTTGGAACACCCTGAGCGAGGCAGCCCAAGAGGCGGGACAATCGCGTATCTTTGGGGGCATCCACATTCAGGACGGTAACTTGTTCGGTCTCCAAGTGGGCGAGCAGGTTGCGGCCAGCGCCCAAGAGCGTTGGAGTGCTCTCTTCTCGAACGGCGGGTCGTCTCTGACCACATTGTCCGATGCTGGCGAGCTTGCACTGGCGGGCGCTGGCAATGACAGCGTTGCCGGCGGCGCCGGAGATGACACGATCGAAGGCGGCTCTGGTGATGACGTTCTGGCGGCCAGCGCTGGCAATGATGTCGTGCTCGGTGAGGCTGGCAATGACCGCATCGGCGGCGGCTTGGGCGATGATACGATCGACGGCGGTGCTGGCGATGACGTGATCGGCGCGGGCCAAGGCAATGACATCGTCGAAGGCGGTGATGGCAATGACCTGATCAGCGGCGGTGCTGGCGATGACACGCTCAACGGTGGTGCGGACAATGACTCGATCTCTGGCAGCTTTGGCAGCGACAGCATTGACGCGGGCGCTGGCGATGACGTGATTGGCGGCGGCGCAGGCCGGGATACGATCGAGGGCGGCGCGGGCGATGACGTGATCGGCGGCGGCGAAGGCGATGACGATCTCTTCGGCAGTGACGGGAATGACTTTATCGCTGGTGGCGGGCGGAATGACTTCATCCTCGGCGGCGCAGGGGATGACACGATCAATGGCGGTGCTGGCAACGACATCATGTCGGGCGGCGAGGGCGCAGATGTCTTCGTGTTCAACGAATTTGTCGCGGGCAGTTTCGAAAACATCACCGATTTCGAGGCGGGCGTAGATACCGTCTTTATCCGCGTTGATGGCCTCGACAACGGCGGCAACGGCCTTCAGGGCTACCTTGACGCCCTTGGCATTGTCGATACGGACCAAGGTGCGCAGTTCACCGTCAATGATAACGGCGTCCTCTTCGTGGGCGTGCTGGCAGCGGATCTGACGCTCGACAGCTTTACGTTCCTCTGATCATGGGCACGGGGGGGCGGCGCAGGCTGCCCCCTTTTGATCCGGCGAAACGCGGACCAAAGCAAACAAACCAAAGGCCCCGAAAGGGGCCTTTTTCATGCGGCTGTCGTTTGGGGACTATCACTGGTCGGGCTGAGAGGATTCGAACCTCCGACCCCCTGCTCCCGAAGCAGGTGCGCTACCAGGCTGCGCTACAGCCCGACCGTGAGACAGGCGATTATACCGCGTGGCGGGGCATTGCAAGGGGTTTCACGGCCTTTCGCCCGCCCTGCCTGACTGGTCCGAAGGTCGGATTGACAGGGCAGGGAGCTGCGGCGTCTAAAGGGCTATTCCACCACAACGGATATCACCGGAGCCTGCCAGATCACCCACCGCCGCACCCATATCGACAAGGTTCTTGAGGACTCACACTCCGCCTCTGCGCCCGCACGGTCGCGGATCGCGGCGTCGTGGCGGCGCTCGATGCTCAAGCATGGTCTGGACCCGGCCGAACGCCGCGCGCCGGGGCGTGTCGAGGCCAGCGATCTGGCGACGCGCCAAGGCGCGCAGGCGCAATTCCTGCAGGTCGCCGCCCCCAAACTCGACCAGCTTTTTGGCCTTGTCGGCCATTCGGGCTGCGCTGTGCTTTTGACCGATGCCGAGGGCGTCGTGCTCGATCAGCGCTGTGCGCAAGGGGATGCCGCGATCTTTCAGGATTGGGGCCTCTGGCAGGGGGCTGACTGGTCCGAGGCGTCCGAGGGCACCAACGGCATCGGCACCTGCCTCGCCGAGGATCGCCGCGTCATCATCCACCGCGATGAGCATTTTCTGGCGCGAAACACCGCCATGAGCTGTATGGACGCGCCGATCTATGGCGCGGATGGGCGCATCATCGGTGCGCTCGATGTCTCGTCTGCCCGTTCCGACCAGACCGAGGCGTTCAACCGCCTCATCGCCGCGATGGTGGCCCAGACCGCCCGCCAGATCGAGGCCGACAATTTCCGCGCCGCCCATCCGCGCGCCCGCATCCTTTATGCCGACCATGACGAGACCGAGGCCGCGATGCTGCTCGCGGTCGATGCCGATGACATCGTCGTGGGGGCCACCCGCGCCGCGCGCAAGGCGTTCAATCTGGGGGCCATCGGCCCGATCCGACCCATCCCCGCCTCTGATATCTTTGGCCGCGACGAGGGCCCCAGCGGCTTTGAGCGGGCCGAGCGGGCAGCGGTGATTCGCGCCCTTGCCCGTACCTCTGGCAATGTGTCCGAGGCGGCGCGCGCGCTTGGGATCGGGCGCGCCACGCTCTATCGCCGGATGAAACGACTGGGGATCGGTGAAAACCTGCACTGAGGTGTCTCAGTCCTGAGACAGATGGGCATCCCGGTGCCCCGTCCCCCCGGTGACGCAAGCCGGGGTAGGGCGCATGCTCTGGTCATTCCCGGCGGAGGACCGGGCGTAACCGGAGGACCCCCAATGAATGAGATGACCCAAGTCGCGGGCAGCTATGCTTCGCCCTTCAAAACACGCTATGACAATTTCATCGGCGGCACATTCGTGCCCCCCGTCAATGGCCGCTATTTCGACAATATCACGCCCATCACCGGCGAAGTGATCTGCGAAGTTGCGCGCTCTGACGCGATGGATGTGGAACGCGCACTTGATGCCGCCCATGCCGCGCGCGAGGCGTGGGGCCGCACCTCTGCTGCGGATCGTTCCAACACCCTGCTCAAGTTTGCCGATGTGCTCGAGGCCAATCTTGACCTTCTGGCGCAGGCCGAAACCTGGGACAATGGCAAGCCCATCCGCGAGACGACCCATGCCGATATCCCGCTCGCCATCGACCATTTCCGCTATTTCGCGGGCGTCTTGCGCGGGCAAGAGGGCACCATGTCCGAGATCGACCATGACACGGTCGCCTATCATTTCCACGAACCCTTGGGCGTCGTGGGCCAGATCATCCCGTGGAACTTCTCGATCCTGATGGCGGCATGGAAATTGGCCCCGGCCTTGGCCGCTGGCAATTGCATCGTGCTGAAACCCGCCGAACAGACCCCCGCCGCGATCATGGTTCTTGTCGAACTCATCGCTGATCTGCTGCCTGCCGGTGTGCTCAACATCGTCAACGGCATGGGGGCAGAGGTGGGCGCGCCGCTCGCCAAATCCACCCGTATCGCCAAGATTGCCTTTACCGGCTCGACCGCGACGGGCCGCAAGATCATGCAGGCCGCAACCGAAAACCTCATTCCCGTGACGCTGGAACTGGGCGGCAAATCCCCCAATATCTTCTTTTCGGATGTGATGGCCGCCGATGACGCCTTTCTCGACAAGGCGGTCGAAGGCTTTGTTCTTTTTGCCTTTAACCAGGGCGAGGTTTGCACCTGCCCATCCCGCGCACTGATCCAGGAAGACATCTACGAGGAGTTCATCGCGCGCTGCATTGCCCGCGTGAAGGCGATCCAGCAGGGTGACCCGCGCGAGATGGCGACCATGGTCGGCGCACAGGCCAGCCAGCAGCAGTTTGACAAGATTATGTCCTATTTCACCATCGGCGTGGAAGAGGGGGCCGAGGTGCTGGTGGGCGGCGACGCCGCGCGCTTTAACGGCGAGATTGCGGGCGGCTATTACATCCAGCCGACCATCCTCAAGGGCCACAACAAGATGCGCGTGTTCCAAGAGGAAATCTTTGGTCCGGTCGTGTCCGTGACCACCTTCAAGGACGAAGCCGAAGCGCTCGCCATTGCCAATGACACGATGTATGGCCTTGGCGCTGGTGTCTGGACCCGCGATGGCACCCGCGCCTATCGCTTTGGCCGCGCTGTCGAGGCGGGCCGCGTCTGGGTCAACAACTATCACGCCTACCCGGCCCATGCGGCCTTTGGCGGCTACAAGCAGTCGGGAATCGGGCGCGAAAATCACAAGATGATGCTGGATCATTACCAGCAGACCAAGAACATGCTGGTCAGCTACAACCCCAACAAGCTTGGGTTTTTCTAAAGGTTCGCAGGTCACGAGTGCAAGCCGCCGGGGTCTTCTCCGGCGGCAATTTTTATTGGGCTGATGCTGGCCTCAATCGTCAATGCGCGGAATCAAGGCGCGGCACGCGCCGCCGCGCAGCGCCCGTCCGCCCCACCGGGCGGGCGCTTTTGCAACGTCATACACGATTGATAACGCGGAAGTGTTTGGCAAGCATCAAGTGCCAGCCGATAAGGTTGCAACGCCCACCCGGCGGACGGGCGCTGCGCGGCTCATCCCTTGTGGCCATGGCCACCTGCACTCAGCCAAACCTACGCCGTGCACCCCCAACAAAAAAGGCCCGCACAAGTGGCGGGCCTCTCCGTGTTGAACCTGCGTTCGCCTCAGAGGCTCGCGTCAAGCGCCGCCACAATCGCATCGCCCATCTCAGTGGTCGACACCGGCGTCACACCATCCTCACCCAAGAGATCAGCGGTGCGCAGACCGTCCGCCAGCACCTGCTCCACAGCCTTCTCCAGCCGCGTCGCCTCGGCCCCTTGGTCAAACGAATAGCGCAGCGCCATGGCAAAGCTGAGGATACAGGCAATCGGGTTGGCCTTGCCCTGACCGGCAATATCGGGGGCCGAGCCATGCACCGGCTCATAAAGCGCCTTGGGCCGGCCATTGGCCATCGGCAAGCCAAGCGAGGCCGACGGCAGCATGCCCAGCGATCCCGTCAGCATCGCCGCCGCATCCGACAAGAGATCCCCAAAGAGGTTGTCGGTCACGATCACGTCGAACTGCTTGGGCCAGCGGCAAAGCTGCATGGCGCCTGCGTCCGCATACATGTGGCTGAGCTCAACATCAGGGTAATCGGCGTCACGTACCTTTTGCACAACCTCGCGCCACAGCACGCCCGATTCCATCACATTGGCCTTTTCCATCGAACAGACACGGTTGCCCCGCTTGCGCGCCAATTCAAAGGCCGCGCGCGCCACGCGGTCAATCTCGCTCTCGGTATAGCGCTGCGTGTTGATGCCGACCCGCTCATTGCCTTCGGTGAAAATGCCGCGCGGCTCGCCGAAATAGATGCCAGAGGTCAATTCCCGCACGATCATGATGTCGAGACCGGCCACCACATCGCGCTTGAGGCTCGAAAAATCCGCCAGCGCGTCAAAGCATTGCGCCGGGCGCAGGTTGGCAAATAGGTCCATTTCCTTGCGCAGGCGCAACAGGCCACGCTCAGGCTTGACGCTGAAATCGAGGTTGTCGTACTTCGGCCCACCGACGGCCCCCAACAGCACGGCATCGACCTCTTGTGCCTTTGCCATCGTGTCGTCATGCAGCGGCGTGCCGTGCTTGTCATAGGCGGCACCGCCCACAAGATCCTCGGACACGTCAAACGCCATCCCTCGCTTGGCCCCGTACCAGTCGATGATCTTGACCACCTCGGCCATGACCTCGGGGCCGATCCCGTCACCGGGCAGAATAAGAAGCGATGGGTTGCTCATGGGGCGTTTCCTTGGCTTGCGTTTGATGTTGCCCGTTGGCCTATACGCAAGCCCCGCAATGGTCAAGAAACCCCGATGTCATGGCAGGCTCAGATCGACCCAGACCAGCCGATGACGGCTGGCGGTGGCGGCCAAATCCCCCTCTGGCGTGCCCTCGGGCGGCCAATGCACGCCGGCATCCGTGACGCTCAGATCGGCGGCGGGCAGGATATAGGACACCCGCCGCGTGCCGGGGCCGGGGGGCGGCCAGTGAACGGTCGCAAGCGGTGGTTCCACCGCTCCGGGGCGCAGTGGGCGGGGGTCTTGCAGGCGCGGATCGGCCAGCAGCGCACGCAGGGCCTCTGGCCGCCCGCCACCCGCCCCCGGGTCAAGATTGGCATGGCCCATGAGCACGAACCATCCCTGCGGCGGCGGCCCGAACGCCCCATCCAGATAAAGCTGCCAGAACCGGAGTTCATCATGGTTGCGCCGCCCGTTCCGATCCTCTGGCCCGTCAAACACCGGCGGTGTGGCGTGAAAGGTCATCACCTGCATGGGCCCAGAGGGCAGCAGCACCGGCACCACCCACTGCCCGCGCGACGCGAGGCGCTGCACGGCCTGCGCCGCCTCTGACGGGAAGGGTTGGCCGTCCCGCATGGGCAACAGCGCGCCGGGCAGGTCGCGCCAGAGGACTGCACTGAAATCCTGCGCGCCCGGCTGATCCACAGGATAGCGCGACAAAATCGCCATGCCCCCCTGACCGGTGAAATCACCATAGCCCTGGGCATCGCGCGGCCCGCCGCGCCGCCCGTCGCCATCCATGTCGAGCCCGGTGGCGAGACCGGCATTGGGGGTACGGGCAAAGAGGTGATCGTAACGCGGCCCGCCCCCTTCGGAAATACGGTCGCGCAGCGCGCTCAGCGCAAGCAGGTCAAGGTCGTAATCCACCCCCTGCAAAACCAGAATATCAGGCTGTGTTTGCGCCAGCACATGCAGGATTGCGGCAATCTGCGCATCCTCGCCCCGCCGCAAATCCCGCAACAGCAGCCCCGGCCCCGCGCGCTCCAGATCCACATTCCAACTCGCCAGACGCAGCCTGTCTGCATATGCGGGCAGCGCGCAAAGAAGAAGCGCGCAAAGCCCCGCGATCAGGCGCCTTGCAGCCCCTTGGCTGTCAATGCGTCGCCTTCGGCATAGGCGCGGCGGCGCTTGTCCTCGATCATGTCGGCAATCCGACCCATCGCGATACCGCGCATCAACATACTGGCAGGAAGAAACGCCCATGCGGCCATCGTCCAGATCAAGGTTTGCGGTTGCGCGATCGAAATCGGATCAATCAAATCCGAGGCCGCGCGCACCGCTGCTGGAATCAAGAATGGCAGCAAAGATCCTAATACAACATTAAGACCGGCATCCCGGCGCAAACGGTGCAGCACATCGCCGCCCCCCGTGGGATCAAAAAGCGGCAGGTTGATCCAGACATTGAACGCGCCCGAGCGCGCAGGCCAGCCCAGAAATCGCACCAGCGTCACGAAATAGAGGATCATCACCAGCGACACGGTATAGGAAATCCCCGAGGCGATCCGCACCATGTCAATCAATGCGGCATCGGCATCGGCGGGCATCATCAGAACCACCAGACGCACGGGCGAATAGGGAAAATCAATCGCCTCACCCAGACCCCGGCCCAGGTGTGTCAACCATTCGGTCGCTTCGGTCGGGTGTGTGGTGCCCCGCACGATCATCGCCAGCGAGACAAGAATGATCGTCAGCGCGAAAAACTTGGCGCGGTTGAAGGGCGGGGCAAAACGGAATTCGATGATGCTGGGATATTTGCCGTAATATTCGATAAAGGTCATGAACCCTGCAAGGATCGAGAGGACGATTACGATCTGTGCGGTATCCGCACCTGTGGACGGCACGACCAGCGAGGGCGTGGCGACCAGCATCGCAATCAATATGGCGCGCGCGAGCGCACCTGGTACCAGTGAAAACACTGCCCTTTCCCCTTCAACTTGGTCGGTCGCGATGCGGTGCCGCGCCCTTGTGCCAACTTGATCCCACACTTTACGGCGGGCTGCCTCAATCTCGCCCAATTTTTGCCTTCTTTCACTTATCACCACAAGTCCTTGGTTAATCAGACAAAAGATTTAGGGCCGATTGAGGGTGTAAGTGGTGCAGGATTGCATCAAACTTGGTTCAGCTTTGTGGCGTAAGGGACTGTAAATACTGCATCTTGTGGAATGGGCTGTGCGGGGCACAAGACGCATAGCCAAAACAAAACGCCGCAGAGTGCTCTGCGGCGTCTTTTTATGTGTTTTTGATCCGGTTCAGACCCAGGGACGCGCCTGCGCCGCCTGCGCCTCGAAACTCTCGATGGCTGCGGCCTTTTCCAGCGTCAGGCCGATATCATCCAGCCCTTCCAGCAGGCAATGTTTCTGGAACGCATCCACCTCGAAAGAGAACACGACCCCCTCCGATGTCGACACCGTCTGCGCCTCCAGATCAATCTCGATCCGCGCATTGGCGCCCTTTTCGGCCTCTTTCATCAGCACATCCACCTGCTCTTGCGGCAGGGCAATCGGCAGGATGCCGTTCTTGAAACAGTTGTTGTAGAAAATATCGGCATAGCTTGGCGCGATGACGCAGCGGATGCCGAAATCCTTGATCGCCCAAGGCGCATGTTCGCGGCTCGACCCACAGCCGAAATTATCGCCCGCAACCAGAATTTGCGCGTCGCGATACTGCGGCTTGTTCAGCACGAAATCGGGGATTTCCTTGCCGTCATCATCATAGCGCATCTCGTCAAACAGGTTCACACCCAAGCCCGACCGCTTGATCGTTTTCAGAAACTGCTTGGGGATGATCATATCGGTGTCGATATTGATCAAGGGCAGGGGGGCGGCGATACCGCTCAGTTTTTCGAATTTTTCCATCACATCATCTCCCGCACATCTGTAAGCCGCCCTGTCACTGCCGCCGCTGCCGCCATGGCCGGTGACATCAGGTGGGTGCGTCCGCCGCGCCCCTGACGCCCCTCAAAGTTGCGGTTCGACGTGGCCGCGCAGCGCTCGCCCGGTGACAACTGATCGGGGTTCATCGCCAGACACATGGAACAGCCCGCAAGCCGCCATTCAAACCCAGCCTCGATGAAAATATCCGCCAGCCCCTCTTCCTCGGCCTGCGCGCGCACAAGGCCAGAACCGGGCACAACCATCGCCCGTTTCACAGCGATTTTCTTGCCCTTCAGGATTGCCGCCGCCGCGCGCAGATCTTCGATCCGGCCATTGGTGCAAGACCCGATAAAGACGGTGTCGATCTCGACATCGCTCAGCTTCTGACCGGGCTTGAGGCCCATATACTCCAACGACCGGCGCGCGGCCTCAACCTTGCCGCCCTTGAAATCCTCCGGCGCAGGCACGCTTGCGGTGATCGGCAGCACGTCCTCGGGGCTGGTGCCCCATGTGACGACGGGGGCAATATCCTCGCCCTTCAGCGTGACCACCTTGTCCCAATGCGCGTCATCATCGGAATAGAGCGTTTTCCACCAGTTAAGCGCGGCCTCCCACTGCGCGCCCTTGGGGGCATGCGGGCGACCTTTGACATAGTCATAGGTCTTGTCATCCGGCGCGATCAGGCCTGCGCGCGCGCCGCCCTCAATCGCCATGTTGCAGACCGTCATGCGGCCTTCCATGCTCAGATCGCGAATAGCCTCGCCGCAATATTCGATGACATAGCCGGTGCCGCCTGCGGTTCCGGTGGCCCCGATCACCGACAGGGTGATGTCCTTGGCGGTCACACCGGGGCGCAGCTTGCCGGTGATCTCGACTTTCATATTCTTGCCCTTGCGCTGGATCAGCGTCTGGGTGGCCAACACATGCTCGACCTCAGAGGTGCCGATGCCATGCGCCAGCGCGCCAAAGGCCCCATGCGTCGCGGTGTGGCTGTCGCCGCACACCACGGTCATGCCGGGCAGGGTCCAGCCTTGTTCCGGCCCCACGATATGCACGATCCCTTGGCGCACATCCGACACCGGATAATAATGAATGCCGAAATCGCGCGCATTCTTGTCCAGCGCCTCAACTTGAATACGGCTGTCCTCGGTCATGGTGGCGGCATTGGCGCGGTCCAGCGTGGTGGGCACGTTGTGATCCGGCACGGCAATGGTCTTGTCGGGGGCATGCACCGTGCGGCCCGCCATCCGCAGCCCTTCAAAGGCCTGCGGGCTTGTCACCTCATGCACGAGGTGGCGGTCGATATACAAAAGGCACGTGCCATCTTCGGCCTCATGGGCCACATGGGCATCCCATATCTTGTCATAGAGTGTACGCGGAGCAGACATGGCTCTCTCTTTTCGTGTTTGGTTTCGATCAATAAAGGGGGGAGTGGGCATGCGCGGTCAGCGCCGGCCCTCACGCACGTGCGAGGACGGTGCAGGTCATGCCAAAAAAGCGGGCCGGTAGCCGCGCGTGGTCGGTTATGTTGAAAAAGACGAACCGTTGCATACCCTGCACATAAACCCGAATGGGGTCTCAGGCAAGGACAAGAGCAGAGTCAAAGGGGCCGCATGAACGGCCCCTTTCTGGACGTATCAGGCAGGCTGATACTGTCTCACTCCCGATGGTCCGGGGGTCACAAGCACGCAGAGCGCTCCAAGCACGCAGGCGGCATAGGCTATAGGGATAAGATAGACAAAGGTTTCCGCCGGGCTTGCAGCGAGGAACTTGCTGACACCCATCGCCAGAGCAAGCATCCAACTGGCGGTAGAGATCCCTCCGATCAGTCCCATTCCAAACCGCTGCCGCCGTGACAGATCAAGGATCGTCTGGCCGATTGCATTCTTCAAGATCGGCATGACCTTGGCGGCGATGAACCACGCATTGATCGTGAGCAGCGTCACGGTGATGACTTTCCCCACCAGCTTTGGCGTCATCTGAGCCGCGTCAAATCCGGTTTTCATCCCGATGATCACCAGACCACTCGCCCACATCACGACAAGCGCGGCCACGACGACCTGGTGGTACCGATGCAGCAGCTCAAGAAACTCGTCATCTATCCGTTGTCTTAAACGGCTGGCTGCGTGGATATCTGCAAGAATCGACGTCCCAAGCCCTGCGCAAACAGCAAGAATATGTACAAAACGAATACCGTCAGCATACAATTGTGAGTCCATTTCAGTCTCCCGATTTGCCCTGATTGGCACTTACGATCACCTATGTGTTCCGGCATCGCGCCATCGGGGTACGGGCAGTCACGCAATCGTGCAAATCGGGTGGCGCGCCGTGGTGACGTGTTTTCGCCTGAGGATCGGCAGTTTTCTGCGCGCGCCGTGTTTCGGCTCTTGTTCGAGGCTGAAACGGCCCAAATGGCGTTGATTTCGGCGGCGGGTTGCCCATCCAGCAGCGGCATTGCGCCAGTGTCATGGCGACGTCCAACCCGTATTGGGGCAAAGGTCTACAAGTCTTGCGCTAAAAAATTCTCGCTCTAGGCGCGAATCGATCATGGTTTGACGCTGGTTCCCACCAAAATTCCCGGATTTCATGGTCGTTGCGCCGGCGAACGTCACGCGCGGCGATCCGGCAATGCCATGCGGTTCCGGCTTCATCTGGCCCGAAATACCTCGGGGGGGCCCCGGACAGGGTCCGGGGCGGGGGCAGCGCCCCCAGTCTGCGCTGTCGTTTAGTCCGACGCGAGCATATAGCCCTCGCCGCGTACGGTTTGCAGATAGCGCGGCTGCTTGGGGTCGCTCTCGATCTTGCGGCGCAGGCGGGTGATCTGCACATCCACGGCCCGCTCTTGCGCCTGCCCGCCCGCGCGGCCCAGATCCTCGACCAGCTTGGCGCGGCTGACCGGCTTGCGCAGGTTCTCGGCAAAGATCCGCATCAGTTGCACTTCGGTCGCGGTCAGGCGCACAGGCTTGCCTGCCCGGCTCAGTTCCGCGCGCTCGATGTCATAGCGCACCGGCCCCAGATGCACGACCTTGGGTTGCGCCGGCTCTTGTTCCGGCTCGGGCATCCGCCGCAGGATTGCATTGATCCGCAGCAAGAGCTCTTTGGGCTCGAACGGCTTGGGCAGGTAATCATCTGCACCCGCCTCCAACCCTTCGATCCGGTCGGGGGTTTCGCCCTTGGCCGTCAAAAGCAGGATCGGCGTCTTGTGGGTGGCCCGCAGCGCGCGCGTCAACTCGACACCGCTTTCGCCGGGCATCATCACATCCATCACGATCAGGTCGAAATCCAGCCCCGCCAGCACCCGCCGCGCGTGGCCCGCATCGCGCGCGATCGAGACCAGGAAACCGTGCCGCATCAAAAATTTGCGCAACAGGCCGCGAATGCGCTCGTCGTCATCGACGATCAGCAGATGGGGGGCGGGCTCGGTCATGTGTCACTCTCCCGAATGGCGTGATAGCGGCGGCGCAATTCAGGCTCCATCATCGCCTCCAGAACCTGACGAAACCCGGCCACGGCCTGTGGCCCCGCCGCGCGATAGGCGGCACGCATGCGCGCGCGCTGCGCATCCGACAGCTTGCGTTCCAATGCGGCCCCCGCTTCGGTCAGCGTCAGATGCCGCTCGCGCTTGTCTGCGGTGCCGACCCTGCTTTCGACCAGCCCGTCTTCGATCAAGGTCCGCAGCACGCGGTTCAGCGATTGCTTGGTCACGCCAAGAATGGCCAGCAGGTTATTCACCGTGGTGCCGGGGCTGCGGGCGATGAAATGGATGGCCCGGTGATGCGCCCGGCCATAGGCCATGGTGGCCAGAATACGATCCGGGTCAGCCGTGAACCCACGATAGGCGAAAAACATCGCCTCAATACCCTGCCGCAATTGCTCGTCCGTTAGAAACAACAGGTTTTCGCCGCCATGCATTTCGGCCATGCCTAGGCTCCGTTCACAATTTACGAGCTACATATTTCACATTAAGTCAGCTTTGTTGACATTCCAAGATCAAACTGCTACCGAATCTCAGTTTTTGCGCAATATTATGTCCGAGGCGGACATATACAGCGCAATAAATGCAAACATGGTGAAGGGGAAGCGGAAATGTCTGGCTATGACGATCGGGACGGCAAAATCTGGATGGATGGCAAAATGGTGGAGTGGCGGGATGCCAATGTGCATATCCTGACACACGCGCTGCATTATGCCAGCTCCGTCTTTGAGGGCGAGCGCTGCTATGGCGGCAAAGTCTTCAAAAGCCGTGCCCATTCCGAACGCCTGCTGAAATCCGGCGAGCTGATGGATATGGCGATCCCCTATACGGTGGACGAGATCGAGGCCGCCAAACGCGCCGTGCTCGAGGCCAATAACCTGACCGATGCCTATGTGCGCGTTGTCGCGTTCCGGGGCGCTGGCCCCGATATGGGCGTTGCCGCCGCGCGCAACCCGATCCGCATGGCCGTGACCGCGTGGGAATGGGGCAACTATTATGGCGACGCCAAAATGAAGGGCGCCAAGCTCGACATCGCCAAATGGAAGCGCCCCAGCCCCGAGACCATTCCCGTCGCCGCCAAGGCCGCCGGTCTCTATATGATCTGCACCATGTCCAAACATGCCGCCGAGGCCAAGGGCTGTTCGGATGCCATGTTCCTCGACTATCGCGGCTATGTGGCCGAGGCGACGGGGGCCAATATCTTTTTCGTCAAGGATGGCGAAGTGCATACGCCGCTGGCGGATGCCATCCTTAATGGTCTCACGCGCCAGACCGTGATCGGTATGCTCAAGGATCGCCAGATCAAGGTGCATGAGCGCCATATCATGCCCGAGGAACTCGAAGGGTTTGAACAGTGCTGGCTGACCGGCTCTGCCGCCGAGGTGACGCCCGTGGGTCAGATCGGCGATTACACTTTTGAAGTGGGCGCGATGACGCGCGACGTTTCTCAGGCCTATGAGGCGCTTGTGCGCGCCTGACCCTAGGTCCTAATTCTGCCACAATCGCCGTCCGGTCCTGCCGGGCGGCATTTTAATGCGGATTCCAGCGTTTTTGCCCCGTTCGGGCCGAGTGATTCGCCGCAATTTCCCGCCGCGCGGCTGTTTTAGCCCGCAAAAGGATACTGTCCAGCTCTCCTTAAACGTGTCCGAATTGTGGCAAACCTGCGTCGCACTTGCTGGGGCTGCGCGCGCGCGCCTTGGTTTGCGCCCCGGCCCTTGCCCTGTTTCCCAAGGCGCAACATTACGCTGCGTCGCTTCCCGGGCTTGGCAACCAATACGTTATTTTTCCCCCTATCCCATAGGCAATGCGCCGGGTATCGAGTGGTTGTTTCGAGAGGCGATACAATTCGGCGTGCTGCCCCGCATGTGACCGGTGATCTGATGACCATTTGGCGGGACAGTTTGTGGTGAAAATGTGGCGTGATCTGGTCGCAGACGGACAAATTGGCTCAGGCGCATTGCGGCAAAACAAGGGCTATTGCCGGATGGCCTGTCGCTTTTGAACGGAAGTGTTGGAAGTGTAAAACACCCCTAAGTTGTATTTTTTTGGGGTTATTGACTTGGTTCTGGGCACGGTGCATCAACGTTTAAGTTAGCTTAATACTTAGTAAATCTGGAAACGACAGGCAGTGGGGGCATTGGCCGGTTGTATCCTTGGGGTAAGTTGCCCGACCGAAGTCATATGCGAAAAGTGACGCATTACGTGTGCCTAAGCCTGCCGAACTCTGGCGACAGTTACGCCATCTTTCAGACATAATTGCGGAGACGTGCCAGACGACCGGCACATCCCGTGACAACGGGCCGGGCAGTATATGTGTAAACGGTTTTGGGGTTTCGAGATTCTGGGGAGTGCTGCCATGTCTTTGCGATCGGTTTCGGTGCCTTTGCACCGAGAGGACGCGAATTTGATTCAAAATCCGGCTGTCGGATTGAAATCGATTCAGGTCTACGGAAATTTTTTTAAACGCGTTCTGGACATCGTCATCGTCCTGCTTGCGGCTCCGGCCGTGATCTTGGTCGTGGCTGTGCTCAGCGTCTTGATTGCGCGCGATGGGGCCTCGCCCTTTTACGCGCAGAACCGGGTTGGCAAGAATGGCCGCATCTTCCGGATGTGGAAGCTGCGCAGCATGGTGCTGAACGCCGATGCTCAGCTTGAAAGCTATCTTGCCGCCAATCCTGCGCGCCGGCTGGAATGGGACGAGCATCAAAAGCTGCGCCATGATCCGCGCATCACCCGCATCGGTCGCCTCATCCGCAAAAGCTCGCTTGACGAGTTGCCGCAGCTTTGGAACGTGCTGATTGGGGATATGTCCATCGTCGGCCCGCGCCCGATGATGCCCTGCCAAACGCCGCTCTATCCCGGCCGCGACTATTACGCGCTGCGCCCCGGTATCACAGGCTTTTGGCAGATTTCCGTGCGGAACGAGAGCAGCTTTGCCGAACGCTCGGAATTCGATCGGAAATACTTGCGGGATCTGTCTTTCTGGACCGATCTGCGGGTGATGCTCTGCACGTTCCGCGTGGTGCTGACTGGAACGGGCTGCTAGGCGCTTGCGCCCATGGCCCGTGCGGAGATCCTCGCGCACGGGACAATCTGCCCCGGACTGGCACATTGATGCACCTTGCGGCCAAAATCCCGATCCGACGGTTTGAATTTGTTGAAATTTAGGGGTCTTGGCACTTAGGCTGACCCTGCCATCCGGCCTTTCCGGGCCGCGCCGCGCCCTGCGGCAAGACTGGCGAAACAGTCAAAGAGGTGCCCGGCGCGTCATGCCCAATGCCTTGGCCTATCTGATGCTGGCCGCTTGGCCGCTGATCACGCTGGTGATGTTCCGGCGCTGGCCCATTGAGCGCGCGCTGATCTGGTCCCTCTTGGGGGCCTATATGTTCCTGCCGCCGCCGCCTGCCGCCTTTGATTTCCCGCTCATGCCGCCCCTGACCAAGGAATCGCTGCCCAGCGTTGCCACGTTCGTCATTTGCCTCATCCACGCCAAGTCTCGCGCGCCGCTCTTGCCGCAGAGCTTGCCTGCCCGCGTCCTCATCGCGCTCTTCATCTTCAGCCCCATTGCCACGGTCCTTACTAATGGCGAACCGGTGTTCTACGGGCGCATCGGCCTGCCCGCACTGGGCCTCAAGGACATGGTGGCCCTTGTCCTTTTGCAATCCATCCTGCTCTTGCCGTTTCTTTTGGCCCGGCAGCATCTGGCCACGCCCAAAGGCTTGCGCGAATTGGTCATGGCGCTGATGCTGGGCGGGCTGATCTATTCCCTGCCGATGCTTCTCGAGGTGCGCCTTTCACCGCAGCTTAACATCTGGATCTACGGCTATTTCCAACACAGTTTCGAACAGATGATGCGCTCGGGCGGGTTCCGCCCCATCGTTTTCATGTATCACGGTCTCTGGGTTGCCTTTTTCACTGTCATGGCCATAACCTGCGCCATCGCTCTGGCGCGCGAGGCCGATGTGCGGCGGCGCATCTTCTATCTTTTGGCGGCGCTCTACCTTGGGGCTGTGCTGGTGCTTTGCAAATCGCTGGGCTCGCTCATGTATGGCGTCTACCTGGCACCGCTGGCACTCTTCCTGCCCACGCGGATGCAAATCCGCATCGCAGGGGTGATGGCGGTGGTGGCCATTTGCTATCCGGTGCTCAAAGGGGCGGGGCTGATCCCGGTCGACTGGATTCTCGAACAGGCCGCCAAGGTCGATCCCGACCGCGCCAATTCGCTGCGCTTCCGCTTGGATAACGAGGATATCCTGATGGAGCGCGCTCTGGAAAAGCCGCTTTTTGGCTGGGGCAGCTGGGGGCGCAACCATATCCTCAATCCCATCACCGGCGTGATCGAAACCGTAACTGACGGGCGCTGGATCATCCTGATCGGCATCTTCGGATGGGTCGGATATCTGGCCGAATTCGGCCTTGTCGCCCTGCCGGTCCTGATGCTTTGGGTTTATGCCCGCCGTCTGGGCGATGCCGCGCATATGCGCCTGATTGGCCCCGTCGCGCTTTTGCTGGCGATCAACCTGATTGACATGCTGCCCAATGCCACGCTCACGCCGCTTACATGGCTTTTTGCCGGGGCCGTGCTTGGGCTGGCCGAGGCCGCGCGCCACCAGCGCCCCGAGACATCCCGCCGCCGCCCTCTGGGCTGGCGCCCGATCATGTGAGACAGGCCCCATGACCCGCCCCCGCGTGCTGGCCATCGCCGAGGCCGCCAATCCCGAATGGGTCAGCGTGCCGCTGGTCGGCTGGTCACTGGCCACCGCCCTGCGCGAGGTGGCCGAGGTGCATATCGTCACCCAAATCCGCAACCGTGATGCGTTCTTGCGCGCGGGGCTGACCGAAGGCGTGGATTTCACCGCCATCGACTCCGAAGCGCTCGCGCGCCCGCTCTGGGCCTTGGGCGAGCGGTTGCGCATGGGGCAGGGCAAGGGCTGGACCACGCTGCAACTGATCAACGCCCTCAGCTATCCATGGTTCGAGCATCTGGTCTGGCGACAGTTCGGCGAGGCCATCCGCGCCGGGCGCTATGACATCGTCCACCGCATCACCCCCCTCAGCCCGACGATTTCCTCGTCCCTTTCTGGCAAATGCGCCCGCGCGGGTGTGCCCTTCGTTCTTGGGCCGCTCAATGGCGGCGTGCCATGGCCTGCAGGCTTTGACGCCGAGCGGCGGCGCGAGCGTGAATACCTCAGCTATCTGCGCAGCGCCTACAAGGCGCTGCCGGGCCGCACCGCGACCCTGCGCCACGCCGCTGCGATCCTCGCAGGCTCTCGTCACACGATGGGCGAATTGCCCGGCTTTGCCCGTGCCAAAACCGTCTATCTGCCCGAAAACGCCATCGACCCGGCCCGCTTTTCCCGCATTGCCAGACCGGCACCCGATGGTCCCCTGCGCGCGGCTTTCGTTGGGCGGCTGGTGCCCTACAAAGGCCCCGATATGCTGATCGAGGCTGCAGTCCCCCTGCTGCGCGCGGGGCGCCTGCATCTTGATCTGGTGGGTGACGGGCCCATGATGCCCGCCTTGCGCGCGCAGGCTGACGCCTTGGGCGTGGCCGCTCACATCACCTTTCACGGCTGGCTCGAACATGCCCATGTCCAGGACGTGCTGGCCACCTGTCATCTCTTCGCCTTTCCCTCGATCCGTGAATTCGGCGGCGGCGTGGTGCTCGAGGCGATGGCCTTGGGCGTGCCGCCCCTGATCGTCGATTACGCAGGCCCCGGCGAATTGGTCACCGCATCGCGCGGGGTCAAGGTGCCCTTGGGCAGCCGGGCCGAGATCATCGCAGGCTTTGCCGCGGCCCTGCAAAACCTCTCCCAAGACCGCGCCGCCCTCGCCGCCATGGGGCAGGCGGGCCGTGCTTGGGTACTGGAACAGGCCACTTGGGCCGCCAAGGCCGGCCAAGTTCGCGCCGTCTATGATGCCCTGCTGGCCAAATCCCCACTGCCCGAGGTCTTTGCCGCATGAGCGCCGCCGCCTATCGCCCCGAAATCGACGGGCTGCGCGCCATCGCGGTGCTGTCGGTCGTGCTCTATCACTTCGGGATGCCGGGCATCCCCGGAGGTTTTGTCGGGGTTGATATCTTCTTTGTCATCTCCGGCTTTCTGATCGGTGGCATCCTCTGGTCGGACCTGAGGGAAACGGGCCGCATCCGCCTTGCCCGCTTTTACCTGCGCCGCCTGCGCCGCTTGGCCCCTGCCTATTTCGCCATGGCGGCGGCCACATTGGTGATGGGCTGGCTCATTCTTTTGCCGTTCGAATACCGTGAATTCGGCAAATCCCTCATCGCCGCCACCGTCTATCTCTCCAACATCCATTTCTACCGCGAAGCGGGCTATTTCGACAGCGCGTCCGAGGAAAAGCCGCTGTTGCACACATGGTCGCTTGCGGTTGAGGAACAGTTCTACATCGTTCTGCCCTTCCTTCTTTTGGCCCTCGCCCGCTGGCGGCCCACCCTGCCGATGATCCTTGCGGTCCTCGCCGTGCTCTCGCTCGCCGCTTGCCTCTGGCTCACGCCGCGCTCGCCCACGGCGGCGTTTTACCTCTTTCCCTTCCGCGCATGGGAATTGCTGGCGGGCGTCTTGCTGGCCATCGCGGGCCAAGAACGAGGCTGGCGTTTCGCCCTTCACCCCGCGCTTTCCTGGGCCGGTCTGGCGCTGATCCTCGCCAGCATTACCCTGATCCGGGCCGAGGGCTTTCCCGGCTGGCAGGTGGTCTTGCCCGTCGCAGGCACGCTGCTCATCCTCGGGAATGGCCGTGATACCAACCCCGTCAACCGCGCGCTGATGCACCCTGCGCCGGTTTTCATCGGCCTCATCTCCTATTCGCTCTATCTCTGGCATTGGCCGGTTTTCGTTCTCTCGTCCTATTGGCGCGATGGCTACTCCGGCCCGATCGAAGCGGCTCTTTGGCTTTCGCTCGCCTTTGCCCTTGCCATCCTCTCGTGGCGCTATGTTGAACGCCCCGTGCGCCAGACACAGGGTGGCACCCGCGCGCTTGTCTCGGGTACGGCGCTCGCGTCGCTGGCTCTCTTGGCGGTGGGCCTGCTCCTTTGGCGCGGTGATGGATTGCCCACCCGCTTTGCCCCCGAATTGCGCACGCATATCGCCGCCTCTGGTGATTTCAATCAGGACTGGTCACGCTGCACCATCCCCGCCACCGGCCCGCTCGCGGGCGTTGAAACCTGCCCCATCGGCCCCGATGGGCCACCGCAAGTTCTGATCTGGGGCGATAGCCACCTGCGCGCCATGAAAGAGGGGCTAGAGGCCGCCGCCTTCGCCGCCAACCGCCCCGCGCTGATCCTGTGGCACGCGGGCTGCCCGCCGCTCTTTGACGTGGCCAAGACGGAAACCGCCGCCACCCCGGCGCAGGATGCCGCCTGCACCCGCGCAAATCAGACCATCCGTAGCGGTTTGGCCCAAATTGAGAGCTTGCACACCCTGCTTCTGATAGGCCGCTGGTCCTATTACGCCGAAGGGCAGGGCGTCGGGCTGGACGCCCACAACCGCATCACCCTCACGCCCGAACCGGGCAGCCTTTTGCCCCAAGGCCCGCAACACACGCTTTTCAATGCCGCCCTCACCCGGACCCTTGCTGAACTCGCCCCGCAGTTTCCCCAAATCCACATCCTGCGCCAACCGCCCGAGGTGCCAGAGTACGATTCCCGCGCCGTGGCCCGCGCGCTTGTGCATGGCCGCATGAGTCCCGAGGACACGACCCGCCTCACCGTGCCCCGCGCCACGGCCCTTGCGCGCGCCGCCCATGCCGAGGCCCCGCTGATGGCCTTGGCGCAGTCTGGCGCGATCACCCTCATTGACCCGTGGCAGCGCCTCTGCGATGCCCGCACCTGCGGCGTGATGCAGGCGGGCCAAGCGTTCTATTTCGACAACAACCACCTCACCAACCGCGCCGCCATCGCGCTCAGCGATCTGCTCGCCCCCGTTTTCGAGGCCCCGCAATGACCGCCGCGATCCGAGAGGGCAAATGGGACGTGATCGTTATCGGCACCGGCATGGGTGGCGGCCTGATCGGGCGCAGGCTGGCCGAACGCGGCCTCAAGGTGCTTTTCGTCGAAAAGGGGCCCCAAGGCCACCGATCCGAGCGTCAGGGGCTCAATCCCGAAATCTTCGATCCCACCGCCCGCCAATTGCGGGGCTATTGGCCGGGGCCCATCCGCGCACAGATCAATGGCCGCGCATCGGAATTCTTCGGTCCCATCGGGGCCGGGGTGGGTGGTTCTTCGGTGTTCTACGCCGCCACGCTGGAACGCCCCGAGCGCCATGATCTTGAGGCGACAGAGACGCGCCCGCACCCCACCGGCGGTTGGCCCGGCGGCTTTGACGCGATGCGTGATTGGTATGCCGAGGCCGAAACCCTGCTGCATATCTGCGGCGATCCCGATCCGCTCTCGCCGGAACCGGTCACGCCCCTGCACCGCCCGCCGCTCTTCTCTGCCACGGATGCCGCGCTCATGCGCAGCCTGCAATCGGCGGGGCTGCATCCCTACCGCCTCCATTCCGCGATCCGCCATCTGGCCGATTGCCATGAGTGTCTGGGCGTCAAATGCCCCAAACCCTGCAAGATGGATGGCCGCTCTGCTGGGGTGGAACCGGCCCTTGCCACCGGCAACGCGGCTCTTCTCGACCGTTGCACCGTGCGCCGCCTCTGCGGCACGGCCCACACCGTCACCCATATCGAGGTTACACGCGACGGCGAAACCTTCACGCTCTCCGCCCCCCGGATCGTGTTGGCCGCAGGTGCGCTTGGCTCGCCCCGCTTGCTTCTGGCCTCCGCCTCTGAGCACTGGCCCGACGGCTGCGCCAATGGCTCGGGCCTCGTGGGCCGCAACCTCATGTTCCACCTCAACGAGATTTTTGCCCTCTGGCCGCCGCGCGGCACGCCTCAATCCGGCCCGACCAAGACGATCTCGCTCCGCGACTTCTACCACCGCGACGGGCAGCGCTTTGGCACGGTGCAGGCCATGGGCATCGCGGCGGGCTATGGCGAGATTGTGCATACTTTGAACGGCATGTTCGACCGCTCCGCGCTACGCCACATCCGTCCCTTGCGCCACCTCACCCGCCTGCCTGCGGCGCTTGCTGCGCGCATCCTGGGGCGGGCGCAGGTCTTTGTCGGGCTGATGGAGGATCTGGGATACCCCGAGAACCGCGTTACCTATGACCACAGGGCCCCCGATGCCATCGACATCAGCTATACGCTTCACCCCGAATTGCTCAGCCGCCGCCGCGCCTTTCGTCGCGCCCTGCGCGCGGGGCTGCGCGGGCACCGGCGGCTCTTTCTCACCCATACCCCAGAGTTGAACTTTGGCCATCCCTGCGGCACGCTGCGCTATGGCATCGATCCGGCGACCAGCGTTCTTGACCCCGAGTGCCGCGCGCATGGGGTGGACAATCTCTATGTCGTGGATGCGTCCTTCATGCCCTCGTCTATGGGGGTCAACCCAAGCCTGACCATCGCCGCCAACGCGCTGCGCGTGGCCGAGGGGATCGCGCAGCGCAGAAAGGCAGAGATATGAGGCTCTCGGATGGCATGGCGGTTGTCACCGGCGCAGGCGGTGGGCTAGGGCGCGCTCTGGCGCTCGAACTCGCGGCACGCGGTCAGCGCGTCGTGGCCCTTGGCCGCGCGCCCGAGGGGGGTGCCGAGACCGCCGCGATGGACCCAAGCGGTCGGATCACGCCCCTCATCGCCGATGTCGCAGACCCGCAGGCGCTGCGCGCGGCCTTTGCTCAGATCACCCAAATCGCGCCGGTGACATTGCTGATCAACAACGCCGCCATCTATCCGCGCCGTGATTTTCTGGATGAAACACCCGAGAGTTTCGCGCAAACCATGGCGATCAATCTGGGTGGCACCGTCGCCTCCACCCGGCTTGCCTTGGACAGCATGGTCGAGACCGGCTTTGGCCGCATCCTCAACGTCTCGACCTTTGCCGATCTGTGGCCTTTGCCCGCCTCCTCGGCCTATGCGGTGTCCAAAGGGGCTGGGCGCATCCTGACGCGCGCGCTTGTGGCGGATCTTGCCGACCGCTTTCCGGGGATTGTCCTGACCGACTGGATGCCCGGCATGCTCGCCACCCGTATGGGCGTGCCCCATGGCCTTGATCCGGCGCAGGCGGCGCGCTGGGGGGCCGCGCTTGCGCTCTGGTATGACCCCACGCTCAATGGCGCAGTGTTCGAACAGGATCGCGAGATATTGCCGCCGCGGGGTCTCAAAGGCCGGATCAAGGATGCGCTCTTGTTGCGCCGCCGCACCGCACGCGTGATCCCTACCTGACGGTTACCGGCAATAGGGCCCGTTGCCATGTTTGGCCGTGTCGAAATGCAGATGGTCCAGATGGTGCCGGTCCGAATTCGGCCCCAGCACCGTGCCGAATGTTCCGCAGGCCTCGCCATGCACGCGCTTGAGAATGCGGCCCTTATGTCCGCTATTCCAATCCCGCAACACCGAAATTTCCGTGCCATCCTTGAGCAGCAACGCCGATACGTCGATGGCCTTGCCGCGCCCATGTTCGGAAATGCGTGCGCCGGGCTGGCTATTGCGCGTGCGGCAGACGTAATGCGCGGGCACCTGTAGCCCCGTCAAACCGCCGCCCATGCGCCCGACCGCCGGCTTGGCGCTCCGGTCCACCCATTTTCCCAACGCCCGCGCCGTCGGGCAATCCAGCGTCGCCGCTTGGCTCAGCCGCACGCCATGCACAGATTCAAGCCGCACCGCGCGCTCGATGCCACAGCCATTCACCTCATGAGGTTTGAACCCCGAGACAGACCCGATCAGCCCCGGATCACCGCAAAGCCCGCCGCCCCGGCTGACCTCATCATTGTCGCTGCGCCCGCAACCCGAGGCGATCAGGCTGAGCCCCATCGCCATGCCCAGAACCGCCCGTCTCATGCCTTCTTCACTCGGCCAAAATCCGGCGCGGCGGTGTCCTGCCCGGCTTCGATGATGCCCCGCCGAATGGCGCGGGTGCGGGTGAAATAGGCATGCAGATGCGCCCCGTCGCCAATGCGAATGGCGCGTTGCAGCGCAAACAACTCCTCGGTAAAGCGGCCCAGAATTTCCAATGTCGCCTCCTTGTTGTTGAGAAATACATCGCGCCACATGGTCGGATCAGACGCGGCAATCCGGGTGAAATCCCGAAAACCGGCAGCGGAATACTTGATCACCTCGCTATCGGTCACGCGGCGCAAATCGTCGGCCACGCCGACCATCGTATAGGCAATCAGATGCGGCGCATGGCTTGTCACAGCCAGAACCAGATCGTGATGCTCGGCGTCCATCTCATCGGTGTTCGATCCAAGCGCCTGCCAGAACGCCTCCAGCCGCTCCACCGCCGCCCGGTCACTGCCCGCCTGCGGCACAATCAGGCACCAGCGATTGTCGAACAACTCGGCAAAGCCCGCGCGCGGCCCCGAATGCTCGGTCCCTGCCAAGGGATGCGCAGGCACGAAATGCACGCCAGCCGGGATATGGGGCGCGACCGCCTCGATCACCGCCTTCTTCACCGATCCCACATCGCTGACCGTGGCACCGGGCTTGAGCGCCCCCGCGATGTCAGCGGCCACCGCCCCCATCGCGCCCACCGGCACGCAAAGCACCACCAGATCGGCACCCGTCGCCGCCTCTGCCGCGCTCTCGCAGACGCGATCACACAGCCCGATCTCGCGCGCCACCTCCCGTGTCTGGTCAGAGCGCGCATAGCCGGTGATCTCGCCCACAACGCCCGCGCGGCGCATCGCATGCGCCATCGACGATGCAATCAGCCCCAGACCGATCAGCGCCACCCGGTCATAGATATGCGCCATCAGCGAACCCCCTTGAACAGGCCAATGACATGCGCCACCCGGCGACAGGCGGATTCCTCGCCCACCGTGATCCGCAACCCATTGGGAAAGCCATAGCCGCCCACCCGGCGCACGATGATCCCATCGGCGCGCAAAGCCGCATCACAGGCCGCCGCCTCGTCTTCGGACCCAAACCGCGCCAATACGAAATTGGCATGGCTCTCGTCGACCTCGACGCCGGTTTCTCGCAGCGCCTCGGTCAACCATGCGCGATTGCGCGCGGTGTCGCTGACCACTTTGGTCAACCACTCCTGATCGCGCATCGCCGCCTCTGCGGTGGCCAATTGCGTGGGCGACAGGTTAAAGGGCTGCCGGATACGGTTCAGCACTTCGATCATCGCCCCCTGCGCATAGCCCCAACCGATCCGCAGCCCGCCCAGACCATAGGCCTTGGAAAAGGTGCGCGTCATGATGACATTCTCGCGCGCCTCAACAAGGGCCACACCACCGTCATACCCATCGACAAACTCGGTATAGGCCCCGTCCAGCACCAGAATGGCGCTCTCGGGCAGGCCCTCTGCCAACCGCGCCAACTCCGCCTCGGGCAGGATCGTGCCCGTGGGATTGCCGGGATTGGCGATAAAGACAATCCGCGTCCGCGCCGTGCAGGCGCTCAGGATCGCGTCCACATCCACCACACGGTCCCGCTCGGCCACACAGACCGGCGTGGCACCAACCGCATGCGCCAGAATGGGATACATGGCAAAGCCGTGCTCGGTATGGATCACCTCGTCGCCCGCCCCGGCATAGGCTTGGGCCACGAATTGCAACACCTCATCCGATCCGACGCCACAGATCACGCGCGCGGGGTCCAGCCCATGCACCTCGGCAATCGCGGCGCGCAAGTCGGCATGGTCGGTGCCGGGATAGCGGTGCAACGTCGCGGCAGAGCGGGCAAAGGCCGCCTTGGCCTTGTCCGAGGCCCCATAGGGGCTCTCATTCGCCGAGAGTTTCAGCGTCTCGGATTTGCCCGCGATCACGGCCTCCCCGCTCTTGTAAAGCGCGATTTCCATGATGCCCGGCTGCGGCGTGATCTTGGTCATGTCATTCCCCGTCTGTCGTCAGAGGTTCTAGCTTTGGTGCCCCGGCTTGACCAGCACCAAAAGAAAAAGGCCGCGGCGGTTCCCCGTCGCGGCCTCTTCGCTGACTTTCAGAACGCTTAGTTCTGCGCGTAGAATTCGATCACGAGGTTCGGTTCCATCATCACCGGATAAGGCACATCCGACAGGCCGGGCTGACGGACAAAGGTGGCCTTCATCTTGGAATGATCCGCCTCGATGTAATCGGGCACATCGCGCTCGGCCAGTTGCACGGCCTCAAGCAGAACAGTCATCTGCTTGGAACGGTCGCGAACTTCGATCACATCGCCCTCTTTCACACGGTAGGAGGGGATGTTGACCCGCTGGCCATTCACGGTGACATGGCCATGGTTTACGAACTGGCGTGCAGCAAACATGGTCACAACGAATTTGGCGCGGTAAACCACGGCGTCCAGACGACGCTCCAGAAGGCCGATCAGGTTCTCGCCGGTGTCGCCCTTAAGACGCTCGGCCTCGGCATAGATGCGACGGAACTGCTTTTCGGTCAGGTCGCCGTAATAGCCCTTCAGTTTCTGCTTGGCGCGCAGCTGCAGGCCAAAGTCAGAAATCTTTGCCTTGCGGCGCTGACCGTGCTGGCCGGGGCCATATTCACGCTTGTTGACGGGGGATTTCGGGCGGCCCCAGATGTTTTCACCCATCCGGCGGTCAATTTTGTACTTGGCAGACGTGCGTTTGGTCACGGCTGATCTCCTTCACTTGAATCGAAGGGCGTTGTCCTCTGCGTCCCGGCACGTTCCGGTCAGCCGACAGGTCTCCCCTTGCAGGGTCCACCAACACCAATGAAGCCGCGCTTATACAGGCGCCCCAGCGGGTGTCAACAGGGGTCTTGCGCGTCCAAAGCCCGCCTCACCCCGCCTGCCGGATATGCGCCAACAGCGTCTCGGCATCCGACAGCTTGACCGGCACGCCCGCCGGGTTGTCCTGCAACCCCGGCTCGGCAAAAAGCGCGGTGATGCTGCCATCCTCCACCACCATGGAATAGCGCCAGCTGCGCTTGCCCATCCCTTGCCGCGAGCGATCGACCAACATGCCGAGGCCTGCGGCGAAATCGCCATTGCCATCCGGCAGCATCATGGTCTTTTCGATCCCCTGCGCCTTGCCCCATTGAAACATGACAAAGGCATCGTTGACCGCAGTGCAGATCACCCGGTCAATCCCCGCGGCCAGAAAATCGTCATAAAGCCGCTCATAGCCGGGCAGGTGGCTTTCGGAACAGGCGGCCGTGAACGCGCCGGGCAAGCCAAAGACGACCACTCGCTTGCCTGCAAAAATATCGGCAGTGCTCACATCCTTCCATTCAAACGGGTTGTCGCCCTCCAGCGCCGGATTGCGCACGCGGGTATGAAAGATGACATCAGGGACAGTTTTGGGGGTCACGTCGGGATCTCCGGTTCAGGCTTGAGCTATTGCCCGTCATAAACCACCCGTGCCCGGGGTAAAGGTCGGAACGCAGCCAAAGCTGCGCCCGCGCGTTCATCTGGCCAAAAATACCTCGGGGGTCCGGGGGCAGCGCCCCCGCCCCTCAGGCCGCCTCATGCGCAAGGATCGCCGCCTCCGATCCGCTCAGACAGCGCCGGGCATAGCCCCCATAATGGTTGGGCTCATATTCGAGATTGGGATTGATCGCCAATAGCCGCGCGCGGTCACCTTCATCCAAGGTCGACAGCGCCGTGCTCGCGGGATGAAAGCTCTCGGTTTCCACGCCATTGGCCCAGATGATCTGATGGCGGGGTAAAAGCAGATGGATATAGGTCACCTCGCGCGATGCCAGATCGACCGCCACCGTGTCATTGTTGATCAGGTCCCGTGCCATCACCAGCACCTCGGGCGTGTTGAAAAGCGCGCGCGCCACATCGCCCCGCACCAGCATCCGGTGCTCGGGGCTGACCAGCAATTCGGCATCCGGCCGCCCAATCCCAAGCGCGCCGGCCCGCAACCGGATCGGCCGTAGCTTGGGCATGGCAAAAAGCCGCGCGCCGCTCATCCGGCGACTGCCGATCCATTGGATTTCCTCGGCCCCATTGTCGCGGGTCTGCACGTGGTCGCCCTCGCGCAACTCCTCGACAAGACGCGGGCCCTCGGGCGTCTCGATCCGCGTGCCGGGGGTGAAACAGATCACCCCCCCGCTTGCCGGTCCGGTTGATGCCCCGCGCATCCCCTCAAGCGAGTGATGCACGATCCACATCTCGCGCCCTCGCGGCGGAATCTCGTCATGAAACATCAAAAGCGGTGCCGCCTCGCTGCCCACTTCGATGATCGTGACCGTGTAACTGCGCGTGCCGTCGGTAACGACAAAGCCCAGATCCATCAGCGGTTCTTCCATCTCCGCCGGGATCAATTCGCGCGTGTTGTTCATCGCCGCGCCCACCAGACGCCGCACCATCCGTGCCGCACGTTTGCGGTTCACGGTTTCCCCATTCGCCCCTTCCAGGCGCAACAGTTGATTTGGCCCGTCGACCCGCACCGCATCGCCCCGCCAGGACCATGTTTGTCCTACCGAAAGCGACTGCACCGGTGCAGTCGACATCCCATCCAGTTCTGTTTGCGACCAGGAAATAACGAACGTGCCTCGAAAGCCCGTCCCCATAACCCTGACTGCCTGCCTCTTCGTTTCTTTTTTTATCGCTTATTATTATCGTTAAGGTAGCAAAGGCGAATCAGTCTGAAAAGCCCTTGATTGCATTTTTGTCAGAACCGAAGCCGGAACTGCACAGCGCCCAGAAATTGGCCTTCGCGCTGCTCGTCGAATTCCTCGCTCAGCCATGTCATGCCATAGAATAGCGACGCGCCGTTGTGGTTTTCCCAATGGATGCCCGCCCGTACGCGGGTGCGATCCTCGGTCAGGGTAACACCGCTGCGCGCGGGCAGGTAATCACTGTCATCGACATAGGCGATATCCGCGCCCAAAAGAAACGCCGTGCCCGCCTGTTCGGTGCGCACCACGCGGTAACGATGGCCGGTCACGGCATCCCGCACCAGCAATTCGCCGCGCCCAATGTCCCCAAAGGTGATGTCGGCCCCGGCCCGGATCAGATCCTCAACCCCAAGCCGCGCCTCGGCAAAGGGGCGCAACCGCGCGAACCCAAGCTCGAACTCACGGCTCGCCTCAAACACACCCGAAGGGCGGATCCCATCGTCGATCTGATTGCGCCTAACCCGGTTGCCAACGTCGCGCCCGCCCAGAAAGCCGTGCAAAAAGTCTTGAAAATCATCAAGCTGCGTCTGAGGCCCGGTCACGATCAGATCCGCCCCAAGTGCGTAATCCACCTGTGCTTTCTGAAAATGCGTATGCAGGCCAAAGCCAAGCGCGCCCACATAGGGCCGATCCAGCGCGGCGGGGCGGCTCAGGTTTTCGGGTGCGATGACCTCGCCGTGAAACCGGAATTCCAGCAGCTGTCCGATGCCCGAAGGCGCTTGGCCCTGCCATGTCGGCCCCCAAACCCGGCTCGACGTGATCGAGCCCGTGCGCCAACGATCATCCGTGTCGCCCAGAACGTCATTGGTGAACAGCAGGCCATAGCCCAGACGTTGACGCCCCTCGGATTGCGCCGCGGCACTTGTGGTCAGGGCCGTCAGGCTCAGTATCGCGCTCAGGCTCACGCCAAGGGCGATGGTGAAAATCCGTGTCATCCGTCACGTTCCCCATTCTGCGCCCCCCGGCACGTTCTGAGTAGCAAAGCAATCCGTGGAATGACCAGCGAAACTTTCGCTTTTTCCGCCAAGCGTGGCGCAAATCCCATGGCCGCAGATGCGGCGGGCTCAGAGCGCGCGCATCCAAACTTGCAGATCATGCGCGCTCTCGCTCTTTGCGCCGATCTCCCGCCAGTTGAATGTGGCAATCGCTCCTGACAGCGGGGCATAGCCCCGTTTGCGCCAAAAAGCGTCAAGCGGCTGATATCCCTCGGGACGCGCCGGATGATCCTTGGGCCGCACAACCGAACAGAACGCCGCATATTCGCGCCCCAACTCTCGCGCCTGCGCCTCTCGCAGATCGAAAAACCGATGGCCAATGCCCTGCCCGCGATAGCTGGGCAATAGCACGCTTTCGGCGCAGTAAAAGATCCGTTCCAAGGCGATGCCGCTCTCGGCAAAGGCCGCGCCGAAATCGCCTGCATGATCTTCCATCGGCGCGCCCGTGGCGGCACCAATCAGCCGGTCGCCCTCATAGGCTCCCACCAGAATGGCATCGGCACTGTCGCGGTAAACCTGCAAATACCGCTCTTCATAGGCGGCATCGCCGTCATAGAGATAGGGGTAGGCGCGAAACACTTCGATCCGCAGGCGCGCCACATCCGGCAGCGCCTCACTCAGCGCCGCCCCCGTCAGCCGCGCGACCCGGATCATGCCGAAACCTGTTTCACCCAATCTGCAAGGTTGTAATAGGTCACGACGCGGGTGATCAGCCCATCCTTGAGCGTGAAAAACGACCCGGCGGGCAGGATATAGGTCTGGCCGTGTGCCTCTGGCAGGCCCGCATCGGTTTCCAGATAGGTGCCATTGACCACGAATTCCGCCGCCGCCCGTGTGCCGCCCTTGGCGTCAAAGATCACCATATCGGTCAGCTCTTCGCGGTAACACCGGCTCATATGGTCGCAAAAGTCACGAAACAGGTCCTTGCCCGTCCGCACCTGCCCCTCGTTCACATGATGGCGCACATCATCGCTCAGACAGGCCAGCATCGCGGGCACATCGCCCCTGTTGAAGGCATCGAAATAGGCTTTGACGGTCTCGTTCATAAATCCTCCCGGGGGGGTCCCCAACGGTCTTGCAAATGCCCGATGATCTGGTCTCGGGTCTGACGATAGCTATCCAACCGCGCCTCGCGCGTCTGTGCAAGGCCGGTCGGGTCCATGATCGGCCAATAAACGACATCGAGATGAAAAAAACGTGTCAGTTCCAGCGCCCGCCGCTGGCTGGCCGGGCTAAGTGCCACAATCAGGTCAAACGACGATAGATCGTCGCCCCATTGCTCCATCTGATCAAAGCTGCGGCTGCGATGCCGCTCTAGCTCCACGCCCATCTCGCGGCAGACAGCGATACTGAACCCGTCGATCTCCATGTCATTCTTGACGCCGACCGATTGCACATAGGTCTCAGAGCCATAGAACTTTTTCATGATCCCCTCGGCCATGGGCGAGCGGACAGCGTTGTGATCGCAACAGAACAGCACCGACTGCGGCAGCGGTTCGTGCATTCGTCAGCCCCCGAAATGCAGCACGCAGATCAGCGTAAACAGGCGCCGCGCGGTGTCGTTGTCGATCTCGGCCTTGCCCTCCAAGCGTTCGGCCAACACCCGCGCGCCCTCGTTGTGAATCCCGCGCCGGGCCATGTCGATCGTTTCGATCTGGCTGGGGGGCATGTTCTTGACCGCGTCGAAATAGCTTTCGCAGATGGCCCAGTAATCCTTGACCACTTGCCGAAACGGGCTCAGCGACAGATGAAACTCGGCTGCGGGTTCGTCCGTGTCGGTGCGGATGTCAAACACCAGCCGCTTCTCGCGGATCGCCAGCCCCAGTCGATAGGGCCCCTCGGGCACAGCCCGGTCTTCGCGCATGGGCAGCGCAAAACTGTTTTCCTCAATAAGGTCATACATTGCCACCTTACGCTCCTGCTCGATTTCGGGCGTGGGCGGCGGAAGGTTGGCATCGTCCAACTCGATATGGCAAATCCGGCTCATGGGTCTTACTCGTGCTGCGTCCTGGTTTCGTCCCTAGCGCAGCGCGGCGGCTGGGGCAATCTCCGAGACCTCTTGACCTGTCGCTTGATGCGCATGGCGTCACCCACTCGCCACGCCTGTCCGGAAATTGCCATGAAATCTTGGCATTTGATCACAATCTTGCCTTGTTGCCGTGGCAAATTGTTCCCAGATCGGCAATAATAATAAAAAGCAGGCTAAGCCGACCTTAAGACTATCCCGTTATAGTCGGGGAGAGCAGGTTTACCGGGGCGATTGAATGCTCGAGTTTGAGAATGTCAGCAAGTCCTTTTGGACAGGCACACAGCGCAAAGTCATCCTCGACCGGGTGTCGTTCCGCGTTGAGCTTGGCCATAGCCTTGGGATCCTCGCGCCCAATGGCACCGGCAAGACGACGCTGATCAACATGATGGCTGGGCTGGAAAAACCGGACGAGGGTGTGATCCGTCGTGGCTGCCGCATCTCCTTTCCTCTGGGCTTCATGGGGGGCGTTATCAATCGCCTCTCGGCGCTGGATAACTCGCGCTATATCGCGCGGCTCTACGGTCTCGATCCTGATTACATCGAGGCGTATTGCCGCTGGCTCTGTGGCTTGGGCGAATATTTCGACCAACCGCTCGGCACCTATTCTTCGGGCATGCGCGCGCGGTTCAGCTTCGCGCTCATGCTGGCCCTCGATTTCGATATCTATCTGATCGACGAGGGCATGCCCGGCTCGACCGATGTCGAGTTCAACCGCAAAGCTGGCGATATCCTTCAGGAACGCCTGCGCACCACCACCGTGATCATCGTCTCGCACGATCCCAAGGTGTTGGAGAAATTCGCCCGGTCCGCCGCAGTGCTGATGGGCGGTAAACTGTATATGTTCGACACCTTGGAAGAGGCAAAAGAGCTTTATGACTACGAAACCCAAGGCTAGAAAATTCCGCATCCGCCGGACTGCCGATCCCCTCGCGCCGCGCGTTGCCACCTCCGCTGACGCAGCCCCTGCGGCACCCGCCGCAGAGACACCCCCACCCCTGCAAGAGGGGCTGGTATCTTCGGCGCGCGAAACCGCGACCAGCCAGAATATCGACGATATCCGCCGCGAGGGTCTGACCGGGCGCGAATTGCGCATGGCCCGGCGTCTGGCGCAAAAATACGGGCTTGCCCCGACATCGGATTTCGACGCCGTGCGGCTCTTGCGCGCGCGCGGCATCGACCCGTTCCAGCGCGCTAATATCCTCGAACTTGTGGCCAGCGATGGGGGCACCACCCCGCCACCGCCGCCGCCCACGGCTCGCGCCTCTGCGGCCACACCCCCGCCCGAAGGCCGGGTGCAATTGCCGCAAACCGTGCCCGTCGCGCGCCAAACCCTCCCCTCGACCGAGGTCAGCCCGGCCGACCGCCGCGCCAAGGAAATTCAAGAGATTCAGCGCGATATTGGCCGCCGCCGCCGCCGTCGCCTTTTGTTGCTCTTCTCGCGCCTTGCGGCGTTTGTTCTGCTGCCAACCATCGTGGTTGGCTATTATTTCTACGTGATCGCCACGCCGATGTATGCGACCAAATCCGCCTTTCTGATCCTCTCGGCGGATGGCGGCAGCAGCACGGGCGGTGGTCTTGGTGGCCTCATCCCCAGCCAATTCGCCACGGGTCAGGATGCCATCGCAACCCAAGAATATCTGGAATCCAAAGACGCGATGCTGCGCCTTGACGAGGAACTAGGCTTTCGCGCGCATTTCAGCGATCCCTTGATCGACCCGCTCCAACGGCTTGATCCCGATGCCAGCCACGAAACCGCCTATAAACTCTACCGCAAATACGTGAAACTCGGGTACGACCCGACCGAAGGCGTCATCCGGATGGAGGTTTCGACCGCCGATCCAACCCTCAGCGCCACGTTCTCGGAACGGCTCATAAAATATGCCGAAGAACGAGTGGACGACCTTAGCCGCCAGAAACGCGACGATGCGGTCAGCACCGCCGCCGACAGCCTCGAGCAGGCCAAGGCCGACCGCCGCGCCGCCCAACAAATGCTGGTGGCCCTGCAAGAGGGCAGCATCCTTGATCCCGAGGGCGAGATTGCCAGTATCCGCAGCCTCGTGAACACTGTCGAACTCCAGCTTCAGGAAAAGGAACTGGCGCTTAATATCCAGCTCAACAACGCCCGCCCCAATCCCGCGCGCGTCGAGGCACTCCAGAGCGAGATCGAGATTCTCAGCGCCGAACTTGCCCGCCAGAAAAGCCGCCTGACCGAGGCCACCGCTGGCGAAAGCTCGCTCGCCTCCAAAACTGCCGCCATTCAGATGGCACAGGCCGACCTCGCCACCGCCGATCTCGTGCTGCAATCCGCACTCGAGGCGAAACGCCAATCCGAGATCGAGGCCAACAAGCAGGTTCGCTATCTGACGGTCAGCGTGCGGCCCCTCGCATCGCAAGATTCCTCCTATCCGCGCGCCTTTGAGAATACGATACTGGCCTTCCTGATCTTTTCTGGTATCTACCTGCTCATCTCGCTTACAGCGTCCATTCTGCGTGAACAGGTGTCTTCCTGATATGAAACATATCGACCTCAACGGGTGGGCCATCGGCAATGACCGCCCCCTGACCCTCATCGCCGGGCCTTGCCAGCTCGAATCCGCCGATCACGCCCAGATGATCGCGGGCACCCTGCAAGAGGCCTGCGCCGCCCACGGCGCGGGGCTGATCTTCAAGGGCAGCTTTGACAAGGCGAACCGCACCTCGCTCTCGGGCAAGCGCGGTCTTGGGGTCGATGAAGGGCTCAAAGTGCTGCAATCGGTCAAGGATACGCTTGGCCTGCCGGTGCTGACCGATATCCACACCGCCGACCAATGCGCGCCGGTGGCCGAGGTGGCCGATGTGCTGCAAATCCCCGCCTTTCTCTGCCGCCAGACCGATCTTTTGATCGCAGCGGGCGAAACCGGCGCGGTGATCAATGTGAAAAAGGGCCAGTTTCTCGCCCCTTGGGACATGCCCAATGTCATCTCCAAGATCGAAAGCACCGGCAACACCCGCATCCTACTGACCGAACGCGGCACGTCTTTTGGCTATAACACGCTTGTCGCCGATATGCGCAGCCTGCCGCAGATGGCCGCAACCGGCTATCCGGTGGTGATGGATGCCACCCATTCGGTGCAACAGCCCGGCGGGCGCGGCGGCAGCAGCGGCGGGCAGCGCGAATTCGCCCCCGTCATGGCCCGCGCGGCGGTCGCCTTGGGCGTGGCCTGTGTGTTCATCGAAACCCATGAAGACCCGGATAACGCGCCCTCTGATGGGCCCAATATGATCCCGCTCACGCAAATGTCAGCCCTCATCGACACGCTGATGCAGTTCGACCGTCTGGCCAAGGCCAATCCGATCCACCTCTGACCGACAAAGTGCTTTCATGACCAAACCCTTGCCAACCGTCACGCCGAACACGTGGGAATTTCTGCGCGACCCGATGATCGCCCCTACCGGCTTTCGCGAATATGACGCGCGTTGGAAATATCCCGACCAGATCAATCTGCCGGGCATTACCGCGCTTGGTCTCGGTCTTGGCACGCAAATGCACGCGCGCGGCATCGCGCCGGTGATCGCGGTTGGCAATGACTATCGTGACTACTCGCTCTCGATCAAGAACGCGCTGATCCTTGGCCTTATGCAGGCCGGAATTCAGGTCAAGGATATCGGCCCCTGCCTTTCGCCCATGGCCTATTTTGCGCAATTCCACCTCGATGTGCCCGCCGTCGCCATGGTCACCGCCTCGCATAATCCAAACGGCTGGACCGGGGTCAAGATGGGCTTTGACCGCCCGCTAACCCATGGCCCGGATGAAATGGCCGAACTGCGCGATATCGTGCTTGAGGGTCGCGGCGAGCCGCGCCCCGGCGGCGCATACGCCTTTGTCCCCGGCGTGCGCGAGGCCTATCTTGATGATCTCGTGGGTGATTTCCGCATGACCCGCAAACTCCGCGTCGTCTGCGCCACCGGCAACGGCACCGCCTCCGCCTTCGCGCCTGAATTGTTCGAACGCTTGGGGGTCGAGGTGATCCCCTCCCACAACACGCTCGATTACACCTTTCCGCATTACAATCCCAATCCCGAAGCCATGGAAATGCTGCATGACATGGCCGAAACCGTGCGCGCCACGGGGGCCGATTTCGCGCTTGGCTTTGATGGCGACGGCGACCGCTGCGGCGTTGTGGATGACGAGGGCGAGGAAATCTTTGCCGACAAGGTGGGCGTCATCATGGCGCGCGACCTGTCCAAGATTTACCCCAACGCCACTTTCGTGGCCGATGTGAAATCTACTGGCCTTTTTGCGTCTGACCCTGAACTCATAAAGAACGGCGTCACCGCCGATTACTGGAAAACCGGCCATAGCCATATGAAACGCCGGGTCAAGCAATTGGGCGCGCTCGCAGGCTTTGAGAAATCCGGTCACTACTTTCTCGCCGAACCCATCGGGCGCGGCTACGATTGCGGCATGCGCGTCGCCGTCGAGATTTGTAAACTGATGGACCGCAACCCAGATATGTCGATGTCCGACCTGCGCCGCGCGCTGCCCGTGACCTACTCGACCCCGACCATGTCGCCCTATTGTGCCGATACCGAGAAATACGCCGTGCTGGATCGCATCGTCGCGCGCCTTGTCGCGCGTCATGCCGCAGGCGAACCGCTCGCCGGGCGCACCATCAAAGAGGTCGTGACCGTCAATGGCGCCCGCGTCATTCTCGATAACGGCTCTTGGGGCCTCGTGCGCGCCTCCTCCAACACGCCCAACCTTGTTGTCGTCTGCGAAAGCAGCGTGAGCGACGCCGAAATGCGCGCCATCTTCGCCGATCTTGATGCCGTCATCCGCACCGAGCCCGGCGTGGGCGACTACGATCAGACGATCTAAAACCGGGGTTCATCTGGCCCGAAATACCTCGGGGGAGTCCCGGATTTTATCCGGGACGGGGGCAGCGCCCCCAATCCCCGCTTTGACCTTACGTAATCACCTGTCAAACCTTACAGAGCTTACACCGCTCACGCCGCAAGCCCGCGTCCTTTGAGCAGCGCCGCCACCCCCGGCATCCGCCCGCGGAATTTTAGATAGAGCGTTTCAGCATCTTCTGACCCGCCGCGCGAAAGAATTTGCGATTCCAAGGCCTTGGCCCGCTCCACATCAAATGCCCCGCCCGCTTCCTCGAAACTGGCAAAGGCATCCGCATCCATCACCTCGGACCACATATAGCTGTAATAGCCGCTGGAATAGCCATCCCCAGAGAACACATGCGCGAAATGCGGGCTGGCGTGGCGCATGGTTATGGCCCTTGGCATTCCAAGATTATCCAATATTTCCAATTGCTTGGTCATGATGTCGGCGGGCGCTTCGCCCTCATGAAAGGCCAGATCGACAAGGGCAGAGGCGACATATTCCACCGTCTGAAACCCTTGATCAAAATTCGCCGCCTTCAGCAATTTCTCCAACAATTCCCGAGGCATAGCCTCGCCCGTCGTCACATGCGTCGCATAGCGCTCCAGCACCTCGGGCACTTCCAGCCAATGCTCATAGAGCTGTGAGGGCAGTTCAACAAAGTCCCGAGCCACGGAAGTCCCTGAAATACTTTCATAATTTACATCTGACAGCATCTGGTGCAGGGCATGACCAAACTCGTGAAAGAGCGTGCGCGCATCGTCATAACTCAAAAGCGCCGGATCACCCTTTGCGAAGTTGCACACATTGATCACCACCGGGCCCTGAACCGCTGGCCGCTTCGCCTGACCGCGCATCGCAGAACACCAAGCGCCCGATCTCTTGGACCCGCGCGCAAAGTAATCTCCAATGAAAACAGCTACATGAATGCCATTGCGTGTCACCTCCCAAGCCCGGCAATCGGGGTGGTAGAGGGCCACATCCAGCGCGCGAAACTCCAACCCGAATAGCCGATTGGCACAGCCAAACGCCGCCGCGATCATCCCCTCCAGCGACAGATAGGGTTTGAGCGCCGCCTCCTCCAGATCATGCTCGGCCTGCCGCCGTTTCTCGGCATAGTAACGCCAATCCCACGGCTCTAATTCTCCATTGATTCCATCGGCTTGCATCATTTCCGTAAGCCGCGCCGCGTCTCGTTCCGCCTGCGCCTTGGCCGGTTCCCAAACCGCCATCAACAGGTCGCGCACCGCCTCCGGCGTCTTGGCCATCTCGGTTTCCAGCTTGTAGGCGGCAAAGCTCTCATAGCCCAACAACGCGGCCCGTTCCGCGCGCAGGCGCAAAATCTCGGCGGCCACCTCGCGATTGTCAGTTTCACCGCCCATGGCACCACGCGAAACCCATGATTCATATGCCTTTTTCCGCAAGTCGCGGCGCGGCGAAAATTGCAGGAACGGCACGATCAACGACCGGGACAAGGTGATCACCGGCTGCTCTAACCCCTTTTCACGCCCCGCCGAACGGGCGGCATCGACCAGAAAGTCGGGCAATCCCTCCAGATCTGCCTCTGCCAATTCCATATGCCACCCGGCCTCATCCGCCAGAAGGTTCTGCGTGAACGCCGTTCCCAATTCCGCCAACCGCGCCATGATTTGGCGCATCCGGGCTTCCTCATCCCCGGTCAATGCCGCGCCAGAGCGGCGAAATCCCCGGTGGGTCAGCATCAGCAAACGCGCTTCTTCCGGTGTCAGATCGAGCGTATCCCGCGCCGCCCAAAGGCTCTCAATCCGCGAAAAAAGCGCTTTGTTTCCATAGAGTTCCGACGAATAAGCTGCGAGCTTTGGGGCGAATTCGCGCTGCAATTCCTGCCGCTTGGGATTGCTGTCCGCGCCCGCCAATGTGTAAAACACCGACAACACGCGGTCCAATCCCTTTCCTGACGCTTCTAGCGCCTCAATCGTATTGGCAAAGCTGGGAGGGGCCGAGTTTTCCGCGATGGCCATCACCTCGGCGCGCGCTTGGGCGAGGGCGGTGTCGAACGCGGGCGCAAAATCCGCGTCTGAAATCGCATCGAACGGGGCGAGATCAAACGTCGTATTCCAATCAGCCAGCAACATGTTGGTCATTCTTCTCTCCTCTTCCCCCACATATGGGGCAATTTTCTCGGCGGCTTAGCCCGATCTTGCGGCTTTCGCCATAAAGCGCGTCATAGATCAGCATCTCGCCGCGCAGCGCCTGCCCCGCGCCGGTGATCACCTTGATAGCCTCTGCTGCCATCATCGCGCCGACTACGCCGGGCAGGGGCCCCAATACGCCCGCCTCAGAACAAGAGGGGGCAAGACCGGGGGCAGGGGCCTCTGGGAAAATGCATTGATAGCAGGGGGTGCCATTGGCCGGATCGAACACGCTCAACTGTCCTTCCCATTGCGACAAAGCGCCGGAAATCAGTGGCTTAGATGTCTTGACCGCAGCTGAATTGGCGAGGTAGCGCGTGGTGAAATTGTCAGTTCCGTCAAGGATCAGATCATAGTCCGCAAAGAGGTCTGCGGCAATCTCGGGTGTTAGCCGCCGCTGATATGGGCGCACCACGACATGCGGATTTTGCGCCTGCATCGCGGCCATGGCCGATTGCACTTTGGGCAGGCCAATGTCTGCGTCGCGGTGGATCACCTGCCGCTGCAAGTTGGAATTGTCTACCGTGTCATCGTCGATGACCCCAATGGTGCCCACACCCGCCGCCGCCAGATAGAGCAGCGCCGGAGAGCCAAGACCGCCCGCGCCAATCACCAGAACGCGGGCCTGTTTGAGCGATTTTTGCCCCGGCCCACCAATTTCCCTGAGCACGATGTGACGCGCATAGCGTCCAAGCTCTGTCTCTGAAAACAAGGGCTTAGCTGCATTTGGTGGTGTTTCGCCCCGCACTGAGCGGGCGCGCAAGCGCCGCAATCCTTGGCGGTACACCAGCCCGATTGCCACCGCCCCGCCGATCATCAGCCAGAGCGCCGGGCTCTCTCCCGTGGCCATGCGTAGCGGGTGGCCAGCAGGCAGTACGAAATGCGCCAGAACGACCCCCGCCCATAGCCCTGCGATCATCCCCCACCGAAGCCGCCGCGGTGTTCCCAATGCAGCACCGATGCCCCAGAGCACCGCCGCCATGACCCCCACCAACAGCATCACTCAACCCCCGTCGAGCCGAACCCACCCGCGCCGCGCGCGGTCGGCTCCAGCGTTTCGACCAGGTCAAACCGCGCCTGCAGAACAGGGGCCACCACCATCTGAGCGATCCGCATTCCATGAGTGATTTCAAAGGTTTCTGTTCCGGCATTCAGTACAATCACGCCCAACGGCCCGCGATAATCGCTGTCGATGGTGCCTGGGCTATTGGGGAGTGTGATTCCATGCTTGAGGGCAAGGCCAGAGCGGGGCCGCAGCTGCACCTCATACCCCGTTGGAATGGCGAGTCTCAGCCCTGTGGGCACCAGCACCCGCGCACCGGGCGCAAGGGTAACTGCCCCGCGATCCGGGAAATTCGCGCGCAGATCGGCCCCCGCCGCGCCGGCGGTTTCATAGGTGGGCAGGCCAAGGGCCCGGTCGGCACCCTCCTCCCATTGAACCGCGACGGTCAGCATGGGCCCCTCTTCATCGTTTTGAAAATACGCATGATTTCAGGTCAGCACCGTTGCAATCCGAGCAGCCAGCAATTCTGCCACCTGATGCTTTCCCATGCGCGGCCATTCCTCGGCCCCGTCTGCGGTGATCAGCGTCACGGCATTCTCGGTGCCGCCCATGATGCCCGTAGAGGGGCGCACATCATTGGCGACGATCCAATCACAGCCTTTGCGCACCCGTTTGGCGGTGGCGTTGTCGATGACGTCATCGGTTTCCGCGGCAAAGCCTACAACCAGCCGTGGTCTGCTTTCCGCTCTTTGACTGAGCGTCGCCAGAATGTCGGGGTTCTCGGCAAATTCCAGCACCGGCAGACCGCTCTTGGTTTTCTTGATTTTGCTCTCGCTGGCACTGGTCACGCGCCAATCCGCGACAGCAGCGGCACAAATAGCGGCCTCGACCGGCAGGGCCTGTTCAACCGCCGCGAGCATCTCTTGCGCTGTCTCGACGCGGATCACTGTTACCCCATCGGGTGGCGGCACCGTGCTTGGGCCAGTGACAAAGATCACCTGCGCCCCGAGCGCGGCCAACGCGCCGGCAATTGCCGTGCCCTGCGCCCCTGACGAGCGGTTGGCGATATAACGCACCGGGTCGATGGGCTCATGCGTGGGGCCGGAGGTTACAAGCACGCGGCGTCCGCGCAAGGGGCCGTTGCCAAGCGCTGTCTCGATAGCGCTTAGGATTTCCGGCACTTCGGCCATGCGGCCCGGACCGTGCTCACCGCAGGCCATATCGCCCGCATTGGGGCCAACAAAGGCAATGCCATCCCCTTTGAGCGTGGCGATATTGCGCTCTGTGGCAGGGTGTTGCCACATCCGCACGTTCATTGCAGGGGCAATCAGCACGGGCGTATCCGTGGCGAGTAGAACCGTCGAGGCAAGGTCATCCGCCCGCCCCGTCGCCATTTTGGCCATGAGGTCAGCGGTGGCCGGGGCTACCACGATCAGATCGGCAGAGCGGCTAAGTTGGATATGGCCCATCTCTGCCTCATCGGTGAGGTCGAACAGGTCTGAGAAGACTTTGCGCCCAGCCAAGGCCGAGACTGACAAAGGTGTCACGAATTCCGCCCCGGCGCGCGTCAGCACCGGCGTTACCATGGCCCCGCGTTCGCGCAGACGCCGGATGAGGTCAAGCGTCTTGTAGGCCGCGATACCGCCGCCGATGATCAAAAGAATGCGTTTCGAGCCGAGCATGGGGGTTCCCTGTGACATGTGCCCTGACACTAGGGCCGGGGCAGAGGCCGCGCAAGGGTGCGGCAGATCACTGAAAGGCCGCGCAGGGATCGGGCCGCTCGACCGCAGGCGCGCTTGTGACCATGTCAAACCCACCGTCAAGCGGGCTGTCATCTTCGGTCTGGCCCAAAACCCAGATGTCGAGATCGGGCGCGACCTTGGTCAGATAGGCAGGCACGCCCCAATCGCGGCGGGCGTGGCCATTGCCCGTGATCACGGCCACTGGACCGCCGGTTGCCTCGAGCGCCTCGACCGTTGTACGGGCTAAAACCGCATCGCGCAGGCGTTGGATGGCAACCATACCGGGCAGCATCTCTGGGGGCAGGGCGTTGCAATGCGCCTCCATCTGGAGTGTTTCCCGCGCGGTCTGTTCCTCTGGGGGCAGGTCGCGGTCAAGGCCATAGCGTGCGGCCTCTGGGCCAAAAGAGGCGGCAGGCCCGGTGGACAGCGCCGATCTTGCGGCCTGACGAGGGACCTGCGCGCCATAAATACGCGCCTCTGGTGCGGCGCTGAAGATGGGGTAATACATGGCAAAATCGGGCCAGCCGCTTTCATCCCACGCAAGGGCTGCGGCCAATTTTGCTTGATCCCCGCGCAGCTCGGGTGTCACTTTTGATGCCTGCTCCTCGGTCAGCATCTCGAACACGATCGCCTTGGGTTGCAATTCAAGCACCCGCTCTGCCTGTTCGGCATGATGCGCGGGGTTGTCATGCACCTCGCCCAAGATCACCACATCCTGCGATAGGGCGGGTCCGGCTATCAAGAGGCCAGTAAAGAGGGCAAGCGCGCGCAGGATCATGCGAGCAGGTTTTGCACCTCGCCCCCATGCTTTTCAAGATGTTTGCGCATTTTCTGGAAGGCTGCTGCCTCAAGCTGTCGCACGCGCTCTTTGCTAAGGTTCAATTCCTCACCAAGGCTTTCAAGGGTGCGCGGATCATCGCGCAGCTTGCGTTCGCGCACGATAAAGCGTTCGCGGTCGTTTAACCGAGACAGCGCATCGGCCAACCATGTGCGCAGGGCATGCATGTCGTGGTCGCGTTCCACGATCTCATCACCGCGCGCGCCGTCATCCTCAAGCGTGTCGATCCACTGGCGACCTTCATCCTCTGACGATTGCGTTGCGTTCAATGAAAAATCAGACCCCGAGAGCCGACCTTCCATCATCTCAACATCGCGCAGCGGAACACCCACCTCATGGGCAATCATTTCGCGCAATTGATAGCCGTCAAGCTGCTCGCCATTGGCAAGCGCCTCACGTTCCAGCCGCGCTTGCACCCGGCGCATATTGAAAAACAACGACTTTTGCGATGAGGTTGACCCGGTGCGCACCATCGACCAATTGCGCATCACATAGTCCTGAATGCTGGCCTTGATCCACCAGACCGCATAGGTCGAAAAGCGTACGCCGCGATCAGGGTCAAATTTGTCAGCAGCCTTCATCAAGCCGAGGCCAGCCTCTTGGATGAGGTCATTCATCGGCGCACCGTAGCGGCGGAATTTCGACGCCATGGAGATCGCGAGCCGCATGTAGGCGTTGATGAGGCGATGCAAAGCCTCTTCGTCGCGCTGATCGCGCCAGGCGTAGGCGAGCGCCAATTCGGTTTCGGCATCCAGCATTTCCGCTTTCATGGCGGTGCGAGACATGGACCTTTGCTGCGGTGCGTCGAGTGGCATCGGATTTCCCCCTATCGGCGGCGTGACTTCGTTGCGCCCTTTTTCCTCTTGTCGCAAAGTGCTACGCAGCGCAGGCGTGACCGGATTAAAAAAAGGAGTGCGCGTGTCGAACCATCCACGACTGAGCCTTGTTCTAGGTGGGGCCGCTTCGGGCAAGTCGGGCTTTGCCGAGGCGCTTGTCACCGGCACGGGCCGTAACCGCGTTTATCTTGCGACGGCACAGGCCTTTGACGACGAAATGCAGGCCAAGTTGGTGCGTCATCGGGTGATGCGCGGCCCGGATTGGCGCACGATCGAGGCGCCACTTGATCTGGCGCCCGCGCTTCAACAGGCGGCGGCGGACGATATCGTGCTGCTTGATTGTATCACGATGTGGCTCAGCAATCACCTCTTGGCGGAACATGATCTTGAGGCGGCTCAATCGGCGCTTCTCGCGGCGCTGGATGCCTGTGCTGCGCCGGTTGTTATGGTCTCGAACGAGGTGGGCCTGTCGGTCGTGCCAGATAACGCGCTTGCCCGCCGATTCCGCGACGCGCAGGGGCGGGTCAATCAGGTTTTGGCGGCGCGGTCTGAACTGGTAGTGCATGTTATTGCGGGCCTGCCGCAGGTGCTCAAGGGCACGCTACCTTGAGCCGCTTTTTCTGGGTTCGCCACGGCCCCACCCATGCCAAATCCATGGTAGGTTGGTCGGATATCCCTGCAGATTTGAGCGATGCGGCGCGGCTGGCACGGGTGGCTTCGCATTTGCCCAGCAATGCCATAGTGATTTCGTCGGACCTGAGCCGCGCGCGCGCAACCGCTGACGCCATTTCAGGTGGGCGTGAAAGGCTGCCCGATGATGCTGACCTGCGCGAAATCCACTTTGGTGCCTGGGAGTTACAGGCCTTTGACACGGTGCCCGACCAACCCCTTTTGCGCGCCTTCTGGGAGCAACCGGGCGATATCCGTGCGCCCGGAGGCGAAAGCTGGCATGAGGTATCGGCGCGCGTCTCTCGTGCCGCAGAGCGGCTGCGCATGGCCTATCCGGGGCGCGACATCGTAGCCGTGGCTCATATGGGCGCAATCCTGACCCAAGTCCAAGCGGCGCTTGGCGTCACGGCCTATGAAGCATTTGGGCATCGGATCGACAACCTTTCAGTGACGGAATTGCACTGGCTTAATGGGGGCTGGCGCGCACAGGTGATCAATCATCATCCGTGATGTCGAGGCGCACAAAATCGCGCTAGGAACCAGCCACAGCCAGAGATAGCATCGCGCCATGACCTATGATCTCATCCTTGGCGATTACGCCTATTCCTCTTGGTCCCTGCGCGGGTGGCTCTTGCTGGCGCGCTTTGGAGTCCCGTATCGCGTGCGCTTGCTCGATTTTGATGCCGAAGCAAGCGTGGCGCAGCAATTGGCGGATCTGGCCCCGGCGCGCACAGTGCCCGTGCTGGTCACCCCCGAAGGTGTGGCAGTGTCAGACAGTTTCGCCATGGCCGAGGAACTGGCCAGCCGCCATCCCGAGGCGGGGATATGGCCCAAGGATGCGCGTGCCCGCGCCACGGCGCGAACGCTTGTAGCCGAAATGCACGCGGGCTTTGGCGCCCTGCGCGGCGATTGCCCGATGAACCTGCGCACTGCCTATTCCGGCGTGACACCTTCGGCGGCGGTGCTGGCTGATCTGGCGCGGATCGAAACCCTATGGCAGCACGCCCGCGCCACCTGCGCGCCGACCGGCCCTTGGCTTTGTGGTGATTATAGTGCGGCAGATGCGTTCTTTGCCCCAGTGGCGGCACGGATTGCTGGCTACGGCCTTTCGGTGTCCGAGGAGGCCCGTGCCTATGTCGCCGCTCATCTGGCCGACCCCGCGTTCCGCCGTTGGCGGGCGATGGGGCTGGTGCGCGGTGCGACGCTTGCCCGCTATGCCAAACCCTATGCCACAGTGCCTTGGCCCGGGCCGGTGCCGCGACCGGCGCGCGCTGTGGCCGAGGGCACGCCTGAGAACATGGCTTGCCCTTATTCCGGCGATCCGGTGACCGACCTCATGGAAAGCGAAGGCCGGATCTTTGGCTTTTGCAATCCCTTTTGCCGGGATAAGACCGTGGCGGACCCGGATGCTTGGCCCGCGTTTGTTGCTCTGCGCGACGGCGTTTGATCCTATCTCAGTCGCAGAACTGGCGCAGGGCCTATCGGGATAGGGCCAAGCTGGATACGACCGTTGCGAAACGTCAGCGGTACATCCAGCGTTTCGGGATTGCCCGACATTTGCGCCATAAGGGAAAATCCGTTTTCCAGTGTCCCCAGCATGCTCTCAGGCACCGCACCGGTTTCAGCGGCGATGCGCAGCATGTCGCGCCAGTTGCGCGCCTTGAGCGTGATTTCGCCCTCTGGCCAGCCTTCGGGCGTTACTGTCACCTCACCTGCCGCCTGCAGATGCAACTGTCCCCATTTGGCATCCGCCAGCTTTACTTTGATCTCGGTCGGCTGTGGCCGTGCGTCCTCAACCGCGCTGCGGTCCCAGACCCGGTCGAAACGCACCGTCAGATCCGCATGCAGCCCGGAAATCTGGCGGGGCAGGCGGCCTTGCGGATCAAGTCGCGCCTGCCAGGGTGCGGCGAGCGTCAGACCTTCGGCCGATAGGCCCAGACGGTACTCTGTCTCTTGTTGGCGTTCGGCAGCCAATGTCAGACTGGTCAGAGCGGTCGCCTCGTCTGGCCGGGCCTCGGGCGTGATTTGCAGGAATTCCGCCGTCAGCGTGGCGCGTTCCGGGGCCAAACGCGTGTCGGGCGCAATCCGCAGGCTGGCGCGCATATCCTCGCTCTCGACCAAGAATTTCTCCTGTGGTGTGGCGATCAACTGCTGATCTGGCCAAACAGCGATGAGATGATTTGGCTGATAGCTGAGCGCCAGGATCTGAAAGAACTCCGCCTCCCACGCCAGCCCCGTCTCGGGATCGGCGAGCACAAGGTCCGTGAAGCCCGTGTCAAAGCGGTTTGGAAATCCCTGCACCGTAATGTCCGAGGCTTCGGCAACCCAACCGTCGGCGCGCCGGGATTCGAACCAAGCGGCAAACCCACGGTTCAACCCGCTTTGCCCGATAAACCAATAACCGGACCAGCCCGATGCGGCGATCACGATCACGGCAAGCAGAAATCTCATGATGCGCGCCCCTTTCATGCCTATCAAGAGCTGTTTATAGGGGGTAGGACGCAAGGAACAGAGGCAAAGGCGATGTGGGTTTTCGGATACGGATCGTTGGTGTGGAACCCCGGCTTTGACGCGGTAGAGCGCGTGATTGCCCGTCTGCCCGATTATCATCGCAGCTTTTGTATGCGCAGCATTCACCATCGTGGAACCGATGACCTGCCCGGTCTGGTGCTGGCGCTCGATGCCAGCCCCGGCGCGCTCTGTCAGGGGGTCGCGCTCCGGGCCGATCCAGCAGAGGCCGAAGACGTGCTGGCCTATTTGCGCGAACGCGAGCTGATTTCCTCGGCCTATCTGGAGCGGATGCTGGAGATTGATCTAACCGATGGGCGCCGGGTCGAGGCTGTGACCTATGTGATCGACCCTGATCACGTCCAGTATTGCGGCGGCCTTGATCTTGAGGAGCAGGCGGGCATCATCGCCCGCGCGGTGGGGGGGCGCGGCCCCAATACCGAATATCTCTACAACACTGCCGATCATTTGCGCCAGTTGGGCATCCATGACAAAGAGCTAGACTGGCTGGTGCGGCGGGTACGCCATATCTGTGGATAAATCCTTGGCTTAGGCGTTCAAGCCGCGTAGGGTTGGGCCAAGAAATCCAAGTGTCGGGAGCGTCCAGATGGACCAGCCGGACCGTGAGGTCGAGCCGCAGTTTTCATATCCCTACCGCCAGATATTCTTGATGCTGGTGGTGCTCGGGCTAACCGCTCTTGGTGCTTTCCTGGCGCTTCCCAGAGTGCTGCCGGTGTTCGAGGCCAATCTCTGGCTCAACGGTTTCATTTTCTTTGTCTTCGTGCTGGGGGTGATCGCCACCTTTTGGCAGGTGCTACAACTGATCGGTTCTGCCCGCTGGATCGATGGCTTTGCCGCGCAACTGCCCGGGCATGAGATGACGCAGCCGCCCTCGATGCTGGCGCCCTTGGCCACATTGTTGCGCTCGCGTGGCAAGCGGATGCAGATTGCCTCTACCTCGGCACGCTCGATCCTAGACTCGGTCGCGCAACGGATCGACGAGGCGCGCGAGATCACCCGCTATATCGTCAGCCTCTTGATTTTCCTGGGACTTTTGGGCACCTTTTATGGCTTGGCTACAACGGTGCCTGCTGTTGTCGACACGATCCGCAGCCTTGCCCCGCAAGAGGGAGAAGAAGGCATTGCCGTTTTCAATCGCTTGATGAGCGGTCTTGAGGCGCAATTGGGTGGCATGGGTGTGGCCTTTTCCTCGTCGCTTCTGGGGCTTGCTGGATCGCTGGTGGTGGGGTTGCTGGAGCTATTTGCCGGGCACGGGCAAAATCGGTTCTACCGCGAGCTTGAGGAATGGATGTCCACGATCACGCGGGTGGGTTTTGCCAGTAGTGACGGCGAGGGCGGTGATGGGGGCGGTGGCGCTGTGACGCATCTGCTCGATCACATGGCCGAGCAGATGGATGCGCTGCAATCCATGCTCAGTCAGTCAGACATGAGCCGTGCGATGGTCGATCAGAAACTTGGGGTTTTGGCGGATTCCATCGAGCGTCTGACCCATCGGATGAGCGATCAGAACCCCGTGCAATTGGCGCTTTTGCGTTTGGCTGAGGGGCAGGAACGATTGATTGCCACACTTGAGGCGCGCGAAACGACCCCACATGAGGGGATTGATGCCGAAAGTCGGATGCGACTTCGGTCAATTGATGTGCAGATGCTGCGTATTCTTGAAGAAATCAGCGCCGGACGGCAGGAAACCATGACGGAATTGCGCACCGATCTGGCAGCCCTGACGCGGGTTCTGGGGCAGGCGCGCCCGGCGACTACGCCGCGTCCGACACGCCCGGTCGTGCCACGCTCCGATCCGGATCAGGCTGAGGAGGGCTGAGCATGGCCCTCTCGCGGCGCAATGGCGCGCGGTTGCAATCGTCGATTTGGCCAGGTTTTGTCGATGCCATGACTGGCCTCTTGCTGGTGCTGATGTTTGTGCTCACGATCTTCATGATGGTGCAATTCGTTCTGCGCGAGGAAATCAGCGGTCAAGCGACAAAACTTGATGCGCTCTCGGCGGAGGTGGCAGCGCTGTCGCTGGCGCTTGGACTGGAACAGGATCGCAGCGCGGGGTTGGAAAGCCGGGTTGGCACCTTGACCGCAACGCTTGACGACGCCCGCACCCGAGAGGCTGCACAGGCCGAAGCGCTGCGAGTGGCGCAGGGGCGCATTGCCAGCTTTGAGGAACAGGTCGCGGGCCTTTTGGCGGAACGCGAGACTGCACAGGGGCGTATCTCCGATCTTGAGACCGCGCGCGCAGAGTTGCTGAGCGAGCAAGAGCAGTTGCAACTGGCCCTTGCGGGCTTGCGCGACGAGGTGGATGCTCAGGCAGAGGCCGCGCGCCTAGCTGCCGCCCGACGTGAGGCGCTTGAGGCGCTCGCGGCGGACCTGCGGCAGCGCAACGCCGATGCGGCTCAGACGCAGGCTGTTCTTGAACAGAGATTGAGCGCCGAAGAACGGGCGCGTCTGGCTGAGGCCGCTGCAGCCGAAGCTCTGCGTGCGCGTTTAACAGAGGCGGATGCGGAACTGACCGCGATGACGCTGGCACTGGAAGAACAACGCAAGCGCGCCGAGGAAACGCTGACGCTACTTGCGGCGGCGGAAACGGCGCGGGCGGATTTGAACAGCCAATTGGCACAGGCGCTCTTGGATGCGGAGCAGGGTGCCGCAGCACAAGAGGCGGATATCGCGCGGCTGCGTGGCGAGTTGGACGAGACCCGCGATGTGGCGGCGCAAAGCGCGCAAGAGGCGCAGGCTGTGCGGGATCAATTGGTGGCCGCCCTTGCCGCGCAACGCGCTGCCGAAGCTGCCGCTGCCACGCAGATGACTGAGGCCGAAACACGCGCTGCGCTATTGGCTGAGGCGCGCTCGAAGCTATCCGAAGAGGCGGCGCAGGCCACCGAGGCACAAAAACAGCAGGCTTTGCTCAATCAGCAGGTGGCCGCCCTGCGCCAACAACTTTCAGGTCTTCAGGCGCTGTTGGACGAATCCAAGGCCCGTGAGGCGGAGACCGAAGTGCAGTTGCAGTCGCTTGGCAATGAGTTGAACACCGCCCTTGCCCGTGTGGCCGCCGAAGAGCGGCGGCGGCGGATCGCGGAAGAAGAGCGCGCACGTCTTCTGGAAGCCGAGAAAGAGGATCTGGAAAAATACCGCTCGGAATTCTTTGGCCGCCTGCGTGATGTGTTGGGTCAGCAGCAGGGCGTTCAAATCGTCGGCGACCGGTTCGTATTCTCGTCCGAGGTGCTCTTTGCTCCGGGTGAGGCGGATTTGTCAGCCGCAGGGCAAAGCGAGATTGCCAAGGTTGCAGGCATCTTGCGCAATGTGATTGGAGATATTCCCGAGGGGATCGACTGGGTGCTTCAGGTCGATGGGCATACGGATAATGTGCCGATCATCGAGGGCGCGCGGTTTGCCGATAACTGGGCGCTGAGTCAAGCGCGCGCGCTTTCGGTTGTACGTTACCTTACGGGGGCTCTTGGTTTTCCGGCAGGGCGGCTCTCGGCCAATGGCTATGGCGAGTTTCAGCCGGTCAATCCAGAGGATACGCCCGCCGCTCGGGCACAAAACCGGCGCATCGAGTTGAAGCTGACAACCCGATAACCTGCGCGTTAGGGTGCGATGGTGATATCAGCGTGCCGGACTGCAAGAATAGTCTCGCCGCGCGTCAGGCGCACATAGCCACGATAATCGCCCGGCTCCCATCCGCCCTCCGGCGCCTTGCGCCCAAAGGCACGAAAGAGTTGGGCTTGCGGGGCGTCGAGCGCGATCTCGTGGGTGAAAATCTCGCCCTGCGGTCCCTCTGCGGTCAGAGTTAAAAGGTCGCCCGGTTGCGCATAAAAGACATGGCCATAAAGGACTATTGGCTGATCGGGTTGCGCGGTGTTGGCACGCGCAGCGCCAGAGCGCACCGCCTCAAACTCTGGTACAGCGGTCGAGAAGCCGGCGGTGAACAGCCCGGCGGGATCATAGGGCAGAGCGATTTCCCACAGGCTCTGATCGAGGGGCGCACCGCAAGTATCACGCGCGTCGGGCGCAAAGGGATCGACAATCTGCCCGTCCCGCAAAACACCCAAATGCACATGGGGCGCATTGGTTAACCCGCTAAGACCCACCTGACCCAGCACATCTCCTGCCTTTACCATGTCGCCTTGACGAACGTTGAGAGAGCCTTGTTTCATGTGGCAATAGAGCGTTTGCCAGCCGTCGCCATGATCAACGCGCACCGCATTGCCGCATTCCTGCCCTCGGATGGCATCGCGGGTTTCGGCTGTGACAGGGGTGTCGGCCATGCCGTCGCGCGTGGCGGCAACGGTGCCCGAGGCGGCCGCCAGAACATTGACGCCTGCCTCCATGTCGTCGAAGGATAAAAGCATGAAATCAATGCCGCGATGATCATCCCGGCTTTTGATGCCACAGGTGTAGTCACGTTGTCCGGGTCCCGGATCGGTATCAACGTAATCTTCAATATAGCACGTTCGCCCGATGTCGCAGTCTAGTGGCAGGCTCAACTTGGGGGGTTGGGCGGTGGCCGGAAGGGCCACCGCCAGTGTCAGGATCGCAACTGCCGTTCCAAGCCTAGCCGTCATTCGGCGGTCAGCAAGGGTGGCTTTTTCTTGCCGGTAAGGCGGCGCGTCACAGGGCCTTCGACCACAAGGTCGATCTTGTTGTCTTTGACCCCAACAGTCACCACACCGCCCTTGAGAAGCTTGCCAAACAGTAGCTCCTCGGCCAGCGGCTTCTTGATGTGCTCCTGAATGACACGGGCCAAGGGGCGTGCGCCCATCTTGTCGTCATACCCTTTGTCCGCCAGCCATTCCGCCGCCGCCTGTGTCAGTTCGATGGTCACATCGCGATCCATCAACTGGGCCTCAAGCTGCAACACGAATTTCTCGACCACTTTGAGGATCACCGACTTCGGCAGTGCGCCAAACGAGATAACAGCATCCAGGCGATTGCGGAATTCGGGCGTAAACGTCCGCTCGATGGCGGCAGTATCCTCGCCCTCGCGCCGGTCACGGCCAAAGCCGATGGCGGATTTCGCCTGTTCGGCAGCCCCTGCGTTCGAGGTCATGATCAGAACCACATTGCGGAAGTCCACCTTGCGGCCATTGTGATCGGTCAGCGTGCCGTGGTCCATCACCTGCAACAAGATGTTGAAGACATCGGGATGTGCCTTTTCGATCTCGTCGAGCAAGAGAACGCAATGCGGATGTTGATCGACACCGTCGGTCAGCAGGCCGCCTTGATCAAAGCCGACATAGCCCGGAGGTGCCCCGATCAGGCGCGAAACCGCGTGTTTCTCCATGTATTCCGACATATCGAACCGCAAGAGTTCCACGCCCAGGGTATCGGCCAATTGCTTGGCCACCTCGGTTTTGCCCACGCCAGTTGGGCCGGCAAACAAGTAGTTGCCAATCGGTTTTTCCGGCTCGCGCAGGCCAGCACGTGCCAGTTTGATCGCAGAGCTGAGTGCCTCGATAGCTGCGTCCTGGCCAAAAACCACACGCTTGAGCGTGCCTTCAAGGTCCTTGAGAACTTCGGCATCGTTCTTGGATACGTTTTTCGGTGGAATACGGGCGATCTTGGCCACCACCTCTTCGATTTCCTTGACCCCGATACTCTTGCGCCGCTTGGAAGCTGCCAGCAAATGCTGGGCGGCTCCAGCCTCGTCAATCACGTCGATGGCCTTGTCAGGCAGTTTGCGATCATTGATGTAGCGCGCCGAGAGGTCGACCGCAGAGCGGATCGCCTCATTGGTGTATTTCACACTGTGGTGATCCTCGAAATACGGTTTGAGACCTTTAAGGATCTTGACCGCATCCTCAACCGTCGGTTCTGCCACGTCGATTTTCTGGAACCGGCGGGCAAGCGCGCGATCCTTTTCGAAATGCTGGCGGAACTCCTTGTAGGTGGTTGAGCCCATGCAACGCAGTTTGCCGCCCTGCAAGGCAGGCTTCAGGAGGTTTGAGGCATCCATCGCCCCACCCGAGGTGGCACCAGCCCCGATCACTGTGTGAATCTCGTCGATAAACAGAACCGCATCGGGGTGTTTTTCAAGCTCGGTCACGACCGCCTTGAGGCGCTCTTCGAAATCGCCCCGATAACGTGTACCCGCGAGCAGGGCACCCATATCAAGCGAATAGATCGTGGTGCGCGACAGGACGCGCGGGGTTTCCCCCTGCACGATCTTATGCGCCAAGCCTTCGGCGATGGCGGTTTTGCCTACGCCGGGGTCACCCACCAAAAGCGGGTTGTTCTTGCGGCGGCGGCAGAGCACCTGAATGCAGCGCTCAACCTCCGCATCGCGGCCGATCAGTGGGTCGATGTCACCCTTGCGGGCCTTTTCGTTGAGGTCGACACAGTATTTCGCAAGCGCCGAGTCGCCCGCCTCGACCGCATCGGTTTCTGTCGATTTGGCGGCACCATCACCCTCTTGGCTGGAAGCGCCGGTAACGGGGCGAGATTCGCCATAGGCCGGGTCCTTGGCCACGCCATGGGCGATGAAATTCACCGCATCATACCGCGTCATATCCTGTTCTTGCAGGAAATAGGCGGCGTTCGACTCGCGCTCTGCAAAGATCGCGACGAGCACGTTGGCCCCGGTCACTTCGGTGCGGCCCGAAGATTGGACATGGATTGCCGCGCGCTGGATCACGCGCTGGAATGCCGCTGTTGGCACCGCCTCTGACCCTTCGATGTCAGTCACCAGATTGGCGAGGTCATCATCGATGAATTCCACCAGAGTGGTGCGCAATTCCTCTGTATTGACGCTACACGCCTTCAAGACGCGGGCGGCGTCGGGTTCGTCGACAAGGGCGAGCAGAAGGTGCTCGAGTGTCGCGAATTCGTGCTGACGTGCATTGGCAAGAGCCAATGCCGCATGGATTGCCTGTTCGAGCGTGTTCGAGAATGAAGGCACGGTCGTGCTCCTTCTGATCTTGGCCGGGGCGGGCTGCCCACTAACCTTGGCCTCATAATCTTAAAGTTTGGTCGATAGTGGCCAGTCTTCAAGGATTATTTCATCAAACTGGCTCACATTTCGTGTGACCAGCGTTGTTTTCATCACGCCCCGCTTAGAAACGGTCCTTGCGGGCGCGGATTTCGGCAAAGACATCAACCGGAGCGCGACCGGACATGCCCAAGTGTGCCTGCACGCTCGCGTTTTCAGCGCGCAGAAACGGGTTAGTGGCCAATTCCTCGGCCAGGGTTGAGGGGACAGTGGGCCGACCTGCGGCGCGGGCGGCGCTGATCTCTTTGACCCTTGATATAAGGGCGGGGTTGTCGGGGTCAACGGTCAGTGCGAATTTCGCGTTGCTTTGCGTGTATTCGTGACCGGAACAAACCAGCGTCTCAGGCGGGAGATTGGCAAGTTTACCAAGGCTTTCAAACATTTGCGGCATTGTGCCTTCGAATACGCGCCCACAGCCCATGGCCATCAGGCTGTCGGCGGTGAAGACCACAGCGCTTGTGGGGAAGTGAAACGCGATATGTCCGAGCGTGTGGCCAGAGACATCGAGGACGCGCCCCTCTTCCGATCCGATCTTGATCAGGTCGCCTTCGGTGACGCGATGATCAAGGGGGGGCAGGCGGTGTGCGTCAGCGGCGGCACCGATCACCGATACGGAATGCCGCGCGCGCAACGCATCAAGGCCCTGAACATGGTCGGCGTGGTGGTGGGTAAGCAGCACCAAAGAGGCGGACCAACCTTTTTTATCAAGGGCTTGCAGGATCGGTTCGGCCTCTGGCACGTCGATCACCGCGGTCACCCCCGTGGCCGGATCATGCGCGAGATAGGCATAGTTGTCGGCCAGGCAGGGAACAGTAAGGATTTGCAAAACCATGGTATTTTCCCGATTGCCGGTTAGTGTTAGGGTCGAGAGTGACTGATCTTTGGCCGGGCTGCAATGCATCTGGACGTTCAAGACCTGCGAAATTTTTACTACCGCAGCACATTGGGGCGCGCGGTGCAGAAAACCTTGCGCGCGCAGGTTGCGGAGTTCTGGCCCGAGGCACAAGGCCAGACCGTGGTGGGCTATGGATTCGCTGTGCCGTTTCTGCGCCCCTATCTTGCCGATGCGCGTCGGGTGATCGGATTAATGCCCGCACCTCAAGGGGTTATCGGATGGCCGCAGGGGATGCCGAACATCTCGGTGCTTTGTGAAGAAACGTTTTGGCCTGTGGAAACGGGGCATGTCGACAAGCTCTTGGTTGTGCATGGGCTGGAGACTTCGGAGCAGCCCGGCGCGGTGCTGGAGGAATGCTGGCGGGTCTTGGGTCCGGGAGGGTCGGCGCTTTTTATTGTGCCGAACCGGGCTGGTCTGTGGTCGCGATCGGATCGCACGCCGTTTGGATTTGGGCGGCCCTACAGCCAGACGCAGCTGGAAAGCCAATTGAAATCGCAGAACTTTTTGCCCGAGCGCCATGCGACGGCTCTTTATCAGCCACCGTCAGAGCGCCCGTTCTGGCGCAAGACGGCGGGCATGTGGGAGCGGATGGGGGGCAAGCTATCGGTCGTGGTGTCGGGCGGGGTGCTGATGGTTGAGGCCACCAAACGGGTGCAGGCCCCAAGCGGTCCGGGGTTGCGGGACAAAGTGCGCAAACCGCTGTCGGTGCTGAACCCGCAGCCAGAGGCCAAGCCGGTCTAAGGCCTTACAGACCTTAAGGAATCAGGGTTGATTATGTAAGGTCGCGACATCCGCAATCGGTGGCCGCTGGTCGAGTGCGATGTCGGCTAATGTGCTGCGATCGAGATCGTCGAGAAAGGCGCGCTCTGCCGCCTTCAAACGCGCCTTGAGTCGGCAGCGCCCGTCGAGGGAACATTCTCCCGCATCTGCCCCAAAGCAGACCACAAGTGCCTGACCGGATTCGAGATGGCGGATCACATCCCCCAAACGAATCTCTGATGGGGGGCGGGCGAGGATCGCACCGCCGCCGCCGCCTCGCCTTGTGTCGATCAGACCAGCCTGTGACAGCCGTTGCATGATCTTGGCGAGGTGGTGGCGCGAGAGGTCAAACTCGGCTGCCAACTCGGCACTGGAAAAGGCGCGGTCGGGGGCGCTGGCCATGCGCATGAGCATCCGCAGGCCGAAATCGGTAAAGGAGGTGAGGCGCATGGTCGCTGGGGTTCCGCTTTAATCGGTATTTACAATACCTATTAGCAGGGCTAGACGAGAATGCAAAGCGGGATTGGTGCCGCGTGCCCGTCCCGGACCACGGAAAGGACCGCGATATGTCCGATACCTCGAAGCCGGGCACATATGCCTCACCACCCTGTATGGCGGGGGAGGTGGACCCAGCCTATTTCGACCCTCTTGCCACCGATCCGGCGCAGGCGCGCGATGTCGCGCGGTGGCGCAAGGCCGAGCGTCAGCGTCTCAGGGGCTTGCGCGATGCCTTGAGTGTTAAGGCGCGGCAAGAGGTTGGGCGGAGCTTGTCGGATCATCTGCGCACGGTGGTGCAAGAGAGGTTCAACGGGGCGCGGGGCAAGGTTCTGTCCTGCTACTGGCCCATCAAAGGCGAGCCGGATCTGCGTGATCTGATGGCGGAGTGGCATTCAAGCGGGGTGCGGATTGCGTTGCCCATCGTCGAGGTCAAGGCCGCGCCGCTTGTCTTTCGTCGCTGGACGCCAGAGACCAAGATGGTGCGGGGCGATTGGAATATCCCAGTGCCGCCGCCCGAGGCGGAGCAGGTGACGCCCGAGATCACCCTTGCGCCGATGATTGGCTGGACGGCGGAGTGCTACCGGCTGGGCTATGGCGGCGGCTATTTCGATCGCACGCTGGCGGCGCTTGACCCACGCCCGGTGAGCATCGGCATTGCGCTGAGCTCGGCGCAGATCGAGACCATCTATCCGCAGCCGCATGACATTCCGCTCGACATGGTCGTGACGGACATGGGCCTAGGGGCCGAAAGGAACAAGAGATGACGAGCACGGCGGAACAAATGCGGAGCTGGCGCGGGCCTGCGGTCCTGAGTTTTGGGTTTCGGCCCTTTTTCCTAGGGGCGGGCCTCTGGGCGGCGGGGATCATGGCGCTTTGGGTGCTGATGCTGACGGGGGCGCTGAGCCTGCCGACAGGCTTTGACCCGGTGAGTTGGCATGCGCATGAGTTTCTATTTGGCTATCTGGCGGCGGTGATTGCCGGATTCATGCTGACGGCGGTGCCGAATTGGACGGGGCGTTTGCCCATTGTCGGCTGGCCGCTGGCGAGTTTGGCGGCGCTGTGGCTGTTGGGGCGCGTGGCGGTCCTAGTGTCTGCCGGGGTGCCACCTATGGCGGTGGCGCTGATGGATCTGGCGATGCCGGTTGTTCTGGGCGCCGTCATGCTGCGCGAGATCGTGGCGGGCAAGAACTGGCGCAATCTGATTGTGCTGGTGATGCTGGCGGTCTTTGCGCTGGGCAATGGCCTGTTTCATTGGGAGGCGGCGCGGGGCGATTATGCCGCGCAGGGCTATGGGCTGCGGGTGGGGCTGGCGGCGGTGGTGATGATGATCGCAGTCATTGGCGGGCGGATCATTCCGTCGTTCACGCGCAACTGGTTGGCGCGGCGGGGGCCTGGGCGGCTGCCTGTGCCACCGATGCAGCGGTTCGACAAGCTGGCGCTCTTGCTGCTGTTGGGGGCGCTGGGGATGTGGGTCGCCCGGCCTGATGGATTGGCCACGGGCGGGGCGCTGGTGGTGGCCGGTGCATGCCACGCGATGCGTCTGGCGCGCTGGGCAGGGGATCGCACCGGGGCAGAGCCGTTGGTTTGGGTTTTGCATCTGGCCTATGCCTTTGTGCCGCTGGGGGCGTTGGCCATTGGGCTTGAGGGGCTGAGTTCGGGCATATTCGGCATGGCTGCGGTGCAACACCTGTGGATGGCCGGGGCGGCAGGGCTGATGACGCTGGCGGTGATGACGCGGGCGACACTGGGCCATACGGGTCGGCCATTGACGGCAGGGGGCGGCACGGTGGCGATTTACCTCGCGCTGGTGGTGTCTGTGCTGGCACGGCTGGCGGCGGGGGGTTTGCCTGCGGAGGCGGGTATGTTGCATACGCTGTCGGGTGCCGCGTGGATCGGGGCCTTTGGCGGGTTTGCGGTGCTGTACGGGCCGCTGATGCTGCGACAGAAACCGGCAAAGACGATCCCGGCGGCGTGATGGTCTGGGCGGAATTCATCGCGGCGTTTGGCGGGTTTTTCCTGAGCCATTCGGTGCCGGTGCGCCCCAAGGTCAAGGCATGGCTGGTGGAGCGGTTGGGGCCTAGGGGATTCACCCTTGGCTATTCGCTTTTGTCACTGGGCGTCTTGGCATGGGTCATTGGTGCGGCGGGGCGCGCGCCGTTTGTGCCGCTCTGGGATTGGGCGCCGTGGCAAGGTTACGTGACGCTGGGCGTGATGCTGGCGGTCTGCATAATTCTGGCGCTGGCCATTGGCAGGCCCAATCCGTTTTCCTTTGGCGGGGCGAACAACGCGCGGTTCGATCCCGAGCGGCCGGGGATTGTGCGGGTGACGCGGCATCCGATGCTGGTGGCGCTGGCGCTTTGGGCCTTGGGGCATTTGCTCGCCAATGGGGATCTGGCGCATGTGATCCTGTTTGGCAGTTTCGCAGGCTTTGCCATCTTGGGGGCGGTGCTGATCGACCGGCGCAAGCGGCGGATCATGGGGGCAGAATGGCTGCGGCTGGACCATGCCCGGCGGCGGGCGGGAATGGCACCTCAGAGCGGGGGCGTGGCGCTGGTGCGGGGCATCTTGGGCCTGTTTCTATACGCCGCGCTTTTGGCGGCGCATCCGCATTTGGTTGGCGTCTCGCCGCTGGGGTAAGGGCCGTAATGCGGCCTTGGCGGCGTTTGGCCGATGGCGCAAAAATCGCGCGACGCCTCTCAAAAACACTGATAGCGTTAACGCTTGACCATGCTTTGGGCGGGGCATTCGTGAGGGGAATCGCCATTTCGTAGTAAAAAGTGAAACTTTTTGAAGATTAAAATGCGCGCAATAGGTCGCACCTGAGTTAAGTATATGAAATTGCGCTGTATTCATTAGTATACAATAGTTTTCAAGCGGCTTGCCCGCTTGGGAAGGCTCTGCTACACCGCAGCCGAATTTGGGTGCGTCGTTGGGCGCAACCTATGCCAACGTCCCCGGATGTGACCCCGCGTCACGCCTGACCAACCGGGGCCAGATTATCGGAAGGGTGGACGTGTCCGAACCAGCTTCGATCTCTACTGGCATTGCCGCGCGCTATGCCACTGCGATATTCGAGCTTGTGAGAGAGGCCAAAGGCTTGGCCAAACTCGAAAGCAATCTCACTGATCTGGCACAGGCGCTGAATGACAGCGACGACCTGCGCGCGATGATCGCCTCGCCGGTTCTGAGCCGGGATGTGCAGGGTGCTGCGATGTCCGCCGTGGCGGCCAAGATGAAGCTGCTGCCCGAGCTTCAGAATGGTCTGGCGCTGATGGGCCAGAAGCGGCGGCTGTTTGTGCTGCCGCAACTGATTACGCAGCTCAACGCCATGATTGCCGAAGACAAGGGCGAAGTAAGCGCCGACGTCACCAGTGCCAAGGCGCTGACCAAGGCGCAGTCCGACAAGCTGGCCAAAGCGCTGAAGGCGCGCGTGGGCAAGGATGTCAAGATCAATGCGACCGTTGATGAAAGCCTCATCGGCGGTCTAGTCGTCAAGATGGGCTCGAAGATGATCGACACGTCGATCCGCTCCAAGCTCGATTCCCTCCAGAATTCAATGAAAGAGGTCGGATAAATGGGTATCCAAGCAGCAGAGATTTCTGCGATCCTGAAGGACCAGATCAAGAACTTTGGCCAAGACGCCGAAGTTGCAGAGATCGGCCGGGTTCTCTCGGTGGGTGACGGGATCGCACGGGTTCACGGGCTGGACAATGTTCAGGCTGGCGAGCTTGTCGAGTTTCCGGGCTCGATCATGGGCATGGCGCTGAACCTTGAGAGCGACAACGTCGGTGTCGTGATCTTCGGGTCGGACCGTGACATCAAGGAAGGCGACACCGTCAAGCGCACCAAGTCCATCGTGGACGTGCCGATTGGCGACGAGCTGTTGGGCCGTGTTGTGGACGGTCTGGGCAACCCGCTGGATGGCAAGGGCCCGATCAAGACCAAGACCCGCGGTCTGGCTGACGTCAAAGCCCCCGGCATTATCCCGCGTAAATCGGTGCATGAGCCGATGGCGACTGGCCTCAAATCCGTAGACGCCATGATCCCGATCGGTCGCGGTCAGCGCGAGCTGATCATTGGTGACCGTCAGACCGGCAAGACTGCCGTGGCGCTGGACGCGATCCTGAACCAGAAGATCTATAACGAAGCGGCAGGCGACGACGAGAGCAAGAAGCTCTATTGCGTTTACGTCGCTGTGGGCCAGAAGCGCTCGACCGTGGCGCAGCTGGTGAAAAAGCTCGAAGAGAGCGGCGCGATCAAATATTCGATCGTCGTGGCCGCCACCGCGTCGGACCCCGCGCCGATGCAGTTCCTGGCACCCTATTCCGCAACCGCGATGGCCGAGCATTTCCGCGACAATGGCCGTCACGCGCTGATCGTGTACGATGACCTTTCCAAGCAGGCCGTGGCCTATCGCCAGATGTCGCTCTTGCTGCGTCGTCCGCCCGGTCGTGAAGCCTATCCGGGGGACGTGTTCTATCTTCACTCCCGTCTGCTGGAGCGTTCGGCCAAGCTGAACAGTGACAATGGTTCGGGCTCGCTTACTGCGCTGCCGATCATTGAAACCCAAGGTGGCGACGTGTCGGCGTTTATTCCGACCAACGTGATCTCGATCACCGACGGCCAGATCTTCCTTGAGACGGAACTGTTCTATCAGGGTATCCGTCCGGCTGTGAACACCGGTCTGTCGGTGTCGCGTGTGGGTTCGTCCGCTCAGACCAATGCGATGAAGTCGGTCGCAGGTCCGGTGAAGCTGGAACTGGCGCAGTATCGCGAGATGGCGGCCTTTGCTCAGTTCGGGTCCGACCTTGACGCGGCAACGCAGCAGTTGCTGAACCGTGGTGCGCGTCTGACCGAGTTGATGAAGCAGCCGCAGTATTCGCCGCTGACCAATGCCGAGATCGTCTGTGTGATCTATGCGGGCACCAAGGGTTATCTGGACAAGATCCCGGTGAGCCAAGTGGGCCGCTATGAGCAAGGTCTGCTCAAGCACCTGCGCGGCAAACATGCCGATCTGCTGGCATACATCACCAAGGAAGACCCCAAGATCAAGGGTGAAGCCGAGGACCGTATCAAAGCTGCGCTGGACGAATTCGCCGCTGACTTCGCATAAGGGGGAGATAAGGCAATGCCGAATCTCAAGGACCTGAAAAACAGGATCGCGTCGGTCAAATCGACCCGCAAGATCACCAAGGCCATGCAGATGGTTGCCGCGGCGAAACTTCGCCGCGCTCAGGATGCTGCCGAGCAGGCCCGCCCCTATACCGAGCGTTTCAACGCGGTAATGGGCAAGCTTGCGGCCTCTGTCGGGGATGCGGCCAATGCGCCGCGTCTTTTGGCGGGCACGGGTGAGGACAAGGTGCATCTCTTGGTGGTGATGACTGCCGAGAGGGGCCTTTGCGGTGGCTTCAACGCGAACATCGCCAAGCTGGCCAAAACCCATGCCGCCGAGTTGCTGGCCAAGGGCAAGACGGTCAAGATCTTGACCGTTGGCAAGAAGGGCCGTGACGCGATGAAGCGCGACTTTGGTCAATATTCCGTTGGTCACGTCGACATGAGCGAGGTCAAGCGCCTCGGGTATGCCGATGCCCAAGGGATCGCGGCCGAAGTGCTCAAGCGGTTCGACGGGGGCGAGTTCGATGTCGCGAAGATTTTCTTTTCGCGGTTCGAGAACGTCGTCAGCCAGATCCCGAGCATGCAGCAGGTGATCCCGTTCGACGTGGACACCACGGCGGGCAAGGTCGATACCGACAGCTTCTATGATTACGAGCCCGACGAGCAGGCGATCCTTGCCGATCTCTTGCCGCGTGGGGTGGCGACCGCGATCTTTGCCGCGCTGTTGGAAAATGGTGCCTCTGAGCAGGGTGCGCGTATGTCCGCGATGGACAATGCGACGCGCAACGCTGGCGATATGATCGACAGGTTGACGATTGAATACAACCGTTCGCGTCAGGCCGTGATCACCAACGAGCTAATTGAAATCATTTCCGGCGCGGAAGCGCTGTAAGAGAACCGGAGACGAAACATGGCAAATGCAAAAGGCAAGGTGACGCAGGTCATTGGCGCCGTTGTGGACGTTCAATTTGACGGCGATCTGCCAGCCATTCTGAACGCGCTGCAGACCGACAACCACGGCAAGAAGCTGATCCTCGAAGTGGCGCAGCATCTGGGCGAGAACACCGTGCGCACCATCGCGATGGACGCGACCGAAGGTCTCGTGCGCGGTCAGGCCGTGAGCGATACCGGTGCGCCGATTTCGGTGCCGGTGGGCAACGCAACCTTGGGCCGCATCCTGAACGTCATCGGTGAGCCGGTGGACGAGGGCGCGCCAATCAAGGCCACGGAATACCGCTCTATCCACCAGCCTGCGCCGGAGTTTTCCGAGCAGTCGACCGCCTCTGAAATCCTCGTGACCGGCATCAAGGTTGTGGACCTTCTTGCCCCCTATGCCAAGGGCGGCAAAATTGGCCTCTTCGGCGGTGCCGGTGTGGGCAAGACGGTTCTCATCATGGAACTGATCAACAACATCGCCAAGGTGCACTCGGGCTATTCGGTGTTTGCCGGTGTGGGTGAGCGGACCCGTGAAGGGAACGACCTGTATCACGAGATGATCGAATCCAACGTGATCAAGCCTGACAATCTGGAAGAAAGCCAAGTGGCCCTTGTCTATGGTCAGATGAACGAGCCTCCGGGGGCGCGTGCGCGTGTGGCCCTGACAGGCCTTACGCTGGCCGAGCAGTTCCGCGATCAGTCCGGGTCGGACGTGTTGTTCTTTGTCGACAACATCTTCCGCTTTACGCAAGCAGGGTCCGAGGTGTCGGCGCTGTTGGGTCGTATCCCGTCTGCCGTGGGCTATCAGCCGACGCTGGCCACCGACATGGGTGCCATGCAGGAGCGCATTACCTCGACCAAGCAGGGGTCTATCACGTCCATTCAGGCCGTTTACGTGCCTGCGGACGACTTGACCGACCCGGCACCTGCCACGACCTTTGCCCACCTTGACGCAACGACCGTTCTTAGCCGTGCGATTTCCGAGCTTGGTATTTACCCGGCTGTGGACCCGCTCGACTCGAACTCGCGTCTGATGGACCCGCAGATCGTGGGCGAAGAGCATTATCAGGTTGCGCGTGACGTGCAGGGGATTTTGCAGCGTTACAAATCGCTTCAGGACATCATCGCCATTCTGGGCATGGACGAACTGAGCGAAGAGGACAAGCTGACCGTGGCGCGTGCCCGGAAAATCCAGCGTTTCCTCAGCCAGCCGTTCGACGTGGCCAAGGTGTTCACCGGCTCTGACGGGGTTCAGGTGCCGCTGGAAGAAACGATCAAATCGTTCAAGGCCGTGGTCGCGGGCGAGTATGATCACCTGCCCGAAGGTGCCTTCTACATGGTGGGCGGCATCGACGACGTGCTCGCCAAAGCCGAACGTATGGCTGCTGACGCGGCCTGATCAACGCCTGTCACGGTCCTGCGCGGGTGATCCCCGCGCGGGCCTGACACCATGAGGGAGGCCGAGATGGCTGAAACAGTGCAATTCGATCTGGTGAGCCCCGAGCGGCTTTTGGCCTCGGTTGCTGCCCATGAGGTGAGCATTCCGGGGGCTGAGGGCGATCTGACCGCCATGGCCGATCACGCCCCGCTCATCACCACGCTGCGGCCCGGTATCCTGCGGGTGTCGGGGCCGTCGGGCGAAAAGGAATATGTTGTGACCGGCGGTTTTGCCGAGATCAGCGGCAAGAGCGTGTCCGTTCTTGCGGAGCAGGCCGTTGCGCGTGAGGATATGACGCGCGAAGCGTTCAAGGCGATGGTGGATGCGGCGACCGACAAGTTGGCGCATGCGCAGGAAAAATTCGTCAATGAGCCCGGCCCTGTCGACGAGATGGCCAAGCTCTTGGCGGATATGGTGGCTGTAGGCGACCATATTGGGTTGTCTTCCAACTGAGGTTGCGGCGAATTCTGCTATCAAAGGGGCCGTTCTGCGGCCCTTTTTTCTTTTTTTTGCTCTCAATTTTGCCGGAAAATCGGTGTAGGCTCGCCAGAGTTTCGGAAGGCATCATATGAAATTCTTGATCAATCAAGCTATTGGGATCGAACAGGGGGATGATGTCCTCTTTTCAGATTTTGCTGATGGGGGCGAAATGTGGACCGGATCAGGCGCGCGTGAGCGGCGCAAGTTGATCACCTTTGCCAGCCCGTTCAAGTCCGAACCTGCGGTGCATGTGGCCCTGTCGCTTTGGGATATGGACAGCGCCACCAATGCCCGTGCCGATGTGACGGCGGAAAAGATCACGCCAAATGGGTTTGAGATCGTGTTCCGCACTTGGGCGGATACGCGGGTGGCCCGGGTGCGGGTGCGTTGGATGGCGCTTGGTGAGGTGTTCCACGAGGATGACTGGCAAGACGTTTACTGAGGCGGAGAGCGTTGGGATGGACATGCGATTGCGTCCGGGCGAGGAGACCACGGTGCTGCCAGAGGGGCAGGATGCCGCGCTGCATTTCATTGGTCGGATCAACACCCCATGGACCCGGCGCGAAGAGTGCCCGCGGCAGGGGCAGCTGGAGGGACCAGAGTGTCGGATTGAGGTGTTTGCACCTTGGGTCGCGGCGCTGGAGGGAATCGCGGCCTATAAGCATCTTGAAATTCTGTATTGGTTGGACCGGTCCCGGCGGGATCTGGTGCGGCAGAACCCGAAAGGGGATGGTACGCGCTATTTTGGCACCTTTGCCCTGCGCTCGCCGCAGCGGCCCAATCCCATTGGCACGTCGCAGGTGCGCCTGATCGGGGTAGAGGGGGCGGTGTTGATCGTTCGGGGGCTGGATTGTCTGGATGGCACGCCTTTGGTGGACATCAAGCCCGATCGTTGCGAGTTTACCCCACAGGCCCCGGAAAAGCCGCTGTAACCGTTTGATTTACCGCTATTTTGGAGAGAGCGACCTATCAACGCTCTTTGAAATTCGTTTCGATCACGATCAAACCCGCAGGGTTTTACGCCCATGTTGGATGGAATTTTCCCGCAGGCGAGAGGGTGAAAATCTCGGCGCCGGTGGCAGTCACGCCGATGGAATGCTCGAATTGCGCCGACAGAGATTTGTCGCGGGTGACAGCGGTCCAGTCATCGGCCAGCACTTTGGTTTCGGGGCGTCCGAGATTGACCATCGGCTCGATGGTGAAGAACATGCCTTCTTCCAGACGCGGCCCGCTGCCTGCCCGCCCGTAATGCAGCACATTGGGCGGCGAATGGAACACGCGGCCCAAGCCGTGCCCGCAGAAATCACGCACCACCGACATGCGATGCGCCTCGACGTAAGATTGGATCGCGTGGCCGATATCGCCAAAGGTGGCACCGGGGCGCACGGCCTCGATGCCCTTCATCAGGGCGTCATGTGTGACCTGGATCAGCCGTTCGGATTTGCGGCTGAGTTTGCCTGCTACATACATCCGGCTCGTGTCGCCAAACCAACCATCCACGATCACCGTCACATCGACGTTCAGAATGTCACCATCCTTGAGCACCTTGTCGCCGGGAATGCCATGGCAGACCACGTGATTGACGCTGATGCAGCTGGCGTGCTGATAGCCCTTATACCCGATGGTGGCGGATTTCGCGCCAGAGGCGTTGACCTTGTCCTCGATCAGCTTGTCGATGGCGGCGGTGGTTTGTCCGACAAAGACATGCTCTGCGATTTCGTCGAGGATTTGCGCGGCAAGTGCCCCGGCCCGGTGCATACCAGCAAAATCCGCAGTCTCATGGATGCGGATGCCCTCGCGCGTCAATCGTCCTCGATGTGTTTCGTTCACGTCCGGCCTCGTATGGTGTGCATTTTCCGTTTATCTAGGGCTATTTGCGCGAAAGGACCAGAGGGGGGTCGTTTGCAAGGGGCAGGCCATGACCAATTGTGATCTCTTGCGGGGTGATATTGGCACGATATGACAGCACTGTGACCCCTGCCGCGCGGGCGCGCTGCAGGGCGTTAGCATAGGTGGGGTCGATGTCTTGGGCCACGGTCACGGCCTGTGCATCGCTGCGTTGCACCAGATAAAAGAGCACGGCGCGATGGCCGGCGCGGGCCATTTCGGCCAGATCCCCTAAGTGCCGCGCGCCGCGTGCGGTGACGCTGTCGGGGAATTCGGCCAAACCGGGCGTGCGTGACAGGGTCACGGATTTTACCTCGACATAGGCATCGGGCAGGCCTGCGCCCGAAAGCAGGAAATCCACCCGGCTGGCAGTGCCGTAGGCTTGTTCGGGGCGCACCCGGTCATAGGCGGCCAGTTCCGGGATTCTCCGCGCCTCAAGCGCGGTCCTGACGATCCGGTTGGCAAGACCCGTATCTACACAGACGAAATCCCCGCCCGAACGCTCCAGCAACCGCCAGCCGAATTTGAGTTTCTTGCGCGGATCGTCATTGGGTTCGACCCAGATGGTTGCCCCCGGATCGGCCAGCCCCATCATGCTGCCAGGGTTGGCGCAATGCGCCGTAACCTCTCGCCCATCCATCAGGCGGATATCGGCGAGAAAGCGTTTGTAGCGGCGCAGCAGCACAGCCTGCACAAGAGGGGTTTGAAAGCGCATGACCTGCGCCTATACCGGGTTTGTCCCCGGATCAAGGAGTCTGCCATGCCCAACCCGACCGCTGCCATGCTTGTCATCGGAGACGAAATCCTCTCGGGGCGCACGCGCGATGCCAACATGCATTATCTGGCGGGTGAGGTGACGAAGGTCGGCATCGACCTTAGGGAAGTGCGCGTGGTCAGCGACGATCCCGGCGCTATTGTTGCGGCGGTGCAGGCGCTGAGTGCGGGATATGACCATGTGTTCACCTCGGGCGGCATTGGCCCGACCCATGACGATATCACCGCCGAGAATGTGGCTGCGGCCTTTGATCGGCCGATTTCGGTGCGCGACGACGCGCGCGCCATTCTGGCCGCGCATTACGACGCGCGGGGGCAGGAATTGAACGCGGCGCGTTTGCGCATGGCGCGTATTCCGGACGGGGCCACGCTCATTGATAACCCGATCAGCGCCGCGCCGGGGTTTACCATCGAGAATGTGCATGTGATGGCCGGGGTGCCGTCGATCTTTCAGGCGATGCTGGCCTCTGTGCTGCCCAAGCTGACGGGCGGTGCGCCGATCCTGTCGCAGGCGCTGGAAATCCGGCGCGGCGAGGGCGATATTGCAGGGCCTCTTTCCGATCTGGCGGAGAGGTATCCTGACCTCAGCATCGGCTCTTACCCGTTTATCCGCGATGGGTGTTACGGGGCGCAGATCGTGATGCGTGGGCAGGATGGTGCGCGGCTTGAGGCTGCGATGTCTGAATTGGCGGAGATGTTTCCGGCATGAGCCCTGATGTGCAGACGCTTTATGCGGTGACCGAGGCCACGTGGCCGCCTGCGCGCTGCGAACAGCTTGGTCCTGTGACCCTGCGCGAGGGCAAGGGTGGTGGCAAGCGCGTGTCTGCCGCCACAGTTACGGGGCCGATCACGGGTGCGGAACTGGTCGCCGCCGAGATGGCAATGCGCGCGCTCGGGCAAAGCCCGCTCTTTCAGGTGCGCGAGGGGGATGGCGCGCTGGATGCGCTTTTGGCCTCTGAGGGATATGAGGTGGTTGACCCGGTTAACCTCTATGTCGTGCCGGTTGCGGCGTTGACAGGCGAAAAGCCGCCGCGTGTCAGCACCTTTGCGGTTTGGGAGCCTCTTGAAATCATGCGCGAAATCTGGGCTGATGGGGGTATTGGCCCGGCGCGTATTGCGGTGATGGAGCGTGTTACCGGCCCCAAGACCGGGCTTTTTGGCAGGCATAAGGATCAGCCCGCCGCCACCGGCTTTGCCGCGATTCACGTGGGCGTGGCCATGGTGCATGCGCTGGAGGTTCACGCCCGTCACCGCCGCGCCGGGATGGGGCGGCTGATGATGCTACAGGCGGCGCTTTGGGCGCAGGCAGAGGGTGCGCAGTATCTGTCGGTGATCTGCACCAAGAGCAATCAGGGGGCCAATGGGCTATATACGGCGATGGGGTTTGCCCATGTTGGCGACTACCATTACCGGCAAAAGGAGTGAGACATGACCAAGCCATCCGAGCCCACAGCGCTTGATTTGCCGATGCTTGACCCGTTGCCAGAGGCGACACAGAAGTATTTCGACATCTGCGCCGAGAAACTGGGCATGATCCCCAATGTGCTGCGGGCCTATGCCTTTGACATCGACAAGCTGAATGCCTTTACCACGCTCTACAACAACCTGATGCTGGCCGAGAGCGGGTTGAGCAAGCTGGAGCGCGAGATGATCGCGGTCGTGGTCAGTTCGATCAACCGCTGCTGGTATTGTCAGGTGGCGCATGGCGCGGCGGTGCGGCAACTCTCTGGTGATCCGGCGCTTGGTGAGGCGATGGTGATGAATTGGCGCGCGGCAAAGCTGGATGCGCGGCAGAGTGCGATGCTGGGCTTTGCCGAAAAGATCACGCGCGCCTCGTCTGAGATTACTGAAGCCGATCGTCAGGCGCTGCGCGATCAGGGTTTGAGCGCGCGCGATATCTGGGATATCGCCAATGTTGCGGGGTTCTTCAACATGACCAATCGCGTGGCCTCGGCGACGGGCATGCAGCCCAATCCCGAGTATCACGCGCAGGCGCGCTAAGGTCTGATGCGGCGCGTTATCCCTTTTTTGCTATGGAGTTTTCTGGCGGGCGGCCCGGCGGTTGCGGTTGATCTGACCCTGCCTACGGGGGCCAGCCAGACGCGCGAGGTGATCCGAGAGGCGGATACGGTGCGCCTGCCGACGGGGCCGCATTCGGGGACGGATGTGCCAAACTTGCGGCTTGAGGGGCGTATTGTCAGCCGGGCTTGGCGGATGCCGGTGCAGGGGGTCACGACGCTGCAACTTTTGACGCCATTGCGCGATCAGTTGGAGGGCGCGGGCTGGGAGGCTGTGTTTGCGTGCGAGGCTCTGGACTGTGGCGGCTTTGATTTCCGCTTTGCCCTGCCAACGCTGCCCGCACCGGACATGTTTCTTGATCTCTTCGACTATCGCTATCTGTTGCTGCGACGGGGCATGGGCGCGACGCAGGAGCATGCCGCACTTATCGTCAGTCAGAGTGGGCGGACCGGCTATGTGCAAGTTCTGCATGTGACAACGCTGGCCGAAGGCTACACCGTGCAGCCCATTCCGGCGGAGGAGCGCGAAGCGTTGCCGCGCGTTGATCTGGTGCAGGCATTGCAAACGCAGGGGCATGCAGTGCTGGAGGGTTTGGATTTTGGCCTGGGGGACAATGCGCTTGGGGCTGGTCCCTATCGCAGTCTTGTGACCTTGGCTGAGTTTTTGACGGCGTCGCCAGAGACACGGGTGGCCCTAGTCGGGCATAGCGATAGCATTGGGGGGCTGGAGCAGAACAGCGCCCTTTCGCGCGCCCGCGCCGAGGCGGTTTTGAACCTTTTGGTCGAGCAACATGGCGTGGCCCCGGCGCAGGTTGAAGCGCATGGGATCGGCTATCTGTCCCCGATTGCCTCAAACACCAGCCCAGAGGGGCGTGAACGCAATCGCCGGGTTGAGGTTGTGCTATTGGACGCGGAGCCGCAGTAAGCGCGCTGCTCAGCGCCACCAAGCCGCATGTGAGGCGAGCGCGCCTTGCAGCTTGGCGAGCAAGCGGTTGGCCGGGCCGGGCCGGGGTAGGGGGCCATGCGCCAGCCGTTCGACAACCACCTCTACCGGGCATGGTCGCCCGGTCACGGGATCGCGGTAGCGCGGATAATCAATGAGTGCCGCATGCACAAGACCGGGCAGCGAAGGCCATGCGCTGCGTCGCGCCGGGATGTCGCCCAGATCACGGGTCAGGCCCCATCCGGCATAAAAGGGCGCGCCAGTTGTGGTAACGCGCACCCCGCGCAAGAGCGCCTCGAACCCCAAGAGCGAGGTCATGGTCCAGACCTCGTTGACCATGCTGAGCACGCGGGCGGGATCGGTGTGATCCAGGATGAGATCGGCGAGGTCGCGGGCGGCATCCGGTGGTACGGCGCCGGGGCGCAGCCCTGCTTCGACATCGGGGTGGGGTTTGTACAGGATCACGGCATCCGGGTTGGCGGCGCGCGCGGCGTGCAAGAGGGCGAGATTGCTGGTGATCGCCCCAGCTCCAAGGCGGATCGAGGCATCATCTTCGACCTGACCGGGCACGAGGATGCGCCGCCCCTCGGGCAGGTCGGGCACTGATTGGCCAAGGTTGTATTTGCTGAGGTCATGGCGGGTCAGTGCTGCGATCAGTGCCTCGGCGCGGCGTTCTTGATCGGGGCGCAGGCGGGTGCGGGTGGCGATCAGGCGCTCTAACCGGCTTTCGCGCGTGGGATCATAGTAGATGCCCAGATCGTCACAGACGAGCGACAGGGGGGGGATAAGATCGGCACCGAGCCCGCGCGAGCGCAAGAATCCGTCCTCGATGCGCACGGCCCCTTCTGGGGCTCTTTCGGCCTGTGAGGCCCAGACCATGACGCGGCGGTCGGGCTGGGGCGTGCCGCTAAAGACCACCCGCCGATGCGTGCCAAAGAAGCCTTGGAGCGGCGCGCGTTTCCACAGGCGCATGCCATGGGCCTGCCATCCGGCGTGATCCTCGCGCCAAGCCCGTGTTTCGGCCTCTTGTGCCGAAATTGCCTGATCCAGATCGCAGAGCCGGTCGCGGTAGGGATCATACCATGTGGGATAGAGCAGCATCGCCCCGGCAAAGAGCTGCGCGCGCGTGAGGTTGCGGCCCCGGCGGGTCAGGGGCAGGGGGTGGCGATCCTCGCTAAGGCCCCAGCCCGCATAGAACGGCTGGCCAAAGACATTTGGGCGGTGTCCGGCCAGAATGGCCTCGAACCCCATTTGCGAGGTGACGCAATAGACCGCGATGGCCCCTTCCATCAGCGCCCATGGGCTGACCGGATCGGACAAAAGGCGGATGCGCGCGCTCTCGTCCTTGGCGGTGAAATAGCCGGGGCGGTGGCCTGCGGCGGTTTCGGGATGGGTCTTGATCACGATCCGCGCGCCGGGGTGATCCTCTTGTGCCCAATAGAGCATCTCGCGGAAGGTGTTGGCATCGGCCCCGCCATGCGTGACCGAGGCATCGCCGCGGGTCTGGTCGATCACCAGCACATAGCCCGGATCGGGGCAGGGCGTTTGCGGGTCGAAGGCACTGTATTTGCTTAGATGCGCCTCTTGCAGGCGCGCCACGCCGCTGCGGGCCCGGTTCAGCAAAGCCGTATCGTCGAGTGGGTGCGTGGCCAGCAGATGCTCGAGATCCGAAGGGTGGCGGCTGTCGAAATAGATGCCGCGTCGGTCGATCACCAGACCAAGGGGCGGCGCGCCGCTGCGCCCCGGCTGGAGTGAGCGTAGAAAGGCATCCTCGATCCGCAGCAGACCGGCACCAGTGCGGGCCGCCATCCCCTCGCCGCGCGCGGCATAGGGGCTGCGACCCCAGACGGCAATCAAATCCTCGGTGCCGGGTTGCCCAAGGCTGAGGTCATAGCCCGCCAATGTCAGGATGCGGCGCAGGCGGCGTTGCCAGAGAAACCCGCCGTTGAAATAGAAAACCCGCCGGGAGGCCCGAGCCTCGCCAGCGGGTTGCCCGTCAGAGGGCTGGCTCAAAAGTCGCCCGAGAGCGTTGAGGACGCCGTTGATACCGATCCAACCGCGCCAAGCGTGCCGGTGAAGGCGCCGATGACCTTGGACCATTGCGTGAACGGTGCCTCGGTCACATAGATCGTGTCGTCGTCACGGATCGAAAAGTCGCGCGCCAGAAACAAGCCGTTGGGCTTGGTCAGGTCAAGCACATAGACCAGACGTTGCGCGCCCTGAAGATCGTTGCGGCCCAGAACCTGATTGGCGATTTCCATCGGTTCGTTGCGCAGCACAAAGACGCCGGTGGGATCGGCCGCAGCGGTCGAAAGGCCACCCACCTGGGCAATGGCCTCAAGCGCGCTGAGGGTCTGGGTTTCGAACGTCACGCGCGATTGCGCACCGGTGGCCCCAAGGGCGGTATAGGCGCGGGTATCGGCCTCGACCAAGATGCGGTCACCGCCGCGCAGGGCGATATCGAATTGCGGGTATTTGAACAGGTCCTGAAACCAAACCTTGGAGCGTTGATCGCCCCGGATCACGGTGATCTGTGCCACTTCTGGCGGGATCGCGATGCCACCTGCCGAGGCGATCATGGCCGAGAGGGTGCGTGTGGGGGCCTCGATCGGATAGACGCCCTGACCGCTGACAGCGCCGCTGATTGCCACTGTCGAGCCATTGCCAGCCAAACGGCGCACCTCGACCTGCGGATCGGGGGTTTGCTGTTCGAGTTTCTCGGTGATGACTCGGCGGACACCTTCGGGTGTGTTGCCTGCGGCCTTGATCCGGCCTGCGTAGGGAACAAAGATGAAGCCAGAGCCGTCTACCTGCACTTCGCCAAGGGTTGTCTGGTTGGTTGCTTCGCCCGCCAAAAGCCCGTCATCGACGTTTTCCCAGATCGTGAGGCCCAGCGTGTCACCGGGGCTGATGAGGTCAGACCCAAGCAGGCCAGCGTTTTGGAATTGTTCGGTAAAGCCAAGCGCCGGTTGCACGGCGGTCGCGCGGGTCACCCTGTCATTCACCGTCACGACAAAGGAGTCGCCCTGTTTCTGGACCGATCCGGCGTAGATTTCACGTTTGGTTGGGCCCACGCGCGGCAAGCCGCATCCGGCCACAAGAGATGCCATAAGCAATAGCGCGATAGGGCGCGCCCATCGGGTGTGTCGGGATGTCACTGCTCGGTCTCCTCGACCTGTTTTTGTTCTGCCTCGGGTCTTTTTTGATTACGCTAGCGAACAAACTTGTGAAAATCCAGCGTTTCCATTGCTTGCGCCTATGTGATGACGCGCAACTGTTGCCGAGGGGCCGCGGTGCCTGAGCGCAGCGCATCATAGGGGTCTTCGGGGGCAAGCATCATGTCGACCGCCTGACGCAGCAACTGTCGACGCCCCGAGGAGGAATAGAAGCCGCCCGCAATCTGGCTGGTTTCCAGCAGAAATCGCCGGTAATCGGCATAGGCGCGACGGTCTGGGCGCTCTGCTCCGGCAAAGAAATCGGCCAAGGGTTTGGTCGAGACGAATTGAGGTTTGGCATAGACCGCCTGACCAAAGGTGCGCAGTGGAATGCCCCGCCAGAGCACCTGTTGTGCTGCTGTGGAGTTGACGGTCACGGCAGAGCGCGCCTCGTCCAAGAGTTTTGCCAGCTTGCCGCCACGCAGGTAATGCACCCGCCCGCGCAGGCCATAGGCGCGCACTAGGCGGCGCAATTCGCTGCGAATGGGGGCGCGGCCATCTTCTAGCGGATGTGCCTTGATCACCAGATGGTGATGCGGCGGCGCGCCACGTGCAAAGCCGTCAATCACGGTTTCCAGAAACTCAGTCATTGTGGAAAACGGCGAATGCGCCTGAAAAGAGGCGTCATGTTCCAGTTGCAGAAGGGCGATGTGATAGGGGAAGCCGCCGGTGCGCACCCGCCATGTGGTCAGGCGTCGCTCGATTGCCTGAATTGGCATCAGGACCAGACGTTTGAGGTAGAGTTTGAATTCCTGCCCCACGGTCAGCGCACGGTGCGGGCGGAAATGGCGATAGCGGCGGTTCAGAAAGAGAACAAATCCGTGATAGAGCGCGCCGTAGAACACATGCTGGCGCATGTCACCCCAACTGGCAGGGGGCAGGGCGGTGTCCATGTCCGAGTTTTCCAGCGCCTGCCGCATCTCGGGCACGCTCATTTCCATCAGGCGGGAATTGCCGTTGGTGCCGCCGCGCTCATAGGTCACCCAATAGGGGCGCATGTAGCCTTCTTCGAAGACATGGATCGTGAGGCCGCGCGCGCGGGCCATGGCGACGGCTTGGGCGTGAATGGGCCGGGTATCGCCATAGAGCACAAGATCGGTGATACGTTTGTCGTCGAGAATGGTGGCCAAGGTCGCGGGCCAATCCTCGGCCTGACCGAGAAAGGGCAGAAAACTTGCGCGCTCGCGCCAGAACGCCTGATCCCCGGCATTGAAACCCACGCGCCAGACATCCGCCCCTGCCCGGCGCAGCATCTGCCCGAGTTTGTAGAAGAAAGGCCCGTGCGGTCCCTGAAGAAACAGAAACGCGCGGTTCTTGCCGGTCAGGCCCGTCATGGCGGTGTCTCTTGCCTTTGCGCTCGGTCACGCTTTTTACTGCAAAAATCGGGCGAAAATAAGCCCCTATCGCTGCGGTCTCTTGTCTGGCGGCGGTGAGGGCGGTAGGGGTCACGGCAGAGCAAAAGGAGGGCGGTCAATGTTCACGGGCATCATTACCGATGTGGGGCGCATCGAGGCGGTCGAGCATCGGGGCGACCTGCGCGCGCGGATCGGCACCGGCTATGATACCGGCCGGATCGACATCGGCGCGTCTATTGCCTGCGACGGCGTGTGCCTGACGGTCGTGGCGCTAGGGGCCGGTTGGTTCGATGTGGATATTTCCGCCGAAACCCTATCAAAAACCAACCTGTCGGGTTGGGCTGAGGGGCGGCGGGTCAATCTGGAGCGGGCGCTGCGGGTGGGCGACGAATTGGGCGGGCATATCGTGTCGGGCCATATCGACGGGTTGGCCGAAGTGGTGGGTTTGCGCGATGAGGGCGACAGCACCCGCGTCACGCTGCGCGCGCCGCAAGCCTTGGCGCGGTTCATCGCACCCAAAGGGTCGGTTGCCCTCAACGGCACCTCGCTGACCGTCAATGAGGTTGAGGGCTGCGATTTCGGGATCAACTTCATCCCGCATACCAAATCCGTAACCACCTGGGGCGATGTGGCCATGGGTGATATGGTCAACCTCGAGATTGATACGCTGGCGCGGTACGTGGCGCGGCTGGCCGAGGCGGGCTAGCCATCATTGGGCACGGCGGCGCGGTAGAGATGCCACGTTGCGTGCCCCAAGACCGGCAGCACGATCACCAGACCCAAGAAGGCGGGCAGCATCCCAAGGGTCATGCTGCCGGCCACGATCAGCCCCCATGTGGCGACGATGCGCGGATTGCGCCGGGCCACCGCGACAGAGGTCATGACCGCCACGGGCAGGCCCACGCGCCGGTCAATCAGCATCGGGAATGAAATCAGGCTGAGCACCAGCACGGCGGCGGCAAAGACAAAGCCTGCGGCCATGCCCAAGACGATCATCTGCCAGCCCGCAGCGGTGGTCAGCACATCCTGTGCAAAGCCCATGAGGCTGGTCGGGGGCAGTGGCCCGAGGGTGAGGTCGTAGATATACTTCGCGGCGAACATCCAGACGATGAAAATCCCCATCAGGTAGACCCCCAGCACCAGAACAGGCCCCAGAACATGCGCGCGCAGGGCGCGCAGCGCTGTGCCCCAGCCGGTGGCCTGACCGGTTTCACGCTGTCGGCTCATTTCATAAAGCCCGGTGCCGATCACCGGACCGAGCAGGGTGAACCCGGCTGCCAGCGGAAAAAGCAGGTGCAGATTGGCCGAATGAAAGGCGGTAAGCGCCAGCGTGATGCCGATCAGCGGATAGATGGCGATGAGAAAGAACACGTCACTGCGCAGGGCCACGAAATCCGCCAGCCCCTTGTGCAGGGCGGTCATAAGGTCGTCATGGCTGAGGGTGCGCACCTCGGGTGGGGTGGTAACCTCGCTGCGCAGGGCACCTGTGGCGTCTGAGGCACCGCGCCCCGCGCTTGCGGTGGTGCCCGCCAGCCATGTGAGTGGATTGCCGATGGTCTTGGTCATTCTGGCCTCCCTTATCGGGGCGCGGATGCCGAAGTTTGGGCGTCGCGCCGTGGCGTTGCCGTGAGACCAAGATAGCATGGATTACGCCTGTCGTCACATCCCGATGGGGGATGAGACGATATCAGCCGTGGCGGGGACGCGAGGGCACGCGATTTTCGATCCAGCGGAACATCAGCGCGATGAGGCCCGCGATGATCATGTAGACAAGGGCAAGCAGCAAAAGCGGCTCGTAGACGATAAAGGTATCGGCGCGCACGCGGCTTGAGACCGAGTAAATCTCGATCACGGTGATGGTTGCCACCAGCGGCGTTGCCTTGAGTTGCAGAATGGTTTCGCCGCCCAAGGTGGGCAGCACATTGCGGATGGCCTGCGGCAGCCAGATGCGGCGAAAGATCGTGAAGCGCGGCATGCCAAAGGCGCGCGCGGCCTCTAGCTGGCCTTTTTGCACACTGGCAAAGCCGCCGCGCATGACCTCGCCCTCATAGCCTGCGTAGGATAGGGTGAGTGCCAGAACGGCATAGGGCCATGCCTGCCGCAGATAGGGCCAAAGCTCGGACCCTCTGATCCACGGGTATTGCGGGAAGAGAGAGCCTAGCCCGTAATAGAGCAGCCAGATTTGCAGGAGAAGGGGCGTGCCGCGAATGATGGTGCAGAAGAGGCGCGCGGGGGCTGCCAGATACCAAGGCCCCGCCGCCTGTGCCAGACCAAGCGGCACGGCAAGCGCAAAGCCCAGCACCACCGTCACCACCAAGATCCAGATCGTGCGCCACAGCCCCTCTAGCGCCAGAGGCAGGTATTGCGGCAGCCAGTCCCATCGCAGCGAGAGCGCGCACCAGATCACGAACCCGGCGAAAAGCGCCATGAGGAACAGGCGGCGCGGGATCAGAAGGGCGCGCAGATCGCTCATCGCCCACCCTCGCGCAAGGAGGGTTGACCGCGCCGCGCCCATTTTTCGATCCGGGCAAAGATCGCACCGGAAAAGAGCGTGACAAGCAGGTAGAGCGCGCCTGCCGCGAGGAAAAAGGTGAAATAGGCCCGTGTGCTGCCCGCTGCCTGCCGGGTTTCGAGGGTCAATTCGCTAAAGCCCACGATGGCCAGGAGGGCCGTGTCCTTGGTGGCGATGAGCCAGAGATTGGCCAGCCCCGGTGTGGCAAAGCTCATCATCGCGGGGATGGTCACGCGGCGTAGCGTCATCAGCGGCGGCATGCCAAAGGCGCGCGCGGCCTCAAGTTGCCCCGGTGGGATCGCCTGAATGGCGCCGCGCAACACCTCAGTGGCATAGGCCCCTTGCACCACGCCCAAGACCCAGATGCCCGCGACGACGCCGCTGATCTCAATCCGGCCATAGCCCATGGCGATGGCGGCCTGATTGATAAGGTCAGAGCCCACATAATAGAGAATGAGGATCAGCACCAGTTCCGGCACGGCACGAATGACCGTTGTGTAGATCGCCAGAAGATCACGCAAGAGCGGTCCGCCGTAGAGCTTGCCATAGGCACCGGCCAGCCCGATCACAAGGCCAAAGCCAAAAGCGCCAAGTGCGATTTGGAGCGAATTGGCCAGCCCGCGCAAGAGGTTGGCCCCCCATCCCGGAGGTTCAAGCGCGAGGAGGCTGGCGGTTTCCGCCAGCCCCAATGTGTCAAGCAGCGCCTCCAACGTGCTTAGTAGATGCTGGCATTGAAGTAGCGCGCGGTGATCTCCGCATGGGTGCCATCGGCCAGAATGGCGGCGATGCCTTTGTTGAGCGCCTCGCGCAGTGCGTCCTCGCCTTTGCGCACGCCGGCCCCTACGCCCAGGCCCAGAATGGCGGGATCATCGGCGACATTGCCCTTGATCTCGCAGCATGCACCGGCGTCTGTGGCGACGAAATCCGCCATGGCGATGCTGTCGGCTTGCGTGGCGTCGATCCGGCCTGCGACCAGATCCTGATTGGCCTCGTCCTGTGTCTGATAGATGCGGATTTCAGCGGCGTCCTTGAAGTATTCCTGCGCGTAGGCCTGATGGATCGTCGAGGCCTGCACGCCGAGGATCTTGCCTTTCAGACCTTCGGGGGTGGCCTCTAGATCGAGCGATTTGTCGGCCACGACCACGGTCGGTGTGTTGTAGTAAGGGTCGGAAAAGTCGATGGTTTTCATCCGCTCTTCGGTGATCGACATTGAGGCCATGATAGCGTCGATTTGCCCGCCGGTAAGCGAGGGGATGATCCCATCCCATGCCACGGGGGTGATCACGCAGGTGAGGTCTGCAGCCTTGCACACCGCGTCGATCACGTCGACCTCCCAGCCGACCCATGTGCCCGAGCTGTCGAGCGAGGCGAAGGGCGGATAGGGTTCGGCGGCGATGCCGATCTTGACCTCTTGCGCGGCAAGCCCGGTGCCGAGGGCCGCGAGCGTCGCGGCGGCGAGGATGGTTTTGAGTGTCATGTCAGTCTCCCTTTTTGGTTGGTTTGATCTGCCCCGTCTTATCCGACGGTTTGCAGGAATTGCTTGAGGCGGGCCGATTGCGGCGCGCCAAAGACGCGCTCGGGGGGGCCTTCTTCCTCGATCCGGCCTTGGTAGAGATAGACCACATGGCTGGCCACCTCGCGGGCGAATTTCATTTCATGCGTGACGATCAGCATGGTGCGCCCTTCGGCGGCGAGATCGCGGATCACGCTGAGCACTTCGCCCACCAATTCGGGGTCAAGCGCACTGGTGGGTTCATCGAACAGCATCACGGCGGGATCGACCGCAAGCGCGCGCGCGATGGCCGCGCGCTGCTGCTGGCCACCGGACAGGAAGGCGGGAAAGGTATCGGCCTTGTCGCCAAGCCCCACCCGGTCAAGCAGCGCGCGCGCGCGTTCAATCGCCTGTTTTTTCGGGGCTTTCAGTACATGCACCGGCACTTCGATGACGTTTTCAAGGAGGGTGCGATGCGTCCAGAGGTTGAAAGCCTGAAACACCATGCCAAGCCGGGTGCGAATACGCTCGATCTGGCGGCGGTCGGCGGGGCTACCATCCGCGCGCATGGCGATTTCCTCGCCATTGACGACAATCCGGCCCGAGGTGGGGGTTTCCAGAAAGTTGATACAGCGCAGCATGGTCGATTTGCCCGATCCCGACCCACCGATAATTGCCACCACATCGCCCTTTTGTGCGGTCAGTGAGACGCCTTTTAGCACTTCGAGCGCGCCAAAGGATTTGTGCAGGTCGTCGACAATGATCGCGGTCCCTTCTGGGGCGGGCGCGGGGGATTGTCGGGGCTCTGCTGTCACGGGCATGTCTCCGGCATTGGCACTTTTCGGCTTGTAGTAAGGCGGAAGAGTCGTAATTATGCAAGCGTATAATTGACCGCGCTGAGGATGGAGGTGCCCATGACTGGAGAACGCCGTAAATTCAGGCGCGAGGGGGCCGACAGCCGTCGTCAGGCGCTGGTCATGGCGACACTTGATCTGATCGCGGAACAGGGCGTGCGTGGGGCCACGGTACGGGCCATCGCGGAACGCGCGGATGTGACCCAAGGCCTTATCCGGCATTACTTTTCCACCAAGGATGAGTTGGTGCAGGACGCGTATCTTGCGCATATGGCGGGGCTGACCGAGCAGACCTTTGCTGGGGTTGCAGAGTGCAACACGGCAGGCGCGCGGCTGGCGGCGCTGGTTGTCGCCTCGGTCACGCCGCCGGTGGTGGATGCGGCGTCGGTCGGGCTTTGGGCTGGGTTTCTCAATCATGTGCGGCAGGATGCGCGGATGCGCGCGGTGCATGCGCGCACCTATCACGATTTTCGCGACCGGCTGGAGCGGTTGATCGTGGCTGCGCTGGAGGAAGCGGGGCGCGCGCCGGACGCAGGGCAGGCGCGGCGCTTGGCGATTGCCTGCAACGCGGTGATTGACGGGCTCTGGCTGGAAGGGGGCGCGCTGCCCGAGGCGTTTGAGCCTGATGAACTGATCGGAATTGCCCTGACGGCGGTGGGGGCGATTTTGCAACTGGATTTGGAAGAGGCGGCAAAGACATGAGATTTTCCTCGATAAATGAAAGGCTTGCCGGTCTTGGCGGGGCCAAGTGGGAAGTGCATGCGCGGGCCAAAGACATGGCGCGCGCGGGCCGCGACGTGATCCGCCTGACCATTGGCGAGCCGGATGTGCCAACGCCTGAACGTCTGAAGGACGCTGCTTATGCCGCGATGAAGGCGGGGCGCACGGGTTATTCGGACGGGCGCGGTGAGCCGGGGTTGCGGGCGGCCCTGGCGGAAAAATATAGCAAAAACAGGGGCCGCGCCTTTCATCCCGATCAGGTGATGTGCTTTCCGGGGACGCAAACCGCGCTCTACGCAGTGATGATGGCGGTGGCCGAAGAGGGGGCCGAGGTGCTGGTGGGCGATCCGATGTATGCCACCTATGAGGGCGTCATTCGCGCCACGGGGGCTGCGATGGTGCCGGTGCCGCTGCGGCCTGAGAATGGCTTTCGGATGGCGGCGGCAGATGTGGCCGCGCGCATAACCCCTAGAACACGCGCGATTTTATTGACCACACCGCATAATCCCACAGGGGCGATTCTGACCCGTGAGGATATTGCGGCGTTGGGCCAGTTGGCGGTCGAGCATGATCTCTGGATCATTTCGGATGAGGTCTATGAGGATCTGGTGTTTGAGGGGTCAGAATTTGTCTCGCCGCTGTCCGATCCGGATTTGGCGGAACGGGTTGTGGCGGTGTCGTCGATTTCCAAGAGCCACGCCGCCCCCGGTTTCCGCAGCGGCTGGTGTGTGGGATCGCTGGAGTTTACCGCCAATCTGTTGGCCCTGTCCGAAACGATGCTCTTTGGAAATCAACCGTTTATCGCGGATATGACCGAACAGGCGGTGCGCGAGGGATCGGATGTGGCAGCAGGCATGCGGCAGAGGTTTGCAGCGCGGGCGGAATTGTTGGCCGCGCGGTTGGAGCGCGAGACGGCATTGCGGGTGCATCGCCCCGAGGCGGGGATGTTCGCGATGGTGGATATTGCCGCGACGGGGCTGGATGGGGAAAGCTATGCCTTTGATCTATTAGAGAAAACCGGCGTGGCGGTGATGCCCGGTGCGTCCTTTGGCAAGACGCTGGACACTTGGGTGCGATTGGCGCTGACGGTGGAGGATGCGCCCTTTGCCCAAGCGATTGACCGGATCGTGGCCCATGCCAATGCGCGGCACGTCAAGATCGCCTGAAATCAAATATAAACAGAGGGTTAGATGATGAATTCCAGCTATGAGTTCCGCCGGGCGATCACCCGCAAACCGGGCCGGAGCATTGTGGGTGGGTTGCGGGCCGAAGATACTGGCACGCCGGATCTGGCGCGGATGCTGGAGGCGCATGCCGCCTATGTGGCAACTCTGCGCAGCACCGGGGCCGAGGTGGTGGAACTGCCCCCGCTCGAGGATTATCCCGACGCAGTTTTCGTAGAAGATACAATGCTTTGTCTGCCCGAATTGGCCATCGCCATGCGCCCCGGTGCGCCCACGCGGATGGGCGAGGTGGCCGAGGTGCGCCCGGCGATTGCGGGGTTTTATGGCGACAGGATCGCCGAGATAACTGCGCCCGGCACCATTGAGGGGGGCGATATTCTGGTGACGGGGCGCGAGATTCTGGTGGGATTGTCGGCCCGGACCAATCGCGAGGGTGTGGCGCAACTCTCAGATATTGTGCGCGAATACGGATATGTTTTGCGATTGGTCGAGACCCCGGCCGGGGTTTTGCATTTCAAGACCGATTGCGGCTTGGTCGGGCCCGAGACGATCCTGAGCACGCGCCGGCTGGCGGTGTCGGGCTGTTTTGACGGATATGACGTGCTCGAAGTGCCTGATGGCGAGGAAGCGGCGAGTAACTGTATTCGGTTTAACACTCTGGTGATCATGGCCGCCGGGTTTCCGCGCACGGCCGAGATGCTGACGGCGCATGGCTATGAGGTGGTCGAGATCGACAACAGCGAATGTGCCAAGCTCGATGGCGGGATGTCTTGTCTTTCGCTGCGATTTTGATCTTACACTCCTTACGAAATGAAGCGGATTTTGTAAGGTCCACAGCTGCGCCATGACGGTGCGAGATCAGGAGAGTGGAATGCGGATCGAATGGGCACGAGAGGCCGATCTGGGCACGCCGTATTGGTGGTCGGCGCTGAGCGCGCCCGAGGCGGGCGAGGACCTGCCCGACACCTGTGATGTGCTGGTGGTCGGTGCGGGCTATGCCGGATTGTCGGCGGCTATTGCGGCGCATGATGCCGGGGCGCGGGTGGTGGTGGTTGACGCGGCAGAGCCGGGGCATGGGGCCTCGACGCGCAACGGCGGCATGTTCGGGGCACATCCCCGTCTGGGCTGGGGCGAGTTGGAGGCGAAGTTTGGGGCTGGGGTTGCCGATGCTCTCTTTGCCGAGGCCAAGCCCGCGCTCGACTGGGCCAAAGACTTGATCGCGCGCGAGGGGATTGACTGCGATTTCCAGAACACGGGGCGGGTGCAACTGGCCTATACGCCCGCGCATTTTGCCAATCAGCGCCGGATGGCCAAGGTAGTTGGCGAGAAATCCCAAGTGCAGGTGCGCCTTATAGAGCGTGCCGATCTGGGGCAGGAGATCACGACCGAGAAATATCACGGCGGGCTGCTCTTTCCGGAGCATGGCGCACTCCATCCGGCCAAGTTTCATCAGGGTCTGTTGCAAGCCGTGCGGCGGCGCGGGGTGCCGGTGGTTCCCCATGCAGCGGTGACAGCGCGCGAGGCGGAAGGGGCGGGCTACCGGGTGCAGACCGCCAAAGGGGTGATCCGCGCGGGCAAGGTTGTGCTGACCACGAATGGCTACACCCGCCGACCGTTTCGCTGGCATATGGCGCGGGTGTTTCCGCTGCCGTCTTATATCATCGCGACCGAGGAATTACCGTCGAACCTGATCGGCCATATCGCGCCGGGGCGGCGGATGATGGTCGAAACGCGGGCGCGGCACAGCTATTTCCGCATCTCGCCGGATGGTCGCCGGGTGCTGTTCGGTGGGCGCGCGTCGATGGCCGAAATGGGGCCAGAGGCAGCGGCGGCGCAGCTCTATGAGGTTATGGTGGGGATTTGGCCCGATCTGGCGGGCGTCAAGCTGAGCCATTCGTGGCAGGGTTTTACCGGCTATAGTTTCTCGCATATGCCGCATGTGGGCCATGATGAGGGCGTGCATTACGCGATGGGGTTCTCTGGGTCGGGCACGGTGATGGCACCGTGGCTGGGATCGAAGGCCGCGTATCAGGCGATTGGCGATGCGCGGGGGGCAACGGCCTATAGTGCCACGCCGCTTAGCCGAAGCTGGCTGCATCCGGGGGAGCGCCCGCATTTCCTGCGGGCTGCGAATCTGTGGTATCGGCAGGTGGTGGACCGTGTCGAAGATTGGCAGGCGGGAAAAGGAGCATGAGATGAGCGCATTTGACGAGGACCTATTTCTGAAAGGGCTGGAGCAGCGCAAGGCGACGCTGGGCGCGGAGTATGTCGAGCGCAGTCTGGAGGCCGCCGATGACTTTACCCGCCCGTTTCAAGAGGCGATGACCGCTTGGTGCTGGGGTTTTGGCTGGGGCGACGAAGTGATTCCCCCCAAGACCCGCAGCATGATGAATTTGGCCATGCTGGGCGCTCTGGGCAAGATGCATGAGTGGGAATTGCATTGCCGGGGGGCCATTAACAACGGGGTCACCCCCGAGGAAATCCGCGCCATTATCCATGTTGTCGGAATTTATTGTGGTGTGCCGCAAGCGCTTGAATGTTTTCGGGCGGCAAGAAAAGTGCTGGAGGACCAACAGGGCTGAGCGATGCGCCTTGTTTAAAAGGCCTCTGCGAAAGGGGTGTGGTTTCTGCGTCACATTCACGGCGCGATGCGGTCGGAGCGGGGAGGTCGCGTTGACAGTTTGGGGGGGAATGGCGCATTTCATAGCGCAAGCCGTTTCCAATGACTGGTGCGGCGGATCTGATTAACCTGCTTCTGAGGAGGGACACCCTTGAAAAAGCAACTTCTGAGCACCAGCGCGATTGCACTCGGCGTCGCAATGGCCGCACCGGCATCTGCCCAAGAATGGGATCTGGATTGGGGCGGGTACTACAACTCGCACGTCGGTTATGTAACCGTTGATTCCAACACCCCGGCACATGCTGGCACAGATTTCGACGGCGTTGACGTATTCACGAACGCTGAAATCATCTTCACCCCGTCGGTGACGCTGGACAACGGCCTGACCTTCGGTGTGAACGTGCAAATGGAAGCACTGAACGCTGGCGGCGGTATCGACGGTATCGACGAGTCGTACCTCTCGATCTCTGGCGACACGCTGGGCCGTATCGACCTCGGCGCCGAAAACTCGGCTGGTTACAAGATGACTGTTGGCGCACCGCAAGTCGCGGGCGGCATCGGCATCAACTCTCCGTCGGTTTCGGGCTTCGTTCCGATTTCGACCGGTGCTGGCGGCAACCTGCCGTGGCTGTTCCGTGACTCGGGCATTTCGTCCTATGCTGAAGTTCTCGGCAACAACGACGTGCAGCGCATTACCTACTACACCCCGTCGTTCAACGGCCTGACCCTCGGCGTGTCCTATGCAGCGAACGCTGCTGGCAATGCCGTGAACAACTTCGGTGTGAACCGCAACGTCGGCGTTACTGATGTGTTCGACATCGGTCTGGCCTACAGCCAGTCGTTCAATGGCGTTGATCTCGACCTGTCCGCACGTTGGGGCACTGCAGAGAACAACACCGGCATTGCAGGAACCAGCGATCCCGAAGTCTGGAACGTCGGCTTCAATGTTGGCTTCAATGGTTTTGTCATCGGCGGTGGCTATGGCGAGAACGACAACGGCGGTCTGCGTGCATTCGACTCCGAAGGCTGGAGCCTCGGCGTGACCTATGACATCGCTGGTCCGTGGTCGGTTGGTTTCGACACCTACCAGGGGGAGTACAAAGGCAACGTTGCTGGCGGTGGTGCTACTGGCGACACTGCTGAATACGAAGCCTACCAGCTGGTCGGCAGCCGTTCGCTCGGCGCTGGCGTGACCTGGGCCGTATACGCAGCCTATGTTGAAGGTGCTGTGAACGCGAACCTCGGCGGCACCTTTGGTCCGAACGCCAACACCGAGACCGAAGGCACTGTCATCGGCACCTCGATCAACCTGTCGTTCTAATCGACCGGTTAAAAGACAAGAGGCGGGGGGTGACATTTCCCCCCGCCTTTTTTATGTCTTGCGTCCAAGTAACAACGTTGTGGAGGCTGACAGGGCATGAAGCGAAGTATCATCTGGCTGGCCTCTTATCCAAAGTCTGGCAATACGTGGACGCGGCTTTTCCTTGCCAATTACCTGATGAACGCGCAAACACCGGTGCCGATCAATCAGGCCCATCGGTTCGCAATGGGCGATGCCATGGTCAAGATGTACAGCCGTGTTGCAGGTAAGGCGATTGATCAACATAATCTTTCACTCTGCCTGAAGCTGCGTGATCCGGTGCTACGCGCCATTGTCGGCAACAATGCAGATGTGAATTTCGTCAAAACGCATAACGCGCGGGTAGCCCCCGACGGGATCAATCTTATCCCGGACGTCTATACGCGTTCTGCCATTTATATCATCCGAAATCCGCTAGATATGGTCCTGTCTTATGCGCGCCATTACGGAGTAACGCAGGAAGACGCGGCGCAGAAGATTTGCAATCGTGACAATGGCAATCTGCCGACCCCAACCACAGTGGCGCAATATCTCAGTTCTTGGGATATGCATGTCAAGAGTTGGATGGCCTATGCGCCCTGGAAGCGGCTGATCGTGCGCTACGAGGATTTACTGGACGATCCCGAGACGCATTTCGCCAAGATTCTTGAGCTGGTCGGCGTGCCGGTCGACGCCGAGCGGCTGGAGCGCGCGATCCGGTTTTCCAGCTTTGACGAATTGTCGCGCCAAGAAGAGGAACAAGGGTTCATCGAGCGGCCCGAGCAGAGCGAGAAGTTCTTTGGCAAGGGGCAGAAGGATCAATGGAAAACCGATCTTGACCCTGCGCTGGCAGAGATGATCCGCGAGAAGATGGGCGAGACGATGAAACGATACGGGTATCTGGAATGAGCGATCTGCGGCGGATCATCTGGCTGGCGAGCTATCCCAAATCGGGCAATACATGGATGCGCAGCCTTTTGGCGCATTACTTCATGCCTTTGGGAAAGGCACCGGATATCAACAACTTGCGGCAGTTCACCACGGGCGACACGCGACAGGATTTTTTTGACGCGGCCAATGGCGGCCCGTTTCGGGGGCAGGGGGTGGAGGACTGGATGCGGGTGCGAGGCCGGGCGCTGCGCCTGATTGCGGCCTCGAAACCGGACCATCATTTCGTCAAGACGCATTGTCAGACGGTGCGGATTTTCGATCAGGATGTGATCCCGCCGGAATTGACCGCAGCCGCAGTGTATATCCTGCGCAATCCATTTGATCTGGCGCCATCCTTTGCCCGGCATCAAAATTGTGATCTTGATCTGGCGATCGAGCGGATGTGCAACCCTGATACGATCACTGGGACGCCGAATGGTATCATGGACCTCTTGGGTCGCTGGGACGATCATATTCGGGTCTGGACCGGTGCCCCCGGCCTGCCGATCCATGTGGTGCGCTATGAGGACCTGTTGCACAATCCCGGTCGCACAATGCGCGGGTTGTTGGAAAAGTTTCTCAAGGTCAAGGTGGACGGCCCCAAGCTGGCGCGTGCGATCAAGGCCACGAGTTTCGAGGCGATGAAGCGGCAGGAAGAAACACTGGGTTTCGCCGAACGGCCCCAAGGCATGACGGCGTTCTTTGCCAAGGGGCAGGCCGGGGTTTGGCGCGAGGATTTGACGCCTGCGCAGGTCGCCAAGCTGCGCGCGGCGTTCTTGCCGACGCTGGAGCGGTGGTATCCCGAGATGCTCAAGGAAACGGGGGCTGTTGCCGCGCAGGCCTGAGGGCCAAGCTGGCAATCCGGGACCGGGGCGCTATGCTGGGCGTTGAGAGGCTGCAATCGGAGGGCCAGAGATGATACGCAATGGAATGATGCTGGCGGCACTGGCGCTTGCCGGGTGTACGGTAGCTGGTCCGCAGATGGTGGCGCGGTTGGGCGCTGATCCGGTGCTCTCGGGGGGAAGCTATAGTTCCGGGGGCGGGTTGACCGTGGCTGCGGATATTCGTGAACAGCAGGGCCGGGTGCTGCTCTGTGGCGTTTGGGCGCAGAGCCATCAGCAATCGGTGCTCACCAAAGGCAAAGCGAGAGATGTGATGGGCACGGGCGCGGTCTATCTTGGGGATCGGGCGCTGGCGCGGGGCTTGGTCTTTATGCGCGAAGTGCCGCCCGCGTTGGACTATGCGGGTCAAGAGGCGGGGTGCGTTCTGACCGGTCAGGTCTGGCAGGCAGGCTATGCCGAGGCCAAGCCGGTGATCCGACTGCCGCGTCAGGTGGTGCATGTTGAAGGGGATTTGGGGCATTTTGTCGTGACTTTTCAGCAGACGGGCCCGAGTGCGGGCGCGCCCAAAGCCACAGAATAGCGCGAAAAGCGGTAGATTTGCCGAGGCAGTCCCGGGAAAGAAATTGACAGAGCGCGGTTATCCCATACCATCGCTCACGTGTATTCCCGTTTTCCCAAGAGGTTTCTCATGCTGCGCGCATCTACCCTGATTTCGGCCCTTGCCATTGCGGTTCTGGCTGCCCCCGCCATGGCGCAAAGTGCCAAAGTCTATGCTTATGAAAGCCACGCGAATTACTGCCCGGCAGGGTTGCAGCCGGTGACCATCAGCGGGGTCATTTGTTGTGGCCAGCCCAATCAGACCCAGACCTATCAGCAGGTCATGCGCCATCCGGTCGCCAAGGTGAAGCATCGCAGCTACTCGGCCACCTCGCATCTCAACTGTCCGGTGGGTGCGAAGGGCTGTTACTAAAGCCCGTTCGGAGAGAAAAACATTCTGGAAACAGGGCGTGCTCTGCGCCGCCCTGTTTGATGTTTGAATGTGATCCGGCGTGACCTAGGGGTATCGGGTGCTCATTTTCGCAAATGGGCCTGCCCCCGAAGCTGACGTTTTAGAGCAGCCGCAGATCTGATGCCATTTGTCGACCGTCGCGCCCTTCCTGAAGCTCGAAACCGACCTTTTGATTGTCTGCGAGCCCTGTGAGCCCTGAGCGTTCGACCGCAGAGATGTGCACGAACACATCTTTGCCGCCGCCGTCCGGGGCGATGAATCCATAACCTTTAGTGGTATTAAACCATTTCACGGTGCCGGTCGGCATGCCGCTTCTCCTTTTGCGTCGCTTCCCCGGGAATATGCCGGGCCATGTCTTGCCGGACCCTCAGGGACCGGCCAAGCGTTGCAAAGGCGGATTCTGAATGCCCATCGTGACGAAGATCATGATTGCACCGCCATTGTAAAAATCAAGCGAAACTCCGTGACGCGCGGGTTTTTGCCCGATAAACACGCAAAAATAAAGGAGAGCGCCATGATCCTCTACGGTATCAAAACCTGTGACACCTGCCGCAAGGCGTTGAAAGCGTTGGGCAATGTGACGTTTCACGATGTCCGGGCCGATGGTTTGCCTAGGGAAGTGGCACAGGCGGCTTGGGTGCGATTTGGCGACGCAATTGTGAATCGGCAATCAACCACATGGCGGGCTTTGGCAGAGGATGAGCGGGCGCGCGATCCGTTAGACCTTTTGGCGGCCCATCCAACGCTGATGAAACGGCCCCTGATTGACGCGAGCGGAACGCTTTATCTGGGATGGGGCAAGGATACGCAGGCGGCGCTGCTTGGGTAAAGCGGGGCAGGACCCCATATCGGGTCAAGGATCAGGAGGCGGGTGAATGCGCAGTGCGGCAATGGTGTTGGGGGTGATTGGCGGCTGTCTGGCGGTGCTGGTCGGGTTTTTCAGCTATGGCTATACCGAGGTGGTCAATCGCATCGGTGAAGTAGACGGGTTGCTCACGCAGGTCAGCGACCCCGCGTTGATCCGCAGCGCGAGTTTTCTGGCCCCGCTCTTGGCGATTGCCGGGGGGGCGATGGCCAAGGTGCGGGCGCTCTGGGGTGGGCTGTTGCTGCTCGTATCGGCGGGGCTGATGTATTACGCATTTGGCTTCAACGTCTTTACCATGTTCCCGCTGGGCTTTACCGCGCTGGCCGGGGTGCTGGCGATTGCCGCAGGCAAGCCAGACGAGCCACGGGCGCATTTCTGAGGGCGATCACAGCGCGGGCAAACGATACATGCCAGAGCTGGAGAAGGCGATGGAACTGCCGTCTGATATATCCTCGGCAAAGCGTTGGGCGATGACGCGCAGCGCAGTCTGACGGCCCTTGGCGACCAGTGCCCGGCGCGAGGGCAGCGAGGGCGTGAGACCGGGGCTGAGCAGGGTTTGCGACCAGATGAGCGGATGCAATTCCTGCAAGTGGTTTTCCAACAGCCAGTCCAGACAGTCATGGATGCGGCGGCGCGATGCTTCTGCGGGGCCAGACAGCCGCTGATTGCCAGTTTTGGGGGCCATCACGATACCGCAAAAGGCCGAAAGCTGATTGATCACATGCTGGTCGCGGCGACGGGCCACGATGTCACGCAGGCCGTCCACGAAGAAATCGGCATCAAGATGCGCGATTGCGCAGGGGTCGAGCGCGAGAGCATCGAAATAGACCCAAGCATAGGCGCCTGCGCCCCATATCTCGCCGGTTCGCGCGGCGGTGCGGCGCGCCTCGAGATCGAGCATTTCGTAATTGCCATAGCGTGCAGGCAAGAGCGCCTCGCCAAGAGCGCGCATGTGGCGGGGGCTGTCGGGATCAAGGTCGATCAAGCGTTCGTAATCGTCGGCCACGCGCATCCCGGGCTGTCGCCGCGCGGCCAGAAGGGCGCATTGTGCCGCTGACAACGAAGGCGCATCGAGATCGACCCCGTCGAAGGGCGCGAGCATGTCTTCCGCGCGTTTGAAATGTTCGAGAAAGCGCAACTCATGCGCCGGGCGCGTGCGATCCGTGGCGGTGGTGCGCCAAGCCCAGCCGATGTCGATATGCGCGAGCGCCACGATCAGCGCGCAAGGGTAGCTATCGGGGTTCTCGGCCTGCATTTCTTCGAGCGCGTCGATGCCAGAGGGGTCCGGGTCTGCGCCGTCATGAAGTGCGTCTTCGGCGGCTGCCACCACATCGGCGCGCGCACCGACCGCCAAAAGCGTGGTCGCATTCTCGCCCCCCGGTGTGCGCAGCCGCGCGGCATCCGTGTATTCCATCACCTGCGCCAGTTCTGGCCACAGATCCTGGCGCGCGAGCTTTTGCCCCCGGTCCTGATGCATGGCGCGGGCCATTTCCTCATCCGTGACCGGCAGTGAGGGCAGCAGGATGCGTTTGGACAGGCTATCGAGGTCTGTCTCGGGCTTGCGCCGCAAGAGACCCAACAGATCCGGCCAACGGCTGGTCGCCTTTGACTGACGCTTGTGCGGGGTGGGCGCGGTCGGTTCTGGATTGGCAAGCGGTTCAAACGGCATGGGAGCTCCGGCAATCTTGGTGCCCCTTCAAAGTGCCGTCGGATTTCGACCAAAAAAGGGCGATGCTTGGGTGAAGGCAGGGAATATCCCGGACGCCATCTAGGGCGTTGCCATAAACCTATCCTTGCGTCAGAATTGCCGAATGAGGGGTTTTTTGATTGTTGTTTTCATTGTGTTTTTCTCTCTTCCCGCCGCAGCGCAGGACGGGAAAACCGCTGATTTGACCCTGAGTCCCCCGGCGCGAGATGGCAATATTCCGCGCACGCGGTGGGAACATCGCACTGAGGCCGAGCTTTGGACGCGCAGTGCGCTGTCGGCGCTCAAGGCGCATGGCGCGCCGCTGGTGCGGAGTGTGCCGCGTGATATTGCAAGCTGGTGCCCCTCCTACGCCACGGGTGGCGAGGCGCGGCGGCGCGCGTTCTGGGTGGGGTTCCTGTCGGCCTTGGCCAAGCATGAAAGCACCCATAACCCCAAGGCTGTGGGTGGTGGTGGGCAGTGGCATGGGCTGTTGCAGATCGGGCCTGCCACGGCGCGGGGCTATAAATGCCGGGCGGGCAGTGGCGAGGCGTTGCGCCATGGGCCGGACAATCTGTCCTGTGCCATTCGGATCATGGCCCACACCGTGCCGCGCGACGGTGTGGTGTCAGAGGGGCGGCGCGGAGTGGCCGCCGATTGGGGGCCGTTGCACAGTGCGACCAAACGCGAAGATATGCAGCGTTGGACGCGCGCGCAGAGCTATTGCAAGCCCCTGTCTGCGGTTCGGCCACGGGCGCGGCCGACACGGGTGGCGCGCGTGGCTGAGTGACAGGGGTGATCGCGGCGTAGAATGGCACCTGCGCGGCGCGGCACGGCGCGCGGTGCCAATCCTTGCCTCAACTCCCCCGAATTCGCCCCACCATCTCTGTCGTGTCGCGGCTGAGATTTGGTGTCGCAAGGATGCGGTCCAATTCTGCCGCGATCATGCCCTGACGCACCGGATCGTAGCGGCGCCATGTCTCGAAGGCCGAGCACATCCGCGCCGTGGTCTGCGGGTTGAGGGGATCGAGCCGAATGAGCATATCCGCCAGCAGCCTGTAGCCACGCCCGGACGCGTGGTGAAAGCCCGCAGGCGACATGGTGAGCGCGCCCAGCGTGGCGCGGAACCGGTTGGGATTGCGCAGGGTGAAATCGGGATGGCGGGTCAATGTTTCGGCCACCTCTGCGGCGCGGTCGGGCGCTGTCTGCACGATTTGCAGGGTGAACCATTTGTCGATCACCAGCCGGTCGTGTTTCCACTGGGTGTAAAAGGCCTCGGTCGCGGCCGCGCCTGCGCCGGCCTGCAAAAGGCAGGACCAAGCCGCCAATTGCTGGGTCATGTTATCCGCCGCGTCATATTGTGCCTGCGCGCGGGTGCCCCCGTCGCGGCGGCTGAGCATGGCCAGGGCCGCGTTGGCCAGCGCCCGTGCGCCCGTTTGATCGGGGTCGGGGCGATAGGGGGCCGTGACCTGATAGCGGCTGTAGAGATCCTGTGCGATGCTTTCCAGCGCCTCGGCGCGGGTGTCGCGCAGGGTCTCAAGCGCGTCCCAGATTGCTTGCGGATCGGGCACGTGCCCCGCATCAAAGAGCGCTTGTGCCAGATCATCCTCGGACGGCAGGCCAAGCGCCAGCGCGCGAAACGCGGGATCGAGCGTGTCGTCACGGGCGACACGGGCAATCGCATCGAGATAGGCGGCATCGGGGGCTGCGCCCTCGGTCATCATTGCCAAAAGGCCCGCGCGGGCCAGAGCACGCCCAGCCTCCCATTTGTTGAAGGGGTCGGTATCATGCGCCAGAAGAAAGGCGCGTTCGGAATTGCTGCTCTCGCGCTCTAGGATCACGGGGGCCGAAAAATCGCGCAGGATCGAGGGGATGGGGCGCGTTGCTAATCCATCGAAGCTAAAGCTCTGGCGCGCCTCTGTCATTTCCAGCACCTGCGTCGGCTGCACCTCGTCGCCATTGGGGCTGAGCAGGCCCACGGCAATCGGGATCACACGCGGCTGTTTATCCTCTTGTCCCGGTGTGGGCGGGGTTTTCTGTTCGAAGTGAAGCGTGTAGCGGCCATTGTTGAATTCTTCGGTGACGCGCAGGCGCGGCGTTCCGGCGTCGGAATACCAGCGTTTGAATTGAGAGAGGTCGCGGCCCGTCACATCCTCGAACACCTGAAGCCAATCCTCGATGGTGCAGGCCTGCCCGTCATGGCGGGTGAAATAGAGATCGAGCGCCTCGCGATAGGCGGCATCGCCCACCAATCGCTTGAGCATGCCGATCAGTTCGGCGCCTTTTTCATAGACCGTTGCGGTGTAGAAGTTGTTGATTTCAATAAAGCTCTCGGGGCGGACGGGATGCGCCAGCGGGCCGTTATCCTCGCGGAACTGGCGGGCGCGGAGCGCGATCACATCCGAGATACGCTTGACCGGGGCGGACCGCAGGTCTGCGGTGAACTGACTGTCGCGGTAGACCGTCAGCCCCTCTTTGAGGCAGAGCTGAAACCAGTCGCGGCAGGTGATGCGGTTGCCGGTCCAGTTGTGGAAATACTCATGCGCGACAATCGCCTCGATACGTTCGAAATTGGCATCTGTGGCGGTCTCTGCTGTGGATAAGACGCAAGAGGAGTTGAAGATGTTCAAGCCCTTGTTCTCCATCGCGCCCATGTTGAAATCGTCGACGGCGACGATGTTGAAAAGATCGAGGTCATATTCGCGCCCGTAAACCTCTTCATCCCAGGCCATGGATTTCTTGAGCGCCTCCATGCCAAAGGCGCATTTGCCCTCATCCCCCGGCCGCACCCAGATGTTGAGATCGACATGCCTGCCCGAACGGGTGGTGAAACTATCAGGATGTGCCACCAGATCGCCCGCGACGAGCGCAAAGAGATAGGCCGGTTTCGGCCATGGATCGTGCCATTCGGCCCAGCCTGCGCCGCTGTCGGTCGGGTTGCCGTTGGAAAGCATCACCGGCGTGTCGCCCTCAATCCGCACGGTGAAGATGCTCATCACATCGGGGCGGTCGGGGTAATAGGTGATCTTGCGAAATCCCTCGGCCTCGCATTGGGTGCAATACATGCCGTTCGACATATAAAGCCCTTCAAGGGCGGTGTTGCCCTCTGGGTTGATCTCGACCTCGGCCTCGAAGGTGAACGGCGCGTCGGGGACGATGGCGCTGAGGCCCTGAGGTGTCACCTCGGGTGTGATTTCGGCCCCGTTGATGCGGGCGCTAATAAGCGTGAGCGCCTCGCCATGCAGGAAAAAATCGCGCGATGTGGCGTCCGGATTGGGTCGAAACTCGATCCGGCTGAGGACGCGCGTGGTGTTGGGGGCAAGACGAAAGGTCAGATGCACCGCATCCACCAGATAGGCGGGGGGCGTATAATCCTCGAGATAAACGGGCTTTGGGGCTGCATCTTTCATGGCGCTCTCCTCTGGTTTGGGGTGACCCTAAGTGCTGGCGCGGGGGGCTGCAATGGGGCTTTCCTTCGGGCTGCCTGCTGCTATTTGCCTTGTCATGGAACGCCCGGTCATTCTCTGGTTCAAGCGCGATTTGCGGGTGCAGGATCACCCGGCGTTGACCCATGCGGCGCGGCTGGGGCCGATCCTTCCGCTTTATATTGTCGAGCCTGGCTTGTGGGCAGAGCCGGATGCGTCGGGGCGGCAATATGCGTTTATCTGCGAGTGTCTGGAGAGCTTGCGCGAGGATCTGGCGGGGCTGGGCCTGACGCTTGTGGTGCGGGTGGGCGATGCGGTGACGGTGCTGGAGGATTTGCGGGCGGCGCATGCTGTCGTGCATCTGGTCAGTCATGAAGAGACCGGCAATCTCTGGAGCTTTGGGCGCGACCGGCGCGTGGCGGAATGGGCCCGTGGGCAGGGGGTGCGTTGGGAGGAGATGCCCCAATCGGGTGTGGTGCGGCGGCTTGGCAGTCGGGATGCGTGGCAGGGGGCGCGCGACAGGGTGATGCGCGCGCCGGTGCTGGGGCCGGTGCAGGGCGTGCGGGGGCTGGCGGTGGCCAGTGATGATCTGCCTGCGCCTGCGACGCTGGGGCTAAAGGACGCCTGTCCGCTTCGGCAAAAGGGTGGGCGTGGGGCAGGCATGCGGGCGCTTCAGTCTTTTCTAAGCACACGCGGAGAGAGCTATCAGCGGGCCATGTCCTCGCCTTTGCACGGCGCACGGGCCTGTTCACGGATCAGCCCACATTTGGCCTTTGGCACGCTGTCGCTGCGCGAGGCGGTGCAGACGGGGGCCATGGCACCCGGCGGGCGAGGCGCGGATTGGGCGCGCTCGATGCGGTCGTTTCAGGCGCGTTTGGCGTGGCGGGATCATTTCATGCAAAAGCTGGAGGATGAGCCCGAGATTGAGCGCCGCTGTCTGCACCCGGCCTATGAAGGGCTGCGCCCGCGTGAGGCCGATGCCCTGCGGTTGGCGGCATGGTCGACGGGGGAAACGGGCCTGCCTTTTGTCGATGCCTGCATGCGGTCGCTCTTGGCGACCGGCTGGCTCAATTTCCGCATGCGCTCGATGTTGATGGCGGTGGCGTCCTATCACCTCTGGCTGGATTGGCGCAGCACCGGGCCGGTTTTGGCGCAGGCGTTTACCGATTACGAGCCGGGGATTCATTGGCCGCAGGTGCAGATGCAATCGGGCACCACGGGGATGAATACGATCCGGATTTACAACCCGGTGAAACAGGGGTTGGATCAAGACCCGACCGGGGAATTCACGCGACGGTGGCTGCCGGAATTGGCGCAGGTGCCGGATGCGTATTTACAACGCCCGTGGGACTGGCCTGAGGCGGAGAGGCTGTTGGAGCGTGGATACCCTGCACCGATTGTCGATCCGGTTGAGGCGGCGCGCGTGGCGCGCGAGGCGGTCTGGGCCTGTCGGCGGGCGCATCGTGGGGATGCCGTGACGGCGCGGATCGTGACCCGCCATGCCAGCCGCAAGCGCCCGAGGCGGGCCAAGCCCAAGGCGGCGACGGCGCAACTGAGTTTGGATCTCTGATATGCCGCGCGCACCCCGCAAATCTGACCTGCCGGTCAAGACCTGCGCCACCTGCGGGCGGCCGATGGAATGGCGGCGCAATTGGGCGCGTGTCTGGGACGAGGTGCGCCATTGCAGCGAACGCTGTCGGCGCAGCCGCAAGAGGGCTGGTGTGGACGGGAAAGACCCGACCGGCCGGGATGCGTTTGACCAGTAGCGAGGTGCCCCCGCCCACAGCGTCAGAGTGGCGCCAAAAGGTAAAGGTTCCTGCAATAAATTCGGGCAAATTCGCATCATCGCACGAAAACATGTGCGGGAATTGGTGTTTTGTTATTCCATTCTGCGGTATATTTTATGCAAATGAGTGAGCGAGTGGCGCAATCTGGAAAGACAAGAATGAAACGCCCGGTTGTTGGTGTGATTGCCAACCAATACCAGATCGAAAACCGTTACCCGACCCATGCGGGCGGAACGATCAACTCTTCCGCGGTGGCCGATGTTGCGGGCTGTATGCCGCTGATCATCCCGGCTGACGCGCGGTATGTGTCGGTCGCAGAGTTGCTGGAAACCTGCGATGGCTTTCTGCTCACGGGGGGGCGCCCCAATGTGCACCCCGAGGAATATGGTGAGGCCGCGACCGAAGCGCATGGCGCGTTTGACCGTGCGCGCGATGCGATCACCCTGCCGCTGGCGCGTGCCTGTATCGAGCGTGGGCAGCCAATCCTGGGCATTTGTCGCGGTTTTCAGGAGGTGAATGTTGCCATGGGTGGGACGCTCCATCCTGAAATTCGCGATTTGCCGGGGCGCGACAATCATCGGATGCCCCCTGAGGGCACGATGGAGGAACAGTTCGCCCTGCGCCACAAGGTGCGCTTTACCTCGGGCGGGGTGTTTCACCGGCTGATGGGGGCTGAAGAGGTGATGACCAACACGCTGCATGGGCAGGGCATTTTGCGCGCGGGGCGCGGTGTGGTCATCGACGGTTGGGCACCCGATGGCACCCCAGAGGCGCTCTATATCGACGGGGCTCCGGGCTTTACCTTATCGGTGCAATGGCATCCGGAATATAATGCCGCGCATGATCCGGTCAGCCGCCCGCTGTTTTCCGCCTTTGGCGATGCGGTGCGGGCGTGGGCATCGGGGCAGGCGGCCCCGCTGCTCAAATCGGCCTGACCTCGGTCAGGCCACGTCTTTTTCTCCCAAGGAACACAGGAGTTGCGCCTCGTGGCGGCGCAAGCAACTGCGCGCGGTGTCGCGGTGGTGGCCCGGCGCGCTGCGCAATTCCGGGAAGATCGCGAAGAGTTCCTCGCGCGCTGCCGCGTCGATTGCGCCGAGCGCCATGTCGCCAGCATAAAAGCTTTCGGTGCCGATGCCGTCGGCATAGATGATCTCGTGCCGATCAAACATGATGTGGATATAGGTCACGGCGTCGCGGGGGCTGACAGTTACGTCGCGACCGTTGACCATATGTTTGGCCGCGACCAAGACCTCGCTTTCGCCAAAGAGCAATTCGGCCTGATAGCCGGTAAAGAGCAGCCGGTGTTGCGGCGAGACCAACAGAGGTTCTTGCCCGCCCATCACGCTGGAGGCGATGGAAATCGGGGCGAAATCGCCCAGACCTGCCACGGTGCGTTTGCCGACCCAGCGGATCGGTTGCAGCCCGTGATCGCGCGTGACAACCATATCGCCCAAGCGCAGGCTCTCGACCGGGCGTTCGCCCCATTGGGTGAGAATGCGCGCGCCGGGGGTGAAGCAGATGATATTCTCGATCTCGGAGAAGTTGACCACAGTGCCGTCGGTCATGGTGAACGTGCCCGCAAGCCCGCCCGCCGCATCATCGGTGTTGGTAAAGCTGATGTCGGCCTTGCTTGCGAATTCACCCAGCCAGAGCGTATCGCCGAGCGTCTCGTCGCCCTCACCGCCGATGAGGGTGATCGTATCGGTCGCGGCTTCGCCCAGGTCGGTCAGGCGGAAGAAATCGTCGCCATCGCCGCCCTCGGCGCTGTCGCCCTGGCTGACATTGATCGTGTCATTGCCGGTGCCACCAAAAAGCGTATCGGCATCAGCACCGCCATCAAGGCTGTCGTTGCCTGCATCGCCAAATATGCGGTCGTTGCCAGCCCCCGCGAGGATGCTGTCGCTGTCATTGCCACCCTCGATCGTGTCATTGGCGGTCCCCCCGATCAGGGTGTCATTGCCGTCGCCGCCAACCAAGCTGTCGCCGGTTTCGAGTGTGGCTGAGCCGGTGAAGCCCGAATAGATCAGGTCGTTTCCAGCGCCGCCAATCAACGTATCCGTTTCGGAACTGCCGGAGGCGGATTCCCAGCCTCCATTTATGCCCGAGTCGCCCGAGATGGTGTCGTTCCCATCTCCGCCGTCGAGATATTGGCTATTGTTGCTGCCAAATAGCTGATCGTTCCCGTCTTCGCCATAGAGCGTATCATTGAGGTGTTGAGGATCACCAACCCCCGAAATCGCAACGGACAGCACGTCATCGCCCGCACCCCCGTAGACGACGTCTTGGCCAAAGCCACCAGTGATGGTGTCATTGCCGTCCTCGCCCAAGAGGGTATCGTTGCCGCTGCCCCCGGCAATCGAGTCGTCCCCGATGCCGCCATAGACGGTATCATTGCCAGCGCCTGCGTCGATGGTGTCATTGCCTGCCCCTGCAATGATCTCATCATCCTGAGAGCCGTCGGCGGCATCGTTGGCGTCGACCCGGTCGCCGCCGGGGTCGCCGGTGTAATCGACGGTGATGAGATCGCCCGCATCCGTGCCCTCGACGATGAAGTCGCGCCCGTCGGGGATGCCCATGGCCACGAGGGCGGGGGTGTTGTCGACACTGGACATCGGCACGCCGACGAGCGTCAGGCTCTCACCGCCGGGGAAGGTGAGGATCGCATCGCCGGTGCCATCGCCATTGGTGTCGGTGACGGTCACATCGGCGGTGGTAACAGGTGTTGTGCCATCCGAGGTGAGGCCCGTCACATCGAGCAGATCGCCGCTGGTATAGGTGCCATCGCCATTGTCGGTGGGGGCGGCGAAGCTGGAGACCACATCATTGCCAGAGCCATCGGCCAGAACAAGCAGGTCGCGGTCGCCGTCATCCTGCCCAAGGTCGATCTGGTCGTTGCCCGCGCCGCCCACGATCGTATCCGCGCCCGAGGCGGCAAGAATCGAATCGTCGCCCGCGCCGCCATCGACAAAGTCATTGTCAAAGCCGGAAAAGATCGTGTCGTTGCCGCCGCCAGCAAAGATCAGGTCATTGCCGGAATTGCCGATGATCTGCTCGACCCCGTCCGAGCCGACCACCGTATCGTCTCCGGTGCCCATTAGTAAGCGTTCGATTCCAGAGAATTCGGTCATCGAGACGTCATCGGCGATGGAGCCGACTCCTTCGCCGAAGTAGTAAACCAGCAATCCGTCGGAGATGGAGGACAAGTTGATCAGGTCGCCAAGGACCTCATCGGTGTCCCCGCCGAAAATCGTGTCATTTTGCAGTGTGTCATCAAGGACAATCTCGTCATCGCCTGCGCCCGCAACGATCACGTCATTGCCAGCGCCTGCGTCGATGGTGTCATTGCCTGCCCCTGCAATGATCTCATCATCCTGAGAGCCGTCGGCGGCATCGTTGGCGTCCACCCGGTCGCCGCCGGGGTCGCCGGTGTAATCGACGGTGATGAGGTCGCCCGCATCCGTGCCCTCGACGATGAAGTCGCGCCCGTCGGGGATGCCCATGGCCACGAGGGCGGGGGTGTTGTCGACGTCGGACATCGGCACGCCGACGAGCGTCAGGCTCTCACCGCCGGGGAAGGTGAGGATCGCATCGCCGCTGCCATCGCCATTGGTGTCGGTGACGGTCACATCGGCGGTGGTAACAGGTGTTGTGCCATCCGAGGTGAGGCCCGTCACATCCAGCAGATCGCCGCTGGTATAGGTGCCATCGCCATTGTCGGTGGGGGCGGCGAAGCTGGAGACCACATCATTGCCAGAGCCATCGGCCAGAACAAGCAGGTCGCGGTCGCCGTCATCCTGCCCAAGGTCGATCTGGTCGTTGCCCGCGCCGCCCACGATCGTATCCGCGCCCGAGGCGGCAAGAATCGAATCGTCGCCCGCGCCGCCATCGACAAAGTCATTGTCAAAGCCGGAAAAGATCGTGTCGTTGCCGCCGCCAGCAAAGATCAGGTCATTGCCGGAATTGCCGATGATCTGCTCGACCCCGTCCGAGCCGACCACCGTATCGTCTCCGGTGCCCATTAGTAAGCGTTCGATTCCAGAGAATTCGGTCATCGAGACGTCATCGGCGATGGAGCCGACTCCTTCGCCGAAGTAGTAAACCAGCAATCCGTCGGAGATGGAGGACAAGTTGATCAGGTCGCCAAGGACCTCATTGGTGTCCCCGCCGAAAATCGTGTCATTTTGCAGCGTGTCATCAAGAACAATCTCGTCATCGCCTGCGCCCGCAACGATCACGTCATTGCCAGCACCGGCGAGAATGGTATCGGCCCCGTCCTGACCAAAGATCGTATCGTCGCCTGAGCCGCCCGCCAGCCCGTCATTGCCGGAGCCCGCCAGGATCGTCCCGGAGGTGTTCGACAGGGTGATCGTGTCGCCGAAGTTCGAGCCGATGACATTCTGGAAATTGCTGATGACATCGCCATCGGCATCTGACCCGAAGGCGGTGTTGGTTTCGAGATTGACGGTAACGGAACCGGCAGAGCCCGAGTAATCCAGCGTGTTGCTGCCGGTGCCGCCATCCAGCGTATCGGCCCCGGTGCCGCCTGCGATGGTGTCATTGTTGGCACCGCCCAAAAGCGAATCGTCGCCTGCGGCCCCGAGGATGAGGTCGGCCCCATCCTCACCCAGCACCGTGTCATTGCCTGACCCGGCAAGGATCGTGTCATCGCCCGCGCCCGCGACGATTTCGTCGTCATTGGATCCGTCGGCGGCGTCGGTATTGTCCACCCGGTCGCCATTGGGGTCGCCGGTATAGTTAAGGTCAATCAGGTCGCCGCCTGCCGTGCCTTCGACAATAAAGTCGGACAGAAGGATGTTTTCGATGTCCGTATAGTTGATTGTCGCCGACTGGGCCCCGCGGGAAAGGAAGATCTGACCGCTGAACCCCGGACTGCCGTTATTCTCGGAGTTTTGCGTCATGCTGCTGATGGTCCAGCCATCCGCGATCAGGGCCGAAAGATCGAGCGTGTCATTGTCCACGCCGCCAAATCCACCATCGACGTTGAAGCTGTAGACGCCAGAGGGATCGGTGGCCGTGGCGCGGATCACATCCGCCCCGTCGCCCCCCTGCAGGCTGTCGTTTCCGCCCGAAGTGAGGATCGTGTCGTTTCCCGCGCCACCTTGGATGGTGTCGCTGCCTGCGCCCCCGTCGATCAGGTCATTGCCGCTCTCGCCGCCGATGGAATCGTTGCCCGCATCGCCGCTGAGAATATCGCCCGCCGAAGAGCCAAAGATCGTATCGTTGCCATCGCCGCCCGAAACGGTGCTGGCATCGGCGGTCGAGTCAAAGCCCAAGGCATCGTCGATGAAATCGTTGCCCGCGCCCCCCTCGACCGAGTCATTGCCGGACCCGTAATAGATCGTATCGTTTCCACCGCCGCCGAGGATGGTGTCGTCGCCGCTGCCGCCCAGCAGCGAGTCGGCCCCGTCGCGCCCGTCGATGGAATCGTTGCCCGCGCCGCCGTCGATCACGTTGGTGGTGGTGCCGCCGTCGAAAATGTCGTCATAGCCCACAAGCGTGTCGTCAAAGGCCGAGCCGATGATACCGTCCACACCGCTGATGATGACATCCCCGGTCGCATCCCCGCCGGTAAGGGTATTGGTTTGCAGGTTGACGTTTACCGCCGCCCCTGAGGTGGCGTAACTCAAGAGGTCGAGGCCGGTGCCGCCGATAAACGTATCCGCACCGGCCCCCCCGATCAGCGTGTCGTTGCCATTGCCGCCATCGAGCGAATCGTTGCCCGTGCCACCATCCAGCAGGTCGTTGCCGTCACTGCCAAACACGGTATCGTTGCCCGCGCCCGCGCGCACGGTGTCATTGCCCAGACCGGCCGTGACCAGATCAGCGTTTGTGCCGGCCAGATTGTCCGTGTCGTCGATCCGGTCGCCTTCAGGGTCGCCGAGATAGGCAGCGTCGATCAGGTCGTTGCCGGCCGTGCCCTCGACCACGTAATCCGAGAACGTGAGGTCGTAGCGATCCGCTGTCATGCCATAGACATCGGTGCCATTGGTAGGGGCGGCGGTGCCGAGTGTGATCGAGAGGATCGGTTTGGCTTCGAGCGCGTCGGAATAAGCGGTTGGGCCAGAGGGTGGCGGCAGCAGGTAAAGGGTGCCGTTGGTGGCTTGCATGACGATCGCGTTGACGGTCGCCGTTGTGCCATCGGTATAGGTTATGACCGTGTTGTTGTAGATCATCGTGGCGTCATGCGTGTAGCGCACGCCGCCGATGACGAATTCTTCGTTGCTCAGGAAGTTGTTGGAATCATAGGCGTTGGACGTGGCCCCGCCGGTGTAATCAGGAAAGAGCAGCAGGTCGATATCGGGTGAGAGCGTCGCAACAGTCCCCGCCAGCGGATTGGCGGTGCTGCCGAAAACGAGCCCCTCGAGTGCCCCATGGTTCTCGGATGTGAGGTTGCCTTCGATCGTGTCGATTTGTGGGGCCGTGCCAAGCACAAAGAGGTCGAAGGTCGTGGCCATGGTCTGCTGTCTCGCTGTCTTTGAAGGCGGTACGCGGCTGCTAAGAGCGTTTTGAAAGGATCAATCGGAGAGGTGCGATGCGCCTGACCTCAGCCGGTGGATTTTCCGGGCGTAATCACCCCCGCCGCCCCTGACCGCGTCCATGCCAAGACCATCCCGCGAGAGGCGAGAGGTAATGCAGGCGTTATTCTATTGAAATTAAACATAAATACTCACTCTCCACGCACTGACACTTTGAGAACAACATCCCCGAGGATCATAGTCTCTACCCTTTGGAAAAGTGTTAATGTCGCGGCTTGGTGTTTCTTGGGCTCTTTTCAGACACTTTAACGGCACCCAAGCGCGACAATTTAGGGGCCTTATCCGCAGGGTTGCAAAAGACGTGCCTCGTGCCGTTTGAGGCAGGGGCGCGCGGTGTCGCCATAGGCATTGGGATTGCTGCGCAACTCTGGGAAGATCGCGAACATCTCTTCGCGCGCCTGATCCGTAATGGCCGATATGCCGATGTCGCCTGCATGAAAGCTCTCGGTGGCCGCGCCTTCGGCATAGATCACTTCATGTCGGTCGAACATGACATGGATATAGGTCACGGTTGCCTGATCCTCTTGGGTGACGGCCAGGCCATCGACCATATGCCGTGCCGCGATCAAGACCTCGTCACAGCCAAACAGCAGCTCGGCCTTGTAGCCCGTGAAGAGAAAGCGGTGTTGCGGCGAGACCAAGAGCGGCGCGCGCCCCCCGTCGAGCACGTGGGCTGCCACGCGCACGGGCGCAAAGCGACCGATCCCCGGCACGGTGCGCCGTCCGATCCAACGGATTGCTTGGGGGCCATGATCGCGGGTGATCACCAGATCGCCCGCGCGCAAGGATTCAACCGCGCGCTCGCCATGGGGGGTCAACAAGCGGATGCCGGGGGTGAAGCAGATGATGTTCTCGATTTCCGAGAAATTGACCACCGTGCCATCGCTGAGGGTAAAGCTGCCCGAGAGACCGCCCGCCGCATCATCGGTATTGGTAAACGTGATGTCGGCCTTGCGCGCCTCGGGTGACAAGAAGAGCGTATCGCCGTTTGTCTCGGCCCCTTCGCCGCCGATGATGGTGATCGTGCCGGTGCCGGCCTCAGCCGGGGTTTCGATGACAAAGAGATCATCGCCGTCGCCGCCGATCAGCGTGTCATTCTCGCCCGCGATCAGCGTGTCATTGCCGCCCTCGCCAAACAGAAGGTCGGCACCCGCGCCGCCATCCAGCAAATCATTGCCCTCAATCGCGTCGCTGCCGACGATGAGCGCACTGGTTGCAAGATCCTGCACCGCGCCGCCGGGCAGGGTGACCGTGCCCGAGAGCACGTTGCCGCCAAGGTTTTCCCAATAGCGCACCTCGATGGTATAGCTTTGGCCCGCCTCTAGCGTGACATCGCCCCAGCGGGTTGTTGCGGCCTGATGGAAATCGTTGTCGAGAAATGATCCGGTGGTGCCGATCTGGTTGGTAAAGGTCAGCGGGTCGCCGTTGCTGTCGAGGATACGGATGGTTGAACCATCGTCCGAGGTGGTGGCAAAGCGGTAGACCCCATCGGCAGAGGCGATGAGATTGGAGGTATAGATGATGCCGTAATCATTGGGATCGGCCTGGCCTGTGGCCTGTTGGCCGTGCCCGGTGACATCAAACCCCGCAGAGGTCCCAGATCCTGCCAAGGTGCCGCTTTCGATGGTGAAAGCCTGCCCGTTGGCTGAGGTGAAATCGCGGGTGTAGACATCATAGCTCCAGCGTGTGGCGGTGCCGCCATCGCCGTAGAGCACATCATTGCCCGCGCCGCCCTCAAGACTGTCATCGCCATTGCCGCCGATCAGCGTGTCGTTGCCGCCTTGGCCCAGCAGCGTGTCATTGCCGCTTTCGCCGCTCAGGCTATCGGCGCCGGTGCCACCCTGCACGGAATCGTTGCCAAGGCCCGCGAGCACGGTGTCATTGCCCGCGCCTGCATTGATGACATCGTCGTTAAAGCCCGGACCGCTTACGCCGTCGCCATTGTCCACCCGGTCAGAGCCGTTGGCGATGGGTTCGATATAGCTGCCATTGATAAGGTCATTGCCGCCGGTGCCATCCACGACGCCGTTATCCCAGGCCTGCGCAAGACGATCCGCGCCAAGGTTGGTATTGGTGCTTGCATTGACGCTGTCGAGCGTGATGGAAACAATCGGCCCGGCCTCGAAGGCGGTGACATCCGCGTTAAAGCTGATCTCGGGGGCCAGAAACAATTCGCCGGTGGTGGATTGTGCAATAACGGCCGTCACCACGGCTGTTGTGCCATTGGCATAGGTGAGGGTGGCGTTGAAAACGCTCAACCCATCGAATGTAAAGGTCTGGGTTCCGGCCCCGATGTCGGTGGTAAAGGCGTCATTGGTGACGGTGTTGTTCATGTCGAGCGCACCGACTGCGCCACCGTTGTTGATGGTTGTGACGCTGGAAATGCGTTGATACAGCGGGTCTAACGCGCTGCCATAGGTGCGGTTTTCGAAAAGGGCTGCGTTCTCGGCATTGCTGTTGCCTTCGGTCGGATCAAGAAAATCCGTCTCGGTCCCTAAAAAGATCCAATTAAAGGTCGTTGGCATGATACTGGCACCCTGTTGTTTCCAAACTGGGTACACAGCCTGTGCGGCGGCATTGGGCGCGCATTCGGGAGAATTTTAGACGATTGTGTCTAAAGCCGGATCAATCATGGCAGTGATTGGGCGGGGCTGCTGCCGTTTTTGAGTATTTTCGCCAAGAAGAAACGGGGGCCGGATCAGACCTGACCGCCCGCAAGCTCTATGGTCTGGCCATTGATGCTGGACGAGCCCGGACCACAAAGCCACAGAGCCGCCTGTGCCACTTCCTCGGGCGCAATCAGGCGTTTGTGGCGGTTGGCCTCGACCATGAGGGTGCGCGCCGCCTCTTCTGACACGCCGGCGCGCTGAGAAATAGCGGTGGCGTTGCGGTGGACAATTTCAGTGTCCACATACCCGGGACAAATTGCGTTGAAGGTCAGGCCGGTGCCCAGGTAATCCTCGCTCAAGCCACGAATGAGGCCGATCATCCCGTGTTTTGAGGCCGTATAGGCCGCCGCGCCCTTAAGCCCTTTGAGGCCTGCAATCGACGACATGGCTATGACCCGTCCCCAATCGGTCTGGCGCATGCCAGTGAGGCATTCGCGCAGGGTGTAAAACGCACCGTCAAGATTGGTGGCCATGATCTGCCGCCAGAAATCCGCATCGGTCTTGTGCAGGGCGCGCCCCTCGGCGATGCCGGCATTGGCGATGCAGATCTGCACCGGGCCGCGCGCGGCGACCGCCTGTGCCACGCCCGCGATGACCTGTGCCTCTTGGGTGACGTCCATCACGATGGGATGCAGACCTGCGCCGCTGACCGCCTCGAGCACCCCGGCGCGGCGTCCGGTGATGGTCACCTCTGCGCCCGCCTCAGCCAGAGCGCGGGCGATAGCAAGGCCGATGCCGCTGCCGCCGCCCGTCACCAATGCATGTTTGCCCGCGATTGTCATCTTGCCTCCGCCCTCATGCGCGCTACTGTAGCTGCTCTTGAGCAAGAGACAACCGTGAGAGGGGCGGGTGAGACCCATATTGAAATGGATTGACATGCCGCCCGTCTGGCTTGCCGGGTTTCTGGCTGTGGCATGGATGCAATCCAGCCATTACACCATGGGCCTGAGCCTTGGCGAAACATGGGCCGGTCTTTTGGGCGGGCTGCTGGTGGGCGGGGGAATTTTGCTGGTGGTGATGGCCGCGCTGGAATTTCGCCGCCATAAAACCAGCATCGTGCCGCATGAAACGCCAGAGCGCCTGATCCAGTCGGGAATTTTTCGGCGCTCGCGCAATCCCATCTATCTGGGGGATACGCTGATTCTCGGAGGGCTTATTCTGCGCTGGGATGCGGTTCTGGCGCTGCCACTGATTCCCATATTCGTCTGGGTCATAGAAAAACGCTTTATTATTCCGGAAGAGGACCGGATGCGGCGCAAGTTCCGCATGGATTTTGCCCGTTATTGCGAAAAAACCAGACGTTGGTTGTAGAAACCGCGACAATCTTGATCTCGTCACTCATGAAATAGTGTGAAATAACGACGTTCGGGACAAGGAAACCGGCACGCCGCGCTGCGGGGCCAAGAATACACGTCATCTGCCAAAGGGGGAGACAGCATTGAAGATCGGAACGCCAAAGGAAGTGCATGAGGGTGAGAATCGGGTTGCCATGACGCCCGATTCGGCCCTGCAACTGCAAAAGCTTGGGTATGACTGCGCCATCGAGAGTGGTGCTGGCACCGCGGCCGGGTTCTCGGACGCGGCCTATGAGGCGGCTGGGGTCGAGGTGATCAAGACCGCCGCCGCGCTTTACAAGGCCGTCGATATCGTAGCCAAGGTGCGCCCGCCCAGCGAGACGGAGGCCAAGCGCCTGACCGAAGGCCAGCTTCTGATCTCCTTCTTTTGGCCGGCGCAGAATGAGGCGCAGATGAAACTGCTCGCCGAAAAAGGCGCGTCGGTCATCGCCATGGACATGGTGCCGCGTATCAGCCGCGCGCAGAAGATGGACGCTCTGTCCTCAATGGCAAATATCGCGGGTTACCGCGCGGTGATCGAGGCAGGCAACAACTTTGGCCGCTTCTTCACCGGGCAGATCACGGCGGCGGGCAAGGTGCCCCCGGCCAAGGTGTTGATCGTCGGGGCTGGCGTTGCCGGTCTGGCGGCGATTGGCACCTCGACCAGCCTCGGGGCCATTACCTATGCGTTTGACGTGCGGCCCGAAGTGGCCGAGCAGGTCGAATCCATGGGCGCGCAGTTTGTCTATCTTGATTTCAAGGAAGAGCAGCAGGACGGGGCCGCCACCGGCGGATATGCCTCGGTGTCCAGCCCGGAATTCCGCGAGGCGCAGCTGGCCAAGTTCCGTGAACTGGCCCCGGAGATGGATATCGTCATCACCACCGCCCTCATTCCGAACCGCGAAGCGCCCGAGCTTTGGACCGAGGATATGGTCAAGGCGATGAAGCCCGGTTCTGTGATCGTGGACCTTGCCGCTGAAAAGGGCGGCAACTGCAAGATGACGGTGATGGATGAGAAGATCGTCACCGAGAATGGCGTGACCATCATCGGCTATACCGATTTCCCCAGCCGTATGGCGGCGCAATCCTCGACGCTCTATGCCACGAACATCCGCCACATGATGACGGACCTGACCCCCGAGAAAGATGGCAAGGTCAATCACAACATGGAGGATGACGTGATCCGGGGGGCCACGGTCGCCCATGCGGGCGCTGTCACCTTCCCGCCGCCGCCGCCAAAGGTTGCGGCGATTGCTGCCGCCAAGCCCAAGGAAAAGCCAAAAGAGCTGACCGCAGAGCAAAAGCGCGCGGCAGAGATGGCGGCGTTCAAGGCGCAGACCAAGAGCCAAGTCACGCTTTTGGTGGGGGGTGCGGCCCTGCTTCTCGCCGTGGGTCTGGTGGCCCCGGCCAGCTTTATGCAGCATTTCATCGTCTTTGTGCTGGCCGTTTTCGTGGGCTTCCAGGTGATCTGGAACGTGTCGCATAGCCTGCACACGCCGCTGATGGCGATCACCAACGCGATCTCGTCGATCATCATCCTGGGCGCGCTCATGCAGATCGGATCTGGGTCTTTCCTTGTCATTCTGCTGGCGGCGCTGTCGGTGTTCATGGCCGGGATCAATATTTTCGGTGGCTTCCTCGTCACCCGGCGCATGCTCGCCATGTTCCAGAAGTCATAAGGAGTAGAGGATCATGGATTACGGTTTCACGACGGCCGCCTATGTGGTGGCGGCCATCCTCTTCATTCTTTCTCTGGGCGGGCTCTCGGGGCAGGAAAGCGCCAAGCGCGCGGTGTGGTATGGCATGGCCGGTATGGCGCTGGCGATTGTCGCCACGCTGATCGGCCCCGGTGCCGGGCTCTGGCTTTTGTCGCTGGTGCTGATCGCGGCGGGTGGTGCGATTGGCTATGTGGTGGCCACGCGCGTGCAAATGACCGAGATGCCGCAGCTTGTGGCGGCGATGCACAGCCTTGTGGGTCTGGCAGCGGTCTTTGTGGGCTTTAACGCCGATATCGAACTGGGCCGCGTGCTGGCGATGGACGAGACCGCGCGCGAGGGGCTTGAGGGCTTTGCCGCTGTGCTGGCCAAGAAAACCAGCGTCGAGGTGGCAATCCTGCGGGTCGAGGTGTTCTTGGGCGTCTTTATCGGGGCCGTGACCTTTACCGGCTCGATCATCGCCTTTGGCAAACTGGCGGGCAAGGTCGATACCGCGGCCAAGAAACTGCCGGGTGGGCATGTTCTTAATGCGGGGGCTGCGTTCCTGTCGGTGGTTCTGGGGGTCATGTATTTCAACGATGCTGGCATCTGGACGCTGGTGGTGATGACGCTTCTGGCGTTCTTCATCGGCTATCATCTGATCATGGGGATCGGCGGGGCCGACATGCCCGTGGTGGTCTCGATGCTCAACAGCTACTCGGGCTGGGCGGCGGCGGCGATCGGTTTCAGCCTTGGCAATGACCTTCTGATCGTGGTCGGTGCGCTTGTCGGTTCTTCGGGGGCGATCCTGAGCTACATCATGTGTAAGGCGATGAACCGCTCGTTCATCTCTGTCATTCTGGGCGGCTTTGGCGGCCCGGCAGGCGAGCAGATGGCGGTTGAGGGCGAGCAGATCGCGATTGACGTCGATGGTGTCGCGGCGGCTCTTAACGAGGCCGACAGCATCATCATCATTCCGGGTTACGGCATGGCGGTGGCACAGGCGCAGGGGGCGGTTTCCGAACTGACCTCGAAGCTGCGGGCCAAGGGCAAGAACGTGCGCTTTGCCATCCACCCGGTCGCAGGCCGTCTGCCGGGGCATATGAATGTGCTCTTGGCCGAGGCCAAGGTGCCTTATGATATCGTGCTGGAAATGGACGAGATCAACGAGGATTTCCCGGATACGGATGTGGCCATCGTCATCGGTTCGAACGACATCGTGAACCCGGCGGCGCAGGACGATCCCAACAGCCCCATCGCCGGGATGCCGGTGCTGGAATGCTGGAAGGCCAAGCAGGTGTTCGTCTCGAAGCGCGGGCAGGGCACCGGCTATTCGGGGATCGAGAACCCGCTCTTCTACAAGGACAACACGCGGATGTTCTATGGCGATGCCAAGGCAAGCCTGTCGAGCCTCTTGCCCAAGATCGACTAATCGTTTGGGTGGAAAAGAAAAAGGGCGCCTTGCGGGGCGCCCTTTTGCGTTTGTCAGTAGTGATATCTGAGCTGCGCAATGTCGAGCTGTTGGCTCTCGCCCTTGCCGCTCACGCGGTAGACAAAGCGATGTTCGTCGGTGATCCGGCGTGACCACCAGCCGGTGAGATCGCCTTTGAGCGGTTCAGGCTTGCCGATGCCCTTGAACGGCAGGCGCTTGGTGGCGTTGATCAGATCAATGACCCGGTTCAGCCCCTTGTCGCGCCCGGTGGATTGCCACCAGAGAAAATCTTCCCAAGCGTCGTCGGAAAAGACCAACCTCACCCGTCGATGTCACGCGCTATGCCATCCCCGGCGGTCAGTTGCGCAATCGAGCGGTGCAGACGGCGGGCGTTTTCCGGGCTTTTGAGGAGGTGGAGGGTTTCCTGAATGGCGTTGTATTCGTCGAGCGAGATCATCACCACCGCCTCGCGGTTCTTGCGGGTGACGACCACCTCTGTGCGGTCGTGAATGACGCGGTCCATCACCTCTTTGAGCGAGGCGCGGGCATCGGTATAGGTGAACACGTCCATATCTGGCCCCCCTTGTCTGTAATGCGTATATGCACATAATTCTGTACAAATCAAGGTGGCGGTCGTGGGCTGCGGGCCATGACGCATTCCCCTTTGGCAACGGTCGGAATTTGAGTAATTTGGGAAGGATGAAGCGCGAAACGCGGGCAGTATACACTTGTGTTCCGCTAAATCATTGGGGTTGAACGAAAAACCTCTTTTTTGCAGGCGCGGCACGGGGTATGCAGCGCTGAGGATCAGGAGAACGGCGCATGCCCCCCATTCAGGACCACCCGCTGCGCTATGAGATGGCCAATGAGCTGCATGCGCGGCCATTCCCGTCGCTTGAGGCCCCTTGCACCGCCGTTTATTTGGCCGTCAAGCAACCGCATGATGCGGCCAAGCGCGATCGCGCGGCGGATCTGGCGCATCTGGTGGCACTTTTGGATCGCTATGGGGCCAAGCATCCGCAGCCGGGGGCCACGCATTATTCCGGCCAGATCGGGCGGCACAGTCTGAAATGGGAAAGCCATACCGAGATGGTGACCTATACCGTCTTTACCGATGGGGTCAGTGCGCGGCCGTTTGATCCGGCGGATTTCGAGGTCTTTCCAAGCGATTGGCTGTCGGATGCGCCGGGGCTGCGCGTGACCTCGGCGATGATCCGGGTGACCCCGTGGAAGAGCCGCGAGGCGACGCGTGACGAGATCGACCAGTGGTTCGTGTCCGAGAGCGTGGCTGTGGCGCGAGTGCTGGATGATGCCGCCGTGATGGCGGGGGATTTCCGGATTGATCCGGCGGGGCATTTGCGGTTTTCGCTGCATGTGGCCCCCACGACGGGCGCGCGCCGGATTGGCCGCGTGGTGCAGCGCCTCTGCGAGATCGAGACCTACAAGGCGATGTCGATGCTGGGCTTTGCCCGCGTGCGCGAGATGGGCCGCCAGATGGGCGACACCGATAGCCAGTTGAGCCGCCTGATCAACGATATGACCGGTGGCAGCCAGCCAGCGGAGGAAACGTTGCAAAGCCTGTTGCGCGTTTCAGCCGAGTTGGAGGCGCTGGTCGCGCGCTCGTCCTTCCGCTTTGGCGCGACGGCGGCCTATGAGCAGATCGTGAACCAACGGATTGCGGTCTTGCGCGAGGAACGCTTTGAGGGGCGGCAGACATTCGCGGAATTCATGATGCGCCGCTATGATCCGGCGATGCGCACCGTGCGCGCCACCAAGGACAGGCTGGACGCCATGGCCGATAGGGCGATGCGGGCGGGCGAATTGCTGCGCACGCGGGTGGATGTAGAGCGCAGCGCGCAGAATCAGGCGCTTTTGGAGAGCATGGACAAGCGCGCCGATCTGCAACTGCGGCTGCAAAAGACCGTTGAAGGCCTGTCTGTGGTGGCGATCAGCTATTACGCGGTGTCGCTCGCCTCTTACCTTCTGTATCCGCTGGCCGAGGCGCTTGGCATGAGCAAGGGCAGCGTCACCGCCGCCGTCACCCTGCCGGTTATTGCCCTTGTGTGGTGGATGGTGCAGCGGATTCGCAAAAAGCTGCATTAGAGCGCGGTGCGCCCCATCGAAACCACACACGTTCCGCGCTTGATCCGGGACCTTGCCGAGGCAGCCCCGAGGCCCCGGCTCGGGGGCCGGGGCGATCTGAACCCGATCAGACGCAGCCCGCTCTAACGCGGTTCAGGTGATGTAATGCAGCCGGTCAAAGCTCTGGCGCCAGTCTGAGACCTCTGGGCGCAGCGCATCGGGGTCATTGCCGCGCAGCGCCCGCGCGATGAGCGCCGCCATGCGCGGCGCATGCTCTGGCGTTACCCCCCAGCGGACCAGTTCCGGCGTGCCGATGCGCAGCCCGTTCATATCCCCCGCCACGGGCGCAATCGGCAGGCCTATACCGCAGGCAAGAAAGCCCGCGCGGCGCAGCGTCTTGGATGCGGCCTGACCGCCGCCGAACCCCGCCGCCGCGATGGCGAATTGGTGCGAGGCCGTGGCGATGCCCCCGGCCTTGAAGACGGGCAGGCCCTCGGCCTCGAGGGCCGTGGCGAGCGCCTGCGCCACGGCGATCATCTGGGCGGCATAGGCGTGGCCATGGCTGCGCCAATCCAGCAGCGTCACCGCCAGAGCCGCCGATTTCGCCGCGTCAAAATTGGCGGTCATGCCCGGAAAGGCGATGGCATCCAGCGCTTGCGCCAGAGCGGTGTCGTTGGTGACGATGAGGCCCCCGGCAGGCCCCCCGAGGCTTTTGTAGGTGCTCATCGTCATCAGATGCGCGCCCTCATCGAGCGGGTTTTTCCATGCGCCACCCGCGATGATGCCGCATTGATGCGCCGCGTCAAAAAGCAGATGCGCGCCGACGTCATCGGCTATTGCGCGTACCTCGCGCACGGGATGTTCCTGTAGGTTGAGGCTCGCGCCAAGTGTGATCAGCCGGGGGTGTTCGGCCTTGGCCAAGGCGCGCAGCCCGTCGACATCGACCGTATAGCCATCGGCGTGAACTGGGGCCTCAAGGATACGCAACCCGTAGAGCCCGGCACAGCCCGCCCCGTGATGGGTGACATGACCGCCGATGCTGGCAGGCGGCGCAATGATCGTGTCGCCGGGTTTGCAGGTGGCCATGAAACCGTAGAGATTGGCGATGGCCCCCGACGGCACGCGGATTTCGGCATAGCGGGCACCGAACACCTCGGCGGCGAGTTCTGCCGCGATAACCTCGATTTCCTCGATCGCCTCGAGCCCCATTTCGTATTTGTCCCCCGGATAGCCCAGCGACGGGCGCGACCCGATGCCAGAGGCCAAAAGCGCCTCGGCGCGCGGGTTCATCACATTGGTGGCAGGGTTGAGGTTGAAGCATTCAGCATTGTGGATGCGGCGATTGTCCTGCGCCAACGCCTCGATGCGCGCGGCGATGGTGCCTGCGTCTTGGGTGGCGGTGCGGGTGGCAAGCGTCTGGATCAGGTCTTCGCATAGCGGGGGCACCCAAGGGCGGCGGGCAAGGGTCATGTCGGTCTCCTCTGGATCGGTTTCCGGCAGGATGGCGTGGCGGTCTGGACGGCGCAAATGAGAATATGTAAATATCAGCGTAGAAAAACTAAGGCTAGAAAATGTCTGTATCCCCTCCGCGCCCCAAGGGGCCGCCGCTCAATGCGTTGCGCGCCTTTGAGGCGGCCGCGCGTCTGGGCGGCTTTGCCAATGCCGCTGAAGAGCTTTGCGTCACCCCCGGTGCGATTTCGCAGCATATCCGCGCGCTGGAGGCGTGGATTGGTGCGGACCTTTTCGAGCGCCGCTCGCAGGGGGTGCGGCTGACGGCGCTGGGGGCAGAGGCGCTGCCGGGGTTTGCCACGGCCTTTGATGCGATGGGGGCGGCGGTGTATGGCCTTCGGAGTGCCGCGCGCCATGGCGCGCTGCATATCGCGGCGCTGCCATCGGTGGCGCAACTCTGGCTCTCGCCGCGCCTGCCTGTGGTGCGTGCGGCGCTGCCGTCGTTGCATATTTCCGTCTCGGCGATCGAGAACCCGCCCAATCTGGCGCGGGATCTCTTTGATCTTAGCCTTTTCATCCGGCCCCCGACGGGGGTGCGGGGCGAACAGGTGCTGGCGCAGGATATGATCTTGCCGGTCTGCGCGCCCGAGATGGCCGCAGGTTTGCGCAGCCCTGCCGATCTGATGGGGCAAACGCTGTTGCATGATGCGCTCTGGTCCGAGGATTGGGCGCTTTGGGCACGGGCGAGGCTGCCGGGCATCAGCCTGCCCACCACCGGGCCGCGCTATTCGCTTTATGCCATCGCGTTAGAGGAGGCGCGGCATGGGGCCGGGGTGTTGATGGGGCATCAAAGCCTTGTGCAGAGCGCCTTGGACGACGGCAGCCTTGTCGCGCCCTTTGATCTGGCTGTGCCGACCGGCAAGGCGCTGGTGCTGGAACATCCGGCCTTTGATCCGCCCCGCGCCGATCTGGCGCGGGTGTTGGCGTTGCTTGGGGGGCAGGTCACGGGTTGATCCCCTCTGGCCATTGCCGCGCGGCTGCGGTATCCGGGCCGGGTTGCAACACCCCGGAGGGCGCGCCCATGTCCGACACCGTTCCATTCGAGAAACCCGGCCCCGTCGAGGCCGATTTGCGCCATGCCATCGCGCCCACCGAAGAGATCATCGCAGAGGCGCGCGCGGGCCGCATGTTTATTCTCGTGGACCATGAGGACCGCGAGAACGAGGGCGATCTGGTGATCGCCGCCGAATTTGCCACGCCTGAGGCGGTGAATTTCATGGCGATGCATGGGCGTGGCCTAATCTGTCTGCCGATGACGGCCGAGCGGATTGACCGGCTGGGATTGCCGCTGATGGCAGTCAATAATTCTTCGCGCCACGAGACCGCCTTTACCGTCTCTATCGAGGCGCGCGAAGGGGTAAGCACCGGCATTTCCGCAGCCGACCGGGCGCTGACCATCGCCACGGCGATCAACGAGCAAAACACCATGGCGGCGATTGCGACGCCGGGGCATGTCTTTCCTTTGCGGGCGCGGCGCGGCGGCGTGCTGGTGCGCGCGGGCCATACCGAGGCGGCGGTGGATATCGCGCGGCTCGCGGGGCTGAACCCGTCGGGGGTGATCTGCGAGATTATGAAGGAAGACGGCTCTATGGCGCGGCTGCCCGACCTGATCGAGTTTGCCGCCAAGCATGATCTGAAAATCGGCACCATTTCCGACCTGATCGCCTATCGCCACAAGCATGACAATCTGATCATCGAAATGCGCCGGGAATCCGTAACCTCGAGCCATGGGGGCGCGTGGGACATGCGGATTTTTGCCGATCAGATCACCCAAACCGAGCATGTGGTGCTGAGCAAGGGCGACATCACAGATGGGCGGCCCGTGCTGGCGCGTACCCATGCGCTGAATGCGCTTGAGGATGTGCTGGGCATCGGGCTGAGCAAACGCGCCCACGGACCCACAGGCAAGCTGCCGCGCGCGATGGAGATCATCGCCCGCGAGGGGCGCGGTGCGGTGTTCCTGTTCCGCCAACCCCGGCCCAAGCTGGCAGGCGAGATGGAGGATGAGGATGCGCCGCGCACGATCAAACACACGGGCCTTGGCGCGCAGATCATGTCGACAATGGGTATTCGGGAATTGATCCTGCTGACCGATAGTCCGAAAACCCGGTATCTGGGGCTGGATGCCTATGGCATTTCGATCACCGGCACCCGGCCCCTGACGGAGGAGTGAAAAAGATGGCGGAACACGAATACACCCTGCCGCGCGCGGAATTCGACAAGCCGGTCAAGATCCTGATCGTCGTGGCACCGTTTTATCGCGACATTGCCGACAATCTGATTGCCGGGGCCACAGCGGAAATCGAGGCGACAGGCGGCATCTTCGAGATTGCCGAAGTGCCCGGCGCGCTGGAAATCCCCACCACCATCGGCATTGCCGAGCGTATGGCCAATTTTGACGGCTATGTCGCATTGGGCTGTGTGATCCGGGGCGAGACCACGCATTACGACACAGTGTGCAACGACAGCTCGCGCGGTATCACGCTGTTGGGCTTGCAGGGCCTGTGCATCGGCAATGGGATCCTCACGGTGGAAAACCGTGCCCAAGCTGAGGTGCGCGCCGATCCAAAGGCCATGAACAAGGGCGCGGGGGCGGCAGCGGCGGCCTTGCATCTGGTGGCTTTGGCCCGTAAATGGGGCGGCCCGCGCAAGGGCGTGGGATTCAAGCCCGCGACCGATGACATCCAGATCGCAGGCGCAACAAAAGGCAAACCCGTCGCATGACCACCGATCCCGCTCTCTCTGGCAACCGCAAGCGCCAGATGAAATCCGCCGCCCGGCTTTATGCGGTGCAGGCGCTGTTTCAGATGGAACACTCCGGCCAGAGCTCGGACACGGTGAGCGAGGAGTTTCTCGATTTCCGCTTTGGCGCCGAGGTGGATGAAGGCGTGGACATGGCCGAGGGCGATGTTGACCTCTTTCGCAAGCTGCTTGACGATGCGGTCAGCTGGCAGGCCAAGATTGATCAGATGACCGACCGCGCCCTAGTGGCGAAGTGGCCGATCGCCCGGATTGATCCGACGCTGCGCGCGCTCTTTCGCGCGGCAGGGGCGGAATTGGTGCAATCCGACACACCGCCCAAGGTGGTGATCATGGAATATGTCGATGTCGCCAAGGCGTTCTATCCGGACGGCAAGGAATCGAAATTCGTCAATGCCGTTCTGGATCATATGGCGCGCGAGGCACGGCCCGAGGCGTTTTGATCCTCGGGCTGCGCGCATTGAGGCCGGCCCGTTGCCTTTGCGCGCGCAGAATTGGCATGATACCGGCGCGCCACAAAAGTTTTTCGGCCAAATGAAGCCATAGGGTGAAAGGGTCGCGGGGCGCTGACTTGTAATCCCGTGCCAAAGGCGTAGACTCAGCCTGTAAGCAAAGGAGTCGTCAAATGCCCAAGCTTGTCCGCCTTTATATCACGCAGGTCGCCATCGGTTTTGGCATCGCGGGGGCCTTTGTTGCCATGTTGCTGTGGTTCAATATCGCGAATCTGTGGCATCTGGTGACACATTCCGACAAAGGGCTTTTGGCGGTTGTCGTCCTGTGGTTCGCCAATGGGATCGTCTTTGCTGGCGTGCAATTCGCCATCGCAATCATGCGGATGAAGGATGACGATGACGACGAGCCGCGCGGTGGCCATCGTCAGGGTGTCATGGCGCGGGAATATATGGCGATTCCGGTGCGCGTGGACGATCGGCGTCGCCCGGCACCGCGGCGCTGAGCGCCGCGCAATTCCGATCTGCATCAGGGGTGTGACGGGCCCGTAGCAACCGTTCGGTGGTATGATTCCCGAGGACCTGTATGTACAGGTGGGCATCGGGTAACTGGACCAGGGTCCAGACAGAGCCAATTCCCTCGGAATTGCTTAAGGCCACTGGAATGCAACCGTTATCGAGAAGAACAGCACCCGTCACGCCCCAGAGGTAAGCCTTTGTTTGCCCTTCGACAAGGGGTTGCGCGCGTTCGTGGTTTGTTCATAATCCCGTCATGGATTTTGGAACCGATCAGATGCTGCAACCGGGGCAGGTTCTGGCGCGGGGCGTTTGCCGCCACCTGCGCAGCCATGATTTTGATTCGATAGTAGAATTTGTGCCCGAGCGGGGGCGGCGCGTCGATGTGATGGCGCTGGGTCCCAAGGGCGAGATCTGGGTGATCGAGTGCAAATCAAGCCGTGCCGATTTCATGGCGGATGCCAAATGGCAGGGCTATCTGCAATGGTGTGACCGCTATTTCTGGGCGGTGGATGCCGAATTTCCGGTGGATTTGCTGCCAGAGGGCACCGGCCTGATTCTGGCTGATGCCTATAGCGCCGAGATCATACGCATGGGGCCCGAAACCCGGCTTGCGGGCGCGCGTCGCGCCGCGCTTACGCGGAAATTCGCGCGGCACGCGGCACGGCGGCTGCAATCGCTGCTTGATCCGCGCTTATGAGCCCTTGGCGCGCGCGGCCTGAGCGGAGGCGATGATTTCCTGGGCGATTTCCTCGGCCTCTTCGGGCGTGAAATCCATCGGAAGGTCAATGCCCTGCGCCTCGATATAGAGGCGGACCATGCCTTGATCGGTCGGCCCGATCTGGAGGTTGGCCTCGATGTCGCTCTCTGAATTGATACCCATGGCGCTCTCCTTGCAACAAAGGGCGTGCTATCCCTTTCCCCCTTGATTGACAAGCGTCTTGGCGCTTTGCTGGGGTATGGATACGATCACGCTGCGCCTGTTCCAATCAGAGGATGCCCCTTGGCTGATAGAGCGTCATGGGACGCTTTATGCGCGTGAGGCGGGGTTTGACGGCACATTCGCGCCGCTGGTGGCCAAGATCATCGCGGATTATCTGGCGCGGCACGATCCTGCACGGGAAGCAGGCTGGATTGCCGAGGCGGGGGGGCGGCGGCTTGGCTCGATCTTCTGCGTGGCGCAGAGTGCCGATGTGGCCAAGCTGCGCCTTTTTCTGTTGGAGCCTGAGGCGCGGGGCAGGGGGCTTGGTCAGCGGATGCTGGGGCATTGCATGGATTTTGCGCGGGCCAAGGGCTATGCGGGCATGACGCTGGCCACCCATGAGAGCCACCGCGCCGCCTGTGCCCTTTACGCGCGCAATGGGTGGCGGATTGCCCAAGCGCGCCCGGTGCGGGCCTATGGCTGTGATTTACTGGAACAAACCTGGGACATCGCCTTTCATTAGACTTGCATTCCGAAGACGGTAAAGCTAAATCGCCCCCCAGTGCCGCCTTAGCTCAGTTGGTTAGAGCGCTGGATTGTGGATCCAGAGGTCCCCTGTTCAAGCCAGGGAGGCGGTACCATCAAAAAATCTACGAATTTATACAGGTACGCCGCCTAGATGTTGGGATCTTTGGGGAATGTCCCTCGAGACCAACGGAATGGTCTCGACATCAACCCTTGGAACTCGTAGTGGCGAGCGCCTTGAGCGTTTGATCTTGCGCCTCAGGTGATTCCCACGCGGGCTTTGGTCTGGGCCGTTCTGACGCCGCCAATGCCCGCAGGTGTAGCTGTGATCTCAAGACATCGCATTCGGTTGAAAACGTGAGAGGTGGCCCCGAAGCCCGGCTGGGTGCCCCGAGCACCGCCGCCTCTGGAACACTCAGTTCTGCGCCACGCGGCTCTGACGTCAGGGTATCCGCGCCGTTTATGTCCTCAGGCTGCGATCTATCAGAAAAACAGGCAAATCCTGTTGGGGCTGCTTAATTTTTCGGCGCGGCGGACAAGTCATTGCATGTTCGGCCCCGTTTAAAGCGCAAATGCTTGCGTCATTTGCAAAATCGCTGTGCTTAGCTCGTCGGGTAAGAGCATCAGGTTCGGACAAGGACTTTCGCGATGGGGCACGCGGTCAGTGATGGCTGATGTGTTACCCCTGCACGGGGAAAGACAATGAATCTCGACAAAACGCCGGTCAAGATCGGTTTTCTCTATTCCAGAACCGGCGTGACGTCCGTGGTTGAAAGCCAGCAGCGAGAAGCGGCCATATTGGCTGTTGAAGAGATAAATCAGGATGGTGGGCTTCTGGGCGAAGAGCTTTTGTTTTCCGGCTGTGACACGCGATCCAATCCTGCCGCGTTCCGGGCAGAAGGTGCCCGATTGCTGTCCGAGGAGCGGGTAGATGCCCTATTTGGTTGCTACATGTCCTCTTGTCGCAAGGCCGTGCTGCAGACCGTGAACGATCACAAGTCGACCTTGTTCTACCCGACACATTACGAGGGATTCGAATACGCGAAGGGATGCATCTATTCTGGTGCAACCCCCAATCAGAGCGCCAAATGGCTCGCCGATTTCATGACGCAGACCTATGGCGGCCGCTTTTTCTTTGTTGGCTCGAATTACATTTTTCCATACGAAATCAACCGCCTGATGCGTGATCTTCTTTCTAATCGCGGCGCGGATGTCGTGGATGAAGTTTACATCCCATTGGGTTCGACCGGCGACGAGATCGACTGCGTCATCAACCGGATCAAGCAAAGCCAGCCTGTCATCGTGTTTTCCACGTTGGTCGGAACGGATGCCGTTGATTTCTACAGGGCTTATGACAACGCGGGCTTTGACAGGACGATCATGCCCATTTGTTCGGTTACTGCGGGCGAACCTGAGATGGCCGCGATGGGCCGAAGTGCGGCAGAGGGCAATATCAAGGCAGCTCCGTATTTCAGCGTGATCGACAGTGACGTGAACCGCCGCTTCGTCACGCGCTTCAGGGAGCGTTTCGGAGAAGAGGCATCGCTTTGCGCCGAGGCGGAGGCTGCATATTTTCAGGTCAAGCTATTCGCAGAGGCCGTACGGCAGGCCGGGGGAACCGATCGCGACGATCTGTTGCGTGTTCTGCCGACCTTCTCACTAGAGGCCCCGCAGGGCTTGGTGCGCGTTGACGCGGCAACAAATCACACGGTGTTGTGGCCTAGGGTCGCCATTGTCGATGCGGATGGCAAGTTCCGGATCGTGCGGGAAGCGTCTTCGCCGGTGATCCCCTCGCCTTATCTTATCCAGCTGGAAGATCCAGTTGCCCTTTCACATGCCGCTTTTGCCAAGAGCAGCCTATCATGAGCATCTTTCGATTAAAAAACCTTCGTGAGATTGAAGTTGTCGTTGTGCATCCCCCCGATGAGGATGGCATGATGATTCTTGACCAACTTGGCCGGATCGGTTGCCGCAAATCCCTGGCATGGCCGCCACCCAACACGCTGGCCGAGCAGATCGACGTGGCGTTCATCGGTCTGTTTTGTGACCACCATGAAGAAATCAAAGCGATGTTGAAGCGAACCGGGAAGCCGGGGCCGACCATCATCGGTTTGGTGAATTACGAAAACCCGGCCATGCTGCAACTGTTGCTGGATTTGAATGCGACGGCTGCCACCTCAAAGCCCGTCAAGAGCTTTGGCGTGCTGACCAATCTTGCCCTCGCGCGTGCGATTTGGCAGCAGCAGCTTGCCTATCAAGAACAGATCGAGCGGCTGGAACAAAAGATCAGAGGTCAGAAGGCTTTGGCCAAGGCCAAGCTGATTTTGATGGAAATGCACAATCTTAGCGAGTGTGATGCGCATCGAGTGCTTAGAGAACAGGCAATGTCCAAGCGTATTTCCATAGATGACATGGCCCAAGCGATCATCAGCGCGAGTGAGCTATTGTCAATGAAGCGAAGCGATGTATAGTTAAACCGTTGGCAACCATAGGTGCTTGCCAACACGGAAGAAGGCTGAACGCGCAATCTTACTATGACCCTGCGCGTTGATGACGGTGGATGCAGTGTCGTATCCAAGCCTGACCGCCCCTTAGGGGATCTGACCTCCAAAAGGCTGCATCATGAAATGCAGGGTCGCCGTCTTATGTCTGATCTGAGCCTCAACGTGATGTGCTGAACGCCTGCGCGTGAGCATTACAATCCTGTTCTGGCTTTCACCGGCAAATTCACTTTTCGCATCGGCGTGCTCGGTTTTGACGGAGTTTCAACACGCCGACCTTCCAGGAGTAAGGCTATGCTTCACCGCTTGCATTGCAGGTGCGTCTCTAGTCGTGGGCGCATGCTATGAACATATTCTCCGACATCATCGGTGCGGCCGATCAACCCGGTTTCCGCGAGGATCTGCACCGGTTGGACCACGCCCATGCGGTTGACCACCTGCGCCTGTCCCGGTCCGATCTGGCGCGTCGCCGATTTCGGGGCCTAACGGATGCGGGGCGCGAGGTTGCGATTGCGCTGCCCCGGAGCCAACAGCTGTTTGATGGTGCAATTCTGGAATTGAAGGCCTCTGCGGCACTCGTGGTGCGCGTCGAGACCGAGGACTGGCTGCGGTTTGTGGCGCGGGATGCGGCCACAGCGCTCAGATTGGGGTATTTCGCGGGCAACCTGCATTGGCGGGTGCGTTTTGAGGGCGATGTGCTTTTGATCGCTGTCGAGACTGAGCGGCGGGTCTATCTCGACCGGCTGGAGCCGATGATTCAGTCGGGTGAAATCCGCCCCCTGCGCACCGCTGAGGTCGCTGTGCCATGACGGATGCCTTGTCTCTGCTCAGGATGTTGCAGACGACCGATAGCGCCTTTCCTTCGGGGGCCTTCGCGTTTTCGTCCGGGCTTGAGACCCTCACGAACGAGGGCAAGGTGCGCGATGCCACAGGTGTTCACGGGATACTCACGCATCAGATCATCCCTCGGTGGTTCAGCTTTGATCGCCCCTTCCTGCTCTGCGCGATGGACGCGGCCCATGATCCGCAGCAGCTTTTGGACATTGATGCGCGGTGCCACGTTCAGAACACCTCGGACCGGTTGGCGGACGCCTCGCGCAGGATTGGACGCTCTTTGTTGTCCGTTCATAGCCGTATCGGCACACCATTCGTTGCCAGCTTCAACGCGGCCATCGCTCAGGCCATGCGGGGCCATGCGGGGGGCTATGAGCCGGTGGTGCAAGGTGTCGTGGCCGCCGGCTTGGGGCTGTCGCCCTTGCAGGCCCAGGCTGGTGCGCTGAACGGGGTGGTCACGGCGTTCACCTCGGCTGCGGTGCGCCTTGGCTCGCTAGGAGCCATTGAGGCGCAGTCGCTGCTGGCTCAGATCGCGCCAACGATGGCCAAAGACCTGAGCACGCCATGCCCCGAGAAACCGGGGAGTTTTTCACCCCTCTCCGAGATTGCCGCCGTCCGCCGCCCCACTGCGCATGCCAGCCTTTTTGCGACCTGAAAGACCATGATGAGGATCAAGGATACGGAATGCTTTTGACACCGACCGAACTTGAACGCTTGACGATCTTCACCGCTGCGCAACTGGCGCGGCGGCGTCGCGACCGTGGCCTGGCCCTGAACGCGCCAGAGGCAATTGCCATCATTTGCGACGAAATCCTAGAGGGCGCGCGCGACGGGCGCAGCGTGGCCGAGCTTATCAGTTATGGATCGACAATCCTGACGCGGGACGATGTGATGCCCGGCGTTGCCGATCTTGTTCCCATGATACAGGTCGAGGGTGTCTTTCCAGATGGCACCAAGCTGGTCACGGTTCATGATCCGATCCGCCCCGGTGCAAACCCCGTGGCGGATGCCGAGATCAGACCCGGCGAATTCCGCGTCGCGGAGGGTGAGATAGAGCTCAATGCCGGGCGTGAAACGATCACCCTGACCGTGCGCAACACCGGGGATCGCCCGGTGCAGGTTGGCAGTCACTATCATTTTTTCGAAGCCAACAAGGCGCTGGACATGGACCGCGCCGCCGCCTTCGGCTTTCGGCTGAATATTCCGGCGGGCACAGCCGTGCGGTTCGAACCGGGACAGGAAAAAGAGGTCAGCCTTTGCACCTTTGGCGGTGAGAAGCGGCTGACCGGGCTGAACAATCTGACAAATGGCGAGGTCAACGAGGCCAACAAGATCGCGGCGCTAGAACGCGCACGCGCTGCGGGATTCAAGGGGGCCTGATCATGGTAAAGATGACGCGAGCGGACTATGCGGCGATGTTCGGCCCGACCACGGGCGACATGATCCGCCTTGGCGATACCGAGCTATGGGCCGAGATCGAGCATGATTTCACGGTCTACGGGGACGAATGCCTGCATGGGGGCGGCAAGACCCTGCGCGACGGGCTTGGCATGGCCGTAGGCGTGACAAGTGCGGGCGGATCGCTCGATATGCTGATTTGCAATGTCGTGGTGATCGACGCGGTCGTCGGGATCGTCAAAGGCGATATTGGCATCAAGAACGGCAAGATCGCCGCCATTGGTAAGGCTGGCAATCCGGCGACGATGGACGGGGTTGATCCGCGCCTGATTGTGGGGGCTGGCACCACCGTGCGTGACGCCGAAGGCATGATCGCGACGGCGGGTGCAATTGACGTGCACGTGCATTTCGACAGTGCCCAACTGGTAGAGCATGCGCTGTCGTCAGGTATCACGACGATGCTGGGCGGGTCCTTGGGGCCGATCACAGTCGGGATTGATTGTGGCGGCGTGTTCAACACCGGTAAAATGCTACAGGCCGCCGAGCATTGGCCGATGAATTTCGGGTTCTTGGGGCGCGGCAACGCCCATCAGCCCGACGCGATGGTCGAGCAGATCGAGAACGGCTGTCTGGGTCTCAAGATCCACGAAGACTGGGGATCCATGCCGGCAGCGATTGATGCCTGCCTGACAGTCGCCGATGCGCTTGATTTTCAGGTGCAGATTCACACCGACACGCTCAATGAAAGCGGGTTCGTCGAGGATACGCTGCGGGCCATCGGGGATCGCACGATCCACATGTATCACACCGAGGGCGCGGGGGGCGGCCATGCCCCCGATATCATTACGGTGGCGGGGCGGGCGAACTGCCTGCCATCGTCAACCAATCCGACAAACCCTTTCACTATCAACACCTTCGACGAACATCTCGATATGACGATGGTGTGCCATCACCTGAATCCGTCGATCCCCGAGGATGTGGCCTTTGCCGAAAGCCGCATCCGCGCGCAGACTATTGCCGCCGAGGACGTGCTGCACGATATCGGTGCCATCTCGATGCTGGGCTCGGACAGTCAGGGGATGGGCCGCATTCACGAGGTTATCACCCGAACATGGCAGCTTGCCTCGAAGATGCGGGTTCAACGCGGGCGTCTGCCCGAAGAAACCGTAGCAAAAGGCGATAATCACCGGATCAAACGGTTCATCGCGAAATACACGATCAACGCCGCGCGATCCTTTGGCATTGCCGATCACATCGGGTCTCTTGAACCGGGCAAGATGGCGGATGTCGTGCTGTGGAAGCCGGGATATTTCGGCATCAAGCCCGAGTTGGTGGTCAAGGGCGGCTTTATCGCATGGGGTGCGATGGGCGATAGTGCCGCCTCGCTGATGACCTGCGAGCCGCTGATGATGCGACCGCAATGGGGGTCTTTCGGCAAGGCCGCGCCAGCCTGTGGGGCCTGTTTCGTGAACCCCCGCGCCATTGATGGCGGTCTGGCACAGCGGCTGGGCCTGACCAAGGCTTTGTTGCCCGCGCAGGGCACGCGGACGCTGCGCAAATCGGACATGTTCCTCAACGATGCCTGTCCTGACATCACCGTGGATCCCGCGACCTTCGAGGTGTTCGTGGATGGCGTTCTTGCCACCTGCGAGCCAGCGGAAAGCCTGCCGCTTACGCAAAGGTATATGCTGCGATGAACCAGTTTATTCCCCTGAGCAAAAGCAACAATCCCGGTCCTGCCCGTATCGGGATCGGCGGGCCTGTCGGCTCGGGCAAGACGGCGCTTATCGAGGCGATGATGCCGGTCTTTAAGGCGCGTGCGATCGAGGTGGCCGTGGTGACCAATGACCTTGTCACCAAAGAGGATGCCCGGCGCTTGCAGGCCAGCGGCCTGATAGATCCAGACCGCGTATCTGCCGTCGAGGCCGGGGCCTGCCCGCACACCGTGATCCGCGAGGACCCGACGCTCAACATCGCTGCCGCCGATGATCTAGAGGCCCGATTTCCCGGGCTTGACCTGATCCTGATCGAGTCAGGGGGCGACAATCTTGCCTCGACCTTCTCGCTTGATCTGGTGGATTGGTGGATGTTCGTCATCGACGTGGGGCAGGGCGACGATATCCCCCGCAAACGCGGCCCCGGCATCCTGCAATGCGATCTTTTGGTCATCAACAAGCTGGACCTTGCGCCGCATGTCTTTGTTGATGCGGATAAAATCCTGATTGAGGCGCGCGAGATCAGGGCAAAGGCGCCCGTGATCGGCTGTTGCTGCAAAGGGGCCCGCATCACAGGCGTGGACGAAATCGTCGACATGCTGGCGCGTGAGCTGCTGTTTCGGGGGGTCGCGCCTTGAACGCCCTTGGCGCGATAGGCCTCGGCGCGCGCCCGGTTGCGGCGGAGCTTCGGTTTCGTGCTCTTGGTGGGCGCACATTTCTTGCGCGGCAGTTCACGCCGCATCCGTTTCACATCACGCGGCCCTTTTACCATTCGGGTGACCCGCAGGGAATGGCAACGCTCTATCTGCAATCGTCGTCGGGTGGGGTCTATGCGGGCGATGACCTGTCGCTTGAAATCGGGCTTGATGCGGGGGCGCAGGTGCATGTCACGACACAGGCCTCGACCATCGTGCATGACGCGCGCGGACGAGAGGGGGCCCGGCAAACGGTCTGTCTCGATGTTGCGGAGGGTGCCCGGCTGGATTACCTGCCCGATCCCGCGATCCTGATGACCGGTGCCAAGTTCTGCAACCGTGTGACGGCGAGGTTTGGACGGGAGGCTCGCGTGATCCTGGGGGACGCGCAACTCAGCCATGATCCCGAGGGGCATGCACGACCGTTTTCACGACTTGAGAACGAGGTTGAACTTATCAGCCCCGAGGGGACGGTGCTGCTTGATCGCTTTGATCTATGCGGTTCCGACTGGCCCGCCCGCACGGGTGGGTTCGCGTGTTCGGGGATGATGATTGTCGTCGGGTGCGCAGATGCGGGCGCGCAGATGCAACGTGCGGCAGACACCGTGCCCGGCGTTTATGCTGGCCTGTCTGTGTTCAGTGACCGGGATATCGCCCTCATCCGTTTTCTAGCCCCGGACGGGGCTGCGCTGTCCAAAGTGATGGCCGCCTTTTGGCGGGCCGCCGCGACCGTGCTGGACGGTCAGCCACCCGCGGAGCGCCGGAAATGACCCAAACCACCACATTTGCCACTCCTGAAATCAGAAGGATCAAAGACCATGCATCACGGTGATATCGCAAGCAGCCACGACTCCGTCGGAGTCGCGGTGGTGAACTATAAAATGCCCCGGCTGCACACGCGGGCCGAGGTGATCGAGAACTGCCACAAGATCGCGGAGATGCTGAAGGGCATGAAGCGCGGCCTGCCGGGCATGGATTTGGTGATCTTCCCTGAATATTCCTCTCATGGCGTCATGTATGACGAGACGGAAATGTACGAGACCGCCGCGTCAATTCCGGGCGAGGAGACGGCGATTTTTGCCCAGGCCTGCATTGCGGCGGATGTCTGGGGGGTGTTTTCACTGACCGGCGAGCGGCACGAAGAGCACCCGAACAAAGCCCCCTACAACACGCTCATCCTGATGAACAACAAGGGTGAAATCGTTCAGAAATACCGCAAGATCATGCCTTGGGTGCCCATCGAGGGCTGGTATCCGGGCAATTGTACCTATGTCAGCGAAGGCCCCAAAGGGCTCAAGATTTCCCTGATCATCTGTGATGACGGCAATTATCCCGAAATCTGGCGCGATTGCGCGATGAAGGGTGCCGAACTGATCGTGCGTTGTCAGGGCTACATGTATCCAGCCAAGGAACAGCAGATCACCATGGCCAAGGCGATGGCCTGGGCCAACAACACCTATGTCGCCGTGGCCAATGCAACCGGCTTTGATGGTGTGTTCAGCTTCTTTGGTCATTCGACGATCTGCGGCTTTGACGGGCGCACGTTGGGAGAGTGCGGGACCGAGGAAATGGGCATTCAATTTGCGCCCCTTTCGGTCACGGCGATCCGCGAAGCGCGGCGCACGCTGCAATCCAACAACCACCTCTTCAAGCTCGTGCATCGTGGCTACACGGGGATGATCAACTCGGGCGACGGGGACAAGGGCACCGCAGAAATGCCCTATGATTTCTATCGCAAATGGGTCGAAGACCCCGAAGGCACGCGCGAGATGGTCGAGGCCATGACCCGTTCCACCGTCGGCTCAGAGGAATGCCCGATCGACGGCATCCCGAACGAGAAAACCAAGGAAACGCATCGGTAATCGACAGTCTGGTCGGCGGAACGTCCGCCGACCCCCCTTTTTGATGGAAACAGCATGTCACTCGAAACGTACCGCCTGACCGAAGAGCCCCGGTACCACCCAAGTGCGGATGAGATTGCGCTTTATGAGGCGGCGTATGAAATGCGCTTGCCCGTGATGCTCAAGGGACCGACCGGGTGCGGCAAGACCCGGTTTGTCGAACATATGGCGTGGAAACTGGGCAAGCCACTTGTCACGGTGGCATGCCACGAAGACATGACGGCCTCTGATTTCGTCGGGCGCTATCTCTTGGGGGCCGAGGGCACGTATTGGCAGGATGGGCCCCTGACAAGGGCGGTTCGCGAAGGCGGTATCTGTTATCTGGATGAAATCGTCGAGGCGCGTCAGGACACGACCGTCATCATCCACGCCTTGACCGATGATCGCCGCATCCTGCCCTTGGAAAAGAAGGGTGAACTGGTCCGCGCGCACCCGGATTTCCAGTTGGTGATTTCCTATAACCCCGGCTACCAGAGCGTTCTCAAGGACCTAAAGGAGTCGACCAAGCAACGCTTTTGCGCCTTGGATTTCGATTATCCGGCAGCCACGATCGAGGCGAATATCATCGCCTCTGAATCCGGGCTCAACCCGCAGGATGCACAGCGTTTGACGCGGATCGCGGGCAAGAGCCGCAACCTGCGGGGCAAGGGACTGGACGAAGGCGCATCCACCCGGATGCTCATTCACGCGGGCCGCTTGATGGTTGCGGGGCTTCCCATCACCCAAGCCTGCAAATTCGCGTTGATCACCCCAATAACGGACGATCCCGAGATGCGTTCAACCCTGTCGGCGGCTGTTGATGCTTGTATCTGACGGGATAAAGGCCGAGGCGCTGACGCCGGCCATTTGTCAGGCCTTCGCTGGCCCCGGCCGTGACGTGTATCTGCGCGCCTATGATCGCCTGAACGGCGCAGGATATGGCGCAGGGGTCGCGCGCGCCTTTGCATCCGCAGCACCGCGCGTGGCCGAACATGCGGGATCTGCGCAGGCCATCGCCATTGCTGCGGATGCCTCGCGGATCGCAATCAAGGCGCGGCCCCGCCTTGCGGCGACCTATCTCGACCTGTGTCCCGCGATTGCCGTGAAGCTGCGCAATGCGGCCGATTTTCAGCAGTGGCGCGGGATGATCGCCGCGGTTCTTGGCCGCAGCCCCAAGGCTGTCGGTGCGGTGCTTGACCGCGCGGACCTGCTGCTCGACCGTCTTGGCCTAGAAGGGTTTTGCGCATGGACCGAAACCGGGCTGATGGTGGGCGGGCTCGACACCGATCAGACCTTGGGCTTTTTCCGGCTAGAGACACCCGAGGCGCAGCGCCTGCTTGAACGCTACGCCGGAGAGGCGAATTTCCCAAGCCTTGAGGCGGGGCTTACGTCTTTTCACACCGCTCTTTGGCGGCACGCGCCGGTTCTGCGCGAAGCGGTCGCAGATGCGTCGAACCGCCGGGCGCGGCGGACGGGCTTTTCGGACGGTATCATCAGGATGCCCGCGTCATTTCCGGGCTTCAAAGGACAGGAACAGCAGCTTTACCGCGCCGCGCTTGCGCATGTCGGCGCGCATGCCGCCTATGGCGGGCCGCGCTTTCCATTGGGGCAGCTCAAACCGCTGCAACTTGCCGTTATTTCGTTGATCGAGGATGCGCGGGTGGAAGCGCTTGCTTTGCGCGATATGCCGGGCCTCATGCGCTTGTGGTTGCCGTTTCATACTGCGCGGTTTGACGGTCTTGCGACGGCACCAAACCTTTTTGCCGGACTTGCGCGGGCCTTGATTGATCCGGCGTCCTGCCCCACCCACGGATGGATCCGCAAAGGTGTTGCGATGTTCGATGCCGCGTCCGAACGTCTGGACGATCCGGCCATATCGCGAGAAATCGGCAATATTCTGGGCAATGATCTCGGTCAGATCCGGGTTCAGTTCGATGCGCTGAGCTATGTGGTTCAGCCCGCCTATCGTGACGACAATCTCGGTCTTTGGGACTTGCCGGATGACCCGGATACGCCGCCCCCCTCTGACGAAATCGAAGTCGATTTGCACACCGCGCGGAACAGCGAAGTTGACGACCGACCGCAGGACCGCACGCAAGAGCAGACTGTGCCAGATGCGCAGGCCCGGTTGGACACAGTCAAGATCATCGGCGCGCCCCTTGAAGGGGGGCGCAAGGTATCCTGCCTGCCAGAATATGATCATTGCGCGGGTATCGAGCGCGACGACTGGGTGACGGTGAACAGCTATGAACCCGTCGCCGGGGATCATGGATTCTGGGATGCGCTGCGACAGCGGCATGGGACCACGATTGCGCGCATCAACCACGTGATCGTCAAGAACGAGGCGGGCAAGAGACGCAGGCTGAAGCAACAGGCCGAGGGAGAGACCCTTGATCTTGACGCCGCCGTTGATGCGGTGATCGCCATCCGGGCCGCGCGGCAACCGGATGATCGGGTCTACGCCTGCATCTTGCCGCCAGAGCGGTCGATTGCGGTGCATCTTGTTCTGGATATTTCACAATCAACAGCGGACCTTGCCGCGCCGGGCATAAGCATTCTGGATATGGAATGCGATGCCGCAGCGATCCTTGCTGGCACGATGCTGCAACTGGGTGACGATCTTGCCATCACGGCATTCAGCTCGGCGGGACGGCATGATGTCCGTGTGATCCCGATCAAGACATTCGGCTCGCCTTTGGATGAGGCAACGGGGCGGGCACTGGCCGGGCTGCGCCCGGGGTATTCAACGCGCATCGGCGCTGCGCTGCGCTTTGCCTCTCAACGTATGCAAGACGTGTCGCGGTATCGCAAACTTGTTCTTTTGGTCACTGATGGCGCACCGTCTGACATTGATGTGGCAGACCCAGAGTATCTGGTCGCGGATGCAAGACGCGCTGTTCAAACCATGCGCAGTCAAGGGATCGACGCTGTGTGTGTGGCCTTAGGCCCGGATGCCGGTCAGCGCCAGTCAGAGATCTTTGGGCGCAAATCCTGTGTCCAGATCACCGACATCGCAACTCTGCCAAGCACCCTTTCGGCGTTTTACCTGCGGATGACACGATGACCCGGATGCACCGCCTTTCAATGCTGATTGCACCTGTAAAGACCTGCCTGTCGGTAGGGTGCGCAGGCCATTCCACGCGCAAGCTTTGCAACCTGGAAAGCGGCCTGTCACCGCAGCAAGAGAATCACCCGATCAGCATCAAACAGGCTCGGTATTTCGCGCTAAAGTTCAGTCCGATGTAGTTCACGTAACGCATTAAAATTAGACAGTTTTTCACAAATTTAGGCAGTCCCTTGGGGCAGCAAGACTTGTGTCTAAATTTTTCTCAACAGGAATAAAATATTCCCCTTATTAATTTTAATTGCTTGACGATGCTTCGGGATGGTTGCCAAATTTCTGTAATTGCACGGCAAAAAAACAACCAGCCGGCAAGCTAGAAAAACCCACAGAGAGGAACAAGAAGATGAAATTCAGCAGACGGAAATTTCTGAAGACTTCGGCAATGGCGGGCGCACTTGCGGCACCGGGAATATGGATTCCCAAGTCGCGTGGCGCTTGGGGTGCCACGTTGACCGAGGGTAAGCCGATCAAGGTCGGCGTTCTGTTCTCGCTTACGGGCGGTCTGGCGGTGCCAGAGGAAGACTCGACGCTGGTCATGCAATATGCGATCGACGAAATCAACGCGGCAGGCGGCATCGCCGGTTCTCCGATCGAGCCAGTGATCATCGACGCCAAATCCGATTTCAGTGTCTATTCTGAAAAGGCGCGCGAACTTATCCTGCGTGATCAGGTTATTTCGATTTTCGGCTGCTATACCTCTGCCAGCCGCAAGGCGATCCTTCCCATCGTGATGCAGCGTGACAACCTGCTGTTCTACCCAACCTGTTACGAGGGGGCGGAATGCACGCAGAATACCGTCTGCACGGGTCCGCTGGCCAACCAGCACTCCAAAGACTTGATCCCCTACATGGTCGAAAACTTCGGCAAGCGGGTCTTTTTTGTCGGCTCCAACTATGTCTGGCCGAAAGAGTCGAACAAGAACGCGAAAATATGGCTGGAAAACGCGGGCGGCGAATTGCTGGGTGAGGAATACATCCCGCTTGGGGATTCAGAGTTCGGGCCGGTTCTGAACAAGATCCGCGAAGCGCAGCCTGATTTCATTTTCTCGACCGTGGTGGGCGCGTCTGACATCGCCTTCCACCGCCAGTTCAAGCAGGCTGGGTTCGATGCGGAAAAGATGCCGATTGCCTCGCTGACAACAGGTGAAATCGAAACCAAGGCGATGGGCGCGGAATACGGCGCTGGTCACTTCCTGTCTGCCCCGTATTTCATGGCGCTGGACAATCCGACGAACGAGAAATTTGTCGATGGCTTCCTCTCAAGCCCCTACGGCAAGAACGGTGTCACCCATTACAACATGTCCGAGACCTACAACTCTGCATATGTGTTCAAAGCGGCCATGGAAAAGGCCATCGCCGAACACGGGTTTGAAGAGGTTACACCGGCCCGCGTTCGCGATGCCTGCGCTGGCGTAAAGCTGAGCGCGGATATCTCGCCAGAAGGCGAAACCTGGGTGGATGAAGACAACTTCAACACTTGGTTGGTTCCCAAGATTGGCATCTGTCAGTCTGACGGCAGCTTCAAGATCGTCAAGCAGGCGGATGCGCATGTCGCTCCTGATCCGTACTCGATCTATCCCGATATCGGAACGTGCAAGGCGAATGGTCTTGTTGCACCGGACGGAACTGTTCGGACCGACGTTATCTGATGCTGACCCGTGGTGGCGGGACGCGCCCGCTACCACGCCTTCCATACCGATCCTTACTTCATGTCAGGGGGCACGAAATGGACATCTCGTCTATTGCTTTCGCCAATTCGCTCATTCTCGGGCTGAGCATTGCCGGAATTTTCTTTGTTGCGGCGCTTGGTCTGACGATCATCTACGGAACCGCCGGTGTGATCAACATGGCGCATGGCGAATTCATCATGCTGGGCGCCTACACGGTCTATGCGCTGCAAACCTTTATGGGCGTGCCGTATTTTCTATGTATTCCGGTCGCCTTCGTCGTGGTGGGCGCAATCGGCTTTGCGATTGAAAAGTCCCTCATAAGGTATCTGTACAATCGTCCCCTCGACACGCTGCTCGCGACCTGGGGGGTGTCTCTTGTGCTTATTCAGGGAACGCGCCTGATCTTTGGCAGTGATCCGAAATATGTCCAAATCCCACAGTTTCTATCGTCGAATATCGAAGTTGGCGGGCTGAGCCTTGGGGTGTTCCGCGTCTTTATCATCTTCATGGCGCTGGTGCTTGCGGCGGGTGTCTGGCTTATCTTTTACAAGACGGATTTCGGGATCAAGATCCGAGCCGTGACGCAAAATCGCGAAATCGCCGCGTCCTTCGGTATCAACTCGGGGCAGGTCTATTCCTTTACCTTTGCCTTGGGGGCCGGCCTTGCCGGTGTTGCCGGGGCCCTGTTCGGCGCGTTGAACATCGTTCTGCCGACGATGGGCATGGGATATGTTGTCGAGGCCTTCCTTACGGTTGTGACCGGCGGCGGCGCGCTTTTGGGAAGCGCCATTGCAAGCCTTGCGATTGGCGAGCTGCAATCCTTCTTCGCGCTCATCACCAACAGCACCTTCGCCAAGTTCCTGATCTTTGTGCTGATCGTCGTTTTCCTGAGGTTCCGCCCGCAAGGACTGATCTCGGCAAGCGGCAAGCGTCGCTAAGAGAAACCACAATCTTATGACAGGCACTGATAAAAATGACCCATAACGCATATCACAACAAGACGCTGCAATGGCTCTTCTACATCGCCGTTCTCGCGGTTCTGGGCGCGGTGCCCCTGATATCAAACGACGCGTTCCTCCTGAATCAGCTTGCGATTTACGGTGTCTATGGAATGCTCGCCGTGTCGATCAGCCTGTGTTGGGGCAGCGGTGGCATCCTGAACATGGGTCAGGGCATAGCGTTCGGGTTGGGTGCCTATTGCATGGCGATGACCATGCAGATGCAGACCCAGGCCGATGGCACCATCCCGCCTTTCATGCTCAACAACGGTCTGGATAGCCTGCCGCTGCTCTGGCAGCCTTTCCAGAACACCTCGACAGGCATCTTCCTCGCGCTTTTTGTGCCAACGGTGTTCTACCTGATCTTTGGTGGGATCATGTTCACGGCGCGCGTGTCGGGGCCGTTCTTTGCGATCATGACATTGGCAACGCTCAGCGCCTTTGCGACGATCTTCGTTGATCTGCAACCCTACACCAATGGCGTGAACGGCATTTCGCCGCCCAGTTCGCTCAAGCTGGGCCAAACCGAGATCGACCCCTATTCAAGCGGTGCGTATTGGTTCGTCTTCGCCTTGTTGGCGGCATGCACTGTGGCGGCAAAGCTCATCAATCAAAGCAGGTTTGGCCTGATCGTGCGCGCCCTCAAGGACGATCCGGAACGTGTCCGGTTCCTTGGCTACAATGTCGCGATCTACGAAACGCTGGTCTACACCCTCTCGGGTTTGATCGCGGCCATCGCAGGCTGCTGCTTTGCGGTGCTCACGCAATATGTTTCGCCCGCGCAATTCGAAGTTGGGTTCTCGATCTCGATTGTGATCTGGGTGGCGCTTGGGGGCCGCAACTCTTTGATATGGGCGATGTTTGGGGCTTTCACGGTTCAAGGCGCGCAAAGCTATGTGGGCGACCAGTTTCTCAGCACATGGATACTGATCCTCGGGTTCTCGTTCATCCTTGTGGTGCGGTTCCTGCCTGGCGGCCTTGCGGGCTTGGTCGAAACGCTTCTTGGGCGGACCACCAAGCTGAAGATGAAGGCCGAGCACACCAACCTTGAATTCAGCGACGGGAAAGAGGTGTTGAAATGATCGGCGGATTTTTCAAGGTCATGAACATCGAGAAAAGTTTTGGCGGGAACAAGGTTATCAACGGCTTCAGCCTCGATGTGGCGGAAAACACGCTGCAATGTCTCGTCGGTCCGAATGGGGCGGGCAAGACGACCATGATCGACCTGATCAGTGGCCGCCAGAAACCCGACGCAGGCAAGGTCTATCTCAATGGCGATGATATCACCGGCAAGGGAGAGCACGAGATTTCGCGCAAAGGTATCGGGCGCAAGTTCCAGATTCCTGCCGTGCTCAAGGGGTTGTCCGTGCGTGAAAACCTTGAGGTTGCCTATAGCCGCGAAGTGAACGCGCTGCGCAACATGTTCTCGATGCGGGCCAAGGGATGCGCCGAGAAACTCGACGAGATTTCCCAGCAGGTGCGTTTGACCAAACGTCTCGATGTAGAGGCGGGGCTGTTGTCACATGGCGAGACCCAATGGCTCGAGATCGGCATGGTGCTGATGCAGGATCCGGCGATCCTGTTACTCGACGAACCCGTGGCCGGCATGACCGAGAACGAGATCGGGCTGACGGTCGACATCCTCAACAAGCTCAAGCGCACCCATACGATCATCCTCGTCGAGCATGACATGGGCTTTGTGCGCAAGATCGCCGACGTGGTCACCGTGCTCCACATGGGGGCGCTTCTGGCGCAGGGCAGCATCGAGGAAATCGAAAAAGACGACCGCGTGCGCGCTGTCTATCTTGGTACGGAGGATGCACACTGATGCTGTTGCAACTGGAAAAGGTGTCGTCGTTCTACGGGCGAACACAGATTTTACGCGATATTGATTTCGGCGTGACCAAGGGCACCTGCATGTGTGTCTTGGGGCGCAATGGCGTGGGCAAGACCACCCTTTTGCGCACGATCATGGGTCTTGTCGACAAAATGACGGGCACGCTCTCCGTCTCGGACACCAACCTGACAAAGGCGCGCACGGATGAGCGGGCGAAATACGGGCTGGGCTATGTGCCACAGGGCCGTCAGATCCTTGGCAACTTTACGGTGCGCGAAAACATCCTGCTTGGCACTTTTGCCAAGGCAGATCGGAGTGGCAAGGTGCCGGAGATCTGTCTGGATCTCTTTCCCTACCTTGCCGAAAACCTGAACCGGCGCGCCGGTGAGCTATCGGGTGGGCAGCAGCAACAGCTTGCGATTTCGCGCGCACTGGCCGTCGATCCGCAAATTCTTCTGCTGGATGAGCCCACCGAAGGCATCCAACCCAATATCGTGGCCGAAATCGGAGAGACGCTGCGCATGCTCAACAAAAAGATGGGCATCAGCATGATCCTGTCCGAACAGCATATCAAAGTGGCCCGCGATCTGGGGGATCAATTCGTGATGATGGACAACGGGCGCATCGTTGAATCCGGCGTCATTTCCGACCTCACCGACGAGATGGTCGACCGCCACATGACCGTTTGAAAACCAAATCCACACATAACCAAGGGAGAAAAAAAGATGGAATCCATTCCAAAGAAGGGAACACCGGAGCGAGAGGCGCTGATCAAAGCGCATCTGGAATGTACGGAGTCGATGAAAGGCGTTGCCGGATTCTCGATCCTGAAATGTGAAACCCCCGGAGATACGACGGTTGTCTCGGGCGGGGTCCATGACGATCCGTTGCTAAAGCGGGTTTTGCTGCGCATGCGCGGGGAATCCACGGCGGGCAAGCTGATCATCATCTGCACAGAGGTCGAAAAGGAATGGCGCATCGGTCGCCTGTCGGGTGTGCGCGGCGTGCCGCCAGAGTTTGTTGATGACCGTGTTTTCACCGATGAGCAGGACGCGCAGCACGCCATCTTTCTGATGCGCCTCGACGAGCTGCCGGAAACTGCGGGCATGCCCGAGCACTACCGCGAGGGCTGGAAGCACCGCGACGACAACTGGCCTGTCACCTGATCCCACCCGGACAGGGGCCAAAGGAAAAAACCATCGTAACGGCAGGGGGCTGACAAGACGTCAGGCCACCTGTGAGACAGCCATAAGAGGAAAAGAACATGTCTGCAGCTATGCGACTTGCCGGCTATGCCGACACTTTCGGGGTGCATCCCGGAGGCACCATCAAATTCATGATCAATTGCGACGGCCCCAAGGAATTCAAGGCCGAAATCGTCCAGATGATCAACGGCGACACCAACCCACGCGGTCCCGGCTTTATCGAAAAAGCCGTGCCGGGGGGGCTGAACATCACGGTGCCCGGCCGCAAGCAGGTGATCCACAGCGGATCTTACGGCTATGTCGCCGATTGCAAGCAATTGCGCGTCGAGAGCTTCACGCTTCAGTGCTGGATCTGGCCGACCGCGCCCAAGACGCATCCGAAATACTGGAAGCATGGCGAACAGGCCTTGGTCACCAAGTGGAGCGGCGGCAAGGGGTACGGCCTGTTTCTCAATGCGAAGGGGCATGTCGAGGTGCGCGTGAACGGCGTCACTCTCGAAAGCCCAGAGCCTGTCCGCGATCACGCCTGGCATTTCGTGGCCGCCACCTATGACGCGGCAAGCGGCGAGCTGATCCTGTATCACGAGCCGCAGGTGCATTACGCGCTTGATCCGGTGATCCCGCCCGTCTCCAAGACGATTTCGGAGAAGATCGAGCATCTGCCGATTCCTGCCGCTGTTGCGGCCTATGCCGAATGCCTATCGGACGATCCGACCGCGCAGTCTTCGGTGCCTGCTGGTGTGGTTCTGGCCGGAAAGTACAACGGTAAAATCGAAGCACCGCGCATCTGCTCCAAGGCCTTGTCGCGTCAGGACATCGAGACGATGAAACTGGGCGCGCAATCGGGCCTGACAGAACGCCGCAACTCTGGCCCGACCGGTGCCTTGTCAGAGGTGATCGTTGCGGCGTGGGATTTCTCCCACGGGATCGACACGATCAAAGGCAAGGATTTCGGCCCCTATCGTCTGGACCTCGATTTCGTGAACCTGCCGACCCGAGGCATGACCGGCCACAACTGGAGCGGCACCGTCTTTGATTGGAAGGAAGCCCCAAAAGAATACGCGGCAATCAGCTTTCACGACGATGATATCGACGATGCGCGCTGGGAGGTCGATTTCGAATGGCAGGTGCCCGCCGATTGCAAGAGCCGCTCTTACGCGGCCAAGCTGACGACGGCTGACGGCGATGAGGACTACGTGCCGTTCTGGGTCGTCCCGGAAATCGGCAAGGAGCAGTCCAAGATCGCCTTCATGGTGCCCACGATCAGCTATATGGCCTATGCCAACGAGCATGTCGCCTGTAACGCGGGCGCGGCGGAGCTGTTCATCTACCGCGTGCCCATCATGCAGCATCAAAACATGTTTCTGGCCGAGCACCGCGAATACGGTGGCTCGATCTATGACACGCATACCGACGGCACCGGCATCTGTTTCTCGTCCCGCCTGCGCCCGATCCTCAGCAACCGGCCCAAGTATGACCATTTCCTCGCCCAGGCCCCCTGGCAATACCCGGCAGATCTACATCTGATCTACTGGCTGGAAACCATGGGTTATGAATACGACTGCATCACCGATGAAGACATCACCTATGACGGGCTCGCGCGTCTGGAGAACTACAATGTCATCATCACCGGATCGCATCCCGAGCATAACTCGGGAACCCAGCTTGATGCGCTGCACAACTACACGCAGCGCGGTGGACGGCTGATGTATATGGGCGCGGATGCTTGGTATTGGGTCCATTCCTTCCATCCCGCCTACGAGGACAAAGGGCGTGGCGTCATCACCGAGATGCGGCGCTGCGAATCCGGCATCCGCACATGGCGCGCCGATCCCGGTGAATACTATCACGCGGGCACGGGCGAGCTGGGCGGGATGTGGCGTTTCCGTGGCCGCTACCTGCATTCGGTGGCGGGTGTGGGCATGTCGTCAGAAGGGTTCGACGTTTCGAGCTATTTCTCAAGAACCCCGGAAAGCAACAACCCCCGTGTATCCTGGGCGTTCGAAGGGATCGACTATGACGAAATGCTGGGCAATTTCGGGCTTGTGGGCGGTGGTGCTGCCGGTCTTGAACTCGACATCGTCGATTTCACCCTCGGCTCGCCCCCCCACACGCTGACGGTGGCAACATCGGCGGGCCGTCATACCGAGGCGTATCTTCTGGTGACCGAGGATTTCGGCTTTAACCAGCAGGGGCTTGACGGCACGACGCACCCGCGTGTTCGCGGCGATATCGCCTTTCACGAAACGCCGAATGGGGGCGCATGTTTCTCGTTCTCGTCAATCGCCTATTGCGGCTCACTGCCTTGGAACAACTGCGACAACAATATCTCCAAGTTGACCAAGAATGTGCTGGATCACTTCATGGTCGATGGTCCGTTGCCCGCAGCACCCAAGTCCGAGATCCGGGCGCGGGGCCGTGCCGATGGCGATGCCGGAAACCCCGATCTGGTCCCGGCAGAGTAACGCAAGAGGGGGTCGGCGCTGCGTGCGCCGGCCCCACCTTTAGACAGCCCACCCAAAAACTGGAGGCCCCAATGGTACGCAGACCTGACCTTGGCTATCGCGACGAGGGCGTGAACCTAAGCGATCCGAGCGTGTTCGACAGGGTGCGCCGACCCTTTGGCGAGGCAATCGGTCTGCCCCGGGTTGCCTATCGCTCGCTTCAGTTTCTCTACCTTGAAGACGAGGCCATCTGGACCCGAGACTGGGTGTCTGTCGGTACGGTCCATGAAATTCCTGCAGAGGGCGATATCCTGCCCTTTACCCTTGGCTATCACGGCGTCCACGTTCAACGGATGGAGGATGGCAGCCTAGAGGCACGGTTCAATATGGCGCAACATGGCGGGTGCCGCATGGTGCCAACGCAATGCCAGCAGGGTGAGCGCACCAGTTGTTCGTTCACCTCTTGCGGCTATAGCCGCGACCGGGGCCCGATTACCACAGGAGAGGGGCCGGACAATACCCGCATCAAGTACCAATATCTGGGCCTGCGCCCCGAGCGGCTGCATCCGGTTCACGTGGCACAGCTTGGCGATCTGCTGTTCCTCAACATCGACCCGGGCGGCGCCGACAGTGATCTGGCAGGTGATCTGAGCCTGCCCGCGCCGGTAATGCGGCACAATGCCGTGCGGGCGCATCGTCAATGGCTTGAGTTTGACGCCAATTGGAAGTTTTCGGGCCAGATGTTGGCCCGCGTGGACGAGATGCTGACGTCTTCGGATCGTGCCATGCAGGGCCGCAGAGCCGCGTCTGACGGTTCGCAGATCGCGGTTCAATGGATTTTTCCCAACCTCATTCTGCTCACGCAAGGGGCCGAGACCTGCGCGATCACGCTTCAGCACACGGCGATCACGAAAACCCTGTTCCGGATAGAGATCCTGTCGGACTGTCCGCTCGATGCCGAACGTCTGGCGTTCTGGCACAAAGAATTGTTGCATGCCGGAACCGGGGCTGAGGCGCTTCAGGATAGCATCCCGTCAAGCGCGTCACGCGACCGCGTCCAGGACTGTGCCGTTGATCAGATACAGGATCAGATCGCCGCGTGGTGGGCGCATAACGCGCTCATCTCGCGTTTTGTGAAGATGCCGCAGGTCGACAGCGACATCCCGATTTTCCGCAACGTGGAGCATTATCTGATATGACCGATCTTTCCCAGCAAGAGCCTTCGGGCAAACTTGGCGACACCCTTATGGATGGGGTGGCCCTTTACGAGGCTGGCAAGTTCAAGGCTGCGTATGACCTCTTTTATGGCTGTGCCAAAGCGGGCGATGCGACCGCTTGGTTCTGGCTGTCAGTCATGCACATGAATGGCGACGGGGTCGCGGTTGACAAGCAGATGGGGTTCAAATGCTGTCTCAAGGCCGCCGAGATGGGCAGTGTTCAGGCGCAGACAAATCTTGGCGTGATGTATATTCAGGGCGACGGCGTGACCGAAGATGCGCGCACTGGTCTGATGTGGCTGTGCCGCGCCGCCGATGCCGGTGACACCGGTGCGCAGTTCAATGCGGCCACGCTTCTGTCTGCGGGCAAGGTTGTGGACAAAGATCTCGAAACCGCGGCCAAGTATTACCGGATGGCTGCCGAAAGTGGGTATTTCCCGGCGCAGGCGCGGCTTGGGTTCAGCTACAGGAATGGGTTTGGCGTGGCCAAGGATTGTCAGCAGGCGTTTTTGTGGCTGACGCTGGCCTCTCAGCACGGCGCGGGCAGCGCGATCAGCATGCTTGAAGGTCTCGTGTCCGAGATGACGCCAGATGAGCTGCACCGTGGGCATCAGATGGTCGAGAAATGGATGCAGGACCACCGAGGCGGCGCAGGTGACGTTCGGTTCCGGGTGAGCACCAATTAACCTGAAAGGATCCGGTTTTGAGGTTCAGCGTACAGCAGATCAAATATGATTTCCTCTATGCCATCAAAGAGTTCGACTCTGACGGTACGCGGTGGGGGGTGGTGACGTCGCCCGTGCCCCCATCTGAGACGCTGTCGCGGATGGGCTTTGATGTTGAGGATTTTATCTATCTGGGCAAACCGGCGGGCACCCCGCGCGCCGCCGAGATTGTGAAGGCGTTCTTCATTCAGCGCTTCGGGACCGTAGACTCAGGGCAATTAGAGGCAGAGGGAACAGCCGAATGGGTTATTCTGTTTCGTTCCAAAGAAAGCCTTCCGAGCAAGGCTGATCTGCTGGAGCCGTTAAACGCGGTCGGAGACTAAGCGCAGCCCGGTCAGTTCTCAGGGACACTCAACACGGATGACCTGAATAAGTTTTAAAAGGCTGTTATCAGAGAGCTTCGTGGGTCCAATGCCCCCTTGCTCCAGTCAGGGGGCGGCACCACCCCCCAAACGTATCAATTCTGCGTCTCGATGGTCACGGTTTGCCGCAGCGTGCTGCCTGTGCGATCGTAAATCAGGATGCGATTGTCCTCGGTCACAATGGCAATCCAGTCCGGCCCTTGGGTAAAGGCGGTGGCACGGGTGCCCTCGGGTAGGGTCAGGCTGTCGGGCAAGGACAGCGCGCCCCTATCCTCGCCCCAGAAGCGGGTGACAAAGAGGCCGATGATCACTATGAGGCCGACAACCATCGTGGCGGTCAACAGCGTGACCAACCGTGCGAGAAACTTCAGAGTGGCCGGGCTGACCGGCGGAGAGTTGTCATTCATGGGCTTGGACCAGCTTGTTTTCCGGATCGGGGATGATCCGCCTCAACGCCTTGATAAGGCGCTTGTCCGCGATGTGCCAGAGGCGGCGGTGCTGTCGCGCACGCGGCTGGCACGGCTCTTGGAAGAGGGGGCCGTGCGGGTCAATGGCGCGGTCGTGTCTGAGGCCAAGGCGCGGGTGCAGGCGGGGGACCTTATCGAGATTGTCGTGCCCGAGGCGCGCGAGAGCCATATGGCGCCAGAGGCCATCGCGCTAGAGGTGGTCTATGAGGATGACGATCTCATCGTCGTCAACAAACCTGCGGGCATGGTGGTGCATCCCGCCCCCGGCAGCCCCGAGGGCACGCTGGTCAATGCGCTTTTGCATCACTGCGGCGACAGCCTCTCGGGCGTGGGCGGGGCCAAACGACCGGGCATTGTCCACCGCATCGACAAAGAGACCAGCGGCCTTTTGGTGGTGGCCAAATCGGATGCCGCGCATCAAGGCCTTGCGGCGCAATTCGAGGCGCATAGCGTCGAGCGCCAGTATCGCGCCGTGGTCTACGGCGTGCCCGAGGCAAGCGATCCACGCCTGCGTGGCCTGCGGGGGATCAGCTTTGAGCCCGGCAATATCTTGCGCATCGCCACGCGCCTTGCGCGCCACAAAACCGACCGGCAGCGGCAGGCGGTGCTGTTCGAGGGCGGGCGGCATGCGGTGACGCGGGCGCGGGTGATCGAGAGCTTCGGCACGCCCGGCGTTGCCGCGCTGATGGAGTGTTGGCTAGAGACTGGCCGCACCCATCAGATCCGGGTGCATATGGCCTATGCGGGCCATGGGTTGATCGGGGATCCGGTCTATGGCGGGCGGCGCAAGCTCAAGGAAAAGGCGCTTTTGCCTGCGGGTGTTGCGGCGGCGCAGGAATTTCCGCGGCAGGCGCTGCACGCGGCGGTTCTGGGCTTTGTGCATCCCGGAACGGGCGCGGCGCTGCGGTTCGAGGCGGATTTGCCTCAGGATATGCTGGCACTCCTCTCTGCCTTGCGCGGGGCATGACAGCGGCGCAATATCTTGTGAATTCCTGTCACAATACGGGTGCAGCGACGGAAACACCTTAGATGCGCGTTAAGATAGTCATGTACGGCTGTCTTGAAAGGACAGTAGCGCATACCTAGTTGAATGTTAACGATGCAAACATCAGGAGGGACGACAGCGTGGGAAATTATAACAATCTGCCAGCCCCGACCCCGGAAGGCGGGCTGAACCGCTATATGCAGGAAATCCGCAAGTTCCCGCTTTTGGAGCCGGAAGAAGAATATATGCTGGCCAAGCGTTGGGCCGAAGAGCAGGACACCGAGGCCGCGCATAAGATGGTCACAAGCCATTTGCGCCTCGCGGCCAAGATCGCCATGGGCTATCGCGGTTACGGTCTGCCGCAGGCCGAAGTGATTTCCGAGGCGAATGTGGGCCTTATGCAGGCGGTCAAGCGGTTCGACCCCGAGCGCGGCTTTCGTCTGGCGACCTATGCGATGTGGTGGATTCGTGCCAGCATTCAGGAATATATCCTGCGCTCGTGGAGCCTTGTGAAACTGGGCACCACCTCGGCGCAGAAGAAGCTGTTTTTCAATCTGCGCAAGGCCAAGGCCAAGATCGGCGCATTGGAAGAGGGCGATATGCGGCCCGATGTGGTCAAAAAGATCGCCACAGATCTGGGCGTGACCGAGGCCGAAGTCATCAGCATGAACCAGCGTATGGCGGGTGCGGATGCCTCGCTCAATGCCACGGTCGGGGCCGAGGGCGAAGGCTCTATGCAATGGCAGGACTGGCTTGAGGATGAGGATGCCGATCAGGCCGGCGATTACGAGCGGCGTGATGAATTGGATGCGCGGCGCGAATTGCTGGTGCAAGCGATGGATGTGCTCAACGAGCGCGAGCGCGACATTCTCACCCAGCGGCGGCTGAGCGACGAGACTGTGACGCTCGAGGATCTGAGCGCCGAATATGACGTGAGCCGCGAGCGCATTCGTCAGATCGAGGTGCGGGCCTTCGAAAAGCTGCAAAAGCGGATGCGGGCCTTGGCCCAGGAAAAGGGCATGCTGACCTCGGCCTAAGGTCTCTTGGCGGCGCGCGGCTTTGCGCGTATCTCTCACGCCGAACATGAGCGTGTGAGGCAGGGTATGGGGCAGGGTGTAAACTGGGCAGAGTGTGTGAGGCGCGCGATGCTGGGCGGCGCAATCCTGCTGCTTGCCGCCTGTTCCCCGCGCGTCACCGCAGAGCGCGCGGCCCCCAACCCCGCCGCCACGATCCAGCCCGTTTATGTGGCGACGGGGCGCAAACTCGATCAGACCGGGCCAATCTTTGGGCTGGAACGGCCTGAGGGGCTGCGGTTCTTCCGGGCGGATGTGTCGGTGCCCCCGACCCACACGCCGGGGCAGATCGAATGGCCCGATGGCCCGCCTGATGCCGCCACCGATTTTGTGGTGACGGGCACCGAAGTCTATGACGGGGCGGCGGCCATGCAACGCGCGATGCGCCGCGCCCATCCCGAAACACGCGAGACGCTGCTCTTCGTGCACGGCTATAACAACACCCTCTCAGAGGCGATGTATCGGCTGGCCCAGATCCAGACTGATTTTGACACGGCCATGCCCGGCGTGCTGTTTTCCTGGCCCTCGGCAGGGGACCCGCGCGGCTATATCTACGACCGCGACTCGGTGCTTTTTGCGCGCGACGATCTGCAAAAGGTGATGCGCCAGTTGACGGGCGCGCCGGGCGACCGGGTGTTCCTGCTCGCGCATTCCATGGGATCAAGCCTTGTGATGGAGGCGCTGCGCAGTATTGCCCTAAGCGAAGACCGCCATTTGCTGCGCCGGATCAGCGGCGTGGTGCTGATGTCGCCCGATATTGATCCCGATGTGTTCGACCGGCAGGCCGAGGCGATTGGCGAATTGCCCCAGCCCTTCCTCATTTTCATTACCAAGGCCGATCGCGCCCTGTCGCTCTCGGGCTTTATCACCGGGCGCAAGCCGCGCCTTGGCATGATCGACCGCGCCGACAAGGTGCAGCGCCCCGATGTTCAGGTGATCGACTTTACCGCGCTGGCCGATGGCTCTGGCCTAAACCATTTCGTGCCCGTGACCTCGCCTGCCGCCATCGACTTTTTGCGTGGCATCATGGCTGGCACCAACGGTATCAGCGGCGAGTTTGTGCGCGATATGACGCTAAGCCTGCCCAAGCCCCGCGTTTTGCTGCCCTGAGCGGCGCGGAATTGACGGGACGCGCGCAAGGCGTAAACTGACCCCGGCAGAGGAGCAAGGCGACATGGCCGGTGGATGGGCGCGCGACGGCGCGGTAAGCGAACAGATCGAGGCGTCGATTTCCGACGAATTGGCGCGCCTCAAGGCGCGGCGTGGGCCAGAGGGCGACAGCCTGACCCAGTGCGCCGAATGCGAAGAACCCATCCCCGAGGCGCGGCGCGTGGCCATTCCGGGCGTCAAGCTCTGCATCGACTGCCAGCAAGAACGCGACGCGGCGCATCAACCGCGCGGCGGCATCAACCGGCGTGGATCAAAGGACAGCCAGTTGAAATGAAAGGTTGGGGGGCTCTGCCCCCCGTGCCCCCCGAGGTATTTTGGGCCAGATGAAAGCCACCCTTGGCTTCTTTATGGCTTAAATACTCATTTCAGAGGCCTGAGGCTTAGCCCTCCATCGCCTCCAACTCGTCGATCATGCCTGAAATCATGCTCAGCCCCTTGTCCCAAAAGGCCGGGTCCGAGGCATCGAGGCCGAAGGGCGCCAAAAGCTCTTTGTGATGCTTGGAGCCGCCCGCCTTGAGCAGATCGAAATACTTGTCTTGGAACCCGTCGGGGTTTTCTTCGTAGACCGCATAGAGCGCATTCACCAACCCATCGCCAAAGGCATAGGCATAGACGTAGAAGGGCGAGTGGATGAAATGCGGGATATAGGCCCAGAAGGTTTCATACCCGTCCATGAAATCAAAGGCTTCGCCCAGGCTCTGGGCTTGCACGCTCATCCAGAGGGCGTTGATGTCATCGGGGGTCAATTCGCCCTCGCGGCGTGCCGCGTGGAGCTTGCATTCAAAGTCGTAGAAGGCGATCTGCCGCACGACCGTGTTGATCATATCCTCAACCTTGCCCGCGAGCAGCACCTTGCGTTCGGCCTGGGTCTGCGCCCCTGCCAGCATGCGGCGGAAGGTCAGCATCTCGCCGAAAACGCTGGCGGTTTCGGCCAGTGTGAGCGGCGTCGAGGACAGCAATTCGCCTTGATCCGCCGCCAGACGCTGATGCACGCCGTGGCCCAATTCATGGGCAAGCGTCATCACGTCGCGCGGTTTGCCAAGGTAGTTCAGCATCACATAGGGATGCACCGTGGTCACGGTGGGATGGGCAAAGGCACCCGGCGCCTTGCCCGGTTTCACGCCCGCGTCGATCCAGCCCCGCTCGAAAAACGGCTGCGCGAGATCGGCCATGCGCGGATCAAAGGCGGCATAGGCGCCCATCACCGTATCGCGGGCCTCGTCCCAATCGACAAGGCGCGTGGCCTCCATCGGCAGAGGCGCGTTGCGGTCCCAGACCTGCATGCGCTCCAGCCCCAGCCATTTGCGCTTGAGCTCGTAATAGCGATGCGAGAGCTTGGGATAGGCCGCGACAACCGCATTGCGCAGCGCCTCGACCACCTCGGGCTCGACATCGTTGCTCAGGTGCCGCCCGGTCTGCGCCGTGGGCATCTTGCGCCAGCGGTCGATCACCTCTTTTTCCTTGGCTTGCGTGTTATGGACACGGGCAAAGGTGCGGATATTCTCGCCAAACACCCGCGCCAATTCGCGCGCCGCGGATTCGCGCTTGGAGCGGTCCTGTTCGGTCAGAAGGTTCAGCGTGCCCTCGATAGTAAGGTCGTCGCCATCCACGGTAAAGGTCAGCCCGGCGATGGTCTCGTCAAAGAGCCGTTCCCACGCATCGCCCACCACGCCCAGATCATGCAGGAATTTCTCAAGCTCATCCGACAGCTGATAGGGTTTCATGGCGCGGATGCGGTCGAGCACCGGCTTGTAGCGGGCAAGATCGGCATTCTCGGCATACATCGCCGTCAGCGCGCCCTCGTCAAGCCGGTTCAGTTCGAGCGAGAAGAACACCAGCGGCGTGGTGGAATTCGTCACCTTTTCTTGGCAATCGGACATGAATTTCGCCCGCCCGCCATCGGTCGTAAGCTGGTAATAGCGCAGCCCTGCATAAGACATGATGCGCCCCGCCGTGGTGCTGATCGCCTCGTCGCGGCGGATACACTCCAAGAGGCCCGCCGCGTCGAGCGTGGCCAGCTTGCCCTCGTAATCGGTGGCGAATTCAGCGCAGGCGCTGTGCAGCCAGTCCAGATCACGCTTGAGTTCGGGGGCTTTCTCAGAGGTGTAGAGATCGCTCAGGTCCCATTCCGGCAGTTGGCCCAAGTTCCTGTTGCCAGAGCTGGCATTGGCATCGCGGACGGGAAACGGCAGGTTGAGCATGAGAGCACCTCTTGTTGACATGGCCCAGACATAGGCCGGGGGGGCGGGGGCCACAAGGGGCGGGGTGCTTGCCATTCGGGCGCGGCTGGCTAGGGTGGGGCGCAAGGTGAAAGGGGAAGATCACATGATATTCGCGCGATTTGGTGAGACGGGGCAGGAAAAACCCGGCGTTCTGGACGATCAGGGGCGCTTGCGGGATTTGTCGGGTGTGGTGCCCGATTTGGCCGGGGCGGTGCTTGCGGAGTTACCCCGGATCGACCCCGAAAGCCTGCCTTTGGTTGCAGGCACCCCCCGGATCGGGCCGCCGGTGGGGCAGGTCGGCAAACTGATTTGCATCGGTCTCAACTATACCGACCATGCCGAAGAGGTGGGCGTTGCCGCCCCGCCAGAGCCGGTGGTGTTTCTCAAGGCGACCTCGGCAATTTGCGGCCCGCAAGACCCTGTGTATCTGCCCCGCGGTGCGGAGAAGGGCGATTGGGAGGTGGAATTGGGCGTGGTGATCGGGCGACGCGCCAAATATGTGACCGAGGCTGAGGCGTTGGACCATGTGGCGGGCTACACAATCGTCAACGATGTGTCCGAGCGCGCCTTTCAGATGGAGCGGGCTGGGCAATGGACCAAGGGCAAAAGCTGTGACACCTTTGCGCCGATGGGCCCTTGGCTGGTGACAGCCGATGCCGTGGGGGATGTGCAGGCGCTTGATCTTTCGCTCGACCTGAATGGCGCGCGGATGCAGACCGGCACGACGGCGCGCATGATCTTTTCGGTGGCGCATATCGTGGCATATCTCAGCGCGCTGATGACGCTGGAACCGGGCGATGTGATCGCCACTGGCACGCCACCGGGTGTGGGCATGGGGCGCAAGCCGCCGCGCTATCTGACCGAGGGTGATGAAATGGTGGTGCGGATCAGCGGGCTTGGGGAACAGCGCTCGCCTGTGCGGCGCGATCCGTAGCCGACGCGCGCCACGCGCCGCCATAGAAATCGCAAAGCTGGCGCAGCAGGCGCCCGCGCATGTCGGGCGTATCCATCAGCGTTTCGTGCCGCCCGCCGGGGACCAGTTCCAGATGCCCGCCCGGCCAATGCGCCATGCGGTCGATCACACGGGGCACATCGACAATCTGCTCGTCGCTGCCCAGAATCGTCAGGCAAGGCAGATCAGGAGAGGGCAGGCGCGCCAAATCCCGGGTTTCCTTCAACGCCTCGTGCAGCCAGCGCAGGCTGGGCCCACCCAGCCCCAACTCGGGGTGGGCGCGCAATTGCTGGGCCATATAGTCATACATCTCGCGGTCATTGGTCAGCTTGTTGCTCTCGAATGGCTCTTCCAGCACGTAATGCGCGCCCGCCGTGCCGGGGGCGTAATGATGGCTCATGCCCAACTGACGACTGCCCCAAGACAGGGACCATGCGACCGGGCGCAGAGCTTGCGCCATATGGATGCCCCACATCGGGCTTGAGAAGGCGCAGCTTTGCACCTCTAGCCCCCGCATCACCGCGCGCAGCCCGATACAGCCACCCATGGAATGCGCCAGTAGATGCCAAGGGCGCGGCAGATCAAGCCGCTCAGCCGCCTCGACCATGGCCGCGACATCCCGCTGATAATCCCCGAATTCATGCACATGGCCTGCCATGGCATCCGTGGTCAGCCGGTCCGCCAGACCCTGACCGCGCCAGTCAATGACCAGCGTCGCATACCCGCACCCGGCGAAATGCGCAGCGGCACGGCCGTATTTCTCGATATATTCGGTGCGCCCGGGAAAGAGCAGGACCGTGCCACGGGTCCCGTCCCTATTCCACAGGCCAATCCGCAGACGCATTCCGTCAGAGGCAGACATCCACCATGCGGCACCGCCCTCTGGCCCTTGGGCCACATCGTCAAAGAGCGGCGCGGCCTGCATCAGGCCAGCACGCTGCCCAGCTTCATCGCCATGCCCATATCGCCATCGACGCTTAGACGGCCAGACATAAAGGCGGCGGCGGGATCGAGATCGCCCGCGAGGATCGATTCGAACGTATCGCGGCTGGCCGTCAGCGTGACATCGGTGTCGTCATCGCCGGCGCGCGCGCCATTGGCGTCGATCACGATGGCACCCTCATCCTCGATTACGAATTTCGCGCTGCCTTCAAGGCCCTCGCCCCCCAGTTTCTCATTCAGGGCGGCCACGGCTGTGGTGATTACGTCGCTCATCTGCGCTTCCTTTCACATTTGCGATGCCGGGGCTGTGCAACCGGACAATCTGCGCTAAACTCAGACTCGTTATGGGCGCAGCGAACTTCAATCTCAACCGTATCGTCGCGGCATTTGCAGCGATAGTCACGTTTTCCCTACCTGCCTTGGCAGAGGAGACGCGGCTTGACGGGCTCTTTGATCAATTGGCGCAGGCCGAGGCCGGGGAAGCGCGCAAGATTGCCGCCGAAATCGAGCTGGAATTGGCGCGCTCAGGATCGCCAGCAATGGATCTTTTGTTGCGGCGCGGCGAAGACGCGATTGAGTCGGGCGATATGGCCGCGGCCATCGCGCATCTGAGCGCGGCCATCGACCATGCGCCGGACTTTGCCGAGGCATGGCACCTGCGCTCTGTCGCGTTTTACCGGCAAGAGCGCTATGGTCTGGCCCTTCATGATATCGAACGTGCGCTGGCGCTGGAGCCACGCCACTTCAATGCGATTTACGGCCTTGGGGTGTTGCTGGATGAATTGGGACAGCCCGATCTTGCGCGGGATGCGTTTTCGCGCGCGCTGGCTATACATCCCCATCACGAGGACGTAACCAAGGCGCGGGACAACGTGGCGCGCGAATTGGGCGGCGCGGATCTCTGACACCATCAAGGAGTGCTCTGGATGTCCGAGCAGTCAAGAACCCTCGCGGTTCTGGGCCCGACCAATACCGGCAAGACGCATTACGCTATCGAGCGTATGCTGGGCTATCGCACAGGCATCATCGGCCTGCCGCTGCGTCTTTTGGCGCGCGAGGTCTATGACAAGATCGTCGCGGTGCGCGGCCCCTCTGTCGTGGCGCTGGTCACGGGCGAAGAGCGGATTGTGCCCGAGCGTGCGCAATACTGGGTCTGCACGGTCGAGGCGATGCCCGAGGGGATGGGCGCGGATTTCGTGGCGGTGGATGAAATCCAGCTTTGCGCTGACCCAGAACGCGGGCATGTGTTCACCGACCGGCTGCTGCGGATGCGCGGCCTGCGCGAAACGCAGTTTCTGGGCAGCCACACGATGCGCCAAACCATAGCCGCGCTGGTGCCGGGGGTCGAATTTCTCAGCCGGGCGCGCATGTCGCAACTTACATATACCGGCCCGCGCAAGATCGCCAAGATGCCCGCGCGCAGCGCCATTGTCGGTTTCTCGGTGGAAAACGTCTATGCCATGGCCGAGTTGCTGCGCCGCCAAAAAGGGGGCGCTGCGGTGGTCATGGGCGCGCTCAGCCCGCGCACGCGCAATGCGCAGGTCGAGCTTTATCAGAATGGCGATGTCGATTACCTCGTGGCGACCGATGCCATCGGCATGGGGCTGAACCTTGATATCAACCACGTGGCCTTTTCCTCGCTTAGCAAATTCGACGGGCGGCGCATGCGCTATTTGCAGCCCAATGAATTGGGTCAGATTGCCGGGCGCGCAGGGCGAGGGATGAACAACGGCACCTTTGGTGTGACCGGCGAGGCGCCCGATCTTGAGCCCGAATTGGCCGAGGCGATCATGGAGCATCGCTTTGCCCCCATCCGCAAGCTGGAATGGCGCAATGCGCGTCTGCAATTCGGCACCACCGGCGCGCTCATCGCCAGTCTCGAGGCGCGCCCCGATCACGAGTTGCTGGCCCGCGCCCGCGAGGCGGATGATCTGGGCGCGCTCAAGACATTGGCCGAACATCCCGATGTGATGCCGCGCGCCATCGGGGGGACAGCGGTGAAACTCTTGTGGGATGTCTGCCGCATTCCCGATTTCCGGGGCATCAGCGCCGCCGAACATGCCAGCCTCTTGGAACGCATCTATTGCGACCTGACCGACTATGGTCGCGTGCCTGATGACTGGCTGGCACAGCAAGTTGCCCGCATCGACCGCACCGATGGTGACATCGACACGCTGTCGAAAAGGTTGGCCTATATTCGCACTTGGACCTATGTCGCACAGCGAAAAGGCTGGCTGGATGACGAAAACCATTGGCGCGGGGCGACACGCGCTGTAGAAGACCGCCTGTCAGATGCGTTGCATGGCGCGCTGACCCAGAGATTTGTGGATCGGCGCACCTCGGTTCTGTTGCGCCGACTCAAGCAGAAGGAAGCCATGGTGGCCGAAGTAAACGATCAAGGTGATGTGACCGTCGAGGGCGAATTCGTCGGACGGCTCGAAGGGTTCCGCTTCATGCAGGACCGCGCGGCAGCAGGCAAGGAAGCACGCACGCTGCAACAGGCGAGCGTCGCGGCACTTGCCCCGCATTTCCATCTCAAGGCGGACCGCTTTTACAACGCACCCGACACCGAGATCGACTTTACCGAACAGGGTGGCCTGTTGTGGGGCAAAGAGGCGGTGGGCAAGCTGACGCCCGGTGCCGACCCGCTCAAGCCACAGATCGTGGCCTTTGTCGATGACGAGGCCGGCCCGGATGTGGCCGCCAAGGTGCAACGCCGCTTGCAGCACTATATCGACCGGCGCATTGCCACGCTGTTTGAACCGCTCTTGAACATCCAGCGCGACGAGACGCTGAATGGTTTGGCGCGCGGTTTGGGCTTTCGCATGGTCGAGGCGATGGGCCTGATCCCGCGCGGTGAAATCGCCGACGAGGTCAAGGCGCTGGATCAAGATGCGCGTGGCGCCTTGCGCAAGCATGGCATCCGCTTTGGCCAGTTCACCGTGTTTTTGCCGCTCCTGCTCAAGCCTGCACCGACGCGGTTGCGGCTGGTGCTATGGTCGCTGAGCCAAGGGATGGATGAATTCCCCGAGGCCCCGCCGCCGGGTCTGGTGACCGTGCCCGCCCGTAGCGACGCGCCCAAGGGCTATTTCACGATGGCCGGGTATCGCGCTGCCGGGGATCGGGCGATCCGCATCGACATGCTGGAACGTCTGGCCGACATGCTGCGCAGCGAAGATACGCGCGGTGGATTCGAGGCCAAGCCCGATATGCTCTCTATCACGGGGATGACGCTCGAGCAGTTTGCCCTGCTGATGCAGGGGCTGGGCTACAAGGCCGAGCGTGCCGAACGCGCCAAGGTCAAGCCGGTCGATCAGGCCATTTCCGAGGCCCCCGCAGATGCGGCGGCGGCGACAGAGGCTGAAACGCCGGTCGCGGATATCGTGGCCGAGATCCCCGACGAGGGCGTTGCGCCCATCGCCGCAGAGCCGGTGGCCGAGACCGTCGTTCCCGCCGCGCTCGACGAGACCCCGGCCGAAGAGGTGCTTCCCGGTGAAAGCCCCGAGGTCGCGGCGACCGAACTCGAGGTCTATTACACCTTCACCTGGGCCCCGCGCGCCAATCGCCCACGTGGCGATCGCCCCGCACAGGGCGGGCGTGGCCCGCGTGGTGCACAGGCTGGACAGCCCGCCCAAGGGGATGGCGACGCGGCGCAGAAACGCGACCGCCCGCAGCGCCAAGGCGGCAAGCCCCGTGGCAAGCCCGGCAAGGGCAAGCCGCGCGAGCCGCGCGATGATCAGCCCAAAACCTATGCCGCCAAGCCCGAGAAGCGAAATGATCGGATCGACCCGGACAATCCGTTCGCTGCGGCCTTGATGGGGTTGCGGACCAAGGGCTAGGTTTTGGACGCGCCCGCCGCCAAAATCCGGCTCGACAAATGGCTCTGGCACGCGCGGTTTTTCAAGACGCGCACCCTCTCGGCCAAGGAAATCTCGGCTGGGCATGTGCGCGTCAACGGCGCGCGTGTCACCAAACCTGCGCAAGCGGTGGGGCCGGGCGATGTCCTGACATTTGCGCAGGCAACACGTGTCTGGGTGGTGCGGATCGCCGCCCTTGGCACACGGCGTGGGCCAGCCCCCGAGGCGCAGGCGCTCTATGACGATCTCAGCGACCCGGTGACGCAGGACAGCGTTCCGCCCGCGCCCAAATATGAGGGAAAAGGGCGCCCGACCAAGCGCGACCGCCGCAAACTCGATCTCAATGAACCGGGACCGCTTGATTGATCTTGCCCACTGGATTAGGTGAGGCGCAATTCGGCAAGAATGAGAGACGGCCATGACCTATATCGTGAACGACGCCTGTATCGCCTGCAAATATACCGACTGTGTCGAGGTCTGTCCTGTCGACTGCTTTTACGAAGGCGAGAACATGCTGGTCATTCATCCCGATGAATGTATCGACTGTGGCGTATGCGAACCGGAATGCCCCGCCGATGCGATCCGCCCGGATACCGAGCCGGACATGGAAAAATGGGTCGAGTTCAACCGCAAATATGCGGAAATGTGGCCGGTGATCATCACCAAGAAAGATCCGCTGCCCGAGGCCGAAGAGCGCGACGGCGAGGCGGGCAAGCTTGAGAAATACTTTTCCGAGGCCCCCGGACTGGGCGGCTGAGACCCGATTCGCGGCATTCGCCGGTGAAACAGCGCCGCGCGTGACATTGTGAACCTGATAAGCCGTTGATTTGCAGGGGCGAATATGCCCGTACAGAACACCGCCCTTTCATTGGGCGGTTTTTTGTGATACAGTTTCATGACAAGATCAAATGTGCCTGATATCCATTCACCCGCGTTGCTGCCCGGGGGTGGATTTCTCTGCGACAGATACACATATTCCGTGGACCGCATTGGCCCTTGGCATGTGTTTTTGTGCGTCCGAGCTGGCAGCCCTGCGAGGAAGACCTGAATGTCGAAGACCAAAAAGTCCGAATTTCGCCCTGATGATTACGTTGTATACCCCGCCCATGGCGTGGGCCAGATCGTTTCGATCGAAGAGCAGGAAATCGCCGGCATCACGCTGGAACTGTTCGTGATCTCCTTTGAAAAGGACAAGATGACCCTGCGTGTGCCCACCAACAAGGCCACCGAGATTGGGATGCGTGGCCTGTCCAGCCCCGATGTCGTGTCCAAGGCAATGAGCACGCTCAAGGGCAAGGCCAAGGTCAAACGTGCCATGTGGTCGCGTCGGGCGCAGGAATACGAGCAAAAGATCAACTCTGGCGATCTGATTGCCATTGCCGAGGTGGTTCGCGACCTGCACCGCTCGGACGATCAGCGCGAGCAGAGCTATTCCGAGCGTCAACTCTATGAGGCCGCACTCGAGCGTTTGACGCGCGAAGTGGCCGCCGTGTCGGGTGGCGATGAAGTTCTGGCCGCCCGCAAGGTGGATGAGGTGCTGGTGTCGCGCGCGGCGTGATCCCAACCCCGCATGTTAGGAAAAGGCCGCGTCCTCTGGCGCGGCTTTTTTCATGGCTCACATCAAAAGGCTGAACAACACCGCGATTTCCGCCAGTTGTTGCGTGGCCCCAAGGATGTCGCCGGTCTGCCCCCCGATTTTGGCGCGGGCAATCAGGCCAAGGGCGCAGGTGGCAACGGCCGCCGCAACCAGCGCGTTCAGCCCTGCCGCACCGACAAGCACAAGCGCCAGACCCACCGCAAGGGCCAGCCCAACCGTCGCCGTCGCCAGTGGCGCGCGCCCCTGCGCCTGCGACAACCCGCTGGCGCGGGCATGGGGCAGGGCACACATGACCAAAGGCATCATCGCGCGTGACAGCAGGGCTGCGGCCAGAATGGCAGAGGTCGCCAGCGCTGGACTGACCTCAAAAAGCAGCCAGAGCGCCACACCGCGCGCGCCCAGTGACAGGATCAGCGCAATGACCCCGTAGCTGCCGATATGGCTGTCTTTCATAATCTCGAGCCGCCGCGCCGGCGTCCATCCCCCCCAAAGACCATCGGCAGTATCTGCCAACCCGTCTTCGTGCATGGCCCCGGTCAGAACCACCTGCAAGCTCAGGCTCACAAGCGCCGCAACCGGCGTGGGCAGCCCAAGTGCCAGGGCGGCGATCCCACCCAAGGCCGCCATACCGCCCAGCACCAGCCCCGCCAACGGATAGGCCCAAGCCGCCCGTGCGCCGCGATCAAACCGCCGCAACGGCACGGCCAAGCGACTGAGCAGGCTCAGCGCCAGCGGCATATCTCTGAGGCGGATCAACGCCTTGTCGTTTTCTGCCATGGACGTGCCCTTTTTCGTCTGGGGCGGGGGCTTTGCCTGCGATACAGAATGGGCGCAGCACAATCAATGAGGCTTTGCATGCCGTCTCCTTTCTCTTCGCTTTCGGATTTCGCAGCCCTCTTGCGCGCGGCCCCCGGCACCGATGCGGCGGCGACGCAAGCGGCGCAAGCCCGCGACGCAGACCTCACCAAACCCCCCGGCGCGCTGGGGCGGCTTGAAGATCTGGCGCAATGGTATTGCGGCTGGCGCAGCGCCGCACGGGCGCGGGTGACAGCACCGCAAGTGATCGTCTTTGCAGGCAATCATGGGGTGGTGGCGCAGGGCATTTCCGCCTTTCCTGCGGCTGTCACTGCGCAGATGGTGGCGAATTTCCGGGCGGGCGGGGCGGCGGTCAATCAATTGGCGGCGCAAGTGGGCGCGCGGATGGATGTGGTCGCGCTCGATCTGGATCGGCCCACGGGCGATATCAGCCTTGGCCCTGCCATGTCCGAGGACGACATGCTGCGCGCGCTCAACATCGGCTGGGATGCGGTGGACCCGGCTACAGACCTTTTGGTTGTGGGCGAGATGGGCATCGGCAACACCACCTCTGCGGCGGCGATTGCGCTGGCGCTCTTTGGCGGCGGGGCCGAGGGATGGACGGGGCGCGGCACCGGGCTGGCCGATGCCGCCCTTGCGCACAAGGCACAGATCGTGGCGCGGGCGGTCACGGTCAACGCCGCCTCTGGGGCAGGGGGGCTAGAGGTCTTGCGTCGCTTGGGCGGGCGCGAATTGGTGGCGATGGCCGGGGCCATGGCGCGGGCGCGGCAGCTGCGCATTCCGGTCGTGCTCGATGGCTTTATCTGCACCGCCGCCGCCGCCTGTCTGCACGCGGAATGCCCCGGCGCGCTTGATCACGCCATAGCCGGGCATGTCAGCGCCGAGCCAGGTCATCCACGCCTCTTGCACGCATTGGGCAAAGAGCCGCTTTTGGCGCTGGGCCTGCGTCTGGGCGAGGGCTCGGGCGGGGTTCTGGCGATGGGTATCGTGCAAGCGGCGCTCGCCTGTCATTCTGGTATGGCCACCTTTGCCGAGGCGGGCGTGTCGGGGGCGTAATCGCCTCATCGGCTTGACCCGCCTGCCGCCCCGGAATACTGATCAAAACCGTCGGATTATACCGGAGCGTTTGGCCCATGAGCGAAACCCTTTTGCACCGCCTTGCCTGGGTCGTCGTCGTGCTCTGCGTGGCGCCTATCCTTGCGGCGGCGCTCGCGGCCTTCGCGGGCGATTTGCAGACCTGGCGCGATGTGCTGTCCTCGGTCTTGCCGCGCTATACCGCGACGACCCTGACGCTGGTCGCCATCGTCGGCGTCAGCACAGCGGTGATCGGATCGGTCACGGCTTGGCTGGTGACGGTCTACCACTTTCCCGGTGCGCGGCTTTTAGAGGTGGCGCTGGCGCTGCCGCTGGCGTTTCCGGCCTATGTCATGGCCTATGCCTACACGCATTTTCTGGACCATCCCGGCCCGGTGCAAACCGCCTTGCGCGCGATCACGGGTTGGGGGCCGCGCGATTACTGGTTTCCAGAGGTGCGCAGCCTTGGCGGGGCGGCCCTGATGCTGACAATCGTGCTCTATCCTTACGTCTACCTCCTTGCGCGGGCCTCGTTTCGGCAGCAATCGGGCAATGCGTTCCTTGTGGCGCGCACGCTGGGGCGTTCGCCGATGCAGGCCTTCTGGCGGGTGGCCCTGCCGATGGCGCGCCCGGCGATTGCGGGCGGGGCACTTCTTGCGGTTATGGAGACGATCGCCGATTTCGGCACGGTGGCGTTTTTCAACGTCCAGACCTTTGCCACCGGCATCTATCAGGCGTGGTTCAGCCTTGGCGACCGGGCGGCGGCGGCGCAACTGGCGCTGTGCCTGCTCAGTTTCGCGCTGCTCTTGGCCGGGTTAGAGCGGGCAAGCCGGGGGCGGTCGCGCACCGCCGGGCGCGGCGCACGGTTCGAGACGATGGAACGCCCGCAGTTGCGCGGTGCGGCGGGTTGGGGGGCCTTTACGCTCTGTTTTCTGCCGGTGCTGTTTGGCTTCATCATTCCGGTGATCATGCTGGGGGAAATGGCCATCGGCTCGGGGCAAAATATCCTTTCGGCGCGTTATCTGGGGTTCATGACCAATTCGGTGCTCTTGGCCAGTGTCGCGGCAGTGCTGACGGTGGTGGGGGCAATCCTCGTGGGGTTTCGCGCCCGCACCCGTCCGGGGCGCAGCGCGCGCTGGCTGGTGATGGGGGCAGGTCTGGGCTATGCCGTGCCCGGTGGCGTCATTGCCGTTGGCCTCATGGTGCCGATGGCGGGGCTGGACAATGCCATCGACGCCTTCATGCAAGAGACGTTTGGCATCCGCACCGGGCTTTTGATCACCGGATCAATCTGGCTCATGATCATGGCCTATATGGTGCGGTTCATGGCGGCGGCGCTCAACGCCTATGACAGTGGCATGGCGACGGTGCCGGGGCATCTTGATGCGATTGGCCGCTCTTTGGGGCAGCCGGGGCCAAAACTTCTGACACGGGTGCATCTGCCGGTGGCGCGCACCTCGGTTCTGACCGCGCTTTTGATCGTCTTTGTCGATGTGATGAAGGAATTGCCCGCAACGCTGATCCTGCACCCCTTTGATTTTCAGACACTGGCGGTGCAGGCGCACCGCCTCGCCGCCGATGAGCGGTTGTCAGAGGCGGCGGTGCCATCGCTGGTGCTGGTGGCGTTCGGACTGATCCCGGTGCTGATCCTCTGCCGCACGCTGGGCCGCGAGAGCATGGGGCGGCGCGCGGCGAAACTGGGCACGGCGATTTCAGCGGGGTAGGGTAACATTCACCCCAATCACGCCCGCGCGGCTTACTCCCCCGGTCGCTTCAAACTGAATGTCTCGCGGATCACCGAATAATCCTGATACCCAAGCCGGGTCAGCGGATTGAACCGGGTCACGTCAAACCGGCCCTCGACCATGCAGTCGTCGCGCATATGCACGCCGATAACCTCGCCAAAGACCACGAAATTCGCCTCGCCCGGCAGTTGCACAATCTGCGTCAGCTTGCATTCCAGACTGGCCGGGCTTGCCGCCACGCGGGAACAGGCGATGGTTTCGCAGGTCGCCTTGTCCAACCCGGCATCGGTGAATTCATCCACCTCACGGCCCCACGCGCCAGAGGTTTGGTTCATGGCATCACGCAATGCTTCGCTGACGATATTGACGCAAAAGACGCCTGTCTCGCGGATATTGGCGACGCTGTCCTTGGTATCGCCGCGATCCGGCTTGGCGCTGGTCGAGGCGAACATCACCTGTGGCGGCACATAGGCGACCGCATTGAAAAACGAATAGGGGGCCAGATTGTCCTGCCCATCGGCCCCACGGGTCGAGATCCAGCCAATCGGGCGCGGTGTCACGATGGCGTTGAACGGGTTATGGGGCAGGCCATGGCCCTCTTCGGGTCGGTAAAACATCCGCCTCTCCTTGGTCATCGGGTTTGTGCCTGTCGTAACGTCGTGCTACGCGCATGGCCAGTCGATTTTTGGCAAGGGCAACGCGCGGCATGTTCACCCTCGAGACGGAGAAACCCGTTGATTACTGGGAGGTTGAGGCCCTCTATGACCTGTGTTTCGCGCCGGGGCGCGAGGCGCTGTCGTCTTACCGGCTGCGTGATGATGTGCCCCCCGTGCGCGATCTGTGCCTTGTGGTGCGCGATCATGACAGGATTTTGGCCGGGGCAATCCGCTATTGGCCTGTTCGGATCGGCACGGCGCGCGCGCTTTTGCTGGGGCCTGTTGCCGTACATCCCACCCATCAGGGCGAGGGGCTGGGCGCGCTGCTCATGCGCGACAGTCTGGAGCGCGCAGCGGCGCTCGGCTGGGAGCGGGTGATCTTGGTGGGCGACGCGCCCTACTATAGCCGCTTTGGATTTACCAAGCTGACCGCCGTGGAAATGCCGCCCCCCACCAACCCAGAGCGTGTGCTGGGGCTGGAACTGCGCCCCGGCGCGTGGGAGGATGTGGCCGGCAAAGTGATGCGCGACGCTTGAATTCAGGCTCTGCTGTGGCCAATTCAACCTAGGCAACGAGGATGAGGCACGCGGATGGAGCTTTTGGGCCGACCGATTGACGAGACCGAAACCGAGCGGCGCTTGCGCGCGCTGGTGGCGCGCAATGCGCAGGCGGGCAATGGGGTGATTGATCTGCTCAACCTTGTGGGTGGGCGCGCCGAGGGCTTGCTGGATCGCTTGCCGCCCAGTTTGCGCGCGCGCCTTAATGAAACCACCGAAGAGGCGCTGCGCCGCGCCGCCGAAATGGCGCATCGCTCGCGCGGGGTTGTGGGCGATCAGCCGGGCTGGATGGCGCGGGCGCTGACCACCTCGATGGGGGCGGTGGGCGGCATCGGTGGCCTGCCTACAGCGCTGGCCGAACTGCCGATCACAGTTACCGTGCTCTTGCGCGCCATTCAGGATGTGGCGGTTGAAAACGGGTTCGACCCATCCGAACCCGCTGTGCGGTTCGATTCGGTGCAGGTGTTCGGCGCGGCTGGGCCGCTCGAGCGCGACGATGGGGCCAATCTGGGCTTTCTGGGCAGTCGGATGACCGTCACCGGCCCCGCGCTCAACGCGCTTATCGCGCGGGTGGCCCCGCGTCTGGCGGCGGTCTTGGGCCAAAAGCTGGCGGCGCAGACCGTGCCGATCTTGGGGGCCGCAGCGGGGGCGGCGACCAACTATGCCTATACCCGCTATTATCAGGATATGGCGCAGGTGCATTTCGGGCTGCGTCGGCTGGCGATTGACGCCGGTCGCGACCATTCCGCGTTATGCGCCGAGTTTCGTGCAATGGCCCAAAGCACACCGGGCCGCGTCAGCTGATCCGATCTATCCGCCCCTGCATCAGCACGGCGGATGCAGCACATAATTTCCTTGATATTGCAGCTATAACCCATAGGCTGATGGCGATTGATCGTGATGGATTTCAGCTATGGCAACTACAGAGGAACACGGCGCTGCGCTTCCGGGATGGTTCGCCGCGCCGGGAGAGGGCGACACGCTGGCATGGGTGTCCTTGGGGCTGCTTATCGCGGTGATCTATGTGCTCGTCACGCTCTACGCGGCCTTTGATCGCTGGGCCGAACATCAATCGCACGGCACGCCGCTGGCCAAGACGATCCCGACGATGCTCACCGTCGCCCTGCTTTACGAGCTGTTTCCGCTCGGGCATTTCAATATCCTGTTGCCGATCAGTGCCATCCTGATTGCGCTCATGGCCGATTTGGCGCGCTTCAACCTGTGGGGCGCAGGCGCACAGACGCCCGAAGATACGGCCAAGCCGACAGGAGACACCCAACGTGATTGAGCTGCTTCTGACCTCTTTTCCGGTCATTATCCGGTATTTCCAGCTCAAGCGTCGCGGCGAGGCGATGACCGTCTGGAACATGCGCACAGCGGTTCTGATCTGGGCGGTGCTGGCCTTCTTGCTGTTCCTCCTCATCTTTTATTTCCACCCCAAATCCTATTCGGGCATCGTGCCGTTCCGCACCATTTCCGTGGTGTCACAGGCCAGCGGGCCTGTGACGGCGATCAACGTCATCAATGGCCAACGGGTCGAAGCGGGCGATCTTTTGTTCCAAGTCGATGACCGGGCTCAACGCGCCGCCCTGGAACAGGCAGAGGCGGAATTCGCCAAGATCAGCGCAGCCGAGACCAAGGCCGCCGAGACGCTCAAGGTCGCCCAAGCCTCTGTTGCCGAGGCAGAGGCGTCGCTCGACAAGCTGCGCGTCGATCTCGATAACGCGCTGACGCTTGTCACCCGTAACGTCGGCACGCGCGATGCCGTGCGCCAATTGGAATCCTCGGTCGCGATTGCCGAGGCTGGGGTTGCCGCAGCAGAGGCGCAGGTTGCCTTGGCTCAGACGGATATTTCCCAAACCCTTCCCGCGCAACGCCGCGCCGCCGAAGCCGCCCTGCACAGCGCGCAAGTGGCCTTGGCGCAAACCGAGGTGCATGCCTATACGGGCGGTGTTGTCACCCAGCTTGCCATGAGCTTGGGCAGCCCCGCCTCGACCCTGATCCTCAGCCCGGCCATGGTGATCATCCCCGACCGGCCACAAGGCACGCCCGTGCGCACCGTTGCGGGATTTTCTCAGGTTGCCAACAGCACGATCTACGAGGGCATGCCCGCCGAAATCGCCTGCGACAGCAATATAAGCCTGTCATTTCGCGATGCGGTCCTTCCGGCGCGCGTGGTCTCGGTGCAACCGGCCATCTCCACGGGGCAGATCGTGCCCGGTGGTCGCCTGATGGACCCCGCCGAAATGCTGCGGCGCGGGTCGATCCTTGTTTATTTTGAACTGGCGCATCCCGAGCATGAAAAGATCATGCTCGATGGCAGCGGCTGCATGATTCAGACCTATACCAGCAATCTGCCCGGCTTTTTCGGCCATGTGATCGCAGCCACCGGCGTGGTCAAGGCAGTGGGACTGCGCATCAAGGTCTGGGGATCGCTGGTGTCGGGTGTGGGCCTTGCCGGGGGTGGGGGCCACTGAGGCAAACGCCTCACATCTGGTCGCGCAGATAGTCCATCACCGCCGGGCGCACGGTCTGCGCACCGCGCGCGCGCTCTGCATGGATCAGCTCGCGCAACTGTCCAAGGTCGATCCGCCGCAACAGGCTCTTGACCGGGCCTATAGAGGCGGGGCGCATCGAGAGCGTGCGAAACCCGATGGCGGCAAGGCACGCGGCCTCGATCGGGCGGCCCGCATCTTCGCCACAGAAACTCAGCGGCGTTCCAAGCGTGGCACACCGATAGACAATCCCCTCAAGGAAATTGAGAAAGCTGATGTTGAGCGTGTCATAACGACGGCGCACGCGCTCGTTTTCACGGTCAGCGGCAAAGAAAAACTGCTTGAGGTCATTGCCACCCACCGAGATGAAATCCACCTCTGAATAAAAGTCATCCGGCGCAAAAGCCAGCGATGGGGTTTCCAGCATCGCGCCCACTTCGATCTGCGCAGGGATCGGATGGCCCAGAATACGCTCGCGCTCCAGGGCCTTGTCCATCTCGGCGCGGGCGGCGGTGAACTCGTCGCGCTGTGCCACAAAGGGGAACATGATGGTCAGCGGTCGCCCCTTGGCGGCGCGAATGAGCGCCTGAAGCTGCATCCGCATCACCCCCGGCTTGTCCAACCCCACCCGGATCGCGCGCCAGCCCATCGCCGGGTTGGGTTCGTCATTGGGCTTCATATAGGGCAGCACCTTGTCCGAACCGATATCAAGCGTGCGGAACACCACGCGCTGCTCCCCGGCGGCATCCATCACCCGCGCATAAAGCTCTGATAATTCGGCTCGTTTGGGCATGTGGTTGCGGATCAGGAACTGCAATTCGGTGCGAAACAGCCCCACCCCCTCTGCCCCCGAGCCGACAAGGCTGGGCAGGTCGGCCATAAGCCCCGCGTTCATCTTGAGCTTGATGCGCTGACCGCAGAGCGTTTCGGCGGGTTTGTCACGGATCGAGGCATAGCGCTGCTGCGCCTCGGCCTGCATCGCCATCTTGTCGCGAAAGGCTGACACGACCGTATCGTCGGGGCGCAGATGCACGATGCCCTGATCACCATCGACAAGGATCGGATCGCCGTTCAGGGCCTCGGTCGTGATGCGATTGGCATGGATCACCAGCGGAATCGCCAACGCCCGCGCCACAATCGCGGCATGAGACCCGACCGATCCCTCCTCCAGCACGATTCCCTTCAGGGTGCGCCCATAATCGAGCAACTCTGCCGGGCCGATGTTGCGGGCGATCAGAATCGGATCGGCGGGCATGTCCGCACCAGTCTCGTTGCCCTGCCCGGTCAGGATCCGCAACAGCCGGTTGGAAAGGTCATCAAGATCATGCAGGCGCTCGCGCAGATAGGCATCCGTCACCTGGCCCATGCGCGCGCGGGCGGCGGATTGCTCCTTTTCCACCGCAGCCTCTGCTGAAAGACCGCTGTCGATATTGGCCTCCATCCGGCGCATCCAGCCTTTGGAGTTGGCGAACATGCGATAGGCTTCCAGAATTTCGGTCTGATCCTTGTCGCCGCCATTGGCCGAATTCAGCATGCGGTCCACGCCCACGCGCAGCGCCTCAACCGCCTCGTTCAGCCGTGTCAATTCACGCACCGGATCATCGGCGATGGGATTGGTCACAACCACGCGCGGCTCGTGCAGCCAGACCCGGCCCTGCGCCGTGCCTTCTTGCGCGCTGGCACCGCGAAACAGCACCGCTTGCTGGTGGCGCGCCGACATGGCGGCCCCTTCGCCCACAAAAGCGCCCAGTTCGGCCATTTCGGCCAGAACCATGGCCACCACCTCGACCGCATAGATTTCTTCGTCCGAGAACAGCCGCGCCTGTTTCGATTGCACAACCAGAACGCCCAGCTTTTCCCCAAGCCGCTGGATCGGCACACCCAGAAACGACGAATAGGCCTCTTCGCCGGTCTCTGGCATGTAGCGAAATCCGGGCTCTGCCGGGGCATTGTCGGTGTTGATCACCTCGCCGGTGCGCGCCACACGGCCCACCAGACCCTCGCCCATACGCATCCGGGTCTGGTGCACGGCCTCGGCCTTGAGACCCTCTGTCGCGCACAGCTCCAGCGTGTCCTCGTCACGGAACAGATAGATCGAGCACACCTCGATCCGCATTTCCTCGGCGATGAGGCGGGTAATCTGGTCAAGCCGCGTCTGCCCGCCCGCATCCTCGGCCATGATGGCACGCAGACGGCCCAGCATCTGGCGGCTGTCGGTCTTGAAATGTTCGCTCATGGGTGGCGATCCCCCCAAGCAGATTCAGGGATTGGCCAGACCCGGCGGCAGGGATGCTGTGGCCGGGTCAGGCCGCTTTGTCCAACTCGAACGCATCATGCAGTGCCTGCACCGCGAGTTCCATGTATTTCCGGTCGATCAGCACGGAAATCTTGATCTCAGAGGTTGCAATCACCTTGATGTTGATTCCTTCATCGCTCAGCGTCTTGAACATCTTGGCGGCAACACCCGATTGGCTGCGCATGCCGATGCCCACTGCCGAAATCTTGGCCACATTGGTATCAGCCACAAGGTCGTGATAATTGATGTCGCCGCGGTCCTTGGCCTCGCGTAGCGCCTTCTCAGCGCGGATCACCTGATCCGTCGGGCAAGAAAAGGTCATATCCGTGCGGCCTTCTTCGGCGATGTTCTGGATGATCATATCGACATTCACGCCCGCCTCGGACAGGGGCCCAAAGATGGCGGCCGCGATGCCGGGCCGGTCCGCCACCGAAATGAGGGTCATTTTCGCCTCGTCGCGGGAATAGGCGATGCCGCTGACAACCTTTGATTCCATGATTTCCTCCTCGGCGCAGACCAGCGTGCCGGCCTCATCAGATGGTTCCTCGAAACTGCTGAGCACCCGCAGTTTCACATTATACCGCATCGCCAGTTCCACGGAACGGGTTTGCAGCACCTTTGCCCCCAGCGAGGCCAGTTCCAACATTTCCTCAAACGCGATCTTATCAAGCTTGCGCGCCTTGGAGGTGATGCGCGGATCGGTGGTATAGACCCCGTCCACATCGGTGTAGATATCGCAGCGTTCCGCATCAAAGGCGGCGGCAAAGGCCACGGCGGTGGTGTCCGATCCGCCACGGCCCAGCGTGGTGATGCGGCCCTCGGGCGAAACCCCTTGAAAGCCCGCCACAACGGCCACGCGCATGCCTTGGGCAAAGCGGCCATTGATGTTCTCGGTTGGGATTTCCTCGATCCGGGCGGCGGAATGCGCGGAATTGGTCTTGAGCGGCACCTGCCAGCCCTGCCAACTGCGCGCCGGGATGTCCATTTCCTGCAACGTAAGCGCCATCAGCCCCGCCGTCACATTCTCGCCCGCGCTGACCACGGCGTCATATTCGCGTGCATCATGTAAGGGCGCGATTTCATTGACCCAGCCGACCAGTTCGTTGGTCTTGCCCGACATGGCCGAGACGATGACGATCACGTCATAGCCCTTGGCCACCTCAAGGCCCACACGCTTGGCGGCGCGGCGTATGCGGTCGATATTGGCGACCGATGTGCCGCCGAATTTCATCACGAGAACGGGCATGGGTGCAGTCCTGAGCCGAAGTATCGGGCGCGGTTTACGCGCGGGCAGGGCGCTGCGCAAGGGGGTGCTGCGCCCGGAGCATCTATGCGCCGTCGGGACGCATCACCAAACAGGTGGTCGATCCGGTGGCATAGAGCCGCCCGTCGCTCAGCCCGCGCAATTCGCCGCGCGCCACGGCGGTCGAGCGGCCCTTGTGTTCAAGCGTGCCAATCGCCTGAACCGGCACATCAAGCGGCAGGGCGCGGGTGATATTCACCTTGTATTCCAGGGTTGTGTAGGTCTCGCCACGCTCGAGCGCCGTCATCACCGCGCAGCCCATGCAACTGTCAAGAATCGCCCCATACCAGCCACCATGCACGCCGCGCATTGGGTTGGTGGCGTCAAACTTTGCTGCCCCCTCGAACACCACATGACCCTGCCGCGCCTCAATCGGCCGAAAGCCCAGCGTCGCCCCAATCGGCGGGCAGGGCAAGCGGCCTGCGATCATATCCTCAATGAACCCCAGCCCCGTTCGGGCCAAAATGGCCGCGAGGTCCGGCAATTCGTCCAGCGATGTGGCGTGGTATGACGGCATATCGGCCCCTCCTGTCCCTGCGGGGTGCAGGGTAGGCGGGGCCGACTGTCTCGGCAAGCGCTCAGGCGACGTCGCGCAGCGTCACCTTGGGTGTGACACCCAAGGCATGGCACACATCGCGCGTCAATTCCGGGCGATTGAGCGTGTAGAAATGCAGGTCTTCGACCCCACCATCCAGCAGGTCACTGCACAGTTCCGTGGCCAGTGCGGTTGCCAGCAGATCATGCCGGTTGTCGCGAATGGCCTTGTCAAACGCCTCATCCAGCCACGCGGGAACCTGCGTGCCGCAGGACAGTGCGAATTTGCGCGCGCCGACCCAGTTTTCAATCGGCAGAATGCCGGGGATGATCGGCGCGTTGATCCCTGCCGCCGCACAGGCATCGCGGAAGCGGAAAAAGGTCTCTGCTTCAAAGAAGAACTGCGTGATCGCCTCGGACGCGCCCGCGTCAATCTTGCGCTTGAGCCAGTCGATATCGGCGCGTTGATCTGCTGCTTCGGGGTGCTTCTCGGGATAGGCACCAACACGGATGGTGAACTTGCCGGTATCGGCCAGTGCCGAAATCAGCTCGCAGCTATTGGCGAACCCATCCGGGTGCTGAACAAACCCGTTCGATCCCTTGGGGGGGTCGCCGCGCAGGGCGACAATCTCAGACACGCCAGCGGCGGCGAATTGGTCGGCAATCTCCAGCGTCTCGGCGCGGCTGGCATCGACGCAGGTCAGGTGCGCCGCCACATTCAGGCCCGTGGCCTTGTGCAAGGTGCCCACCGCCTCGCGGGTCAATTCGCGGGTGGTGCCGCCCGCGCCATAGGTCACGGACACAAACCGTGGGTCGAGCGGCGCAAGCGCGTGGATCGTCTCCCACAGGCGAAACGAGGCCTCAAGCGTCTTGGGCGGGAAGAATTCAAAAGAGATACGCGGCGTTGTCATCTTGGGTCATCCCGTGCAGGAGTGAAATCTGTTGTCCTCTTGTTGCAGGTGCAGCAATGTGAGACAACTTCATTAAATTCATGGTTTGAATGAGGTTCACTAATAATGCATATCGAGTTCCGGCACCTGAAAACGATCCGTGCCATTCATCAGGCCGGCGGTTTGGCACGTGCGGCGGACCTGTTGCACATCACCCAATCCGCCCTTAGCCATCAGATCAAAGGGCTTGAGGATCAGACCGGGGTCGAGCTTTTTGTGAGACGTTCCAAACCCTTACGCCTGTCTGCTGCCGGTCAGCGCCTGCTGCGGCTGGCCGAAAAAATCCTGCCCGAGATCGAGGCATTGGAACAGGAATTCGAGGGCCTGCGCGAGGGCAGCGCGGGCCGCCTGCATATCGCGATTGAATGCCACGCCTGTTTCGAATGGCTTTTCCCGGTGCTGGAACGCTTCCGCAAAACCTGGGGCGAGGTCGATGTCGATATTCGCCCCGGTCTGGCCTTTGACGCGCTGCCCGCCCTGCAAAAGGAAGAGGTGGATTTGGTGGTCTCCTCCGACCCCGAGGATCTGCCGGGAATCAGCTTCAAACCGCTCTTTGATTACGAGCCGGTCTTTGTCGCCTCAAGCCAGCATCCTTTGGCGCAGAAACCCTATGTCGAGGCGGCGGATTTTCGCGATGAGGTGCTGATTACCTATCCGGTGGACCGCTCGCGGCTTGATGTCTTCACCGAATTGCTGACCCCGGCCAAGGTCGAACCCAAAAGCATCCGACAGGTCGAACTGACCGCCGTGATCCTGCTTCTGGTCGCCTCCAATCGTGGTGTCGCCGTGCTGCCCGATTGGGTGGTGCGCGAGGTCAAGACCAGCACGGATTACGTGACCCGCCCCCTCACGGCCACAGGCAAGACCAAACGCCTCTATGCCGCCATCCGCGACGATGACGCAGACAAGCCTTATATGGCCTATCTGCTCAAACTTGCCCGCGAAATCCCGGTGCGCCTGCAACGTGGCGATAAGGTGGGGGGCTGAGCGTCAGCCCTCTTCGTGCGGCGCCCCCCCGGCAAAGCTGTTGCCGTTGGTATAGTCGCAGGAGGCTTCCTGCATCTCCAGATGCAGGCCGGTGCCGTGATAGGGGTTGGCGCGCGCCAGCGCCTCATCCACTTCGATCCCAAGACCGGGGGCCTCTGGCGGGGTGATATAACCACCTTCAACCCGGATGCTGCCCTTGATCAGCGCATCATGGAACGGGGTCTCGATGCTCTCGCACATGAGGATATTGGGAATGGACGCGGCAAAATGCACATTCGCCGCCCATTCCACCGGCCCGGCATAAAGATGCGGTGCCATTTGCGCGTTATAGACCTCGGCCATGGCGGCCACTTTCTTCATCTCCCAGATTCCGCCTGCACGGCCCAAGGCCGGTTGCAGGATCGCCGCCGCGCCCTCGCGCAGCACAGGCGCAAACTCGGCCTTGGTGGTCAGCCGCTCGCCCGTCGCCACAGGGATACGCACCGCGCGCGCGACTTGTGCCATTGCACCCACATTGTCGGGCGGCACCGGCTCTTCATACCAGAGCGGCGAATAAGGCTCGATGGCTTGGCCCAGACGGATCGCGCCTGCGGTCGTGAATTGCCCATGGGTGCCAAAAAGCAGATCGGCCTTGTCGCCCACTGCCGCCCGGATTTTGCGGCAAAACTCGACCGACAGGGATATGTCCGTCATCGCAGGCATATGCCCGCCACGCAGCGTATAGGGGCCAGCGGGGTCGAACTTGACTGCCGTATAACCGCGCGCCACGCAGTCCGCCGCACTCTCGGCGGCCATATCGGCCGAGGTCCAGAATGGCGTGATCGGGTGATGTGGCAGGGGATAAAGATAGGTATAGGCGCGAATGCGCGGGTTCATCTTGCCGCCCAAAAGCGCCCAGACAGGCCGCCCCCGCGCCTTGCCCAGAATATCCCAACAGGCAATCTCCAGCCCCGAAAAGGCCCCGATGGCCGTCAGGTCCGGGCGTTGCGTAAAGCCCGAGGAATAGACGCGGCGGAACATCAGCTCGATATTCTCGGGGTTCTCGCCTTCCATGTGGCGGGCAAACACATCCTCGATCACCGCGCGCATGGCCTCAGGCCCGACGCTCGCGGCATAGCATTCGCCCCAGCCGGTGATCCCGTCATCCGTGGTCAGCTTGACCAAAATCCAATAGCGCCCACCCCAGCCGGGCGCAGGCGGTGCGGTCACGATGATATCAAGGTCTCTGAGCTTCATGGCTGTGTCCTGTTAAAACGCAAGAGCGGGGCACGCGGCATTTGCGGCCAGATGAAAGGCTGTCATTCAAACACAATCACATTACGCCGGGCCGACCCGGATTTGGTATCGGCGATGGCCTCGTTGATCTGGTCAAACCGCCAACGCCGGGAAATCAGCTCGTCCAGCTTGAGCCGCCCTTGACCATAAAGATCGACCATCCACGGAATATCGCGGCGAATGACCGCCTCGCCCATCTTGGAGCCGACCATGGATTGTCCCATCGCAGCGAAACTCGCGGCTTCATAGCTTGAGGCGGCACCCGTATGGGGCATGCCGACCATGATCACCTTGCCACCCCCGGCCAGATAGCGGGGTGCCAGATCATAGGCCTTGGCCGCGCCCACGGTGACAAGCACCGCATCGGCCCCGCGTCCCATCGCCGCCTTGGCGCTGCGCCACGGCTTTTCCTCGGTTGCCAAGACACCATCGGTCGCGCCGAATTCACGGGCGGCGGCCAGCTTGTCCTCGGTCATATCCACCGCCACAATCCGCCGCGCGCCCGCGATGCGTGCGCCCTGAATGGCGTTAAGGCCAACACCGCCTGCCCCAATCACCACCACATCCTGCCCCGCGCGCAGATTGGCCGCATTGATCACGGCCCCCACGCCGGTAATCACCCCACAGGCCAATAGGCTGGCCGCCGCCATGTCGATCCCATGTGGGATTTTCACGATCTGGCTGTGATGCACCACGACAGATGTGGCAAAGGCCCCGCAGGCCATGGCCTGATGCAATCTCCTCCCCGAAAGCGTCGAAAGCGGCCCGTGCCCGTCGTCTTGTGGCGTCTCGCATCCCGTTGGGCGGCCCGTGGCGCAGGGCGCGCAGTGCCCGCAGGCGCGAATGAGCGTGACAACCACCGGATCGCCCAACGCAAAGCCGGAGACACCCGCGCCAACCGCGCTCACAATCCCCGCCGCCTCATGGCCATAAACGGCGGGCAGGGTGCCGCCCCAGCCCCCCATCGCATAGGAAATATCCGAGTGGCAAATCGCCACCGCCTTGACCTCGACCTGCACCTCACCCGCCTCTGGCGCGCGCAGATGCACCGGTTCGATTACGAGAGGCGCGCCAAATTCATGGCATACGGCGGCTGTGATGGTCTGCATGGGGCCTCCCTTCCAATGCTGGGCGCAAGTGATCCGGATTCGCGCGTCACCGCAAGCGGGTTTCTATCAGGCGTGGCCGATATGCCCCGTGGCGCGCAGAAACTCTGACAGCAGCCGCGCGTATTTTTGCGGCTGATCCACCGGGGGCACATGCCCGGTGCGGCGCATCAGCTCGAATTTTGAGCCGGGGATCAGGTTCACCGTCTCGCGCACAAGATCAGGCGGGGTCGAGCCATCCTCGGCCCCCGCAATGCCCAGCGTGGGCAGGCGCAGGCCAGAGGTAGGCGTGTAGAAATCCGTGCCGGAAATGGCAGCGGCACAGCCGGCATAGCCCTCTGGATCATGCTGGCAAAGCCGCTCAAACCATGGCAAGTGCCTGTTTTCCTTAAGATAGCTGCGCGTGAACCACCGTTCACACGATCCGCGCGCCAGCTCTGCCATGCCGCCCGCGCGGCGTGCGGTGGCGATCCGCTCGGCCCAAAGCGTGGGCGTGCCGATCTTGGCCCCGGTATTGGACAGCACCAGCGCCCGAATGAGGTCGGGGCGCTTTACCGCCAACCCCTGCGCCACCATCCCGCCGATCGAAAGGCCGACAAACATCGCCTCACGCACCTGCAAGTGATCCAGCAATCGCTCGGCATCGCGGATGAGCGCGCCCATGGAATAGGGGGCAGGCGGGGTCGAGGATTGCCCATGCCCGCGCGCATCATAGCGGATGATCCGCAGGCCGGGCGGCAACAGCGGCACCACCGCATCCCAGAGAAACGTGCCGGTGCCAAGCGCATGGGCAAAGACGATGGGCGCGCCTTCGGGGTCGCCTTCGTCGAGGTAATGCAGGGTCACATCGCCTGTATCAAACATCATCCGCGTCGCTCCTTGTCCCTTGGGCGCGACGCGGGGGCAGGTCCCCCCTGTCAGTGCGACACCACAGCAAGGCCCGCTAACACCATGGTCGCACCACCGATCTGACGCACGCTAAGCGCCTCGCCAATGAACCACGCATAGCTGAGCACGATCAGTGTTTCCAGACCGATGATCGAGATATAGACGACCCCAAGATCAACATGGCGCAGGATCTCGATTTCGCACAGCGCCGCCGCCCCAAAGCCAAGCGCAACCAATCCGATTGCCGCGAGGCTGATCGTGGATGACCCCATCTTCAGTCCAATTGTCGCAATCGAATAACCTAGCGCCGACAGGACAATCAGAAAAATTGCCTGAGCATTTAAAACAGCCATAGTATCCTCCTGTGCCACAAGTCCGTGGCATTAAAATGTTTTTGGAGTGAATGATGGCGTTCTTCTGGGCTGAGTGTTGCAGCTTACCTTGCGTCAGTTCAAGTCCGGTTTTCCATACCGGCGCAGTATGACGCGGCTCAGGTTTGGCCCATGATCAGAGCTCAGACAGCAAAGCGGGACAGCGCATCGCAGAATACATCCGCATCGACATTGCCGCCAGAAATGGTGACGAAAACCGCCTCGCCCTCGATCTGATCGGCGCGAAAAAGGGCGGCCGCCAGCGCCACGGCACCGCCCGGTTCTGCCACCAGTTTAAGCCGGGAAAAGGCCAGCGCCACCGCGTGCAGCGCTTCATCCTCGCTCACCACCAATCCCGGACCGCACAGCCGCTGCATGATCGGAAAGGTGATGTTCCCCGGCTGCGGCGTGATGATGGCATCGCAGAGACTGCCCGCGGTGCGGGCGTTGCGCTCGATCTGGCCTGATGCCAGCGAGCGGGCGACGTCATCAAAGCCTTCCGGCTCACAAGGGCGCGCGCGCAGCCCCGGCGCGTCCGCCTCAAGCGCAAGGGCGATCCCCGAGGTCAGACCGCCACCGCCGCAGCAAACCAGCACATCGGCGCGGGTAATGCCCATGGCCGCCGCATCCTCGGCAATCTCCAGCCCGATGGTGCCTTGGCCTGCGATCACCTGTGGCTCGTCAAAGGGTTTGATCAGGGTCAGACAGCGCTCAGAACTCAGCGCCGCGCCGATGGCGTCTCGATCTTCGGTCGCACGGTCGTAAAGCACCACCTCGGCCCCCAGCGCGCGGGTGTTGTCGATTTTCATGCGCGGCGCGTCGCCGGGCATGATGATGACACTGGGCACCCCGAATTGCCGCGCCGCCAGCGCCACACCCTGCGCATGGTTGCCGCTGGAAAAGGCGATCACGCCCCGTGCGCGGGTGCCCTCATCCAGCGCCGACACAGCCGAGCGCGCGCCGCGATATTTGAAACTGCCGGTATGTTGCAGGCATTCGGGTTTCACGAACACGCGCCGCCCCGCGATCTCGTCCAGAAAGGGCGAAGAGAGCAGCGGCGTGCGCCTTGCATGGCCCGCAAGACGGGTGGCGGCGGCGCGGATCATCGTGATGTCGGTCATTTTGTCAGGTCCAATAGGGCGCGTATCGCGCCGAGGGATTGCGGTTCGTCGAGAAAGGGCACATGGCCCCGGTCGGGCACGGTGGCGGTGATCAGCGCGGGATGACGCGCCTGCATTTTCTCAAAGGTCTCAAGGCTCAGAAGGTCGGAATTCGCCCCTCGGATCGCGGCGGTGGGAATATCGCGCAGCGCGTCGAAAAGTTGCCACAGGTCCACTGCCTCGCCCGCCCCCGCTTGCCCCACCAGCGCATCGCGCAGCCGCGCGTCATAGCGCAGGCCAAGCCCGCCGCCCGGTTTCTCATAGAACATGAATTCGGCCTGTTGCCGCCAGCGACTAAGCGGCACACCGGGAAAGCCAGCGGCATGGACATGGGCAAGCGCGGCGGCGCACTGCTCCAGATCGGCCTGCGCCGGCTCATTGCCCACGTAATCCATGATCCGCTCGATCCCGATGGGGGCCACCTCTGGCCCGATGTCATTGAGCACGACACCGCGCAGGCGTGCAGGCTGTCCATAGGCCAGCGCCATGGCGATCAGCCCGCCGCGCGATGTGCCGATCAGCGTCACGCGCTCTAGCCCCAGATGGTCCATCAGTTCAATCGCATCCTGCCCTTCGCGCAGGATGTTGTAAGACATGAAATCGGGCGCATGATCCGATTGCCCGCGCCCGCGATAATCCATGCAAATCACGCGGTAGCCCGCCAGATGCGGCGCGACAAAGCTGAAATCGGCGCTGTTGCGCGTCAGCCCCGCAAGGCACAGGATCGGCGCGCCCGCCCCTTCATCAGAGTAATAGAGCGACACGCCGTCCGAGGTGCTAAACCGCCCCATCAGCCGCGCACCAGATCGGGGATGCCCGTGAGGTCGCGCAATTGGTGGCGCGGTGTGGCGGGCAGGCGATCCACCGGATCACCCGCGCGGTTGACCCAAGCGGTCGTAAACCCATAGCCTGCCGCCGCAGACGCATCCCAGCCATTCGACGATACAAAAAGCACCTCATCCGGCGCAGAGCCAAACCGCTGCCCCACCAGATCATAGACCCCCCGCGCCGGTTTGAAGATGCCCACACTCTCCACCGAGAGCACATCATCAAGCACATCGCCAATCCCGGCAGAGTCTACCGCGCCCTGCAGCATATCCGGCGATCCGTTCGAGAGGATGGCGGTCTTCATCCCAGCCGCTTTCAGCGCGGCCAGCATGGCGGGCACTTCGGCATAGGCCTCAAGCTCCCAATAGAGCTGCAAAAGCCGCGCGCGCAAGTCGCTGTCGCCCTGCAGCCCCTCCGCCTCCAGCGCCCAATCCAGCCCGTCCTGTGTGACCTGCCAAAACCCGGTGTGTTGCCCCATCACGGCGCGCAGCCAGGTGTATTGCAACTGTTTCAGCCGCCATTTCTCGGCAATCGCGGGCCAGTGCCGGGCAAAAACCTCGCGTCCCGGCTCGGACGCGGCATTGCGCGCGGCGGCGGCCACGTCAAAGAGCGTGCCATAGGCATCAAAAATGCAGGTGGTAATCGGCATCGTGTCCCCTCGTTCGTTGCGCGCAGACTGTCACGGAACGTCAGAGGGGGAAAGACCCCGAACACCACGGCCGCGTCAGAGTTTGGGCATCGGTTTGCAAATCCGGATCAGCTTGCCTAAATTGACAGGCAGTCGTCTCAAGCACCCGCGCAATCCTTGCGTGGCCTTGCAAACCCATCCCCCTTCACAACAGATTGGAAATCCCATGACGCAGGTCAAATCGGGCGATACTGTCCGCATTCATTACACCGGCACGCTGGCCGATGGTGCCACCTTTGATTCGAGCGCGGGCCGCGATCCGCTGGAATTCACCGTAGGCTCGGGCCAGATCATCCCCGGCCTTGATGCCGCGATCCCCGGCATGACCGTGGGTGACAAGAAAACCGTTCAGGTGCCCGCCGATATGGCCTATGGCCAGCCGGATCCCAATGCCCGGCAGGCCGTGCCCCGCGCCGATATCCCGGCGGAAATCCCGCTTGATCCGGGTACACAGTTGCAGATGCAGACGCCGCAGGGTCAGGTGCTGCCGGTGACGGTGGCCGAAGTCTCCGACACCGAAGTCGTGCTGGATGCCAACCACCCGCTCGCAGGCAAGGACCTGACCTTTGCCATCGAACTGGTGGCCATCGGCTAGGCCTCCAAGTGCCAAGGGGCGCGACCGGAGTTTTCCGGGGCGTGATGCGCTGATCGAAACCACACCCGTCCCGGGCTTGACCCGGGACCTCACCGCAGCAGCGTGGAGGCCCCGGCTCGAAGGCCGGGGCGATGTGACCCCGATCAGGCGCAATCTGCTCTGATCCCGGTCGCGCGCGCCCTCATTTCATCAGGTTGTCCACATCCGCCAATCCGATGCCGGGGCTGTAGATATAGCGCAGCTGCTTGGTCTTGCGCCCCGATTGGGTCCGCTCGGTCCAGATATACTCCATCGAACCGGGGCGGCCTTTGTAGGTAAAGGACACTCTGGTCACTCGGATCGCCACCGTGAACCGCGTTGTCTTGCCGCCTATATGCTGCGCCATCTTGTAGCTTTTGGTCATGCCGCTGCGCCATGGGCCGACCGGCACAAAGCCGTCACCGGTGAAATATCTGTTGGCCGCGCCCGGTCGCTTGTCGAGCACCCGCGCCAGGGCCGTGCCATCCGGGCGTAGCGTGTAGTAGCTGGTCTTGGTGCCGGATTTCTCACGTTTCGTGCGCACATAGATCGACATGCGCTGGCCTGTCACCGGATGGGTCCAACGGCGCGGCCCCTGAATCCGCCGCGCCCCGACGGTGCGATCAATCCGATCCCCGAATTTCGCGCCGGGCACCCCCGCCCAGAGCCCAAACCCAAGCTGCGCCGATGCCCCCGGCAGCTGGATCACCGGCATATCCGGCACGCATCCGGCGACCGCCGTCACTGCGCCGCCGGCAAGTGCGGTGATAAAAAAGCGCCGGCTGAGGTGTGGTGTCGTCATGACCCGTTCCTTTTCGTCCTATAATCAAGATGTTGATGATCTCGTTTCGTGAAAACGTGCCGCCCCGCGAAATATTCCGGGGCGGGGGCCGAATTCTATCAAGCATCTGATATGAAATGGAAATTATGGTGGGCTTGACTGACGCCCATCGCCTCTTGGCGGGCGCTTAGCCGATATCGAGCAACACCGCGCCTGCGCGCCCCGGTGTCATCACCGCCTCATGCGCTTTCGCGCAATCCGTCAGCGGCAGGCGCATCGCAATCTCTGGGCGCAGCGTGCCCGCCTCAAGTGCGGCATGCAGCCGGGCAATCGCCGCCTCGCGGGCGGGCCATGGCAGGATATAGATCAGCGTGATGTCGATCTTGAGCGCCTTGAAAAGATATGGCCCAAACGGCAGCGTCGGTGCCATGTCCTTGCCCGATCCATAGGCGGCGATGGTGCCGTTGGGGGCCATCACCTCGGCCAGCAAAGCGGCGTTTTGGCCAAACTCCACCTCGATGGCGCGTAAGACACCGCGCCCACCCGTCGCCGCCATGATCTGTGCCGCCAGATCCGGATCGGCATAGTCGAACACATGGCGTGCCCCCGCCGCGCGCACCCGCTCCATCGCGGGGGCCGAACAGGTGGCAATCACCTGTGCCCCGGCGGCATGGGCCAGTTGCACGGCATTATGCCCAACGGCCCCCGCCCCGCCGGATATCAGGATCGTCTGTCCCGCCACATCGCCGCCGCCAAACACCGTCTGCACCGCCGTGAGGCCGGGAATACCAAGCGTCGCGCCGACCTCGAACGACACCGCATCCGGCAAAGGCACGGCTTGCACCGCAGGCAGGGCGATGAATTCGGCGGCGGTGCCATGGCTGCGTTGCCACTGACCGTTCCAGACCCAAACGCGCTGCCCGATGCGCCCCGGATTGACGCCCTCGCCCACCGCAGCAATAACGCCAGCCCCGTCCGAATGTGGGATGATTCGCGGATAGGCGGGTGTCGTGACACCGGGGCGGCTTCCCGCCCGCGCCTTGGCATCCGACGGGTTCACCCCCGAGACATGCAGTCGCACCAGCACCTCGCCCGCAGCGGGCGCAGGCGTGTCTGTCTCATGCAGGCTCAGAACATCATGCGCCGCGCCAAAGCGCGTATAGCTGACCGCGCGCATGCTGCGCGGGATCACTTGGTCCGGCGCAGGCGGATCACCACATCCACCGAGGTGATCTCGGCCCCGTCCGGGGCCTTGGGCAGGCGTGCGATTTCCAGCTCGCTCGCCGGGGCGTCGCTCAGCCGATTCTCGTCTTCCCAGTAAAAATGCGGATGATCGACGGTATTGGTGTCAAAATAGCTCTTCGAGCCATCCACCGTCACCTCTTGCAGCAGACCCGCATCGCAAAAGGCGCGCAGCGTGTTATAGACCGTAGCTAGGGACACCGCCTCGTCGCTGTTTTGCGCGTCAGCATAAAGGCTCTCGGCGGTCACATGGCGGTGTTTGCCATCGCCGATCAGCAAAGTGGCCAGCGTCATGCGCTGCCGCGTGGGCCGCAATCCTGCATCGGAAAGCCATTTTCCGGCAATCGTTCCGGCCTCAGTGGTCATCGTGTCATAGGCTGTCATCGTCTCGTTCATCCCGTGTTTCATCCAATATAGGGCCTGCATGGGGGTGGTTTCAATTAATTTCCTGCACTGGGCAATTCGAGGTGCGGTGATGTCGCAGGCTTGCATGCGCCTTTTGCAGGATGATAGAGGGGGCAGTGACCGGTATTTGCAATGAAGGGGGCCGCCTGCATGGCCGATTATCCAAGCAGCTTCGACCGTGACGACCTGCTTAAATGTGCCCGAGGCGAGTTGTTCGGACCGGGCAATGCCCAGTTGCCCGAACCGCCCATGTTGATGATGGATCGCATCACCGAGATTTCCGGTGATGGCGGTGCCCATGGCAAGGGGCATGTGGTGGCAGAGTTCGACATCACCCCGGACCTGTGGTTCTTCAAATGCCATTTTCCCGGCAACCCGATCATGCCCGGCTGTCTGGGTCTTGACGGCCTCTGGCAATTGACCGGCTTCAACCTTGGCTGGCGTGGCTGGCAGGGGCGTGGCTATGCGCTGGGCGTGGGCGAGGTCAAACTCACCGGCATGGTGCGGCCCGACCGCAAGATGCTGACCTATTACGTAGATTTCACCAAGGCGGTGCAGACACGGCGCCTGACCATGGGTGTGGCCAATGGAAGGGTCGAGGCGGATGGCGAGGTGATCTATCAGGTCACGGATATGAAGGTCGCGCTGTCGGAAAACTGAGCGGACACAGAGGGGCAGGGCGAATGCGTGGATGGATTGCGGCCCTCGTGAGCGTCATCGCCTATCCCGCCACCGCCTGTCCCGCCACCGCCTGTCCCGAAGGCCAGACAGCTTTCCTCACCTGCGACATGGAGCGAGGCAGCAAGGCGCTCAGCGTCTGCCGCAGCGAGACCGAGGTCAGTTACCGCTTTGGCCCCAAAGGCGGCACGCCAGAGCTGGCGCTGACACGCCCCATCGGCGACGGGGCCGAACTCGTGCCATGGCCCGGCATCGGTCGCACCATCTGGGAGGCGGTGCGCCTGCGCAACAACGCCGTGATTTACGAGGTCTATGCAGGGTTCGATAAGTTCGACGCGGTCGACGACAGCAAACCCGACAGCCGCTTTGGCGGCGTGGTGGTGTTGCTGGACGGCAAAGGCGAGATTGCGCATCTTAAATGCCGCGCCGGAACCGTAAATTACAGCTTTTGATCCCGCTTCGTCCCCATGATCTGGGGCAGTAAAATCCCCCCTACCCAAAACCTTGCGGCTGGCCTATAGTGGCTGTGGATAACTGGGCATCAGACCCATGATCCAAGAGGCAAGGACAGAAAAGGGGGACGGCCAATGCGCTGCCCGTTTTGCGGAAATATCGACACACAGGTCAAGGATTCGCGCCCGGCGGAAGAGCATGTCTCGATCCGCAGGCGCAGGTTTTGCCCGGGCTGCGGCGGTCGTTTCACCACCTATGAGCGCGTGCAACTGCGCGATCTGGTCGTTGTGAAATCCAATGGTCGGCGCGAGGATTTCGACCGCGACAAGCTGGAACGCTCGATCCGCATCGCGCTCCAGAAACGACCCATAGAGCCCGAGCGCATCGAACAGATGATTTCCGGCATTGTGCGACGGCTGGAAAGCATGGGCGAGACCGATATCCCCTCGAAAACCGTGGGCGAGATCGTGATGGAAAGCTTGGCCCGGATCGACACCGTGGCCTATGTGCGCTTTGCCAGCGTCTACAAGAACTTTCAGGAAGCGGATGATTTCGACCGCTTCGTCAGCGAATTGCGGCCCGAGGACGCGGCCCATAATCCCAAACCGGACGCGTGACCGGCGCCGACGCCCGCTTTATGGCGCTGGCCCTGTCGCTGGGGCGGCGGGGAATGGGCCAATGCGCGCCCAACCCCGCCGTGGGCTGCGTCATCGTGCAGGGTGGGCGCATCGTCGGGCGTGGCTGGACCTCGCCGGGCGGGCGGCCCCATGCCGAACCTCAGGCGCTGGCACAGGCGGGGGAACTGGCGCGCGGGGCCACGGCCTATGTCTCGCTCGAGCCTTGCGCCCATCACGGCCAAACCCCACCCTGCGCCGAGGCACTTATTGCGGCGGGCATTGCGCGGGTCGTGGCCCCGTTTGACGACAATGACCCGCGCGTCGCCGGTCGTGGCTTTGCCATGCTGCGCGCGGCGGGCATCGAGGTGCGCACCGGCGTCATGGCAGAACAGGCCGGGCGTGATCTGGCTGGCTTTCTCATGCGCAACGAAATCGGGCGGCCCCTCGTGACGCTCAAACTCGCCTCGAGCTTTGATGGCCGCATCGCCACCGCAACCGGACACAGCCAATGGATCACCGGTCCAGAGGCGCGGCGCGTGGTCCACGGCCTGCGCGCCCGCCATGACGCGGTGATGGTGGGGGCCGGGACCGCGCGGGCAGATGATCCGCAACTCACCGTGCGTGACATGGGCGCGCGCCGCCAACCGGTGCGGGTCGTGGTCTCGCGCCGCCTTGATCTGCCGCTCCTCAGCAATCTCGCCCGCACAGCGCGCGATGTGCCGCTCTGGCTCTGCCATGGGCCACATGTCGATCCGGCGCTGGTCAAGGCTTGGCAGGGCATTGGCGCACGGCTCTTGCCCTGCGAGGTGACACAAGGCCAGGTCGATCCAGCCTCGGTGCTCCATGCGCTCGGGGCCGAAGGGCTGACGCGGGTCTTCTGCGAAGGTGGCGGGGCGCTCGCGGCATCGCTCCTGTCGGCAGGGCTGGTGGATGAGTTGGTGGGCTTTACCGCAGGCTTTGCCATCGGGGCCGAAGGTCTGCCGGGCGTCGGCGCTCTGGGCCTCGCGCGGCTGGACGAGGCCCAACGCTACCGGCTGGTAGAAACCCGCGCGTTGGGCGGCGATGTGATGCACCGCTGGTCCCGCGCCTGACGCCAAGCCACGCACCCCACCCGGTGTTTGATCCGACAAGGTTTGCCACCGCACGCCGTCCTTCGACGGCGCGCGCTCGCGTGCCTTATTCCGCCGCGATTGCCAGCGCGTGATACGCCTTGATACGCTGGCAGGGCGACAACACCAAAGGGCGCGGCTTGATCGCGCGCACATTCATGTCCAGCACTACGATCTTGTCGCAAAGACCGTTCTCTCGCGTGTTCTTCTCGACGGTTTCGAACTCTGTTGAGGTCGCAAAGGCGATCTCATGTTGAAGCCCCATATGGTCGCGCAACCGCGCGACATAAGCCAGCCGCGGATGGCCGTCGACTGCGGCAACGCGACGCTCCCGCGCCAGCGCGAGAAGGTTGGGTCCAACAGCAGGGTCCTTGATCGGCGTATGTCCAGACAGAGTTTCCATGGGTGTGCCCTTTACCAAGTGAGGTGGAAATGAAGTTAGGCTGTGAGAGACCGTCGCAGCGATATCGAAGGTGATCGACATGCCCGACAGGGGCGGCAGCCCCCGGAACGCGCGTCGATGAGACTGGAATTCAAGAGACCGCCATCCGTCAGACTGGCACGGCTGCCTCTGTATTCGTAGACGATTTTCAGCGACTTACGCATTTGGATTTGGCCTCGCGCGTGTGTGGCAACGTCTTGCACAACTTCAGTATGCACCTAGCCTGCGGGCTTTGCATGGTCTCCAAAGATACTTTGAGTGATCTCTCGACAGCGCGGTGCGCCTTTGCGCTGGGCCGTCCCCATACCCGACAGGTCGCGATCCCGCGCCGGACATTCTTGCAGGTCGCGCCTGGCGCGTTAGAAACTGCGGCCTTGGGGCCGCAGTCTCAAGCATGCGACAAGTGGGGGGCTCAGCCCAACTCCGCCAACCGCGCCAAGGCTGCGCGCAGTTTACTGTCCTCTTCCTCGCGCAGGGCCAGATTCTCGCGCGCCTCTTCCACCACCTCTTCGGGGGCAGAGGCCACGAAATTGGGGTTGTTCAGTCGCCCGCGCAGCCCGCCCAATTCCTTTTCCAGCTTGGCCAGCGTCTTTTCCAGCCGCGCCTTTTCCTCGGCCACGTCAATGATGTCGGCCAATGGCAGGCCAAAGCTGCCGCCCTCTACCGCCACGGTGACACAGCCCTTGGGAAAGGCATCCACATCGCTCAGGCTCTCAACCCGCGCCAGACGCTTGATCATCACCTCATTGCGCGCCCAGGCCGCGCGCCCGGCCTCGTTCAGCTCCGTCACCAAAAGCGGCACATAAAGCCCCGCAGGCACATGCATCTGCGCGCGCGCCGAACGGATTTGCTCGATCAGGGCAATCACCCAATTCATCTCGCGGTCCGCCTCGGCGTCGATCAACTCGGCCCCATAGGTCGGCCAATCGCCATGCACCAGCATCTTCGCGCGCGTGCCCAGCGTGCCCCACAGCTCCTCGGTCACAAAGGGCATGATCGGGTGCAAAAGGATCAGACATTGATCAATGACCCACGCCATCGTCGCCTGTGTTTCCGCCTTGGTCGCGGCATCGCCATCCAGCAAAAGCGGCTTGGAAAACTCGACATACCAGTCACAGACCGTGCCCCAGACAAAGGCATAAAGCGCGTTGGCGGCATCGTTGAAGCGGAAATTTTCCAGCGCCTCATCGACGGTGGCGCGGGTCTTGGCGGTCTCGCCGATGATCCATTTGTTGACCGTCGCGGTGGGGGCGGGCACCGTGCCCGCGCTGCCCACGGCGCCATTCATCTCGGCAAAGCGCGCGGCATTCCACAGTTTCGTGGTGAAATTGCGATAGCCCGCAATGCGCTCTTTGCTGAGCTTCAGATCACGCCCCATGGCCGCCATCGAGGTCAGCGTGAACCGCACGGCATCGGTGCCATAATCCTCGATCAGGTCGAGCGGATCGAGCACATTGCCAAGGCTCTTGGACATTTTCTTGCCCTTCTCGTCGCGCACGAGAGCATGGACATAGACATGGGCAAACGGCTTTTGCCCGACCACGGCATATTGCATCATCATCATCCGGGCGACCCAGAAAAAGATGATGTCAAACCCGGTGATCAGAACCGAAGTGGGGAAATATTTCTGCAATTCCGCCGTATTCTCGGGCCAGCCCAGCGTGCCGATGGGCCAGAGGCCAGAGGAAAACCACGTGTCGAGAACGTCGGGATCACGCCAGACCGGATAGACCAGATGGGTCGGGTCCTGCGTGGCGGTGTAATCGGCCAAGGCACCGGCCAAACGGTGCAGCGCCGCATCGCGGCTCTCGACCTCGACCACCTGCATCGACGCCAGCGGCACCGGCAGATTTGCCAGACGGTCGTGAAACGCTGCCGTAACTCCCTCGAAATCGGCCCCGCATTCCATCAGCGGCCCTAAATGCCCCTCATTCAACAGCCGCAGCATCTCTACCAGATCAAGCGTGCCATCACCCTCGTCATCGTGGAACTCCGGCGCGCTCAGGTCAAAACCATACCACACCGGAATCTGATGCCCCCACCACAGTTGCCGCGAGATGCACCAAGGCTCGATATTCTCCAGCCAATGGAAATAGACCTTGCGATCACTCTCCGGCAGAATCGTCACCTCGCCCGAGCGCACGGCATCCAGCGCGGGGCCAACGATTTTGGCGGTATCGACAAACCACTGATCGGTCAGCATCGGCTCGATCACCACCTTGGAGCGGTCGCCAAAGGGCTGCATGATCGGCTTGGCCTCGACAAAGGGGACCATCTCGGGCGCGGGTTCGGCGCTGTCCTCGGCGTCCCGGGCTTGACCCGGGACCTCGACCATCACCGCCAGCCCTTCGGCCGTAATCTCCTCGACGACGCGGGCGCGTGCCTCGAACCGGTCCAGCCCACGCAGATGGTCGGAGATGAGGTTGAGCGTATCAATCTCTTCGGCCGTAAATGCGGCCCCTTCCGCAATCTCCTGCGCGCGCGCCGCGCAGTCCGCATAGGGCGCGCCATCGGCCCGCATCTGCGCGCGCGTGTCCATCAGGCGATACATCGGGATGCCATTGCGGCTGGCCACGCCATAATCGTTGAAATCATGCGCGCCGGTGATCTTGACCGCACCCGAGCCGAAATTGGGGTCGGGATACTCATCCGTGATGATCGGAATGAGACGGCGATGTTCCTTGGGCCCCACCGGAATTTCGCAAAGCATGCCCACGATGGGCGCATAGCGCGCATCCGACGGATGCACTGCAACGGCCCCATCGCCCAGCATGGTTTCGGGCCGCGTCGTGGCGATGGAAATGTAATCGCGCGTCTCGCGCAGGGTCACATTGCCGTCGGCATCCTTTTCGACATACTCATAAGTCTGCCCACCGGCGAGCGGATATTTGAAATGCCACATATGGCCCGCGACCTCGATATTCTCGACCTCCAGATCGGAAATCGCCGTCTCGAAATGCGGGTCCCAATTGACCAGCCGCTTGCCGCGATAGATCAGACCCTTGTTGTACATATCGACAAAGACCTTGATCACCGCGTCATGGAAATTGCCCTCTTCGCCCGCAGGCGCGCCCGGCGCGCCCGACATGGTAAAAGCATTGCGCGACCAATCGCAGGAGGCCCCCAACCGCTTCAACTGATTGATGATCGTGCCGCCCGATTGCGTCTTCCACTCCCAGACCTTCTTGAGAAACTCCTCACGCCCCATCTCGCGCCGCGTGGGCGCGCCCTCGGTGGCCAGCTTGCGCTCGACCACCATTTGCGTGGCGATGCCGGCGTGATCCTGCCCCGGTTGCCATAGCGTGTCATGGCCCCGCATCCGGTGCCAGCGGATCAGAATATCCTGCAAGGTGTTGTTGAACGCATGGCCCATGTGCAAGCTGCCCGTCACATTGGGCGGTGGGATCATGATGCTAAAGGTTTCAGCCCCCGGCGCGGCATTGGCCCCAGCCCGGAACGCGCCCGCGTCCTCCCACGCCTGATAAAGCCGCGTCTCGGCCTCGGCCGCATTGAATGTCTTTTCCATCGCCATGACGTCGTGATCCTGCAAAATCGAGGGTTTGCCCTGCTCTAGCGAATGTGACGGCAAAGGAAAAGGCGCGGTGCGGGAAAATCGACCCACCCCCGGTTTCACCGTTCCGCAAATTCGCAAATCCTCGCCGCGCCTCACGCGCCCCGGTCAAGTTTCGTGCTCAGGTGAATAAGGCTCTCTGATCCGCGCACGCCCTTGGCCTCGCCGATCCGGTCAAGCGTTTCATCCAGCGCCTCGGTGGTCTCGGCCTCCAGCGTCACAATAAGGTCGAACCGCCCCGAGGTGGTATGCACCCGCCGCACCTGAGGCAAGGATTTGAGCCGCGCCAACACCGCAGGGCCAGAGCGCGGCTCGATACTGACAAGCGCGGTGGCGCGCAAAGCAGGGCGGGCGCTCTGGCTCAGCCGCACGCTATAGCCCGTGATGATCCCGGCGTTTTCCAAGCGCTCCAGCCGCGCCTGCACTGTGGTCCGCGCCAGCCCCAGACGGCGCGCCAATGTCGCCACCGGCAGGCGGGCGTTTTCCTGCAAGAGCGCGATCAGCGCGCGATCAGTTTCGTCGGTTTGCATTGTGCCTCCGTCAATACGACGAAAATTTCCTGCAATCTATACGAAACGCCACCCTGAATCGACGAGATTTCGCAGCACACTCAAAGAAAACACGCAGCAGATTGAGGTATGCCCATGAAAAACGCCGCCCCTTGGTCCGATCCGCGCGCGCATCTGATGCGCCAAACCCCCGACGCGGCGTTGCTCTATTTCTCGCCCGACCAATTGCAAGCCACCGCACAGGCCTTTCAAGCCGGGTTTCCCGGCCTTGTGACCTATGCGGTCAAGGCCAATCCGGGGGCCGAGGTGCTGGCCAATCTGGTGGCGGCGGGCATCACCGCCTTTGACGTGGCCAGCCCCGAGGAAATGCGCGCCGTGCGCAGCGTTTGCCCGGCTGCCGTGCTGCATTACAACAACCCCGTGCGCTCTGTCCCCGAGATCGAGGTCGCGGCGCAGATGGGCGTGCGGTCCTATTCCATCGACGACTTGCGCGAATTGGACAAGCTGACGGGGCGGATTGCACCGGATGCCGAAATCACCGTGCGGCTTGCCCTGCCGGTGCGGGGGGCTGCCTATGATTTCGGGGCCAAATTCGGCGTCGGACCAGAGCGCGCGGCAGAGTTGCTGCGCGTGGTCGCAGACCGTGGCTTTACCCCGTCAATGACCTTTCATCCCGGCACGCAATGCGCCGACCCGGTCGCATGGGGCGCTTATATCGGTGTTGTGGCCGAGGTTGCGCGCAGCGCTGGCGTGCGTCTCGCGCGGCTCAATGTGGGCGGCGGCTTTGCGTCGCATCGCACCGGGACCATGCCCAACCTTGGCGCAATCTTCACCCATATCGGGGCCGAGGTCGCCCGCGTCTTTGGCGCGGATGCCCCGGCGCTCGTGTGCGAACCGGGCCGCGCCATGGTGGCCGAGGCGTTCAGCCTTGCCGTGCGCGTCAAGGCGCTGCGCGAGACCGGCGCGATTTTCGTCAACGATGGCGTCTACGGTGGCCTCACCGAAATCCGCGACATCGGCGCGCCGGACCGGATCACCGTTCTGGCCCCCGATGGCACGCCGCGAACCGGCGCGCCGCACCCGCGCGTGGTTTTTGGCCCCACCTGCGACAGCATTGACCGGCTGCCCGATCCCTTGCCCCTGCCCGGTGATCTGGCCGAGGGCGATTATCTGCTCATCGCAGGCATGGGCGCCTATACCCGCTGCCTCAGTACCGATTTCAACGGCTACGGCCTGCGCGACGTTGTGACCGTGGCGCATCTGTAACGCGCGGCTCACGCCGAATTTCATGGAATCGCAACGGATTTCTGCGCAAACTTACCCCAAGGTCCGGTCGCGCCCGTGATGCCATGGGCGCGTTTTCGGGCGGTAAAGGCGGTGCGTTATGTCATGGCGGGGATGGACCAAAAGCATTCTGGATTGGCTGCGACCGGGGCCAAGCGCGGGGCATCCGGCCTTTGGTCACCGGCGCGGCCCGGTCAATCATGTGCTGATCCTCGATGGCACCATGTCGAGCCTGACACCGGGCTATGAAACCAACGCTGGCCTCACCTATAAATTGCTGCGCGAGGTGTCGGGGGCCAATCTCTCGCTCTATTACGAGGCGGGGATTCAGTGGCGCGACTGGCGCGCAACCGGCGATATCGTCATGGGGCGCGGTATCAATCGCCAAATTCGCCGCGCCTATGGCTATCTCGCCAATCGCTACCGGCCCGGCGACCGGATATTCCTGATGGGCTATTCGCGCGGGGCCTATGCGGTGCGCTCGCTGGCGGGGGTGATCGACCGCATCGGCCTTTTGCGCGCCGAAGAGGCGACCGAACGCAATGTGCATCAGGCCTTTCGCCATTACCGCTGCACGCCGTCGGGCCGCGCCGCACAGGCCTTTGCCCGCGCCCATTGCTACGGCGACACCCATGTCGAGATGATCGGCGTCTGGGATACGGTCAAGGCGCTGGGCCTGCGCATCCCGATCCTGTGGCGCTATCGCGCCGATGCGCATGGCTTTCACAATCATCACCTCGGGCGCACCACGCGGAATGGCTTTCACGCGCTGGCCCTCGATGAGACACGCAAGGCCTATGCGCCCGTCCTCTGGGATTGTCCGCCCAATTTTGGCGGCCATGTCGAACAGGTCTGGTTTCGGGGCTGTCATTCGGATGTGGGTGGGCAACTCTGCGGCATCCACGCCGCGCGCCCCCTTGCCAATATCCCGCTGGTCTGGATGCTCGAGCGGCTAGAGGGCTGCGCGCTGCCATTGCCCCAAGACTGGCGCGCGCGCTTTCCGCAGGATGCAAACGCACCCTCCGTCGGCACATGGGTGGGCTGGGGCAAGATCTTTGTGCTGCGCGGTCCGCGCGTGGTGGGGCATGACCCCTCCGAGCGTCTGCACGAAAGCGTGGGTGGCCTTGCCCCCCGCCGTTGGGGCGGCCCGCGACTGACCGGCTTGGTCAAGGAACAGGGCGGCACCTGAACGTTCTGCGCCTCACGCTTTCGGGCCGCCCGTTTCTTCCAGTTGCGACAGCAGCATGGTCTGCAATTCCGCCTCCAGCTCGCGCGCGCGGGTGATATAGGCGTCATTCTCAACGGTCGGGCGCGCCGGGTCCCACAGCGCCGCCAATTCCCGCACCGATTGGCGATCATGCTGGTAAAATGTCTTTTCCAGCTCCGCCGCCTCGAATTCCGTCAGCCCCATGTTTTCCAGCACATAGCGCCCCGCGCGCAACGAGCTGTCAAACATCTCGCGCACGATGTCATTGGCTCCCGCCTGATACAGCCGGAACACATGCGTGCGGTCATAGGCGCGGGCGATGATATGCAGGTCCGGGCGCTCGCGCCGGGCAAAGCTCACAAGCCGCACTGTCGCTTCGGGATCATCCAGCGCCGCGACCAAGACCCGCGCCCGCGCCAACCCCGCCGCATGCAACAGGTCAGGCCGCGTCGGATCGCCAAAGAACCCCCGCACGCCAAACCGCCGCATCCGCTCGATGGCCAAAAGGTCGTGATCCAGCACAACGGTTTCAAACCCGCTGGAACGCACCAGCCGATTAACCACCTGTCCAAAACGCCCGATGCCCGCGATGATCACCGGCCCGGTCTGATCAATCGTATCGGCCTCCGGTGCCTCGCCCCGCTCGCGCAGGTTTCGCGACAGGACATCATAAAGAATGAAGAGAAGCGGGGTGATCAGCATCGTCAGCGCGATCACCAACAGGATCACCTCGCTTAACCCGGCAGGCAGCACATGCTGCTGCACCGAAAAGGCCACGAGAACAAAGCCAAATTCGCCCGCCTGCGCCAGCGACAGCGTAAAAAGCCAAAGATCGCGCCCGCGCAGCGCAAAAATGCGCCCCAGCACATAGAGGATTGCCCCTTTGGTCACGATCACCGCAAGCGCCAATCCCACGATCAACACCGGCGCACCAAAGAGCACCGTAAAATTGATCCCCGCCCCCACGGTGATGAAAAACAGCCCCAACAGCAGCCCTTTGAAGGGGGCCAGATCGCTTTCCAACTCATGCCGGAATTCGCTATTGGCCAGCACGACACCGGCCAGAAACGCCCCCAACGCGGGCGACAGGCCAACCAGCGTCATCAGGAATGAAATCCCCACCACGATCAACAGGGCAATCGCCGTGAACATCTCGCGCAGCCGCGCGCCATGGATAAAGCGGAACACCGGCCGGGTCAGGTAAACCCCCGCCAGCACAATCGACGCCACCGCCGCAATCGTGACCAGTGTCGCCCCCCAACCGGGCAAAGAGGCGATGAAGCTCTGCGCCGCCTCATGCGGCCCGCTCGCGCCATGCCCCGCCTCAGGCGCGCCGCGCGACAAAAGCTCGCCCATGATCATCTCGGGCGTCTTGGGTAGGGCCAAAAGCGGCAAAAACGCCAGCATCGGGATAACGGCAATATCCTGCGTCAGCAGAACGGAAAAGGCTGATCGTCCGCCCCCCGTCTGCATCAACCCCTTTTCCGACAGGGTTTGTAAAACGATGGCCGTGGAGGAGAGCGCAAAGATCAACCCCACCGCCAAGGCCACGCTCCATCCCATCCCCAAAAGGTAAAGCCCCGCCACCATCACCGTCAGCGTTGTCACGGTGATCTGCAATCCGCCCAGACCCAGCAAGCGGTGCCGCATATTCCAAAGCGCGCGCGGTTCCAGTTCCAGCCCAATGAGAAACAGCATCATCACCACGCCAAACTCGGCGACATGCTGCAATTCTGCGGTCTCATGCCCGCCCACCAGCCCGAAAACCGGCCCGATCAGGATGCCCGCAGCCAGATAGCCCAGCACCGATCCAAATCCCAACCGCGCCGCAATCGGCACGGCGATCACAGTGGCGGCAAGGTAAACCGTGGCCTGAAACAGGAACCCGTCCATCAGCGAATAAGGGCGTAGGTCATCATCCTACCCCTTCGGCATGCGCAGCACCACATCGCGCCCGCGTTTGTTATAGCGCAACTCGGAATCACCAATGGCTGAAACCTGCCCCCCATCCAGCCGGTCGCCCACCTGCACCTTTTGATACCGACCATTCGCCAGCCGCACCAGCGCGCGGCGGCTTTGCGGGCTGCCGTAGACGCCGATCAGATTGACGTTGCGCAGGTTGATGGCATTGGCCTCGGTCGCCGACCGCGCGACCGAGGCGGTTGTGGGAATATTGGGGGCCACCCGCGCGGCAGCGGCGGTCTGGATTTCGGGTTCCTCATCCTCGCCCGGCGTCGCCCGGTCCGGCTGCGGCGCGCGCGCGGCCTGCTCTAGCTCTTGTGGCCGCACCTTGGGCTTGATCGACGTGCCAACAGCCTGCGGCAGGCTCTCGGCGACAGAGCCGCGATTGGCCTCGATCAGCGCGGCGGCCAGCGAGGCGGAGCTGATATCGGCGGGCTGCACCTCTGGGGCGGGCGGCGGGGCCGCCGCCGCCGCTGCCGCCTCAATCACCGCTTGCGGGCGCAGGCGCGGACGCAGTGACGCAAGCTCGGACCGTGTAAGACCCGAGAGCGCCCCGCGCTCTTGCTGCTCGATCAGGTTCTCGGGGCGGGTGCGGGGGCGGATACCGCCCAGCCGCGCCGCCTCGGCGGCGGTCTCGGCGCTTTGCTCCAATCCGGGAACCGGCAGCGCGCGGGTAGGGGTCTCGGGGGGGCGCACCGGCGGCGGCCCGGCCCGCACCAAGATACCGTCAGGCGTCAGCGCACCCTCTGGCGTGGCCTGCACAAAGCCGCGTGCATCACGTGTGAATTGTGTGCCCGGCGGCGCGGGCGCAGCCGGGGTCTCGGGGCGACGGTCGAGCACGGTCTCAGACGCCGGGGGCAGCGCCACGGCATCCTGAAAGTTTACGGCCTCGTCAATCGAGGTCAGGTAAAACTCATCCAGATCGGTGGTATCCGCCTGCGCGGGCGGCTCGGGGGCCAATGGCCAGATGCCCGTGGCGGCATAGCGCGCCATCATCTCATCCGGCGTCAAGTCTTCGGGGGGCGGTGGCGTGGTCGCAACTGCCTCTGGCTCTGCCTCTGGTTCCGGGGGTGTAATCTCCGGCACGGTCTCTGCCTCAACCCCGACGGCGATTTCCGGCTCCGCCTCAATCGGTGGCGTCAGCGCAATTTCAGGCGCGCTCTCAACCGAAATCTCTGCCGGATCACTTCCGCCAAAGATCGTCGACCACGCCGCCACGCCCACCAGTAAGAGCAGCAAAAGCGCGGTCAGGATCAGCCCCAGAAACCGGGGCTTGCCACGTGCTGAGGGCTGGCTGCGTGCGCCAAACACCGTCAGACGCTCCGCCTCATCCGCAGGCTTGGCCACAACCCGTTCAGGGGCCGTCGTCTTGTCCCGGCGCGCGAGCAGCCCGGCCAGGCCCGCCCCCTTTGCCGCTTCGGGCGCAAGGCTTGCGGCGGCCAGATCAGTCAGCGCCGGATTTGCCCCGCCGGTCAAAAGCGGCGCAGCGCCCGGTCGCGGCAACTCTGGGGAAGGGGCGGTATCAGGCAGCGGTGTGATCCGCGCGGCACCTTCCAGCTTGGGTGCCCCGGCAATCGGCGCCCCCCGCTCGGCCCGGACGCTGGAAAACGACAGCGCCGGCAGGTCCGGTTCAGCCTTGAGCGCAGGGGCCGCGGGCTTGTCCGGGGCCGCGGGCGGCGCAGGAGCAGGGGCAGGCACAGAAGCCGTGTTCGGGGCCTTGGGTGTGGCCACAGCCGCGTCCGCCGCAGGCGCGATGACTGGCGCGGCACTGGCCACGCTCTCCACCGGTGGTGGTGCCTCGGGCAGGCGCGCGCTGCCCAGAATACGCACCGGCGCTTCGTCGCGGTCCACGCCCCGCGCCTGCGCCGCCGCTCCAAAGAACGGCTCGCCCGCAAAGCGATCTGATTGTGGCCGCGCGACAAAGCTCACCGGGTTGAACCGATGCTCAGCGGCAAAGGCCTCAGCCTCGTCCAAGGTCTCGCTTGCCACGGCGGCGATATAAAGCCGCCCGTCCTCCACGCTCCAGTCATAGACCAGATCATCAATGTGATAGGGCGTCGCCCCTTCCAAGGCTTCGGCGGCGGCCCGGTCATAATCCCCGTCCGGCGCGCTTGTGGCGGGCAGATCCATATATTTGATCTGCTCGTCCGGAATGATCAGCTTGGTGGACAATCCAGACGGATCAAGCAGCGCCGCCTTGGCCCTAAGCGCCGCCAACTCTCCCGCCAAATCCTCCGCATCAAGCGGCACATCGCCGACAAGATGCCAGCCCGCGCTGCCCGCGCGGTGCAAAAGGCCGATGCCTTCAAACGAAAGGGACAGGGCAAAATTCGGTTTCATGGGGAACGCTTTAACACTCGTCCGACATCGGCGGGAGTCCTTGTTCTCGATCCCCCCATCCTACAGCAGCTTCGCGCCGAGGCCAACCATCCGGTCGCGCCCCGGCGCAAGGCCGATTATGCACTCGCCTTGGCCAGCGCCTGCTCCAGATCGGCGATGATGTCCTTGGCATCCTCGATTCCGATGGAAATCCGCACCACATTGGGCGCGGCCCCGGCGGCGGTCTGTTGCTCGGGCGTAAGCTGCCGATGCGTGGTCGAGGCGGAATGAATGATCAACGACCGTGTGTCACCCAGATTGGCAACATGGCTAAAGAGGTTAAGGCTATCCACCAGCTTGAGACAGGCACCATAGCCCCCCTTAAGCGCCACGGTGAACAGCCCGCCCGCCCCCTTGGGGCAAATCCGTGCCACCCGGTCATGCCAGGGCGAAGATTTGAGGCCAGCATAGGTCACAGCCTCAACCGCCGGATGCCCTTCCAGCCAGGCCGCCACCTTTTCCGCGTTCTCGACATGCCGCGCCATGCGCAAGGACAGCGTTTCGATCCCCATCAGCGTGTAATGCGCCGCCTGCGGATTGAGCGTCATGCCCAGATCGCGCAGCCCGATGGCAATGCCGTGAAAGGTGAACGCCAAGGGGCCAAAGGTCTCGTGGAACTTGAGCCCGTGATAGGCGGGTTCCGGGGCCGAAAGGGACGGGAACTTGTCCGACGCGGACCAATTGAAATTGCCCGAATCAACCACCACACCGCCCGTGACTGTGCCATTGCCGGTCAGGAACTTGGTCATCGAATGCACGACCAATGTCGCCCCATGTTCGATCGGACGGCAGAGATACGGCGTGGCCGAGGTGTTATCGACAATAAGCGGCAGACCCGCCTTGTCGGCCACCGCCGCCACCGCATCCAGATCGGTGATATAGCCGCCCGGATTGGCGATGGATTCGCAGAACACCGCGCGGGTATTGTCGTCAATCGCGGCCTCAATGGCCCCCAGATCGTCGAAATCAACAAACTTGGCCGACCAGCCAAACCGCTTGATCGTCTGGCTGAATTGCGTGATCGAGCCGCCATAAAGCCGCGTCGAGACCACCACATTCAACCCCGGACCCATCAGCGGAAACAGCGCCATGATCTGCGCCGCATGGCCCGAGGAACAACAGACTGCGCCCGCGCCCCCCTCCAGCGTGGCCACCCGCTCTTGCAGCGCGGCGACCGTGGGATTGGTCAGGCGCGAATAAATATACCCCACCTCTTGCAGGTTAAACAGCGCCGCCGCGTGATCGGCATCGCGAAACACATAGGCCGTGGTCTGGTAAATCGGCACCTGCCGCGCGCCTGTGGCCGGATCGGGCCGCGCGCCCGCATGTACCTGCAACGTGTCGAATCCGTATGTCATTTCAGCGTCCTCCCGCGTCATATACCTTGCAAACCCGGTTAAGGCATCGCTAGGTGCCATGCAACGGGCATGAGGAGACATGATATGGCACATCCCTTTCATCTGGCAATCAATGTAACCGATCTGGGTGAGGCGCGCGCCTTTTACGGCGGGCTCTTGGGCGGCATCGAAGGGCGCTCCACCGAGACATGGGTCGATTTCGATTTCTTCGGCCATCAACTCAGCCTGCATCTGGGCACGCCCTTTGCCACACAATCCACCGGCAAGGTCGGCGATCACATGGTGCCGATGCCGCATTTCGGCGTGGTGCTGCCGCTCGACATCTGGCGCGGCGTGGCCGAGCGGTTAACGGCGGCGGCGGTCGATTTCGTCCTCCCCCCCTCGGTCCGGTTCGAGGGGCAGCCGGGCGAGCAATGGACCATGTTCTTCCGTGATCCTTCGGGCAATCCGGTGGAACTCAAGGGCTTTGCCGATATGACGACGGTCTTTGCCGCCTGACGCTTCAATAGGGGTGGTCGCGCCCGTCCCAGGTTTGAAAACACCCCGTTGATGCCAAATCCAGCGCCGCGAACCGTGCCACAAGCCCGGACGTGGCCTCTTCTACCGAAATCTCCGCCGAATCGCCGCCCATCTCGGTGCGCACCCAACCGGGGTGATAGATGCCCACGGCAATGCCATCGCCCGCAAGGTCACTGGCCAGATTGCGCCCGAGATTGAGCGCCGCCGCCTTGGACGCCCGATAGATATAGCTGCCCCCCGGCGCGCGGGTATGGCTGGCCATCTGGCTGGAAATGATCGCGATTTTCGCGCCCTTGCCCGCCCGCAGATGCGGCAGAAACGCCTGCACGGTCAGAAACACGCCCGTTACATTGGTGGCAAAGGTGTCGGCCCACATCTGCGCCGGATAGCCCTCTGCCAATGCCTGCCCCTTGTCGAGGTATACGCCCGCATTGCAGATCAAAAGGTCCACCGCCCGACCGTCCAGCCGCGCGGCAAGTGCCGCACAAGAGGCGGGATCGGTCACATCCAGCGCCACCTCCCCCTCCGACGGTCTGCGCGCCGTGGCAGTCACCTCATGGCCCGCTTGACGGTAATGATCGGCGAGGGCGCGCCCGATGCCGCGATTGGCACCGGTGATGAGGATATGCATGGTGGGGCCTTTCGGTCAGTTGGATTTGCGGCGCGGCACAAAGGGCAAGGGGGCCACAGGCACGCCATCCTCGATCAGCTTGCGCGCCTCTTCGGGTTTCGCCTCGCCATAAATGGCGCGTTCCGGGGCCAGCCCATCATGCATCTCGCGCGCCTCCCGCGCAAAATTAAGGCCAACATATTCTGAATTCTGTTCGATCTGCCGCTTGAGCTGCGCCAGCGCCTGTTCTTCGGGGGTTGGGGCCGGGGCAGGCGCCTTGTCGGGCGCAGTATGCAGGCTGGGGGCCATCAACGCCTTTTGCACCTCAGTGCCGCCACATACGGCGCATGTCACCATGCCCGCTCCCTGCAGCTTGTCAAAGGCGGCAGCGGATTGAAACCAACTGTCGAACTCGTGCTTATCCGCGCATCTGAGGGTGAACTTGATCATTTCCCGGTCCATCGCATCGCCGTCGATAGTTACGCCGCCCGCCGGGAATTTCAAGCTATGCTTTTGATCTTGCAGCCCAAGCGCGGGGGCCAACCGGGCACGCGGCGCATGATTAAAGCTTATGAAAAGAATCGGAATTGACATACCTGATTGTTTAAGTCAGAAAAGAAGGGCCAAGCCAGCCCGGTCCTGCGGTCAGCCCGGCCACCCTGTAACAAAGGACCGAAACACCATGTCACTTCTTCATACCAGCCCGGCGAGGGCCTTCGCATGATCCGCGCTCAGACCAAATCCGATCCCGCTTTGGTGGCCGAGGCCCCCTGCCACGATGCGCGCGCCCTCACCAATGGTGCCAATACCGCGCTTATCGTGCTCGACGGGCAAATCTACACCCTGCGCATCACCCGCGCGGGCAAGCTGATCCTGACCAAATGAAACACGCGCGCGACCTGACCGGCCAGATGCCGGTGGACCAGATGGCACAGTTGGACGGGCTGAACGGTCTGACCGTGGCCGCGCTGCGCGCTTGGAACGCGGGCGGCGCGCTGCGCGCCCATGCGCTCTTGTGTGATCGCATGGCCGAACCGATGGCGCTCGCCGCGTTCGAGGCGTTGCAGGACCTGACCGAGGTGTTGGGCCCGCATATCCGCCGCCCGCTGCGCTGTCATGCGCCCAACTGCGCCTGTGTCGGGCTGGACGAGGCCGCCTTTGCCCGCTTTGTCCAAGAGGCGGCCTTGGGCGACCGCGAAGATGCGCTGCTTCTGGGCAGTATTCTGGTGCAACCGCGCGCTATCCTGCCTCTCACGGATGCGGCGGCGCGCTTGGGCCTCTGCCTGCACCGCGCAGCGCTGCGCGCACCGCAGTCGCGCATCCCCGAACCTGCCAGCGCAACACGTCACTAGCCGCAAAAGGGACTGAACCGATGATCATCTGTCATTGCATGGCCATCACCGACGCCGACATTCACCGCGCGATGGACTGGATGCGCGCGGCGGATGCCGAGACGCTGATCACCCCCGGCAAGATCTACCGCGCGCTGGGAAAGCGTGCCGATTGCGGCGGATGTTTGCCGCTCTTTGTTGACACCATGCGTCAGGCCGATAGCCTGAGCATACCCATGCACCTGCGCGGCCTCCGCCGCGCATCCACACAGGGAGAACCACATGAAGGGCGACGCCAAGGTCATCGACTATCTCAATCAGGCTCTGCGGAGTGAACTGACCGCTGTCAGTCAGTATTGGCTCCACTACCGGCTGCAAGAGGATTGGGGCTATGGCCGTATCGCCGCCAAATCCCGCGCCGAAAGCATCGAAGAGATGCAGCACGCCGACAAGCTGATCGAACGGATCATCTTTTTGGGGGGGCATCCCAACCTGCAAAAACTCGACTCGCTGCGCATCGGGCAAAACCTGCGCGAAACGCTCGAGGCGGATCTTGCCGCCGAACACGACGCCCGCACCCTCTATATCGAGGCGCGCGGCCATTGCGAAAGCGTGGCGGATTATGTGTCCAAAAACCTCTTTGAAGAGCTGATCACGGATGAAGAGGGCCATATCGACTTTCTCGAAACCCAGATCGACCTCTATGACCAGTTGGGGGCCGAACGCTACGGCCTGCTCAACGCAAGCCCGGCGGATGAGGGCGCGTAAATAGAGGAGGCTCCGCAGCATGCGGGGGATTAGGTTGCGCCGTCATTGGCCCCAATCCCCCGCGCGCATGGCACCGAAGGTGCCGCGCGGTGTGCGTGGGGGCAAGCCTACCACTAGAATAACTCCAGAGTTTTTGTCGTATAAGCCGCCCGCCTAAAACACCGCATGCGCCCCCAAATCCACCCGCGCGCGGCCCGAGATCACCTCTTCATAGTAATCGAATAGCCTGTCCTGCCCGGTCTCGGGCGTGGCATCGGCGTCATAGGCCTCCGCTGCCGCATCCCAGACCAGCATCGATTCGGTAGCGTAATAGCGCCCGATCCGCGCCAGTTCCGCCTTGGCCCGCAACCGTGGCAGCACGCGCCCGCCCAAGGACAGCCCGCCGATGATCGCATCCATCATGCCCACCGGCACCTGCCGCAGGCTCACCGGTTTTCCCAACCGCTTGAACAGCCAGTCGGCCTGATCGCGCGGGGTGATCGCAGGGCCGGGCCCTCCAATCGGCAACACCTTGTTCCAGCGGTCCGGCACGTCCAGACAGCCCGCCAGATAGTCGCCCAGATCCCGATCACTGATCGGCTTGCACGCCGTCAACTGCCCATCCCCGAACACCAAAAAAGGCTTGCCCGCCTGCACCCGCGCAATCTGCCCCGACAGCGATTTGAAATAGGCCGTGGGCCGCACGATCGAATAGCGCAGGCCAGAGGCGATCAGCCGCGCCTCAAAGGCCAGCTTGGCCGCCTGAAACGCCAGCATCGGCTTTTGCACACAGATCGCCGACAAAAGCACCATATGCTGCACCCCCGCCGCCTGCGCCGCCTCGAGCGCCACAAGATGCGCATCGTGATCCACCGCCCAGGCATCGGCGGGCAAGCCGCTGCGCGACGCCATGCAAGACACCAACGCTTTGAACTTGGCACCGTGAAATCCCTCGCGGGCGAGGTCCGAAATCTCCCCCCGCCACAGCGTGACCCCGGCGGGCAACCCCGCCGCCTTCGCCCCCGGTCGCAGGGCACAGACCACCTCATGCCCCCGCGCCAACAGCGCCGCCACCGCAGCCCGGCCAATCGTGCCGGTGCCGCCCAGCACCAGAACCCGGCCCCCTCCGGCCCAAGCCTGCGTCTCATTCATTTTGGTGATACCTCCCCGCACCCCTTTGCATTTTACCCGCCCTGCCTATCTGCTATACTTCCCACGACCCAGAGGAGCATAGCCCATGGCACATACAAGACGAAAGCTGGCCGAACTCGATCCGGTCTGGGGGCAGATCGCCCAAGAGGCCAAGGCCGCCATCGCCGATGAGCCGCTCTTGGGCGGGCTGATCCATTCCAGCGTGCTGCATCACGGCACCTTCGAATCAGCGCTTGCCTATCGCATTTCCCTCAAACTCACCTCCAACGAGATGCCCGAACAGATCCTGCGCGAGATTTGCGACAAGGCTTTGGCGTCTGACCCGTCCATCGGCCTTGCCGCCCGCGCCGATATCGTGGCCGTCAATGACCGCGATCCGGCCTGCGACCGGTTCCTCTTGCCGCTCCTTTTCTTCAAGGGCTTTCAGGCAATCCAGGCCTATCGCATCGCCCATTGGCTCTGGACGACGGGCCGCCGTGATCTTGCGCGCTTTTTCCAGATGCGCGCCTCCGAAGTGTTCGGCGTCGATATTCACCCCGCCGCCCGCATCGGCAAGGGCATCATGATCGACCACGCCCATTCCATCGTGATCGGGGAAACCGCCGTGGTCGGCGACAATGTCTCGATGCTGCATTCCGTCACTCTGGGCGGCACCGGCAAGGAAGAAGAGGATCGTCACCCCAAGATCGGCAATGGCGTCCTGATCGGGGCCGGGGCCAAAGTGCTGGGCAATATCCGCGTCGGCAATTGCAGCCGTATCGCCGCAGGCTCGGTCGTTCTGCAAGAGGTGCCCCCCTGCAAGACCGTTGCAGGCGTGCCCGCCAAAATCGTGGGCGAAGCTGGCTGCGATCAACCCTCGGTCAAGATGGACCAGCTCTTGGGCGTGCGCGGCACTGACGACGACGCGAGCGACTGACGATCATGCACGGCCTCTGGCTGTGGCTGGCACCGGTCGTGCTCTTGAGCCTGTCCAATATCTTCATGACCTTCGCGTGGTATGGGCACCTCAAGTTTCCGCATGTCGCCCTCTGGCTTGTCATCCTGATAAGCTGGGGCATTGCGCTGATTGAATATATGCTCGCGGTGCCCGCCAACCGGCTCGGGCACCGCGTCTATTCGGCGGCGGAACTCAAGACCATGCAAGAGGTGATCACGCTGGTGATCTTTGCGGGTTTTTCCGTGCTCTACCTCAAGGAACCGATCACCTGGAACCACGCGCTTGGCTTTTCGCTGATTGCGGCAGGGGCTTTCGTCATATTCCGCGCCCCGCTCTGACCGGGCCACCTGCGCCCATTCGCCTCTTGCCGCGCCGCGCCCGATTTGGGATAAGACGCCAGCGATCATCTCACGGAGAGTCCCATGTCTGCGCGCATCTACAAACCGGCCCGCACCGCCATGCAATCCGGCACCGGCAAAACCCGGCACTGGGTTCTGGAATTCGTGTCCGAGACCGCGCGCGAGGTTGATCCGCTGATGGGTTGGACCTCCAACGCCGATACGCAAACCCAAGTGCGCCTGCGCTTCGAGACCAAAGAAGCGGCGCTGCAATACGCCAAGGAACATGGCATCGACGCCGTGGTTCAGGAACCGCAGGCCCGCAAACCCAATATTCGCCCCGGCGGCTATGGCGATAACTTCGCCACCAACCGCCGCCAAGTCTGGACGCACTAAATACGTTTCGTCTGATCAGGTTCACACCGCCCCGGCCCCAGAGCCGGGGCCTCTGCGCTGACCCGGCGAGGTCCCGGATCAAGTCCGGGACGGGTGCGGTTTCGATAGGCTGTAACGTGCTTTAAGCAGTCAGCCCCGGCACAGAACGCGAAACGCCCCGGAAATCTTCCGGGGCGTTTTCGTTTTCAGCGTTGATCCTGAACTCAAGCGGCGCGGAACAGGTCCGAGCGTGCCGCAAGATCAGCCACCAATGTGTCGCGCTTGAGACCCAGGGCTGCAAGCCGCTGATCGCTCGCCATTGACAGCGTTTCAACCTCATGGGCGAAGCGGTTGGCGGCAACGACCGACTTGAAAAAACCGTCGATCAGGCGCAGCGGCGCCAATACAAAGCGCCCGACATTCCCAAACCCCGGTGCCGGAACATTACTGTGGGACGAATAGGCCATAACTGTGCTCTCCTGAGAATGCCGCGTCTGCAACATAATCTATGTTGCGGCGCAGCATTTTTCCATACCACAGTATGCAAACCCGCTCTGCGCGGGCGGCATGGCTGGCGAGGTTTAAACCTCTCCAACCCGTGCCGCGCGCCCACCGCGGCGCTTGCGCAGCAAGGTGGCCCGGTCAGGCAGCGCCTCCATGATCGCGCGCCGCTCGTCCGGGGCCATTTTGGTCCAGCGGGTGATCTCGTCGATCGAGCGAAGGCATCCCGTGCAAATCCGCGCCTGCGGATGCACCACACAGATTTTCACGCAAGGGCTCTCGACTTCATTGCGTGCCCATGGGCTTTCATCTGTCATGCTCTGCCCTCATATGCCCCATCCGGTCCAACACCCCTTGCAGGATATAGGCCGCCGCGATGTTGTCGATAACCTGCATACGACGCTTTCGTGTCGCATCCGCCTCCAAAAGCGCCCTTTCCGCGGCAACAGTCGACAACCGCTCATCCCAATAGCCAATCGGCACCTCTGTCAGGCGCGACAGATTGCGGGCAAACGCGCGGGTGGATTGCGCGCGCGGCCCCTCGCTGCCGTCCATATTGCGCGGCAGGCCAAGAATGATCCCGCCCACCTCGCGCCCCGCCACGATCTGCAACAGACGCGCGGCATCGTCGGTAAACTTCACCCGCTTCACGGTCTCATGCGGGCTTGCCACCGACCAGAGCCGGTCCGACAGCGCCACGCCAATCGTCTTGGTTCCCAGATCAAGGCCCATGATCGCCCGACCCTGCGGCAGGGCTGCGGCAAACGCGGCGATCTCCTCAAGGATCATTCCGCGACGCCCGCGCTTGCCGCAGCAGCGCGCACAACAGCCAAACGCTCCGGCTCTGCGGCAAAGACCGCCTGCGCCTCGGTCCAGACCTCTTGCGCCTTATCTTGTTCCCCCAACACGCCATAGGCATTGATCAGCCGCGCCCAATCCTGCTCGGTGCCGCCCTCGGTGGCCAGCCGCTGCGCAAGGCCCGCCACCATGCCGCGGATCATCTCTTGCTGCGCTTCAGGGTCCATGTCTTGAGCTGCGGCAATGTCCGCCGCCGATGGCCCCGGCGCATTGGGCGCGTCCTGCTCGGGTGGCAGCGTATACCGCACCCCGGCGCGCCCCGCCAATTCCTCGATCTGCGCCCGGATGGTGGGCACCCAAGGGGCCTCTGGCGTGCTCTCGTTCAGCAGCGCCTCCCACAGGCGGAACGCCGCATCGGGCCGATCCACCTGCATCATGTAGAGCCCAAGGTAAAACCGCGATGACGGCTCTCGCCCATCCCGCTCCAAGGCCGCGCGCAACGCTGTCTCCGCCTCCGACGACACATAGCCGCCGCTGGCATTGATCATCAGATCCGCCAGCATGGCATAATCCGCCGCACTCGCCGCCTCGCCCTTGACCGCAATCAACTGCGCTTGCGCCTGCCGCGCCGCCACCAGATTGCCCAGCGCCGCCTCGCTGCGCACCAAGAACCGCAACCCTTGCTGATCCTCGGGCCGCTCGGCCACGGTCTTGCGCAACTGCTCGATCAGCCTGATGTAATCCTCGTTCGTGCCCTCGGGCACCCCGGTCTCGCCGGGGCCAAATCGCTCCTCTGCCGCCGCCTGATCCAGCCGCGCCGCCCGCGCCGCATCCGAGGCCGCAATCCGCGCCGCCATCGGCAAATCCTGATAGCCCGGCGCGCCGATCCTGTCATAGATCAGAACACCGCCGCCCGCGATCACCGCCACGATCACCCCGGCCATGATCACGCCCGCGCCGCGCGGCTGCCCCCCGCTTTCGCCGCCCTGACGCAATTGCGCATCCGCCGCCAGCACCTTGCGCGAAATCTCGGCCCGCAACCGCTCGGCATCCTCTGCCGCGATCACGCCGCGCGCGGTGTCGCGCTCGATCTCTTTCAACTGATCGCGGTAGACCTGCAAATCATAGGCGGCAGGCGGCGCTTCGCCGACCCGCCCGCGCAGCAGCACAAGGCCCAGAACGGCACTCACGCCAATCGCCAAACCCGCAACGGTGATCCAGAAACCCATGTCTTTTCCTTCTATGTTGCTCTCATGTAACCGCCCATGCGCCCGGAAAAAAGGGCCAAGCCGTCGCATCCGCGCGCCCAGCCCGCGCCCCGATGTCGCAATGTCGCTATTGATACCGTTTCCGCCGCCCGGAGTATCCTTTCAACCGGCCAGCTGACGCATTACGGTGCCAGTCGCATCCAAGCCCGAATCCCGCCAACTCCAGAGAGCGCGCATGAAACACTATTCCGCCTTTGCCGTCGCCCGAGAGGCCCTCCGCTACCACATGGGATGGGAGCGCGCTTGGGCCTCGCCCGAGCCGAAAAAGAAATACGATGTCATCATCGTCGGCGCCGGGGGTCACGGCCTCGCCACCGCCTATTACCTGGGCAAGAATTTCGGCATCACCAACGTCGCGGTGCTGGAAAAGGGCTGGCTTGGGGGCGGCAACACGGGCCGCAACACCACCATCATCCGCTCGAATTACCTGCAAGACCCCTCTGCCGCGATCTACGAAAAATCGCGCAGCCTGTATGAGACCCTCTCGCAGGACTTCAACTACAACATCATGTTCAGCCCCCGTGGCCTGATCATGCTGGCCCAGACCGAACACGAGGTGCGCGGCTACCTGCGCACGGCCCATGCCAACGCCCTGCAGGGCGTCTCGACCGAATTCATCTCAGCAGCCCGCGTCAAAGAGATTGTCCCGATCATCAATCTCGACGGGCCGCGCTATCCGGTGCTCGGCGGCCTCTATCAGGCGCGCGGCGGCACGGCACGCCACGATGCGGTGGCATGGGGCTATGCCCGCGCCTGTTCCGCCATGGGCATGCATATCCTGCAAAAATGCGAAGTCACCGGCATCTCGCGCGAGAATGGCCGCGTGACGGGTGTGACCACCAATCGTGGCGACATCGGCTGCGATAAACTTGGCATCGTCGTCGCGGGCCACTCCGGCCACCTCGCCGATATGGCGGGCTTCCGCCTCCCCATCGAATCCGTCGCCCTTCAGGCGCTGGTGTCGGAACCGATCAAACCCTGCATGGATTGCGTCGTCATGGCCAACACCGTGCATGGCTATATGTCGCAATCCGACAAGGGCGAAATGGTTATTGGCGGCGGCACCGACGGCTATAACAACTACACGCAGCGCGGCTCGTTCCACCATATCGAGGAAACCGTGCGCGCGCTCATCGAGACCTTCCCGATGGTCGCCCGCCTCAAGATGCTGCGCCAATGGGGCGGCATCGTCGACGTCACCGGCGACCGCTCGCCGATCCTCAGCAAAACCCCGGTCGATGGCATCTTCATCAACTGCGGCTGGGGCACCGGCGGCTTCAAGGCCATCCCCGGCTCCGGCTGGGGCTTTGCCGAACTGATGGCCAAGGGTCACTCGCCCCTTTGCGACGAATTCGGCCTCGACCGCTTCTATCAGGGCCGGTTCATTGATGAGAGCGTTGCGGCAGGGGTGGCGCATTAAAATGCTTCACGCTCTTACTCCATATTCCGCAGGAACCAATCGTACTCTAGCTTCAATTGAGTTTGTGCCTCGACGTCTTGATGATCAAAGGCGCGGTTGGCTAGTTCGCGAAGTTCGAGGTCATGGTGTGATTTGGCCCACTCTTCTAGAGTGCGCCAGCCGGAGAAAGTTTCTAAGTAATTCGTTCGAATTCGTTCGCGCTTTTGCCGGAGGCTTCCAGTTCCCGCAAAAAAGTCAAACACCATTTGGTGCCGTCTGTAGTCGTTCAGCATTTTGCCGGGTTCCTCATGGCTATTTGCTAGGCCTCCCGACACTGATGATGGGCATTTTTACCAACCGTAGCAAGTTGTTTAAATGTGTTGATGATCGGCGGGATAACCTATCGGATCCCAAAGATTATAATTTCTCAAATCAACATGCTGTAGTTAATAGATCGAAATTACACAGTATGTGGTTTCACCTGGGTGATTCGATTTCGATCAGCTCACAGAAGATGTGGAGGAATTTCTCCAGCCTTAGTCTCCAGCTTAAGTCTCAAACCCACGGAGCAAAACCATGCTGATCCTCACCTGCCCCTGCTGCGGCGTAACGGGCGAAGAGACCGAATTCCACCAAGGCGGCGAGGCGCATCTCAAGCGCTTTGGGCCCGGCTCGGCGGACGATGAGTTCCACACCTATATGTTCGCCAAGGAAAACCCCAAAGGCGCGCATTTCGAACGCTGGCGGCATAACAATGGCTGCGGCAAGTGGTTCATCATGGCCCGTGATACCGTGACGCTCGAGGTCTACGGCAGCTATCCCGCCCAGACCCACGAGCCGCCCCAGCATATCCGCGATGCGATCACCGCCAAACGCCCCGGCTGGACATGGCGCGAATTCGCATGAGCCTTCACCGTTCGAAACATACTCACAACACCACGCCCGCACCGGGCACGAGGGTTTAAGACATGAGCACGCGTCTGGCCAAGGGTGGCCGCCTCCTCGACAAGGGCCGCGCCCTTCACTTCACCTTCAACGGCAAACGCCTCAAGGGCCATGCCGGCGATACACTCGCCTCGGCGCTTCTGGCCAATGATCAGATGCTGGTCGGGCGTTCGTTCAAATACCACCGCCCGCGTGGCATCGTGGCAAGCGGGGCCGAAGAACCCAACGCGCTCGTCCATCTGGGCGAGGGCGCGCGCATGGAGCCCAACCAGCGCGTCACCACCACCGAATTGTTCGACGGTCTGACCTGCACCAGCCAGAACCACTGGCCCAGCCTTGAGTATGACATCGGCGCGGTCAACACCCATCTCGCGCGCTTCCTGCCTGCGGGCTTTTACTACAAGATGTTCATCCACCCGCGCCCCTTCTGGAAACATGTCTACGAGCCGTTCATCCGCCAATCGGCAGGCTTGGGTAAGGCCACCAACCCCGGCGATCCTGACCGGTATGAGCATTTCTATCACTTCTGCGACGTGGCCGTGATCGGCGGCGGCGTGGCCGGTCTGCAAGCGGCAGTTGCCGCAGCCGAGGCCGGGGCCAAGGTCCTGCTGATGGAACAAACCGCCCATTGGGGCGGCCGCGCGCCTGTCGATGGCGGCGAGATTGACGGCCAATCTGCCGAGGACTGGATCACCGCCACACTCGCCAAACTGCGCGACATGCCCAATGTCACCCTGCGCCTGCGCTGCATGGGGGCAGGGGTCTATGACCACGGCTATCTCTTGGGCTACGAGCGCGTGAATGACCACGCGCCCAGCACCGATACCCCCCGCCACCGCCTCTGGCGTATCCGCGCAGGCCAAATCATCACCGCCACTGGCGCGATTGAACGCCCGCTCAGCTTTGCAGGCAATGACATCCCCGGCGTGATGCTCGCCTCTGCCATCCGCGATTATGCGGTGAATTACGGTGTCTCCATCGGCGACCGCACCGTGGTTGTCACCAATAACGATGACGCCTACCGCACCGCGATCACGCTCAAGAAATTCGGCCTCGAAATCCCCGCCATCCTTGATGCCCGCCAATCGGGCGGCGGCGCGCTTGCGGCAGAGGCCCGCGCGCTTGGCATCCGGGTCGAAAACGGCAAGGGCATCGCCAAGGTCAAAGGCGGCAAGCGCGTGACCGGCGTCGCCATTTGCGCCCAAGCCGGCGAAGGCGCTGTGCTGGAAGAGATCAAATGCGACGCGGTCGCCATGTCCGGTGGCTGGTCGCCGGTGGTCCATCTCTGGTCCCATTGCGGCGGCAAACTCCTCTGGGATAGCGCGCAGGCGCATTTCCGCCCCGACCCCGCCAATCCCCCGCGCGGCGCGAAAGGAGAGGCGTTTGTGGTCGTCGCAGGCTCGGCCAACGGCAACCTTGATCTCGCGGCCACGCTCACCGACGCCGACACCGCAGGCAAGACGGCAGCGGCGGCCATGGGCCACAAGCCCAAATCCACCAAGGCCCCCACCGCCACCGCCACAGATGAGGCGGCACTCGAGGCGGTCTGGCTCATGCCCCAAGGCGCCAATATCAAGCTGCGGATGAAATCCTGGCTCGATTACCAGAACGATGTGAAAGTGTCCGACGTCCAGTTGGCCGCCCGCGAAGGCTACGAATCCGTCGAGCATGCCAAGCGTTACACGACGCTCGGCATGGCCACCGATCAGGGTAAGCTCAGCAATATCAACGGCTTGGCGATCCTCTCGGATGCCCTTGGCCAGCCCATCCCGCAGACCGGCACCACCACCTTCCGCCCGCCCTATACGCCGATTTCCCTGTCGGCCATCGCAGGGGCGGCGCGCGACGCCGTGTTCCAGCCGATCCGCAAAACCCCGATCCATGGCTGGCACGAGGCCAATGGTGCGCATTTCGAACCCGTCGGCCAGTGGCGACGCCCCTATTGCTTCCCCAAGGGCGAGGAAACCCACCGCGACGCCGTCAACCGCGAGATCAACCAGACCCGTGCGCGCCTTGGCCTGCTTGATGCCTCCACCTTGGGCAAAATCATCGTCAAAGGGCCGGACGCAGGCCGCTTCCTCGACATGCTCTACACCAATGTCATGAGCAGCCTGAAGCCCGGCAAATGCCGCTACGGCCTCATGTGCAATGAAAACGGCTTCCTGATGGATGACGGTGTGGTTGCCCGCATCGACGAAGACACCTTCCTCTGCCACACCACCACCGGCGGCGCGGAATCGATCCACGGGCATATGGAGGATTGGCTGCAATGCGAATGGTGGGATTGGAAGGTCTACACCGCCAACGTCACCGAGCAATATGCGCAAATCGCCGTCGTCGGCCCCAAGGGCCGCGAAACGCTGGCGAAACTCACCACCGATGACCTCAGCAATGACGCGCTGCCGTTCATGGGCTGGGCCGATCTTACGCTCGCGGGCATGCCGGTGCGCGCCTATCGCATCTCCTTCTCGGGGGAACTCAGCTACGAATTGGCCGTTCCCGCCAGCCACGGCCGCGCCCTCTGGGATGCACTCTTAGAGGCCGGGGCAGAGCATAGCGTAACGACCTATGGCACCGAAGGCCTGCACGTCATGCGCGCCGAAAAGGGTTTCATCATGATCGGCGATGAAACCGACGGCACGGTGATCCCGCAAGACCTGGGCATGGGCTGGGCCATTTCCAAGAAAAAAGACGACTACCTCGGCAAACGCGCGCAGGAACGCTCGCATATGGCCGATCCCAACCGCTGGAAATTGGTGGGTCTGGAAACGCTCGACGGCTCTGTTCTGCCCGATGGGGCCTATGCCACCGCCCCCGGTCACAACGCCAATGGTCAGCGCATGACCCAAGGCCGCGTCACCTCGACCTATTTCTCCCCCACCCTCGGGCGCGGCATAGCCATGGGTCTGGTGCATAACGGCCCCGACCGCATGGGCGATGTGCTCGATTTCCCAAAGGTGGACGGCGGCATCATCAAGGCCAAGATCGTCGATCCGATTTTCTTCGATAAGGACGGGGAGAAACAGAATGTCTAACGCCGTGACCGCCCTCAACGGGGCCAACTATCAGGGCCTCGCCACCATCGCGGATCAGGGCCTGACCGGCATGATCACCCTGCGCGGCGATCTTGCCAGCGCCGGGATCAAGGCTGCGGTCAAATCCGCCACCGACCTCGATGTTCCCGCCCAGCGTCAGGCGCTGATGGGCAAGGGCACTGCCGCCCTCTGGATGTCACCCGACGAACTTCTGCTTCTGTGCCCCTATGCAGAGGTGAACACGCGAATCGCCGGTATCGAAGCCGCGCTCAAGGGCCAGCATTTCCTTGCCGTTAACGTTTCGGACGCCCGCACCTTCCTGCGCATCTCCGGCAGCGGCGCGCGCGAGGTTCTGGCCAAGCTCTGCCCGGTCGATCTCTCGCCCGAGGCGTTCACCCCCGGCATGTTCCGCCGCACCCGCATGGCACAAGTGCCGGCCGCCTTCTGGCTGGATGAAACCGGAACATTCCACCTGATCTGCTTCCGTTCGGTCGCAGACTACGCCTTTGAACTTCTCAAGGTCTCGGCCCAACCGGGCGGTGAGGTCGGGCTTTACGCCTGACCAAGCCTTCCTGACTGAAAAACTCCGATATACGGGGTTGACCTTTGCCGGGTCGCCCCACCATGTAGGGGCATCGGAACGAGAACCTCAACAAACAGGGGGCCCAAATGGCTTTTGAACTTCCCGACCTTCCCTATGCCCATGACGCGCTGGCCGGTCATGGCATGTCTGCTGAAACCCTCGAATATCACCACGACCTGCACCACAAGGCTTATGTCGACAACGGCAACAAGCTGATCGCGGGCACCGAATGGGATGGCAAGTCGCTCGAGGACATCATCATCGGCACCTATGACAAATCCGCCGTGGCGCAGTCGGGCATCTTCAACAACATCAGCCAGCTCTGGAATCACAACCAGTTCTGGGAAATGATGAGCCCGACCAAAACCGGCATGCCCGGCGAATTGGAAAAGGCCCTGACCGAGAGCTTCGGTTCGGTCGACAAATTCAAAGAGGCGTTTTCTGCCGCCGGTGCCGGTCAGTTCGGCTCGGGCTGGTGCTGGCTCGTCAAAGACGCGGATGGCGCACTCAAGGTCACCAAGACCGAGAATGGCGTCAACCCGCTCTGCTTCGGCCAGACAGCGCTTCTGGGCTGCGACGTGTGGGAACATTCCTACTACATCGACTTCCGCAACAAGCGCCCGGCCTATCTGACCAACTTCCTCGACAATCTGGTCAACTGGGAAAACGTCGCTTCGCGGATGTGATCTACCTTCAGTCTTACGCCAAAGCCCCCCACTCCGTCGTGGGGGGCTTTTGCTTTTGAAGGTCCTGAAACACCGCTACGCATCCGTTCCCGCGCGACTGGCACCGAAGGTGCCGCGCGGCTCCCGCCCGTGGTGTTAACCGCTTTTAAACATCCCACTGAAGTTAGGGGGCGGTGCGCTCAATCTAGAACACACTCGTCCCGGGCTTGACCCGGGACCTCGCCGAGGCGGGGTGGAGGCCCCGAGGCGATGTGACTCCGATCAGACCCAACGTTCTCTAAGGCGCAGGGCCGCGCAAACCGGACTCTGCCGCCAGACCTTACAAAATCACCTTACAAACCTTACAGAGCTTGAGGTTTGCCCTTGCCCCCACCCGCCACATGCGGCAGCACTCGGGCAAAGGATCTGAAGGACGGACATCACATGCGAGAGGCGACCAAGGGTATTCTGGCGATGGTCGCCACCTGCAGTGTCTGGGGCCTCTCGGGCATCTATTACAAGCTGCTCGATCATATCCCCCCGATTGAAATTCTCGCCCATCGCACCCTCTGGTCCTTCATCTTCTTTGCTCTCGTGCTCTTGGTTCAGGGGCGAATTTCCGTTTTGCGTCAAACCCTTGGCGCGCGAAAATCGGTGCTTTTGATTGGCTTTGCCGCGCTGATGATCTCGACCAATTGGTTCGTTTTCATCACCTCCATTCAGATCGGCAAAGCGGTCGAAGCCTCTTTGGGGTATTATATTTTCCCACTCGTCGCCGTGCTCTTGGGGGCCATCGCCTTTCGCGAACGCCTTGGAAAGGCTCAGCTTTTTGCCGTGGCCCTCGCCGCGACGGCGGTCATTACCCTGACCATCGGTCTTGGCGTCCCGCCTTGGATCGCGCTGATACTGGCAACCAGCTTTGGTTTCTATGGCCTTGTTAAAAAAGGGCTTTCCGTCGGCCCCGTGGTCTCGGTCACCGCCGAGGTGCTGTTGTTGTCCCCCATTGCCTTGGGCGTTCTGTGGTGGTTCCACTCTGACGGGCACGGGGCCTTCGGCACCAATTGGCACGACAGCCTGCTCTTGGCCTTCTCCGGCATTCTCACAGCCTCGCCGCTCATCATGTTCAGCTATGCCACCAAACGCATCACATTGGCCACCGTCGGGCTGGTTCAATACATGAACCCCAGCCTGCAATTCCTTGTTGCAACACTATTATTTCGCGAAGCCTTCAGCTTCTGGCATGCCATTGCCTTTGGCATGATCTGGTCTGCTTTGGCGATTTACACCACCGCCAGCCTCCGTCAGGACAGGGCGGCGCGCAGGGCGATCCTTAAATCCTGAGGTGTTTCAAGGCTCTGGACAAAGGATTTCACATTCTCACCGGCGAAACCCTGCGCCACCACATGATCCAGTATCTGCATCAAGGGTGTCCAGTATCCATTTGTGTTTAAGATGAAAATCGGCTTTTGATGCAATCCAAGCTGACGCCATGTCAGCACCTCGAAAAACTCATCCAGCGATCCCGCGCCACCGGGCAGAACCACGATTGCGTCAGAATTCATGAACATCACCTTCTTGCGTTCATGCATGGTCTCGACCACAATATACTGGGTGAGATCGCGCTTGCCGACCTCCCAAGACACCAGATGCGCCGGAATGACGCCAAAGGTTTCACCGCCTGCGGCCTGAACCGCGCGCGCCGTGGCCCCCATCAAACCGACATCCCCCGCGCCATAGACAAGCCGCCAGCCCTCTGCGGCCAACATCTGGCCCACGGCATTTGCTTCTTGCATATATATAGGGTCGTGGCCGGGACGTGCGCCGCAAAAGACACAGACAGAACGCGCGGCCATGAAATCACTCCGGGCACATGCAGGGTTGTTTTGACCCGTGATAGCCTTGTTGCTATTCTCGGACAACCGGCCAAAGCACCGCGAGAGGGGGATTTTTAAAAATATGAGCAAATTCGGTGGCTTAGGCACTGGATCGGTTATGGGGCTCGGCGGATTGGCCGTGGTCGGCGCAGTTATTGCGGCGCTTTGGTTCCGCGCTCAGCCCGCGCCCGCCCCAGAAACACCTCCCGTGGTGGAAACGGTCGAGGCCCCAGCCCCCGCGCTGCCTGATCCTGCCCCGACCCCGCTCATGCCCGAAGCACCGACCATCGACACCTTCCGGTTGGAACCCGGCGGCCAGATGATCATCGCCGGTCAGGCAGAGCCGGGATCACAGGTTTCGATCCTTTTGGACAACGTCATGATCGGCTCGGTTCTCTCTGATAATGCAGGGAAATTCGTGCAGTTCCTCGATCTGCCCGCCAGCACCGCACCGCGTGTTCTCTCCCTGCGGACGCGCTCGGAACCATCGGGGCAAGAGCTTGCGTCGCAAGATGAAATCATCATCGCGCCCACTCCCGTTGACCGCGTCGAGGCTTCGGTGCCCGTTGCGGCCCCTTCTGTAAGCTCCGAGGTGCAAGCCGTTGCAACCGAAGAGAATTCTTCGCCCCCGCTGGCCGAGTCACAAGACGCTCCACAACCCAGTCAAACCGTGCTTCTCACCGATGAAACCGGTGTGCGCGTGTTGCAAACCCCCGCTGCGGAAACGCCGCCCGATGTCATGTCAAATGTCGCGCTCGACGCGATCACCTATTCCCCCGATGGCGATGTCGAACTCTCAGGCCGGGCGCAAGGTACTGGATTCGTTCGGATTTATATTGACAATGATCCGGTTGTGACCTCTCCAATATCCTCCGCAGGGGATTGGGCAACTGCCTTGCCCGAGGTTGATACCGGCGTCTACACCCTGCGCGTCGACGAGGTTGACACCACAGGTGCGGTGACGTCGCGGGTGGAAACCCCCTTCAAGCGCGAGGATCAGGCTGTGCTGACCGCCGCCCAAACCGCAGAGAGCACACCAATCCGTGCGATCACCGTTCAGCCCGGCTCAACCCTCTGGGCAATCTCCCGCGAGGCCTATGGCGAAGGTCTGCTCTATGTCCGCGTGTTTGAGGCCAATCGCGACCGCATCCGCGATCCGAACCTCATCTACCCCGGCCAAGTCTTTGCCTTGCCACAATAATCCTTTCTGGCAATCTCCCCGCCTCAGGGCTATCTCTCCATAAGGGATTGAAAAGGCCAGCCTATGCGCCACGCCAGAATTACGACATCAGACGCTCCTGCAAAGGGCTGGCGCACCATTCGCCGTGTCGCGCCCTATCTCTGGCCTGCCGATCAGCCTTGGGTCAAACGCCGTGTGGTGTTCGCGCTGATGGCTTTGGTGGTGGCCAAATTGATCGGTGTCGGAACCCCGTTTTTCTATAAAGCCGCAGTCGACATGCTGGCCGGAGAGGGACAATCCGCTGCCTGGATGTTGGGGGCGGGGGCGGTTGGCCTGACCGTCGCATATGGCATGGCGCGCCTCATGACGGTAAGCTTTCAGCAACTGCGCGATGTGATCTTTGCCCGCGTCGCACAGCGCGCCCTCCGCGCGCTTGCCCTCAAGACATTCCAACATATCCACGCAATGTCAATGCGTTACCACATCACGCGCAAGACGGGTGGCCTCAGCCGGATTATCGAACGTGGGGTGAAAGGGGTCGAGTTCCTGCTGCGGTTCCTGCTCTTTTCCATCGGTCCTCTGGTGCTGGAACTGGCACTTATCGGGATCGTTCTCGCGGTCATTTTCGATATCTGGTATCTGGTTGTGGTCGTCGCCGTGATCGGCACTTATGTCGCCTTCACCTTCAAGGTCACGGAATGGCGCGTCCGCCTGCGCAAAGAAATGAACGATCAGGATACCGACGCCAACCAAAAGGCGATTGATAGCCTGCTGAACTTTGAGACCGTCAAATATTTCGGTGCAGAACGCCGCGAGGCCAACCGCTACGATGCGGCCATGGCTGGCTATGAGAAAGCTGCGCTTCAGACCTCTTACTCATTGGCCTTTCTCAACTTTGGGCAATCCCTGATCATTACGGGCGGGTTGGTCATCGTGATGGTCATGGCAGCGGTGGGGGTTCAATCGGGCTCTATGACCGTCGGCGACTTTGTCATGGTCAACGCCTATATGATCCAGATCACCATGCCGCTCAACTTTCTGGGCACCGTCTATCGAGAGATCCGGCAAGCTCTGGTCGATATGTCTGAAATGTTCGATTTGTTAGAGCAACAAGGGGATGTTGAGGATAAGTTTGGTGCAGATGTTCTAAAAGTAACAGGTGCCGCCGTTCGATTAGAGGCGGTAGATTTTGGATATGACACCAATCGACCGATCCTAAAGGGCGTTACGCTTGATGTTCCGGCGGGGCAGACGGTTGCGGTGGTTGGGCCCTCTGGATCGGGCAAGTCAACCATCGGGCGTCTTCTTTTCCGCTTTTACGATGTGCAGGCGGGGCGTGTTCTGATTGATGGCCAGGACGTGTGCGATGTCACGCAAGAAAGCCTTCATGCCGCTATCGGTGTGGTGCCGCAGGACACGGTGCTCTTTAACGACACCGTTGGCTACAACATCGGATATGGGCGCGCCGGGGCCACACAAGCCGAGATCGAAGAGGCCGCGCGTGCGGCCCAGATCCACGATTTTATCGCAAGTTTGCCCGAGGGTTACGCGACGCAAGTGGGGGAACGCGGCCTCAAACTCTCGGGCGGTGAAAAGCAGCGCGTGGGAATCGCGCGCACTTTGCTTAAAAATCCACCAATCCTGCTGCTGGACGAGGCGACAAGCGCGCTCGACACTCAGACTGAGCGGGAGATCCAAGGGGCTTTGGCGCGTGCGGCCGAAGGGCGCACCGTGATCATGATTGCGCACCGCCTGTCCACCGTCGCCAATGCGGATAGAATTGTCGTTCTAGATCAGGGGGTTGTTGTCGAGGAGGGGACGCATTCAGACCTCTTGGCACGGCAGGGGCGCTACGCCGCGCTCTGGCAACGGCAGGCCAGTGAGGATGCAGAAGAGGCGGCCTGAGCGACCTGTCATCGGACAGTTACTTTGTCCCATTAGACATCCCGTCATGAAGCGCTACATATCGCACTTGTCAGGGTGCAATGACGATATATAGTGAAGTGAGGACGGGGTCAGGTGCCCGCTCTGGCACCTGCGCCCCCAACGACCGGGGTGAGAGGACAGTCAGTCAGATGGACGGCGATTTCAGGACCGAATTTGTAAGAGAGCCTGCATCCTTGCGGCATTTCCCAGCACTCGTGCTGAATGCGGATTATCGCCCGCTCTCTTATTACCCGCTGTCGCTCTGGACTTGGCAAGAAGCGGTCAAGGCCGCGTGGTCCGACCGGGTGGATATCGTGGCCGAATACGATCACTGGGTCCGAAGCCCAAGCACTGTGATCCGCATACCGTCGGTTATTGTGCTGAAAGACTACGTAAAACCTCAAAAGCGCGTGGCCTTCACGCGCTTTAATTTATTTCTGCGCGATGACTTCATGTGCCAATATTGCGGCTCCAAGGGCGATTTGACCTTTGACCACGTCGTGCCACGCGCGTCCGGCGGGGTTACAAGCTGGGAAAACGTTGTGGCGGCCTGTAGCCCGTGCAACCTGCGCAAAGGCTCCAAAAGCCTGCGCCAATCGGGCCTAAGCCTGCGCAAACCGCCGCGTATGCCGGGGGCAGAGCAGTTGCGCAATCAAGGGCGCAAGTTCCCCCCGAACCACTTGCACGACAGTTGGCTCGATTACCTCTATTGGGATGCCGAACTCGACGCTTGACGCGGGTTCTTTGTTTGCTGGCCAACGCTTGCATCTTGCCCCGGTCCCGGCGCAAATATGCGCCCAGAGGCGACGGTGGGGCAAAGGCCCCAAGGGAGAGCAGGATGGTTCCGGTCAGAGGATATGCGGGTGCCAAGGTTGCGGTGCTAGGGCTTGGACGTTCCGGCCTATCGGCGGCCCGTGCGCTGCGCGCAGGCCATGCCGAGGTGCTGGCCTGGGACGATAGCGAAACCGCGCGCGACACCGCCGCTGCCGAGGGGTTTGCCATCGTCGATCTGGCGCGTGCCGGTGCGTTTGACGGGGTGGCGGCGCTGATCGTCAGTCCCGGCATTCCGCATCTCTATCCCGTTCCCAACCGTGTCATTGCCGCAGCACAAGAGGCGGGCGTTCCGGTAGACAATGATATCGGGCTCTTTTTTCGCTCGTTGGCCACGGACGATTGGGATGGCTTTGACGTGACGCCCAAGGTGATCGCCGTCACAGGAAGCAACGGCAAATCCACCACTTCGGCACTCATTCACCATGTGTTGACCGAGGCGGGACGGGCGGCGCAACTGGCGGGCAATATCGGGCGCGGGGTGCTGGACATTGATCCGCCCGAAGACAGCGGCGTTGTGGTGCTCGAACTGAGCAGCTATCAGACTGATCTGGCGCGGGCGCTGACGCCAGATGTGGCAGTATTCACCAATCTTTCGCCCGACCATCTTGATCGTCATGGCGGATTGGGGGGCTATTTTGCCGCCAAACGCAGGCTCTTTGCCGAAGGAGGGCCGGACCGGGCGGTGATCGGCGTCGATGAGGCCGAGGGGCGCTATCTGGCGGGGCAGATGGCCGAGGGGCCGAATGATGACCGCGTTATCCGTATTTCGGTGGATCGCAAGCTGAGCGGTTTTGGATGGTCGGTGTTTGCGCGCAAGGGGTTCCTCAGCGAATATCGTCATGGGCGTCAGGTGGGGTCGATCGACCTGCGTGAGGTCAAGGGCCTGCCCGGATCGCACAATCATCAGAATGCCTGCGCCGCCTATGCGGCCTGTCGAACCTTGGGTCTGGCCCCCCGCGTGATCGAGGCGGGATTCCACAGCTATGCCGGTCTGCCGCATCGTAGCCAGCGGGTTGCGGAAAAAGATGGCGTCATCTTTGTGAATGACAGCAAGGCCACCAACGTCGACAGCGCGCTCAAGGCGCTCTTGGCGTTTGACAATATCCGTTGGATCTGTGGCGGGCTGGAGAAAGACGGCGGATTGGGCGGACTGGCCCCCGGCCTTGCGCATGTGCGCCGGGCCTATGTGATCGGACGCGAGGCGGCGCAGTTCGCCATTGGGTTGGGGGCTGTCGATACCGAGGTATGCACCACGATGTCCGAGGCGGTCGCCCGCGCTGTCCGCGATGCAGAGCCGGGGGATGTGGTGCTCTTGGCACCGGCTGCGGCGAGCTTTGATCAATATGACAATTTCGAAAAACGCGGCGAGGATTTCATGGCGCAGGTGCGGGCGCTGCTTGGGGTAGGGGCATGATCCAGCTCGATCATCTGGCGGTCGCAGCAGAGAGCCTTGAGGCGGGGCGCGCGCATGTCGAGGCGGCGATTGGGCTGCGCTTGCAGCCCGGTGGCCAGCATGCGCATTTCGGCACGCATAACCTCTTGTTGGGATTGGAAGAGGGTCTCTACCTTGAAGTGATCGCGATTGACCCGGACGCCCCTGCGCCAGCATATCCGCGTTGGTTCGATCTGGATCGTTTCAGCGGCGCGCCGCGGCTTCACAACTGGATTTGCGCGGTCGAGGATCTGGAGGCGGCGCTGATCCAATATCCCGGGGCGGGACAGGCCGTGGATCTGGCGCGGGGTGATCTGCGGTGGCGCATGGCAGTGCCGGATACTGGCGTGCTCCCGATGGACAATCTCTTTCCGGCGTTGATCGAGTGGCAGGGCGCTGCACATCCGGCGACCCGGCTTGCGCCCTCGGGTGCGCGGTTGCGACGGTTGGTCGTTTCACATCCAGAGGCGGCGGCATTGCGTGACATGATAGGAGCGCAAGTGCGGGATGCGCGCGTAGTGTTCGAGCCGGGCGCCGCTGGTCTGCGGGCCGAGATTGAAACCTCCCATGGTGTGAGGGTGCTGCGATGATCCTCAGACAGGCAGAGCCGCGCGACATTGCCCCTATCCTAGCCTTTTGGAACCCGCTTATTCGTGACACCTCGGTCACCTTTACCACCGTGGAAAAGACACCCGAGACATTGGCGGCTGACATAGCCAGCCGGGGCGCTGCGTTTCAGGTGGTTGAAAAGGCGGGGGCGGTGCTGGGTTTTGCCAGCTATGGCGCGTTCCGGTCGGGGCCGGGCTATGCCCATACCGCCGAGCATACCGTCATTCTGGCACCCGAGGCACGTGGGCATGGTGTCGGGCGGGCACTGATGACGCGGCTGGAAGACGTGGCGCGCACAGCAGGGCTGCATGTGCTGGTCGCAGGGGTCAGCGGCGAGAACGTAAGCGCCATCGCCTTTCATCGGGCTATCGGTTTTGCAGAGGTGGCGCGTATGCCCGAAGTGGGGCGGAAATTCGGGCGCTGGATGGATTTGGTACTTTTGCAAAAGACCCTGTGACGGTTTGCACTGACAGGGCCGGTGAATGGGTCTAGGGTAACGCCCATGTCGATCTGGGTCCGCATCTCCGAAGCCCTATCGGCCCTTGCCAATGGCGAGGGCCTGAGTGCTGTTTTCGACCGTCTTCGCACGCCACCAGAACGCAGCGTGGCCTTTACCATCGCGGTGATCGCACTCTCGGCCAAGATGGCCAAGGCAGACGGGCAGGTGACGCGCGACGAGGTCACGGCGTTTCGCGAGGTGTTCCAGATTGCTGAGGCGGATGAGGGAAACGCCGCCCGCGTCTTCAATCTCGCGCGGCAGGATGTGGCCGGGTTCGAGGACTATGCCCGTCGCATCGCTCGAATGTTCGAAGGCCAGCCGGGTACGCTTTGCGACCTGATGGAGGGGCTCTTTCACATTGCCATGGCAGACGGGGTCTATCACGCGAAAGAGGATGAATTCCTCGCGCGCGTGGCCGAGATTTTTGCGCTGCCCGCGTCGTCTTTTCGCACGCTGCGGACGCGGTTCGTGCCAGATGCCACGCCCGACCCATGGTCTGTTCTGGGGGTGACCCCTGACATGCCGATGGAAGACGTGCGCAAAGCTTGGCGGGATTTGGTGCGAGAAAGCCACCCCGATCGCATGCAGGCGCGCGGGGTGCCACCAGAGGCTGTTCGTCTTGCAGAGCGGCGTTTGGTGGACATAAACCGCGCTTGGGAAGAGATCAGCGAGGCCCGCACTCATGCGGATCGCCACCTATAACGTTGAATGGTTCAACGCGCTCTTTGACGATCAGGGCCAACCCCATGACGACGGCAAATGGTCCGCGCGCTATAATGTGACACGCCGCGACCAGCTTGCCGCGCTCGGGATCGTGTTTACCGCTCTGGATGCAGATGCGGTGCTGGTGGTTGAGGCGCCGGATGACAATGGCCGACGCAGCACCGTCAAGGCGTTGGAGAGTTTTGCAAAACTGATGCAGCTTCGGGCGCGGCGGGCGCTGATCGGCTTTGCCAATGACACCCAACAAGAACTGGCGCTGCTGTATGATCCGGACGTGCTGACTGCGCGGCATGATCCGCAAGGTGCGACGACAGCGGGCGGGGATATGCCACCGCGGTTTGACGGGGTGTTCCGGATTGACCTAGACATCGACGATCGCGCGGATCGGGTCGAGTTTTCCAAACCGCCGCTCGAGGTGGAATTGACCACGATCTCGGGTCGGGTAACCCGCCTGATCGGGGCGCATCTCAAATCCAAGGCCCCCCATGGTGCCGTGGGGCGCGATGAGGCGATCCGCATCGGGATCACCAATCGCCGCAAGCAATTGGCGCAGGCGGTGTGGCTGCGTCAAAGGATCGAGGCCCATCTTGCAACGGATGACTCGCTGATTGTGCTGGGGGATCTCAACGATGGTCCGGGTCTTGATGAATACGAGCATCTTTTCGGGCGCTCGTCGGTCGAGATTATCATGGGCGAAGGGCAAGACGCAGCCGCCGCGCTCTATGATCCGCATGCGCGCGGCGCGCTTTTGCAGCGGTTTGGGGTGGTCCATACCTCGGCAAGGTTCTACTTGCGCGACCAGCGTCGGTATATGCAGGCATTGCTGGATTACATCCTGATTTCGCCTGATCTCATGGCGCGCCGGCCGGTCTGGCGCATCTGGCATCCGTTCGATGATCCGGTTTGTTGGGACAACAAAGAATTGCGCGATGCCCTGCTTATGGCGTCGGATCATTTTCCTGTCAGTCTGGATCTCGAATTGTGATCTTAAATTCGACACTCGGAGCGATTATATGATCTGTATGAGACCGTTAAACATGATCCGAACCGCCTGTCTGATATCCGCGCTTGCGGTATCGCCTGTTGCCGCGCAGGACGCGGCAGAGGAAGAGGGGCGTTCCCTGATGGAAGAGGGGGCGCGCCTTTTTTTCGAGGGAATACAGCGGGAAATGGGACCAGCACTTGAGGGGCTTCGTGACCGCGCCCAAGAGATGGAGCCTGCTCTGCGTCAGTTCGTCGAGGGAATGGGGCCTGCATTGCGCGACCTGATGGGCGAAATCGGCGACCTCAGCGCCTTTCATGCGCCCGAAGTGCTGCCGAATGGTGATATACTTCTGCGTCGCAAATCACCGCAGGACTTGCAGGATACGCCCGCGCCAGAGGGTGAAATCGAACTGTGATCGCGCTATTTCGGCGTTTTGATCACGATGCGCGCCGAAAGTGTTGCGGCGAGCGAGGCAAAACGCGCCTGCGCCACTTCGCCAAAGAGTGGCACCGCCTCTGCCGATAGGCGTAATTCCAGCACCTTTTTTTGCGGAAACCACCGCAATTCCCCAAGTTGGGCATTGCGCTTGAGCCAGAGCATCGCGGCAAAGCGCATGGCCTTGCCGAGAACTTCGGCTTCGTGACGGTCCTTTTCGGTAAGCAGACCGTCTAAATCGGCAAAACGGCTGCCTTCGCGTTTGTTTGAATAGCGGTGCAAAAGGGCAAGGCCCAGATACACCCTCTCGGAGTGTTTGAGCCCGCCCAGATTGGCGCGCGTGGCATTGTCGAAACAAACCTCGGCCCGGTAATCGGGATGGGCGCGCCAACTGACATCATGCAAGAGGCAGGCCGCGCGGATCAGGCGGCGGCGCTCGGGCTTGGCAGACTTAAAGAGCGGCAGGATGAAATGATAGATCACCTTGCCAAAACCGGGCAGGCGCGCATCCTTTTGTTCGGCGAACCGACAGGCTTCGATCAGGGGGTCACGGTCGCGCAGCATCTGCGGCATCTGCTCGTAAAGCAGACCCTCGCGGATACCATAGCTCGATACGGCGATGTCACGCGGCTTGAAGGTCTTGACCAACTCTCCCAGAACTTCGATCGCCTGCGGCACTAGCTCGATCCGCGCCATAGACACGCCGGATTGCGCCCGGAGCGTTTCGAGGTCCAGCTTTTCAATGTATTTTATCGTCGCGCGCACGTCAGCCGGGGTCATGCGGTATTCATGCAGCACATGCAGCGGGTATTTGCGCCGCACCATGTCAATTCGGGCAATCGCCCGCCACGACCCGCCCACCAGAAAGAGGCGATTCTTTTGCTCGCCCAGCTCAGCGCGCATAGCGGTCAGCGTCTTGCGAATATAAGCACGGCGTTCTTTCTTGCCGCCCTTGAGGTCGCGCAGTTTGAGAGGGCCAAGCTGTGCCGACACCCGAGTGCCCACGGTGCCGCCATTGATTTCGGCAAGCTCCATGGACGAACCGCCGATGTCGCAGACAAGGCCGTAAGAGCCGGGCCAACCCAAGAGCACGCCTTGCGCTGATAGTCGTGCCTCTTCGCGCCCGTCGATGACCCAGAGTTTGAGGCCCGTTTCCCGCTCGACATCGGCGCAGAACTCTGCGCCGTCGCTGGCCTCGCGCACGGCGGCGGTGGCGACAATAACGAGGGGTCCCGTGTCCATTCCCTCGGCCAGCATCTTGAACCGCTTGAGCGCCTCTAGGGCGCGCTTGCGCCCCGTTGGGTTGAGCCGACCGCTTTCAGACATGCCTGCGCCAAGGGCGCACATGATTTTTTCGTTGTAAAAATAGGCAGGGCTACGGGCGGCACCGTCAAAGACCACAAGGCGCACGGAGTTGGAGCCCACATCAACCACGCCCACGCGGCTGAGCGCGCGCGCCGTTGGGCTATCGAACAGGGGGCGGCCAAATGGGCCGCCGTCGGGTTCTTTTGGATCGTTGGTGCCGTCCATGTCCGTCCCAGTCTTTCGCGCCCCCTCTATGCGATAGAGGCGCGCGTGGGTCAATCATCCGTGTGCGTCAGCTTGGGCACATCTGACGCCCCGGCAGAACCCCGGCCCGACAGAGAGGGGTTTTCCATAAAGAAGCGATGGCAGTTAAATGCAAACGTGCCCTCGATCGCTGGCGGACGAGAAAAGCTTCCATCGGGCGCCATGACCCAGCTTTGCGCCACATCCGCCATATTCGCGGCCATGACCTGACTGACGATCTGTGCCTTGACGGTCGGGTTCTCGATCTCGACCAGGGTTTCCACCCTGCGATTTAGATTACGCCCCATCCAGTCGGCTGACGAGATGAAGACACGCGCCTTCTTTGACGGCAGTCCCGCGCCATTGCCGAAACAGACGATGCGAGAATGTTCGAGGAACCGACCAATGATAGATTTTACCCGGATGTTGCTGGACAATCCCTTGATTCCGGGGCGCAACCCGCAGATGCCACGCACCACGAGGTCAATCTTGACCCCCGCCTCAGAGGCGGCATAGAGCGCGTCGATGATATCGGGCTCAATCAGCGAATTCATCTTGGCCCATATCGCAGCCGGTTTGCCAGAGCGGGCATGTTCTGCTTCGCGATCAATCAGTTCCATCAGGCGCGGTTTGAGCGATTTCGGCGAGATGGCGAGATTTTCAAGCCCCTCCGGCTCTGCATAGCCCGAGAGGTAGTTGAACACTTTGGTCGCGTCGCGTCCCAGTTTGGTATCACAGGTGAAAAAGCTAAGATCGGTGTAAATGCGTGCGGTGATCGGGTGATAATTGCCGGTGCCGTAATGGGTATAGGTTACCAGATTGTCGCCCTCGCGGCGCACGACGGTGGAAATCTTGGCATGGGTTTTGAGGTCTATAAACCCATAGACCACATGCGCGCCCGCACGTTCCAGCCGCCGGGATTGCCGGATGTTCGCCGCTTCGTCGAACCGTGCCTTGAGTTCGACAAGCGCGGTGACCGATTTGCCATCCTCCGCCGCCTCGCAGAGCGCCTCGACAATGGGCGAGTTGCGAGAGGTGCGATAGAGCGTCTGCTTGATCGCGACAACATCGGGATCGTGCGCCGCCTGCGTCAGGAACCGCACCACCATGTCAAAGGTCTCGTAGGGGTGGTGCAACAGCATATCTTTTTGCCGGATCGCCGCGAACATGTCGCCGCCGTGATCCTGCACCCGTTCGGGCACGCGCGGTGTAAAGGGCGGCCACAAGAGATCGGGGCGGGCATCCAGCACCAATTCCTTGAGATCAGCCAGACCGATCATACCCTCGACCTCGACCACCTCCTCCGGGATGACATGCAGTTCCTGCATGATCACGCGGCGCAGATCCTCTGGCGCATTGGCCGAAATCTTCATGCGGACCACTTCGCCACGGCGGCGGCGCTTCAACGCCACCTCGAATTCGCGCACAAGGTCTTCGGCCTCTTCCTCGACCTCGAGATCGCTGTCGCGTAACACGCGAAAGGCACAGTGGCTCTTGTAGCGATAGCCGGGAAAAAGGCTGTGAAGATGCAACAAGAGCAGCTCTTCTAGGGGCAGAAACCGATACGTGCCCTCGGGCGCGGGCAGGGGGACGAACCGGGCGATCTGTTGCGGGATGGGCAAGAGTGCTTGAAGTGGGCGTTTGTCTGCCTTGCGTTCAAGCTGAAGCGCCAAACTATACCCGAGATTGGGGATGAACGGGAAGGGATGCGCCGGGTCAATCGCCAAGGGTGAAAGCACCGGAAACGTCTTGTTCAGAAAGACATCGGCGAGATACTCCTGATCTCCCTCCTCAACGGAGCTGTGATCGAGGATCGAAATCTTTTCGGCTTCCAAATCGCGGCGGAGTGTATCGTAGGTCTGCTGCTGAGATGCGAGCAGCCTGCGGGCGTTTTCGTTGATCAACACAAGCTGCTCTGCTGGCGATAAACCATCCGCTGCTGGGGTTGTGTTACCCGCCTGCGCCAACTCCCTTAGACCGGCAACGCGCACATTATAGAATTCATCAAGATTGGTGGCGGAAATCGACAAAAACCGCAGCCGTTCCAACAAGGGAACGCGGCTGTTTTGCGCTTCTTCAAGAACCCGCCAATTGAACCCTAGCCAACTGAGTTCACGATTAAAAAAGCGCCCCGGTCCGTGCAGGTCCAGATCGGACAATTCGACAGCTTCGGGCGTGGGATGTTTGAGAAAATCTGCTTGGGTCATGGGGGCCTTATGGCGCTGACATGTAACGGAACGGTGACGTAGCGTGGCGTTAATGCGCCAATTTGTCCAGCACTTGCGAGGCGAGTACACGGGTGATTGCGCGGCCTTCCGCGAGTGCCGCCGCATCGAGCGCCGCGACCACCTCGCGCGCTGCGTCAAACGAGCGATCCATTCGCCGCGCGAGATAGGGGATCGTGTCCGGGCTGGGGGCAATCTGGCGGTCGGCAAAGAGCTTGGTCAGCACGGCCGCCAAGAGCGTATCATCTGGCGCGCGCAGTTGGGTAAGCATCGTGCCCTGCATGCGGCTTTGCAGATCAGGCAATACGAGCGGCCATAGGTTCGGTGGCTGCCTCGCTGTCAGCAACAGCGAATGCCCCTCGGCCAATACGAGATTGTGGAGATGGAAGAGCGCCTCTTCGGAGGGGCGATCCCTTGCTATCTGATCGGCATCCTCAACCACAATTGGGCGGCTAGCGAAGTTCGGGATATCTGCCTGAGCTATGTGCTTGGCGGCGATCATCTGAGCTCCGGACAGGGCCGCCCAGACATGCGCCAGATGGGTCTTGCCCGCCCCCGAAGGTCCGGCAAGAATAAGTTTGCGTCCGGGCCAACCTTGCCAGCCTTCGATCATAGCCACGGCTTCGGCATTCGCGGGTGACACAAAGAAAACCTCACGCCCCAGTGCGGCGCGCACCGGCAGGTCAAAGCTGAGTTGGCGTGGCATCAT